>NZ_VAWE01000001.1:5883750-7252500 GCF_005795905.1 Streptomyces marianii
CGGCCAAGACCAAGCTGAAGGCGACGTCCGGCAAGACCAAGAACGCCGCGACCCGCCAGATCCTCTCCGGCACGGTTCCGGTCGCGAACCTGCTGCCGGACGAGGACGCCCCGTCGACGGCCTCGGGCGCCTCCGCGCGCAAGGCCGCCTTCTCGTCGAACGTGGGCGCCTCGGGCCGCCAGGTCGTCGGCGCGATGGACACCGGCTCCTCGGCGTCCGGTGACTTCACCGCCTCGCCGCTGCTGTCCTCCGGCTCCTGGGCGGCGGGTTCGTCGAACGGTGCCTTCACCTACTCGTACCAGGTGCAGGTCCCGGAGACCGCCGGCGGTCTGATGCCGAAGGTCGCCCTGTCGTACAACTCGCAGACGGTCGACGGCCGCACCTCGGCGTCGAACAACCAGGCCTCCTGGATCGGCGACGGCTGGGACTACAACGCGGGCTCGATCACCCGGTCGTACAACAACTGCCGTCAGGACTCCAAGCGGGCCGGGGCGAACAACACCGACCACAAGACCGCCGACCTGTGCTGGGGCTCGGAGAACGCCACCCTCTCACTGGGCGGCATGACCACCGAGCTGGTCTGGGACAAGGACAAGGGCCCGCTCGGCACCGACGGGAAGCCCGTCGGTCAGTGGTTCACCGCCAACGGTGACGGCTCGAAGATCGAGCGGCTCAAGGACACGTCCAAGGACCCGCGTTCGGGCGTACTGAAGGACGCGGACGGCGAGTACTGGGTCGTCACGACCAGGGACGGCACCCGCTACCACTTCGGTCTGAACAAGCTCCCGGGCTGGTCGGACAACGGCACCGCCGCCGACGACCCGTACACCGACTCCGTCCTCTCGGTGCCGGTGTACGGCAACCACTCGGGGGAGCCCTGCTACGCGGGCGCGGGGACCACCAACTGGAAGAGCTCCTCCTGCCTCCAGGCCTGGCGGTGGAACCTCGACTACGTCGAGGACATCCACGGCAACGCCATGTCCCTCTTCTGGGAGCGCGAGGAGAACTACTACGCGAAGAACTTCTACTTCAAGGGCCCGGTCAAGTACCACCGCGGCGGCTACCTGTCGCACATCTACTACGGCCAGCGCAAGGAATCGATCTTCTCCGCGACGGCCCCGGCCCGCGTCGGCTTCACCGTCGCCGAGCGCTGCTACCCCGAGGCCGGTCTGACCTGCTCGGAAGCGGAGTTCACGGACAAGGACCCGGGCAAGTACCGCATCTGGTACGACACCCCGGCCGACCTGAACTGCAAGGCCGTCACCTCGACGTACACCCGCAAGTGCTGGAACGCCGGCCCGACGTTCTGGACCCGCAAGCGCCTGGACAAGATCACCACCTCGGCGCAGCGTCGTACCGACACCACCGCGCGCCAGGTCGTCGACGAGTACCAGCTCAAGCAGAGCTTCCCGGTCCTGAAGACCGGCGCCAACACCGCGCTCTGGCTGGAGTCGATCCAGCGCACCGGCTACGCCCGCAAGGGTTCCACCGACGCCTCGGTGAAGCTGAACGCGGTGCGGTTCGAGTCGAACTCCGACGACATGCCCAACCGCGTTTACCGCGGCAGCGCCGCGACGGATCCGCGACCCGGCTTCTCGCGTCTGCGCATCGCGCGTGTCGTCAACGAGTACGGCGGCGAGACGATCGTCACCTACAAGCCCCGCGAGACCGCGTGCCAGGACAGCACGAACCTGCCGGGCAAGACCGAGACCGCCGCGCTGAAGTCCAACACCCGTCTCTGCTACCCGGTGTTCTGGCACCCGGACGCCGAGATCGAGGACATCGACTGGTTCAACAAGTACGTCGTCGACACGATCGAGGAGCTGCCGAACGTCGACGGCTCGTACTCGACGCTGACCGGGTACGACTACAAGAACGCCGGCTGGAAGCTGGCCGAGGCCGAGTTCACGAAGAAGTCCACCCGGACCTACTCGCAGTTCGCCGGCTTCGAGCAGACCACGGTCACCACGGGCGAGCGCAAGGCCACGGCCGACAGTGGTGAGGGCACCAGCCCCGCCGAGGAGATCCCCGGCGTCGACGGCCCGAAGACCAAGGCCGTCACCCGCTTCTACCGCGGCATGGGCGACACCGTCCCCATGAAGGACGTCCACGGCAACACGATCACGTACAACGGCCAGCCCGTGTACGACCGTGACGCCTTCGCCGGCCGCATCGCCGAGGAGCTCTCCTACTCCAACGCGACGGACGCGGACACCAACTGGCTGACCCGCAGCATCACCATCCCCGAGGCGACCGAGCTCGCCAGCCGCGACCTCGGCGACGGGCTCAAGCCGCTGAAGGCGTGGCGGGTCACGGAGCCTGAGGAGATCGCGTACACGAAGTCCTCGGGTGCGGGTGACGACACGCGCACGCTGCGGACGGTCGAGACCAACACGACCTACGAGTCGACGTACGGTCTGCCGACCCTGGTGGAGAGCCTCGGTGACACCGGTAAGACCGGTGACGAGTCCTGCACCAAGCTCGGGTACCTGCACCGCACGGACAAGAACCTGACCGGTCTGTCGAAGCAGGTCCTGGTCTCGCCGACGACGTGCGCGAACGCCAACTGGACGAACCTGTCCACCCTCAGCGGGGCTCAGCGTACGGCCTACGACGGTCAGGCGTTCGACGCGAACCAGACGTCGCTCATCGCCACCACCCGTGGCCTGGCCACCGAGTCGTGGTCGCTGAACGGCACCGGCACCGACTTCCAGACCAACGGCACCACCGGCTTCGACTCGATCGGCCGGGTGATCCGGACGACCGACCCGGAGCAGCTGACCATGCTGACGCCGAAGTCCTCCACGATCAGCTACGAGCCCATCGGGCCGGCCACGGGCCAGGTCTTCAAGGTCACCACGACCAACGAGCTCGGCCACAGCCAGATCCAGGAGCTGGAGCCGGGACGCGCCACCACGGTCAAGACCACGGACCCCAACGGGAACGTCAGCGAGGCGCTGTTCGACCCGCTGGGCCGTCTCGCCGAGGCCTGGGCCGCGGGCCGCACCCCGGCCGCGGGCGCCGTGCCGGACTTCAAGGCCGAGTACACGATCCCGCAGGAGGAGCCCGACCCGAACGACCCCAACGGCGGCAAGGTCCGCAAGCCTCCGTACGTCACCACGTACGCGCGTGGTTACGAGGACCGGGTCGAGAAGTCCGTCACGATCTACGACGGTCTGGGCCGGGAGCGCCAGTCCCAAGAGCAGGCGGACGGCGGCGGCCGTCTGATCACCGACACGCTGTACAACCGCGCCGGTGAGATCTACCAGACCAACAACGCCTACCTGAACCAGGACGCCCCGAGCGGCGACCTGTTCACCCCGCAGGCGGACACCACCGTCCCGAACATCACCCGTTTCAAGTACGACGGTCTCGGCCGCGTGCTCGAGGAGATGCCGGTCCTCAAGGTCAAGCTCACGGGCACGACCGAGGCCATCTCGCAGGAGGTCCCGGAGAAGGCCGTCCGCTACGAGTACGGCCCGGACTGGTCGAAGGTCATCCAGCCGCAGGGCGACTCGGCCTACCGCGTCTGGACCGACGCGACCGGCCGCACCGTCCGCACGGACACCTTCAACCCGGCGGCCCCCGGCGGCTTCACGTCGACGCGCTACGAGTACGACACGCAGGGCCAGCCCGTGAAGGCGACCGCCTCGGCGGACCCGACGCACCCGTGGACCTGGACGTACGACCAGCGCGGCCGCCTGGAGACCACCACCGACCCGGACAGGGGCACGACCCGGATCGAGTACGACTCCCTCGACCGTCCGCTGACCACGACCAACGCCCGTGGCGTCAAGGTCTGGAACGGCTACGACGAGTTGTCGCGGCCGATCCAGACGCGTGAGAACAGCGCCACCGGCAAGGTCCTGACCGACCTCACCTACGACATCGCTCCGGGCGGCAAGGGCATGCCCGCCACCGCCACCCGCTACACGGACGCGCTGGCGTACACGCAGAAGGTCAACGGCTACACGAAGGACTACCAGCCGACCTCGACCACCCTGTCCCTGCCGCAGTCCATCGTCGACACGTGGGGCTTCGCCAAGGACTACACGTACGACTACGTGTACTCCGACAACGGCATGCTGAACGAGACCACCCTTCCCGCGGTGGGCAAGTTCGCCAGTGAGAAGCTGATAGTCCGCTACAACAAGGACGGCAAGCCGCTCTCGATCTCCGGCAAGGACTGGTACGGCTCCGAGACCGTCTACTCGCCTTACGGCCAGGTGCTCCGTTCCACCCTCGGCGCGATGCCGTACCGGGTGTGGACGCAGAACACGTACGACGAGAGCAGCGGTGAGCTCCAGGAGCAGTCGGTCCACCGCGAGAAGGGCGGCCCCAACGACACGACCGCCGACAGGACCCTCGTCGGGGGCAACCTGGTCTCGAACCGGGCCTACACCTACGACCCGGCCGGCAACGTCACCACGATCCAGGAGAAGTCCGTCGGGATCGAGGAGCGTCAGTGCTTCAGCTACGACCCGATGGGTCAGCTGAAGTCCGCCTGGACCAACAAGGAACCGGCGACGCAGGGCTGCACCACGCCGAAGAACACCGACGGCACGCTCAACGCCGTCTCCGGCACCGACGGCTCCGGCTACTGGCAGGAGTACGAGTACGACCTGCTCGGCAACCGCACCAAGCTCACCGAGAAGGACCTCTCCGGCGACACCGCCAAGGACGCCGTCAGCACCTACGCCTACGGCAAGGCCGACGGCAGCCAGCCGCACACGCTGACCAAGGTGTCGAAGACCTACACGACCCCCGCGGGTCAGCAGGTCAAGGCCGAGGCCACGCGTCTGTACGAGCTGACCGGTGAGACCAGGTCGATCACCTCGGTCGAGAACGGTGACAAGCAGGAACTGACCTGGACCTACGACGGTCAGGTGGACCGGATCACCGGCCAGGGCACCGGTGGCAAGACCCCGTACGTGGGTCTCGGCCAGAAGTGCCTCGACCTGAAGTCCGGGGTCGCGTCCGCCGGCCAGGCGATCCAGCTGTACGCCTGCAACGGCACGGTGGCGCAGAGCTGGCAGTTCGAGCCGGTTCCCGGCTCGACGCAGACCCCGCAGACGGACCCGAACCTGGGCACCCTGAAGGTCTACGGCAACTGGTGCCTCCAGCCGGCCGCCAACACGGCGGGCTCCACGCTCCAGCTGCAGAAGTGCAACGGGACCAGCGCCCAGCACCTGAAGCGCAACGCTTCCGGCCAGCTGATCCACCCCGCCTCCGGAAACCTGTGCCTCGCGGTGCAGGGCGCGGCGAACGCGAACTCGACGCCGATCGTGCTCGCCACCTGCGACGCCGCTTCCACGGCCCAGCAGTGGCTGCCGCAGAACGACACCCGTCACATCTACGGCCCCGAGGGCAGCCGCCTGCTGACCATCCAGGGCAAGCAGGCGACGCTGAACCTGGGCGAGGCGCAGGTCACCGTCCAGCAGGGCGGCGTCCTGGTCCGCAGCGAGCGCACCTACTCGGCGCCCGACGGCGCGATCCTGCGTTACGCCAACGGCACGGGCTCCGAGACGCTCACCGCGCTCGCCACGGATCACCAGGGCAGCGTGTACGCGGAGGTCGCCCTCTACACCGGCATGCCGGTGCGGGTGCGCAAGCAGGACCCCTTCGGCAACCAGCGTGGTGCCGACAAGGCAGGGCAGAACATCCAGACCGGCAAGGGGTTCCTGGGCCAGACGCGGAACGACTCCTCCGGCTTCCAGCCGCTGGGTGCCCGTCTCTACGACCCGGTGGTCGGACGCTTCCTGTCCGTCGACCCTGAGCTCGACCTGAACGACCCCCTGCAGGCCAACGGGTACGCGTACGCGCAGAACAACCCGGTCACGTACTCCGACCCGAGCGGTCTCGCGATCACCCTGACCGCCTCCGAGCGGTCCGCGGCCCTCAAGGGCGCGGGACTGTCCCCGGCGATGATCGCCCAGGCGCAGGCCACCATGGGCAAGTCGCTTACGTCGGTGATCATCGGGGCGGCCTGGGGCATCCTGAGCGACTTCATCGGCCTCAGCGATGCCATGGCCTGCTTCGGCGGTGACATGTGGTCCTGCGGCAGCATGATCATCGGGGCCATCCCGTGGACCAAGCTGGGCAAGATCCCGTCCGTTCTGAAGGCCGTCGACCGCACGATCGACGCGATCCAGGCGTTCAAGAAGGCGAAGAAGCTCGCCGAGCAGGTCCTCGCGAAGGCCAAGGCCGCCGAGGCGGCAGCCTTGAAGGCCAAGAAGGCCGCCATCGAGAAGGCCAAGAAGGAGGCCGCGCAACGGGCCAAGAAGAAGGCCGCCGAAGCAGCCAAGAGAAAGGCCGACGCGGCAGCCGCGGCGAAGCGCAAGACGGGTAACCACACCCAGAAGCAGGCACAGGCCAAGGCGGCGCCCAAGCCCTCCTCCATGCCGCAGCGCAAGCCCGTCGCCAGCGGTGGCAAGAGCTCCGGCGGCGGAGGCGGCGGCAAGTCCGGCGGCTCCTCCCGCAGCAACGGTGGCTCCAGCGGCGGCGGCGGCTCCGGCAAGGCCGACAATGATGGTGGCGACTCCGACGGGGAAACCTTCTACCGGACGATGAGCGAGGAGCACTACCAGATCCTGGAGGACGGTGGCGGTCTGTCGGCGACCGGGGAGACGTTCACCTCCCCGACGCAGGGGTTCTCGGACAGCTACACCGGTGTCACCGTCAAGTTCACGGTGAAGCCGGGCACCACGGCGGCCCTCGCGGCGATCGGGGTGCGGGACGCTTCCAATCTGGTTCGGATGAAGTACCCGAACATGCCCTGGATCAAGAACGTGGAGAATTGGCGCGAGAACCACGCCTTCTTCAAGAAGGAGGGCAAGCGCCACATCAACATCGGCCTGGGCGGTGGTAAGGCGCTCAAGCTCTTCAACGAGAACATCACGGCATGGGAGGTGGTCAGGCGATGACCCCTGAGGAGCAGGAACTGGTCATGGGCCTGGCGGTCGGATTGGGTGACGGTCCGACGCGCACGCTCGACGAGGTGCTCGCCCACTTCGGCGAGTCCGACGGTGGGGCCCTGGCGCTCCGGCTGCTCCGGGACGCCATGGAGCGCCAGGACGCCGACGACGTCGAGATGGCGTTGATCGTCCATGGCGCCGCCGACGCCTCGGTCGAGGAGTTCCTGGAACCGTTGATCGAGCTGTTCCCCGCCGAATGGCACAGGGAGCACGAGGACATCGTGTCCATGCTGGGCGAGCTCCACTCGCCCAAGACGGTGCCGACGCTGGTCTTGGCGACTCGCTGGGTTCCCGAGCACCTGGACTTCGACGAGAACCGGGCGCTCGCGGTGAAGGCGATCTGGGCTCTCGGCGCCATTCCCAGCGCGGAGGCCCGGGAGGCCCTCGAGGGCTTGCGCGACGACGAGAACGAGGTCATCCGCGAGAACGCGGTGAAGCAGCTCGAACGCCGCGGCGAGCTCTGACCGCGGAGTTCGTAGCACCTCATCCGGGACGCCCGGCCGAGTTTCCTCGGCCGGGCGTTCCGCCGTTTCCGGAGGCTGTCGAGCGGCGGGCGTCACCCGCGCGCCTCACCGCCCCCGCCCCTCCGCCTCCAGCCGCAACCCCTCCTCCATCACCGCCCGCGCGATCGGCCGCGTCGCCGCCCCCGCTGATGTCCGTGCGGTTCGCGTCCGCGTCCTCCACGACCACCGCGACCGCGACCGCCGGCTGGGCCGAGTCCGGGGCCTGGGCCCAGGCGATGAACCAGGCGTCGGGGTGCCCGTGTTGCCCAGGCCGTGCTGGGCGGTGCCCGTCTTGCCGCCGACGCGGGAGCCGGGGATGGCCGCGTTGGTGCCGGTGCTGTCTTCGACCGCCGGGCCGCGGCCGCCGAGGCGTAGCCGGTCACCGGTGCGTACAACGGCCCCTTCGTGTACGTGCGTTCCCAGCGCAGCTACTGTCCGCTGTCCCGGGAGCCGGTGACCGGACGGCCGTCCACCACGATCTCGCCGCGCGGCTGGCCCCAGCGCGTGATGGCGATCCGGCGGTTGGCCGGACTGTCGTCCAGCTCGTCCGCCTCCAGGACCATCACCCGCGCCGCGTCGACGAGCAGCGCGATGAGCAGGACGAGGCAGAGCGCGGCGGCCCGCCGGATGTACCGGATCATGTCGGGCCTCTCATCTCGCGTCCTCCACGATCGGGGCGATGACCCCGGTGTCGGCCATGTCCGGGCGCGGGGCGCGGGCGAGGAGAGCGTGCTGGGTGCCGGCCCGTGGCCGCGGATCCTCTTCATGGGGCCCTCGTCGCCGCTGCGACCGTTGCCGCCGGGGTCTGGGCCCGGGAGACGGGCCCGCCCCTGGCAGCCCATGATGTTCTTGATCTTCGGCGTGACGCAGCTCGGCGTGGCACTCGGTTCCCGGGCCCGCCCGGGAAGCCTGGCCAACCCGTTCCTACTCGTTGCCGTCGGCGCCGCGCTGAGCCTCCAAGTGGCCGGTGTCTATCTGCCTGCCCTGCGGGCCCTTCTGGGTACGGAGCCGCTTCCGCTCACCGATCCGGCGATCGCCGCCGCGGCTTCCATCTGGATGAAGCGTCCGTGCCAGGTGTGGCACCAGACCGCGCCGGTACGGGTGTTGACCAAAAGCATGCCGACGGTGTCGTCGCCCCGCAGGGCGTGCAGGGTGTAGTGGCCGGGGAACGATTCGGGGTCAGCCGCGTGCAGGTCGGGACGGTGCTCCCGCAGCCACCGGTCGGCGATCCGCACCGCTTGGCGGGGCTCGACCGTCGTGGCTCCGGTCTGGTTGCGGGCGGGCATCTTGACGATCTTGAGACTCGTGGATGGTCACAAGAGACCGCCGTCGTTCCTGCCTCCGCCGTCCGCCCTCCGCGGTTCGAGGAAGGAGAGCTCCTCGGCTACCTCTCCGCCGAGTACGTGGGGCGCGTGGAGGCTGTACGCGCCGTGCTCGACGTGTATCCGCTGCCGGCGGTGTCCTCGTCGAGCCTGTCGACGAGGATCATCGCGACGTCGTCCGTCAAGCGGCCTCCGGTATGGCGGATCAACGCCTGGTGCAGTTCCTCCAGGAACTCCCGCGGGGTGGTGCTCGCCCGTATCCCCTCCATGGTCTCCGGCAGGGGGAAGAAGTCGTTGCTGCGATTGCGGGCTTCGATCACACCGTCGGTGTACAGGAGCAGACGGTCGCCGCGTACGAACGGAAAGCTCTCGGCCTTGGCGGTAAGCCCGTCCACGAGGTCTTCCAGACCCAGCGGAGGCAGTGGCGTGTCGGGCATCAGGGCCTGAACGCTGCCCCGGTGCAGCACCAGCGGAGGCGGATGGCCACGGTTGACCACGAGCACTACCTGTTCGTCCGGCACCTGGGCCATGAGGACGGTGATGAATCCCTCCGTCAGGACTTCCTGGGAGTACGCACCGGGCACGGCCGCCTCCCGTCGCATCGAGGCCTCGCAGCAGTGCATGACCTCCGTCAGCTCGTCCTCGTAGTGCACGGACACCCGGAACGCGCCCAGGGTCACCGCGACCGCGCGCATGGCAGTCAGCCCCTTGCCCCTCACGTCCCCCACGATCAGCCGGACGCCATACGGGGTCTGCACGGCCTCGTACAGATCACCGCCAACCAGCGCGCCTGTCCCCGCGGCGAGGCTCAGGCTGGCGGCCCGCACCGGGCCCAGTCGCTCGGGGACGGGCCGCAGGACGACCTCCTGGGCCGCCACAGCGATCCGGCGGACCTGGTCGAGCTCGCACTGTCTGCGGGTACGCATGGCGTTGCTCAGGATGACACTGGCCACGGACACCACGAACAGCCCCAGGAAGTTCCCGATGATCAGCTGGGTCAGTGTCCCCCACGAGTGGTTGTAGGTCGCGGAGGCCGCGTTCACACCCGCAGCAAGGACTGCCGTGGACAGCGTGCCCATCGGCCCCATCGTCAGCGCGGCCAGCGCCGGCGTCGTGGTGAGCACGGGGCCGGTGGCCAGATAGTGCGCGGGCGAGAACTCGATGCCCAGCACGGCCAGCACGATCGCGAAGGGCACACACTGCCCCAGCCTGAACGGAACTCCGCCGTGACCGCCCGCTCCTGGTCGAGTGGACGCTCCAGGCCGCAGAGAGGGGCGGAGGCGGGAGCCCATAGGTACAGCCTGCCTCGCCGGAAGGGAGCATTCCACCCCTCGGCCCTTGCCGGGCTCCCGGCTCAGCGGACCGGGAGAACGGTGAACGTGTCCGCGCATGCAGTGGCCCCGACCGAGGGGCAGGAGAGCGGTCGGCGGCGCGCTTGCTCCGGTTTCAGGCTTGGCGGCACTGTTCCGAAGTCTCCGGGGTGATCCCAGGAGCCTGTTGACCCCTGTGCGCGCCAGACGGCCCTCGCCGACGGCAAGGGCGAACTGCACGGGCTTCGCCCCTGCCGCTGTTCCCGGGAACGGATCGGATACGAACAGCCCGGCCCCCATGTCGCCGCCGGACCGAGCCGAGGCATGCCAAACACGACGGCTCGTGGGCACTCACCAGGGCCGCGGACAAGTCGAAGGCGTACCGATATCGTCACTCCACGTGACCTGCTTCCGTGGCGGAACGCGGCCGTGCGAGGCCGCCAGTCTCCCGAGGGGGCAGGCCCGGAGGGGCGGGAGTTTGACGACAGGGCTCGCCAGCCCTATCGGGTGGCGGCGAGGTGGGCGTCCACGGAGACGACGCCGTCGACACCCTGGCAGAGACCCACGACCACTGGGACGAGACGCGGTTCCGGAACGTGGCCTCGCAGGGTGACGACCCCGTCGTGGACCTCGACCGCGACGGTGCCTTCGTCCAGGCCGAGGATGCGTCCCAGGACGTCCTGCTCGACCTCGCTGCGGATCTCGACGTCAGAGCGGATGAAGGCGTCGAGCAGGTCGCTGCGGCTGACGATGCCGGTGAGGAGCCCGTCGTCGCCGACCACTGGCAGTTGCTTGACGTGCCGCCTGCGGAGTTCCCGCGCGGCCCGGGGGATCGTCCAGTCGGCGCGGGCGGTGAAGACGGGGCTGCTCATGAGCGCGCCCGCGGTCCGGGCCCGGGCCTTGCCCCAGGCGCGCTCGTCGTTCCCGTGCCGCCCCTGCGGATCGGGCATGCCGGTCTCGTGCCGCAGCACGTCGGACGCGGACACGACGCCGATGGGGGCGCCGTCGTCGTCAACGACCGGGGCCGCGACGATGTCGTTCGCGTCCAGCAGGGTGGCGACCTCATGGATCGGTGTGTCGGGGCGGAGGGTGACGACCTCCTCGGTCATCACGTCGTCGACCGTGCGGCGGTGCAGCATGGCATCGGCCTCCTCCGCTTTGCGACGGGGGCAGCCGCCGTCGGACCGCCCGGGCGGACGATGCGGCGCGTCAGCCTCCGCGGCCCTGCCATGCTCGTCCACGCCGTCTTCCCTCCCCATGACAGCACCGCGCCGCTCAGGCGGCCAGTGGTGTTCGGCCTGGCGGGGAGGGCCGGCGGTCCCACGGCCGGTACCGGCCGTGGGACCGCCGTGCACGAGCCGGTCGAGGACCGGCATATCGCTGACGAGCACCGCGCGGACCGTCCGCCTTCACTCCGTCGGGGTCGGCCAGGTCACCGGTCGGCCGAGCAGTTGCTCGACAGGAGCGCCGCGCATGCCTTCGGAGGCGGTGTTGACGCGCAGGACGCGCAGGTCCGAGTCCACCACCACAAGACCCACCGGTGACTGGGTGAACAGAGCGTCCAGGATCGCCGGCCCCCCTCGTCAGCTTCTGTGCCGCGACGACGGGCTGCCCAGACGCCCCAGGCCACCGATCCGTCCGGGCGCAGCACCGGCCCCACGCACAGGCCCATGACTACCGCCCCGCCGGACACCCGAGGAGCGCCGCGCCGCCCGCACCTCACGGACTCTCCCGGCGTGAGGTGGTCCTTCGACCAAGATCGCGGCAGGCGGGAACAGCCTCAGTTCCCGTCCTGACCCCGAGCCCCGGACACGGGTCTGCCGTCCCGAAGATGTCGGGCTGCCGAGTTCGCCGCGGCTCGGGAGACCGGTTCGATGTGGGCGAAGGCGCTGCGGGCGTTCCAGGTGGGGAAAGCCCGCACGAGCCACGAGGGGCCGTGGAGTTGGATGTGGCGGTCGCGGGTGGCTTCGGCCCAGGTTTGCCGGCCGGCGTGCCATTTGACGAAGGCTTCGGCTTCCGCCGTGATGTAGAGGTCCTCGTCGATGCCGGGGTACGTCTTGCAGATCTCGGTGTCTCCGCGCTCGATCAGCAGCCAGTACCGCTCGGGGCGCCGGCGGCCGGTGAAGTCGAACCGGATGACGATGCGCCGATCCGGGAGCCGGTCTCGGTGGAGCATGTTGCACATCGACCACAGTGCCACGAAGGGGTCGAGGTGCTCGGGGGCGATCTCGAGCCAGGTCGCACCCCACTCGCCGAGCGACACGCAGACCTTGAACAGGTCGTGACCAGCGGGCGTGAGCTCGTAGTGGCTTCCCCGTCCGTCGGGCTTGGGTGCCGACCTGACGATACCGAGCCGTTCGAGCTGCTTGAGCCGCTGCGAGAGCAGGGTGCGGGAGAGCCCGGGGGCGCCCTCCAGGATCTCACTGAAGCTTCCGCAGCCCAGGTGCAGGTTGCGGATGATCAGCGGCGTCCAGCGTTCGGCGAAGATCTCGGCGCCGCGGGCGATGGGGCAGTACTGGCCATACGTCCGCACGACACCAGTGTCCCATCCCGCCCTCCGGCCCTGAGGTCCAGATTCCTGACTTCACGACGGTGGCCCCCGGTGGTGCGATGGACATCGAGACACGAGGAGGTGACGAACACGACCACCGAGCGCGTCGGCCGCACCCGAGCGAGGAGGCGATCGCCATGGAGATCGACGGGTTCCGGGGTCAGCTGATCACCGCTGGCCACACCGAATACGACACCGCCCGAGCGGTATGGAACGGCGCCGTCGACCGGCGCCCCCGGCTGATCGCGCGATGCAGCGGGACCGCCGACGTGGCCGCGGCCGTGCGCTTCGCCCGAGACCACGACCTGGAGATCGCCGTACGGGGCGGGGGCCACAACGTGGCCGGCACCGCGGTGTGCGACGAGGGCGTCGTCATCGACCTCTCGTCGATGCGGGCTGTGTGGGTCGACCCCGCCGGCCGCACGGCGCGGGTCCAGGGTGGTGCTCTATGGGGCGACGTCGACCACGAGTCGCAGGTCCACGGTCTGGCCACCACCGGCGGCATCGTGAGCCACACCGGCGTCGCCGGGCTGACCCTCGGCGGCGGCATCGGCTTCCTCATGCGCACGTACGGGCTCACCGTCGACAACCTGCTGGCCGCCGAGGTGGTCACCGCCGACGGCAGTGTTCTGCGAGCGTCCGCCGACGACCACCCCGATCTGTTCTGGGCGCTGCGCGGCGGTGGCGGCAACTTCGGCGTCGTCACCTCGTTCCGGTTCGCGCTGCACCCCGTCGGCCCGGCCGTCATGGCCGGACCGGTCTTCTGGGCGGCCGACGACACCACCGACGTGCTGCGCTTCTACCGGGACTTCGCCGCCGAAGCACCCGACGAGCTCGGCACCGTCGTCAGGCTCGGCACCGTCCCTCCACTGCCGGTCGTCCCCGAGGACCTGCACTGGCGGCCCGCCCTCGCCGTCGTCTGCTGCTATGCCGGTGCCGTCCAGGACGGCGAGCGTGCCGTGCGGGCCCTCCGGCGGTTCAGGACGCCACTCCTGGACCTGGTCGCACCGAAGCCCTACGTCGCCCACCAGTGCAGCACCGACGACACCGTCCCCCACGGGTGGCACTACTACTGGAAGTCCACGGACCTCACCGGCCTCTGCGACGACGCCATCGCCGTCATCGCCGATCACGCCTACCGCGCCGGCTCACCCCGTTCGTACGCGGTGATGTTCCACATGGGTGGCACCGTCGCCCGGGTCCCCCACGACAGCACCGCCTACGCCGGTCGCGACGTGGCCCACAACATCAACATCGACGCCGTGTGGCGTCCTGACGAGTCCGGCGAGCAGGCCGCAGCCGAGACCGCGTGGGCCCGGCGGTTCCTGCACGCCCTCCGCCCGCACCGTGTCGGCAGCGTCTATGTCAACTTCCTCGATTCCGACGACGGCACCGACCGCGTTCGAGAGGCGTACGGCGATCGCACCTACCGGCGCCTGGCCGAGGTCAAGGCCAAGTACGACCCCGACAACGCCTTCCACCACAACAAGAACGTCCACCCCGGTTGAGAGCTCGCAAACGATCACGGGCGGGCCCCTTCTCGTGGCTCTCCGGCAGATGAGGCCCGGGCCCGCGACGTCGCGCGGTCCCTTTCCGGCGCCCGCGCGGATGCCCCCACGACGCGGACGCCGCCCGCTCCTATCCTGGTGAGAGGTGTCCGGCTCGCCCTGGGCGAGAACATCCTCGGCGGACCGACGTTCTATCCGCTCGACGGTGACGTGCTGCGTGCCTACCGCGAACTGATCGCCGACTCCCCGGAGGAGTTCAACCCCGTGCTGGTCATCGGCCTCGGCCCGCCGCTGCCCTTCCTGCCGGAACGCTGGCACGGCCGACCGCTGTGCGGGGTGATCACATGCTTCAGCGGCCCCGGGGACGAGGACGACCGGGTCCTGGCCCGGCTCCGTCGGCTCGGCCCCGTCCTCGGACAGCACGTCGGGCGCATGCCGTACCCGGTGATCAACACACTGTTCGACGAACTGCTGCCCGCGGGCCTGTTCCACTACTGGAAGGGCTGTTTCGCCACGGATCTGCCCGATGGGGCGATCGACACCTACGTCGAGTACGGTGCGGACACGCCCAGCCTCGAGAGCGCGACGGTCGTGTTCCCCATCGACGGCGCCTGCCACCGGGTGGGCCCCGAGGAGACCGCGTTCGCCTACCGCGACGCCCACTTCTCCACCGCCCTGAGCTCCACACTGCCGACGCGCACGGCGCTGGAGGCAGAGATCGGCTGGGTGCGTGCCTTCGCCGCGGCGCTCGAGCCCCACTCGCTGGGCGGCGGCTATGTGAACTTCATGGACGCCGACGACCAACACCGGGTTCGGGCCAACCACCGGCAGAACCACGACCGTCTGGTGGCGCTCAAGCGCCGCGTCGATCCCGGCAACCTGTTCCGGCTGAACCACAACATCGCACCCTGAGCGGCCGACCGGAGTGCGGCATCAGTCCCCGATGGAATACAGGTAGCCCGAGCGGCGGACCGTCTGGTGGGCCCCCTCGACGAGACGCCTCACCACAAGGGTCTTCTCCTCCTCTCGCAGTCCTTCGAGTTCGACGACAGGGCGCTCCGGCCGGGGCGTGTCGAACAACGTCGGGCCGTACGGCGGGACCCCCGCCGCAGGCTGCTCTCCGGCGCTCGCGCGCACAACGCGGGGAACGGGTCCTCCGCATCGTCACCTAACTCCTCGACGACAGCCTGCGCGCGGTTCAGCCTCCGCATTCCGAGACCCATGCCGGTCCTCCTCCTTCGTTTCAGGGTGCCGGAGGAATCGGGTGCATCGCACCGGGTCCCCGTGCACGCTCACCACGGCGGTGAGGCAGTGGGTTTCCCCGTGGCCGGGCGGGCCGCCGCCGGGCCGGCCAGGCGGTGACCGAAGGCCGGTCGGCCCTCGTCGCTGCCCCCGGTAGCCTCTGGGAGCCGTGCCGCCCGGGCCTGAGGCTGTTCACCAGCATCGGTGACGAGGAGGCACAGCCATGATCGAGTCGCAGCCGCCGCAGGTGCACGCGCTGCTCACCGACGGGTCGACCGTGCGGATACGGCGGGCAGGTCCGGACGACCGGGACGAGATCCTGCGCCTGTACGAGGCGATGTCGCCCGAGAACCTGCGGCTGCGCTTCTTCTCGACGAGCCGGCGTTCGGCCGGGGCGGCCGCCGACCGCGTGTCCGAGCAGGACCGGCCCGGCTATCGGGCGCTGGTTGCCGAAAGCGCCGACCGGATCGTGGGGCTCGCCGAGTACGAGGCGGTCCGGGGCACTGCGACTGCCGAGATCGCGCTGGCGGTCGCCGACGGACACCACCACCAGGGGCTGGGGACTCTGCTGCTGGAACACCTCGTCGACGCCGCGCGTGGGGCGGGCATCACCACGTTCACCGCCGACGTGCTCTCCGACAACAGCGCGGCGCTCAAGGTCTTCACCGACCTGGGGCTTCGTGCCAGCCGGCGGTGCGAGGGGCCCGAGTACCACTGCACCGTCGAACTCATCCGGAACGAGGAGTACTTGGCGGCCTGCGACGAGCGTGGCCGCACCGCCGACGCCGCGAGCCTGCGGCCGCTGCTGCGGCCCCGTTCCGTCGCCGTGGTCGGCGCGGGTACGAAGCCCGGTTCCGTGGGACGGGCGGTCCTGAGGAACCTCCGCCGAGCCGGTTTCGCCGGACCGCTGCACGCGGTCAACCCACACGCCCAGGCCGTCGAGCGGACACCCTCCTACCCGTCGGTGACGGCCCTGCCCCAGCCGCCCGAGCTCGCCGTGGTCGCGGTTCCCGCGGGTGCCGTGCCCGAGGTGGCCGAGGAGTGCGGGAAGACCGGGGTGCGGGCACTGGTGGTGCTGACCTCCGGTCTGGACGCCGGGCAGGCCGCGGCGCTGCTGGCCACCGTACGCCGGTACGGGATGCGTCTGGTCGGCCCGAACTGCCTGGGCATCTCGAACACGGAGGAACGCGTGCGCCTGGACGCCGCCTTCGCCGCGCACCGCCCGCTCCCGGGCACCGCCGGAGTGGCCGTCCAGTCCGGCGGCGTCGGCATCGCTCTGCTCGGCGGACTCTCCAGGCTCGGCATCGGGGTGTCCAGTTTCGTGTCTCTGGGCGACAAGTACGACGTCAGCGGCAACGACCTGCTCCAGTGGTGGGAGGGCGACGGCACGACCGACCTGGCCCTGCTGCACCTGGAGTCGTTCGGCAATCCGCGCGCCTTCTCCCGTACCGCCCGCCGTGTCGCCCGGCGGATGCCCGTCCTCACCGTGGATGCGGGCCGCTCCGACGCCGGGCGCCGGGCCGCCGCCTCCCACACCGCCGCGGCCGCCACGCCGACGATGACCCGCCAGGCGCTGTTCACCCAGGCCGGAGTCACTGCCACGCGCAGCATCGGTGAACTGCTCGACACCGCAGCCCTGCTGCACTCCCAGCCCCTGCCGGCCGGGACCAGGGTGGCAGTGGTGTCCAACGCGGGCGGCGCCGGCGTACTGGCCGCCGACGCCTGCACCGAGGCGGGGCTGAGCGTGCCCGAGCTGCCCGCCGAACTGGTCACCGACGTACTGGAGCTTCTGCCCGACGGTGCCAGCGCCGCCAACCCGATCGACACGACCGCCGCCGTCGGGGAGGCGCCACTGCGCGCCTGTGTGGCACGGCTCGCGGCCCATGGAGGTGTCGACGCCGTCCTGGTGGTGCTGGCCCCCACCGCGATCTCCGCGGCGACCGGAGACGATCCCGTCCTGGCGCTCACCCACGCCGCCCCGGCCGGCCGATCGAGTACGGTCGCCGCGGTCCTCCTCGACCAGGCCGAGTCCGTCCGCCTGCTGCACACCAGGGGCGGCGGCGCCCTGCCCGCATACGCCGACCCGCAGGCCGCCGCCCGCGCCCTGGCCCACGCGGCGGCCCGAACCCGCTGGCTCGCCCGGTCTCCGGGCAGGGTCACCGAACTCCCCGACGTGCACACCCCCGAAGCCGAGGCCCTTGTCGCCAGGTGCCTGGAGACCGGCCCCGGAGGCGGTTGGCAGGATCCCCGTACCACCGCGGACCTGCTGGACCACTACGGCATCCCGCAACTGCCCTGGGCGTGGGCCGAGGACGAGGAAGCCGCCGTCATCGCAGCCCAACGGCTCGCCGGTCCCGACGGACGCGTGGTGATGAAGGCGTATTGGCCGGGACTGCTGCACAAGACCGAACACGGCGCAGTCCACCTGGACTTGCAGAACACCTCGCAGGTCAGGGCTGCCCACCGCGATCTCGTCACCCGCTTCGGCGAGTTGATGACCGGCGTGGTCGTCCAGCCCCTCGCCGACCGTGGCGTCGAGCTGGTCGCCGGAGCCGTCCAGGACGAGGTCTTCGGCCCACTGGTGCTGTTCGGCCTCGGCGGAACGGCGACCGAGCTCCTCGCCGACCACGCCGCCCGCCTCGCCCCACTGAGCGACCAGGACGTACGGGAAATGATCACCTCGCCGCGTTGCGCGCCGCTGCTCTTCGGCTACCGAGGCTGCGGCCCCGTCGACATCAAGGGGCTGGAGCAGCTCCTGCTGAGGCTGTCCCGCATGGCCTGCGATCTGCCGCAGCTGGCGGAGATCGATCTGAATCCCGTCGTCGCCCGGCCTGGCGGCGTCACCGCCCTCGACGTCCGCGTCCGACTGCTGCCACGGCGGGCCCGCGACCCGTACCTGCGCCGGCTGCGCTGAGTGCTCGGTCCGTCAGGCGGGGCAGAGTGTGGAAGGGCGGCGGTGGAAGGCGCCGGCGAGAAGCCCGTCGTGTTGACCTGACGAGCCGGATCGAGGGAGCGGTCGGGGTGGTCGACATGCTGACCCACAGCCTCGACGACTCGCATCCGCAAGCCCGCCGAGCAGTCCCCGCACGGTGTCGCCGGAGGCCGGCTGCGCAAGCCGTAGGGAAGCGGGGGCGGTCCCGCGGGCCCGTACGAGCACGATCGGCCGGGCAGACGGGCCGAGTCGCCGGGCCCGCGGAACCGGCCCAGGACGGAGGGTTTCCCCACGCTTCGCGTGGGGGCGCGCTCCGTCCATGGCTGCTCATGGCGCCGACGTCTGCGTGCTCGCTGCACGCGGGCCGGACAGGACGGCGTCCTCGGCGGGTGCACGCCGCGGGCTGTTGCCGTCGGCCACGGGCGGCCCGGGCGCAGCCGTGGTACCGCTCCGGGGAGCGCCCCGGCACGCGGGCAGGCACTCGCGGGCCAGGGCGCCGATGCGCCGTTACCGCCGTGCTTCCGGCACTCGCGGGCCCCTCGGGCCCTCTGCGGGGACCTGTGGCCCCTCCTGCTCCGTGCCGGCGCCCGCCACTGTGGCGGCATCACGTCGTTCTCGGACTCGGAGGTCCCCAGATGCCCCGCACCGTAACCGTCGGACTCGACGGCTCGCGAGAGAGCATGGCGGCCGTGGGCTGGGCCGCGCGGGAGGCGCTCGCGCGCGGTCTGCCGCTGCGCATCGTCCATGTCTGGGACTTGGCGCCGGACGTGCACACGCCGCTCACCGGTCCGGACACACGGCGCCACTGGGCCGAGCGCACACCGCGCAAGGCCGCCGAGTGGGTGGGCAGGCGCCATCCGGGGCTCGAGGTGGAGACGGTGCAGAAGTGCGGGGAGCCTGCCAAGGCCCTCTGCGAGGCCGCCGAAGAGGCCGATCCGCTGGTCCTCGGATCCCGGGGGCTCGGCGCTGTCACCGGCTTCGTCGTCGGGTCGGTGTCCTTGGCCGTCGTCGCCCGTACTCCTCGCCCCGTCGTGCTGGTGCGGAGCCGGGATCAGCAGGCGCCGGGCACCGAGCCCCCGGCGGACAGCGGTGACGTCGTGCTCGGAGTGGACATCTCCCATCCGTGTGACGAGCTGTTGGAGTTCGCCTTCGCCCATGCCCATCGGCACGGGGCCGGGTTGCGCGTGGTGCACAGCTGGAACTTCCCCTTGGCCTGGGGTCCGGATGCGGCAGCGGCAGCCGCTCTGATCGAGGGCGAGGTGGAGGCGGCGAAGGCGGACGCCCTGGCCGCGGTGCTCCTCCCGTGGCGGCACAAGTTCCCCGAGGTGCAGGTCACCGAGGAGTGCCGCCTGGGCCGTCCCGCCTCCGACCTGCTGGCCGCAGCGCGCGATGCCCGCCTCGTCGTGGTCGGACGCCGCAACCGCACGTCCTCGATCGGTGCGCACACCGGGCCCGTGACGCATTCCGTCCTGCACCACTGCGCCGCTCCGGTCGCCGTGGTCCCGCACGACTGACGGCATGGCGGACCGGCGCCGCTGCCCGCCTCCCCGGGCAGCGGCGCCGCGCGTGACGTCGCGTCACCGGCGGACACGGACGGCAGGCCGATGCGGGGCGGCATCACACGGCGCCCTCAGGCCCCCGGCCACCGGGCCCACGGACTGAGGCGCCGGACCGCCGTCGGGCGGCGCAGGGCCGAAGGTCCCGTCCGGCCCGGCGAACGGGCCAGGGACGACGGGTCCCGTACGGCCTCTGCGTGGGGACCGTCGCCGTCCCGTTCCGCACCGCCCGGGTGACACGGTCGGGGCATGGCCGAGCCACGCGTCCCGCGGACGCGGCGAGACCTCACCCGTCGCCCTGAGCGCAGTCCCGACCTCCACCGTGCCGAGGAGCACCATGTCCTTCCATGTCGATTCCGAGACCGGTCGGCTCAAGCAGGTGATCCTGCACCGGCCCGACCTGGAGCTGAAGCGTCTGACCCCGACGAACAAGGACACGCTGCTCTTCGACGACGTTCTCTGGGTCAAGCGGGCCCGGATGGAGCACGACGCCTTCGCCGACACCCTGCGGGAGCGCGGTGTCCGCGTGCATCTCCTCTCCGACCTGCTCACCGAGACGCTGGCCCGGCCCGCCGCCCGCGCCCTCGTCGAGGACCGTGTCTTCGACGAGCGGGAGTTCGGGCCGCTCGCGACCGACCGTATGCGCGCGTTCTTCGACTCCCTGGAACCCGCCGAACTGGCCGTGTGCCTCATCGGCGGCGTCACGCAAGGGGAGTTGCTCGGGCGCATGGGCGCCGTGCCGAGCGTACGGCTGCACGCCATGGGCCCCGACGATTTCGTACTGGCCCCCTTGCCCAACCACCTGTTCACGCGCGACACCTCGTGCTGGGTGTACGACGGCGTGAGTGTCAACCCGATGAAGAAGCGGGCGCGACGCCGCGAGACCGTTCACTTCGAAGCGATCTACCGGCACCACCCCCTCTTCGAGAAAGGGGAGTTCCAGCGGTGGACGGACGGGGAGGCGGCCTACCCGTCCACCGTCGAGGGCGGCGACGTCCTGGTCATCGGCAACGGGGCGGTGCTCATCGGAATGAGCGAGCGCACCACCCCGCAGGCCGTGGAGAGCCTGGCCCTGCGCATGTTCGCCGCGGGCTCCGCGCGGCGTGTGGTGGCGCTGGACCTGCCCAAGAGCCGCAGCTTCATGCACCTGGACACGGTGATGACCATGCTCAGTGGCGACACCTTCACCCGTTACGCGGGGCTGGGCATGCTGCCGTCCTCGACGATCGAGCCCGGCCCCGGCGGCCAGGGCCTGAAGATCACCGATCATGTGCCCGAGGAGATGGACCGAGCCATCGCCGACGCCCTCGGCCTCGACTCCGTCCAGGTGCTCACGCCCAGCCAGGACGTCCGCTCCGCGGAACGGGAGCAGTGGGACGACGGCTGCAACGTACTGGCCGTGGAGCCCGGTGTCGTCGTGGCGTACGAGCGCAACGTGACGACCAACACCCATCTCCGCAAGAGCGGTATCGAGGTGATCACCATCCGGGGCAGCGAACTCGGCCGGGGGCGTGGCGGCCCGCGCTGCATGAGCTGTCCGATCGAGCGCGAACGGGTCTGACGCACAGTCGACCGACCTCCGTACGACCCCCTTACCCGTCGAGAACCAAGGAGCCGAGCCGGCATGCCCGTCGATCTGCGTCACCGTCCTTTCCTCAAGGAACTCGATCTCACCCCGACCGAGTTCCGCCACCTCCTCGAACTGTCCGCGCAGCTGAAGGGCGCCCGGAACGCGGGCACCGAGGAACCCCGCCTGCGCGGCAAGAACATCGCGGTCGTCTTCGAGAAGACCTCCACCCGCACGCGCTGCGCCTTCGAGGTGGCCGCGCACCAGGAGGGCGCCCATGTGACCTATCTGGAGCCCTCCAGCTCGCAGCTCGGCCACAAGGAGTCCGTCAAGGACACCGCCCGGGTCCTGGGGCGCTACTACGACGGCATCGAGTACCGCGGCAGCGATCAGCGCCTGGTGGAGGAACTGGCCCGGTACGCCGGCGTCCCGGTGTGGAACGGGCTGACGGACCAGTGGCACCCCACACAGTCGCTCGCGGACGTGCTGACCATGTGGGAGCACACCGACAAACCCCTTTCCCAGGTGTCGTTCGCCTACCTCGGTGACGCCAGGAACAATGTCGCCAACTCCCTCCTGATCACCGCCGCGATGCTGGGCATGGACGTGCGCATGGTCGGCCCCCGGGCCCTGCACGGTGCCCCCGAGCTGGTGGCCCGGGCACGCAGGGTGGCAGCATCCACGGGCGCGCGGATCACCGTGACCGAGGAGGTCGCCGAGGGGGTGGCGGGCGTCGACTTCGTCTACACCGACGTATGGCTGTCCATGGGGGAGCCCCCGGAGATGTGGGACGAGCGGATCGCCCTGCTCAAGCCGTACCAGGTGACCATGGACGTGCTCACGGCGAGTGGGAACCCGCGGGTGAAGTTCATGCACTGCCTGCCGGCCTTCCACGACAGCGACACCACCGTCGGCGCGAGGATCGCCGCGCGGACCGGGATGACCGCGATGGAAGTCACCGACGAGGTCTTCGAGTCCTCCCACTCCATCGTCTTCGACCAGGCGGAGAACCGGCTCCACACCATCAAGGCCGTCCTGGTCGCCACCCTCGCCGACTGAGGCTCCACCTCCGCACCCCTTGAAAGGCATCCCATGCGCGTCGTCGTCGCACTGGGCGGCAACGCCCTGCTCCGCCGGGAGGACCGGCCGGACGCCGCCGTACAACTGGCCAACATCCAGGCGGCGGTGGCAGCCCTGGCGCCACTCGCACACCGTCACGAGCTGGTGATCACCCATGGCAACGGCCCGCAGGTCGGTGTCCTCGCCCTGCAGAGCGCAGCCGACGCTTCCCTGACCCGTCCGTACCCTTTCGACGTCCTGGGGGCGGAGACCCAGGGCATGATCGGCTACTGGCTGCTGCAGTCCCTGCAGAACGCGCTGCCGGGCCGCCAGGTCTGTGCCCTGCTCAACCAGACCCTCGTCTCCGCCGCCGACCCCGCGTTCGCCGACCCCGAAAAGTTCGTCGGTCCCGGCTACGGACGGGCCGAGGCCGAGCGGCTGGCGGCCGAACGCGGCTGGACGGTCAAGCAGGACGGCACGCGATGGCGGCGCGTCGTGCCCTCGCCCCGCCCGCAACGCGTCGTCGAAACGCGCCTGATCCGCCTGCTTCTGAACTCCGGTGCCGTGGCCGTCTGCGCAGGAGGTGGCGGCGTACCCGTCATCCGGGACGAGCGGGGACGACTCACCGGCGTCGAGGCCGTGGTCGACAAGGACCTCACCGCAGCACTGCTGGCCGAGGCCCTCGACGCCGACGCGCTGCTGCTGCTCACCGACGTACCCCACGTCGAGACCGGCCACGGCACCTCCCAAGCGCAACCCATCGGCCGTACGACTCCGGCCCGGCTGCGCACGCACCGCTTCCCCGCCGGGTCGATGGGCCCCAAAGTCGACGCCGCCTGCCGCTTCGTGGAACTGACCGGCGGCATGGCCGCCATCGGCGCCCTCGACGACGCGCAGGCCATCCTCGACGGCGCCATCGGCACTGTCGTCACACCCAGCGGCCGTCACGGTGACGGCGCCTCCTACGCTCCCCAGGAACCGAGATGACCACCAGCAGCGCCAGCAGCGTCTCCCCCGGGCCGGAGCCCGCGGAACAGGACGGCGACCCGCACGGTGCCCCGGCCGTCAAGCGCCGCTTCGCCTTCCCCTCGGCCTTCACCGTCCTGACGGCGGTGACGGTCGGGGTATGGGCCCTGACCTTCGTCATCCCCGCCGGCCGCTACGACACCGAGGACGGCAGCCCGATCCCCGGCACCTACCACCCCGTGGAGCTGACGACCGGGTTCTGGGACCGGCTCAAGGACCTCTTCCTCGCACCCGTCAACGGCCTTTACGGAGTCACCGACCCCGAGAGCGCACTCACCGCGCCCGGCGGCAGCGGCGACTTCGCCGGAGCGGCCGGGGTGTTCCTCTTCATCCTGGCGGTCGGCGCCTTCATCACCGTCACCATGCGCACGGGCGCTCTCACCCGCGGCGTCGCTCGTCTCGCGCACCGTCTGCGGGGCCACAGGACGCTGCTCCTCGTGGTGCTCCTGACGGTCTTCTCCCTCGGCGGCACCACCTACGGCATGGCCGAGGAAACCCTCGGCTTCTACGGACTGATGATCCCGCTCATGCTCACCCTGGGATACGACCGCATGGTCGCCGCGACGGTCATCATGGTCGGCGCCGGCGTGGGCACGCTCGCGTCCACCGTCAACCCCTTCGCCACCGGGGTCGCCTCCGACAGCGCGGGCATCGGTACCGGCGACGGGATCGTCCTGCGGCTGGTGATGTGGGTCTGCCTGACGGCACTGGCGGCGGCCTACGTGGTGCGCTACGCGCGGCGGGTCCTCGCGGACCCCGCCCGGTCACTCGTTCCCGTCACGGAGGAGGACCGTCTGCTCGGGAGCGACGCTCAGGAGGCCGAGCAGCTCACCGGCCGTCAGCGCACCGTGCTCTGGACCTTCGCGGGCACCTTCCTCTTCATGATCCTCGCCGTGGTCCCCTGGGCCGACCTGCCCTTCACCTTCCTGCCCACGCTGGGCTGGTACTTCCCCGAGCTCGCCGCCCTGTTCATCGTCGCGGCGATCGCCGTCGGCCTGATCGGCGGCCTGGGGGAGAAGGGCACCGCGACCGCGATCACCAGCGGGGCCGGGGACTTCATCGGGGCGGCGATGATCGTCATGCTGGCTCGCGGGGTCACCGTCGTCATGAACAACGCCGCCGTGACCGACACCGTCCTCGACGGCCTGCACAGCGCGGTGTCCGGTGCGTCCTCCGGCGTCTTCGGGATCCTGATGTTCCTCGTCAACATCCCGCTCGCCTTCTTCGTGCCCTCCTCGTCGGGGCACGCGGCCCTGGCCATGCCGATCCTCGCGCCGCTGGCGGACTTCGCGGGTGTCAGCCGGGCGCTCGTGGTGACCGCCTACCAGTCGGCCTCGGGCTGGGTGAACCTGGTCACCCCGACCTCGGCCGTTGTCATGGGCGGCCTGTCGCTGGCCGGGGTCCGCTACGACCGGTACCTGAGGTTCATGGCTCCGCTCATGGGAGCGCTGTTGGTGGTCATCGCCGGATTCCTCGCGATCGGGGCGACCCTGGACTGACGCGTGAGCGAGAGACGTCCGTGTCCGTGGCCGGCGACGGGACCCCCGGTTGCCGGCCGCTGGCGCGTACGCCGGCACGGGCCTCGCGTCCGGCTGCCGCCGGAGGACAGGCGGCGCCCGCCGAGTCGGAGGGACGGGCGCGGGCCCTCGGGTGCCTGCCCCGATCCCGCAGCCGGCGCTCCCTCACCCCCTCCGGGCCCCGGTACGCGTGCCGGTTGCCGACTCCCTCCACGGACGGCCCATCGCCGCTCCGCCCTCAGGGCGGCATCGGTGCCGTGCGGCGGCGGACGGGCACCCCGTCCGCATCGGCGGCGCAGAGCGTCGGCGTGCCGAAGGTACGCGGCAGGGGTCGAGTGTGGAACGCAGGAGGGCCCGGAAGCGCCGTGACGGCGCTTCCGGGCCGGGACCTCGCCCTCGCGCGGACCGACGGGAGGCGGGTGCCGCCGTGGGCGGCACAGTCGGAGAACGCGGTCGGGAAGGCCGGTTGTGCGGGACGACGGCCGCGGGGGCGGTCGCGCTGCGCGGCACCGCTCGTGTGGCGGTGCCGACGCGTGTGCCGGGCGGCGTACGCGGCATGTGCCGCGGCAGTTCTACCGGGCGGGAGTGATCAACCCGTAGTGGCCGTCGCACCTGTGGTACAGCACGCGTCCCCGGCCGGTGGCGGAGTCGGCGAAGAAGAGGAACGGAAGTCCGGTGAGACGCATCCGCCGGACGGCCTCGTCGAGGCTGCACTCGGGCACCGGAGCCGAACTCACACCCAGAAGGGGTCCGGCCTCGTGCGCCGGGCTGACCGTACCCGCCGAGGCCAGGCGATGCCGGCCGGAACGGCCGTCGCGGTAGACGACGCTGTCATGTCCCGACGTCATGTCGGTGAACAACCAGAAGTCGTAGCCCATGGACTCCATGTCGATGACGGCGTCCTCGGGTGTCTGCCGGCCCAGACTGAACGACTTGTGCCGCACGACGCGACGCTCCTCGGCCGGCTGCTGCTGCCGGTCGGGGCGGCGCCCCTGACCGCGGTGCTCCCGCGACGCCTCCTCGGCGGCCGGACCCCCGCGGTGCTCCGAGCCGATGTGCCGCCGGGTACGGGCCAGTCGTGCGGCCAGCCGGTCCTGCAGCAGGTCGACCGCCTCGAACATGGTGTCCGCGGCAACGTGAGCGCGCACCGGGCACCCGTTCACGTCCACCACCGCCTGAGCTGTGGCCGGACGGCTCGCCGACGGGTTGGCGGCCTGGGTGAGCTGTGCCCGAACGGCCAGGACCGGCGAGCTCACATGCGCGATCGCCGCGAGCATCTTCTCCCGGGCGTACTCGGACGCGCCCTCGGGTACCGGCCCACGGCTGTTCACCAGGACGTCGGCGGTCGGACTGGACTTGAGACGGTTCATGGAAGGCTCCTTCTCGGTCGCCCCCAGCCTTTCTCCTGCCCGCCGTTCGAGGTCAGTGCCGTTCGGGTCGTCCCCCGGGCCGACCTGTACCCGGCTGCCCGGCATTCGCGGGCTGTTCGGCCACTCGGGAGGGCCCTTCGGTCCACAACGCGTGGTTCCCGCACGCTTCTTGGCGGCAGCCCCACCGCTCTCCGCGGGTGGTCCGCGACTCTGCTGCCCAATTCCGGGGCAACTCCGACACGCGGACCACGACCTGCGACAACGCGGTGACCGTTGCGGCCTTCCCGGCATGACTCTGCTGCTCAGCCGAATTGAGCAGCAGAGTCGTCCGCACCCACAGAGACCGTGCTCAGGGCGATTTCCCCGTCCCACCGCCCTGGCGTTCCGCGCCTGTGGCGGCAGCGAGTGCGATGGCCCCGACGGCCATCATGATCAGTCCGACGAGCGGCCGGTCGGCGCTGCGCCAGTGCCAGTCCACGGCGAAGGTGAGGATGGCGCCGAAACCGATCGAAGTGATGGCGCCGATGGCAAGCAACCCCGCCATGACACACCCCCTTGGTCTGTCGTCCACTGGACTCGGTACCCAGTTGCCGCCCTCACTGTTCCGAAGGCTCCGGGGGCGCTCCCAGGGGCCTGTTGACCCCTGAGTGCGCCATACGGCCCCGCCTGGCGGCGAGGGGCGCGGCCGTGCGCGGGCGGGTACGGCGGTGGCGGCGCGCGCCGCAGCGAGTCGTGGGCGCGCGAACGGCCCCGGGTCGGCCCGCAGCGGGGGCACTGGAACGCCTGATCGGAGCCGGAGGTCATCGGGCCCGGGATCGGGACCTTTGGGACCTCCGCCGCCGACCTGCTCGGCACAAGGCTGTAGGTGACCACCCGATGAACGGGCGGTCTCCCGGCCGGCCCCTGACGGCGGCTCGACCCGGGCCCGTGCACAGCGACCTGGGAGCCCTCCCTGACTCGCCCACCAGTGTGCACCGGCAACCCCCGCATGCCGATGCTCGATGACAGGGAGGAATCGCGCGCGGCATTCTACGCCGACCCATCCCCCACGCCTCCCGTCTAGGCGCCGTTTTCACCCGCATGGGCCTATAGGCTGTCTGCGTTCAGCGGGTGAAAGCGGAGGGGAAGCGTGTGAGCCTCGAGGAGTCGTTGTCACGTATGCCCCAGATGCGGCTCGACGAGCTGCTCGACGAGCTGCAGGCGCGCATCAACGCGGCCCGCGGCACGCGCGACCGGGTGCACAGTCTCCTGGAGGTCGTGGTCTCGGTGGGCCGCGAGCTCGATCTCTCCCAGGTGCTGCGGCGCATCGCGGAAGCCGCCGCTCAGCTGGTCGACGCGCAGTACGCGGCTCTGGGCGTGATCGGCCCGGACGGCCGGACGCTGTCGCAGTTCCTCACCGCCGGGCTGACGGAGGAGGAGACCGCCCGGATCGGTCCGCTGCCGGCCGGACACGGGCTGCTCGGTGAGCTGATCCGCAACCCCGAGTCCCTCCGCCTCTCCGATCTCGGCGCCCACCCGGCGTCGTACGGCTTCCCCGCACATCACCCGCCGATGCGTACGTTCCTCGGTGTGCCGATCCGGGTGCGCGACGAGGTGTTCGGCAACCTCTACCTGACCGACAAGCGCGGCGGCCGGGACTTCGACGCGGAGGACGAGGCGGTGATCTCCACGCTCTCCGTGGCCGCCGGTGTGGCCATCGACAACGCCCGGCTGTACGAGGCGTCGCAGCGCCAGCAGCGGTGGCTGCAGGCGAATGCGGAGATCACCAAGAGCCTGCTCTCGGGCAAACCCCGGCTCGAGGTCCTGGAACTGATCGCCCGTCGTGCACGGGAGATCACCGACGCCCGCGTCGCCGACGTGTCCGTGCCCGTCGCCGGTACCGACGACCTGCTCGTCGAGCTGGCCATCGGCGGCGACCACGACACGCGCCGGGGCTTGGTGGTGCCGGCCGAAGGCACCCTGTCGGGCGCCGCCTACCAGGCGGGTACGCCGGTGACCACGGCGGGACTGGCCGATGACGCCCGCTGCACCGCAGGATCCCGGCACTTCGAGGGACTGGGGCCGGCCGTGGCCGTACCCCTGGGCACGGCGGCCAAGGACACCCGAGGAGTCCTGCTCCTGGCGCGCGCCGTCGGCGATCCGGCCTTCACCGAGTGGGAGCTGCAGCCCCTGCTGGCCTTCGCCGGACAGGCCGCGCTGGCGCTGGAGCTGGCCGAGCGCCGACGTGACGCCGAGCACCTCGCGCTGCTGGAGGACCGTGACCGTATTGCCCGTGACCTGCACGACCTGGCCATCCAACGGCTGTTCGCCACCGGTATGACACTGCAGAGTGCCGCGCGTCTCGTCGAGCACGCCGGCGCTGCGGAGCGTGTGCAGCGCGCGGTCGGGGACCTGGACGAAACCATCAAGATCATCCGGTCCACGATCTTCGGCCTGCGGGCGCGCGAGGACGAGACCGAGCCGAGTCTGCGCGCGCGCGTCGCCCGCGCCGTCGGCGAAGCCGGAGCGGCGCTGGGATTCCCGCCACGCCTGAGTATGGAGGGCCTGCTGGACACGGACGTCCCCCCTGCGGTGGCCGACCACGTCATGGCGGCTCTCGGCGAAGCACTGAGCAACGCCGCCCGGCACGCGCAAGCGGCGCGCGTGGAGGTTTCCCTGCAGGCCACGGCGGACGAGGTCGTCCTCACCGTGACCGACGACGGGAAGGGGATACCGGCCGACGGCAGGCGCAGCGGACTGCGCAACCTCGCCGAACGCGCCAGCAGCATGGGCGGCACCCTGGACATCCGAACCCCGGCCGAGGGCGGCAGCCGGCTCGTATGGCGGGCCCCGTTCGCCGCCGGCAACGCGGGATGAAGGGACAGGCACCCCGCGGCGTCGGCGCACGGCTCAGGCCGTGAGCCTCGAACCCGTGACCAGGTCGGGCCGGATGCGCAGCGCCGCGTTCATCACGGGATGCACCACCCACGGGCGGAGCCTTGCCGCGTAGCGGGCGAGTTCCTCGTCGTCCGTGACCCGGTGGGCGTAGCCGGTGACGACGACGCTCCAGCCGAGATGGGTGTCGGGGTCGATGACGTCGGCCTCGTAGGCCACGACCACGCCGGCCTCGTCGGTGGGCGCCACGATCGAGGCGAGCGTGCCGCCTTCGTGCAGCTGGACGATGATGTCCTCGCCGTCCATGAGGTGGTTGACCGGGCGGACAGCCGGCAGGGCCCGTTCGGTGAAGACGATGCGCCCGAGCGACACGGTGCCGAGCAGGCCCAGAGCCTCGACGCGGTCGAGTCGCGTCATGCGCCGGGGTGCCACCGTGAGGCGGCTCCCCCCTGTTCGCTGCGTGGCTTCGTCGTCCATCATGCCCACCCTCTGCTCCTGCTCCGTGCTCGGAGCAGCTCGCTGCCGTGACAGTCAGCGTCCCCCGGAGGGTGCCGCGGTGACAGGGCCGAACGGACCTTTCCGGCGGTCCCGGTCAGCCGGACGACCACTGCCGGTACGCCCCGGGGCGGGCGGTGGTCAGGCAAAGGAACAGGGGACGGTGTCGTCCACGCCGAGCACGCGGAACACCGTCGCACAAGGGTGCGGCACAGCGCACAGGTGAAGTCGCACGCCCGTCGCCGCACATTGTCGATGCACCCGTACGAACAGGTCGGCTCCGGAGCTGTCGCAGAACGTGACGGCCGACAGGTCCAGGCGCAGTTCGCGGACCATGCCGACGACCAAGTGAGCCAGATCCAGCTCGACTTGTCCGGCGGTGGCTATGTCGAGCTCGCCGGAGAGGGCGGCGATCGTGGTGCCGTCGTTCACTGCCGTCGTGGTCAGGGTGGTCGAAGCCATGAGTTCGGGGTCTCTCCGCCAGGGCGCCGTCAGGGGGCGCCGGTCTCGCCGGCTCGGCCGACGCCCGGAAGTCCACCAGATGACCGGCCGTGGCCGGCAGGCCCTCAGGCCCCCGACACAGGGCCACTGGTCCCTTCCTGTCCGCGACGGCGGTGTCAGGGGGCGGCCCTCCGGCGGTGTCCCCCGGCACGACGGGCGGCGGCGCCGAAGCCGGAGACGCTTCCGACGTACGGCCCACCGAACGGGGTGACGGAGCGACAGGGACGCGCAGCGCAGGGGAGCTTCTTCGGGCAGGGGGAATCAGGGCCGTTCGACCCTGGCCGTTCGGCCCGTACGAGGACACCATGCAGAGGGTCCGCCCCGGCGGACGAACCCAGCCGATACGGAGTGAGTGATGACGGACAGCAGTGGCGGACCCATCGAGAAGGACGCGGTCAAGGTGTTCCTCCTGGACGACCACGAGGTGGTGCGCCGCGGAGTGCACGACCTGCTGGACGCCGAGCCCGGCCTGACCGTGGTCGGCGAAGCGGCCACCGCCGAACAGGCGCTGGTGCGGGTGCCGGCGCTGCGCCCGCAGGTCGCCGTACTGGACGTGCGCCTCCCGGACGGCGACGGAGTGAGCGTGTGCCGCGAACTGCGCTCCCGGATGCCCGACCTGGCCTGCTTGATGCTCACCTCGTTCGACGACGAGGAGGCACTGCTGGACGCCATCATGGCCGGGGCGTCCGGCTACGTCCTCAAGCAGATCACCGGCACCGACCTCGTCCACGCCGTGCGGACGGTGGCCTCCGGCCAGTCCATGCTGGATCCCGGCGCCACGGCCCGCGTGATGGCACGTCTGCGGGGCGAGACCGGACAGGACGAACAGCCTCAGGGGCTCCCCGCGCTGACCGACCGCGAGCGGGAGATCCTGGCGCTCGTGGGCGAGGGACTGACCAACCGGGAGATAGGCAAGCAGCTCTACCTGGCGGAGAAGACCGTGAAGAACAACATCTCCCGGTTGCTGGCAAAGCTGGGTGTGGAGCGGCGGGTCCAGGCCGCCGTCATCGCCACGCAGGCACTTGCGGCTCACGGAGGCCAGGCGGGCGCGGCCTCCCCGGCGCGTGAGCCCCGCTCACGGCACTGAGTCCCGCGTCCGGAACCGGGGTACCGAACCGCCCCCGCACAGGGACGGTTCGGGGCTCCGGTTCCTCTCGGAGCCGGGGTACCGGCGTCCCGTGCGGGGCCGGAGCCGACGGGGACCAGGCCCGGGTCCCGTATCGCAGGAGCTGGTCCCGGGAGACCCCGGCCCGGCGCGGACCGATCGGTACTCAGGCGTGCGTCAGGCGTGCGGCACCAGTGCGACGGGGCAGCGGGCATGATGCAGAGCGGCATGGGCCACCGACCCGATGCGGGTACCGACGGGGGAGCGGCGTTCCCGGCGGCCGAGCACGAGCAGCTGCGCCCGGGCGGCGGCCGACAGCAACACCTGCCCCGCGCTTCCGATCTCCACGTGCGCGATCACCGGCACGGTGGGGAACTTCTCCCGCCACGGAGCGAGCGCCTGCTCCAGCGTCTTCCTCTCGAACGGTTCCAGCCCTCCCGCCTCATCGGCGAGGCGCATCGAACCCGGGCTGTAGGCAAAGATGGGCGGCAGGCTCCAGGCCCTCACCGCTCGCACGGCCGCTCCTCGTGCCGCAGCAGCCTCGAAGGCGAACTCCAGTACGGCGTCACTGTCCTCGGCCCCACCCTGCTGGCCCACGACGACCTCCCCGCCTTCCGGCTCATGCTGCCCGTCGCGGGCCCGGACCGACACCACAGGGCGCGTCGCGCTCGCGAGCACCTGCTGACCGTACGAGCCGAGCAGGAACCCGGCGATCGCCCCGTGCCCGCGCGATCCGATGACCAGCATGCCGGCCCGCTCAGCCTCAAAGAGCAGGGCGGAAACTGCCGTATCGGGCACCACTTCGGCTGTGACCGAGAGGTCCGGATACCGGTCGGACACGTGTGTCTCGGCCTCCAGCAGAACGGCGTTGGCGGCGTCGGCCTGCACTTTCCTGTCCTGGACGACGGGGACGTCCAAGGGCTGCCAGAGCCAGGCGTGCACGATGCGCAGGGGCACGCCGCGGAGCGAGGCCTCGCGGGCTGCCCAGTCAGCGGCGGCCAGGCCCTCCCGGGATCCGTCCACTCCTACAGTGACAGGGCGAGTCATGCGATGGCCTCCGTAAGCATCATGGGGCACGGCCTCTTCGGCCGTCCCCGGGTGCCTCGATCCTCACGGGTCCGGGGACCGTCCGACGAGGGCCGGTCGGCCCGACATGCGGACCCGTTCGGCCGGGCGAGTCGCCGTCCGCGTACGGTCAGGCCCCCGTTCCGGGGGAACGACCTCCGCCCCGGTGCCCGGCGAGAACCCGGCCGTCCCGGCCACCGCGGCCGGCCCGGCAGCAGCCGTACCGGCGGACGGCCCGCCCCTACGCCCGGCTTGAGGTCCGCGGTGAGCACGTGGCCGCGACCAGCGCGCCGATGGGTGGAAGCCGAGGGTGCGACAGCCACGTCGGTGCGAGTGGACGGATCTGCGACCTGCCCGGCCCGCGCCGTGCCGGGCGGTGGCCGGGCGTGATCCTTCGTGCCGCACCGGGACGCTCCGGCGAACCGGGCGACAAGAGTCCCCGGCGGCGGCATCCGTCCGTGCCGAGGTGCACGGGAAGCGAACATCCCGGACAGTGGAGAGAGGGAAAAGAGGGAAATTGAGGGTTCCATGAGCGGTCGGCGCGGGTGTGGACCATCAGGGGACACCACGTAACCGCCCCACCCTCGGCCACTGGACGTCGTTCCCGCCCGGGGCCGTCCCGCTGGACGGCCGAGCCCGATCGTCGCCCGCAGCCGCGACAGCCCACCCGCAGACACATCCGGGAGAACAGAAGGCCCACCCATGGGAACCGCGCCCGTCATGCAGTTGCCCGTCATCAACGAATGCACGGCCGAGAACTGCGCCTACAACACCGACCACACCTGCCACGCCGTGGCCATCACCATCGGGGACATCCACGACCCCGTCTGCGACACGTACGTGAGCGCGGACGCGAAGGGCGGGGAACCGTCCGCCACCGGACGAGTCGGCGCCTGCAAGATGGCCGACTGCCGGCACAACATCGGTCTCGAATGCCACGCACCCGCCATCACCGTCGGCTACCAGCACGACGAGATCGACTGCCTCACCTACGCGCCGGCCTGACCCCTGTGTCCGGTCGGCCGCACGGCCCGGACACACCTCACCGGTCCGGTCGGGTCGTGGGTCGTCCGACTCACGACCCGCGACCGTACCCCGCTGTGCGCCGCCAGGGTGCCGATCGCCGCCGAAGCACCCGCGGAATCGCCGAAGCGGACCCTCGCCGGCGGTAGGCGCACGCGGAGGAGCCGAACGACCACGTGCGGCGGCCGGCGGAGGTGAACGCCGGGTGCGTCGTGATCCGGACGCGCTCCGCGGCTCCCGCAGCAGCGGAAGCCGACGACCTGCAACGCGGGAGAGGCCATGACCGATCGTCCGATCGTGGCCGGAGTCGACGGCTCCGGCCGCAGCCTGCGCGCCTGCGTGTGGGCGGCCCACGAAGCGGCGCTGCGCCGCTGCCCCTTGCTCATCGTCCACGTCGTGCCCCGTGAGCACGAGTACGCGACCACCCCGGAAGGCCGCGCCTAGGAGGAACGCCACCGAGACCAGGGCGTCCTGGCCGAGGCCGAGGCGATCGCCCGGGGCGCCCATCCCGGCCTCGAGGTGCGCGCCACCCGGCCCTCGGGCGCCCCGGCGGCGGTGCTGCTGGCCGAGTCCGAGCGTGCTCACACGGTCGTGCTGGGAGCGAAGGGCCTGGGAGGCTTCGGGAGCCTGTTGCTGGGCTCGGTCGCCTTGCAGGTCGTCGGCCACGCGGCGTGCCCTGTGGTCGTCGTCAACCACGTCACCACCGGACACCGCCGCATCGTCGTCGGCGCCGACGGGTCCGAGCACTCCCTGGCCGCCCTGACGTACGCGTTCGATCAGGCATCCCTGCGCGATGCCGAACTGCACGCCGTGCACGCCTGGGTTCACCCGGGACCTCATGCACTGGTCAGCGCCGCCCAGGACGCGGCGGCCAAGGAGCACCGGCAAGCCCTGGACGAGTGGCTGGCCCCCCTGCGGGAGGAACATCCCGACGTGGAGGTGGTGGAGCACGTGCCCGACGAGGACCCGGTCCTCGCACTGGCCCGCGCCTCGGACAGGGCCGACCTCCTGGTCGTCGGCTCCCGTGGGCGCGGTGGCTTCCGCGGACTGGCCCTCGGCTCGGTCAGTCACCACATGCTCCAGTTCTCCCAGTGCCCCCTGGCGGTCGTTCGCCCGTGAATCCGGCGCGGCGCCGCCTGACCGCGAGGAGCGACGTAGCCCGCCGGGGGCACCAGCGCTCCGGCCCGCTCTCCCTCCGCGGACCGGTCCCGCCAGCCGGTCATCTCCCGGTGAGCGCGGCACCGGCGGCGACGTTCCGGCTCACGCTCGCCGGGAGCGGCGCCAGTTTGGGCAGGGCTTCGGTCACCGGCACCTCCGTGGTGCCGGGGGTGGGGCTGCCCGTGGGCGAGGCGCCCGTGCTGCCGCTGGGGCTCGGTGAGGTGGGGGCCGTCGGCGAGGGCGACGGGGCCGGGCCGCCGGTGGAGGGGCGGGCGCTCGGCCCGGCGGTCACCGGCGGAGAAGCCGTGTCGGGGGCGGGTTCCGGGGTGGGGACGGCCGGGGGCTCCGGGGTGGCGGGTGTGGTCCGAGGACGACTGGGCGCAGCGCCGTTGCTTTCCCGGGCGGCTCCCCTGGCGGGGTGGGTGGCCGGGCGTTCCGGAGCGGCCGAGGCCGTCGGCCCTGCGGTGCCTGGTTCCCGGGAACCGTCGGGGGACGGCAGTTCCGGGCTCGGCGCGGCCCGCGGAAGGTCTGTGGAGCCGTTGGCCAGCAGCGAGGACGTGCCCAGGCCGCCCAGTACCGCGAAGGCGGCAGCGGCGAGAGTCCGGCCGCCGTACGTCCTCCACCGCCGCGGCCGGGGACGGTGGGCGTCGGCCACATGTGTCTCGGCCCTACGGTCAGAGGCGGTGGCCAGGGGTGTCGTCGCCGTAAGGCCCGGCGGTGTGGCCGTATCTGCCGTGGCCGGGGGAGCCGCATGCGCCGGGGCCGGGGCAGCGGCGGGTGGCCCGCCGGGAGCCGTCTCCTCGCCGGGGCAGGTCTCCGCCATCGGCGTGGCGGACGGCGGAACCCCGTCCGCGTCGGCCATCGCGGGGTCGTACGCACCGCATTCGGGGCACGTCACGGCGCCGTTGAGGGTGCGGTGGCAGGGCACGCAGTAGTCCATGGCCGCGACCGCTCAGTACGCGGGCCGCGGGCGGGAACCGCGGGCCGTCGGACGCGCCGGGCGGCGGACCGGGGACACCGGGCGCAGCCGGGTGCGGTGCGGAAGGAACCTTGGCATGTGCGGACCTCGCTCACTCACCGGTCTGGACGAATCACCGGTTACCGGGGTCAACGAGGGCCCGCGAGCGGGCGTTCAACCGTCGGCGGAAACGTGGCACGGGTAACTTCGCGTCCGGTGGCGGTCGTTGGTGTCCCGGCCCGGACGGGGGCACGGGCCGGACGGGGGCACGGGCCACCGCTCCGGGGCGGGGCGCGGGACCTTCCCGGGCGGGTGGTGCGTCGCCCGGACGGCCCCAAGTGCCGCACGGGCGGTTCACCCACCGAGCGCCGTTGCCTCCGGCGGGTGAGGCTGCCCCGTGGAGGTGCCCTCATGGAGCGGACGACGGTGGACGTGTGTGTGGTCGGCGCCGGATTCGCGGGTCTGGCGGCCGCGCGGAACCTGGCGCAAGCGGGCCGGGAGGTGATCGTGCTCGAGGCCCGGGACCGCGTGGGCGGTCGGGTGTGGAACCGGGAGCTGCCCGACGGCACCGTCGTCTCCGCGGGCGGGACCTGGCTCGGGGACGGCCAGGCGAGGATGTTCCGGCTCGCCCGGGAGTACGGGCTCCGGGCGTATCCGCAGTACGACGGCGGTGACCACGTCCTGCGCCTCGACGGCGTCGACCACCGCTACCGGGGGAGCATCCCCAAGGCCGGTCCGGTGACGCTCGCATCCCTGGGGCTGGCCTTCGCGCGGCTGAACGCGATGGCACGGCGGATCCCCGCCGACGCGCCCTGGCTGGCCCCGAACGCGCGGACGCTCGACGCCCGCACACTCGGGCAGTGGCTCGCCGATCCGCTCAACGTGCCCTCCGGGACGGCGCACACCGTGCTGAAGGCGACGATGAGCCTGCTGTTCTGCACCGACCCCGCCGAGGTCTCCCTGCTGGGCGCGCTGGTCCTGGCCCGGGGCGGCGGCGGGTTCGAGTACTACACCGACAGCGGCAGGACCGAGACGCATCTCCTCGACGGCGGGACGCCGGAGCTGGCCCGGCGGATGGCCGAAGGGCTGGGCGACGCCGTACGCCTGGACACTCCGGTCCGGCGGATCGTCCAGAACGGGAACGACGCCGAGGTGGGCACCGACGCGCTGACGGTACGGGCGCGCCGGGTCATCGTCGCCGTACCGCCGGTGCTCGCCGGGCGCATCCTGTTCGAGCCGGCACTGCCGCCCGCCGCGGTCCATCTGCGGCAGCGGATGACGCCCGGGTCGATCATCCGCGTCCACACCTCGTACCCCGAGGCGTTCTGGCGCGGTCAGCGCCTGTCCGGGCAGACGCTCGCCCCCCTGTCGGCCGTCCCCGTGACCATCGACCAGACCCCACCGGGGGGCAGGCCGGGCGTGCTGAGCAGCTACGCCTTCGGACCCGGGGCCGTACGGCTCGGCCGGCTGGACCCCAAGGAGCGCCGGGACGTGTGGCTGCACGCGCTGGCGGAGCGGTTCGGCCCGGAGGCCCTGCATCCCCTGGGGTACCTGGAGACCGACTGGTCCGCGGAGGCATGGTCCGCGGGCGGGATGATCGGCCACTTCCCACCCGGGGCACTGACCGGCTACGGCCGTGCGCTGCGCGAGCCGGTCGGCCGGATCCACTGGGCGGGCACGGAGACCGCGACGCAGATGCACGGGCTGATGGAGGGCGCGGTGCGCTCCGGAGAGCGTGCCGCCCGGGAGGTCCTGGCACTGAACTGACTCTCCTCGCGGTCCCCGGGCCGGGCCCGGCGGTGCCGCGCCGCGGGTCCGGCCTCGTCCTGCCCCGCCTCTCCGGGACCTCCCGGCCGGACGGGTGGGGGAAGATGGGGGGTACGACCCCGGTGAGCGCCGACCTACCTGGAATCGAGGGAATCAGGGAGGCCTCATGCCGCGCACCGACGACGCGCGTCCGGTCGGTGCCGAGGAACAGGTACCCGTCCCGCACGAGGACGTGTGGGCGCTCAAGCGCGTCATCGATCAGGAGATCGCCGGCCTGCGCGCCGACGTGGGCGGCTCCACCCCCGCCCGGGCCACTCGGCCGTCCCCGGGCTCCGTGCCCGCCGAGGACGCCGCCGTGCCGCGGGACGGGGGGCCCACCGGGCGGACCCGCGGGCAGGACCGGGATGCCGGCGCGGGGGCCGCGGACGGCGGCGATCCCTGGGCGTACCTCACCGCGGCGCTCCCGGCCGTCCCGCTGGCCACCGCCCTCCTCGCGCCGGTGTGGGACGACGGCAGGGGAGAGGAGGGGGCGGCCCTGGTCGACTTCGTCATCGCGGCGGGCAACCGCGTCCGGTCCGCCGAATGGCTCGAACCCCTGGGCCAGCTGGTGGGGCAGCGGCTGCTGACCGTACGGCCCGGGGCGGCGTCCGCCGGACTGGTCGAGGCCCTCGCCCGCGTCCTCAGGACCGGGCGGCCGCTGCACGGGTGGGCCCTGGACTACACGGAGCGGCGGGAGGGGCGCCTCAGGAGGGTCCAGCTGCTCTGCGACGCGGCCGCGAGCGGGGACCGGATCCTGGCGACCTGGCGCCCCGCCCTCACCGAGGCCGACCTCCTCACCAGCGACGCCGAGAAGCTGGTCTCCATGGGGTGGGGCAACTGGGACCTGCTGTCCGGAGCGACCACCTGGTCGGACGGGCTGCACCGCATCTTCCGCACGGCTCCCGGCCGGACGTGGTCGCTGACGGAGCTGTGCGACGCGCTGCTCCCCGACGACGTCCCGCGGTTCGCGCAGTGCGTCAGGACCCTGCTCGCCGGGACCGACACGCCCTGGACCCGTATCCGGTTCGTCGTCGGGGACGAGGTCCGCACCCTGGACGTGCTCGGCCGGCCGCTCGCCGGCACCGACGGCCGGCCGTGGGCGATCCATCTCGTGGCGAGGGACCTGACGCCCCAGATGCGCAGCCTCCGGCGCCTGGCGGAGACCCGCAGGGAGACGGAGGTGCTGCGCCAGCAGGCCGCCGCCGAACGCAAGGTGGCGTCCCGGCTGCGCGAGGCGCTGCTGCCGACCCACTCCGCCCGGCTCGCCGAGGCCGGCATCGCCGTCGCCGCGGCCTATCTCCCGTCCGAGCGCGAGGCCGCGGTCGGCGGCGACTGGTACAAGTGCCGGCTGCTGGCCGACGGCCGGGTGCTCCTGGCCATCGGGGACGCCAGCGGCCACGGCCTGGAGGCCGTCGCCCGGATGGCCCAGCAGCGTCACGCACTGGCCGGGCTGGCCCAGACCGGGGCGGATCCGGGGGCCATGGCGACGTGGCTGAACCAGATGATGTGCGGCGATCCCAGCGCCCTCACCGCCACCGCCGTGGTCGGGTTCATCGAGCACCGCACTCTGCACTGGGCGTGCGCGGGCCATCCGCCGCCCGTACTGCGCCGGGGCGGTGGGGCCGCGCTCCTTCCGGGCGACCACGCCGGACCCCTGCTCGGGCTGATCCCCGGGTACGTGTACGAGATCGCCACCGTGCCGCTGGAGCCGGACGACCTCCTGCTCCTCTACACCGACGGCCTGATCGAGCGGCGCGGCGAGGACATCGAGGACTCGCTCGACGGACTCGTCCGCAGCCTCGCGCGCGAAGGGCCGCTGTCACCGGAGGAGACCGTCGACGCCCTGATCTCCGCCCACACCGCTCCCGGTCTGGAGGACGACGCGTGCCTGCTGGCGCTGCGGATCGACTGACCGCGGGACCCGGAGGCCGGCCGGACGCCTCAGTGGTGCCTGGTGTGCCTGCGCACCTGGTCGGCCGCCTTCTCCGCCATCTCCTGCGCCTTGCCGCGCAGCATGTCGCTCCGGCCCGAGCGCTGCATGGACTTGTCGCCCATGGTCTTCCCGAGGGTCTCCTTCAGCTTTCCCTTGATCTGCCGCGCCTTGGCGTTGTGCTTGCTCATCAGGATCGGTGTCCTCTCGGGTCCGTGGTGCGTCCACGCACCGGTTAACCCTGCGCCTGTTCACCCTGCGCCTACCCGGGTTGGCCCGCAACCTGCACGCCCACGCGCCCAGGCACCCAGGCACCCAGGCGCCCGCGCCGGCCCCCGATCATGAGCGTCGCCCCCAGCCGCTCCTCCTGACCGGAGCCGTCTCCTGGCTCCTCTCGGACGACGCCTCCTTCACGACGGGGACGGTCCTGCGGGTCTCCGGCGGCCGCTGAGCGCTCCCCGGTGACGCCCCCCCCGTGGGACGTCCCCGGGGCGCCCGCGCCCCACCGCCCGCGCCCCACCGCCGGGGCCGTCGGCACTCGGGCAGCCGCCCCGGCCCCGTCGGGGCTCGGACGGTGGTGAACCCGTGGTGGTTCATGCGGCCCCGCCCCGCTTCCTGCCCGCCGTGTAAGGGGCTCACTCGGGTGCGTCAATATACTTCCGTCATGCCGCTCATAGCCGCCCGCCGCCGTACGACCGTGCACCGGTGACCGCCACCGGCACGCCCGCCCGGCGGCCCCGCATCCTCGCCGACCTCACACCGCTGCGCCTCTCCGCCCACTACCGTCGGTTGTGGTTCGGCAACACGGTCTCCTGGATCGGCCAGGGCATGACCACACTGGCGATCTCGCTCCAGGTGTACGACATCACGCACTCGACGTTCTCCGTCGGGCTCGTCGGCCTCTTCTCCCTCGTCCCGTTGATCGTCTTCGGCCTGTACGGCGGCGCCGTCGCCGACACCGTGGACCGGCGGGTGCTGGGGCTGTGGAGTGCGGCCGGTTCCGCCGGGCTGTCGGCCGCGCTCGCCGCGGCCGCGTTCGCGGCTTTCCACCACGTGTGGTTCCTGTACGGCGTCGTCGCGCTCCAGGCCGTGTGCGCCGCGCTCAACGCGCCGGCCCGCAGCGCGATGATCCCGAGGCTGCTGCCGGCCGAGCAACTGCCCGCCGCCAACGCCCTCTCCTCCATGACGATGACATCCGGCATGCTGATCGGTCCGATGCTGGGCGGACTGATCGTCGGCTACGGCGGCTACCAGGCCGCGTACGTCGTCGACTTCGTCGCCTTCGGAGCCGCGCTGTACGCGATGTGGCGGTTGCCGTCGATGCTGCCCGACCGCGACGGCGCGAAGCGCGGCCGCGCGTCCGTGCTCGACGGGCTGCGTTTTCTCGCCACCCGGCCGAACATCCGCATGACGTTCTTCTCCGACTTCTGCGCGATGGTCCTCGCCCATCCGCGCGCGCTCTTCCCGGCCGTGGCCGGGCTCTGGTACGGCGGGGACGCTCGTACGACGGGACTGCTCGTCGCGGCGCCCGCCGTCGGCGCCCTGCTCGGCGGGGTGTTCTCCGGCTGGCAGGGGCGCATCCGGCGGCACGGTGTGGCGATCCTGCTCGCCGTGGCCGCCTGGGGTACCGCGATCGCCGTGTTCGGCCTGACCAGGAACCTCTGGCTCGGGTTGCTGTTCCTCGCGCTCGCCGGATGCGCCGACACGGTGTCCATGGTCTTCCGCAACACCATGCTGCAGGCGGCCGCGCCGGACGAGATGCGCGGTCGCCTGCAGGGGGTCTTCGTCGTCGTCGTGGCGGGCGGCCCCCGCCTCGGCGACTTCCTCGCCGGCTCGGTCGCCGACGTCACCTCGCCCACCGTCGCCGTCACCGGCGGCGGGCTCGCGTGCGTCCTCGCCGTCGCCCTCCTGGCGCTGCGCGGCCGCGGCTTCCTGCGCTACGACGCCCGCCGGCCGACGCCGTGAGCCCCGGCACCGGTCACGGCGGCGCCGCCCGGAGTTCCGTGCCGCAGGGAGTTCCGTGAACTCCACGGGGCCCCGGGTCCCATGAGTCCGTGACGCTCCGGGGCTCGTGCCGCCCGCGCCCCCGGGGCCGTGCCGAGGGCCGTCCCCGGCACGGACCTCCGGTCCCGCCCCGTCCGTCCCCGTCCCCGGTCCTGCCGTCCGTCCCCCGTCCGGGGCCGGGACCCGATCCCCGTCCCCGGACGGGGAGTCCCGGAGGCGGGTTCCCCGCCCGCCCGCCGGGACCGCGCGGGTCAGAACGAGCGGAGCCGGAGGAGGGGCTCCTTGATGCCGTCACCGTCCTCCGACGGCCAGGTCCAGTCCGTGCCGCCCGCCGTCACCAGGGCCGACTTGACCGCGGCGGGGGAGGCGCCGGGGTGGGTGGCCCGGTAGAGGGCCGCGCCGCCCGCGACGTGCGGGGCTGCCATGGAGGTGCCGGACAGGGTGGAGTACCCGCCGTACCTGAAGGTGGAGCGGATGCACACACCGGGGGCGATCAGGTCCACGTCCCGCCCGTAGTTGGAGAAGTCGGCGAAGGTGTCGTCCCGGTCCGTGCGGCACGTGGGGCGGCCGAGGCCGCCCGGCTTGCCGTCGAAGTCGGCCAGCGCGCTGACCGTGATCACCTCGTCGTAGGCGGCCGGGACGAAGCCGGCCGCGTCGATGTGGTCGTTGCCGGCGGCGACGGCGTAGGTGACGCCCTTCGCCACCGAGTTGCAGATCGCCTGGTGCATGGCGTCGTTGTTGGTCTTGCCGCAGTTGCCGTCGTCCTTGCCCGAGCCGCCCAGGCTCATGTTGACGACGTCGATCTCGTCGGCGTGCTCGGTGACGTAGTCGATGCCGCAGACGACGTTCGAGGTGCTTCCGGAACCCAACGGGCTGAGCACCTGGACCGGCCAGAGCCGTACGCCCGGTGCCGCGCCGACCACTCCCGTGCCGTTGTCGAGGGCGCCGATCGTGCCGGCCACATGCGTGCCGTGACCGTGCATGTCCATGGGCGGAAGGATCGGCAGCCAGCAGTTCTTGCCCCCGGCCTCGTACACGTTGAGATCCGGGTGGTCCGCGTCGATACCGGTGTCGATGACCGCCACGTCGGCGTCGACCCGGGTGTCCTTGCCGTCGATCGCGGCGGTCGCGCTGAGGTCGGCCTCCACCCGGTCCACACCGGTCGGCACCGACTGGGCGGCGATCCGCACCGGACGGTCGGGCTCCACGGACCGGACCCCCGGCTCGTCCGCGAGCGCGGCCGCCGTTGCCGCGGTCATCGACGCCGCGTAGCCCTGCAGGGCGTGCCGGTAGACGTGCACCACCACGGCGCCCATGGACGACGCCCGCCCGACGGCCGCGTTCACGGCGGCGTCGGCGCTTTCGGCCGCGGGGGTGTGCTCGAGCGTCACGATGTACCGGCCGGTGGTCTGACCGGCGGTCTGGCCGGACTGGGCGGTCGGGCCGGCGACCGCGGTGGCCGACGGGGCGGCCGCGAGTGCGAGGACGAGCAGCGCAGCGCCGAAGATCTTGGGCATCCCAGACCTTTCTTGAGGAAGTCGTCGGAGGCCGACCGGGCTTCACCGGCCTTCTTCCGGAACGTCAACGTGTTCGGCGCTTACAGCTAGCAGCTTCGGGGGAGCACGACGGTCCGACATCCGGGCGGTCACCGGATTGCTGACTGCTCGTCATCCATATAGCTGTGTCATATTCCCTGCGGATTCGCGGATCCCGTCCTCCGCCGGCCCTGCCGGGCACCCGCGGCCGCGGCCGTCCGGCGACCCGTACGGTCCCGCACGTCACCAACGGCCCCGAGGCGATCGAGCAGCGCAGCGGCACCCTCGTCCCGCCGGGAGATCCGCGGCGAGAGGGGGGTTCTGGGCGGTGGGCCGCTTCCGCTGGGATCAGCAGGGCGGTGGGTCCCCGGCGGGACGCTTCGCGCGGCGGCGGGTGTCGACCGACCACATGTGGGTGCAGCCGGGGCACTGGAGATGGACCACCGGGCCCTTGTTGGAGATCAGATAGCGCCAGTGCTCCGCGCAGTTGCGCCGGGCGGCGCAGGGGGCGCAGTCCCGCGCGTCGTCGCAGGCGGGGCAGGGCAGCCAGGCGCGGCGGGCGATGTCGGCCTGCGGATCAATGGGAAGGCGCACGGCCCGGGCCCCCTTCCGGCAGGACGCCGGCGGCGACGAGCATGTCGTACGTCCGCTGCTGTTCGGCGTCGAGACCGGAGTAGAGCAGCGCGTACGCCGCCTCCTCGCCCTCCAGCGCGGCCACGGGATCCCAGTCCGGTCCCAGTGCGGCCACCACCTCGGCCCGGCGCCGGGCCTCCTCGAAGGTCAGGTCGATCTCGAACGGCGTGAGGTCGGGTGAACGGTCCTGGTCCATGGGCGACACTTCCGGTGGTGCTGTGGTGCGGTGGCCCTTCCGGGCGGACTGCCACGTCTACCAGAGGGCCGCCGCGCGAGGGAAGGGTTGCCTAAGTTGCTGTGACGCACCTCATGGCAGCGGGTACCACGGGTCACGCAGAGCACACGGGCCGGACGTGCTCGCCCGGACCACCCGGACCGCCCGCACGGCGGGGTCGGAGGGACCGACGGGACGCGGGCCGCACGTGCTCGCCCGGACCACTCGGACCGCCCGCACGGCGGTGGCCGGACGGTCGCCGGTGAGCGCCCGCACGGCGGGGTCGGAGGGACCGACGGGACGCGGGCCGGACGTGCTCGCCCGGACCACTCGGACCGCCCGCACGGCGGTGGCCGGACGGTCGCCGGTGAGCGCCCGCACGGCGGGGTCGGAGGGACCGACGGGACGCGGGCCGGACGTGCTCGCCCGGACCACTCGGACCGCCCGCACGGCGGTGGCCGGACGGTCGCCGGTGAGCGCCCGCACGGCGGGGTCGGAGGGACCGACGGGACACGGGCCGGACGTGACACGGACCGCTGGGAGTCGCCCGGTCCGCCCGGTCCGCCCGGTCCGCCCGGGCGCCCGCACGGCCGTCCGACTCGCCCGGTTCACTCGGCCCGGGCCACGATCCCCCGTACCAGCCCCAGCTCCACGAGATCCCGCGGCCGCAGCCGGAGCTGGTCCGCGGTCGCCGGCGTCGCGGACGGGTCGCGCTTGAGGATCGCCGCGGCGAGTTCGGGCGCGATGACCGAGAAGTAGCTGTCGGGGGTGACCCAGGTGTTCGCCGGGGCAGCAAGCGCCAGCGCCCCGCCGGAACCGCCCTCGCCGATCACCAGGGTCGTCACCGGGACACGCACCGACGCCACCGCCGCGAAGACGTCGGCGATGGCCGCGCCCGCGCCGGTCCGCTCGGCCTCGGCGTCGTTCGCGGCACCGGGTGTGTCCACGAGGGTGAGCACCGGGATCCCCAGCCGGTCGGCGAGCCGGATCAGCCGGGCGGCCGTGCGGTAGCCGGCGGGCCGGGTCGCCGTCCCGGCCTGGGCCGCGTACGCCACGACCCGTCCTTCCCGCAGCCCGAAGCCGCAGATCATCCCCGGGTCCGTACCGCCGCACCGGTCGCCGTGGAGGTCCACCCGCTCGTCGAACCAGGCGTCGAGGTACGCCCCCGCGCGGGGCCGGTGCGGAGCCCGCGCCCGCCGCACGGCCTCCCATCCGGTGGCCGCCGCGCCGTACGCGCCGTCCAGCGCGAGGGGCGGCGGGACGGGCACGCCGCCCGGTACCGGCCCCGTGGCGCCGCCCGTGAGCAGCCGCAACCACAGCGACAGTGCCGGACGCAGCCGGTCCGGGGAGACGATCGCGTCGATGTGCCCGGCGGCCAGCTGGCCCTCGGCCGTGTACGCCGAGGGGTCCGCGTCCGGAGGCCTGACCCGGGACCCGGCGAACCCGACCTGCGCTCCCGGGAGCGCGAGGACCACGTCCGCGCCCGCCCCGAGCGTGGCCCAGCCGCCACCGGTGGCGGGGTCGCGCAGCACCGCGAGCTGCGGCAGTCCCGCCGCGCGGGTCAGCGCCGACGCCCGCGCGACCCGCTGGAGCTGGCTCAGGGCGACCATGCCCTCCTGCATCCTGCTGCCGCCCGTCGCGACCAGCGACACCAGCGGCAGCCGCTCGGCGCGCGCGTGCGCGTACGCCGTCTCCAGCAGCTCCCCGGTCCGCCGGCCCAGCGACCCGCCGAGGAACCGGAACTCGAACGACACCAGCACGGCGCGCCGGCCCCCGATGTCCGCCGTGCCCCAGACGACGGACTCCCGCTCACCGGTGCGCGCCGCGGCCCGCGCCCGCGCCCGCGCGTATCCGTCCCACCCGAGCGGTCCGTCGCCGAGGGGGCCGTCCGCGGACGGGCCGTCCGCGCTCGCCGGGTGCTCCGCGAAGACGTCGGCGACCAGGGCCGCCGCCTCGCGCGCCGTGAGACCGTCAGCCATGGGCGAGGGCCCGCTTCATGATCTTGCCCATGTCGTTGCGGGGGAGCGTGTCGAGGAAGCGGACCGTGCGCGGCCGCTTGTGCGGGGCGAGCTGGGACGCGACATGGTCCGCCAACTCGTCCTCGGACGGCGGGTCGGCCGGATCGGCCGGCACCACCCACGCCACGACCCGCTCGCCCAGGTCGGCGTCCGGTTCGCCGGTAACGGCGGCCTCCCGCACCCGCGGGTGCTCCAGCAGCGCGTTCTCGATCTCACCGGCGCCGATCTTGTAGCCGCCGCTCTTGATCAGGTCCGTCGCCTTGCGGCCCACGATCCGCACCTGCCCGTCCGGGGCCCGGACCGCCATGTCGCCCGTGCGGAACCAGTCGCCGTCGAACGCCGCGGCCGTCGCGTCCGGCCGGTTCAGATAGCCGGTGAACAGGTTCGGCCCCCTCACCTGGATCTCGCCGACCGTCTCCCCGTCCAGGTCCGTGATCTCCGAGCCGTCCTCCTCCACCAGCCGCAGTTCCACACCCGGCAGCGGACGGCCGACCGACCCGGGGCACGGCTCGCCGTCCACCCGGACGCTCGTGTTCATCAGCGTCTCGGTCATCCCGTACCGCTCGACGACCCGCCGGCCCGTCGCCGCGAACAGCCGCTCGTGGTCGTGGACGGGCAGTGCCGCCGAACCCGACACCAGCAGGCGCGCGCCCGCGAGGGACTTCGCCAGCTCCGGGTCGCCGTCGACCGACTCCGCCAGCCGGTGGTACATCGTCGGCACCCCGAAGAGCATCGTCCCGCCCGCGGCGAGCTCCCGCCCCACGCCCCCGGCCGAGAACCTCCCGAGGTGCCGCACCGAACCGCCCCGCCGCAGCGGCCCGAGGACGCCGAGGATCAGCCCGTGCACGTGGAACAGCGGCAGCGCCTGGACGAGGACGTCGTCACCGGTCCACGCCCACGCGTCCGCCAGCGCGTCCAGCGTGGCCGCGATCGCCCGGCGCGGCAGCACCGCGCCCTTCGGCGGGCCGGTGGTCCCGGAGGTGTAGACGATCAGCGCCGGGGCCTCCGGGGCCGGCTCGGTGGGCAGTGCACGGCAGCCGCCTGCCGGCTCGTCCCCGGACCCCGCCACCCGGAGGTCGATCCGCTCCGACCCGGCCAGTACGGGAGGCACCGCGTCGCCCGGGCGTGCGAGCACCAGCCGCGGCGCGCTGTCCCCGACGATGTGGGCCAGCTCCCGCTCTCCCGTACGCGGGTTGAGCGGTACGGCGGGCACCCCCGCGAGCAGCGCGGCCACCACGCCGACGGCCGTCTCGATCGTGGGCGTGGCCCAGACCGCGACCCGGCCCGCTCCGGAGATCCGCTCCGCAGTCCTCCCCGCGGCGGAGACCAGCCCGCCGTACGTCAGCGACCGGTCGCCGAAGCGCAGCGCGGGCCGGTGCCGTACGCCGTCGGACGTGCCGTCCGCGGCGGCCGCCAGGGCCGGGAAGAGAGCACTCACGGGTCGTCCTCCTCAAGTCGCTTCCGCACCGTCTCGCGGGGCAGGCCGTGGGTGCCCGCGGCCCCACCATTCTCCCCGCGATCACCTACTCGTGCGTAACAAACGCTCGGACCGACGGGCGATGTGCCGACGGCGGGTCGGAGGGGCGTCTGCCCCCACGGCCCTCGTGCCGCTCGCGGTGGAGCCCCGTCCCTGGCCGCACCGCGCGGAGCGGCGGCCTCCGGTGCGTCGGCGTCGGGGGCGTGGTCCGGCGCGGTGCCCTCTGCGGTGGTGCCGCCGCTGGCGGCGCCGGGCGCGGTGCCTGCGGGCGGGTGTGCCCGCTCGGGGACGGCGCGCCCACCGGCTCGGCGTCGTCCGGGGCCGGGTCGTCCGTGACGGTGAGGCGCAGGGTGCGCGGCGGCCGTCGGGGAGGGCCGCGGTGGCGTCGACATCGACCGCGGTGAGCCCCGGCCGCCGATGCGCCGCCGCGAGTGCGGTGCGCGTGCCGCGAGGAGCGGTCGCGCTCCTCGTCCACGAGCACGTCCACCGGCCCGGCGAAGAGCACCGCCGGGCGGACGCCGGGGAGGCCGCCGCGCCGCCGGTCTCCCGCAGCGGGCCCGGGCGCGGACTCAGGCGGTGAGCGGGGAGAGGACCATCGAGCTGATGTTGCCCTCCAGCATCTCCCCGAGTCCCAGCACCGCGCAGACATCGGGCCGTTCGGCGATGAGCACCGGCATCCCGGTCGCGTCGCGCAGCATCTGGTCGAGCCCGGGCAGCAGCGCGTTGCCGCCGACCATCATGATGCCGCGGTCGGCGAGATCGGCGACGAGGTCGGGCGGGCACTCGCGCAGGATCTTTCCGATACCGTCCAGCACGGCGGTCAGCGGCGTGTGGATCGCGTCCCGTACCGCCGCGGTGTCGACCCTTACCGAACGCGCCATGCCGGTGGCCACGTCCCGGCCGTGGATCTCGGTGGTCGAGGGGCCCTGGAGAGTGAGGCCGTTCTCGCTGAGAGCGATCTGGAGGGGGCGCACGGACTGACTCGGCAGCATCAGTTCGTGCTGGTGGCGCAGGTGCTGGATGACGGCGTGGTCCACGGCCTCGCCGCCGACCGGGATACGGGCCGCGGTGACGATCGAACCGAGGGACAGCACGGCCACCTGCGTGGTGGCCGCGCCGCACATCATGATCATCGTGGCGGTCGGCTGCTCCACCGGCAGACCGCAGCCGACGGCCGCGGCGATCAGCGTGTCGACCAGCTCGACCCGCCGGGCGCCGAGTCCGACCAGCGTCTCCACGGCGGCGCGCTGGGCGAGCGGATCGGCCTCGTGCGGTGTGCACGCGGCGGCGCGCAGCCGCGGCTTGCGGCGCAGCTGCCTGCGCAGCTTCTCGCCGAGGAGATGGCGCAGCATGCGCTGGGCCATGTCGATGTCGACGACGGTGCCGCCGGAGACGGGGCGCATCACCCGGATGTAGTCGGGGGTACGGCCGGTCATCTGCTCGGCGAACTCGCCGACGGCGATGAGGGCGCCGTTGCGGATGTTGACGGCGGCGACGCTGGGCTGGTCGACGACCAGTCCGGCACCCTTCACATAGACCCGGGTCCGCGCGGCACCCAGGTCCACGGCGACGTGGCAGCGGCGCAACTGCTCAAGACTGACGGACATGGCAGGTCCTCCCGAGACGGTTCCCTCCTCGCATCCTGCGATCACCCGGGGCCGGACGCGCGCTGGGCTGAGCCGGTCGGGGGTGGACTCCGCCGGGAGCACCGGGAGCACCGGGAGCACCGGGAGCACCGGGAGCACCGGGGGCACCGGGAGCGGGCGTGCGCCCGGTGGGTGACGTCGGATCAGGAGCCGTAAGCGACGCGCTGCAGCAGGCCCCAGGTGAACTCCGCCACGCACGACCGGCCGTCGGGCACGGCGAACGCGAGCCGCCAGCGGGTGGGGGCGGTGCCCTCCATCGGCCGTACCGGGGCGAAGGCCGTGGCGACCTCGTCGACCGTGCAGCACCAGGGGCGCAGGTCGTCCGCCGTACGCAGCTCGGGCCCGGCGGCCCCCGGCGCCCGTACCAGCCATTCGTTCCAGACCGCCCCGCCGGGCCCGGCCAGCACCTCGAACCGCAGGTCCGGCCACAGGGGCACCCGCCACCGCAGCGCGTCGCAGTCCAGGTCGCCGATCCTGCGGCTCGCCGTGGCCTCGGGCTCGCCGAGCACGGAGCGGTAACGCGAGAGGGCGCCGCGGGAACGCGGGGAGCGGACGATCGCCTGCCAGCGGCGGTTCGCCTCCCGCATCTCGGCGACCGACGCGCCCAGCTCACGGCGTGCGTCCTCGACCAGTTCGGGCTGATGGTCGGCCATCCGGCGGAGCAGGACGAGCTGGAACGCGCGGGGCCCGAAGGTGTTCATGCCCTCATCGTGCCCGTATGGGCCGGTCCGCGATGCCGCTCCGGCCAGCCGACGTGCCGTGGAACTGCGGATTCCACACAGGATCCTCACAGTCGCGCCTACCTCAGGTGTTACATCGCTGCATACGCTCCCGGAGCCATGGATTACTGCCACCAGTGCCGCCGACACCTCAACGGGGCCTTGGCATGCGCGGGGTGCGGTACTCCCGCCGAGGAGCTGCGCCACTTCCACCCCGCCTCCGTCGCGACGGAGAGCGAGGTCGTCGTCGAACTGGCCGGCCCCCACGGCGACGAGGGTCGGCCGCCCGCCGGGCGCCGCCGTGCCGGCGGCCAGGGCCGCCGTACCCGCAAGGCCGCCGGCACCCGCAGGGCGCGCCGCAAGCGCGGGCGGAAGGTGCTCATAGGGGCACTGGGCCTGGCACTCGCCGCGGGCGCGCTGAGCCTGGCGGAACTGGCCCGGGAGTCCTCGGGCGGCGGTGACGACACGGCCGTCGAGGTGCGTGAACAGGAGTCCCTGGAGGTTGACGACATACCCGAGCCGACCGGCAGCGCGGAGCCGCCGCCGGGGCCGAGCGCGGTGAGCGAGCCGCCCACGACGTCGTCCGCCACGGCCCGACCGACGGGGTCGGTCGGGCGTGGCAGCACCAGACCGACGGTGGAGGCGTCCGCGCCGCAGGAGGAGCCGAGCGAGTCGGACCCGGTCGCGCCCGACCCGAGTGACGACGACGGCACGCCGTCCCCGAGCGGCGATCCGTCGCAGCAGCCCTCGAAGTCGGCTCCGCCCCCGCCGCCCCCGCCCGCCGCCGAGCCGGCCCCCTCCCCGACGCCGACGAAGGACTGCTGGCTCATCTTCTGGTGCTCGTGACCCGCGGAGCGTGCTGCGGCACCTGACCCGGCCCCTTCCCCTCCCGGATCCGCCGCGCCCCCGCCAGTGCCGCGTCAGGCGAGGTTTGCCCGTCAAGGAGCGGCGTCCGGTGCATGGGGTCTCCCATCGCGCGCCTACGCGCCGGCCCCGGCGTCGCCCAGCATTCGCTTCAGCAGGTCCCGCAGCGTCCCGCGTTCCTCCGCCGACAGCTCCGCGAGCGGCTCGCGCGCGAAGTGCAGGGCGTCGCGGAGCTCGCGCGCCGTCCGGCGGCCCTCCTCCGTGGCCGCGGCTATCTTCACCCGGCGGTCGGCCGGGTCCGGCCGGCGTTCCACCAGGCCGCGCGCCTCCAGCCGGTCGATGATCCCCGTGACGTTCGACGGCTCGCACTTCAGCTTCCGGGCGATCCGGCGCATGGCGGTCGGCTCCATGGACAGCAGCCCGAGCACCCTGGCCTGTGCCCCGGTGAGCTGGTAGCGGGCGGCGGCCTCCTCGTACTCGTCGTGGTAGCGCGCCACGACGGTGCCGATGAGGTCGACGACCTCGAGGGTCAGCGGGTCTGTGCGCGTGGTGGCCATGCCGACAGCATACCCAGATACTTGACAACATGAAATATTCAGTCGCATGGTTGTTTCAGGACATGAAGCATTTCTAGGAGGCCCGCACCATGCCCGCACTTCCCACGACCAGCCGCGAATGGCACCTCGTCTCCCGCCCCCAGGGCTGGCCCGAGCCGGAGAACTTCGCCCTGCGTGAGGCCCCGGTGAGCGAACCGGGCGAGGGGCGCATCCTCGTCCGCAACCTGCACTTCTCCGTCGACCCGTACATGCGCGGCCGCATGAACGACGTGAAGTCGTACGTACCGCCGTTCCAGCTCGACCAGCCCATGGAGGGCGGCGCCGTGGGCGAGGTCGTCGCGTCGAACGCGGAGGGCTTCGCGGTCGGCGACCACGTCCTGCACGGTCTCGGCTGGCGCGAGTACGCGGACGTGGAGGCCGGGCAGGCCGCCAAGGTCGACGCCTCCGTCGCCCCGCTCTCCGCCTACCTCGGTGTGCTCGGCATGCCGGGGCTCACCGCCTACGCCGGCCTGTTCGAGGTCGCGTCCTTCAAGGAGGGCGACGCGGTCTTCGTCTCCGGCGCCGCCGGTGCGGTCGGCAGCCAGGTCGGCCAGATGGCGAAGCTGAGGGGCGCCTCGCGCGTCATCGGCTCGGCCGGTTCCGACGACAAGGTCAAGCTCCTGGTCGAGGAGTACGGCTTCGACGCCGCCTTCAACTACAAGAAGGGCCCCGTCGCCGAGCAGCTGAAGGAGGCCGCCCCCGACGGCATCGACGTCTACTTCGACAACGTCGGCGGCGAGCACCTGGAGGCCGCGATCTCCTCGTTCAACGTGCACGGCCGCGCCACCCTCTGCGGAATGATCGCCCAGTACAACGCGACCGAGCCCACCCCCGCACCACGCAACCTCGTCATGGTCATCGGCAAGCGCCTGCGTCTGCAGGGGATGCTCGTCAACGACCACCGCGCGCTCCAGGGCCAGTTCGTCCAGGACGTCGCCGGCTGGCTGAGCTCGGGCGAGCTGAAGTACGACGAGACGGTCGTCGAGGGCATCGAGAACGGCTTCGACGCGTTCCTCGGCCTGCTGCGCGGCGAGAACACCGGGAAGATGATCGTCTCGCTGACCCGCTAGGCTCGGCTCAGCCGTCGCGGTCGTGGGCGCGAGCCGCGGCGAACGACAGAAGGAAACCAGACCCATGCCGATCCAGCAGTCCGACGTCCTCTACACCGCCGTCGCCACGGCGGAGAACGGCCGTGACGGCCGCGTCGCCACCGACGACGGCAAGCTCGACGTCGTCGTCAACCCGCCCAAGGAGATGGGCGGCTCCGGCGCCGGTACGAACCCGGAGCAGCTCTTCGCCGCCGGCTACAGCGCCTGCTTCCAGGGCGCGCTCGGCGTCGTCGCCCGCCAGGAGAACGCCGACGTCTCCGGCTCGACGGTCACCGCCGAGGTCGGCATCGGCAAGAACGACGAGGGCTTCGGCATCATCGTGAGGATCTCCGCGGTCATCCCGAACGTGGACGCCGCCACCGCCCGTGAGCTGGTCGAGAAGGCCCACCAGGTGTGCCCGTACTCCAAGGCCACCCGCGGCGGCATCACGGTCGAGCTCGCGGTCTGAGCCGCACGCGGCCGACGCACGGGACGAGGGCCGCACCCCCCAGGGGTGCGGCCCCCGTCGCATCCCGGCCGGTGACACCGGACACCGGACGTGCCCCTGCCACGGGTGGGCGCAATCGCCGCCATCCGTCCCGTCCACGGGGCCTCGGCCTTCGTCCACGGGCCCGTGGACGGTGGTTCCGCACTCCGTATTAGGGTGTGGCGCATGCGTGATCTGGGTGCGGGTTTCGGCTACTTGGTGAAGGGGCAACGGTGGGTCGGCCGCCACGGCCGGTGGTTCGGCATCGGGCTGCTGCCCGGGCTGATCACTCTCGTGCTGTACACCGGAGCCCTCGTCGGGCTCGCCTACGGCGCCGACGACCTCGTGAGCTGGGCCACCCCGTTCGCGGCGGGCTGGTCGTCGCCGTGGCAGGGGCTGTTCCGCGGCTTCCTCACGGCACTGCTGTGGGTCTTCGGTCTCTTCCTCGCCGTGATCACGTTCACCGCCGTGACGCTGCTGGTGGGCCAGCCGTTCTACGAGTCGCTCTCCGAGGCCGTCGACCGCGCCGAGGGCGGTGAGGTCCCGCGGTCCGGGCTGCCGCTCTGGCGCGAGCTGTGGATCTCCGCGCGGGACAGCCTGCGGATCGTGATCCGTGTCGCCCTCTACGGCGTGCTGCTCTTCGCGCTCGGCTTCGTCCCCGTCGTCGGCCAGACCGTGGTCCCCGTGCTCGGCTTCTGCGTCACCGGCTTCTTCCTCGCCGAGGAGCTCACCGCCGTGGCCCTCCAGCGGCGGCGTGTCGAGCTCAGGGAGCGTCTCGCGCTGCTGCGCGGCCGGCGCATGCTCACTCTCGGCTTCGGCGTTCCGCTGGCGCTGGCCTTCCTCGTCCCGTTCGCCGCGGTGCTGCTGATGCCGGGCGCGGTCGCGGGCGCCACCCTGCTGGTGCGCGATCTGGCGCAGGACCGGGAAGAGGAAGAGGAGGAGCCCGGGCACCGGGCGCCCGACCAGCCCCCGTACGCGGCTCCGGACCCCCATGCGCACCCCGGGGCCGGGCAGGGCCCGTACACCAGCCGCCACCAGGTCCCGCCCGCCGCCCCGTACGGCACCGGCAAGGACGAGGCCCGTTCCTAGTGCCGCATCAGGCGACGTTCGCCCCGTCGCGGCGCCCGGCACGGCGACTCGCGGCGTTGCCGGATCAACCGAGTAGGCCCACCACGAGGTCGATCCGGCGCCTTGCGATCTACCGCACCGGACGCCGCTCCTTGACGGGCAAACCTTGCCTGACGCGGCACTGGAAGACCGCTGAGGATCTTGCTCTGGTCACCCGGCTCACCCCGGATTGCCGGTAAATGTCAATCGCTGCAAACCAGGGCAGACCGGGCACAGTTTCAAGATCTCCAGGACGCTTCCAGCGTCTGATGCGGCACCAGCTCGAGTCGGCCGGCCGCCGGCCGGTCCGGGAGCCGGCCCGCGGATCCCGAGCGCGCGCCGGACGCGGCCGTACCGAGGGAGCCGTGTCATCGAGTCCGCGCCCGACGTGCCGGATCGCTGGGCGACGGGCCGCCGGCCCCCGCCGGACGTGCCAGCGCCGAGGGCGTTCCCACATCGGCGACGGCCAGCCCCGGAGCATCGCCTCCCGCAGTGGCGAGCCGTACCCCGTCCGGGCCCCAGACCGCACTGCCACCGGCGCACACACCGGCCTCCGTGCTCGGTCCCACCAGATTGCCGAGCACCACGTGCAGCCCGTTGTCGCGCGCCCGTGCCGGGTACACCGTCGCGAAGGAGTCGTTGCCCTCGTCGAGCGCCGAACTGGCCAGGTACACGCGGCAGCCGTCCGCCCTCGCCCGCCCGGCGACCTCGGGGAAGCGGTTGTCATAGCAGACGGCCAGGGCGAAGCGGATCCCGTCCAGGGTGAACCGGCCGTCCGCCGGTCCGGCCGCGAACAGGTCGTTCTCGGCGCCGTGCAGATGCCGCTTGTCGTAACGGGCGAGCAGCTCGCCTTCCGGGCCGAACACGAGTGAGGCGACGGCCGGCCGGCCGCCGTCCGCGGGCGCCGCGCAGTTGACCACCGCGGCGGTGGCGGTGGCACGGCAGGCCCTCCGGACCGGCGCCAGCCGCGCGTCGCCGGGCGCGGTCCACAGCCGGGGACCGGCGGCGAGCAGGCCCAGTTCGTACCCGGTGACCGCCAGCTCCCCGAAGACGACCAGCCGTGCCCCGCGTGCGGCGGCCGCACGGACCAGCCCGGCCATGGTGCGGACGTTGGCCGGGACGTCACCCGGTACCGGGACGAACTGGGCCGCTGCGACGATCATGTGCCCCATCATCGCCGATGCGGCTCAGCGCCGCGCCGCCACCGCCACGATGGCCCGGACCTGGGCGATGATGTCCAGCCGGTTCCGTACGAACCCGGGGTCGGTCACGGCGCCCGTCGCAGGGTCCGTGTTGCCGGCCCCGAACTCGAGCACCGGCGTGTGCACATGACCGCCGGGCAGCGTGTCGTGCAGGCCCAGACGGTCGCGCAGCAGCGTGGCCCGGTAGGCGATCTCGTTGGACAGGTAGTTCCCGCCGCCTCCCGCGCGAGCCGTGGAACCGGAGGTGGGTCCGTCGGGGCGGACCACCGGGTCGGTGCTGCCCGTGGGTATCTCGGTGACGGACGTGTTGTCGTACACCGGGAAACGGCCGGTCTCCGCGGCGACGACGGCCGCGTACGGCAGGGTCGTCGAGGTCCACTGCGGCTGCGCGACGGACCCGGCCACCGGTACGGTCCCGGTGCGTGAGACGTTCTCGTTGTCCGGGAAGCCGCCTCGCCAGGCACCGTTGGTCCGCTCGATGTCGAAGCGCCCGGCCCGCCCCTGGCTCACGGTCGTGAACAGATCCGCCTCGGGCAGCCGTTGGCGCAGGGTCCGCTCGACGGTGCCGGCCGCGAAGTCCGTCCAGCGCACCGGGAAGACCGCGGTCTCGATCCGGGCCAGACCGCCGTCGGCGGTATGCAGCCAGGTGCCGTCGAGGGCGAGCGCCGCCGCCCCGCTCGGGTTGCTGATCCTGATGTCGCGGTCCAGCGTGAACGGGTCGAAGCCGGTGAGCACGACGCGCTTGAAGCCCTTGCCGCCGACGGCCTTCCCCGCGCCCGGGAAGTCCATGGAGTCCTGGCCCCGGGAGCTCCGTTCCAGTTCGCCGAGCAGCCGGTCGCGCGCCTCGGAGGACAGGGCGAAGCCCGGCTCCCAGACGCGCAGTTCACGGATCATCCCGAGCCGTGCCCAGTACAGCGGACGGTCGTCGTCGCGGCTGAGGTCCCCGTGTGCGGGGCCCCTGACCTGCGCCCGGTCGACGGCCCGCCGCCACAGCGCCGACCCCCGCCGGTCGACGACCCGGCGGGCCTCGGCGTACGAGTCCGCCGACCGCAGCGCCCTGGCGAACCCGCCCGCCACGGAGTCGAATCCGCTGCGCCGAAGGATCTCCTGGGGCGCGGCCCGGTCCAGCCGCTGCTCCTCCACCGTCGCCGCGACCGAGACCGTCTCCGCCCGCGCCGCCGGTCCGTCCGCGCTCGCCGGCGCCGTACCGGCCATCGTGCCCACCGCCGCCGTCACGGCCAGCAACCCGAGTGTCCGCCGCACACCGCATCCCTCCGCCGAAACCGTTCTGTCCGAAGTCGCCAGTATGGGAAAGGAGTTGGTGGCGTGGCCAGGGGGGAGGCCGGTGCGGCCCGCAGGGTCGGCGGTCCGGCCGGGGCAGGACGCCCACGGAGCATCCAAACGCGACACACATCACGTGGATCCCGATCGGTTCGGCGCGCCTGCACGAATCGTGACGGGGAATCAGCATCCTGGAGGTTCCTCCCCGGTTCCCACGCGGTCCGGTGCACCTGCCGCCCGCAGGGGCGCACCGCGAACCGCGACTCCCCGGGGCCACTATCACCCCGGGGCGGTCCCTGACAGCCGCCCCGGGGTCTGCGCCGCAGCGGGGGCGCTCGTGATCAGTTCGACTCGGCCGGGGGCCGCGGAGCGGTGATGTTCCGGTACGCGATCTCCGCCAGCCGGCTCTGGCCGTTCCGGCTCGGGTGGAACCAGTCCCAGGGGCTCAGCTGCTCGCCGGTGAACCGGTAGTCGAAGACCGCGTCGCCGTCGTACCGGCAGCGCAGGTCCTTCGCGCACACCTCCCGCAGCGCCCGGTTGTAGGCGACGACACGAGCGTGCACGAGGGCCCGGCGCTCCTGGGCGGCCCGGCCCAGGTCGTCCGCGTTCCCGAGCATCGAGGCGCAGATGCCCAGCTTCCAGATCTGCCTGCCGAGCGCGTTGCCGCGCCCGGTCGACCACAGCCGCTTCAGGTCCGGCACGCTCGACACGTACACGTGCGCCTTGGGCGCGGTGCGCCGCAGCGAGCGCATCGCGGCCGTGAACGACTCGGTGAACTCCGCGACCGGCGTCATCTGCGCCGGCGTGTCACGGCACGCGTCGTTGGCCCCCACCATCACCGTCACCAACTCCGGCCTGCGGACGGCCGCCTCCGTCATCTGCGCGGGCAGATCGGCCATCCGCGCCCCGGACCGCGCGTGGTTCCAGGCGCGCCGTGTCGCGGCCGTCGTCCCCAGCAGGCGCTGCGCGAGGCTGCGCACGGTGGAGTCGGTGCCGGTCGCCCAGGACACCTCGGGACAGTCGGCGAACAGCGAGCAGGCGTCGAAGCCGCGGGTGATGGAGTCGCCGACCGCGGCCAGCGAGCCGGGGGCGCGGTCCCAGACCCGCGTCGGGGAGGGCTTCGGGCGCTCCACCGGCTCGCGCTGCGTTCCGGGAGGTGCGTCACACCCGACCGGCCCGGCCGTGATCACCACGGTCGCCGCGACGGCACAGGCGACGACGGTACGCCATCGACGCGGCCGCCGGCTCCGCCGGATTTCACGCATCTGCCCTCCCCCGAGGCGTCCTGGCGGGTGAATGCTTGGTGCGTACGGGGCCCGGGAGGGGCGGTACGACACACCTGGGCCCCCGCCGCACGGTAGCTTTGCCCACGTCGAACCAGAGGCACTTGGCTCGCCGGCTCCAGTAAATTACATCACGTCATATGCTGTCCGCTTTTTGGCCTTTGCGTGGATTCGTACTTGATGTTGTTTACTGAGGCCGCTGGGAAGGTGATCCTCGTCCCACACTGGAGGTCCCGGTGACGACACGCGGCGTTCTCTATGTCCACTCCGCACCACGCGCCCTGTGCCCGCACGTCGAATGGGCGGTCGCGGGCGTGCTCGGCGTACGGGTCCAGCTCGACTGGATCCGCCAGCCCGCGTCTCCCGGCACCTGGAGAGCCGAGTTCTCCTGGCAGGGCGAGAGCGGCACGGCTTCCAAGCTGGCGTCAGCGCTACGCGGCTGGCAGCTGCTCCGCTTCGAGGTGACCTCGGAGCCCAGCGCCACCGCGGAGGGCGAGCGCTACAGCGCCACTCCCGACCTCGGAATCTTCCACGCCGTCACCGGCCTCCACGGTGACATCCTCATCCCCGAGGACCGCCTCCGTGCGGCCCTCGCGCGCTCCGCCCAGGGCGAGACGGAGCTCGAGGCGGAGATCTCCAGGCTGCTCGGCAAGCCCTGGGACGACGAGCTCGAGCCGTTCCGGTACGCGGGCGAGGGTGCCCCGGTCCGCTGGCTCCACCAGGTGGTCTGACCCGCCGACCCGTCCGACCCGCCGCCACCGGCCGGTCCGACCACCGGATCCGGGTGTGAGTAGTTGGCGTACGGCGAGCGAACCCGGGTGTGGCGGGGGTCCGGCGGCCCGTGATTGATCTTGCTCGCGCAAAGGACCGTATGTGAGAGGAGCTTTCAGCTGCGGCGACCGCCCGCGGGTCTCGGTGGCCCATGGGCTCAGGTGAGCTGCTTGTAGTAGAAGCTGCCGTCTTGGAGGGAGCCTGCCGGGTCGGCTGCGTAGTCGGGGACGATGCCGTATCGGGTCCAGCCGGTGTTCTGGTAGAGGCGGTCCGCAGCACTGCCGGTTTGGGTGTCCAGTAGCAGGAGGCTGGCACCGGCTTGGGCTGCGGCCTGCTCGGCCTGTGCGAGGAGGGCACGGGCAAGACCCTGTCCACGGGAATCGCGGTGGACCATGAGCTTGACGATCTCGGCACGATGCCGGCCGTTGGGCTTGCGGTTCAAGGCCAGGCCGACGGTGCCTGCGATGCCGCAAGGGCTCCGGACGACCCAGACGATGAGGCTGCCTTCGTCTACCGCCGGCTGCTGGGTGTGCCACCAGGCGGCTGCCGTGTCCTGGTCGAAAGGGCTGAGGAAGCCGAGGGAGGCGCCGTCGGTGACGGCGTCGGCGAGTACGGCAGCCAGGTCCTTGACGCTGGTCCGGAAGTCATCGGGGAACAGACGGGTGATGGTGTGCACGGGCGGGTTCCTTTGGTGCGCCGGGGGCGGCGATGGTCAGGGGTGTGGGAAGTGGCGCTGGTTCGTTTGGGGTCTGAGGTGGTGGGTGGCCAGGCGGAGTGTCAGACCGAGGCTGGTGATGCACGCACAGGCCACGACGGCGTGCCCGTAGGCCAGGCGGAGTTCGGCCAGGGCTCTCGGGCGGTCGTTCAGGTCCAGGCCGGATATGGCTGCTACGGACACGGCGGCGGCCAGCCGCTGGCCCATCTGGAGGATTCCTCCTGCCACTCCGGCTGTTCGGGGCGGCGCATGGCGCAGGACCTCTGCTTGGAGCGGGGCGGTGAGTAGACCGACTGCGGCACCGAGTGCGAGTTGGGCGCCGCCGAGAAGGAAGGGCAGGACGCGTGGAGAGGCGTGCTGGGCGGCGGCACCGGCGCCCAGGAGGCAACACACGGATAGGGTGATGCCCGCGGTGACGAGGCGGGGGCCGAATCGGTCCGCCGCTCGGCCGGCCAGACCTGAGGTGACGACCATGGCCAGCGACATGGGCAGCAGCACCGCTGCAGCAGACATCGCGGACAAGCCCAGGCCGTCCTGCACAAACATCGTCAAGGCGAGGGACGCCGCCATCTGCGCTCCGAACTGCGTCGCCGCGACAGCGGCCCCCACCAGGTACAGGGCGCGATGCAGCAAAGCGGGAGCGATGAGCGGCACACCGCCGATGCGGATGGTGCGGCGATGGTGGAGCACGGTCAGCACGGCCAGCACGCCCGTAGTGGCGGCGCAGTAGGCCAGGCCGGCTCCGCGCAGTGATGTGACCAGGGGCAGGAGAACGGCGAGCGTGGTGGCAGCGAACAGCAGTGCCCCTCGGACATCGACCTCGGCCCGTGCGTTGCGTGCTGTGCCAGAAGGAAGACAACGTGCTGCCAGCGCCGCAGTGGCGGCGCCGAAGGGCGCGCCCAGGACGAGGACCAGGCGCCATCCCGGATCCGGGCGGCGGCCGCGATCAGTGCTCCGCCGAGAGCCGGCCCCAGCGCGGCGGCAGTGCTCGCCGCCGCCGCGTACACGCCCAGCGCACGAGCCCGGGCGGTGCCCGTGAAGCTGTCCTGGATGATGCCGATCATCTGGCCGTTGATCAGGCCCGCCCCGGCCCCCTGCACGAGGCGACAGGCGACGAGCAGCCAGGCGTCAGAGCTGACGGCAGCCAGGATGCCACCGACGACGAACACGGCCATGCCGGCGACGAAGTACGGCTTGCGGCCGTGGGCATCGCCCAGCCGACCGCCAGGCACCAGCGCCAGTGCGAACATCAGTGAGTAGCCCGCAGCGATCCACTGCATCTGGTGCACGTCAGCCGCCAGCGACAGTCTCAGGGACGGCAGGGCGACGTTGAGCGCGGAGTTATCCAGCAGGGTCGTGAAGCCCGCCGTCGCACAAGCCACCAGGACTGCCCGATCACGCTGACCGGCCGTGCCCTGCGCCCGCCCTGTGATCACGGCAGGACGATCATCAGCGCGTAGCGGACCGGATCAGGTCCCAGGCAGCGGAACCGCGATCGGTCCCACAGCCGAAAACGCAGGCAGTCTCCCGCCCCGACCTCGTACTCGACACCACCAGCGGTAACCTCCAACGCGCCCTCCAGCACCCAGATGTGCTGCTCCAGCCCCCGCAATGGCGGCTCCTCGTAGGAGACATCCGAGCCCGGCCGCAGCACCCCCTCGACGATCTCACCGCGCAGCCCCGGATGAGGCGGTGACACCGACCTCCGCGTGAAGCCCGAAGCCTCATCCCGCCACACCAACTGCCGGCCGGAGTGCACCAACTGTGGGGGCTCGGACTCCACCTCGGCCAGCAACTGCGACATCGTCCGCCCGAACGCCGTGCACAACCTGCCCAGCAACGCCGCCGTCGGACTGATCTCCGCCCGCTCCAGCCGCGAGAGCGTCGAACGGCTCACGCCCGCGCGCCCTGCCAAGTCATCCAGCGACCAGCCACGCTCTGCCCGCAGCCCTGCAAGCCGGGCCGCCAAGCGGGTCTCCACGTCCTCGGGACTGGGATTCTGGGACGATCGCCCCTCCGGGATTTTCATAATTGAGAGAATATCCCGCATGTGAGAGGAGTTCAGCTGCCGGAGACCGCTTCGCGGCGGCCCCGACGGCCGGATGGTTCGGCCGCCGTCCGGCATCCGCCCGAGCGGGCCCCGCCTCCCAGCCGGGTGCAGTTCTCGAAGACCGACTGCGGCCCTGCCAGGTCAAGGACTCCTGCACCCGCGGACCACGCCGCAAGCTGACCCTCCAGGACCGGGACATCCATGAGGTCCTGCACCAGCGCCGGGCCGAGCAGGACACCGACGAGTGGAAGGAACGCTACAAGCTCCGCGCCGGTGTCGAAGGCGCCATCTCCCAGGCCGTGAACCGCTGCGGCCTGCGCAGATCCCGCTACCGCGGGCTTGCCGAAACCAGCCTCCAGCACCAGCGGTGGCGTCCCGCCGGGTGGTGTAGCCGATCAAGGTGCCGGAATCCGCAGGCCAAGGACGACGGCTCCGTCGGTCCAGGGCTTCAACTCGTCTCAGCAGGGCGCCTCGTGGGCTGCCGCCTCTGCGGAGATCATCAGCGGCCTCGTAACCGAACGCGCAACGCTTGATCCCCTACACCACGACGCGGGACGCGACCGCACCAGCTCACCGGAGCAGCGATCAACCTCGCCCGCATCGACGCCCACCTCACCGGCACCCCACGAGCCCGCACCCGAACCAGCCACTTCGCAGCACTTCGCCCCGCCGATCTGACGACCAGCGGGGCGAAGCAGACGGCCCCGAATTGACCAACAGCATCCACGAAGGGAAACGGGGCCCGGTGCTCGTCGTCGTGCGACGGGCGTGCGTCAGACGGTGCGGAAGGCCAGCACCACGTTGTGGCCGCCGAAGCCGAACGAGTTGTTGATCGCGGCGATCGTGCCCTCGGGCAGCGCACGCGGCTCACCGCGGACGATGTCCGCCTCGATCTCGTCGTCCATGTCGTCGACGTTCACGGTCGGCGGGGCCTGCCGGTGGTGCAGAGCCAGGACCGTCGCGACGGTCTCGACACCGCCGGCGCCACCCAGCAGATGGCCCGTCATCGACTTCGTCGCGGAGATCGCGACATGGTCGAGGTCGTCGCCCAGCACCTTGCGCAGCGCCTTGATCTCGGCGATGTCGCCCTGGGGCGTGGACGTGGCGTGGGCGTTGAGGTGGACCACCTCGGACGGCTTCAGGCCCGTGTTGTCCAGCAGGTTCTGCACCGCGGCGGCGACGCCGCGGCCGGTCGGCTCGGGCTGCGCGATGTGGTGGCTGTCCGCGGACAGGCCCTGGCCCAGCGCCTCGCAGTAGACGCGCGCGCCGCGCGCGGCCGCGTGCTCCGCGGACTCCAGGACGACGACACCCGCGCCCTCGCCCAGCACGAAGCCGTCACGGGCCTTGTCGTACGGCCGCGAGGCCCGACCGGGCTCGTCGTTGTTCTTGGACATCGCCATCATGTTGGCGAACGCCGCGATCGGCAGCGGGTGGATCGCGGCCTCGGTGCCGCCCGCGACCACGACGTCGGCGCGGCCGCTGCGGATCATCTCGATGGCGTAGCCGATAGCCTCGGCGCCCGACGCGCAGGCGGAGACCGGAGTGTGCACGCCGGCCTGGGCGTTCACCTCCAGACCGACGTTGGCGGAGGGGCCGTTGGGCATCAGCATCGGCACGGTGTGCGGGGAGACCCGGCGTACGCCCTTCTCCTTCAGCACGTCGTACTGGTCGAGCAGAGTGGTGACACCGCCGATACCGGAGGCGATGACCGCGCCGAGGCGCTCGGGGAGGACGGTCCCGTCCTCGCCGGCCGGCGCGGTGAAGCCCGCGTCGGCCCACGCCTCACGGGCGGCGATCAGCGCGAACTGGGCCGAGCGGTCCAGCTTGCGCGCCTGCGGCCGGGGCAGGACCTCGCCCGGGTCGACCGCCGCCGGGGCGGCGATACGGACGGGCAGTTCCTCGAAGCGCTCGCCTTCGAGGGGCCTGACGCCGGAACGTCCCGCGATCAGACCTTCCCAGGTCGATGCGGAGTCGCCACCCAGCGGTGTGGTTGCGCCGATACCGGTGACGACCACGGTGCGATTGGTCGAGCTCACAGGAATTCTTTCTCCACGGTCTATGAGGGTTCGTGAATCAGCGGCGCCACCGCTGGGTGGCGTACCTGATCGGCCTGGATCAGGCCTGGTGCTTCAGGATGTACTCGGCTGCGTCGCCGACGGTCTTGAGGTTCTTGACGTCCTCGTCCGGGATCTTGACGTCGAAGCGCTCCTCGGCGGCGACGACGACCTCGACCATGGACAGCGAGTCGACGTCCAGGTCGTCGGTGAAGGACTTGTCCAGCTGGACGTCCTCCGTCGGGATACCGGCGATCTCGTTGACGATCTCGGCGAGACCTTCGACGATCTCTTCCTGAGTGGCGGCCATGTGGCGCTCCTTCGGTGTGTGGCAGAGGGTTGAACTGGCTTGCCCGGAGGACCGGAAATCCGGAAGATCCGGACGCTTGCCTAGGGGAGGGTAACGACCGTCGCGGCGTAGACGAGACCCGCCCCGAAGCCGATGACGAGCGCGGTGTCGCCGCTCTTCGCCTGCCCGGTCGCCAGAAGCCGCTCCATAGCGAGCGGAATCGAGGCGGCCGAGGTGTTGCCGGTGGTCTCCACGTCACGGGCGACCGTGACGTGCTCCGGCAGTTTCAGAGTCTTCACCATCGAGTCGATGATCCGCATGTTGGCCTGGTGCGGGATGAAGACGTCCAGGTCGTCCGCGGTGATCCCGGCCGCGTCCAGCGCCTGCTGGGCGACCTTCGCCATCTCGAACACGGCCCAGCGGAACACCGCCTGGCCCTCCTGGGTGATGGCGGGGAACCGCTCGACGGCGCCGTCGCGGTAGTCCGTCCACGGCACGGTCTGCTTGATGGTCTCCGACTTGTCGCCCTCGGAACCCCACACGGTGGGGCCGATCCGGGGCTCCTTCGAGGGACCGACGACGACGGCGCCCGCCCCGTCACCGAAGAGGAACGCCGTGGCGCGGTCCTCCAGGTCGGTCAGGTCGCTGAGCCGCTCGACGCCGATGACCAGCACGTACTCCGCGGAGCCCTCGACGACCATGCCCTTGGCGAGGGTCAGGCCGTAGCCGAAGCCCGCGCAGCCCGCGGAGATGTCGAACGCGGCGGGCCTGACCGCGCCGATCTTGTCCGCGATCTCGGTGGCGACGGCCGGGGTCTGCTTGAAGTGCGAAACGGTCGAGACGATCACGCCGCCGATCTGCTCCGGGGCGAGCCCGGCGTCCGCGATGGCCTTGCCGGCCGCCTCGACCGACATCGCCGTCACGGTCTCCTCGTCGTTCGCCCAGTGACGGGTGGAGATGCCCGAGCGGGAGCGGATCCACTCGTCGGAGGAGTCGATCGTCTCGAGGATCACCTCGTTGGGCACGACCCGGGTCGGACGGTAGCCGCCGACACCCATGATGCGTGCGTACGGGGCGCCCTTGCTGGGCTTGATCTTCGACATGCTGTCTCGGCTCCTTGTCAGGCGCCCGCCGCGTCCGCGGCGGGTGAACCGGTCTCGGCGAGCAGCGTGCGGGCCGCGTCGAGGTCGTCGGGGGTCTTCAGCGCGAGCGTCGTGACGCCCGGCAGCGTGCGCTTGGCGAGACCGGTGAGAGTACCGCCCGGGCACACCTCGACGAGGGCGGTCACGCCGAGCTCCTTGAAGGTCTCCATGCACAGGTCCCAGCGGACCGGGTTGGCGACCTGGCCGACCAGCCGGGCCACGACCTCGTCGCCGCCGGCGACGGTGCGACCGTCCTTGTTGGACACGTACGGCACCTTCGGGTCGGCCGGTGCCAGGGCCTTCGCGGCCTCCTCCAGCTTCGCGACCGCGGGGGCCATGTGGTGCGTGTGGAACGCCCCGGCGACCTTGAGCGCGACGACCTTCCGGACGCCCTCGGGCTTGTCCGCCTCCAGTGCGGCGAGCTGCTCCCTGGTGCCGGCGGCGACGATCTGCCCGGCGCCGTTGACGTTCGCGGCGGTCAGCCCCAGCTTCTCCAGGTGTGCGACGCTCACTTCGGGGTCGCCTCCGAGCAGGGCCGACATCCCGGTCTCCGTGACGGCGGCGGCCTCGGCCATCGCCAGACCGCGGGTCCGTACGAGGCGGAGCGCGGCGGTGTCGTCGAGGACGCCCGCGAAGGCGGCGGCCGTGATCTCGCCGACGCTGTGACCTGCGACTGCGCCCGGCGCGACGTCACCGAGCGCGGAGGCCGACAGCAGACCGGCCGCGACGAGCAGCGGCTGCGCCACGGCCGTGTCGCGGATCTCGTCCGCGTCGGCCTTCGTGCCGTAGTGGGCGAGGTCGAGCCCGATGGCGTCGGACCAGGCCGCGATGCGGTCGGAGGCGCCGGGGAGTTCGAGCCAGGGAGTCAGAAAGCCGGGCGTCTGAGCGCCTTGGCCGGGAGCGACGAGTACGAGCACCCTCACACTCTCTCTTGTTGATGGTCCCGGCCGCCCGTGGGGACAGGGACCAAGAACCGTCAGGGGAATTGTTGGTGTCCGACAAAATCCTAGAGTTGCTGATCTCCGTCTACCAGACGGCCGAGGATGAGCGCGATCCGCAGAGTGAACGCGGAGCGGACATCGGAGGGTGACCAGCCGGTGACGTCAGTCACACGTCGGAGCCGGTAGCGGACGGTGTTGGGGTGCACGAACAGCATCCGCGCCGCGCCCTCCAGACTGCTTGCCTGCTCCAGATACACACTCAGGGTCTCCAGGAGGGCCGAGCCGGCCTCCTCGAGCGGTCTGTAGATCTCCTCCACCAGTTGTTCTCGCGCGGCCGGATCACCCGCGATCGCGCGTTCCGGAAGGAGATCATCCGCCAGTACGGGGCGCGGCGCGTCCTGCCACGCGGAGCACGCCTTCAGTCCGGCCGCCGCGGCCTGGGCCGATCTCGTCGCCGCCAGCAGGTCGGGGACGACGGGGCCCGCGACCACCGGGCCGGCCGCGTACGGACCGATCAGCGCCTTCGCGACGTGCAGCGGGTTGTCGCTGCCGCCCGCGATCACGACCAGCCGGTCGCCGAGCACCCCGGTCAGCACCTGGAGCTTGGCGTGCCGGGCGGCGCGCCGGATCGCCTCCACCGTCAGTTCGCTGTCCCCGTCGGGCGCGGTGCCGAGCACGACGCACACGTGTTCCGGGGCGTTCCAGCCGAGCGCCGCGGCGCGGCTGACGGCGCCCTCGTCCGCCTCACCCGAGAGCACGGCGTTCACCACCAGCGACTCCAGCCGGGCGTCCCAGGCGCCGCGGGCCTCGGCGGCCTGCGCGTACACCTGGGCGGTCGCGAAGGCGATCTCCCGCGCGTAGACCAGCAGAGCCTCGCGCAGCACGGCCTCGTCACCCGGGGCGGCGACCTCCTCGATCGCGGACTCCATCACCTCGATGGTCGTCCGCACCATCTCCACGGTCTGGCGCAGGGTGATCGCCCGGGTCAGCTCGCGCGGGGCCGTGCCGAAGACGTCCGTCGAGATCGCCTGCGGGGTTTCGGGGCGCCGGAACCACTCGGTGAACGCGGCGATACCGGCCTGGGCGACCAGGCCGATCCACGACCGGTTCTCCGGGGGCATCGCCCGGTACCACGGCAGCGTCTCGTCCATGCGGGCGATCGCGTTCGCCGCGAGGCGTCCGGACGACTGCTCCAGGCGTTTCAGGGTCGCGGAGTGCGGATGGGCGGCGTTCGGGGGCAGAGCCGGTTCGGGATGGGGCACGGGGACAAGAGTGCCTTATCCGGACGCCGCGGCGGAGACGCGGGGTCCGGCACCGGGCCCGGTGCCCCGCCGGGCAGTACGCGGGAACCCGGTTCGGCGGGGCGGGCGGGGCCGGGCACGGGCCCCGGTGCGGGGCCGCCGCCGGGCGGACGCACCGGTGGTGGCGCGGGCCGCCGGTGGGGCGGAACCCGAGCGCGGCTGCCGGTGCCCGGGGCCACCCCGGCCGGTCTCTGCGTCTACGGTGGAGGCGTGATGTCCATACGGCGCGCCGGTGAGCGCTACCGCGGCGGGGACGCGTCCGCCGGCATCGAGTCCCTGCACTCCTTCTCGTTCGGCCGCTTCTACGACCCGGACAACCTCCGCTTCGGCGCGGTCATCGCCTGCAACGAGGAGCGTCTCGCCCCCGGCGCCGGGTTCGACGAGCACCCGCACAGCCACACGGAGATCGTGACGTGGGTGGTGGACGGCGAGCTGACCCACCGGGACTCCGCGGGCCACGCCACCGTCGTACGGCACGGCGACGTCCAACGGCTCGGCTCCGCCGGCGGGGTCCGGCACGTCGAACGCAACGACGCCGACGTACCGCTCACGTTCGTGCAGATGTGGCTCGCCCCGAAGGAGCCGGGCGGCGAGCCGTCGTACGAGATCGTCCGCGGCATCGCCGACTCGACGCCCTACGCACTCCCGGAGGCCGGGGCGATGCTGCACGTGCGCCGTCTCTCCGGCGGCGAGCGGACCGCCGTCCCGGACGCCCCCTTCGTGTACGTCCACGTCGTCCGAGGGGTCGTGCGGATCGACGGCGAGGCCCTCGGCCCGGGGGACGCCGCGAGGATCACCGACGCCGACGGCCTCGAACTCACCGCGGCCGCGCCCGCGGAGGTGCTGCTGTGGGAGCTGTCCGGCTGACCGGGCCGGCCGGCTGACCCGGGCGCGGCACCCGGCGCCCGGCCCGCGGTGGAGGCGACGCCCCGTGCCGGACAGCCGTCCCGTCCTCGGCTTTCCGGCTCCTCGGCGCGGAGGCGGTTCCCGTGCGGAGGGATCCGGGACGAACGATGCCGCGGGACGTCAGGCCGCACCCGTTCCGGACCTGTTCCGGACCTGTTCCGGATTGGCTCCGGGCCCGTTCCGGGTTCGTTCCGGATTCGCTCCGGGCCCGTCGGCGATACGCCTACCGGCCGAGATCGGCGAGCACCGCGTCGGTGAAGGGCGGCCATGACTCGACCGCCCAGGGCCCGAAGGCGCGGTCGGTCAGCGCCACGCACGCGGCGCCGGCGTCCGGGTCGATCCACAGGAACGTGCCGGACTGGCCGAAGTGGCCGAAGGTGCGGGGCGAGGACGACGCGCCGGTCCAGTGCGGGGACTTGCCGTCGCGGATCTCGAAGCCGAGCCCCCAGTCGTTCGGCTTCTGGTGGCCGTAGCCGGGCAGGACGCCCGCCAGGCCGGGATGCACCACCGACATCGCTTCCAGGACGGTCCTGGGGTCGAGCAGCCGCGGGGCCTGCACCTCGGCCGCGAAACGCACGAGGTCGTCGACCGTCGAGACGCCGTCCTTCGCGGGCGAGCCGTCGAGCGTCGTCGACGCCATGCCCAGCGGCTCCAGCACCGCCTGGCGCAGATACTCGGCGAACGGGATGTCCGTGGCCTTCGCGATGTGGTCGCCGAGCACCTCGAAACCGGCGTTGGAGTACAGCCGGCGGGTCCCGGGAGGTGCGGTGACGCGGTGCTCGTCGAACGCGAGGCCGCTGGTGTGCGCGAGCAGGTGCCGCACGGTGGAGCCGTCGGGTCCGGCCGGCTCGTCCAGCTCCACCGCGCCCTCCTCGTACGCGACGAGTGCGGCGTACGCCGCGAGCGGCTTGGTGACCGAGGCCAGCGGGAAGCGGTGTCCGGTGGGGCCGTGGGCACCGGCGACGCTGCCGTCCGCGCGCACGACGGCGGCGGCCGCGGTGGGGACGGGCCAGTTCTCGATCAGTTCCAGGCTCTGCATGGCTACGAGCCTAGAGGGTGAGCCGCATGGCGGAATCCGGGGTCCGTGCGAAGCCGAGGGAGGCGTACAGGGGCTCGCCCTCAGGTCGACCCTGCGGACTCCGCGCTCCCGGAACCAGCCGAGGGCGGTCCTCCGCCTCGCGGTGCACCGGCGGCGGCGCCTCGGCCCTCCCGGGGGACCCGCCCGGTCACGGCACCGGCCGCCGCCGGGCGCCGAACCGCCGGGATTTCGCTTGCTTCGAGTGCACTCGAACCTTCTGGCGTGGAGGTCATGACGGTGCTGGAGACCACATCCGCGACGACCGGCATCTGCGCATCGGAGCCCCCCGCCCACCCTCGTCCCGACGGGCAGGACCACCACACCATCAGCGAGGTCGCCGACTGGACCGGCCTGAGCGCGCACACGCTGCGCTGGTACGAGCGGATCGGCCTGATGCCGCACATCGACCGCTCGCACACCGGACAGCGGCGCTTCAGGAACCGCGACCTCGACTGGCTGACCTTCGTCGGCAAGCTCCGGCGGACCTGGATGCCGGTCGCGGACATGGTCCGCTACGCCGAGCTGGCGCGCGAGGGAGAGCACACCTACGAGCAGCGGCAGGAGCTGCTGGAGTCGACGCGGCGCGACGTCCGCGCCCGGATCGCCGAACTCCAGGACACGGAGGAGAACGCCGCGGCCACGCGGAGAACGCTCACACAGGACGAACTGGCGCTGCTGGAGCCGATCGCGCAGCGGGTGGTGGGGGACAGGTACCCGCACATGTCCTGGACGTCGGACTCCCGCGAGTAGCGCGCCCGCCCGGGCCGGGTCCGGCCCGGGCGACTGTGCCGGGCCCCGGCTCGACCGCCTACGTCAGGCCCAGGGCGAACGCCGTGAAGCCAAGCGCGAGGACCCCGACCGTTGCGCGGCTGGCCGCGCCCACATCGCGCCACGGAGGCTCGAAGACCCGTGCGTACCGGCCGATCACGCCCAGCAGCACGGCGAAAACCGGCAGCAAGGCCGTGCGCGCGGCCACCCAGCCCAGCGTGTCGGGCGCCGTCGTCAGCCCGGGGACCGCCCCCGCGTACGACATCGGTACCGCGGCGGCCAGCATCGCGCTCTGGTGCCAGCAGAGGATCGTCATCGCCGAGAGGTTGACGACCACGATCGGCGCCCACAGCGCGGGCCGCGCCAGCAGCCGGCCGAGGCGTTCGCGGAGGAGGATCGCCGCACCGCTCTGCGCCGAGGCGAGGGCGAGGACGAGCAGGGACGGCGGATGGGAGTTGGTGCGGGCCTCACCGGGGACGCCGACCATCGACGCCGGGTAGTGGAAGACGGCGAGCAGCACGGCGAACAGGACCGCCCCTCCCGCCGCCAGCAGCGCCGCACCGCGCCGGCCGATGCGCCCCTCCCCCCAGGAGACGCCGAGTTGGTAGGCGAAGAGCCAGCCGGGGAGGACGTTCAGCACGCTCAGCCAGGACGGCATGGCGTCGGCGTACGGCCCGTACCGCAGCAGGTCGACGGTGGCGACGGACAGCAGCAGAGGTGCGGCGGCCCAGCCGCCGAGGCGCCGGGCGGCCCGTGCGCAGAGCGGCGTGAGGGCGGTGACGACGACGTACACGCCCACGAACCACAGCGGCTGCACGACGAGCGTCGCCCCGGTCCGCAGGGTGTCCTCCGGCACGCCCGCCGCTGTCAGCACCGCGATCAGCGCCGCCCACACGGCGGCCACGCCCAGCACGGGGCGTCCGAGCCGAGCCACTCGGCCCTTCAGCCACGCGGCGGTACCGCCCGGACGGCGGCGGTAGGAGAGGGCCGACGCGTAGCCGCCCACCAGGAAGAAGATCCCCAGCATCTGCAGCACCCAGCTGACGGGCGCGAACGCGCCGAAGGCCGACAGCGGGCTCGCGTTGTGGAGCGCGCCGTCCGCGTCGAGGGTGAAGCCCCCGAGCATCCAGTGCCCGGTCGGCACCGCCAGCAGGGCGAGGGCGCGCAGTCCGTCGATCGCGCGGTCGCGGTGGTGGGGAGTCGACGCCTCGATCCTCGCGACGAGAGGGGCGAGCGCCTTCATCGGGCTTCTCCCCGGGCGATCGAGGCGAACGCGCGCAGCGACGAGGTGCCGGGCGCGAAGTAGCCGGCGTGGCCGGGGGTGTCGTCGGCCGGCACCCGTCGGGCGCCGAACTCCGGTGCGGTGGGGTCGGTTCCGTGGCCGAGGCCGGCGAACTCGACGTTCGGCACCTTGGAGATCCAGTCGGACGGGGCCTTGGCGGCCCAGACACGCGCGCCGGTGTGCAGGTCGGCGACGCTGTCCGCGCGCATCCCGGGCGAGCCGAGCACGACGACGTCCGTGGCGCCGGCCCGTTCCGCGGCGAGGCCGCAGACGACGGATCCGTAGCTGTGGCAGAACAGGGCGGGGCGGACCGCGCCGGCCGCGGCGATGCCGCGGGTGAACCCCGCCAGCCGCTCGGCCCCGGCCTCGGCCAGGTCTCCGGTGGCGGCGTCGAGGCCCACCCCGACGGGAGTGGTGTAACCGGCCCAGGCGATCACGGCGACGCTCCCCGCGCGGTCGTTCCCGGCGCGGTCGTCCGTGCCGCCGCTCCCCGTGCCGCCGCTCCCCGTGCCGCCGCGCGGGGGGACGTTCACGGCGGCGCCCCCGGCGCGGTCGTTCGCCGCCTCGTACAGCGACCGGGCCATCTCGCGCGTACGGTCGAAGGTCCCGGCGTCGATGTCCGAGCCCGGGACGACGACGGCGACACGGCGGGTGCCGGCGAGGTCCCCGAAGACCTCGGCGAGCTGGCCGCGGCCGCGCGGGTCGTACGCGAGGATCTGCCGGCCGTCCGTACCGGCCCCCAGCGCACGGGCGTTGGCCCGGAACCGCAGGGGGACCGGCGCACCGTCCAGATTGCCGACCACCGACGGGTGCCGTGCGACCAGTCCTTGCCGCTGAGCTTCCGTCAGTCCCGCGAAGAACCGCGCGACTTCACCCGGCGTCGCGCTGCCGGGGTCGGGCAGGGCACGGCCCAGTGAGCGGTCCGCCCGCCAATCCTCCGTACCCGGCGGCGGCCCCGTGACCGCCGTCTGAGTGGTGCCCGACGCCCATCCCGCCGTTCCGGCGACGACGGCAGCCGCGACCGCCGCTGCGACCAGAGTCCTCCTGAACCGTCGCATGTTCCCCTCTTCCTCGTCCGTCCTGCCGACGGCGAGCAAGGTAGGGACGGGGAGGGCGGGGGAGCGTCACACCGGGGAGCCAACTCCGGTGTCATACCGGGGTACTTCGGGGTGATACCGGGGTAGGGGGACGGGGCGGCCGCGCGCCGGTGACGGCTCCGGCCGGACCGCAGCGAGGGGCGACGCCGGCCCGCGGCCCTGCGCGGCTACCGGTCGCCCGGCGTCACCAGACCCGACTCGTAGGCGAAGACCACCGCTTGGGCGCGGTCGCGCAGCCCGAGCTTCGACAGCACCCGGCCGACGTGGGTCTTGACCGTCTGCTCGGCGAGGACGAGCCGGCCGGCGATCTCCTGGTTGGACAGCCCGCGGGCGATCAGCTCCAGGACCTCCGTCTCGCGCGGGGTGAGCCCGCCCAGCCGCAGCGAGGCGCCGTCCTTGCGGGGAGCGGGGCGCTGGGCCGCGAAGTCGGCGATGAGCCGCCGGGTCACGGACGGCGCCAGCAGCGCCTCCCCCGCCGCCACCACCCGGACCGCGGAGATCAGATCGGCCGGCGGCGCGTCCTTCAGCAGGAAGCCGGACGCGCCCGCGCGCAGCGCCTCGTAGACGTAGTCGTCCACGTCGAAGGTGGTCAGCATCAGCACCTTCGGCACCCGCACCACGCCCGGCGGCGGGGCCAGGATCTCGCGGGCCGCCGCGAGCCCGTCCAGCTCCGGCATCCGTACGTCCATCAGGACCACGTCGGGGAGCACGGCACGGGCGACCTCGACGCCCCGGCGGCCGTCCGGGGCCTCGCCGACGACGTCGATGTCCGACTGCGCGGCCAGCAGCGCGGCGAATCCCGCGCGCACCATGGCCTGGTCGTCGACGATGATCACGCGGATGGTCAACTGGGTTCCTTGGTCACGCGGTTGGTCAACGGGGTTCCTTCTCGGTCGTGCCGCCGGTGCCGGTCGTCCCGGGCGGGCTCGCGGGCGCCAGGGGCATGCGGGCGGCGACCCGGAAGCCGCCGTCCGGCAGCGGTCCGGTGTCCAGGGTGCCGCCGGTCAACCGTACGCGTTCGCGCATCCCGACCAGCCCGTGTCCGGTCCCGGAGGTCTCCAGCGGTGAAAGGGGTTCCGCGCCGGGGCCGTTGACGACGAGCACCGTGAGATGGGCGCCGTCCGCGCCGACCGACACCCGCGTCGCCGCACCGGGCGCGTGCCGTACCACGTTCGCCAGCGCCTCCTGCACGATGCGGTACGCGGACAGGTCCAGGGTCTGCGGTACGTCGCCCAGGTCCGCCGGGAGCGACAGTTCGGCCGGCACCCCGGCCCGAACCGTAGCCTCCACCAGCTGCTGCAGCCGGCCGAGGCCCGGCTGCGGGGCCCGCTCACCCTCGGAGCCCTCGCTGCGCAGCACCGCGAGCAGTCGCCTCATCTCGGTCAGGGACTCCCGTGCCCCGGCCGCGATGGTGGCGAACTCCTCCTGGGCGGCACCGGGAAGTCCGTCGATCCGGTACGGCGCCGAGTCGGCCTGCACGGTGATCACCGACATGTGGTGGGCGACCACTGGGTTAACGCAGCAAACACCGTGTCCACCTTCTTCGGTGTCTCGCTCAAGGGCCGGACCTGGATGCCGACTCGTGCTGGGTGGTGGTCAATGCTGTCTCGGTTGTGCGGCGTCAACGACTCGGTCCAGAGTTCATCCCTGGGGATGGCGGGCGCGTGACTTTCGCAGCCGCCTTCACCAACGCCCGACTGCGTGTTCATCGCCAGCGAAGAGGGTCGTAGGGTCATGGCCGTTTCTGGCAAGGTGCGGCCATGACTACGACACCGGATGGACGCCCGATCCCGCCTGCGCATGCTGACGAACGGGCCATGCTGGAAGCGTGGCTCGACTTTCACCGTGCGACTCTTGCCCTCAAGTGCTCGGGCCTCAAAGATGATCAATTACGGCTGTCCTCAGCGGCACCGTCGTCGATGACCCTGCTGGGTCTCGTCCAGCATCTGGCCGAGGTGGAACGCAACTGGTTCCAGCGTGTGTTCGCGGGCCAGGACCTGCCGCCGGTATTCGGGGAGAGCAACGGCGACGGCTTTGCCCTTCATCCGGACCGAGGGCTGGAAGAGGCGATGGCTGCCTGGCAGGCGGAGATCGCTCGGGGTCGCGAGTTGATTGCTGCCGCGTCCCTGGACGACTCCGGTCGTCTGTCTGAGCAGGAGGCTGGCCACGTAGGTGATCAGGGAGTTTCCCTGCGCTGGATCATGATTCACATGATCGAGGAATACGCACGTCACAATGGCCATGCCGATCTGATCCGAGAGCGTATCGACGGAGTCGCCGGGGCGTGAGACGCGATGGCAGGGGGACGATCGGGCGAGCGGCCGTTCCCCCGGCCCGATAGCTGCGGAACCACGCCTTGGTGTCACATCAACGGCGGGGCATGGGGACGACGCCTTTGGCGTCGTCCCCATGCCCTTGGTCTGGGACCGGAGCGGGGAACGTACGGCTGAACGTACTCAACTCGCCTCGGAGGCGCTGGAGCTCGTCATCCTTGGCTGCCAAGACGGAGAGCAGTAGCCGGTGACGCTCCTTGAGGAGGGTGAGCTCGGTATGTGTGCGGGCGAGTCTGCTGGTGAGGCGCTGGTTGAGGTCCCGCAGCCGTGCGATGCGTGCCTCGCGGGGATCGGGCTGGTGCCCGGCGTTCTGGGCGGTGGTTCGACGTTGCTCGAACTCGTCCTTCAGATGGCCCCAGGTCCGGTAGAGGGATGCGCGGGAGATGCCCGCCTCGCGGGCGAGCGTCTTGACGTCGCATGCCCCGCCTGCAGGGATCTGCCCTGCCAGGAGGCGGTCGATGGCCGCGCGGATCCGCCGCTCGACCTGGTCGCGCTGGTCCTGGCTGAGTGCCATGTCATTCGGCCTTTCCGGCTGCCGCGTCGATCTCTTCGAGAACCCGCACGGACCGCTCGTGCTCGGCCCGCAGCCGGGCCTTCTCCGCGGGCGGGATGCGAGGACTGGCCAGCAGGACGACGCCGTTGTCAGCTGTGGTCTGCCAGACGGAACGGTGAACGAGGTGGTGGGTGGCCTGCGGGCAGCGGGAGCTGTCACACAGCCCGGTCAGCGGAGCTGCGGCGGACCTTGTGCCGGCGAGCTTGAGACACAGCGCCTTCGCCGGGTCCTCGAACCAGCAGTAGTTCGCCGCGGAGAGGTGCAGGACCGACGCCTTCTTCTTCAGCAGCAGCTCGATCTGCCGGTCGGTGACCACCTTCGCCGGGCCCGGCTCGTGGTCGGCCAGTTCCTTCTCTACGGCGCGGAAGGAAGCCAGCAGCGCGTCGGCTCCCGGACCGGCGGGCATCTGGCCCTGTTCGAACTGCTGGTATGCCTCGACGGTCCGCTTGAGCTTCTCCTTCGCCTCCTCCTTCTTCCACTCGTGGTGGAAGACGGCCTGGGCGCCGCCCGGCCGGCCTGATGGTGCAGTCGGGTATTGGAAGTCTCCGAATACCTGCCTACATGAGGCGACCATAGACACGGTTTGGGTAGTTTGCCTGTTTCCCCTGATGTAGCTTCCGGCAGCTCCTAGAGTCCTCTCTACGGGTGTGATGAACTCAGGGGGCATGGCGTGGCGCGTGTGGTGGCGGTGCATGGGATCGGCCAGCAACTGCGGGGCGAAACCACGCTGATGGCGAAGTGGTGGCCGGCCGTTGCAGATGGGGTGCGCCGTGCCGGGGCAGGTGGGGTGGTGTCCCGGTCGGACGTGGCGATGGCGTTCTTCGGCGATGTGTTCCGGCCGCCGGGAGGGCTGCTTGCCGTTGGGGATCCCGTCTGGACGGCGGCTGATGTGGAGGAGGGGTTCGAGCGAGAATTGTTGGCCTGGTGGTGGCGGGCTGCGGCGGAGAGTGATCCGGTGGTGGTGCCGCCGGAGGTGGAGGACACACTGGCGGCTACGCCGCGGTCGGTACAGGCCGCGCTGCGGGCTCTGTCAGGGTCGCGGTTCTTCGCCGGGATCGCGTTGCGGGCGATGGTGAGCGATCTGAAGCAGGTTCGCCGCTATCTCACCGACCCGCAAGTACGCGACGTTGTCCGAGGGCGGGTGCTCGATGCGCTGAGTGAGGACACTCGGGTGGTGGTGGCGCACTCGCTGGGTTCGGTGGTGGCGTATGAGGCGCTGTGTTCCCGGCCCGGGCACGGGGTGCGGGCGCTGGTTACCCTCGGCTCGCCGCTGGGAGTCCCTCACCTGATCTTTGATCGGCTGCTGCCGAATCCGGTGCGATTGGACGGCAGCCTGCGGGGGGTGTGGCCGGGTGATGAGCATCTGGAGTGGACCAACATCGCCGATGAGGGGGACGTTGTGGCGCTTGTGAAGGATCTGCGGCCGCGCTTCGGCGACGGTGTGCGGTCGGTACGGGTGGACAACGGTGCACATGCCCATGATGCGTCCGCCTACCTGACCGACACGTTGTGCGGACGGGCGATCGCTCAAGGGCTGGCATGACTGCGCGGTCCGGCGGCAGCGGTGCTGGTGAGAGTGGGCCGCGCCGGTTTCTGATCGCCGCCGCCATGGCGAAGTACCCCAAGTGTCCCGACTGGGACCGGCCGGGGTTGGTGGCGGCACGAGACAAGGTCATTGAGGTGTTCACCGGCCGGCTGGGCTATCGGCATGTCACCGGGCTCGGGCTGGATCCCACACGGATCCAGCTGACCGACCAATTGCGGGCGTTTTGCAGGACAGATGATCGGCGCGAGGACGACCTACTAGCTGTCTATCTCTCCGGCCACGGCGAAATTCTGGACGATGGCGGTGACCATGTGCTGCTCACCGCCGACACCGACCCGGACGATGTCTCTTACACCGCGCTGCCGACGGTGGACCTGGCCCGAGCGATGCTGCGCGACACCAAGGTACGGCGCCTGCTGCTGGTGCTGGATACCTGCTACTCCGGGCAGGGAGGCAACGAACTGGCGGCCGCCGCGCTGGAACGCATCAGCCGTCAGTGGGGCCGGACCGCAGCTGGCTCCGGTCTTGTCGTAGTCTCCTCTGCCCAGCCCCACCAGCAGGCTAAAACCGGCCTGTTCCCTCGCCTGCTCACCGACGCCGTCGATGGCTGGGCCACCGCCGGGCACGGCCCTGCCACGCTGGCGGTATCGACGGTGGTGCAGCAGATCAACGACCACCCCGACCGGCCCACCTGGCAGCACGTTAGTCTCTCCCAGATCGGGCTGACCGGGGAGCCACCGGCCTTTTTCACCAACCCCCGCCACAGCACCCGGCTGACCGACATCGACCGGGCCATCCAGCAGGCCGATACGTTCGACGAGCATGCCCGGCGCCGCGAGACAGAACTGAACACCCGGCTGCTGGTGAGCGCCATGGCCTATCACGCGGATGCCAGGCAGGGCTGGTGGTTCTGCGGTCGCCACGCCGCACTTGCCGAGCTCAACGACTGGCTGCGCGATCCCGCCTCAGACCGTGGGGCAGCCTGCCGAGTGGTCACTGCCGGCCCTGGCTCGGGCAAAACCGCCGTGCTCGGCCTGATCGCCGCTCTGACGCATCCCGAACGCTGGCGCACCGTCCCTCTCGACGCCCTCGGCCTGCCCCCCCGTCTGGTACCCGAGCCGGACGCTGTCGACGTCGCCGTCTACGCCCAGAACCTGTCCGACATCGACGTCCTGCACGGCATGGCCGCCGCCGCGAACGTCCATGCCGACACCATCGGCGAACTCCTCGACCACCTGGACACCGCCGACCGCGGCCGACCGCTGACCGTGCTGATCGACGCACTCGACGAGGCCGTCACCCCGAACACCCTGTGCTCCCGCATCCTGCGGCCGCTGATCGAACACTCCCGCGGCCGAATTCGTCTGCTGCTGGGCACCCGTCCCTACCTCCTTGACCGCCTCGGCATCGACCCTCATCACCCCGACCCTGCCCACCGTCGGCAGGTCATCAACCTCGACGACGACCGCTTCGCCGACCCGCAGGCCCTGACCAGATTCACTATCCGCAACCTGCGCGAGGCCCACCCTGCCTCTCCCTACCGGCACATCCCCCAAGAAGCAGACACGGTGGCACAGGAAGTCACCAAAGCGGCCGGGACCTCGTTCCTCGTCGCCCGGATCACCGCCGGCACCCTTGCCGCCGACCCCTCTATCCCTAACCCGCGGGACCGTGACTGGCGAGAGAGCCTGCCCCGCCACGCAGGCCAGGCTATGCACGACGACCTCACCTATCGCTTGGGCACCCACGCAGACAAGGCCGCTCACCTCCTACGGCCCTTGGCCTTCACCGAAGGCCAAGGCCTGCCCTGGGAAGACATCTGGGCCCCCCTGGCCTCCGCCATCTCAGGCCACACCTACACCGACGATGATCTTCTGTGGTTGCGCCGCGAAGCTGGGTCCTACGTTGTGGAAGCCACTGAAGGCGGCCGCTCCGCCTACCGCCTCTACCACCAGGCCCTGGCCGAACACCTCCGCAACCACATCGACGAGACCAGCGTTCACGCGGCCTTCACCGAAATCCTCACCACCCGTGTGCCCTACCGCGGCGACGCCACCCGCGACTGGTCCCGTGCCCACCCCTACACCCTCACCCACCTCGCCACCCACGCCACCAAAGCCGGGCAGTTGGACAACCTCCTCACCCACAGCGAATACCTCGTCCATGCCGCCCCCCGCAGCCTCGCCCCCCACCTGCATCACACACGCACCGACACCGCCCGGCTGACCGCTGCCGTGTACCGCACATCTTTCGGCCTGCACGCCGAAACCACACCGGACCTGCGCCGCCAACTTCTCGCCCTCGACGCCGCGCGGGCTGGCGCCTCCATAATGCAGCGGCAACTCATCCGCCAAATTCCGCAAGGCAACTGGAGCCCGAGGTGGGCCACCGGCAGTAGTTTCTCTCCAGGACTACGCGACACCTTGACCGGCCACTCCCGGGCAGTGGCTGCGGTCTCGTGTGTGGAGATAGGGGAAAGCCCCGTCGCGGTCACCGGTAGTGACGACGGGACTGTGCGGGTGTGGGACCTGCGGTCAGGCCGTGCTCTCGGCCAACCCCTCACCGGACACACCGGCACGGTACGTGCAGTGTCGTGTGCGGTGCTGGAGGGAAACCCCGTCGCAGTCACCGGCAGTGGAGATGGGACTGTGCGGGTGTGGGACCTGCGGTCAGGCCGTGCTCTCGGCCAACCCCTCACCGGACACACCGGCCGGGTGCTAGCGGTGGCATGCACCCTGCTCGACGGCAACCCCGTCGCCGTCACCACCAGCGACGACCGCACGGTGCGAGTATGGGACCTGGCCACCAACACACCCATTGGCGAGGCCATGACCGGCCACGCACGCGGAGTACTGGCGGTGTCGTGTGCGGTGCTGGAGGGAAACCCCGTCGCAGTCACCGGCAGTGGAGATGGGACTGTGCGGGTGTGGGACCTGCGGTCAGGCCGTGCTCTCGGCCAACCCCTCACCGGACACACCGGCCGGGTGCTGGCGGTGGCATGCACCCTGCTCGACGGCAACCCCGTCGCCGTCACCACCAGTGGCAGCATCGACCGTTCCGTGCGCGTATGGGATCTGCGTTCGCGCCGTGCCATCGGCCAAGCTCTCACCGGACACAAGGACAGAGTTTCCGCAGTGTCGTGTGCGGTGCTGGAGGGAAACCCCGTCGCAGTCACCGGCAGTGACGACGGGACTGTGCGGGTGTGGGACCTGCGGTCAGGCCTCGCTCTCGGCCAACCCCTAACCGGACACACCGGCACGGTCGGTGCGGTGTCGTGTGCGGTGCTGGAGGGAAACCCCGTCGCAGTCACCGGCAGCGGTCACAATAGCGATGACAGTTCGGTGCGAGTGTGGAACCTATCCCCTGACAAACCGACGGGATGGCCCACGACCGGTCACAGCGGCAAAGTGCTGGCGGTGGCATGCACTAAGCTCGACGATCTTCCCATCGCCGTCACCGGCAGCGACAACGGAACGGTGCGGATGTGGAACCTGACCACCGGCGCCCCGATCGGCCGACGCCTCACCGGCCACACCGGAAGAGTGACCACGGTGTCATGCGCGATGCTGGACGGCAGCCCCATCGCGGTCACCAGCAGCGGCTTCGGCAATGGCACAGTGCGCGTGTGGGATCTGGCGACAATGGCCCCCCTCGGGGGACCCCTCATCGGTCACAGCGGGCTCGTAATGACGGTGGCCTGCACGGTCATCGACGGTACACCCGTCGCCGTCACCGGCAGCGGCGATGGTTCCGTGCGTGTGTGGGATCTGGCGACAATGACCCCCCTCGGCAATCCGATGACCGGCCATAAGGGCAGAGTCACTGCGGTGGCCTGCACGGTCATCGACGGTACACCCGTCGCCGTCACCGGCAGCGGCGATGGTTCCGTGCGTGTGTGGGATCTGGCGACAATGACCCCCCTCGGCAATCCGATGACCGGCCATAAGGGCAGAGTCACTGCGGTGGCCTGCACGGTCATCGACGGTACACCCGTCGCCGTCACCGGCAGCGACGGCTTCTTGGACAACACGGTACGGGTATGGAACCTAAACACCGGGCACCTAGTAGGCCAACCCTTCACCGATCACACCAAAAGGGTGACTGCGGTGGCATGTACCGTCATCGACGGTACGGCCATCGCCTTCACTGCAAGCGACGATTGGACAGTGCGGGTGCGTAACCTGGTCTCCGGAAAGTCAACTGTGCTGCTGGCCTCGGATTGCCCTCGCGCTGTCGCCGTGAATTCCGAAGGAGACCTTGTTCTTGGTTTCGGTCGGGACGTAGCCGTATTCAGCAAGCCTTCCGCATCCGCGCTGTGCTGATTTTTGAATTCGTTGGGATCGGCCTCCCGAATCGTCGAAACAGCCAGGAGGGGCTTCGCGCAGTGGATTGGCCGTGGTCCTGGGCGAGTTGTGGTAGGCAGGGCTGATGATCAGCCGACTCCCTCTCGACCAGCAACTTGAGTCCCTTCGTGCGGTCCTGTCTCGTAACGACGTGTTGACGGGGGTGCTGGCGCGGGCCGTGACGCTGGAGCTGCCCGAGTGGTATGTGACGGCCGGTTGCCTGTTCCAAACGGTGTGGAACGTTGTCACGGGCAGGCCACCGACCAACGGCATCAAGGACTACGACCTCTTCTACTTCGACAGCGACGATCTGTCCTGGGAGGCCGAAGACACGGTGATCAAGGCCGGACGGGAAGTCTTCGCTGGCCTGCCCGCGGAGGTAGAGATCCGCAACGAAGCGCGAGTTCACCTCTGGTATCAGGACAAGTTCGGCGTCTCGTGCCCTCCGTATGAATCCGCTGAGGCGGCGATCGACAGCTTCGCCGCGACGACGTGCTGCCTTGGAGTCCGAGTGGAGGCGGACGGCCAGTGGCGCGTATATGCGCCGCATGGCCTGTCGGACATGTTCAACCTCGTTGTCCGGCCGAACCCGGTGCTCGCTCCACGAGCGGTTTATGAGACCAAGGCAGCGCGGTGGCGTGAGCAATGGCCCGAGCTGACTGTTCTGGACTGGCCCTCCATGAGCGTCATGTCGACCTCGTCCGTCGACTGACGTCGGCGGCGTAGGCGGCCCAGTCCCCAGCGGATGCCTGTTGCCACTGGACGGCGACCTTGATGTGGACCCCGAGCATCCGGGCGAGGATCGCGGCGGGGACTTCGGTGGCGAGGCTGAACAGCGCGGTGGAGCGGTCCTGCTTGGGCCGGATCCCGATCTTGTGGAGGCGCTGGCCGATCCGATCGTCGCCGAGGGGGCGTCGCGGCTGACCTCCGGGGAAGAGCCAAGGAGCGTCCTCCGGGGTGCCGATCTTGGCCTTGCCGCGGCGAGTTGTGACGAGGTCGCGGACGAGGGTGGCCAGCGGCGCGGGGAGGGCGACCGGCGAGGTGCCGAACGTGATGGAGACGGTGTCGCCGTCGAAATGGACGTCATCGACGGTGAGTTGGCTGATGGTGGCGATCTTCTGTGCGTAGAGGATGAGCAGCAGTCCCGCGACGCGGTCCGGGGTCGGCAGTGTGTCGTCGTTGAGGAGGCGTCGGGCGTCGGCCCAGCGTTTCTCGCTGTCGATGGTGCTGAGCGGTCCGGTCCATCGGACGGTGCCGTAGGTCAGGTCGCGGGCATGCCGGTGTTGTACCGACCAGCGGACGAAGTGGCCGGTCTCGTCGGGGTAGCTGACCGTGGGGTCGGCCATCCAGCGTTCCAGGTCTGTCTGGGTGCAGGTCCGCAGGGTGAGCCCTTGGCCGCCGAGCCAGTCGAGGAAGTTGTTCGCCGCGGTGACGTGGCAGCGCACGTTCAGATCCTGGAGCCGGGTGGTGTGGTCACCGCCGAGGCGGCGCCGGAGCCGGCGCATGTGGTGCCAGACCGCGTAGCCGTGCAGGATCCGGCGCTCTGCGTGGTCGGTGCGGGCCTGGACCGCAGCGGTGATCCATTTCTCCAGGGCGACCAGCCGTTCGTCGCGGGGCGGCAGGGCGCCGGTCGCGACCAGGACACTGCGCAGGTGGGCCAGCACCTTGCCCGGGGGCAGTTCGTCGAGGACCTCGTGGGTAACGGGCCGCTCGTCGCGGCCTATGTGTTCCAGGAAGCCACGGGCCTTGGAGCGAGAGACCCAGGCGAAGGCGACGTCGGGGCGCTCGGCGCTGGTCAACGCGTCGTGGAACGGGGCGAGTTCGGAGCGGATGGCCCCGTCCGGGCCGCCGAGGAGGTCGCGTACCTGCTGGTCCAGGACGCATCGCTGGCAGGGGCGGGTGCTGAGCTGCCAGGTGGTGGTGCAGACCGGGCAGCGGCCCCAGAAGTCCGGGTCGGGGTTGGTGCACTTCGCGCACAACGGCTCCTCCCAGGTTCCGCTGCGGGCCTGGGCGACGGTGCCGCAGCCGCTGCAGGCCACCCATCGCTGCTGGCAGCGGTCGCACCAGGGCTGTCCGGTGGCCCGGGACATGTCGCAGAGCGCCGCCCGCCCGCAGATGCCGCACTCCGCGGTGATCCTCGGCCGGCAGTTCTGGCAGCGCGGGCCGTCAGGCAGCCGGTTCGCGACCGGCTTGCGTCGGCCGCAACCGACGCACTCCTCCAGGTTCTCGGGCTGCCTGATCATGCAATTCGGACACAGCGGTCGGCTCTCGGTGTCGCGTGTGGCGGGTTCACGCACGGCGCCGCAGCCGAAACAGGGGACGGCCGCGTGGTGGGCGAAGCAGGCCCGGCAGATCCTCTGGCCGTCCAGCAGCTTGGACAGCGCCTTCACTCCGTGGCAGCGCGGGCAGGCCGGTCGGACGACCTTGGTCGCCCCAGCCTTGACGAGTTCGTCTACGAACCGCAGGGCGGCCGGGGTAGGCGCTTCGTAACCGGCGCCGGTCAGCAGCTCGGGACGGGTGACGACGGCCCAGGCCAGGCGGCGCTGGCCGGCGGGCCGGACGGTGGCCCGCCTGAGCGCGGCCAGGACCATGTCGTCGTTGAGGGCGGGATCGAGGCCCGTGACGAGTTCGGTGAGTTCCTGGAGCGGATTGCCGTCGATGTCCGGGCAGTTCGCGCAGCGGGGCTCGCCGTGACGGTCCCGGCTGACCACGCGTCGCTCTTCATCGCATCCCGCGCAGACGGCGGGCTTGTCGAAGCAGCGCGAACAGCCCCAGCGCCCACCTTTGCTGCTGCCGACGTAGCCGCATGCGCGGCCGCACTCGCCACAGCGGGGCAGCGCGACGTCCTGGGCGCCGGCCTCGTTCAGGGCCATCAGCAGTTTCGCGACGCAGTAGGGCGCCGGTGGCCGCCCGGTCCGCAACAGTGACGGGTCGTCGTGCAGTGCCTGGGCGAGGCTGCGGCGGCCGGCTCGTGCGCGTACGACCGTGAGGACGATGTCGCGGACGCGCTCGGCGGGCAGGTGCCTCTCGACGTTCCCGATCAGCCGCACGACCAGGCCGACCGGATCCGCGATGACCTCCTCGGCGAGACCTGTCACCGGTCGACTCCGCTGATGCGGGCCCGCCGGGGCCTCAGGTCGCCGACTCCTTCGGAGACCGGAGCCCCGCCTGCGGCGGCCTTCTTCGGCTTCTTCGCGGAGCCGGCCACGGCGATGGGCTCGATGAGGTCGTCCATGGTGCAGTCGAGGATGTCGAGCAGGGCCATGAGGATCTTCAGGCTGAGGCGTTCGGGCCGCTCGACGACGAGCCGGTAGACCTGGCTCGACGACAGGCTGATTCCCCGTTCGGCGAGCGGCGGGATGAGGTCGGTGGTGGAGAACATCCCGCGGTCCGCCATGACCTTGCGCAGGTGCCAGTGGTAGTCGAGCTTGGCGGCCATCATCGGGTCCTTCCTCGTCAGACGCCGGCGAACGCCGGGGCCAGGGCCTTGCTCAAGGCAGTGTTCATGAAGTCGTCGCTGACGTGCGTGTAGATGGCCGTGGAGCTGTCGCACTCGTGACCTACTTGCTGCTGGATAAATCGCCTATCCACTCCGTCTTCGGTCAAATGTGTGACATATGAGTGACGGATTGAGTGCGGAACTAGATCTTTTGGGAGCTTTAGGGCGTCACGGTATGCCTCGAACCGGTCGTTGATGGAGCCGGGCTGGAGGCGTCCGCCGCGTTCGGTGATCCAGAGAGCCGGGTGGTCGGGGAAGCCGAAGCGCGGCCGGACGTTCTCGACGTAGTCCGCGACCGCCTCGACGGCCCAATCCATCACCGACAGCACGTTCCGACGTCGTGGCGGCTGGCCCCTCTTCGCTTTGCCGTAACGGACGTTGAGCGTGCCGTACCGGCCGAACTGGCGAGCCTTCGGGTTCCGTCCGAAGTCGACCACGTCCAGCTTGGACGTCTCGGTCCGGCGAAGCCCCCAGCCGTAGATGACCTTGAAGAGGGTGGCGTCACGGTAGGCGGCGAGGGCTCCCTTGCGTTTGGACTTCACGGCGCGTGCGACCTGGTCGTCGGCGTAGTCGAGGAACCGCTGCAGTTCTTCGCGGGTGAACGGCCTCGCTTCCGGATCTCCCTCGTAATCCTGCAGGTGAGGGAGGGTGTTCCACTCGTGAGCAATGGCCACCGGGTAGGCGCCGAAGGCTTCTTCGCATGCCGGGCCCCAGCCGTAGCGGGCGTCGATGAGGAGCTCGGTGAACAGCCGAACCGTGCCCTGGTAGCCACGGATCGTGGACGGCGCCAGGTGCTTCTCGCTCGTCAGCGAGGCCGACCACTCGTCCATGTGGGCCGGCGTCCACTGCCACGGGTACTCGTTCGCGAAATCGAGGAACCGGCGGATCAGCCGTTCCCTCGGGTCGACCGTCTCGTCCTTCAGCCCCCGTGACTTCTGCTGAGCCCGCCAGCCCCGCAGCATCGCGTCGAACATCGCGTCCTCCGGACGCAGCTGGACCACACCGGAGACAAGCTCCATGCGAGCCGACCCAGCGAGGGCCACCTTCTGCTGATGCACCACTCCAGACCATCCCTTCTGGAGGGCAGATCATGCATCAGACGGGACGATGTTGGCAACATACCTAGTCAGGACGTCAGGTCGTAGCAGCGTCGGAGTCCGTCAGGCTCTCACCGTGAACAGGCGACCTGCGATTCCTCGCCCGTCTGATGCAATTCCCGAGGGTCGGCGTATCCCTCGCTGGTGGCCACCTGCAAGTGCTTGAAGTGAACCTTGGTGGCCAGCAGTCCCCCCGGGCGGGCGGCCATCTCGACAGACAGCGTCCGCCGCAGGCGGCGGGGGTGCACCGGTTCGCCGGGGATCGGCTCCAGGCCCATGCGTCGCCCGGCGGGCGAGGCGACCCACTGCCGCAGCCAGGTCATAGCCCCGTTGGACTCGAAGCCGTTGAACGCGCCGAACAACGGCTGTCCAGGCCCAGCGTCCGTGATCTGCTCGGCCAGAGCGATAACACGTACGACTTCCTCGATGACGACCCACTCGTCGACCTCGCCGCCCCATAGGCGCCCTTTGACGACCTTGCTGACCAGGCGGTGCCGGGCCAGGCCGCTGTCGTCGGCGTCGTCCGTGCGGCGGCAGCCGACCGTCAGCTCCATCAGTTCGCTGGACCGCATCCCCGTCAACGCGGCGGTGGCGACCGTGCAGGCGTGCCCCGCGATCCGGATCAAGGCGTCAGAGGACCTGTTCGACAAGGGCAACGACCAAGGGATCAACTCGCCGGTGTCCGCGCGAGGGGCGTCGGCAGGGTCGCGACACCACAGGTACTCGGTGCCGACCTCGGCGACCGCCTCCTCCAGCAGCGGCCGGGCCTGGGCGAAGAGAGACTTGTGAATGTCACGGTGTCCCGTCGGCCGCAGCAGGTGCTGGAAGTTGGCTGTCAGCAACGGATCCTTCGGGTCCCACCCCAGGCGGAGGCGCTTGGTCACCTGGAAGTCCTCGATCCGCGGCAGCGGCTGCCCCGTCCGCAGATGTTCCTCGACGAGCGCGGCAAGCCGGTCGCCGTCCCGCAGATGTCTCGACCACTCGACGTTGCGCCAGGACTCGCGCTCGGCCCGCAGCTGGCTCCGCAAGTCCACGATGTGCGGTCCGAGCACGTCGACCAGGTGCAAACACGCCGTCAGCAGCGGCCGCAGGACTTCGTCGCCCAAGGGCTCGGTCTTGATCACCACCTGCGGCCGGGACGGTGCCCCGGTCACGACTCGGGGCGATCGTGCGCCCCAGGGCCGGAAACCGGGCCGGTGCCGGTCGGCCGACAGCAGCTCGCCGTAGTCGGTGATGTCCTGCATGGCGGAGACCACCGTCCGCAGCGAGCCGCCGGCCTTGTTCCGCAGGACGGCGCCGGTCTCCTTGTCCCGGACGACGCCGTACTCGCGCAGGAACGCCTCGCAGTGGTCCTGGGTGACCGCGGCGAGCGTGGGGATCCTGCGCGCGTGCAGCCAGTTCAGCCAGAACGTGAGGTGGTAGACGCGGGCGTAGATGGTGCGGGGGTGGCGCGGGAGCCGGCGGGCCCTGGGCAAGGCGAGGACGCGCTCGTCCTGGGTGGCGATCCAGGCCAGGGCGAGTTCCTTGGCGACCACGCGCCAGGGCCGGTGGGTGATCCGGTCGAACAGCACGTTCTTCTCCGTCACCTTCATCTGCACCGGTGCGTCGGCCCAGCCGACGAACGACCACACGTCGTCCTCAAAGCGCGGCCGCGGGCAGTCGCGCAGCCAGTTCAGGCGGGCGGTGGCGGCGATGTCGACGCCGGCGAACACCGAACCGAGCGCAGGCTCGGCGGAAACAGGAAGCAGGCTCACGACGTGGTCTCCTCGGCTCGCAGCGGCAGCTCGGCGTCCTCGTCACCGACGTCGCGCTGTGCGGCGGCGAGGGCGGCCTTCTCGAACCGCGGCAGGATGTCCGCCGACAGGCGGCGGGCGTAGGGGGCGAAGACGGCGGCGAACTGCTCGCGCGGCATCTGGCGGAACTGCCGCGCGAAGAACGCCTTCAGCTGCAGCAGATTCGGTAGGTGACGCGGGGCGAACAGCGCCAGCGGGCAGAGCAGGCAGACCCAGGGCCGGGCCGGACACGGCTGCCCCTTCGGTCCGTGCAGGCCGGCGAAGTGGTCGGCGCAGGCCCCGCTGAACACGTCCCGCTCACCGGACAGCAACTCGGCCAAGGCGCCTTCGGCCAGCCCGAGGCGGCGTGCTTCCTCCGGCAGCCCGGCGGCGCTGGCCGCCTCGTCGACGACCATCGGGGCACTCGCGCGCCGCAGCAGGTCGCCCTGCGCGTCCCGGGCGATCTCCTCGACCACCGCCTTCTGCGCCGGGGTCGCGGCCGACAGGTAGTGATCACCTTCGACTTGCGGCGAGTGGTTCGGATCGACCGTCGCCCGCAGGGACCACTGCCGCTGACCCCGCTGCGCGATGAACGTCGTCCGCAGCCGCCGGCGGTCGATGCGCAACAGATGGCCGTCATCCCCGCGCAGGTCATGGGCCTTGACCCACCCGCGCATCATGTACTCCTCAAAGGCCGCGCGGGCCAGTCGGCCCTGCCGCGTCACCAGCCACACGTGCTCGGCCAGCTCGGCCGGGGCATACCTGCGCAGCAGGGCGCTGTGCTGCAGCCACTGCTCCAGCAGCCGCGACGCCCGCGGCGACAACACCAAGCTCTCGTCCGCCGTGCGGCCCTTGGTGTAGGACAGCAGCGTCGCCTGCCGCCCAGTCCAGCGGATCCCGGACACCTCCAGGCCACTCAGCCCGTCCGGGACGACGCCGGTCCAGGCCGCCAGCAGCAGCATGTAGGGAATCGCGTCCTTGTGGGACGGGAACAGCGCCGCCCTGGCCCGCTCGATGCCCCGGTGCCGCCCGGTGAACGTCCTCGGCGTCAAGCCCAGGTGAGCGGCGACCTCCGTCCGCGTCACCGGGCCCATCCGCAGCATCAGCCAGGCCCCGTTCACCTCGCTCCAGCCGCCGACTGCCGGATCCTGCCCGCCCGCGTCGAGCTCGACCATCGCCCGCTGTGCCTCCCCCAGGCGGCGTACCTCCTGCTTGCAGAGGTCGATCAGCCGGTTCCATTCGGCCGGCGCGTAGGGCGGAAGCGGTCCGTTGACGGTGGGGCGCGTGTAGTTCTTGCCGAACACCATCTGCCGCACCGGTTCGGGCAGCACCTGGTGCCGGGTGTCGAAGGCGCGCAGGATCGTGCGGGTGCGGTATTCGATCAGGTAGTGCGAGCGCAGCCAGAACGCCCCGAGCACGGTTCTGGTCAGCTCGGCCGCAGAACCGGTGAAGCCGTCCTCGGCCAGCTCGCGGACCATCCGCCGCAGGGTGTAGGCGAAACTCTTCACCGTGGTCAGCTTGGCGAGCGGTCCGTGGGGATGGATCGAGGCGGCAAGGCCCTCGGCCAGATCGGCCGCCAGCGCCAGGTTGGGCAGGTCACCGATGACGATGACCGTTGACGTCCCGCCGGGCAGGGACAGCTTCAGCGCGAGCGGATCGCGCAGGACTTCGGCCGGCATCAAAGCTCCTCGGCGAACTCGGTGTCGGCCTCGGCGAGCGCGGCCGCATCGACGACAGCGCGGGTCCGTTCCCAGGCCGCGCGGTAGATCCGGTGGACATCCAGGCGCTTGAGGTAGACCTCCGTGGTGACCACGCTGGAGTGTCCGAGCAGGTCCCGCAGGATCAGCAGCGGATCGGCTTTCAGCAGGTAGAGCGCGAGCCCGGATGCATCTCCGGTCGCCGCCGCGAGCTGGGCGGCCTGCCGGTAGTGGCCCTCCACCAGCTTCTCCAGGGTGGCCATGGCAAAGGTGTGCCGGCACCGGTGCGGCGCGACGTCGGGGAACCGCGGCTCGAAGCGCTCACGGATCCGGCGGGCCGTGCGGCGAAACAGCGTGCCCCAGTCCACAAACGGCCGTCCGTCGTAGCTCAGCGCCAGCAGCAGCGACCCGCCCTGCGGTCCGACCAGCCGCAGCCGTTCCTCCGGCCGAAGCGCCGCCCAGCGTGTGCGCCGACCGTTGACCCGGCCGCCGTAGAAGTCCGCCTCCTCCACCACCAGCGGCCTCCTCGGCCGCCACGACCCTTGCGACATCTCCCTGTCCAGGTCGATGTATGAGTGCACCGCCGCCAGCGAGGCGTAGTCGATCCACGTCGTGCGGAACTTCCGCCCCTTGGCCGCCAACTCCGGGACCACCCACGGGATCGGCACCTCGGTCGGCTCAGCGGGCAGCGGCGGAACCTCATGAACCAGCAGGTGGCTGAACTCCCGGCTCCGCATCCCGGTGCCCAGCACCAGCCCGCCCATCACCGCGTTCCGGCCCGGGAACCGGCCGCGGAACGTCGCGTCCTCCAGCCCATCCGGGCCCAGCCCGGCCAAGCCGTAGCGGAACAGATCGGCGAAGTCAGACTCCAGATACTGCACCTTCACGTGCGGCTTCGGCCGCCGCAGCCGGGCCCGGTTGTGCCGGGTCTCCACCAGCCGGCCCTGCACCATCCGCTTGCCCGTGGCCACCGTGAACGGCACCGCCGCGGCCAGGCCCTCGCTCTCGGCCCAGTCGTAGAACCGGCTCAACGCCGTGACCTGCAACTCCCACGACGAGAACTCCAACCGCTCGTCCAACGGCCCCGACAACCGGCGGTCCGCGTACGTAGCGAGCGCGGCCACCAGCTCCTGCCGCGTACCGAACACCGTGACACGGTGCCGGCGCAGATGCGTAAGCCAGTCCCGGGCCGCCAACGCGTACGCCCGCCACGAATTCGGCGACGGCGCCCCGCTCGACGGCAGCGTACGAAGCCAGGCGTTCACCGCCCGCGTCGCCCGCGGACCGCCCTCGTCCTCGAACAGGAAGTCGTCGTCGAACAGCACCGGCATCCGCTCAGGGATCAACGGCTCGCCATCGAGTCCCCAGGACTGCCAGCCCTCGGCAGAGAAGAAGTGCACCAACACGCGGCGGGACGGTACGTCCGCGACACGACCTTCATCAACTGCTAACCCCACGTCCGATCAACGGGAGTTGAGGAATGTGAGACACGCCAAGAAAGCAGCGACAAACGTCGTGCAGCTCGCGGGCGATGCGGGCCCGTTCCTCCAGCACGGTGCGCCGGGCTCGCTCCGCCTCGCTGATGGTCTCCTGCTCGGCGAGCCTGCGCTGCACCTCGCCGCGGGTCCGCAGGGTGTCGGCGACCAGCAGGACGATGCCGCCCAGCACGAACAGCAGTACGTGGACGCCGTCGCCGAGCCGCTGCGAGACCAGCTCGAAGAGGAAGCCCGCCGCGCCCGTCACCAGCCAGACGGCCACGAGGGTGCGCCGCCGTTCGCGCAGCCCCAGGCACAGCATCAGCAGCAGGTAGCCGACGACGGTCATCGGCGGCCACGGCCAGCTCCTGCCCTCCGTGCCGTCCGCGCCCAGCAGGGCCATCGCACCGAGCACATCGGCGGCGAAGATGATCCACCAGGCCTGCAGCGGCCGGGTCACGGCCAGCAGCAGTGGTGCGGTCTGAGCCGTGGCCAGGGCTCCGGCGACGGCTCCGCCCAGCCGGTAGTCCTGGGCCAGGACGTTGATCGTGACGGGCAGCAGGGAGCTCACGGCCGCCGCCCCCAGCACGTAGGGCAGCCACCACCGGATGCGCGAGGACGTCCCGGGCGGCGGGGGACCGGACGACGGGGCGGGCGTGGTCAGCGCGGTGCCGAACGTACGCAGCGACTCCCGCGCGGCGGAGCGGACGTGCCGTGCGGGAGCCGAGCGGGCGGCGTCGCGCAGCAGGGTCCTCGCCCGGGACGCCCCGGCCGGATCCGGCTGGGGACCGCCGTTCTCGGCGGCGGGGGGCGTGGTGGTCATGGCCGCTTCAGCGTAGGCATTCCGGAAAGGCCGCCGCGTCATACCTGAGGGCCGGGCGGGATGTCATACCCCGGTATGACATCCCGCGGCGCGCCTGCCGGTTGCCCGGCGCGGCTCGGTGCGGCTCGGCTCGGCCTGGTGCGGCTCGGCTCGGCTCGGTACGGTGCGCTGATCCGTCATTCCGCGGTGCCGACGGCCCGGCGCGGTGCGGCTCGGCCTGGTGCGGCTCGGCCCGGCCCGGCCCGGCTCGGTACGGCTCGGTACGGTGCGCTGGTCCGTCATCCCGCGGTGTCGACGGCCCGGCGCGGTGCGGTGGCCCTACAGCTCCGCCAGGAGCTCGGCCTTCTTTGAGCGGAACTCCTCGTCCGTCACCAGCCCCGCGCTGTGCAGTTCCCCGAGGTGCCGTATCCGCTCCGCGACGCCCGCCGGGTCGCGCGGGGGCGCGGTTGCGGCCGGCAGTGCGGGCGCGGCCTCGCGGACCGCCTCCAGGACCGCCGCCGCGAACGGCAGCGACTCGTGCACCGGTCCGTAGCCCAGGCCGAAGACGACCGCTGCCGGGTCCTGGTCGGCCCGCGCGGGCCGGGCCCCGGCCCCGCCCGGACCGGCGCCCGGGGTGCCGCCGCGGAGCAGCAGGCGCAGATAGCCGTCGAAGACCTCGGGGGAGCGCCACTCGATCCCGGCCAGTTCCGACACGGAGTAGGTCTGGTCGCCGGCCTTCCACTTCGCGGAGGAGGCACCCGTCCAGGACCAGCGGAAGGAGACCTTGTCCCCGTCGAACACGGCCTTGCCGTCGTACGCCTTGAACTGGAGCGGTGTGCCGACGGACGAGACCAGGTACCGGGCGGGGGGCCCGGTGTCCGGGCCGGGCAGGACGGCGCGCAGTTCGTCGGCGTAGTACTCGGCCAGTGTCCCGCGCTCCGCGGGCAGCACCAGCCGGTACGGGTCCGCGCTCGCCTTCAGTTGGCCCGCCGCCGCGTCCATCAGCGGATCGGCGCCCGGTCTCGGCACCGCGTGCAGCACAACGGTGCCGCGTTTGCCCGGGGAGAGGGTCACCGACTCGAGCGCTTCGAGGGGGACGTGCCGTTCGGCCAGCACCTGGAACAGCTTTGGCGTACCGCGGTTCCCCCGGGTGAAGCGGATGAGCACGGAGTCGGGTTCGAACTCCCAGGTGGCTTGAATTCCGGCCAGCACATCACCCATGCGCATCATCGTATGCGGCGTGCGCCCCCGCGTCGCCCCCGTGAACAAGACGGTCATATGGGCCGCACCACAGGGCTCTACGCGCGTCAGATCACGTCCGTGCCGTAAATTCCACTGCGGCACGCGGAGTTGCCGTCGGCGCAGCTGACCGTTCGGTACGAACCGACGCCTATCTCGGCGAAGTTGCTGAGGCTCTCCGTACCCGGCTCGAAATAGCCGGTGTGGCCGACCGCTCCCGCCGAGGACAGCACCCGTGCCCCGAAGTCGGGGGTCATCGGGTCGGCGCCGTGGCCGAGCCCGCCGACCTTCAGGTACGGCACGTCCTCGATCCAGTCGTCGCCGTCCCGCATCGCCCACACGCGCGCGTCCGTGCCCAACTGGGCCGCGGTCTCGGCCCGCATGCCGGGGCTGCCGGCGACCGCCATGTCGCGGACCCGCCCGGGCAGTTCACGCGCGGCGACCCCGCACACCACCGAGCCGTAGCTGTGGCAGAACAGCGACACCTCGGCCCGGCCGGGCAGCGCCTCCGTGAGGGCGACCAGGCGGTTCGCTCCGTTCGCGGCGAGCCGGCCGGTGGATGCGTCCAGCCCGACGCCCGCGGGTGAGGTGTAGTCGGCCCAGGCGATGACGGCCGTGCGCACGGAGGGCGCGGCGACGCGCTCGGCCCGGTAGAGCGCCTGCGCCATACCCACCGGGGCGGAGTACTTGCGCTTGCTCCGCTCGAAGGTCAGTACGTTGGTGTCGACGCCGGGGACGACCACGGAGACCCGCTGCGCCCGGTCGAGATCGCCGAAGACCTCGGCGACCCTGCCCTTCCCGGTCGGGTCGAAGGCGAGGATCCGGCGGCCGGGGCGCAGCAGCGACTCGTACCGGTGCATGCGCCGGCCCGCCTCCTGGCGCCCGTCGGCGGAGAGCCGGCTGTCACGCATCCGCCACTTCTCCACCCGGCGCGCCTCGGCCAGCGCGATCCGGTTGGCGCGGTAGCGCAGCGTCACCGGGGCGCCGTCGAGATTGCCCACGACGAGCGGGTGGCGCTCCGCCAGCGAGGCCGCCTGCCCGGCGCCGAGGGAGGAGAAGAAACCGGCCAGGGCGCGGGGGGACGACTCCGGGTCCGGCAGCGCGCGATGCCCGGTACGGTCCTGTTGCCATGCGGTGAGCGCGGTCGTCCGAGCGTCGACGGGGCCGCGTTGGTGCCGTACAGCGGTCCAGCCGGTGGTCGCCAGCAGCACGAACACGACGGCGAGAGCGAGGAGGGCGCGCCAGACGTTCGGTGTGGGGGAGGAGTCGAAAGCAGTCACTGAGCGAACAGCCTAGGGGGAGCCCGGGGGCGCTCACGGTGACCGTGAGAGAGATCACGCGTCTGGGGGCGGATGACCGGCGTACGACTACTCCGTGTGTGCGCCGGGCTCACTTTCCGGTGCGTCGGCGGCGTCGGATCCTGTCCGGCCGGTCCCGCCGGCGGCGTCCGGCGGCCTGGTACGGCCACTCCCGTCGGCGGCGTCTTCGCGGTCGTGGCCGCCGCGGTGGCGCTCTTCACCAGACGGGGTGAGAACGCGGGTGCGGGGGCGGGTGCGGGTGCGGCCCACGTCTGACCGCTGACCGCTGACCGCTGACCGCTGACCGCTGACCGCGCACCGCGGGCCGTCGACTCCCCCGTGTACGACAGCCCCGCCGGACGTTCTCGGGTTCCCATTCAACGCCGCAGCACCCGACGTCCGGGTAGGCGATCGAGAACAGCGGCGGCACTGCCGGGGGCGCCCGGACCGGCGGGGCTGTCGCCTATCAGGATGAACCCGTCCGGCGGGCCTTCCGGGCCGCCCGCGCCACCGGTCAGGGTGCGGACAGGCGACCCGCGACGGGGACCCGGACGAACGGCCCTGAGGGCACGGACGGGTCACGGACTCCGCACGGGCACCGGCCGACACACCGACACGGGGGTTGATCCTCATGCGCACGACCGTCCTCACCACCGCGGCCCTGGCCGCCCTGTGCCTGCTCGCACCGGCGTCCGCGGCCTCCCCGGTCCCGTCCGCCACTGCGGCGTCCGCGACTCCGGCGGCTCGGCCCGGCCCCGCCGTGTCACCGCCGCGGCTCGGCCGTTGTGCGCCTGGTGAGCTCTGCCTCTGGGCGAAACCGGGCTTCGCGGGGGCGCGCCAGGTCCACGAGCTGTCCGGTGTCGAAATCGAGTCCTGCGTTCCGCTCCCGGCGGGCGCCGACGCCCAGTCCCTCGCCAACCGCACGGGTCGCCCCGTCACCGCCTACCAGTCCGCGGAGTGCGCGGAGACCGGTGAGTTCGACACATACCCGGGCGGCGGGACCTGGGTGCCGCAGACCCCGTACCGGGTCCGGGCGTTCAAGGTGTGGGAGAACTAGGGCGTGTTGCGAAGGTCCCGTCTGGGCGGGGGCGGACGACGCTACTTTCGCAACACGCCCTCCCGCGTCAAGCGAGGTTCGCCCGTCAAGGAGCGGCGTCCGGTGCACGGGGTCTCCCCGGGTCCTCCGGTCGAGGGGGTGGGGTCTCCCCGGGTCCTCCGGTCGAGGGGGTGGGGTCTCCCCCGGCCCTCGGGGCCGAGGGGAAGGATCGCAAGGCGCCGGATCGACCTCGCAGTGGGCCTACTCGGTTGATTCGGCGACGCCGCGAGTCGCCGTGCCGGGCGTCGCGACGGGGCGAACGTCGCCTGATGCGGCACCAGCAGAACCGGCGGCACTCGGCGGCGGTACGGCGGGCCCCTCGGGTACGGCCACCGGGTCCGCCGACAGCCGGGCCACCTCCGCCCGCAGCTCCCTGACCTCCTGGGTCAGGGCCTCCAGGAGGGCCGTCTGGCGGCGCTCCTCGGCGTCGTCGCGCTCGAAGCGGGAGATGAACCAGGCCGCGATGTTGGCGGTCACGACACCGAGCAGGGCGATCCCCGACAGCATGAGCCCGACCGCGAGCGCCCGCCCCAGACCCGTCGTCGGCGCGAGGTCGCCGTAGCCGACGGTCGTCATCGTGGTGAACGACCACCACACGGCGTCACCCAGCGTCCGGATGTTCCCCCCGGGCGCGTCCCGCTCGACGGCCAGGACGGCGAGCGAGCCGAACATCATCAGCCCGGTCACCGCGCCGGCCACGTACGTGGTGAGCGTGATCTGCGGGGCCATCCGGGCCCGCCGCCCGACCAGGAGGAGCGTGGAGACCATGCGCAGCAGCCGCAGCGGCTGCACCAGCGGCAGGAGCACCGCGAGCAGGTCCAGTGGATGCCTCCGCACGAAGAGCCACTTGTAGGGAGCCAGCCACAGCCGCACCAGGTAGTCCGCGGCGAAGGCGCTCCACACGGTCCACTCGACGACCTGGCAGCCCCGGTGGACCCACGCGGGGGCGTCCGGCAGCACGATCGGCACCGCGTACGCGAGCCCGAACACCACGGCGAGAACCAGCAGCGGGCCCTGGGTGCGGGCCTCCCAGCGCACCTGCGCCGTTCGTTCCTTCATGCCCGGAAGCGTAGGCGGGTGCGGTGGGAGCCCTCCCCCCGCACCCGCCACGGCCGAGCGTGCGGGCCGCCTAAGGGCTGTCCCGTCATCCCCGGTGGATCAGCGCGCGGCGTCAGATGCGGTGCATCGCAAGGCGGGGGGTCGTCCTCATACTGGGCGTATTCGGGCGATCCGGCAACGCAGCGAGGTGCCGCAGCTGTCGTCGTGCGCCCGCTGGGGATTACGGAGACCCCATGCACCAGACGCCGCAGGCCCCGCCCTGCGGGCGGACGGAGCTACTTTCGCAGCACGCCCTAGGCGTCGCCGCCCGCGGCACCGGGGTCGGCCGCCGACACGTCCAGCAGCTGGTAGCGGTCCACGGCCTGCTTCAGCACCGAGCGGTCGACCTTGCCCTCCTGGGCGAGCTCGGTGAGGACCGCCAGCACGATCGACTGGGCGTCGATGTGGAAGTACCGGCGGGCCGCGCCCCGGGTGTCGGCGAAGCCGAAGCCGTCCGCACCCAGCGAGGTGTAGCGGCCGGGCACCCAGCGTGCGATCTGGTCCGGAACGGAACGCATCCAGTCGGACACGGCCACGAACGGTCCCTCGGCGCTGCCGAGCTTCTGCGTCACATACGGGACGCGCTGCTCCTCCTCGGGGTGGAGCAGGTTGTACTCATCGGTTGCCACGGCCTCGCGCCGCAGCTCGTTCCACGAGGTCGCCGACCAGACCCCGGCCCTGACGTTCCAGTCCTCGGCGAGGATCCGCTGGGCCTCCAGGGCCCACGGGACGGCGACACCGGACGCCATGATCTGTGCCGGGATCTGCCCCGCCTCGCCCTCCCTGAAGCGGTGGAGGCCCTTGAGGATGCCCTCCACGTCGACGTTCTCGGGCTCCGCCGGGTGCTGGATGGGCTCGTTGTAGACGGTCAGGTAGTAGAAGACGTCCTCGCCGTGCGGGTGCTCGGCGTCTCCGCCGTACATCCGGCGCAGGCCGTCCTGGACGATGTGCGCGATCTCGAAGCCGAACGCCGGGTCGTAGGCGACACAGGCCGGGTTCGTGGAGGCCAGCAGCTGGGAGTGGCCGTCCGCGTGCTGCAGCCCCTCACCGGTCAGGGTCGTGCGCCCGGCGGTCGCACCGAGAACGAATCCACGCGAGAGCTGGTCGGCCATCTGCCAGAACTGATCGCCGGTCCGCTGGAAGCCGAACATCGAGTAGAAGACGTAGACCGGGATCAGCGGCTCGCCGTGGGTGGCGTAGGCGGAGCCGGCCGCGATCAGCGAGGCGGTGCAGCCCGCCTCCGAGATGCCGTCGTGCAGCATCTGCCCGGTCGGCGACTCCTTGTAGGCGAGGAGCAGCTCACGGTCCACGGCCTCGTACTGCTGGCCGAGCGGGTTGTAGATCTTCGCGCTCGGGAAGAACGAGTCCATGCCGAACGTGCGGTACTCGTCCGGCGCGATCAGCACGAACCGCTTGCCGATCTCCTTGTCCCGCATGAGGTCCTTCAGCAGCCGTACGAACGCCATGGTGGTGGCGATCGACTGCTGGCCGGAACCCTTCTTCACGGCCGCATACGTCCTGTCGTCCGGCAGGGCCAGCGGCTGGGACCGCACGACGCGGGTCGGGACGTACCCGCCCAGGCCCTTGCGGCGGTCGTGCATGTACTGGATCTCCTCCGAGTCGCGGCCCGGGTGGTAGTACGGCGGCAGGCCGGACTCCAGCTCGCCGTCGCTGATCGGGAGGTGCAGCCGGTCGCGGAAGCCCTTGAGGTCGTCGACCGTCAGCTTCTTCATCTGGTGGGTCGCGTTGCGGCCCTCGAAGTTCGGGCCCAGCGTCCAGCCCTTGACCGTCTGGGCCAGGATCACCGTCGGCTGGCCCTTGTGGGCGCGGGCCGCGGAGTAGGCGGCGAAGATCTTCCGGTGGTCGTGGCCGCCGCGGCCCAGATGGAGGATCTGGCCGTCGGTCATGTTCTCGACCATCGCGCGCAGCCGATGGTCCTCGCCGAAGAAGTGCCGGCGGATGTAGTCGCCGGTCTCCGTGGCGTACGTCTGGAACTGACCGTCCGGCGTCGTGTTCAGCTTGTTGACCAGGATGCCGTCGCGGTCCCGCGCGAGCAGCGGGTCCCAGGTGCGGTCCCAGATCAGCTTGATCACGTTCCAGCCGGCGCCGCGGAAGATCGACTCCAGCTCCTGGATGATCTTGCCGTTGCCGCGCACCGGGCCGTCGAGCCGCTGCAGGTTGCAGTTGACCACGAACGTCAGGTTGTCCAGGCCCTCACGGGCGGCGATCGACAGCTGGCCGAGCGACTCCGGCTCGTCCATCTCGCCGTCGCCGAGGAACGCCCACACGTGCGAGCGCGAGGTGTCGGCGATCCCGCGCGCCTCCATGTAGCGGTTCATCCGCGCCTGGTAGATCGCGCCGATCGGGCCGAGGCCCATCGAGACGGTCGGGAACTCCCAGAAGTCCGGCATCAGCCGCGGGTGCGGGTACGACGACAGCCCGTTCGGGAACTTCGACTTCTCCTGGCGGAACGCGTCGAGCTGGGTCTCGTTCAGCCGGTCCAGCAGGAACGCGCGGGCGTAGACGCCGGGCGAGGCGTGGCCCTGGAAGAAGATCTGGTCGCCGCCGTCGCCCTCGTCCTTGCCGCGGAAGAAGTGGTTGAAGCCCACGTCGTAGAGGGACGCGGAGGAGGCGAAGGTGGCGATGTGGCCGCCGACGCCGATCCCGGGGCGCTGGGCGCGGGAGACCATCACCGCGGCGTTCCAGCGGGTGGCGTTCAGGATCTTCCGCTCGATCTCCTCGTTTCCGGGGAAGAACGGCTCGTCCTTGGTCGCGATGGTGTTCACGTAGTCCGTGCTGCGCATCTCGGGCACGGCCACGCGCTTCTCGCGGGCCCGCTCGATCAGTCGCAGCATGAGGTAGCGGGCCCGCTCACGGCCGCGCTCGTCGACGGCGGCGTCGAGCGAGTCGAGCCACTCCTGGGTCTCCTCCGGATCGAAGTCCGGGACCTGGCTCGGAAGGCCGCCAATGATGATCGGGTTGCGATCTGATCCGGAAGCCACGCTGTTCCTTCGCTGGTCGGTTGGTATGTGGTGACGCGTTCCCCATCGTGTACCCCCGGGGAGCAAAACGTCATCTCTACCGAACGGTAACCAACCCGCCCCGATTGGCGAACCGTGGGCGCGGAAGCGTACAAAGGGTGCGAAGGGGTGAGTCCGACTCACCGGGGCTGACGGAAGCCCGTCCCGGAGTTGGGGCGACACGGCCGTAAACGTCACCGTTTCGGCGGTCTCGGCGGCCGGGTACTTGCGCGATCCGTCCCGCCCGTGTGGACTACGGCCCAATGCCACGCGTACGCGCGCGGCTGAAGCATTTTCCGAAACAAGATCAGGAGGCAAGCCGTGAGCGCGACCGCGGACCACGCGGAGGAGCGGACCAACCCGGCGGCGAGGCTGGGGTTCGAGCCCGGACAGGTGGTCCAGGAGATCGGCTACGACGACGACGTCGAGCACGAGCTCCGCGAGGGCATCGAATCCGCAATCGGCCAGGAAATCGTCGACGAGGACTACGACGACGTCGCTGACGTCGTCCTGCTGTGGTTCCGCGACGAGGACGGCGACCTTACGGACGCGCTCGTGGACGCCATCGGCCTCGTCGACGAGGGCGGACTCGTCTGGCTCATGACGCCGAAGACCGGCCGTGACGGCTACGTCGAGCCCAGTGACATCAACGAGGCCTCGCAGACCGCCGGCCTCTCGCAGACCAAGAGCATCAACGCGGGCAAGGACTGGACCGGCAGCAGGCTGGCCACGCCCAAGGCCAAGCGCTGATCCACAGCCGACCCAGGGTCTCCGCCGGCCGACCGCCGGCGGGGACTCTGTGCGTAGGCTGGGGCATCCAGCGGACCGGAGCCGCGGCGGCCCACGGCCGAGGCGGTGCTCCGGCGCCGAAGCGGCCAACGAAGGGATGCACCAGTCATGGCGATCGAGGTCGGCACCAAGGCCCCGGACTTCGAACTGAAGGACAACCACGGGCGGATCGTGACCCTCTCCGAGTTCCGCGGTGAGAAGAACGTGGTGCTGCTCTTCTACCCCTTCGCCTTCACCGGGGTGTGCACGGGCGAGCTCTGCGCGCTCCGCGACGAGCTGCCGAAGTTCGTCAACGACGACACCCAGTTGCTCGCCGTCTCCAACGACTCCATCCACACCCTGCGCGTCTTCGCCGAGCAGGAGGGCCTCGAGTACCCGCTGCTGTCGGACTTCTGGCCGCACGGCGCGACCTCGCGCGCGTACGGCGTCTTCGACGAGGACAAGGGCTGCGCGGTGCGCGGTACGTTCGTCATCGACAAGGAGGGCGTGGTGCGCTGGACCGTCGTCAACGGCCTGCCCGACGCCCGCGACCTGAACGACTACGTCAAGGCACTGGACACGCTCTGACGGCCGTCGACACCCGGTGATCCTTCGGGCCGACCACCTGTCTCGCCCGGGAACCGGTCACTAGGATCCAGTCGTTGATCCGAATGCCAACGCACGACGGGGGCGCTGCCCCTGAAACCACATGGGAGGACTCGTGGGAGTCAGCCTCAGCAAGGGCGGCAACGTCTCGCTGACCAAGGCCGCCCCCAACCTGACCGCGGTCACCGTCGGTCTGGGCTGGGACGTCCGCACCACCACCGGCACCGACTTCGACCTCGACGCCAGCGCCCTGCTGACGAACGCCGAGGGCAAGGTCGGGGCCGACGGCAACTTCGTGTTCTTCAACAACCTGAAGAGCCCCGACGGCTCGGTGGAGCACACCGGTGACAACCTCACCGGTGAGGGCGAGGGCGACGACGAGCAGATCAAGGTCAATCTGGCCGGGGTCCCCGCCGACGTCCAGAAGATCGTTTTCCCGGTGTCGATCTACGACGCCGAGACCCGTCAGCAGTCCTTCGGCCAGGTCCGCAACGCCTTCATCCGCGTGGTGAACCAGGCCAACGGCGAGGAGCTCGCCCGGTACGACCTGAGCGAGGACGCCTCGACCGAGACCGCCATGGTCTTCGGTGAGCTGTACCGCAACGGCGCGGAGTGGAAGTTCCGTGCCATCGGCCAGGGCTACGCCTCGGGTCTGCGCGGCATCGCGCAGGACTTCGGCGTCAACGTCTGAGCCGAGATCAACCGAAGTGTCCGGCGCCGCACACACCGTGCGGCGCCGGACGCGCCTGTAGTTCCGTACGTTCAGGGGAGGACACCGACATGGGCGTCACGCTCGCCAAGGGAGGCAATGTCTCCCTCTCCAAGGCCGCACCGAACCTCACCCAGGTCCTCGTGGGGCTCGGCTGGGACGCACGCTCCACCACCGGAGCGCCCTTCGACCTCGACGCCAGCGCACTGCTCTGCCAGTCTGGCCGGGTGCTGGGGGACGAGTTCTTCGTCTTCTACAACAATCTGACGAGCCCGGAGGGTTCCGTCACACACACCGGGGACAACCTCACGGGCGAGGGCGACGGGGACGACGAGTCCCTGATCGTCGACCTGACGAAGGTGCCCGCGCACTGCGACAAGATCATCTTTCCGGTCTCGATCCATGAGGCGGACAACCGCGGCCAGACGTTCGGCCAGGTCAGCAATGCCTTCATTCGCGTGGTGAACCAGGCCGACGGCCAGGAGCTCGCCCGGTACGACCTGAGTGAGGACGCCTCCACCGAAACGGCGATGATCTTCGGCGAGCTCTACCGGTACGGGGGGGAGTGGAAGTTCCGGGCGGTGGGACAGGGGTACGCGTCGGGGCTCCGGGGCATCGCTCTAGACTTCGGGGTCAACGTTTCCTAAAGCACTGCTCCGGCTTGGTCAAAAACGGGGGTAGGCGGTCCTGGAGCCCTCATGGGATCCGGGAGGCCGCCCCCGGGGCGATGCAGCGCGAAGCCGCGTGCGGCGCGGGGGGAATCCCGCCGTCGGCGGGGGAGCTCCGTACACAACGATTGGGTAGCCAGTGGTACTGAAAACCTTCGGCTGGTCGTTCGCAGTCACTGCGCTCGGCCTGGTCGCTGCGGTGTTCTACGGGGGCTGGACGGCCTTCGGGCTCGTCGCGATCCTGTCCATCCTGGAGGTCTCGCTCTCCTTCGACAACGCGGTGGTCAACGCCGGCGTGCTGAAGAAGATGAGCGAGTTCTGGCAGAAGATCTTCCTTACCATCGGCATCCTGATCGCCGTCTTCGGCATGCGGCTGGTGTTCCCCGTCGTGATCGTCTCGATCACGGCGAAGCTCGGTCCCATCGAGGCGATCGACCTCGCCCTGAACAACCACGCCCGCTACGAGGAACTGGTCACCGACGCCCACCCCGCCATCGCGGCGTTCGGCGGCATGTTCCTGCTCATGATCTTCCTCGACTTCATCTTCGAGGACCGGGAGATCAAGTGGCTCGCCTGGCTGGAGCGGCCCCTGGCCAAGCTGGGCAAGATCGACATGCTGGCGGCCTGTGTCGCACTGATCATCCTGCTGATCACCGCCACCACCTTCGCCGTCCACGCCCACCAGTACGGCGGGGTGCACGTCGACAAGTCGTCCACGGTGCTGCTCGCCGGCGTCGCCGGCCTCATCACGTACATGGTCGTGGGCGGTCTCTCCGGCTTCTTCGAGGACAAGCTCGAAGAGGAGGAGGAGCGCGAGCACGAGGCAGAGGAGGAGGCCAAGCGGGCCGGCAAGCCGGTCTCGGCCGCCAAGCTCGTCGGCAAGGCCGCGTTCTTCATGTTCATGTACCTCGAGGTGCTGGACGCGTCCTTCTCCTTCGACGGCGTCATCGGCGCCTTCGCGGTCAGCAACGACCCGGTCGTCATCGCGCTCGGCCTCGGCATCGGCGCCATGTACGTCCGGTCCCTCACGGTCTACCTGGTCCGCCAGGGCACCCTCGACGACTACGTCTACCTCGAGCACGGCGCCCACTACGCGATCGGCGCGCTGGCCGCGATCCTGCTGATCACCATCCAGTACGAGGTCCCCGAGGTCGTCACCGGCCTCATCGGTGTGGCCCTGATCGCCTGGTCCTTCTGGTCCTCCGTGCGGCGCAACCAGCGCCTGAGGGACCACGAGGAGAAGGAAGAAGAGGTACTCGCGGCAGAGGAAGTGTGACACCGCGGGGTTTGAGGAACGCTCTCAGCGGGGCGGCCGGGAGGCACAGGGTCTCCGGGCCGCCCCGCGCGGCTGCCGGGCCCCCGTGGCACGGGGGCCGGGCGGTGTATCCGGACCGGCTCCGGGAGGGGGCCGGCGCAGTCAGGGGTGGGACATGGCGTTCTGGGACGGTTTGTGGCGCGGCAGAGCAGCGCAGTTCGACTCGGGCAGCGCCTCGACCAACTCCATCCAGCTGACCAGGCGGCGCCCGCAGGTCTCGCTCTCCAAGCAGAGCGCCGCCACCGGCAACCTCCGCGTCAACCTCTCCTGGCGGATGCGGACCTCCGACATCGAGGGCCGGTCGCGGCAGAGCGGCCGACTGCTGCGCAATCCGTCGATGCTCTTCCGTCCCGAAGTGGTCCAGGCGCACACCCAGGGCGTCGTCAACGTCGACCTCGACCTCGGCTGCCTGTACGAGATGACGGACGGCGGCAAGGGCGTGGTGCAGCCGCTCGGCGGCCTCTTCGGCAGCCTGAACGAGCCGCCGTACGTCCGCCTCAGCGGTGACGACCGGTTCGGCGCACCCTCCGGGGAGACGCTGTTCGTCAACCTGGACCACCGGGAGTCGATCAGGCGCCTGCTGTTCTTCGTCTACATCTACGACAGCACGCCCGCGTTCGACCGCACGCACGCCAAGGTGACGCTCTATCCCAGCAACGGACCGCGGGTGGAGATCGAACTGGACGAGCGCGCCCCGCAGGCCCGCTCGTGCGCCGTGTTCATGGTCGAGAACGTCAAGGGCGAGCTGGTCGTGCGCCGCGAGGTGAAGTTCGTGTACGGCTTCCAGGCCGAGCTGGACCGGCTGTACGGCTGGGGCCTGCAGTGGGGTCGCGGATACAAGACCAAGACCTGACGCTCCCCTGCCCGCCCCACAGGCGCGGTCCCGTCCGAGTGCGGGCCGCCGACGGGCGAACGGCGCTGGGCGGGGCAGGGCGAGCGGCGCTGGGCGGGCGCAGGACGAGCGGCCCGGGGCGGGCGCACGCCGCTGACGGACGAACGTCCCGCGGCGGGCACGGATCAGTGCCGGAGAGACGTTCCCGCCGGGCCGGCTACTCCCGGATGAACTGCGGCCCCATCGGAGGCAGCCGGAAGTCCGGATCCGCCGCGGGCCCCGCCGCGGCGGCGGGCTGCGGATAGCCGTACGCGGGCTGTGCGGCGGGCGACGCCGGTTGGGGATAGCCGTACGCGGGCTGTGTCGCGGGGGAGGCCGGTTGGGGATAGCCGTACGCCGGCTGTGTCGCGGGGGAGGCCGGCTGCGGGTAACCGTACGACGGCTCGGCCTGCGGCTGCGCCTCCGCCCGGGACGGGGCCTGGTTCTGCGCCGCCGACTCGGGAGCGGAAGCGGCGGCGGACGGCTCGCTGTCGTCCACCGAGATACCGAAGGCCGTGGCCAGGCCGATCAGCCCGGTCGGATAGCCCTGCCCCACCGCGCGGAACTTCCACCCGTCGCCGCGCCGGTAGAGCTCGCCGCAGATGACCGCGGTCTCCTCGCCCGTCTCCGCCCGGACGTCGAACACGGCCAGCGGCTCGCCGCCCGGCACCGCCGCGTCGTACAGCATGATCCGCAGGTCCTGCACCCCGGAGAACGTGCCCCCGTCGGACGACGCCGCGAGCACCACCTGGTCCACGGAGGCGTCGAGCGAGCCGACGTCCGCCTGGACCGTGTCGGTGAGCCCCTCGGCGGTGCGCTTCTTGGGCAGCAGCCGCACGAACCCGGAAGGGTGCCGGGGCTGGTTGTAGAAGACGAAGTCCTCGTCGGCGCGCACACGGCCGTCGGCGCCCAGCAGCAGGGCGGAGGCGTCCACGTCGGGGACGCCGGCACCGGGGGTCCAGCGCAGCACCGCCCGGACCGAGGTCGCGCCGAGCGGAACGTTGGAACCCTTCAGCATCGCGTGCGTCATGCCCGTCATCCTGCCCTCCCGCGCCCCGTGCGGACAACGCGGGGCCGACTCCCGTGCACCGTACGCGTTCGCACGGCCGGGTCGGGCCCGCCGCTCACCGGCTCAGGCCCGCTCAGGCCCTGGGGCGGGTACCACCTGCTGCACCCGTGGCACCGCACGACCGCACGACCGTACGCGTTCGCACGGCCGGGTGGGGCCCCCGCTCACCGGCTCAGGCCCCGCTCACCGGCTCAGGCCCGCTCAGGCCCCGCTCGCCGGCTCGGGCCCGCTCAGGGCCCTGGGGTACCACCTGCTGCACCCGTGGCACCCACGGACGACGAGGGAACGGCCGGGGCATGCCCCGCGGCGGCGGAGGGCAGTCTGAGTCGGGGACCGAAGTGCACGAGTCACCTCGAGTTCATACGGCCGGGGAACTCGCGACACCTGTCCCTACGTACTATTACCGGCCACCCAAACCACAGGGCCGCACAGGCAGTACGGGGGAATCAGATGCGTCATTTCGGGCATATCACGGCCACTGCCCGGAAGGAACTGTTCCATCAGGAGCCGGCGGAATTCGACGCCGGCTCCCCCGCGCGCATGCTCTCCATGGCGCTCGGCGCCACGCTCTACAGTCCCGCGACCCGGCCGCGACTCGCGGACGACGTGCTCAAGCAGGCCGCGCGCGGAGTGGTCTCCATGGTCCTCTGCCTGGAGGATTCCATCGACGACGCCGACGTCCCCGCCGCCGAGGAGAACCTCGTCCGCCAGTTCGCCGACCTCGACGCGCGCGGGGTCGAGCCCCCACTGCTGTTCGTCCGGGTACGCGAGCCCGGCCAGATCGAGAACCTCGCCCGCCGTCTCGGCGGGGCGAGCCGACTCCTGACCGGATTTGTACTTCCCAAATTCACCGAGGAGCGAGGCGGCCCCTTCCTGGAGGCGGCCACCGCCGCCGAATTCGTGATCGGCCGCGCGCTCTATGTGATGCCGGTGCTCGAATCGCCCGAGCTCCTCCACCTGGAGACCCGGTACGAGACCCTGACCGGCATCGCCCGCTCCGTCCGGCACCACCGGGACCGGATCCTCGCCCTCCGTCTCGGCGTCACCGACTTCTGCTCCGCCTACGGGCTGCGCCGCTCGCCCGACATGACGGCCTACGACGTCAAGATCGTCGCCGACGTCATCGCGGACGTCGTCAACGTCCTGGGCCGCTCCGACGGCACCGGCTTCACCATCACCGGACCGGTCTGGGAGTACTTCCGCCTCCAGGAGCGCATGTTCAAGCCGCAGCTGCGCCGCAGCCCCTTCATGGAGCTGCGGGCCGAGAAGCTGCGCACGGCACTGATCGAGCACGACCTCGACGGACTGCTCCGCGAGATCGAGCTGGACCGCGCCAACGGGCTCCTCGGCAAGACCTGCATCCACCCCTCCCATGTGCTGCCCGTCCACGCTCTGTCGGTGGTCAGCCACGAAGAGTTCAGCGACGCGCAGGACATCCTCCGCCCCGAACGGGGAGGGGGCGGAGTGATGCGTTCGGCCTACACGAACAAGATGAACGAGGTGAAGCCGCACCGCGCCTGGGCGGAGCGCACGCTCCAGCGCGCCGAGGCCTTCGGCGTCGCCCGGGAGGACGTCGGCTTCGTGGAGCTGCTGACCGCGGGTCTGGCAGGCTGATGAAGGAGGAAGACGAAGCAGTGGAGTGGTCGGGAAGCTGGGTCTCCCAGCGACTGGGCGTGGAGCTCGTCGGCGACGACGGGCTGAAGGAGCTGCTCGGCCTCGCGCTGCGGCGCAACCCCAAGCGCGCGCATCTGCTGGTGTCGCACGTGCTCGGCAAGCACGTGCCGCAGAAGCCGTCCGTCGTGTACGGCCACGGGTACGAGCTAGGAGTCCGCGTCCGCGAACTGCTGGGCCGCGAGGAGGCCGCGCGGGCCGTCGTCCTCGGGTACGCGGAGACGGCGACGGGCCTCGGCCACTCGGTCGCCGACGGCCTGGCCCTCGCCCCGTACCTCCACTCCACCCGCCGTCCCGTCGACGGCGTCGGCCCGGCCGGCGGCTTCGAGGAGTCCCACTCCCACGCCACCTCGCACCTGCTGTTGCCCGAGGACCCGAAGCTGCTGGCCGGCGACGGGCCGCTGGTCCTCGTGGACGACGAGTTCTCCACCGGCAACACCGTCCTGAACACCATCCGCGACCTCCACGCCCGCCACCCGCGCGGCCGGTACGTGATCGTCGCCCTCGTCGACATGCGCTCGGCCCGGGACCTGGGCCGGCTGGACGCCTTCGCGAAGGAGATCGACGCCCGCATCGACCTGGTGGCGCACGCCGGCGGCACGGTCCGCCTGCCCGACGGCGTCCTCGAGAAGGGCCAGGCCCTGGTCGCGGCCCACGAGACCGCGACCACGGCTCCCGCACCCGGCGGCAGCGGCGGTGCGCCCGGCGGGCCCGGCGGCAGTACGGACGCCGCGGCACCCGCCGTGGCGACGTACCGCTCCCCTGCGGCACCGGAGGCACCGGAAGGCACCGACCGAACCGACGGTGTGGACGGCACGCGGGGCGCGGACCGCGTGGACGGCGCCGACGGCCGGGGCGGCCCGGACCGCGCGGACGGTGCCGAGCGCGCGACCGGCCCCACCGCGCACAGGCGGCCCGGGCCGCCCGGGCCGTACGCCCCGCACGTCGTACGCGTCGACCTGGACTGGCCCTCGGGAGTCCCCGACGGCGGCCGGCACGGCTTCACACCCGCGCACCGCGTCGAGCTGGAGGCCGCCCTGCCCGCCATGGCACAACGCGTCGCCGAAGCCCTGGGCGACGGCCGCCCGCCGGAGACCGTCGGAGCCCCGAAACGCACGGCCGGGGCCGTCGCACCGCCGCGGACGGACGGCGCCCCGCGGGTCCTCGTCCTCGGCTTCGAGGAGCTGATGTACGCGCCGCTGCGGCTCGCGCTCGAACTGGAGCGGACCGGCGCCGCACGCGAGGTGCGCTACTCGACGACCACGCGGTCCCCCGTGCTCGCCGTCGACGACCCCGGCTACGCCATACGGAACCGGCTGGTATTCCCCGCCCACGACGAACCGGCCGACGGCCCGGGCGAGCGATACGCCTACAACGTCGCCGGCGGAGGCTTCGACGCGGTCGTCGCCGTCGTGGACTCGGCCGCCGACACGGCCGCCCTGCACGCCCCGGACGGACTGCTCGCACAACTCGCCGCGCACATACCGCACGTCGTGCTCACCGTCGTCCCCAGCTACGTACCCGCTCCCGAGAGGGACCCCATGCCGCCCGAGCCGCTCCGCGGACCCGAGTTCTCCTCCTACGCGCCCGACGAGGTCGGCTGGCTGCTCCAGGACCTCTCGGACGTCGAACTCGAGGCGCCCACCGAGGAGCGCGAGGAGGCGATACAGAGCGGTGGCGCGCACTACGCCGAGTCGCTGCCCGTCGAGTACCAGCCCAGCGACGCGTACCAGGCGCTGTTCCACGCCGCCCTGGAGACCTCCGCCGCCCGGATCGCCCGCGCCGTCGGCGCCGTCACCGACACCGTCCTCGCCGAGCACCCGCAGCGCCAGCGGCCCGGCACGCACCCCCGCGAGAGCCGCCCCGTCCTGGTCTCGCTGGCCCGCGCCGGCACACCCGTCGGAGTGCTGATGCGCCGCTGGGCCCGGCACCGCCACGGCCTCGACCTGCCCCACTACGCCGTCTCGATCGTCCGCGGCCGCGGCATCGACGCCAACGCGCTGCGCTGGCTCGCCGCCCACCACCACCCGGCCGACGTGGTGTTCGTCGACGGCTGGACCGGCAAGGGCGCCATCACACGCGAACTGGCCGCCGCACTCGGCGAGTTCGACGGCTTCGTCCCCGAGATCGCGGTGCTCGCCGACCCCGGCGGCTGCGTCCGCACCTACGGCACCCGCGAGGACTTCCTCATCCCCTCCGCCTGCCTCAACTCCACGGTGTCCGGGCTGGTCTCGCGCACAGTCCTGCGCACCGACCTGGTCGGGCCGCACGACTTCCACGGTGCGAAGTACTACCGCGAACTGGCCGCCGCCGATGTGTCCGGCCACTTCCTCGACACCGTCGAGGCGCGATTCGACGAGGTGGCCGATGCCGTCGACACCGACGTGAAGGAACTGCTCTCCGTAGACCGCACCCCGACCTGGGCCGGCTGGGCGGCGGTGGAGCGGATCAGCGAGGAGTACGGCATCCACGACGTCAACCTCGTCAAGCCCGGCGTCGGCGAGACCACCCGCGTCCTGCTCCGCCGCGTCCCCTGGAAGATCCTCGCCAAGCGCGGCGCGGGCGCCGACCTGGACCACGTACGCCTGCTCGCCGAACAGCGCGGCGTCCCCGTCGAGGAGACCGACGACCTGCCCTACAGCTGCGTCGGCCTCGTCCACCCCCGGTTCACACGCGGCGCCACCGGCGCCGACGGAAAGGCGGTGGCGGCGCAGTGACCTCCCTGATCACCAGTGACCTCGACCGCACGCTCATCTACTCGGCGGCCGCCCTGCAGCTGACCGTCCCCGACGCCAGGGCGCCCCGGCTGCTGTGCGTCGAGGTGTACGAGAGCAAGCCGCTGTCGTACATGACGGAGGCCGCCGCCGCGCTGCTCACCGAACTCGCGCACAACGCCGTCTTCGTACCGACGACGACCCGCACCCGCGAGCAGTACGCCAGGATCCGGCTCCCCGGCCCCGACCCCCGGTACGCGATCTGCGCCAACGGCGGCCATCTGCTGGTCGACGGCGAGTCCGACCGCGACTGGCAGCGCGTGGTCGCCGGCAGGCTCGCCGACGAGTGCGCCCCGCTCACAGAGATCCGCTCCCATCTGCTCGCGGCCGCGGACCCGGCCTGGCTGCTGAAGGAGCGGGTCGCCGAGGACCTCTTCGCCTACCTGGTCGTGGAGCGTTCGCTGCTCCCGGACGGCTGGACCCGGGAACTCTCCGCCTGGGCGGAGACGAAGGGCTGGACGGTCTCCCTGCAGGGCCGCAAGATCTACGCCGTGCCGAAGCCGCTCACCAAGAGCGCGGCCGTCCGCGAACTGGCGCGGCGCACCGGAGCCGAGCGCGTCCTCGCGGCCGGCGACTCCCTCCTCGACGCAGATCTGCTGCTGGCAGCGGACCACGCCTGGCGCCCGGGCCACGGTGAACTCGCGGACACCGACTGGGCGCCGCGGCACGTCACGGCGCTCGCCGAGCGAGGGGTCGAGGCGGGCGAGGTGATCCTGCGCCGGTTCACCGCGACGGTCACGGACGCGGCGGGGTACGCGGCCCGAGCCGCCACGGGGGACGTGGTGGGGGACGTGGTCGGGAGGGCGCGCACGGTTCCGGGCGCGAAGGCCGAGGGCGCTGGGGCTGCGGAGGGCGGGAGGGACGACGGAGGCGCGGGGGCGGCCGGAGGCGCGTCCGCGGAGGCCGCGGTGACGGCACGGACGACGGTACCTGCACCCGGCGGGGCGGAGTCACCGGCCGCGCTGTAGGCGGGAGCGGGGAGACGGGCGGTCTGGGGACCGGGGGCCGGGGCCGCCCGCCGGGATCGACGCCCGGGGTCGGACGGACGCCCGTGGTCGGACGGTCGGACGGGGTCGGACGGGGTCGGACGGTCGTGCGGTGTCGGGTGGTCGTGCGGGCGGGCTCGGACGGGCGCTCGACCGGGGCTCAGCGCCCGACCCGGGCTCCACGTCTGCACCGGTCACGCGCGTCGGGTCCCCTTCCCCGGCCGCGGCAGCCGTACGGACACGAACAGCACCACCGAACCCAGCGCGCCCACCAGCACCACCTTCGCGTAGACATCGACGAATCCCGTCACCTGGGTCCAGCCGTCGCCGAGCGCGTACCCCGCGAGGACGAAAGCGAGTTCCACAGGGCGCTGCCCAGCGCCGTCAGCGCCAGGAACACGGGCAGCGGCATGCGCTCGATGCCCGCAGGCACCGAGATCAGACTGCGGAAGACCGGGAGCATCCGGCCGAAGAGCACGGCCTTCGTGCCGTGCCGGGCGAACCACACCTCGCTGCGTTCGCGTCCGACACCTTCACCAGGGGCAGACGGGCCGCGATCGCCACCGTACGGTCCCGGCCGAGCAACGCCCCGACACCGTAGAGCGCGAGCGCGCCCACGACGGAACCGAGCGTCGTCCACAGCAGCGCGCCGAACAGGTCCATCCGGCCCGTCGCCGCGGCGAAGCCCGCCAACGGCAGGATCACCTCGCTGGGCATTGGCGGGAAGAGGTTCTCCAAGGCCACGGCGATGCCCGCACCGGGCACGCCGAGAGTGTCCATGAGGCTGTTGATCCAGCCCGGTGCTCCGCTGTCGGCCATCGGGTCCGCGGCGGCGCGCACGGGTACGTCATCAGCCGCAGCAGCCACCGCCGCAGCAACCACCGCCACCGCCACCGCCACCGGCGGGTGCGGGGGCCGGCCCCGTGCTCGTCCCGCCCACGGCGACCGCCGACAGCAGTTTCACGGTGTCGGCGTGCCCCGCGGGGCAGGACGCGGGAGCGGAGGACTCGGCCATGGGCCGACTCAGCTCGAAGGTGTCGTCGCAAGTGCGGCAGCGGTACTCGTATCGGGGCATGGGGACAGGTTAGCCCGGTCGTCAGCCCTGGCGACCGGCCTCCGGGAGCTCGCGCGCCCGCATCCGCTCGACACGCGCCTGCTCCTCCGTCGCCGCTTCGTCGGGGTGGCGGGCCTTCCAGTACGGGTTGTCGTGGGGGAGCGTGCTGCCTACCCGGCCGTACATTCCGAACCACATCAGCATGATCCCCACGACGAAGCTGAAGAGGACGTTCTGGATGCGGAAGTTGAGGAAGTTCGCACCGGTGTCCAGCAGGCCGAGGTTCACGAAGCCGCTGAGGATGAAGAGGATGCCCAGCACCATGTTCAGCGTGGAGGCGAAGTTCCCGCCGATGACCATGCCGACGAACAGCAGCAGCCCGACGCAGATGGACAGCACGCTCAGCGCGCCGTTGGTGTTGAGACCGGCGACGGTGTCGTTTCCCGTGTCGAAGAAGCCCAGGTTGTGCGTCAGCCCGAGGATCCCGAAGGCCAGCAGGATCAGGCCCATGAGCCCGGCGCCGTAGCGGTAGACCTGGTTGAGCCTGTGGTCCACGGGCAGATGTTCGTCCAGGGCGACGTGCAGGCCGCTGGGGTTCTGCGTGGCCTGCGGCGAGTGCGTGGATGCCATTGCGGCCTCCTTTGGCCGTGCGTACCTCTCATACAGGATCCGCCCGCTCCGGCACACGGACAAACGGGCGGCACGGGTGAGTGGGGCGCGGCGCTCCGGCCGTATGGACCGCCGTCCTCGGAACAGTGCGTCCACCGAAGGCGGCGGTCGGCCGAGCCCGGGTGCAGCCCGTGGACGGACGCCCCGACGGCGAGGCCCTTCCGGCGGCCACAACCGCGTGGTCGCGGCCGCTGAACGGCGGCGGGCGGACGCCCCCGAGCAAAGACGGCGGGCGACGGATGCCGGGACCGCGGGTGACGGGGCGGGGCGGACGGACAGCGGCGAGCGGACCACTGCCGGCCGGGTCAGGCCGCCGGTCCGCGCTCGCCGCGGATCTGGTCCACGACGCGGGCCACGCTCTGCCGTACTGCTTCCAGTTCGGCCAGGAAGTGCCAGTAGTCGGGGTGGCGCCCCTCGAGACCGGCGATCGCGCGATCGAGCCGGGCCACGGAGTCGTCCAGCGGGTGAGCGTGTCGCGGATCGGGTGTGTTGCGTCCGGCCATGGCGAGGCGCTGGGCGTCGCGGATGGCGAACCGGGTGCGCTGGATCTCCTGCTCCGGGTCCTTGGCGACGGCGTCGAGTCGCCGCAGCCGGTCACCGGCGGCCGAGACGGCCTCGTCGGTGCTGTTCAGCAGGGCCCGGACCGTGCCGAGCAGGGCCGTGGCATCGGGCCAGCGCTGCTCGTCGCGCGCCTTGGCCGCCTCCTTGAGCTTCTCCTCGGCCCGGCGTACGTTCTCGTTCGCCTCCGCGGGCACGGGTTGCAGGTCCTGCCAGCAGGCGGCGCTGAAGCGGCGGCGCAACTCGCTGAGGACGGGCTCGACACCCTCGGCGCGCGTGGTCAGGGCCTGAGCGCGGGTGCGGAGTGAGACCAGGCGCTTGTCGATCTCGGCCGCACGCTCCGGAAGCTGCTCGGCCTCGGCCCGAATCGCCTCGGCCTCCCTGACGACCCGGTCCGCGCGCTGCAGCGTCTCGGGCACGCCGTGGCGGCCGGCGCCCTCGTTGAGCCTGGTCAGCTCAGGGGCGAGGGCGGCGAGCCGGGCGGCGAGGTCGTCCGCGCGCATGCCCGAGGCGCGTACCGTGTCGAGGGCGTTGCTCGCGGCGAGCAGCGCCTGCCGGGCCCGCTCCACAGCGGGGGCGAGCCGGGCCAGCTGGGTCTCCGCCTTCTCGAGCAGCGGCCCGAGGCCGTGAGCGAACCGGTCCAGCTCACTCTTGACCCGGACCAGCTCGTCCTTGGCCCTGGTCAGCTCCGTGTGCGCGCGCACCGCCACCGACGGGTCCAGATCGTCCCGGTCGAGGTCGTGGGCGTCGACCGCGGTGATGTACGCGTGGCTGACCTCGTCGATCCGCCGCCCGAGCGCGGCGAACTCCTCGACCGCGTGCCGGGCACCGGGAGAGCTGTCCACAGCCGTGATCGTCTCGATGGAGATCCGCACGTCTCGTTGGGTGGTGTCCAGTTCGTAGAAAGCCGCGGCGGCAGCGTCCTTCGCGGCCTGGGCGTCCGCCCGCTGGCTCTCGCCACGGCCTCCGAACCAACGCCGTGTCCCGCCTCCCGCGAATGCGAAGGGCAGCGAGGCGACCACCAACGGCAAGGGCAACAACACCAGGGCGGCCGCATCCCGCACGACACCCGCTCTTGCCTTCGCTCCTGCGTGCGGCCGTGCGTGTGTCGCCGTCACATCCCTCTCCCGTGCCGTGTCCGCCGTGCCGGTCCATTCTCCCACTGGGTAAGGACGAACACACGGGCCTGTCAGTTCACGCTTCACGTGACGATCCCGCAGGCACCTGAGCGGCGGCGGAACGACGCGGCCGGGAAGCCGCGCCCGGTGTGACGCCGTGCCCGCGAAGCCCCGCGCACCCGTGTGTCTGGCACGCTGGTGGAGCCCGGAGCACCTCCTCGCCGCGTACCGCGTGGAGTACGTGCCGACGTGGCCGCGTGCCGTGCGGGGCGCCGACGGCGGCACGACCCGCACGAACGAACCGCGGCGACTCCCGTCCACGCCCGCCCGAGAGCCGCCCTGACGGCAGGCAGCAGGCCCACCCCGCGGCTGCCTCCCGACCGGGCCTCGGGCCCCCGCCCACCACCGAGGATCCCCTTGTGATCTGGTTTGCGGCACCCACCCCGGGTCCATGTAGGCTGTTGCCTCATTCTCGGGTGCGTAGCTCAGGGGTAGAGCGCTGCTCTTACAAAGCAGATGTCGGCGGTTCGAAACCGTCCGCGCCCACCAGCCAGAACGCCCCCGCAGCGAGCCGCCGCGGGGGCGTTGACGGTAGGAATTGACGGCAGTCCCTCAGTCTGACCGGCGGCGACGTCGCAAGAGCCGGTCCATGTGACCCATCGCCTCGCGCCGGTTGTCGTCCGATACATGGGTGTAGATGTTCATGGTGACGGCGATCTGCGAGTGCCCCAGGATCTCCATCACCACGCGCGCCGGCACCCCGGCGGCGAACAGCAGGGTGGCGCAGCCGTGCCGGGCGTCGTGCAGCCGGATGCGGGGGAGCCCCGCGTCGTCCGATACGCGCTCGAACGACCGGCTGAGATTCCTCGGCTCCACCGGCCGTCCCGTGCGAGTCGTGAACACGTAGTCGCCACCGTGCCAGCTCTCACCGGCGGCGGCTCGCTGTCCGGCCTGTCGCAGCCGCTGCCAGCGCAGGGGAGCCACGCACATCAGCGGGATGGGGATCGCTCGTGTCCTGCGGTTCTTCGTCGTGTCCTCGTACAGCTCCTTCTGCACGCGCTGGAGCTGGTTCCGCACCGTGAGTGTGCGGTGCTCCAGGTCGATGTCCGACCAGCGCAACCCCAGAATCTCGCCGCGGCGCAACCCGAGCGTCACGGCAAGAACGAAGGCTGTGTACAGCGGATCCTTCCTCGCGGCCTCCAGGAAGGTGGTCGTCTGCTCCAGGCTCCACGGTTTGAGTTCCCTCGGCTGCACTCGGGGTGCGGGGACGAGCTTGACCACGTTCCTGCTGATCAGTTCCTCTCGGCACGCGGCCGTCAGCGCGCTGCGGAGCACTCGATGGGACTCCTTGGCCGTCGCCGCAGATGCCTGAACGGTGACGGCCGCGAGCATGCGGCGCACGTCCGCGGCTCCGAGGTTCTCCAGCCGCTTGGAGCCGATCTGGGGGATCAGGTAACGCCGGACGTGCGTCTCGTACTTGGCGTACGTCGTCTTCTTGCGGTCGCCCCTGACGAACTCCTCCAGCCAGTAGGGCAACCACTCGGAGAGCTTGGCCGAGCGCGTCGGGGTGGGGACGCCCTGTCGGTCCCTGAGCACCAGCTCCTGGCGCTTGGCGTCGCATTCCTCCCAGGTCGCGCCGTAGACGGTCTTGCGCTTGCGGGTTCCGTCCGGCTGCGGGACGTAGACCCGTGCTTCGTACCGCCCGTCCTTGCGCTGCCAGATACTGCCGGCGCCGTTCGGGTTTCGCTTGCGCGCCATCAGGCGGCCTCCTCAAGACGGTTCTTCATGTACGTGGCCACCGCGTCTGCGGGGACGCGGCGCAGTCGCCCTTCGGTGAAGCTGGGCAGCCGCTTGGACCGGATCAGGTCGTAGACCTTGAAACGGCTCATCCGGAGCGCGCTCATGACCTCGGGCACGGTCAGGGCCTGGTGACTTGTGGGCAGGGGGGAGTTCATGGGGTGACTCCTCAGGGGTGGCCTGCGAACGGAGTTGGGACTGCTCGGGAGCCCGCGCCTGTCCGAGGTGCGGATTTCTGCGTCACCGCGTCATCCGCGTCACGCCACGCGTCTGGCCTGCGAACTCTCGTGACGCAGCGAGCCGTGGCGTGCGTCATGGGTGACGCAGGGCTTGCGTCACTCATGACGCAGATGACGCAGGATGACGCAGCGGCTGCCATCTGCGTCACTGCTGCTGTGGCTGGTCACAAGCCGTTTGCGGCTCACTGGTGACGCAGGTGACGCAGGGTCTCTCCTCTTAGGACAAGAGAATGGGGCGTCTGCTGTTGTGCGGGTGCGGCTCAGAGATGAAAGGCGGAGCCGCTGCGCGGCGCGACCTTCGGGCGGCGGCGAGCCGCCGAACCGCAAGAGGAGCACGTCTCCGCGGGCGCCCGGTGCTCTTCTTGCTTGTCCGCTCCGCGCACGGTGCGGCAGGTCAGTGCAGCGCGTCCTGCTGGTGTGCGGCCGGGCGGGTCATTTCGATGTAGCGGGCGGCGCCGGTGCGGCCCCAGTCGACGACCACGCCCCGGGCGGCGAGGGTGGGCTGAAGGCGCTTGAGCCGGTCGGAGAGGACTTTGCCCGTGGTCGGCCATCCTTTCGGCAGCGGACGGCACTCCTCGCCGCTGTAGAGGCCGGTGAGCGCGTACAGCCACTCCGAGGACGTCATCCGCGACTCCTCGCCCGGTGTCATGCCGGCCGCGTGCTTGAGCACGGTCTGGGCGAGGAGGTCGCCCTCGATGACGTCGTCGTTGAGGTCGTCCAGGCTGGCCCGGTAGGCGGCCAGCGAGCCGAAGCCGGTCGCGGTGTCGAGCTGCGCGCACAGGTGCGCGAAGTCGGCCATCCGCAGGTCGGTCGGGATGTCCGCCTCGGCGGCCCGCACCTTCACCGCAAGGTCCAGCAGCGAGCCGAGGATGACGGGCAGAACCTGCTCGTATTCCGCCCACAGCTCCGCCTCGGTCCGCCGTACCCGCGGCCGCTCCAGCCTCAGGGGCAGCAGCCGTTCGGCGAGGTCGGGCCGGATCACGCCCACGTCGATACCCGTCAGCAACAGCGGGCGCCGGTAGCGGGCCCGGACGACGTCCCCATCGGTGAACAAGGCACGCTTGACGCTCTCGGCGCCGGTCACGATGCAGCACATCGCATCCGACAGGTCTGGCGTCATGTGGGAGAGGTTGTCCAGGGCGGTGACCCACCCGGCCGCCACGGCCGCGATCAGGTTCTCCTCGTCCTTCGGCGCCCGCCGAAGGTCGCTGCTCATCCCCTCGACGATCCGCATGAGCATCCGCCCGGCCGTCGACTTCCCCGCGCCCTGTGGGCCGGTGAGGAACGGGGCCGGGACGGGGACGGACGGTCCGAGACTGCCGATGAGCCAGGCGAGGGCCAGGCATTCGGTCTCCGCCGTGGCGAAGTTGGTCAACCGCAACAGGAGGTCGATGCCCTTCCCGTCGGTGTCCTTCACCGGCAGCGGCAGTTCCCCGGTGAGCTGGGTGCGCCGCCAGCACACCTCACGCGGATCCGGGACAGCGATCGCCCACCCGGTGGGGTGGATGCGCACCGACTGCCCGTCTGCGCGGCCGAGGTCGAGCCACGTGGCGCCGTCGAACCCGGGCGCGACCCGGATGTGCACGGGCTGGGTCTCCTCGGTCAGCGCCAACGCCTCAATGAGGTCCAGGGCTTCTTTGAGGGCGGTGCCGTTGAACACTCCGATGCCGTCGCGGAACAGGTCGACCATGAGTTCCTGGCGGTGGCTGCCCGTCGTGCCCTGGGACCGGATCGGCCGCGCGACGGGGTGGCCGTTCCGCTGCGCGTAGACGGTGCCGTCGGCGGTGCGGAAGTACCGGAAGTTTGCCTGCGCATAGTTGGTGATGATCTCGCGCGCGGGGCTCTTGTCGTCGTCGGACATGGCTCACACCCCCAATGCGGAGCGGGCGTTGGCCCACGCGTCAGTGCAGTGCCGCAAGCTCTCGCCCTTGGCCTGCGCGGCCGTGAACAGCCGCCCGACGTGGGATTCGGTCAGGCAGCCGCACCGGCCGTGCACGGACAGCACCGCGAGGAACGTCCGGTACACGGTGGCGTGCACCTGGGCCCGGGCCTCGGTGATGCGCTGCTCCGCCATGGCGATACCGCGCTCCAGGAAGACGGGCGTGCGGTGCCGGCATTCCCCACCACCGACCGGCACGGGCACGGTGCCGACGTCCGCCGGCTGAACCGCGCGGGCACTCCGAGCGGCCAGGGCGCGGACGGATTCCGGCAGATCGGCCATCGCTCCGGTGCCGGGCCCTAGATAGCGGGCGTAGGACATGGACGACTTGATGTCGACCCCGGGCTGCACCGCGTTGCGTGACGCGATGGCGCCTCGGTAGATCCAGTGCTGACCGCGCGTCGTCGGCACGGTCCGCGTTGCGGGCAGTGCGGTACGGGCCCATGCGATGGCGTCCGCGTGGTCCAGGTCGACCACGGTCAGCCCGGCGCCGCCGGGGTGGTAGCCGACGCACACCGCCCCCCGCCACGCAGCCACCCACAGGGGCGAGACGATGACGGCCGGGTCGGTGGTGGCGGCGGCCCATGCGTGGCAGACGCCGGGACAGCGGCAGGGGCCCGGCGTCTTCATGCTCGGCCGGCCGCCGCACGCGTTGCCCGCGCAGGAGCTGCAGTTGCCGAACGGCACCTTCCCCCGGCGCAGAGGCAACACGGGCACGCCCGAGGCCGCGAGGCTCAGCGCGGTGTGGAGGGGGTACAGCGTCTCGCTCATGCCGCCACCCCCAGCGTGGCCGTGGCGCAGCGAGTGGACCGGGGAGCGATGGGCGCGGTGGTCGCGGTTGTGAGGCATGCTGGATGTCTCCAGTTCTCTCGGTGATTGCTGGTGATGAGGGCGGCCCCGACTTCATTGGCGTGAGATGGGGGCTGCCCTCCCTTGTCGTGACACACCACGCGGGGACCCGGCGCCGTGATCGCGGGGCCGGTTGTCGGTGGGCGTCGGTAGGTTGATCAGCGGACGCCTCTCGTCGCGGTGGCGGGAGGAACGGTGAGGCGGAGAGGGCACGGGGAGTCGGATGACGGCGTGGTTGATGTATCTCGGGGACGACCCGAAGCGGGTCGGCGGCGGCTACGACGACAGCAGCTCGACCCACTACAGCTGGGACAGCCGGGTCCCGAACTCGGCCCACGTCCAGGTCGGTGACGTGATCGCGCTCTGGAACGGCGACACTCTGCTGGGTACGTCCGTCATCGAGCACATCAAGACCGGCACCGGGACGAAGGACCTCAGCTCGTGCCCTGAGTGCGGGAAGGCGGACATCGCCGAACGCAAGACGATGACGCCCAAGTACCGCTGCTGGACGAGTGCGTGCAAGGCCGAGTTCGACAAGCCTGCGGTCGAGACCGTGCCCGTGACCACCTACCAGGCCCGCTACGAGTCGGGCTGGATCGATCTGCACGGACACGTGTCCGGAACCGAACTCCGCGCCCTGTGCGAGGAGAAGAAGTCACAGAACGCGCTGCGCCGGCTGAGGTGGGACGACTTCCGCGCCCGTGTCGAGACCGGGAAGAACGCCACCCCGCTCGACGTCGTCGACACCACCCGCGAGGTCATCGCCGGCGGCCACACCAAGCGCACCGTCAGGGCACGCAAGGGACAGCCCGCCTTCCGCGCGGCCCTGCTGGAATCCTTCGGCCAGATGTGCGCGTTCACCGGCCCCATGCCGGCCTACGTCCTCGATGCAGCCCACCTCTACAGCTACGCCGCCAACGGCAAGCACCACACCTCCGGCGGGCTCCTGCTGCGCAAGGACGTCCACCGGCTGTTCGACCTGGGCCAGATCGCCATCGAACCGACCACGCTCACCTTGGACGTCGCGCCGAAGACCCTCGCCTGGGACGAATACGCCAAGCTCCAGGGCAAGCCGCTGACTGTGCCCATCACCGCGACGCACAAGAAGTGGATCGCCGCCCACTGGGAACAGCACCGCGAGCCGATTACGGCCGTCATCCCTCCTCAGGCCGGGGCCGGCCAGAAGCTCGCCGCGGCACCCTAGCCACGTCCCACCCGCCGGTGGATCTCTACAGGGCGGGGATGGCACTGATGACGGCGGTGATGAGGTTGTTGATGGGTTCGGCGGCCCCGGTGGAGGCGAGGAAGAAGCCGAACCCGGCGGCGGTGAACGCGCTGCCTGCCCCGAGGCTGTGGGAGCGGAGCAGGAAGAACAGCACGAGCCCGAAGAGCAGGACGAGCGAGACGGTTACGGCCATGCCGTGAACCTCCGTTCCGTGGTGGCGGGTCGAGTGCCGGCGCGGTGGATGGTGCGTCCGGTATTGAGCAGGCGGCGGCCGACGCGGAGGCGGTAGCGGGCTCCGCGGCAGCGGCGGCAGACCTTGACGGTCCGCCGGCGGACGGTGCGAATGCCGGTCCCGGAGCACTTGCGGCAGGGCCCGAACGGGCTGAGCGCGCACAACGCTGCGTAACCAGCAAGCGTGAGCAGGACGGCGAGGCTAGCGAGAGCCATAGGGGTGTCACCTCCCCTCTCAGGGCGGATTCGGGGGTTTGCGCTGGTGGGCGCTAGACGCTAGTTCGCTGATCAGCGGCGGTGTGGGTCGCTAGTGAGGCCGCTAGACCTAGCAAGCTGGGGTGCTAGGTCTAGCGGTGCTGCTCGGGTCAGGCGGCGGCCCGGTCGGCGTTACGACGAGTGATTGCGGCGGTGACGTCGGCGCGCTTGATGCCGCGCCGGTTCGCGCCCTCTCCGTCGTCGGTCTGGCCCCACACCTGGCCCGGCTTGATGCCCCAGGGCTTGAGCGCGGCGGTGACGTTCTCGCCCTGCCACCCGCCGTAGGTGTCCGGCTGCGTAGCGGCGAGCCGGGTGGCGATGCGCTCGCACCACACGGCCTTCTCCTCGCTCGCGATGACGTTGAGGACGTCGGCGAGGATGTCGGAACCGGTGCCGGTCTTCTCGGGGCCTTGGCCGATGGCGTGGCCGGTGACGTTCCCGTACTCCTCGCGTGCGACGCGGGCCCGGGCGACGATGCGCTCCGCGGCGACCGCGTCCACGAACGCGGACGCGACGATGCGCGGGTCGTCACCTTCACCGGCCATCCAGCAGATGCCCCGATCCGAGCGGGAGAACATGGTGGCCCGGTACCCGGACTTGTACATCGACGTGCCCAACACCATGTCGTTGGCGGGCTGCCCCATCACCTTCAGGCAGAACCGGAGCACGGCGTTCGCGCTGATGCCGGTCGGCAGGGACTTCGCGTCGGGGCGCTGGGTGCCGAACATGGCCACGATCCCGAGCGCGGGACCGCGCTTGACCAGGTCCGTGCAGATGGCCTCGATCTCCTTGCCGTGCTCCTCGTGCTCGAACGCGACTTGGCACTCGTCGAACCCGACCACGATCGGGTGCAGACCAAGGCCCTTGTCACCCGCCAGCTCCGGCGTCACCTTCGACTCCGGGCACCGGGAGCGGGGCAGCGACTTGATGACCTTCGCCCGCCGCCGCAGCTCCTCCTTCAACTCCCGCAGCGCCTCGAGGACGTATGCGATGTCGTCGTCCTCCTCGCCGGCGCGGTAGCGATGGCAGACGGGTTCGAGGGCGCCGAAGTCGCCGGTGCCCTTGAAGTCGAACGCGTGCACCTCGGAGCGCGGGTCGAGTGCGGCGATCAGCAGGAGCAGCCGCATGAGGAACGTCTTGCCCATGCGCGGGATGGACCCGACGACCACGGAGGCGAACATGAGCGTGACGGCGACGTCGCGCATGCGCTGGTCGTTGCCGAACACCACCGGCCGGAACAGGTCCACCGTCCCAGACTTGGCCAGCGGCCATGCCGGCTTCGACGTCTCGTTCATCGGCTTGTCGCCCACCCACAGCACCAGGCGCCCTTCGTGCTGCTCAGGGTCCGGGGAGGGCCAGACGCAGCCGGTCTTGCGGCGCAGCCCGGAGGCGAGGGGCTTGCGGGCCTCCATGATGTCCTCGGGTGTGACGCCGTAGGGGAGATCGAGGTCGGCGCGGTAGCCGGGCCCGTCCCGCACGATCTCGGAGACGAACCGCAGGCCGTTCATGTCACCGCCCTTCTTGATCGCGGCCGTGACCTTCGCGTTCCCGATCGAATCGAGCCCGCGCAGGACGATGGAGCCGGTGAGCTTCTGCACCTCGGTCTTCAACACCGCCGGCCCCACAACCGGGGCGTCCGGCTGCTGTCCGCCGAGTCCGAGGAGGAGAACGCCGCCCGCGGCGAACGCGTACAGGAACGCTGGCGCCATGACGTAGAGGTAGAGGGCGAATCCAACCCCGAACACCGCGGCAACCAGGGTCACGAGTCCGCGCAGGCGGACGCGGCCGGCGCGGAGCCGGGCGAGGCACATGTACTCGTCGATGTCCTCGGTCTGCACCGCGTACGCCCGCAGGGGTGCGGCCTCGCGGTCCCACACCCACCGGTTCGTCGTGGCGACGAAGCGGCAGGCTCCGCGGGGGGACATGAGGGCGAGTCGTCCGGCATACACGGGCAGCCGCACCCCGTGATACAGCGTCGCGTACCCGGCGTTCGCCGCGCTGTGGCGGGCGGTGGCGGCGAAGTCGCGCCGGTTCGTCAGCCACGTCGCGAGGACCGGCTTGCGCTTCTCGATCCGCACCTTTGGGTCCGGCAGGGCGGGGTTGTCGACCGGCACCGGCACGGCCGGCGCATCGTCGTCTCGGTCTATCGGGGGCACGGGCTGCAGGTGCGGGCCCGCGGATGTGTCGGTCATGCTGGGTGTCTCCTGCTGCTCGAAGGGGTGGTCAGGGGCCCGGGGCGGCCTGGATGCTTGGCGGCTGTCGGCCGCCCCGGGGCACAGCTACTTGCGGCGGTTCTTCTTGGCGTCGCGCTGTTCTTCGCGGGTGCGGGCCTGCTCGATGACACGCTCGACCTTGCGTTCCAAGTCGCGCTGGTGGACGCGGCCGCCGGTGAGGCGGTCGTCGGCGAGGCCGCGCTTGGCCATCCGGGCGACGTACCAGGCGACCTTCGCCTTCTCGCCGGTGGTGAGCTTGGGTTCACGCGCCACGGTCTGTCTCCTGTCCGGGGCCGGGCTGTCCGGCTCCCCACGGCCCCCGCACCGTGCGGGAACCGCAGGCAGCCGTCAGCGCCGGCGGACCCTGCGCATGCTCTTCGCGGCCGCCCTGCCCTCGGTGCCGGCGACCGACTTGACGACGGTGACGACGCCCCACGCGCAGACCGCGGCGAGGAGGGCGAGGAGGGCGAGGTTGGCGGCCAGGGCGGTGAGCACGCCGACCAGCAGCGGGCCGAAGTAGACGCCGGCCGCGACCGCGCCGGCGCCGACCCCGGAGCCGAGCGCGATGCGCTGCACCGTCCGGTCCGGCGGCGCCTGGTGCACGTGCTGGTGAACGACCTGAGGCCCGGAGTAGGCGGCGGGCAGGTGGGCGGGGTCGACGTAGACGTGGGTGCCGTCGGGGAGCTGCACCACACGGGCGAGTTCAGGCAGCGATTCCATCGCTGGTCCCTTCGGGATAGGCGCAGGGCACGCAGGTGCCCAGCGCGGCGGGGAGGACGTATCCGGCGTCGCGCCCGCAGCCGGGACACTGACGCCGTGTGGCGTTGGCCTTGGCCAGCGCTCGCCATCGGCCGGGGGTCATCGGGCGCACGGGCATGGCGCGGTCGACGCGGTAGAGGTAGGCGACCAGCGGCCCCCGGCGCCGGCGCGGCCGCAGGCACTGGGCCGCTACCGGCTGCCCTCCGGGGCGAAGTCCCGCGGCCCGGAGTTGTCGGCGGGTGGCGTAGCCCTCCGGCGCGCACCGCCACGGGTAGGTGGGGATGCCGAACCGCTCGCCCGTGGGGTCGAAGCAGTCGGCACGCGTCAGCCGCATCAGGCGCCCTCAGACACCGGCAGCGGCTCGGCGGGCGTGGTGCGCTCGGCGCGTAGCGTCTCGCGCAACCCCCGGGCCTTCGCCGGCGACGTGCGTACGGCCTTGCGGATGCCCTCGGCCGTGAGCTCCTCGACCGCCCAACCGGCGGTCGCCTCGCGGGCCTCGATCAGCAGCTCCTCGGCCGTGCGGACCGGTCGTGCCGATCGGGCCGACTGCGGGAGTCGACCGGTCGTCCGACGAACCCGCGGCTGCTCGGCCGCCACCGCACCGACCGGCACCGGCTCTCTCTCCTCGACCACCGCCGGAACCGGCTCGACCGGTCGGGCAGGCCGTTCCTCGACCCGTGCGGCGAGCAGCTCAGCCTGTTCGCCCAGGTCAGCCGTCGACCGATCTATGCTGATTTCTGCCGATTCGGCAGGTTTCGGGGTGGGGTCCGGTCGGTGGTGCAGGACCTTGGCGACGAGGTCGGAGCCGAAGTAGATCGAGCCGACCGGCAGCGATGTGGCGAGCAGGACAAGGGCCCAGTTCGCCGGGTCCCAGTCGGCCAGTCGACTCCAGTCGACCGATCGACCGTGCAACTCCGGCACCAGCCCGTGGACGTAGTTCAGGACCAGCGAGGCGAGCGTGTAGGTGGCCAGCACCCGCAACGCGAACCGTCGCGCGTCCCCAGTCAGCACCAGGGTGGCGACCAGCGCGAGAGCCATGAGGCCATCGACGACGAACGGGTACAGCGTTGCCGCGGTAGCGTCCGCGCCCGTCGCCGTGGCGACGTCCCGTAGCGCGTTCCACGACACTCGGAACGCCATCGCGACGACGGCGACCAGGGCGAGCACGAGCAACCCTTTGCCGAAGCGGTTCATGACGCACCGCCCGTCAGCTCCCGCACGTCGATGGCAGCGATCAGCACCACGGGCGAGGTGTCATCGCCGTGTGTGGCGGTGTCCTCGATCCACGACCACTCGGAGCCGGGGACCGGCTCGTAGCCAAGGGTCGCGAGGACGGTCCGACGCTCGGCGATCGTGGGCACGGGGGCCGGCCGCTCCCAACGGAAGTCCGGCCACTCGGTGGCGCCCATCAGCGCGACATACAGGCGCCACGGCCCGCCGCTACTGGACATCTGGGCGGTCGGCATCATGCCACCGCCGGTCCGCCGGGCACGCCGGCCGTACGGTTGGCCAGATCACGCCGCGCCGCCAGCACCCGGCTACGGGCACGGCGGACGCGCCGCTCGTCCAGCTCACTGGCCGGCCGATCGAGCAGACCGATCTGCGCATCCAAAAGCTCGACCTCCGCCGCGATCAACGGCATCTCTCGCTCGATCGCGTCCAGCTCCGCGCCGGTCGGCTCACGGTCGTCAGAGACGGCGGTAACGGCCACCTGACGTGCAACGATGTACTTCATGGGTCGTGTCTCCCTAGCAGTAGGTACGGCCCCAAAAAGCGGTCCCCGGAGTTGCCTCTCCGGGGACCGCGCGCCGTTCATCGGGTGTAGGTGGGGCAGGCAGGTATGCCTACTTCTGAGTGACCGTGATGCTTCCGGTCGGCTCGTATCCCCTGCTGCGCAAACTGCGCTCGACCGCCTCCTTGGCGGCCTGCGGCGAGGATGCGCTCAACGTGCCGCTTGCGCTCGTGATCTCCCCAGGGGTCAGGGTGTCGGCGAGTTCTTCGGCGGTGAAGCTGTACTTCGGCACGAGGTTCTCCCCTCGGTTTTGGGTCCGGCCAGTTCCGGCTCCCCTCAGCGCTGCTCGTGCGAGACGAGCAGCGGAGGCAACCGGCCGCGGCATGCGCCGCGCAGGTGACCTGACTCCGCGAGTCACCGGCTATCCCGGTGCGCTTGCACGGCGGATCAGGGAGACGCGAAGGGCATCACCACTTGTGCCGGTCCAGCACGAGCAGCGCCCAGGTACTTAACTGCCGCATCAGAACTCCTCTTCTCGCAGGTCATTCGGGTGGCGCACTGCAAGGGGGACCTCGTCCCCACTCTCCGGCCGTTGCTCGCGGTCGCCGGGCCACCTCGCCAGTCGGGCCGAAGCCCATTGCGTCCTACCTGGCCTTTAGCGGGATTGCAGCGTCCCCGCCCTTTGCTGATGAGCAGCCCAAAGAAGGCCCCTCAGGTGTGCTGGGAACCGCTGTCGAGCTCGAAGCGCGATGCAGTACCTCTATTACAGGTACTTCATCGAGTCTCGTCAAGCTTGACGGCGGACTCTCCGCTCCTCGCGCCGGAACTTCTTGGCGCACCATCAGAATCGGTGCAGGTGAGGGGCGTTGTTCACCCCGCGCATGGACACCTGGGGGTCATCTCGCTACCGTCAGGACGTCCCTAGATGTCCCACCGGGGGTTGAGGTGTCCAACGAGCGCTTACGGTCCGCCCTCTTGGCCCAGGGCATGACCGTGCAGGATCTGGCCGAAGCGATCGAGGTCAACCCGAAGACGGTTGAGCGGTGGATCACGCAGGGGAAAGTCCCGTACAGGAGACATCAGTACGCGACCGCATCAGTGCTCAAAGTCGAGGTGACGACCCTGTGGGAGGACTCCCGCATGGTGGATAGCGCGACCGACTTGAGCAAAGCGGAGATCGTGACGGTCTACCCGCATCGGCACATGGTGCCCACCGGCCTGTGGCGGGAGATCTACGGCCGGGCGACGTCGCATATCGACGTGCTCGTCTACTCCGGACTGTGGCTCTCGGAGGATCCGCTCTTTCACGACCTGCTCAAGACCAAGACGCAGGGGAACGCTCAGGTGCGCATCCTGCTCGGGGACCCCGACTGCGCGGCGGTGAAGCAGCGTGGCATAGACGAGGGCCACCAGATCATGGACGGCAAGATCCGCAACGCGCTGATGAACTACCGCCCGCTGTTCCAGAGCCACCCGGACATCGGCTTCCGTCTCCACGACGCGACGCTCTACAACTCGCTGTTCCGTGCCGATGACGAGATGCTCGTGAACACCCACGTCTACGGCATCGGCGCGTATATGGCACCCGTCCTGCACCTACGGCGCCTACCAGGCGGCGGCCTCTTCGACACGTACGCGAATAGCATCGAGCAGACCTGGGGAGGCGCGCGCCAGGTGACGGAACACGACCTCACGGGAGCCTGAGCATGGGACGCATCGACTACCTTCACGACCCCGAAGCCCCGCCGGCCAACTCGGTGGTTCCGTCCGTCGTGGCGTTCTTGCAGAACGACGCAGGCGAGGTGCTGGTCATCCAACGGTCCGACAACGGCCGCTGGGCGCTCCCCGGTGGCGGCCACGACGTCGGAGAATCCATCAGCGACACGGTCGTGCGAGAGGTCTGGGAAGAGACCGGAATCAAGGCCGAAGTCGTCGACATGTCGGGGATCTACACCGACCCGGGTCACGTGATGCTGTACGACGACGGCGAGGCGCGCCAGCAGTTCAGCATCTGCTTCCGCGCCCGACCCATCGGCGGGGACGTGCGTACGAGCAACGAGACGACACAGGTCCGCTGGGTGGCCCCGGCAGACCTGGCAGAACTCGACATCCACCCCACGATGCGGCTCCGTATCGAGCACGCCATGGACCGGACCCGTACGGCTCCCTACATCGGCTGACGCTTCAGCGTGGCGACCCGTTCGAGCACACGGGCAGTGCAGGCCAGGATCTCCGGCTCAGCGCGCCGGATGAACGTGCCGATCAGGCTGTCCGACCCGTACCGCCCCGCGATCTCGTTCACGCGGTCGACGGGATTCGTCGGGGTCCCATCCGGCGTCGTATTCATATCGCAGAAGCAGAGCGCGTCGGAGAGCTCCGCATCCTCCCGTGGGAACTCGGATTCCAGTTCCTCGCGCAGGCCCCGGGCCTCAGCCTCCATCCAGGCACAGGAGTGATGAGCCACGAGACGGGTCACGCGAGCATCAGCGTTGGCGACGTCCCGCAGGTGCCGGGCTCCGTCGAGCGGATGGAATCCGGTCTTGGCAAGGTCGGGGGAGTAGCCGATGTCATGGAGCACCGCCGCGGCCTCCAGCAGCTCGGCATCGTCGCCCAAGATCGGCGCGATGACCCGAGCACGCTCGGCGACCCCGAGCGAGTGCGCCCACCGCCGCGGTAGCGGCTCGGCGAGCAACGACTCCGCGAGCGGATAGGCCCAGTCGGTCAGTCCCGCGCTGCTCACGCTACGAACGCTCCTCTCGGCCCGGCAGGGCCAGTACAGTTCGCTGCTTTCCCTGCTGGCTCGCCGACAGCAGGCCGGCTGCTTCGAGCTTGTCGAGCGCTTTGGCCACCGTTGGGCGTGAGACACTGAACCGTGTAGCCAGGGTGCTTGTGCTGGGGAACCTGTCTCCCACGTTCAGGTTGTCCGAACGAATCACCTCAGCGACCAGCTCGGCCAGCGGACGGCGGTCCCGGTCCTGCCCCGGACGAACGACGCGCCACCGCCCTCCCGGCACTCGCTCGGCACGCCCCTCCCTCTCAAGCACGCCAAAGACGCGCAGCGCGACGCCGCGTGAGACGCCATGCTCGCGCATGAGCTCCACAGCTGACGGCAGCTCGGCCATCTCTGGCTTGGCGTCGATCTCCGCCTTCACTACATCGGCGATCTTGAGGAAGGTTCCGCGAGGGCTGGCCTCCTGCGACACGCGCTCTCCCTTCTCGTGCTCGTCGTCACGCACAAGCGTGCCATGGCATCCTCCCGTGCCTGGTCAGGCGTGCCTGGTTCGAGAGCTATGGCGGCGCAACTTTCCCTGCCGCCTCAAGGCCCGCGCACGGCGCGGGCACGCGCGCGGAGGCGGCGCGCTGCGTGCATGCAGGCGGGGAGGGAAAGCACGCTGTCGCTGGGGCGGTCGGCGCACGCCATCCTTGGTTAACGTACAGCGGCGCTTACGCCCCTTTGCCAGACAGCACAGGTCAGGATGGATGCCCCCTACCGCTGCCAACATGCAGTTCCCTACAGTCACACAGCACGTCCACGACAGAGCCACTGTCAGTGGTGGGCACTAGTCTTAGCTGTATCAAGTCCGCGGACCAGTGCAGCTGCCTGTGCGAGTACAAGGACTCTGCCACACTGGGTAGTAGATGTGGACGGCCGAGACTGAAGGACACGGCGGAAGGGGTGATGATGGCAGCAACCAGCACGCGCGAAGAGCGTTTCAAGCACACCCTTAATACGCTAGTCACGCGTGAAGGCGTTACACCGGAAACCCTGCTTGACCTGCTGGGGTCCAAGGAATCATATACTGCGTTGACTTCTGGTTCCCGCCTTCCTTCCGCATACGAAGCAACTTTGTTGAGCGCCTTTTTCAGAGTGGCTCCCGGCTTGCTACTCCAAGGCGACGAACCATCAATGGGAGTAAGCCTACGGCTTGGAACCGTTGAGGGAATTCACGACGTTAGCGATGTCGTTTCTCACGCTACTCAATTGCTGGCTACGGATCGTCTGACACGCGACTGGGGTTGCGCTCAGCCCATCATAGACGTGGCAAGCTTCGCCCCATCGAAGGTTTGGCATGACCGTTACGCCGGCGAGAGAACTGCCGCGCGCCTGAGGGCCTACCTAGACTTCAGCGAGACTGAGCCAGTAGAGGACCTAACGGGTCTAGTTGAGAGCCTCGGCGTCCCGGTCGAGTACAGGAAACTACCAGACCAGGTCCATGGGATCTCAATCCCCGAAAAATGGGGAGACCAAGTTTCCTGGGTCGTAGTAATCAACTCAAATGACGTTTGGTCGAGACAACGTTTCACGTTGGCTCACGAACTTTGTCACGTCCTGCAGAATGATCCCGGCCAAGTGATCGTCGATCGCGCAAAAATGCAAGACCTGCGCCCCGAAAGGATTGCAAACTCCTTTGCGCGGCACTTCCTGCTGCCAGAAGAAGCGCTTTTGGGGAAACTGGAGCAGTGCGGAGCAATTTCGACCAAGGCCCAAGCGGCTGCACTAATTGCGGACATTGTTCTGACTTACGGGGTGAGCCGCGACGCCGCGATGATTGCGCTTAGTGAAGCCGCAGAAGACGTCTTCGAAACATCGCTCATGAGGTTTTGTCAGACAGCTAAAGTCGGCGACCTGATGCGCCTTTCGGGAAATTCCACCGTGTGGGATGAGTTGAATTCAACCCGAGGGCAGAACTTCCCCTCGGAGCGGCTATCCCAACAGGTCCTCGATGCTTACGCTGAGCAACTCGTAAGTCTGCAAGCTGTTGCAGACGTCATCGCTGATGGTTCTGTCGAGGACGCTCGCTTGCAGCTGAGCGAGGCCGGGTGGGATATGAAACAGCGAGTGATCGGTTAACCTGGTCAACCGCAGAGTCGGCATGTATCGCCGTGCTTCAAGCAGCGGAAAGCACTTGCGGCAGTCGGCTGACGATACGCAGGGACGGTAGCGAACGTCCGTGTCACCTCGTTGAAGCTGTTGAACAGATCTGCAGCGTCCACCGGATCAGCTTCGCACCCGAGCTCGGCCAGGAGCTGCCCGAGATCCTTGCAGGGGATGCCGTAGCTCTCCGCGACTGTGATCGCGCCACCGTCATTCGTAAGGAGCACGGTCTTGCCCCCGAGCTCTACGATTCGCGCGGCACAGACAATGCTGTGTGTCTCCCCGGCATGCTTGTGCGCAGAGGCCACAGCATCCGTGGTCCTGCCGGCACGTTCAGCTGCGGCAGCATCGATTCCTCGCAACTTCCTTAGCACCTGGTCGAGTTTGTCGAACGTGTCGAACGTGTCCGACCCAGTCGGAAGGGGGCATTCCGCGATCCGTCCATCATTGAGGTATCGGACGACGGTATCGGCACCGCTGCACAGCAATCGCGTCTGGGGCGTACGCTGCGCTTCGGATGTCCCCGAGAGCCGCCTGATCTCCGCGGCAACTGCCTGAGTTACCACGAGAGATGCCCCGTAGAGATCCAAGATCTTGTCGAGCAGGACTGGCCTGCGCGCGAGCGCGCAGAGCAGCCCGGTGTCTGCCCATGCCCGGTACACATCCACATGGTGCCGCGGCAGAGCAGGGGAAGTTGAGGTGCGGATACGTGCTTGCGTCCTCGGCTGGAGGCTTGGCCGCCGAAGGGCCATCCCCTTCGGAGAGGGGCGCTCCAGATCGTCCAACTCCCCCTCCGGCGACTTCTGATGTGCGCCGACGAGGTGTCAGAGCATCGTTCCTAGGGTAGCCGCCGCACCGAGTGGATGCACATGCCTCCGGCTTACCAGAAGCTCTGAACGGCTGAAGGAGTCACGGGAGGCGAAACTGGTCATCATCGGCCTCGTCCGCGTTCGCATCGGGACACCAACCGCGGACGGGACACCGCCGGCAGTGCTCGCCGGGAGCGCTATTCCAGGTCGTATCCCGGTGCCACTTCTTGGCGCGCAGGCGCACTTCAGCCTTTGCCATGCGCAGTAGTCGAGCATCGCCAAGGTCCCAGGAGAAGACACGACTATCCTCTGAAGTCAGAACTTCCAGCTCAAGCCGCGCTTTGTCGCTCTTGTAGGGACCCCGGTACCCACTACCGATCAGATTAAGAAGCCAAGGTACCGCGAAGAACCTGTCAAAAGCTTCTTGTGTATTCCCTGGAAGACTCAAGGTAGTCGTCTTGGTTTCTCTGATCACGAAGGTGTCATCAGAATCCACATACAGCAAGTCAGGCTTGCTGACAACTACAACATCCGCTTGGGCGTCATATCCGTATACCGATACCTCGCTCCCGATTACCCGGGCCCCTTCTCTAAGTGGGCATATAACGGCATGCTGCGTAACATATTCACGAGAGTCCAGGTAATCGCCTTCATCGAGATCAGGAGGAAAATTACTGTCAATGGCATCGAGATCACTTGGATCGCACCCGTAGCTGCTCATATGAGCTTTAGCTAGCCACTCATGGATGACTCTGCCCCGCCTTGAGGAAGGTGGTGCATTCGATTCCGGCGGCAAGTTATTCGAAATCAAGTAGCATTGGGCAGGGCATTTTTCGTAGACCTCCAAGTCGCGCGCGCTGACTGACCGGGTAGCCAGACCTTTACGGGACTGTCCGAGAAACCCGTCTAGCTTCTCCAAAGAGGTGCAGCACCCTGCAATTTTGCATCCTCCGCAGCTATTTCCAGGAGTTGGCTTATTCGACGTGGCGATCTTTCTCGCTATAGGAAATACTTTGGCTGCATACAGCGACTCTGCCATTGAAGGGCTGCCGTCGAATAGGGTCTCCATGGACCCGTCAATCAGGCCGACTTCTACAACGCGAATCCGCTCCAAATTCCCTCGAGGTCGAAACAGCCCCGCGATGTGCGCCGCCGTGATCGCCCAGGTCTCGGTATCCTTTGCCGCTGGGCGAGCTTGGCCGAAACGGAGCTTACGAACTTCTCGGACACCAGATTCGCTGTCGTATACGGGCGCCCAGACCGTCAGCTGATTTGACGGGAAGCTGGTGTCTGGGACCACCATTGGGTCACACACTCGGAGTCTGAGAGTCCCCAGTTCAGATTCTGATGTTTCATGGCAGTTGAGATAATTCTCAATAGCTCGGACTATGTAGTTTCTGTCTCCGGCGTGCAACTGATACTGGGATAGCTCGATCTGCACCGCCCTATTAAGCGATTCCCAGTCGGAGGATCTCAGAACATCGTGCAGCCTCAGGCTTACGTCGCGGACAATGCCGAGGACAAATGTCTGTGCGTCGTCCCGTCTGCGCACCCAGTCTGTTGGTTTGAGCTTGGGACGCACCTTCAGCGCTCCATGCAAGCCACATCCATGAGGCAGCCTTTGCACATCCGACGCACTCACGCGAAGTAGGTCCGACTGCCCGCTGTACCTCGGCCCCACACCCGGCGCTGCCATCCCGCCCCCTAGCTGCGCAACGTCACGATGAATGTCACAGAGTACGCAAGTATGGCAGGAAGGGAGCCCTGTCAGCCTCCGGGCCAGGGTGCGGGAGTTGGGCAGAAGCCCCCTCACCTCCCCGGGTCGACTCAGCCTGCTGCTTTCTCCTTGCAGACCTTGTGGCTGGGTCTCCCGTGGTCATCTACCAGGCTCGCTGGTTTGCCGCAGTACTGGCATGGCTGAGGCTGCGGAAGCCAGTGCGACTTGGCGCTCCAGTCCAGCAGGGCAGGGGCTGCACCCACCGGCTTCTGGGGTTGGTATGTCCGTTGCGTAGGGATAGTTACCGCGGAAGCGTCGAGCCGCTGCCCCCGGTCAAACACCTCGCGCTGCGGCGATCGATGGTCGCTCTTCTGCCCATACCGGCAGATGCGCTCCATCTCCTGCTCGCTGATGGAGGACGGGACGGCCCGCCGCTTGTTCCCCTGCATCAGGTCGTCCTCGGTAGGCAGCCCGCCGACACTTGCCGCGTAGAGGTCCCGGTCAGCCGGCCTGGTCCAAAATCGGTTCATCCAGCGGCTCTGCGGAACGATGACTGGTACCCAGTCCCCGGCAGCTGAACCGCGGACCAAGTCGTCCAGAGTCGGGTTATAGACCTCCCAAATGCCGTGGAAGTTGCTGCACTTGCCGGTCCTCTTCACCGGGCAGGGGCCTGGAACGCGGGAGCAGTGCAGCATCTCGAGAATGCGCACGCCACCAGCTACGCGGATCTCGTGTCCGGCTCTGATCTCCTGCCACGGACGGGGAACGATCAAGGACCATGGTGCGCCGCGCAGTACCTCGGACAGCTTCTTTGCCGACGTCGTCCAAGAGGGGACGAGACCGTCCCGACGGGCGAGCGCTGCGCGTTGTCTCACCGCGGGTTCGGAGATGTTCGATACCTGGATCTCCCATCCGACGGCGACATCCCCGATAACGGTGACATCGGTGCGTCGGGCACCGTCGTTGGCGCGGTCTTCGGTGACGACGCGGAACCCTTCCCGATCGCCCGTCGTGGCGATGCGCTCCTTCAGGGCCTTGTGCTCATCGCTCTCTGACTTGGCGGGATGCTTTCCGACGGACGAGTTGAAGTGCACGGCCTCTCGCTGCCCGCGCCGGATACGTAGGAACATCCACTCGGGGCAGTGAGGGCGCTCTTCGCGGCATTCCAGGCATTGCAGCCCACGCTGCCCTACCGGCCGCCTGTCTCTGCAGAGCACCTCCCACAGATCGGGCATCTCGGGGTGCCCGAGGTCCTCAAGCGTGAGGTCAATCTCGATTCCCAGTTCTACGTGCCAGACGCCGTTCGCCACAGATGTCCCCCACCCGATAGCAATGCGAGGAAGGTGCTGTTCTCAAGGTAGGGCCCACCACTGACACAGGGCAGAGCTCGGCCCGGCCGCCGTGTGGTCGTCTTCACCGCTTGCTGCCGCCCTCACGTCAGCCAATGTCGTCGATGTGCGCCGTCCGCGTACACCCAGCAGATCCAGCAGGCTTCCTCCCTGACTCCACGCAGGTCTCTTGAAAGGGGGACTTTGGCTGGCCAGCAGCGCGGTACTGCACGCCGCAACCGGGCCCGCCCGGTAGCGTCGAGCTGGCACACGTTGTCGCTGCTCAGAGCAAGCTGCGCTCGGAAGGCGCAGTGATGCCCGTACTCAGGTTGTTGCTGGAGGTGACGGCAGTACCTGACGGCAACGCAGACGCACGAGGACACCCGTCAGTACTCGTTCGCGCATTGGTCGTGCCGCGGGGGTGAGACCGGCCGCAGATGCGTGAGTCGGCCGGTCGAACTTACAAAGCAGATGTCGGCGGTTCGAAACCGTCCGCGCCCACCAGTGCAGAGGCACAACAAAGGCCCAGGTCATCCGGCGGATTCCGGAAGCCTGGGCCTTGTCCGTTCCCCAGCCGCGGAGGCGGTACGGGGGGCGCCGTGCCAGTCACGTGCCAGATGGCTCGTCGGACTCTGCCGGCCGCACCTTCCTGATCTGCTCGTCGACGTGCGCGGCGATGACGTGGTCACGGCCGTTCACCAAGTGCTGATAGATCAGCGCGGCCCGCACCGAGGAGTGCCCCATCCGCTGCATCAGCTCGCGCGTCGTGGCACCACCGGTCGCGGCGAGAGTGTTCCCGGTGTGGCGCAGATCGTGGAAGTGCACGTCCCCCAGCCCGGTCGTCTTCAGGGCCCGCAGCCACAGGCGGCGGAAGTTGTTCCGGCGGAGCTGGCCGCCCCGCTCCCCGGTGAACACCGACCCGGTACGGCCGGGCTCGGCGTACGCGGCGAGATGCGCGGTCAGCTCCGCGGTCAGCGAGGCCGGGAAGGCCACGGTGCGCACGCCGGCCGCGCTCTTGGGCGTCTTCACCACGATGCCATCCGTCCGCGTCTCCGCCAGTGCACGCCGCACGGCGACGGTTCGCCGCTCGAGGTCGACGTCGTGGCGCTGGAGTGCGGCCAGCTCACCGAAGCGCAGGCCGGTGAACGCCGCCAGGAGGATGAGCACCCGAAAGCGCGGCGGCACGGAATCGGCGAGCCGGAAGACCTCGGAGACCTCGAGGAAGGGTCGTTCCGCTGTCTTGGCCGCCCCCGCGCCCTTGATGCGGCACGGGTTGCGCTGGATCAGCTCGTCGTCGACGGCGGTGTTCATGATGGCCCGGAGGACCTGATACGCCTTGACGACCGTCGGCTCACCCACACCGGATTCCAGCAGCCCGGCACGCCAGCGCCGGATCTGCGGTGTGGTGATCTCGCTCAGCACCACGTTCGCGAACGTCGGCAGGATGTGGAGCCGCAGCGCACTGCCGTTGCGCTCACGGGTGGTCGCGGCGTAGTCGCGCTCCTTGAACCAGGCGTCGGCGTAGACCCCGAAGAGAACCTTGTCGTCCGGGTTCTTCCATCGTCCGTCGATGATCTCCGCTTCCTTGCGGACGAGCCACCGGTCGGCATCGGTCTGAGACGGGAACGTCTCGGGCGCCGAACGCGTCAGCCCGTCCGGCCCCTGGTAGCGCGCCTGGAAGCGTCCCGACGGCAGCTTGCGCACCGCACCGAAGCGGCGCCGCTTGCCCTTGCTGTTCGCCATCAGGCCACCGCCCCGAACCGGCGGCGGACGGTGACCGGCTGGACGGTGTTGGCAGCCACGTACTCGTCCAAAGCCCGCTCGGGGATACGGACATGCCGCCCCACCCTGACGAACACGATGCGGCGCTCGGCAATGAGCCGCCGTGGGAAGCGGACCGTGGTCCCGAGACGCTCGGCCACCTCGTCCACCGTGAGTAGCTGGTCGGTCATGCGCAATCCCCTTCCTACGGGTCGTGTGTGAGTGAGGCGGCGAGCCATTCCTCGCTGCGGGTGAGTCCGGTGCCGGCGAAGGCCCAGTGGGCGAGGACGAGGGTGGTGTCGTCGTCGGTGGGGTCGGCCGTCGGGTTCTGGTCGCCGCGGGCGATGGCGGCTTGGAGGCGTCGCCATTCGGCGCGGGCGGTGCGGAGGGCGCCGAGGGTGGTGGAGTAGCGGCGGGTTTTGGTGGAGAAGTGGCCGCGGAAGCCGAGCATGTGGGCCCAGGCGCGGAGGCGGAGGTCTTCGAGGTCTTTGCGGGCGCCGAGGGTCCAGGCGGTGCGGATGAGCCGTTGGGCGTGTTCGGGGATGGACTTGCGGGCGAGTTCGGCGAGGAACTTGAGGGGGCGGTCGAGGGTGCCGGTCGCTGTTTCGGCGCCCTTGGTGGCGTACTTGGCGATGTAGGCGGCAACGGCGCGTTCGGTCAGTTCGGTGCCTGCTCCAAGGTCGGCGGTGCGGATGGGCCGGATGTCGAGTTGGGTGCCGAAGGCGAAGGTGTGGGCACGCCGGTCGATGACGGGGCCGGGAACGTGGGCGGCGGTGGTGGCGGCGCGGATGGCGTCGGTGAGAAGTTCGGCGCTTGCCCAGGCCGGGGGCGGGGTGTCGCCGCCCTCGGGGCCGTCGAGGCGGATCACGGCGTGGAAGTGAATGGCGCCGCGGCGCTGGTACTCGGCGACCTTGGCGAACGACACACGGGCGTGCTCCTTGAAGGCCCGTTGCGAGAGGCCGGCGCGCTTGGCGACTTCACGGCGCAGGTAGATGGAGAACCGGGCCCAGATCTTGGAGGCGTGCGCGTTCCAGAGGACGGCGGCTTCGTAGTCGTAGGTGTCGGGGTCGAGCGGGGTGCCCAGTTCGGGTGCGTCGGCCGGGTGCTGGGTGCCGCAGCGGCAGCGGCCGCGGGTGGGGCGGTTGTGGACGGGGCCGAAGCTGGGGGCGGTGAAGGTGGCGAACACCCGGGGGTGGGTGGCCACTTCCTCGGGGGTGCCTTTGCCGCCGCGCAGGCCCGCGGTGATGAGCTGGTAGGTGTCGCGGCGGTAGGTCTCGGCGCAGGCGGCGCAGCGGGTGGTGCGGCGGTTGTTGCAGCGTACGAGGAGGTGTCCGGCGGGCAGGTCGCTGGCGGTGAGGTGGTGCAGGATCTCGCCGGTCGTGGTGTGGACGTCGGTGCGGTGGCCGTCGAGGCGGATCGGGGTGGTGCAGCCGCCGAGGCCGCGGAGCTGGCGCATGAGGCCGGGCATGGTGCCGAGCGAGGCGAGGAAGGCGAGGTCACGCAGCGGGGGTGGTGCGGTCGTGGTCACGGTGGTGGGGCCTCCTTCCAGAGGACGGGGGAAGAGGCCGGGGCACCAGTCGGCAGAACGGCGGCTGGTGCCCCGGGGGGTTAGCGGTGGGGGCAGGTGTTGCGGTGGTCGATCCACTCGGCGACCAGATCGCGGACGTTGTCGTCACCGGTGGTCTGGCGGGCGGTTCCGCAGCAGCAGGCGTAGGACCCGGTCGCGGGGAAGTCCCGGGCAGGCTTGGCGATGTGCACGCCAGGCAGGCCGGAGTCAGGCGCGAGGTCGTCCATGGCGGTCACCGGGTGAACGCGGCGTCGGCGGCGTCCTTGAGGAGCTGGCGCAGGGGCGGGACGGTGCCGGTGCCCTGGCAGGTGCGGCAGTGGGCGGTGATGGTGCGGCGCCGGCCGTTGCGGTCGCGGCCGCCGAGGGTGACCGCGGCGGAGGCGAAGCCGTCGCAGGCGGGGCAGATGCGGGCCGGGGTGTGGCGGTGCTGGGGCATGATGGGTGGTCCTTCCGGTTGATGTCGGGTAGGGGCTGGAGCCGTCCGGGCGGCGGAGACTTGGCGGTTTCAGGGCCGCCCGGAGGGCCGGTCAGCGCTTGTGCTGGTTGTTGAGCAGGGAGCGCAGGACGACGGCGCAGACGGCGACGGAGGCCGCGGTGATGGCGACCGCGAGGAGCATGGAGACCAGGACGGCGCCGACGACCAGGACCACGGCGGTGCCGGCTCCGACGACGGCGAGCGCTGTGCCGGGGGTGAGCTGGACCGTGGGCCGGGCCGGTGCCGCCGGGGCGACGGGTACCGGGGCCGGTGCAGGGGTGTCCTGGATGATCGCGGTCGGCTCGACGGCGGGCGGGGTGACGATGCCGGTGGGTGTCGGCATGGTGGGGATCTTCGGTCGGAACATGCGTGCTTCTCCTTCCTGACGGTGGGCTACTTGCTGATGGCGGTGTCGATGACGGGGGCCAGGAGGCTGTCGGCGAGGAGGAAGCCGCCGAGGAGGAGCACGGCGACGAGCCACCAGGGCGGGCGGATGAGCTTGATGCCGAGGGCGCCGACGACGATCAGGGCGAGCCAGAGCGGAACGTCCACGAGTGGGGTCCTCCGGTTCAGTCGGTGATGCGGCAGCGGTGGGTACGGGCGGCGAGCTGAGCGGCGGACTGGGTGGAGTAGTCCGCGGACCAGCCGCAGTTGTCGCGGGAGCAGACCGCGGCGTATTTGGTGCGGCCGTGGCGGTCGCGGTGGGTGCCGATCTGCACGGGGCCGATCCGCATGACGGAGTGGAAGAAGTCACGGGCGGGCATGTCAGTCGCTCTCCGTTCGGGTGGTGGTGGGGTCGGGGTAGGCGGCGCGGATCCCGGCGGCGGTGGCGGGGTCGGTGGTGCGCTGGGCGGCTTCCTCGGCGAGCAGGTGGGCGAGGTAGGGCCGGTTGGCGGCGCTCATCTCGCGGGCGCCGTCGAGGTAGTCGGCGGCGGTCAGGTCGGCTGGGTCACGGGTCACGGTGGTGCTCCCTTCGAGGTCAGGTGAGGTGGGCGGCGAGCTGGTCGGCCATCGGGCCGGGCAGGCCGAGGCGGTCGCGCAGGGTCGCGGCGTCGATCGGGGTGCCGGTCGAGGCGCGGTGGGAGTCGGCGAGCTTGCGGGCGTGGTCGACGAGGGCGGGCGGCACGTCCGCGGGCGGTGCGGCGGGCAGCGCCGGAACGGGCTCGGCGGGCTCGACCGCATCCGGCACCGGCATTGCGGCAGGGTTCTGCGGGGCGTGCTCCGGTTGGGCCGGCACAGTCACCGGCTCGACCACGGGCAGCGGCTCGGGCTTGACGCCGTCGGTGGCGGCAGTGGTCGGGGTGGTGGGGGTGTGGACGAGGAGGGTGCCGCCGAGGAAGGCCAGGGCGGGCCATCCGGCGACGAGGATGCGGAGCCAGTCCGGTACGTCGTTGAGGTCGAGGAGGCCCGCGGTGGCGACGTTGGCGCCGAGCGAGGCCGCCAGGGCGACGGCGAACCAGGACCAGGCCGCGCGGGCCGGTTCGCCCTGGTCGCGCAGGAGGCGCAGGCGGCGCCAGGCCGCGACGAGGAGCAGGTCGACGGAGACGGGGTAGGCCCACGCCTTCCATCCGTCCTGGCCCGCGGCGGCGGCGAGGTCGTGCAGGTGGGCGAAGGACAGTGCCCCGGCGATGACGGCTTGGACGAGAACGGCGTCCAGGCGGACCTTGCGGAACATGGGTCTTCACCTCCTTGAAGGGGGTCGGGCCGGGGCCGGACGGCGTACGGCGGGGTGGTCGTCGGGCCCCGGCGGGCTGCCGGTTGGCATGGCGGGGGTAGGGACCTGGCGCGTGACGGTCGCGCCGACCGTGAAGCAGAGGGGAACGGTCAGGCGGTGACGGGAGCCGAGCCCGGGGCGGGGATCTCGGCCGGTGCCGGGGCGGAAAGGGCCGGGCGGAAGCGCTCCAGGCCGTCGAGGGCCGGGGCGCGGTGGGCGTGGGCGGCGCAGGTGTTCACGGCCTGGCGGAGCGTCGTGAACGGGGTGCGGATGCGGACCCAGCCGCCCGAGGAGTCACCGGCAACGGCCAGACCGGGCCGCTCGACCGGGATCTGTGTGGTCGCCAGGACCGCGTCGGGGGAGATGTCGCCGAACGCCATCTTGGCGGAGGCTTCATCGTTGACCCGGTGCGAGACGCGACCGGTGAGCTGGGCCCGGAGCATCGTGATGCCGTCGCCGAGTTCGGCGCCGAAGCGCTGGCCGCAGATCTCGACGTAGATGCCGGCGGCGCGGCCGAGCTGCACCAGGCGCACGAGCGCGGTGACGATCCGCTCGCGGCGCTTCTTCTCCGCTGTGGTGGAGAACAGGGCCAGCTCCGCGACCTCGTCGACGAAGAGGACGACCGGCACCGGCCGCACTTCCTCGGGCAGGCCCCAGATGTCGGCCGTGATCTCCGCATCCGGCGTGTCCGAGCTGATCCGCTGCTCGCGCCGGATCACCTGGTAGATGTCCGCCATCCGCCCCACCAGGGCTTCCAGCAGTTCGGCAGCGTCGTCCGGGTTGTCGGCGAGGGCGGAGAAGCGGCGGGCCAGCGGGGCGAGTTCCACACCCTCCTTGCAGTCGATACCCACCAGCGCGACATGGCGGGGGGCGAGTTCCTTGACCAGGTTGCGCTGGTAGACCGACTTCCCCGACAGGGTCGCGCCCAGGTTCAGCGCGTGCGGCACCTCCCGGTAGTCCCGGAAGTGGACTTCTCCGTCCTCCCGCAAGGCGACCGGCACCCGCAGCCCGGTCGTCTCGACGCTCACCGGCATCTGAACGCGCCGCAGCACGTCGTAGCCGGTCATCCGCAGCTCGACCACCCCGGACTTGATCTCACGCGAGGCGACGCCGTGCATGGAGAAGGAGTGCCGCAGCCGGTCCGTCGAAGCGGCGAAGTCGAAGGCGTCCTGCCCCGGCTGGAGCTTCAGCCGCAGCACCAGCCCGGTACGCGTCGGACGCATCCGCAGGATCCGCGGGGCCCGGGGATCGGGGGCCGGCCGCCGGGCGAGCCGGGCGAGAGTGAGCCGCAGCCGGGACGGCGGGACGGTCAGCCCACACGCGTCCATGACCGACGCGTAGCGGACCACCACCCGGACCATGGCGAGCGTGACACCGATGCTCAGCCAGTACCAGGCCGGGCGCAGCCGCCGCAGCACCAGAGCCGCAGCGACCGCCACCAGGGCTAAGACGACGAAAGTCGTGTTCGACACGGCCACTCAGCCCTTCGAGGACGGAGCGACCAGAGCGACCGCGCGGAACGCGATACCGTGCCGCCCGTCCCGCTCCCAGTCCCGGGCCTTGAGGCCGACGACCTTGACCGGCATCCCGAGCGTGATCCCCTCCGGAACTCCGGTCTCCGGGACCGAGACGTTGAGGAGGTTCGCCTCACCCTCGTCGGCGACGGTCAGGCCGACCGTCATCATCTTCGCCCCGGACTCCCGGTCGACCGCGATCTCACCGGTCTGCTTGTTGATGACCTTCAACTGCGGTTCGACCGCAACGAACACGACAGCGGTCGATGTGTCGATCTTGAACGATGGCATGATGGAAGCTCCCTTGTAGGGGCGGAAGCGGCGGCTTGCTTGGCGGTAGGGCGCCGCTTCCTGCGAGTGCTGATGGCAGCCGTCGACAGCGCCAACGGCCCAGTGCGCCCCATCTGGTGCGCACCAGTAGCGTGCATCTGGTGCGCACCAGATGTCAATGCTGTCTCCGTCTGGTTCGTCTCAACTGGCCATCTGTTGACGCTTCTAGGGAACCGCGCGCATCAACGAGGCGGTAGCCAACAGGACTTAACTCGGACCGGTTAACCCCTGCGGACCTGGGCCTATGTGAGGCATGCTGCTGTGAAGGCTGACGGCAACGTGCGCGGGGGCGGTGCAAGTGTCCAACCGGCTACGAGAGTTACGAACGGCGCGAGGCTGGTCGCAAGAGCGACTGATACGGGAGATCGAGCGGTACGCCGGGCGGCACATGCTGAGCATCGCGGCGACGGCAAGCCTGCGTGTGTACGTGTCCGAGTGGGAGAACGACAGGCGGTCGCTGGGCGATCGGTACGCGGACATCCTTCGCCCGCTGCTGGGCGTCACGGACGACGAGCTGTTCGGCCGGCAGGCATCGCCGTCGGGTGTGCCCGAGGTAGGCGGCTACGATGAACTGATCAGCCGCATCGACTCAGCGCGCAGCGTCAGTCTGACCATGGTGAAAACGTTCATGGACCAGACCGAGCTACTGAGAACCGTCGACCGGCAGATGGGCGCATCGAGCCTTGTCGATCAGATGACCGGCCACCTGACCACTCTGGAAGACGCGCTCACCTTCGCGGTGCTGCCGGACACGCGCCGTCCGGTGGCTCGCGCACTCGCTGGGGCCGCGACCCTGGCAGCGTGGCAGGCCCTCGATGCGGGCGCGGTCGAACGAGCATGGCGGAACTACGAGCTGGGCAAGCGTGCCGCCCAAGAGGCCGAAGAGCCTATGTACCTGGCTCACGCCACTGCCGAGCAGGCATACGTGCTCAACGACGCCGGGCGTTCGGACATGGCGGTGCAACTCGTGCGTGAGGCCCATCGCCTGGCAGGTTCCAAGGCGTCCCCGCGGCTTCGTGCCTGGCTGTTCGCAGCCGAGGCCGAACTGAGCGCGAAGGCAGGGTTGGCCGACGAGTGCCGGCGGGCCCTCGACCAGGCCGCAGCATGCCTCCCGGACGGCGACGAGGCCCGCGACCCGGACATGCTGAGCATCTTCCTGAACAGCGGACACCTTGCCCGCTGGCGAGGGAACGCACTCGCGCTCATCGGTGAGGATGACGCGCTCGACAGCCTGTACGCCGCGCTTGAGAACGCGGACCCCACGTTCGTACGAGCGACGTCCGGGCTCCGGTGCGATCTCGCTCAAGCACACCTGAGCCGCGGCGAGCTCGACCAGGCGCAGGAGCATCTGCGGCAAGCGCGCCTGCTGGCGAATCGCACCAGCTCCGTGCGGCATCGACGACGCATAGAACAGCTCACGCAGAGGCTTTGACCGCGTCGCCGCCCCGCGAGGCCAGTACGTGGAGAAGCGCAACGAGGGTGCCCGACCCCATCAGCTCACCGCGGGCCATCAGGCCCGGGATATCGGAGAGCGGCACCCAGGCAACGTGGCCGGCCTCCTCGAGGTCCGTGGGGTCGCCGACGTGCTCGGCGCCGTGCCCGACGAAGATCTCGTGAGGTGAATCGACCATGCCCACCATGGGCTGGTAGGTGACCACGTGCTCCAGGGACTCCGGGCGCCAGCCGGTCTCTTCCTCGACCTCACGCAGAGCGGTCGTCCTGGGATCTTCGCCCTCGTCCACGATGCCGCCAGGGAGCTCCCAGCCGAAGCGGTTCGGAACGAAGCGGTAGCGCCACAGCATGAGCACACGGTCCCGGTCATCGAGGATCGCCGCGATCGAGACGTGATGCAGGCGCACGACGTGATGCTCGAAGCGCTCGACACCAGGCGGCTCGACGTCGACCAGCCCGAGCTTCACCCAACGGTTGTCGTAGATCGTCCGCTCACCATGGATCTGCCACGGCTCCAACTCCGCGGGGGGCTCAGTGGTCACATCACGGGAGGGAATCCGGTACGAGCTGCGCCCGTGGACTTCCAACACCCGTTCGGCGACGAGCTTCGCGAGGACTCGCCGGAGCTGGGTCCGGCCGATGTCCAAGTCGTCGACCAAGGTGCGCTCAGAGGGCAGCTTGGAGCCAGGCGGCAGCTCCCCAGACGCGACCCACTCACGGATCGTCCGGTACACCCGCGCAGACTTCGTTTCCATCCCCTCGGCACACTCCCCGACTCATCGACTGGCGGGGACCAGGGTATCCGTCGGTTCTGACCTCCAACAGGGACGATCACGAGGCGACCCCAGGCGCCGAGCCGGTGTGTCGGGTCTCGGGTGTGGCTTGACGAATCGGCGTCCAGTGCAGTCGACGCCTGTCCTGGTCTCCTGAGTCAAAGACTCTCTGGTAGCAGACGGCGACTTTGTCGAAGTCGTTGACTCTGTTGCTGAATCCTTCAGCCGGCGAGTTGGTGGCTGAGGCGCTGCAGTCGGCTGGTGCGGGGCTTGCGTAGTGGGTTGGTGGTCCACCAGGCGTCGAGGCGGACGATGTTGAGGGCGGTGGCGGAGAAGGCGTGTTGGAGGGTGACTTTCGGTAGCCCGCGGTAGCGGGCCTGGCGGATGCCGGTGACGTCGAGGGCCTGGTTGACGGTGCTCTCGATGCCGGCGCGGAGGGCGTACTTGGCCCTCCAGGACTCGGTGTCCTGTTCGGTTCTGGCTGTGGTGGTGCGTTCGTGGAGTTCACGGGGACGCAGGGTGAGCATGCGGGTACCGCGGACCGAGCTGGTGCAGTTGGTCCGGGAGGGACAGGGACGGCAGTCGGCTCGGGCGAATTCGATCACGATGGCGTCTCGTCGGTGCTGGGTGACCGGGTACCAGCCGGCGCTGGTGGCCCCCTGGGGACAGTGGACCTGGCGGGCCTTCCAGGCGACGCGGAAGGCGCTCTTGGCGAAGCCCTCGGCGGCCTTGGCCTGCGGGGAGTGGTCGGCCAGGAGCGGGGTGACCATGCCGATGCCCCGGCCCGCCGCTTCCACGACCAGGTCGACGGAGGGGTATCCGGAGTCGAGGTAGTGCTCGCCCGGTGCGACCTGCCGCTCGGCCAGGTTCTGCTGGATGGGCGCGGTGGCCTTGACGTCCGGAACGGTCGCCTCGGTGGTGTGGACATCCGTGATCAGCCGTAATGGAAGCCTCACGGCTTCGGCTTCGGCTTCGGCTTCGGGGAGGGTGTCGCAGGTCTCGGTGAGGTGGACCTTGTATCCGAGCCAGAACAGGTCGTCGCCCTTGGCCGACCAGCGGGCGTCGGGGTCGTACGGGGAGGCCAGGCGGATATGGCCGGGCGGGACCCCGCTGTCGTCGGCGTCCCGCTTCTTGATCACCTCCCGTCCCCGGCCATCGGTACGGATGATGTAGGTCTGCACCATGACCTGCCGCAGGAGGGCCACCGCCTCGATCTCGCGGACCCACACCGGCGCGGTGTCGGACCAGGCGGCCCGGCACAGGACCAGCGCGTCCTGGCCGAAGACCTGGGCAAGCCGGTCCCGCTTGGTCTTCGAGCCCGGCATCGTCCAGCCATCCACGCGCGGCCCGTAGCGTTCGGCGAACTCGGCGACGTCGATCACGCCGGCCAGCCAGGACGGCGCCGCCACCGCCAGCGCCTCCAGAGCGGCCCGCACACTCTCCCCGGCCAGCTCGGTCCGGTTCAGGTCACGGACCGCGCTGATCACATGGGTGGAGTCCGTGCGCTGCTTGCCACCGGCCTTGATCAGCCCGGCCTCGCGGCAGTGCTCGACGAGCCTGTCGAAGAGTGTCCGCTCCAGGCCGTGCCCGACCAGCCGGGCACGGAACTTCGACAGCGCGGAGAAGTCGAAGCCTGCATCGGAGAGCTCCGCGCCCAGCGCGTACTTCCACGACAGGCGATCCCGCGACGCGTCCGCCGCCTGCCGGTCGGTCAGGTTCTCCGTGAACTGCAGCACCGTCACCAGCGCGAGCAGGGCCGGAGACTGGGCGGGAGCCCCACGATCGGGAAACGCATCGGTGAACAACGCGTCGTCGAAAACCTCGGCAAGGTGGTCACGCACGCGCATGGGCAGGCTCCCACCAGGGAAGGCCGCACGGGCCGTTCTGGCCGTCTGTTCAGGAATGGACGGCAATCCCCCCGGCCGCATGGACACCGCGCCAACCCCCTGCGGCCGGAGCAGACAGAACGACCGCACCAACGATCATGCCGACCTGCCCGTGCCTCTGCAGGCAATTCAGCAACAGAGTCGTCGTTGGCCGCGCTGCCGTCACCGACGTAGGACCCCCGGGTGCGCAGAGCTCTCCCGGCCGGTGGAGTATTCCGCCCGGGAGGGGATGCGCAATGAGTACAGCAACGGCAACGGGGAGAGGGCTACGACCAGTGCCGGGGGTGCGCGGTCGGTTTGGTGCGGTGCTGCTGAGCTCCATGTCAGTGCTGTTCGTCGAGGCTGTGATCGGCATGATCGTGAGCTTCTTTCTGAGGTTGGCTCAAGAAGCCCCGAGCGGCTACTCCGCGTTGGGGCTAGTGCTCCTGCCGTTCTTCGCGGCGGCCGGAGCAGTGGTCGGCCTCGCGGTGTCGGTGGGCGTCGTGATGCCTGTCCTCGCACTGGCGGGGTGGCTCGGACGCAGGTTCTCGGGACGCGAGGTCTGGTGGTGGGTTCCGCCGGTGACGGCCGCTGTCGTGGCCGCGCCGCTCGCCGCCCGGTACGCGGCCGCGGGAGCGAGACCGGACCTCTTGCCGATCGTATGGGGGTGGCTCGTGGGCACGGCGGTGCTGATTGTGCCGGTGCTGGTAGCCCGCAGGCTCCTCCTGCCGGACCGTCGGTATGTCCCGGGCGGTGCGATGTTCGGGTGGGTCGCGCTGTACGGGACGCTCGCCGTCGTCGCGACCGCGCTGCTCGGCGGCATCGCCGTGTACACCGGCCTTATTGAGGAGTACCGGCCGCCGCGGCTGAGCGAGGAACGCATCGCCGGCACGTGGACCGACGGGCAGGGCGGCACGCTCACTTTCGCGTCAGACGGCACGGCCACGGCGACCGGTGTCAACACGTACTACTTCGATGACGACTTCAACGACGTGGTGCGCGACTGCACGGGTGTCGGCACCTGGGAGTACGACGCTGGCGACAGCCTGTGGACCCAGAAGGCCACGGTGTCGTTCGACGGCTGCAGCATGGACGATTGGAACGTGGGCGGAACGCCGGAGCACCCGACGCTGTACGTGTACATCGGCGACCCGGACTCCTGGGACCTATACACGCTGACCCGGAACACCGGGACCGCGCGCACGCCCGCAGAAGGAACGCCGACTTCCACGCCAGGTCCGGCCAGCAGTGCGCCAGGTCCACGAGCGAGGTGACTCGATGGCAGAGCCACCGAGCCTGTGTGAGTAGAAATCTTCTCTACGGGTTCAAGGGCTCGCTCCGCTCGCCGCGCGCCCGGCTTGACGCCGGGCGACGCTCCTGTCTCCACCCCGCTCCGCCCGGCCGCCGGACGCGCGCGGCGCGAGCAGACATAGAGAAGACGGCTGGCATGGGGCTGGGGCGGTCGGCTCCACGGCTTTAGGCAGCCACCATGGGGCGAGCCTCGAAGATCGGGGGCCCACATCGGGCTATTGCGGGCAGGTCCAGAGACTGCCCGAGTCGCGGGAAGCTTACGGGCCCCCGATCTCTCGCCCCATGGCAGCTCCCGCCCAAAGCCGCTCCGCCGACCTCAGTGGGTCACTTGCGGATGATGCGACGCAGCTCCCGGATGACCTTGACGATGTCCTCGCGGCGGCAGCGCAGCAGCGCCACCAGGCCCAGGAGGACGAAAGTACCCCAGATCGCCAGGAAGATCATGCACCAGGGATTTTCGGACATAAGGAACAGACCTCTCTTGAGAGGCCTGTCGTCCGAGTTCACCAGGTGAGCCCGCGCGGCTCTTCGCACCGGAGCGACTAGGCACGCCTATTGCATGATCAATTCTTAGGCGAAGTAAGCGGAGCTCCAGCGTACGGCAAGGAGCCCGCTTCAGGAGCCGAACGCCGTTCCGTGCCCCATCCGTGCCCGAACGTGCGGGAAGCCAGGGGGAATCAGGGCGACAAGCGGGCACCGCAGAGCACAGCGGCCCCCAACCGAGTTACCTGGTCAGGGGCCGTTCACGTGCGGTGGGTGTGGGATTTGAACCCACGGTGACATCGCTGCCACGACGGTTTTCAAGATCGTTTACACTGTCTCCCCTATAGGCATCAGGCGACACTATGATGCTGCAATCGTTGCACTCTTTTCGCATGGTTCAACAGAACCATGCGCGGATAGTCCTGATGGAGGCAGCGACGGATATGGTGTGGTTAAATGTTTAGCTATGCCGCTTGCTTCGGATCCGTGGTACGCGAATGGCACGCTCTGGGCCGCCCTGAGCGTTTTCGTGACGGCCTTAGGTGTGGGAATTGGCGCATGGGCCACGAAGACAGCAGGGCGGTCGAAGCGGGCTGTCTGCTACTGGGCTAGCTCCCGTGTTCGAATGAAGCCTCATGATGGCGGAACTCCGCTCGCGACGGCTCTAACGGTCCAGCATGGAGGGGGTGAGCTGAGCGATCCCTATATAGTGTCTATTGCATTTTCAAATCGCGGTCGTCGTGACGTAACCAGCGACATGTTCCACAGTGGCAGTCTGCCTCGAATTAGGTTCAAGTCGCCAATCCTGGAGGTTTTCAATGTCCGATGCGCCTCGAGTAATTCGATCCCACCAACCGTGACCGCCAGTGGGCAAGATGTCGTCTTTAGCGATTTCTACCTTAAGGCGGGCGCAGAAGTCGACGTGAGCGTTCTCGTCGATGAGGAAAACCCTGTCGAGGAGGATGAACGTGGGCGGCTCGTAAAACCTGAAGTACTGGCGAATTTCACCGATGGACTCTTCGTTCCCGCCACGGATCGGAATGATCTCTCAATCCCGCGTCGCCAAGCATACTTCTTCCTGGCTTCGTTCTACATTCTGATGCTGATTGCTGCAGCATTGACTGCTTTTTTGCTCGGAAGTCTCTAGATCTGCGAGGTAGTTGTATTGCTCCGGTCCTGGTGATCTGAGCGTGGAGAGTGGCGCGGCCGAAGCCGTGGGAAGCAAACGACGGTCTCTGGGCAGTGATCGAGCTGCTGCTGCCCAAGGTTGAGCGTCGGCCCCGGCATCCGGGACGAAGGCGGCACCGGGCACGCGCACCACTGAGCTGTTGCCACCATCCGTGAACAGTTCAGCCTCGACACGCTCCATGCGGCCATCCAACCTGACATCACCAGTTGACATCAACGACAGCGGATGACCACGGCGTTGAGAGACCGAGCACGGTCACGCCCCCGGCGGTCAGGTCCCCCAAAGGCCCGTCCGATCGAACTTACAAGGCAGCTGTCACGCGCGATGTCTAGGCACACCCCGGACTGGTTGGCACAGGTGCAACGGGACGGACTGCGGTGAAGTCGTGGATCTCATAGCGGGTGGCGGAAAGCAACAACAGCCATTCATTGCAGCCTTGCCACGGATAGAGGTCGCCAGCACCTCCGCGCACCACGTGCGGTCCCTCCCCGGTGCGGGGACGTGCGTCCACCGGCGCGTCCGCGAAATGAGGGATCCACACGTCAGCGCAGATCTCGTTCGCCGACCCCATCGCCACCAACCCGAAGGCGTTCTCAGCTGCGGCAGTGCGCTCCTCGTCGGCGAAGTCGTCGAGCACCTGGCCCTCGTCCGGCCTCTCATCACCGCGGAAGGTCAGGGTGGTCGTGCCTGCCCGAGCCGCGTACTCCCACTCCGCCTCGCTGGGCAGTCGGAAGGGCAACGTCGCAAGCAGGTCGTCCAAGTCGTCCTGGAACCGGGCCGTGCTCGAAGCCGAGTCAGCGAAGCTGTCCTCATAGTCGGGTAGCCAGTGCCGTACCTGCGCGACCGTAAGCGGATGCCGAGCGATCATGAATGGCTCGACCCGCACTTCACGCACCGGCCGGGCTTGGACGGCACCAGCGAAGAACGGTTCGAGGTCGTCATCGGCGCCGTCGGCTCGCTCGATGGCACGGACCGCGTCCAGTTCCGCGTCGGACAAGCCCATCCGGAACGTCCCACCGGGAACGGCACGGAAGGCCACACCGGAGGGGGTGTGCCGCCAAGCCGGTCGGCCGGCCACGATCTCTTGAGCCCACATGGTGCCGGACGCTAGCAGTCGAGCATCACAGGTGAAGGAGGGGGCTCTAGATTCCATCGCGCAGCAGCTACAGATCACGAGGTGCCGTGCCACAACCGTGCCACATCAGACGGTCAGCCGCGGTCAACGACGGCTCGCTGCAGTCCACATACCTTGCTGAGCTGGGGACCGGCAAACCTGACTTGACCTGCGCACCCTCGACGACCCTGGCCACCAGGCTTACAAAGCAGATGTCGGCGGTTCGAAACCGTCCGCGCCCACCAGCACGAAGGCCCCCGCAGCGAGCCGCCGCGGGGGCATTGACGGCAGGATTTGACGGCAGTCCCTCAGTTTGACCGGCGGCGACGTCGCAAGAGCCGGTCCATGTGTCCCATCGCCTCGCGCCGGTTGTCGTCCGACACATGGGTGTAGATGTTCATGGTGACGGCGATCTGCGAGTGCCCCAGGATCTCCATCACCACGCGCGCCGGCACCCCGGCGGCGAACAGCAGGGTGGCGCAGCCGTGCCGGGCGTCGTGCAGCCGGATGCGGGGGAGCCCCGAGAGCCACATCCAGGCCGTCCTCGCACTCGCCCGCCGACGCGTCAACGTTCTGTGGGCCCTCATCCGCGACCGACGGTGCTACCAAGCCGAGCCTCCGGTAACGGCCTGCTGAACGCTCGTCCTGTCCCGCCAGGGGCCACGGCGCACTGTCCCCGCACAACTGCAGGGTGGGAAGATCGAAAGACCTACACCTGAGTGGGGGACGTAGATGGACATGCTGATCAGGCCTGCACGGGCCACGGAAGCCGCCGTGCTCACCGACCTGGCACTGCGCTCCAAGGCGCATTGGGGATATGACGCCGACTTCCTGAAAGCCTGTCGCGACGAGCTGACAGTTGCCGAGCACGAGGTTGCACGCCGACGAGCCACGGTGGCTGACAGAGATGGCCGCATCCTGGGCTTCACGACCCTTGAGGGAGAGCCGCCCACAGGCGTTTTGGGCATGATGTTTGTCGAGCCGCAGGCCATTGGGGAAGGGATCGGTCGCCAGTTGTTCAAACACACCATCGCAGCTGGACGAGACCTGGGATTCACCCGACTCACGATCGACGCGGACCCGAATGCCGAGCCCTTCTACCGCGCCATGGGTGCAGTCCGCATAGGAAGCGTGCCCTCTGGCTCCATCGCCAGCAGAGTACTGCCGCAGATGGTCGTCACCATCAAGCGCTGAAACCTGCTGATTCGGGGCACCACCCGCACGGGCATCGGCGTTCGGCCGAGAACCGCCTGGCCGGCTCGGCCCGCCGGCGGCCCGACGCCCCCGCACGGTCATCGGCCCGCCTCGTCGACGATCCGGCCGCGCTGGGCGGTCGGCGCGGAGGACGAGGTCTGAGGGCCGCGGGTACGGCGGTCTCGACGCGCTGATCCGGCGCTGCGGTCCGCTCGCGCACGGAAGCCGGGCCGGGACCGCCGACCCGCCGTGTACTCTCCGCCGGGCGCAGGCGGCCGGGGCGGCAGCCGGGGGTGCGGGCCCGGCTCGATCCGGTGCTGTTCCCGCCCCGTTCCGCCCCGTTCCGGCCCGCCCTGTTCCCGCCCCGTTCCGGCCCGCCCCTGTTCTGCCCCGGTCCTGGCCCGGTCCTGGCCCGGTCCTGGCCCGGTCCTGTTCTGCCCCGGTCCTGGCCCGGTCCTGGCCCGGTCCTGGCCCGGTCCGTTCCGTTCCGTTCCGGCCCGGTCCTGGCCCGGCCCCAGCGCCGGTCTCCGTTAGCCGCCCCGCCCCGCCCCGCCCCGTTCGGCTCGGCGCCCGCCCCGCCCGGCCGCGCGGGGCGCCGGGGACGCCGCGACACTGGAGGCATGACAGGCCAGACCCCTGCCGACCGCACACGGGCGGCGCCGACGGCCGCCGCCCGGCGGGGTGACTACACCGGTGCCGTGTACGGTTCCCTCCTCGCCGCCTCGGTGGTGGTCGGCGCCGGGACGCTCGGGACGTTCCCGCGACTGGAACTCGTCCTGCTTCTGCTCTGCACGGGCGTGGTCTTCTGGGCCGCGCACGTCTTCGCCCGGCTCTTCGGGGAGCGCATCGCCTACGTGTCGCCGAACGGGCACGAGATCCGGCGGGTCTGCCGTGCCGAGCGGCCGATCATCGAGGCGGCGGTTCCGCCGGCCGTCGCGGTCGCCGTCAGCCCGCTGCTGGGCCTCGACCTGGAGGGGGCGGTGTGGCTGGCGCTCGCCGTCGCGGTGGCGGGTCAGGTCGGCTGGGCGGCCGCGGCGGCGTTCAGGGCGGGTGCGTCGGGGCGCATCGTTCTCGTGGCCGGGGCGGTCAATCTGGTACTAGGCCTGCTCATCGTGGCGTTCAAGGTCGTCCTGGAGCACTGATCCGGGATCCCGAAGGGACTTCTCCCATGCCCGTGCGCATGTCCTGGCAAGTGTCACCGGTGGCGTCGGCGGGTGAGGAAGTGCCCGACGTGGAGGGCGCCGTGGCCGCGCTCGACCGTTCCGTCCTACGCATTCGGGAGCGCCTCCTGACCGGTCCCGAAGGCAGGGACCTGGGCGAATCGGCACGCCTGATGCGTGCCCGCATGCTCGACGACGGGCGTGCGGCCGTGGGGCGCGGCGAGCGGTGGTCGGCGACGGTCGGAGAGATCGAGGTGACCTTGTCGCCGCTGGACGAGAGCGCCTGACCGAGTAGCTGGACGAGAGCGCCCGACCGTGTTGGGGAGCGGTCGCTGCGCCACGACCTGCCGGGCAGCCGGTTCTCGACGGCAGAGTCCGGCGCCGGACCGCGGCGACGGTACTCGGCCGTAGGCCCGTCGTGCCCTCGTGTCCGTCGTCGCCCCCCCTCCCGCACGCTCCGGCTGTTACCGCAAATCCTGCGGTTGCGCCACTTTTGCAGGTATATGAGCATGAAGAGGTGCTTTCTCTGGAGGTGTGCTATGTCCGCACGCGGCCCGGCCCTGACCGAACGAGGGGCAGTACTCGAGGAACGGGGTCCCGGTCCGGTCCGGGTCAGGCTGTCGATCAACGGCACCGAGCACACACTGGACATCGAGCCCCGCGTCAGCCTGCTGGACGCACTCCGGGAACGGCTGGATCTGACGGGTGCCAAGAAGGGGTGTGACCAGGGCGCTTGCGGGGCGTGCACGGTGTGGGCCGACGGGCGGAGGGTGCTGGCCTGCCTCACCCTCGCCGTGACCTGCGAAGGCCGGGAGGTGACGACCGTCGAGGGCCTGGCCGAAGAGGGCGAACTGCACGAGATGCAGCGGGCCTTCATCGCCGAGGACGCTTTCCAGTGCGGCTTCTGCACCCCCGGGCAGATCATGTCGGCCGTGGCGCTGATCGGGGAGGGGCACGCCGGGGACGACGCCGAGATCAAGGAGTGGATGAGCGGCAACATCTGCCGCTGCGCCGCCTACCCCAACATCCGGGCTGCGGTACGCGCCGTCCGCGACCGTACGTAGTCCGTGACCGGGCCCCGGGACACGGCACAGTCCGCGGCCGAACGCGGTCCGGGGCCCGACGCAGTCCGCGACCGAATGTAGGGAGCCCGCCGTGCGGCCCATCGCCTACCTCCGCGCGACCCACACGGCGGCCGCCGTCGCCGCCGTGAGCACCGATCCCACCAGCGACTTCCTCGCCGGCGGGACCACCGAGGTCGATCTGCTCCGCCAGAACGTGCTCAACCCCCGGCGGCTCGTCGACATCAACGACCTTCCGCTGACCGGTGTGGAGAGCACGCCGGACGGCGGTCTGCGCATCGGCGCGCTGGCCCGGATGAGCGACGTCGCTGCCGCTCCCGTCGTCCGTGAGCGCTTCCCGCTGATCGCCCGGGCCCTGGAACTGGGCGCGTCGGCGCAACTGCGCAACATGGCGTCGATGGGTGGAAATCTGCTGCAGCGCGTGCGTTGTTCGTACTTCCGCGACGCGGAGTCGGCGTGCAACAAGCGCGAGCCCGGCTCCGGTTGCCCGGCCGTCGAGGGGTTCAGCCGGGGCCACGCGGTGCTCGGCACGAGCGAACACTGCATCGCCACGCACCCGTCCGACGTGGCCGTGGCGCTGACGGCGCTCGACTCGCGCGTGCGCACCCTGGGGCCGAACGGCGAACGGACCTACTCCATGGACGACTTCTTCCTCCTGCCAGGCGACTCCCCGCACCGCGAGCATCCCTTGGAGCACGGGGAGCTGATCACCGGGATCGAGGTCCCCGGCACGCCTCCTGCCCGGCACTCCCTCTACCTGAAGGTCCGGGACCGCGAGTCGTACGAGTTCGCGCTCGTCTCGGTCGCGGCCGCGCTCTCGGTGGTGGACGGCACGATCGCGGACGTCCGGATGGCCCTGGGCGGGGTCGCCACCAAGCCGTGGCGGGCCAGGCGGGCCGAGGACTTCCTGATCGGCGCGGCCACCGTGCGGGACAACTTCGTCATGGCCGCACGGGTGGAGATGGCCGACGCCCGGCCGACCCCCATGAACGCCTTCAAGGTGGAGCTCGCGCAGCGCGCGATCGTCCGCGCCCTCGACACGCTCAGCGACGGAACCGGCAGCGGTCTCGGCACCGACGCCGGAACCGGCGCGGGGAGCGGGAGCTCGTCATGACCACGACCACCCCCTCCGCCATCGGACAGCCCCTCGACCGGGTCGACGGCCGCGCCAAGGTCACCGGTCACGCCCGCTACTCCGCCGAGATCCCCGTCCCGGACACGGCGTACGCGTACGTGGTCGGTTCCCGCGTCGCCGCCGGCCGGGTCACCGACATCGACGCGAGCGCCGCGCGGGCCGAGGAGGGCGTCCTCACCGTCCTCACCCACCGGAACCTCCCGAGGATCGCGGAACAGCCGCCGCTCGTCCCCTCCCTGGCGGGCACGGCGGCCCCCGGGCAGACGTTCTTCCCCATGCAGGACGACACCGTCCACTACGCGGGCCAGCAGATCGCGATCGTCGTCGCCGACACCTGGGAACGCGCCCAGCACGCGGCACGCCTCGTCCGCGTCTCGTACGAGGAGACCGCTCCCGTCACCACCCTCGACCAGGGCCGGGACCGCGCGTACGTGCCCCGGCGGATCTTCGGTGGCCGGACACCCGGCCGGCTGGAGCGCGGGGACGTCGAAACCGGGCTCGTGGACGCGGACGTACGGGTCGAGGGCACGTTCACGTACGCGGCGAACAACCACAACCCCATCGAGCCCGCGTGCACGACCGCCCAGTGGGAGGGCGACGAACTGCTGCTGTACGACACCACCCAGGGCGTCAACGCCACCCAGATGACCGTCTCCCGGCTGCTCGGAATCCCGATGTCGAGGATCCGGGTGATGAGCCACCACGTCGGCGGCAGCTTCGGCTGCAAGGCGGTGATCCACGCCCATTCGGCGCTCGCGGCGATGGCCGCCCGCGAGGTCGGCAGGCCGGTCAAGCTCGTGCTCACCCGCGAGCAGATGTTCACCTCCGTCGGGCACCGCGAGGAGCAGGAGCAGCACCTGACGCTGGGAGCGAAGCGCGACGGCCGGCTGACCGCGATCAGGCACCACAAGCTGTCCCCGACCTCCCACTTCGACGACTGGGCCGAACCGTCGATCGGCCTCTCCTCGGAGATCTACGCGTGCCCCGACTACGAAGGGGTCTACCGGCTGTTCCGGGCCAACACCATGACCCCCACGTTCATGCGGGCACCGGGCAGGGCGAGCGGGATGTTCGCACTCGAGTGCTCGATGGACGAACTCGCCCACGAACTCGGCATGGACCCCATCGAGCTGCGGCTGCGCAACCACACCGACGTGGACGCCATGTCGGGACGCCCGTGGTCCAGCAGCGGCCTGCGGGAGTGCTACGAGCGCGGCGCCCGGCGCTTCGGCTGGTCGGGCCGGGACCCCCGGCCGGGCGCGCGCCGGGACGGCGACTGGCTGATCGGTACCGGCATGGCGACCGCCTGCTATCCCGTGGCTCCGCCCGCCAATCCCCAGCGCGCCCGTGCCCGTCTGTACGCCGACGGCACCGCGGTCGTCCAGGCCGCCACCCCGGACTTCGGTACCGGAGTCGCGACGGTCATGACCCAGGTCGCCGCCGACGGCCTCGGCATGGCCGTGGACCGCTGCCGCTTCGAGAACGGCGACACGGACCTCCCCAACATCGCCGCCGCGGTCGGCTCCGCGGGCGCCGGCATGATCAGCGCCGCGGTGCACGCGGCGGCCACCGCCTTGCGCGAGCAGCTGATCAAACGGGCCGTCGGCGACCCCGGTTCACCACTGCACGGGGCGGACCCGGTCGACGTGGTCGTCCGGGACGGCGTCATGACCGCCGGCACCGCCTCCGACGCCTACGCCGATCTGCTGCGGCGCAACTTCCAGCCGGACGCCGAGGCCTCCGGCCAGTGGAGTCCGCCGGCGGGGGAGGTCCCCTACCGGATGATGACCTTCGGCGCCCAGTTCGCCGAGGTCGCGGTGGACGCGGAACTGGGCCTGGTCCGGGTGAGGCGCATGACCGGCGTCTTCGCACCCGGCCGCGTGCTCAACGCCAAGACCGCCCGCAGCCAACTGATGGGCGGCATGCTGTGGGGCCTGGGCCAGGCGCTGCTGGAAGCCAACTACATGGATCCGGGCACCGGGCGCTGGGCCAACTCGAGCCTCGGGGAGTACCTGGTCGCGGTCAACGCGGACGCGCCGGACGTCGACGTCGAGCTCATCGAGGTCGAGGACGTCATCGTCAACCCCCTGGGTGTGAAGGGAGTCGGGGAGATCGGCCAGGTCGGCGCGGCGGCCGCGATCGCCAACGCCGTTCACCACGCCACCGGCCGCCGGGTGCGCAAGCTGCCGATCACCATCGAGGACCTGCTCTGAGTGCCCCTTCTCGGGGTCCCTGGGTGGAGGGGCTGCCGGTGCGCGCGGATCCCTTTGGGAGTGCCCGCCGCCGCGCGCTCACCGCATCGGGTGCTGCGGTACGCGCGGGAAGAACGTGAACCTGAGCCGGTGCTCGGGCGTCGGTGCCCAGCGCCTCGTGCAGTACGTGCAGTACCAGCGCCACCGGTCCTCGAAGCCTGGCGCGGTCCGGCTGGTGTCCTTCCACAGCGGTGGACGCGAGGGGCACTGCGGGCACGACGGAGGTTTCGGCACCATGCGGACTCTCCTTCAGGTCCGGTCCAGCGTGGTGCCTCGGCGTCCGGTCGGGGGCGCGGACCGGCTGCCGCCACCCGGACGGGGGACCGGGCCGGAGCGGCCGGGACGCACCCGGGGCAGCCGGGGGTGAGGGCGGTCGGCGCGAGGTGAGCGCGGAGGGCGCGGCCCGGAAGCGCGTGCCCCCGACTCCGGTACGGGTGCGGCTCCACCGCCGGCGCGTCATCCGTCCGGCGAAGAGCGCGTGGAAGCCGGGAAGCGGCGAACGTACCGGCGCTGCCAGGGCGTTTCGACGGCGTGGCGGTCGTAGTGCCGCCGCACGAAGGCCACCGCCTCGGCGGCCGGTACGCCGTCGAGGACGGCGAGGCACGCCAGCGCCGTGCCCGTACGGCCCCGTCCGCCCCCGCAGGCGACCTCGACCCGCTCCGTCGCAGCCCGCACCCAGACCTCGCTCAGCGCGGTGTGGGCACGGTCCCGGTCGCTGGGCAGCCGGAAGTCCGGCCAGCGCAGCCACTCGGCCTCCCAGGGGACCTCGGGGGGCCGCCTGCCCAGCAGATACACGGCGTACGTGGGTGCGGCCCCGTCCGGCGGCGGATGCCGCAGCCCGCGCCCGCGTACGAGCCGCCCGGAGGGCAGACGGAGGACACCGGGGGCGGTCACGGGCCAGGGTTCGGTCATGGGTCCAGCAGACCACGTCGTCGGCCGGTTGCGCGACGGACCGACGACCGGGCCCGCCGCGGTCCGGGCAGCGGGGGCGTCGCCGTCGCCCGGGTGGCGGGGCACAGCGGCGAACGTGGGGACGCGGTCCCCTCCGGGAACGGGGCGTCAATCCTCGGCGACGCCGGAACGGTGATCTCGTGAACTGCGGTCGTCTTCACGGGCCGTTGAGAGGTGTGAGAGAGGACACGTCGCACACGGGTGCCGGGCGCCCCCACCAGCCACAACCGTGCTGCGCGGGCCCGTGGTGTGCGTCACCGCCGCCGTTCGACGGGTCACGGCTGTCGGTCCCGCCGCGTAACCTTGTGCCCATGTCCCCAACCCTTCGCGAGCTTGGTTCCGTGCGGTCCGCTGCCGTGGTGAATGCGGAGATTCGTGCGTTGTGGGCGAAGTCGGGGAGCCGGCTGTCCGAGGCGGACGAGGCGAGGTACCAGCACCTGCTCGTGGAGTGGGCCGCGGCCGTGGACGCCGAGCGGTCCGAGGACGCCGCGGTCGACGAGGAGGCCGACGCGCCGGGCACCGCTCCTCCGGCCCCGCGCACGGGCGTGCCTCTCCGGCTGATCCGCGCCGCCTGATGGGAGCTGCCGGGTCGGTGAGACTCGGCGCCGTAGCCGCCAGCAGGTGAGCGCTTCGGCCGCCGGAAGCGTCCGACTTCCGAGGTCAGACCGTGCCCCTGCTGGTCGGCCGGGAGGCCAGACCGTTGACGGGCTGGCGTGCCCGCCGGGCAGTGGGGCGTGAGCACCGGATCCACTGGGCCCGCGTGCCGCGCCTTCCGCAGGCTGCAACGAGCGAAGTACCTGACCGGGAGGACGAGTTGTCGCTGATCGGCGATGACTGGGCTGAAGACCACCACGATGTCGAGGTCCAGGACGAGACGGGCCGGCGGGACGACCCGAGGAGGGCCGGGTGACGGGACGGCCCAGGAGAGGCCGTCTGTCGGTGGTGTGGCCCACACTGGACTCATGTGCCGCAGCATCAAGACCCTTCGACCGCCGGTCCTCCCCGAGGAAGCCACCGAGGAGGACATCAGGGCCGCGGCCCTGCAGTTCGTGCGGAAGGTGTCCGGGTTCCGGGCGCCCGCCGCGCACAACCGGGAGGTGTTCGAACGCGCCGTGGACGAGGTGACGGAGGCGACGCGCCAGCTCCTCGACGGGCTGGAGGTGCGCGGCGGCCGAGGTGTGGCCGGAAAGGCTACGCAGGCTCCGGCGCCGGACGCCGCATGACGTAGGCCGCGACGAAGCCCGCGGCGAAGAGGGCGAGGACGGACACCGTCAGGCCCACCCAGGTCGCGCCCGGCCACTGCCCGCCGAACCAGCCGAGGCCGACGCTGTAGCCCGCCCATGCCACGCCGGCCAGGGCCGACCAGGGCAGGAACTCCCGCACCCTGCGGTGTGCCGCGCCCGCGCCCAGGGAGACGACGGAGCGGCCCGCCGGGGCGAACCGGGCGATGACGACGAGCAGTCCGCCACCCCGGCTCAGCGCCGTGCCGAGACGTTCCTGCGCCGTGACCAGCCGCCGGGAGCGGGCGATCGCCCGGTCCAGCCGCTCCCCGCCGCGCCGGGCCAGCCGGTATGCGACCAGGTCGCCGAGCACGGACGCGGTCGCCGCGCACAGCAGCAGCGCCAGCAGCGAGGGCACCTCGCCGGGCACCCTGCCGGCCGCCGACGCGACCGTCGTCGTTCCGGCCGCCGCGGCCGTCGCGGCGGTGATCACCAGCACACCGCTCGGCAGTACGGGCAGGAACACGTCGAGAAGTACGGAGAGTGCCACGACCGCGTAGATCCATGGGCTGCCGGTCAGCAGCTCCACCGCCTCGAACACCACGACTCCCCACAGGATGACAACGCCGCGACGTCGCAGGGGAGCGGCAGGAGCGGCATGACAGCCACTGAGCGTACGCCTGTGCAGATCGCAGAGATCGCCAGGGGCGGGTGAAGTCGGACACGGCCGTACGAGTGCAGTCCGCCACGCCGTCACCCCGCTCCGGGCGCGGCTCGGCACACCGCCGGTCCCGCCCGCGGTACGAGGGCCTGGTGCGTACGCGGTCACGGCGCGTACGCGGAAGGCGAGCACCCGGACACGAGGAGTGGCACATGGCGGCAGCGGCAGGCGCACTGGCGGGGGCGGCGGCCCTGGTGACGCTGGCGGTGGGGGCGGTGGGCGCGGCCTGCGGCGCCGGTGACGGGCCCGGCGGGGGCGATCGGTCCGGCTCGGCCGCCGGGGCCGGGGGAACGGTCCTGTCCGGCGGCCCCCGGTCGGGCGGAGCCGGACCGTACGATGTGGCCCGCCTGTCCGGTGCGGTCGACGAGCCCGTCGCGGGCGAAGGGGTGGCGCTGCGGGCGTACGGGCGGTTCGCTCCGCCCGGTTCGTTCGTTCCGTCGACGGCCCTCACCTATGACCGGACGCTCGTGCCGGCGGGGGCCTGGATCGTGGTGGAGCAGTCGACCGAGCGCTCGGGGACCGTGGTGCGGGCGCGTGTGGGCGGGCTGAGGGCGGATCACGCCTTCGGCGCCCATGTGCACACCGCGCCCTGCGACGCGGACCCGGCCGGGGCCGGGCCGCACTACCAGCACAAGACCGCACCGGGCGCCTATCCCGCGAACGAGCTGTGGCTGGACTTCGCCACCGACGCTGCCGGGGAGGGCAACGCCGAGACACGGCACGACTGGGGGCTGCGGCGGGGCGGGGCACAGTCGGTGGTCCTGCACGCCGAGCAGGGCGGAGCGGGCGCCCGAGTGGCGTGCTTCACGGTCCCGTTCGGGGGTTACGGCACACCGTGAGCCCGTCGGGGCCTGTGTGATCCCGGCGACCGAGCCCGAGCCCGACCCCGGCCCTGAGCCGAACCGCCGGGCCCGAACCGCCGGGCCCGAGCCGCCGGGCCCGAGCCGCCGGGCCCGAGCCGAGCCGCCGGGCCGGGCCCTGAGTCCGAGCCGCCGGGCCTGAGCCTGAGTCCGAGCCGCCGGGCCGATCCCGGCGCCTGGGACCGATCCCGGCCCCGAGCCCGACTGCCGCGTCTGACGTCGGCCCCGGCCCCGGCCCCGGCCCCTGACGCCGGCTCCGGCCCCCTGACCCCCTTGGCCCGATCCCGGCCTCGCGCGGCCCCGATCCCGGCCTCGCGCGGCCCCGATCCCGGCCTCGCAGGGCCGTGCGGCGGGGCCGGGGCCGCGCACTCGGGACCAGGTCCGGCCCCGCCGCCGACGGGCACGCCTCAGGCCGTGACCGGCGCCGAACCCTCCTGCCCGGTCTCCTCGTTCGTGCCACGCGACGAGAACAGGCCGTCCAGCGCCAGGGCCCCGGGCCCGGTGAAGACCAGTAGCAGGAACGCCCAGCTGTAGAGCGCTGCGCCCTCACCGCTGTTCTGGATCGGGAACAGGCCGTCGGGCTGGTGCACCGTGAAGTACGCGTACGCCATCGCGCCCGACGCTATGAACGCCGCGGCGCGGGTGCCCAGGCCGACCAGGACCAGGACGCCGCCGGCGAGTTCGATCACGGCTGCGTACCAGCCGGGCCAGGTGCCCGCCGCCACCGTGCCGCCCGCGTTCTCCGCGCCCAGCACGCCGAAGAGCGAGCGCGCTCCGTGGCAGGTGAACAGCAGGCCGACGACGATGCGGAACACGCCGAGCGCGTACGGCCGGGCCTGGTCCAGCCGTGCGGTCAGCTGACGAGTGGCCATGTGGGGGGTCTCCTTCGGTCTGGGGACATGAACCGATGGAACGTAAGTTAGGCAGGCCTAATCAATACTTGCAAGTTCAATATTCTGTCGGCGATCGCCCTTCATGAGGAGTTCACGCCGTGCGCTCGCGCGCAGCGCGGCCCGTGCCACCGCGTCCGTGTCGGAGAGCGTGACCGAGTCCACGCCGGGCCGCGCCCCCGCGGCCGTCACCCAGTGCACTCCCTCGGTGGGAACGCCGACCGCGAACCGTCCAGGATGCGACCGTCCCTGACGGTCGATCAGGTGGTAGGGGCGCCCGGTCACGTCCAGGCCGCCCGTTTCGTAGCCGTCGATCGTGTGCGGCCTGCACTGGCCGGTCCGCAGCATCCGGGACAGCAACTCGTCCCGGCTGCGGCGCAGATCGGGTTCCGGCAGCCGCGCCTCGATCAGTGCCGTCGCGGTCACCGCGGAACCCGGCACGTCGGGCGACTCGGCCACGAAGGCCCCGCCCTCCGCCCGCACGGTCGTCCTCGGGCCGACCACCACCAGCACCCCGGCCGCGATCAGCGCCGCCATCTCCTCGATCCGCCGGCGTGGTGGGCCGATCGAGAGGAAGGCGTTCAACGGGGTGTACCAGCGGTCCAGGTGGTCCCGCCGCGACCTCCCGGACAGCCCGCGGTGGTCCACGATCTGCCGCACCTCGTTGCGGACGTCCCGCAGCACGTCGAGGGCCGCCTTGACCGGGCCGTCCACGTTGCCGAGCGCGGCGTGGTCCGCGTCCCGCCGCAGATGGCCGAGCAGCCAGTCGCGGAAGGCGTCCGGACCGTCGAAGGTCTTTCCCGCGTACGGCCGGGAGATCCGCTCCCAGGACCAGCGTGCGGACTCCGGACAGCCGTGGGCGTCCAGGACCGCCGCCTCCTCCGCGCTGCCGTGCGCGGCGGCCAGGAACGCGGCCCGGAAGCCGGTGTCCGGGGCGGCGGACGGTCCGAGCAGCGTCTCGTAGTAGACCGTCTCCACCTCCTTGGCGATCCTCGGCCATATCTCGCCGAGGAAGTCCGGCGGATCGCCCGCGTCCGCCCGCCTGCGGAAGAGCGTGATCACATCCGGGGTGAGCACCAGCGGGTGGTGCCGACCGGACGCGCCCTTCGCGTTGTCCCCGCGCGCCTGGTGGGGGACGCCGCGCCGTGAGCCCGCGTACAGCCTCGGCTCCCGGCCGGAGGGCCGGTAGACCAGACGCTCCCCGCCGTCCGCGGTCCTCTCCCGTGTGTACGAGCCGCCGCGGCCGGTCGTCAGCAGCGCCATGTGGTCGAAGAAGTTGAGCCCGAGGCCGCGCAGCAGCACCGCCTCGCCGGGGGCGATCCCGGTGAGGTCCAGATCGGCCGGGTTGGCGGGGGCGAAGTGGCGCAGCCCGTGCCGCTGCGCGTACGTGCCGAGCCGGGTAGGCACCGCCCCCGGCGCCACCGGAAGATGGCCCTGCGCCAGCACCACCGCGCTCAGGCCGGACAGTGTCGTCCCGTCGTCCAGGACGAGTCGCTGTGAGCCGTCCTCGGCGTCGTCGAGGCGCAGCGCACGCGCCCGGTGCGTCTCCACCCGGACCGTGTCCGGGGCGTTGGCGACGGCGGTGCGGAACGCCCAGGCCAGATAGCGTCCGTAGCAGGCGCGCGTCGGGTAGTCGTCGGGCCGGAGTGCCGGGTCGCCGCCGGCCGCCGCCCAGGCGTACAGGCTCGGGCCCGGCCGGACCGGCCCCTCGCAGGCCACGCTCTCGTCGGTGAACAGCGTCACCTGCGAGGCGACCGTGTTCATCAGCAGGCCGGCGGGCTGGTCCGTGCGCCACACCTGCCCCGGTCCTGCCGGGGCGGGGTCGATCACATGCACGGTCAGCGGGATGTCCGGTGCCAGCTCGGGGGCGGAGGCGCAGAGTCTTTCGAGGACCGAGGTGCCGCGCGGGCCTGCGCCGACGAGGGCCACGGCGGGGGGAGCTGGCGGGAACACGGACAAAGCACTGACTCCCGGGGCGATGTGGGGGGGGCGTGTGGCGGCGGGGGAGGCGGATCGTCCGCCTCATCATGCCGTTGCCGTGTGAGGAGTCCGAGGGGCGGGGGTAAAGGATCGTCTCCCGCCGTGTGAAGTGTCACGGACCATTCGTCAGGTTCCGCTCGTCCACGGTCAGGAGTCGCGTACCCGGGCGATCCGTGCGGACCTGGTCCAGCCGGAGCTCGGCCGAACGCCCGTTCAGGGTGAGGGTCATCAGTTGGTTGCCGAACCAGGGGCCGCCGGTCTTCTCCCAGTGGACGACCGGCCGTCCGGTCCGGCCGTGCCGGGCCACGGCGTGCCCCAACCGCCGCCCCGCCCGGCTCCACCCGAAGCGGAAGCCGACGCGCATCGAGGCGTGGATCGCGTTGTGGACGGGTGAGCAGGTCAGCTGGAGCACCCGGGCGGCCGGTTCCGGTTCCGGCCAGTGGGGCTCCGCGACGTAGGCGTGGTGGACGTCCCCGGAGAGCACGCACACCGTCGACGGTGCCAGCGGTCCGCTGCCCACCTCCCTGATCAGCGCGGTCAGCTCCTCGAACGAGGACGGGAACGCGGCCCAGTGCTCCAGGTCCGCCCGTCTGCGCAGGATCTCCCCGACACGCGCCCAGCGCTCGCCCCGCTCGCCGCGGCAGAGCGCCGCGTTCCAGCTCTCGACGTCGTGGATGGCCGGGGGCAGCAGCCAGGGCAGCGAGGTCCCGAGGAGCAGATGGTCGTACGAGCCCGGCGCCTGAAGCACCTGCTCGCGCAGCCAGCCCGTCTCCTCGTCGTCCAGCATCGCCCGGTGCCGTTCGTCGAGGACGCGGGCGGCACGGGTGTCGATCATCAGCAGCCGTGTCCTGCCGAAGTCGCGCCGGTAGCTCCAGCGGACCGAGGCGGGGTCGGCGTCGGCCCGGGCCGCGAACGACCGCAGGGCGTCGGTGCCGTCCGGGGTGGCCCGCACGGCCGCGTAGAGCGGGTCGTCGGCGAGTTCGGCCGGGGAGAGGTTGCCCAGGTGCTGGTGGACCCAGTACGACATCAGACCGCTGAGGATGCGCTCCCGCCACCACGGCGTCGCCCGCATCTCCGCCAGCCAGGCGGCGCTGGTGTTCCAGTCGTCGATGACGTCGTGGTCGTCGAAGACCATGCAGCTGGGGACGGTGGAGAGCAGCCAGCGGACCTCGGGGTCCAGCCAGGACTCCTCGTACAGCCGGGTGTACTCCTCGTAGTCCGCGACCTCGGTGCCGGGGGGCTCGCTCAGATCGCGGCGGGACGCGAGCCACCGCTGGGTCTCGCGGGAGGTGGCGTCCGCGTACACCTGGTCGCCCAGCAGCACGAGCACGTCGGGGCGCTCGCCCTCCGGCTCGGCCGCCATCCGGGCGGCGAGGGTGTCCAGCGCGTCCGGTCCGATCGGATCGTGCTTGCGGGCGGGCGGCGCGGCCCAGCGGCAGGAACCGAAGGCGACCCGTACGCCCTCGGCCGGGATCGCGGGCGTGCGGATCACGCTCGGCGGGAACGGCGAGTCGGCCGGCGGCCAGACCCGGCGGCCGTCGAGCAGCACCTCGTACGCGGTGGAGGAGGCGGGGGCGAGGCCGGAGACCGGGATCAGCGCGTAGTGGTGGCCCTCGATCTGGAACGTGCGGGCGGAGCCGCCCGCGGCCTTCGGCGATCCCGGCCGGGTGCCGTCCGGCGGGCCGTCGCCACGGGGGCCCTCACCGCCGGGGCCGCCTCCGTGGGAGTCCCCGCCGGCCGGCCCGGTGTCCTGACCGGGGGGCGCGCCGGGGCAGCGCACCTCGGCCGTGCACGGCCGGTCCGCCTCGATCCAGACGGTCGCGTGCTCACCGGTCTCCCAGTCCACGTACCGCAGTAGTGGTCCCAGGCGCAGCCCCGCTGCCATGTGCCCTCCTCCGTCGCCCCCGTACGGTACGGAACGACGGGGGAGGGTAGCGCGGTTCCATGCCGCAGGACCCGGTTGGTTCGGAGCGTGTCCGGGGCGGTCCGGTCGCGGTGCCCGGCGCCGCGGGTGCCCACTGCCCCTCGGGTCGGGGCGGCCCCGCGGCCGGCCGGAGGGGAACCGGTCCCCGCCGGGCGGCCGCGGCGGTGGGTCAGCAGCCGTTGAGGACGGACTGCAGGGCGGACTTCTCGGCGGAGTCGACGGAGAGGTTCCAGTAGTACTTCGTGTACACCCACATGCGGGCGTACATGCAGCGGTAGGAGCTGCGCGGCGGCAGCCACTCGGCGGGGTCCTTGTCGCCCTTGGCCTGGTTCACGTTGTCGGTGACGGCTATCAGCTGCGGGCGGGTCAGGTCGTTGGCGAACGCCTGGCGGGAGGAGGTGGACCACGAAGCGGCCCCGGAGCGCCAGGCCTCCGCGAGCGGTACGACGTGGTCGATGTCGACGTCGGAGGCGGCGTACCAGGTGGCGCCGTCGTAGGGGGAGTACCAGCTGCCGCTGACGGCCGCGCAGCCGGAGTCCTGGACGACGCCGGAGCCGTCGCGCTCGAGGACGACCTCGCGCGTGTTGCAGGAGCCCGACTGGGTGATCCAGTGCGGGAACTTGTCGCGGCTGTAGCCGGTGGAGGAACCTTCCGCCTTGACCGTGAGCCAGCCCAGGTAGGTACGGGCGGTGGAGGCGCTGACCGGCGTGGGCGGGGCGGCCTGGGCGGCCGGTGCGGTGAGCAGCGCGGTGGTGGACGCGAGGGCGACGGACGCGGCGAAAACGGCGGTACGGGTCACTCGACGCGCGTAGACACCTGACATGCGGACTCCCGTAAGGGTGGGGGGCGTTGATCGGAGCGGACCCTGTGCGGCAGGACCCGCGCCATCGTTGCGGCGCCGGATTGCCTGGGGATGGGCGCCAGGTAACAGAGTGGCGACATGGACACGTCACTTCAAGAGGTCTGACGCCCCGGCAGTTCACTTCGCCCGGCTTAGGGTTGATGCGTGCTGCTACGGGTCAACGTGACATTCGGGATCGTCCTCGCCGTGCTCCTGGCCGCCGCCGCCGGTGTGACGGCCGTCGCGCACCTCGGTCCGGGCCGCGCCCGCGAGATGGCGGTGGCGGGTCTGCGGGCGGCCGTCCAACTGGGCGCGGTCTCGCTCGTCATCGGCTGGGCGGTCCGCTCCGTCCCGCTGCTGCTCGCCTTCCTGGTGGTGATGTACGCCGTGGCCGTGCGCACCGCGGGGCGCCGGCTCACCCCGAACGGCACCTGGTGGCTCACCGCGTTGCCGATCGGTGCGGGCGTCGTGCCGGTGGTCGCCGCACTGCTGCTCACCGGCCTCGTCCCCGTGAAGGGCATCGCGCTCGTCCCGGTGGCCGGCATCCTCATCGGCGGCGCGTTGACCGCGACGGTCCTCGCCGGGCGGCGCGCGCTCGACGAGCTCACCATCCGGCGTGGTGAGGTCGAGGCCGGGATGGCGATCGGGCTGCCCGATCGCGAGGCCCGCCTGGAGGTGGCCCGGGATGCGGCCGCGGACGCGCTGCTGCCGGGGCTCGACCAGGCCAGGACGGTGGGGTTGGTCACGCTCCCGGGCGCGTTCGTCGGAATGCTGCTGGGCGGGGCGTCACCGCTCCAGGCGGGCGCGGTCCAGCTGTTCGTGCTGGTCGCTCTGCTGGCCGTGCAGGCGGTCGCGGTCGCGGTGGTGCTGGAGCTGGTGTCGCGGGGGCGGCTGCACCGGGAGCCCGCCGTCGCGTCGGCGCCGGGCGGGGACCTGGGGTCCTGACGGCGGGCCGGCCGGGGCGGGCCCGGGGTGCCTGGCGGCGGGTCGGCCGGGGCGGGCCCGGGGTGCCTGACGGGGCCGAGGTCCCCGACGGTCGCCCGACAGCGTCCCGTACCCTGTACGGAGCAGAAGGGGAGTAGCTCTTCGCCGGAACGTCGACATACTGCCGGGCTCGCCCGGCCGGCGCCCGGAGGCGGCCGCGCGGCGGTCCGCCAGCGAGACCTTCGGCCAGCAGTGACCATGACCATCCATGGCCGCTGCCGCGCCGAAGCGACCCCTGGAACCCTTGCTCAGGTCTCTCGGTGCGGCAGGGCCCGACCGATCGAGGAACCTCTTCCCGTGCTCAGTATCACGATCATGGCGATCACCTTCGGCGTCGTCTTCCTCGCCGAGCTCCCCGACAAGACGGCCCTGGCCGGACTGGTGCTCGGCACCCGCTACCGCGCCTCCTACGTCTTCGCCGGGGTCGCCGCCGCCTTCGCCGTGCACGTCGCGCTGGCGATCGCGGCGGGCAGTGCGCTGACCCTGCTGCCGCAGCGGCTGGTGCAGGCGGTCGTGGGCGTGCTCTTCCTCGCGGGCGCGGCGATGCTGCTGCTGAAGAGCTCCGATGACGACGACGAGAGCGTCAAGGCCCCGTCCGACCAGTCCTTCTGGAAGGTCTCCGGGGCGGGGTTCATGCTGATCCTGGTCGCGGAGTTCGGTGATCTGACGCAGATCGTGACCGCGAACCTCGCGGCCCGCTACGACAGTCCGCTCTCCGTCGGCCTCGGCGCGGTGCTGGCCCTGTGGGCGGTGGCCGGGCTGGGCATCGTGGGTGGCCGGACGCTCCTCGGGTACGTGCCGCTGAAGCTGGTCACGAAGATCGCGGCCGGGCTGATGCTGGTGCTCGCCGGCCTGAGCCTGTACGAGGCGATCGCGGGCTGAACCGGCCCGGGGACGCGCGTTCGGCGGGGCTGCCGGGGGGTCGTCCGCGGCGGGTCGCGGTGTGCTTCCGGCGGGCTTCGGTGCGGGGCGGGGCTCGCGCGGGCCTTCGGCGGGATCGCGGTGTGCGTTCGCCGCGGACCGCCCGTCCGGCGGGCGGCCGGAGCCGTTGCGGTCGTGGTTCGGGGCGGGGCTGGGCGGGGCACGGGTGTCGGCGTGGTTCGCGGTTCGGGGCGCGGTCGTGGTTCGAGGTGTGCGGGGCGGGTGCCTGCTCGCCTCCCGCGGCCCTCGTCCCGCGCCTTCCACCGCAGGTGCATCCGGCTACCGGCATCCGCGGCAGTCCCCGCGGGAGGTGTTCCGGGACCTCGATTGGCGCGAAAGCCTTTCGATTTGTATCGTGAAGGAACAAAGTGGCCTCCGCCCGCACTCCCTGACCGGTGGGTGGAGGCCGCTCTGCACCCGGGCCCGTGGCCTCCCGTCGACGGAGCCCGCCATCCACACCGGATTCCAAGGACGGCCCCGTTGTCCCGCTCAGAGACGCCCGCAGAGACCCCCGTCCCGGCATCCCGCCCCGAGGCCATCGGCGCCTTCAGGGCGCTGCTGCTCGACATGGACGGCACGCTCGTCGACTCGGACGCCGCCGTGGAGCGCGTCTGGCGCTCCTGGGCGATCGGTCACGGCCTCGACCCGGACGAGACGCTCAAGGTCGTCCACGGACGCCAGGGATACGCGACCATGGCCGCGCTGCTCCCGGAGCGGCCGATGGAGGAGAACCTCGCCGAGAACCGGCAGTTGCTCGCGCGGGAGACGGCCGACCTGGACGGCGTCGTGCCGATCGGCGGAGCGTCCGCCTTCATGGACTCCGTCGCCGCCCTGCCGCACGCGCTGGTCACGTCGGCCGACGAGGCGCTCGCCGCGGCCCGGATGAACGCGGCGGGGCTGCGCATGCCGGAGACACGGGTCACCGCCGAATGCGTCGGGGCGAGCAAGCCGGACCCGGAGGGTTTCCTCAAGGGCGCGGCAGAGCTCGGCTTCGCGCCGGCGGACTGCGTGGTCCTCGAGGACTCCGAGGCCGGCATCACGGCCGCGCGTGCCGCGGGGATGCGGGTCCTCGGCATCGGCCCCCGTGCCGCGGCCTTCGCCCCGGACGCCCACGCGCCCGACCTCACCGACGTCCGCGTCCTGGCCGACGCCTCGGGCGCGCTGACGTTCGCGCCCGCGCGCTCGGACTGAGCCGGCGGCAGGCTCTCGACGCCACGCGCCCGCGAGGGTGCCCGGCGCGCCCGCCACGCCGACCGCAGGCATGCGCCGCGCGTGACCGAGCCGCGCATGCGGACGTGTCCCCCGCGACCGCGCCCCGTTCACGCCGACGGGTTCCCCCGTTCGCTGTCAAGTCCTCTGCGACCGCGCCCCGTTCACGTGGACGCGTGCCCCCCCCGTTCGCGCCGTTCGCGCCCCGAGTCCCCGAGTCCCCTCAAGGAGCGGGGCGTTCAGCCGCGGCCGTCGCTGTCCCAGCCGCCGTTGCCGTCGTCGTACGGGTAGCGCGTCTCCGCCTCCAGGGCGCGGCGGGTCGCCGGGCCGTAGACGCCCTCGGGGTCGTCCCGGATGCCGTTGGCGTCCTGGTACGCCGCCACGGCGTCCTCGACGCGGCCGTCGTAACGCCCGTGGGACCGTCTGCCGTACAGGCCGACCTGCCTGAGCCGTTCCTGCAACTCGACCACCTCGGGGCCGTCGTCGCCGCGCCGCAGGGTGACTCCCGGGGCGGGGGAGGAGAGCGCGGTCCCGCTCGTCGGGGTCGCCGACGGGGGCGTCGGGCCCCCGGTGAGCGGGGCCGGGGAAGACGTGCCGGCGCCGGCAGGCCGAGAGGTGGAGGCCGGGGCCGACTCCGGGGACGACGCGGATTCCGAGGGCGAAGTGCTCCGGGTCGCCGACTCCGAGGCGGACACCGAAGCGTCGGGCGCGTCGGGCGCGGCCGAGACGAACGGGGCCGTCGTCTCGCTGTCGGGCAGGGCCCGGTCGTCCCCGCCGCCGTCCTTCGTGAGCAGTCCGCTCGCATAGGCCGCGGTCCCCAGCACGGCCACCACGGCGGCGACGGCCACGGCCACGCGCCGCCCGTCCCGCCCGCGTCCCCGCCGCCGTCGTCCGGCCGTGCCTTCCGGGTCCACCCCGGTCATGTCGTAGGCGGGGCCGTGCTCGTGACGGTGGTCGTACGGGCCCTCCTGCCCGGCCGCCCCGTACGGCGCGTCCGGCGCCCCGTCCTGCCCGGCGGCTCCGTGGGTCGCGGGCGCGAGCACCTGCGTCAGCTCGGGCGGCGGTCCGGACGCGGTCGCGGCCGGGGCGTCCGCCGGGTCCGGAAGCGCTACGTAGGGCCGGACCCGCAGCGGATCGAACCCCTCCGGTGCCGTGCCCCGCCCGCAGCCGCAGCCCCGGACCCCGCCGGGTCTGCCGTCGGCGTCGTCCTGCCTGCCGCATTCAGGACAGACGTGTCCCGTCATCGTGGGTTCCCTCCCCTTGCGCTGCCAGCGATTATGCAGCCCCTGTCCAGTGCCCGGACGGTGAGCCTCCGCTCGGCAGGCCATAACCGGGCGAAACGCCCAGGATGGGAGGAGCAGACGTGCGTGCTGCGGACCGGAGGGCGACTCCATGGCGCAGGAAGTGAGCACGCCGGCCGCCGGCCCCGGACCGATACCCCGGCCCGGCGAGGGAGCGAACCGCCGCAGCGTTCTCGTGGCGATCGGCGCACTGCTGCTGGGCCTGCTGCTCGCCGCGCTCGACCAGACCATCGTGGCCACCGCACTGCCGACGATCGTCAGCGCCCTCGGCGGCCTGGAGCACCTGTCCTGGGTGGTCACCGCGTACATCCTCGCCTCGACGGCGGCGACCCCGCTCTGGGGCAAACTCGGCGACCAGTACGGCCGCAAGAAGCTCTTCCAGACGGCCATCGTCATCTTCCTGATCGGCTCGGCGCTGTGCGGCATCGCGCAGGACATGCCGCAGCTCATCGCCTACCGTGCCGTCCAGGGCCTCGGCGGCGGCGGCCTCATCGTGCTGTCGATGGCGATCGTCGGCGACATCGTCTCGCCGCGCGAACGCGGCCGCTACCAGGGGCTGTTCGGCGCCGTCTTCGGGGCGAGCAGCGTACTCGGGCCGTTGCTCGGCGGCCTGTTCACCCAGCACCTCAGCTGGCGCTGGGTGTTCTACATCAACCTGCCCATCGGCGTGGTCGCGCTGTTCGTGATCGCCGCGGTCCTGCGCATCCCGGCCAGCCGGACCCGGCACACCATCGACTACCTGGGCACGGTCCTCATCGCGGCCGTCGCGACCTGCCTGGTCCTCGTCGCCTCGCTCGGCGGCACCACCTGGGCCTGGGACTCGCCGCAGATCATCGCCCTGGCCGTACTCGGGGTCCTGCTCCTCGTCGCCTTCGTCCGCGCCGAGCGCCGCGCCGCCGAGCCCGTGCTGCCGCCGAAGCTGTTCCGGAACCGTACGTTCACCCTCGTCTGCGCCATCAGTTTCATCGTCGGGTTCGCGATGTTCGGCGCGCTGACGTACCTGCCGACGTTCCTGCAAATCGTCCAGGGCATCACCCCCACCATGTCCGGCGTCCACATGCTGCCGATGGTGGTCGGACTGCTGATCACCTCCACCGTGTCCGGCCAGATCGTCAGCCGGACGGGCCGGTGGAAGGTCTTCCCCGTAGTCGGCACCGCCGTGACCGCCGTCGGCCTCCTCCTGCTCCACCAGCTGGAGCCGAACACCCCGACCTGGGAGGTCGGCGGCTACTTCTTCGTCTTCGGCTCCGGCCTCGGCCTGGTCATGCAGGTGCTGGTGCTGGCGGTGCAGAACGCGGTCGGGTACAAGGACCTCGGCGTCGCCACGTCCGGCGCCACCTTCTTCCGTTCCATCGGCGCCTCGTTCGGCGTCGCGCTCTTCGGCACCGTCTTCACCAGCCGGCTGCGCGAGCTCCTCGCCGAGACGCTCGCCGGCCGCCCGCTGCCGCCGGAGACCAGCCCCGAACGCATCGCCGCCGATTCGCACGCCATCACCCTGCTGCCGTCCGGACTGCGCCCGGCGGTCATCCAGGCGTTCTCGACCTCCATCGCGGACGTCTTCCTGTACGCGGCGCCGGTCGTCGCCGTCGGCTTCATCCTCGCCCTCCTCCTGCGGGAGGACAAGCTGCGCGGCTCCGTCACCGCTCCCGAGGTCAGCGAGACCATCCCGCCCAACCCCGTCCAGCGCTCGTCGTACGACGAATGCGCCCGCGCGCTGTCCGTCCTCGGTTCGCGCGAGGGCCGCAAGGCCGTCTACGTCAAGATCACCGCCAGGTCCGGGCTGGATCTCAGTCCGGCCGCGAGCTGGTTGCTGCTGCGTGTCAAACGCCACGGGCTGGTGGAACCCGCCCGGCTCGCCGAGGCCACCAACGTACCGGTCAAGGCTGTCACCGACGCGTCACGGGAGGTCGAGGAGCGCGGGCTGGCCCGCCGGGAGGGCTTGTCGCTGATGCTCACCGACAAGGGCGTGGACGCCACGGCAAAGCTGTCCGCGGCACGGGAGGAGTCGCTGTCGGAGCTGCTGGGCGACTGGTGGGGACCGGACCGGCCCACCGACCTCGTCCAGCTGGTGAGGGAACTCACCGCGGAGCTGTGCGGCTCCGACGGCGAGCGCCCCTCCGGCGGCGTACCGCACCGGGACCACCAGGCGTGGAACTTCCCGACGCACTGAGCGGCCCCGGGACGGCCCCGGGAAGACCGGGACACGGCCCCGGCCGCACGACGGCGCGCGGCCCAGGACGACGGAGGGAACGGTCCGCGCGGCCTGCTCCGCGCGGCTTGATCTGTGCCGCTGCGCCGCGCTGCCTGTTCCGCGCCGGCCTGGTCTGTGCCGTTGCCTGTTCCGCGCGGCTTGGTCTGTGCCGCTGCGCCGCGCTGCCTGTTCCGCGCCGGCCTGGTCTGTGCCGCTGCGCCGCGCCGCCCGTTCTTGCCGCCTGTTCCGCGCCTGCGGACCGGATCAGGCTGCCGCATCCCCTTCCCGGGGTACGGGTTCCCCGGGCGCCAGCTCCTTGCCGTACCAGATCTCCATGTACGGCCCCTCGCAGTACGCGGGGATCTCCCGGTAGCCGTGTCGTGCGTAGAGGGCGCGGGCCCCGACCAGGTCCAGCCGGGTGTTGAGCACCATCCGCCGCGCCCCGAGCCGCCGGGCCGCCTCCTCCAGGGCCGTGAGCAGGGCCGCGCCGCCTCCCGTGCCGCGGAACGCCGGGCGCACGAACACCCGGGTCAGCTCGGCCCGTTCGGCGTCCAGCAGCAGCACCCCGCCGCAGGCTGCCCCCTCGCCGCCGTGACGTCCGACGACGAACCCGCCGGTGGGAGCGACGAGCCGGGCCACGCCGTCGTCCGCGAGGCCCTCGTCGATCTCCGCGTCCGTGGCGGGCCGCCCCCAGTAACTGCTCGCCACGTCGGCGTAGTAGTCGCGCCGCAGGGCCGTGGCGTCGGGGCTGTCGAAGTGCTCGGGAAGCACGGTCCATCGCGTCATACCGACGTCTGTACCCGACGGGTCGGCCGCATCGCGAACGGTTTTCGGGCTCCCGGCGACCGGTGCCGCGCGGCCCGAACCGCCCGGCGCCCGCCGTCCGGTACCGCCTTCCGGCGCCGGCGCCGGCGGCCGACGGGCACCGGTCGGCGCTCGGCCTGCTGTCACCCGGCTTGTTTCCCGGCACGCGGCGCCGAGAGGCGTGTGCGCCCGGCCGGGTCCAGGAGCGCGGTCCGACGCACCTGCCTGGCGGAGGGCGCGAAACCGAGTGGCACCATGATCGACGATATCGGGCCCCGCTTCCGTATCTGTACCCATGGCCGACACACGTCCTCCGACCGGCAGGCACGACACCGGTCCGCGCCCGGAGCGGGCCGGTAGGTGTCCCCGGTCGCCGCACCTGGCGGGCCGGTGCGTGCCCCCGGTCGCCGCGAGCGGCGGGCCGGTACGTGTCCGCCGTCCGCGCCCGGAATCAGCCGGTACGTGTCCCCGGTCCCCTCCGCGCCGTTGACCGTCTGCGCCGCACGGCCGCGGAACACACAGGACAAGCGACCCGGCCCGCGCGGCACACCCTCACGGCACCGCACAGCACCAGTCCCGCCGACGAGAAGGATCCCGATCGATGCCCTCCATCTCCTCCAGCGCCACCGTCTCCCTCGACGACCTCGAAGCGGACATCCGGCACCGCAACCCCGGCGAGCCCGAGTTCCACCAGGCCGTCCACGAAGTGCTGGAGACACTGGGCCCCGTGCTCGACAGAAGGCCCGAACTCCGCGAGGCCAGGATGATCGAGCGCATGGCGGAGCCCGAACGGCAGCTCATCTTCCGGGTGCCCTGGCAGGACGACCGCGGCGAGATCCACGTCAACCGCGGCTTCCGGGTGGAGTTCAACAGCGCCCTCGGCCCCTACAAGGGGGGCCTGCGCTTCCACCCGTCCGTCAACCTGGGGATCGTGAAGTTCCTCGCCTTCGAGCAGATCTTCAAGAACGCGCTGACCGGCCTGGGCATCGGCGCAGGCAAGGGCGGCAGCGACTTCGACCCGCGCGGCCGCTCCGACGCCGAAGTGATGCGCTTCTGCCAGTCGTTCATGACCGAACTGCACCGGCACCTCGGTGAGCGCACCGACGTGCCGGCCGGCGACATCGGTGTCGGCGGCCGGGAGATCGGCTACCTCTTCGGCCAGTACCGGCGCATCACCAACCGCTGGGAGGCGGGCGTGCTGACCGGCAAGGGCATCGCCTGGGGCGGTTCCCACGTCCGCCCCGAGGCCACCGGCTACGGCAACGTGCTCTTCACCGCCGAGATGCTGAAGGTGCGCGGGGAGCAGCTCGCCGGCCAGCAGGTCAGCGTCTCCGGTTCCGGAAACGTGGCCCTCTACACCGTGGAGAAGGCACAGGAGCTGGGGGCGCACGTCCGCACCGTCTCCGACTCGGCCGGGTACGTCGTCGACGAGAAGGGCATCGACCTGCCCCTCCTCAAGCAGATCAAGGAGGCCGAGCGCGGCCGGGTGAGCGACTACGCGATCCGCCGCGGAGCGTCCGCGCGGTACGTGTCCGGCGGCAGTGTCTGGGAGGTGCCCACCGATGTGGCACTCCCGTCCGCCACGCAGAACGAACTGACCGCCGACGACGCGGCGGCCCTCGTGCGCAATGGCGTCAAGGCCGTGTCCGAGGGGGCGAACATGCCCACCACCCCCGCGGCGGTGCGCGTCCTCCGCGACGCCGGAGTCGCCTTCGGCCCGGGGAAGGCGGCGAACGCGGGCGGCGTGGCCACCAGCGCGCTCGAGATGCGGCAGAACGCGGCCCGGGACAGCTGGGCCGCGCCCCGCGTGGAGGAGGAACTGGCCCAGGTCATGCGCGCCATCCACGACACCGCGTACGAGACGGCGGCCCGCTACGGCAGGCCCGGCGACTACGTGGCGGGGGCGAACATCGCCGGCTTCGAGCAGGTCGCGGACGCCATGCTCGCCCAGGGCCTCATCTGAGGCAACCCGGCCGGCCGTGCCGGGCGTCCCGACGTACCCGGCCGGCCGTGCAGGGCGTCCCGACGTACCCGGCCGGCCGTGCCGGGCGTCCGTTCACCATTGGGCGGGTCCGACAGGCCGTGCTGGGTGTGCCCGTTCCGCGTTCGACGGGTCGGGCCGGCCGTGCTGGGTGTGCCCGTTCCGCGTTCGACGGGTCGGGCCGGCCGTGCCGGGTGTGCCCGTTCCCCCTCCGACGACGCCGCCACCCGCGCCCGCGCAGGGCCTTGACGGGCATGGCCGGTCGGGCTCCTGGCACACCCCGCCCGGAAGCAGCCGCCTCCTGGCACACTGCACCCGGAAGCGGAAGAAGCGGGTGACGGGGGGCGGTTGCAATGGACGACACGGCGAGGACGGAACGAGCTGGTGCGACACCCGGGCCACCGGTTCGGCCGGGTGCCTACCCCGGACACGCGAGAGCCGTCCAGGCCGTCGGGGAGCGCTGGTTGCGACAGTTCGACGGGCGGGGCGACTTCGTCTGCTCGCCCGCCGGGCTGTGGCTCGCGCTCGGTGCCGTGGCGGCGGGCGCGCGCGGCGGCACCGCCGAGGAGCTGCGGGCGCTGCTCGGCGCGGCCGGGGACGACGCGGCCACGGCCGTCACCTCCGCGGCCGGGGAGCTCGCCGGCACGGATGCGCTGGCCGTCGCCACCCGGGTCTGGAGCAGGGTCCCGGTGTACCGGGCCTACCGCGAGGCGCTCCCCGGCATCGGATTCGCACATCTCGGCGACGGCCGGGACGACATCGACGCCTGGGTGAAGCAGGCGACCGGCGGGCAGATCGACAGGCTGCCGGTCCCCATACCGCCCGACACGCTCCTGGCCCTGGTCAACGCCCTCGCGCTGAAGGCCCGTTGGCAGACCCCCTTCCAAGGCCACGCGACCCGGCACGCGCCGTTCACGGACGCCTCGGGGACGGTCCACCGGGTGCCGACGATGCACCGGCGGCTGGCCCCCGCCGACGCGTGGACCACGGGCCCGGCCCGGATCGCGCAACTGCGTTGCGAAGGCGCCGCGGGCGCGGTGGTCAGGCTCGTCCTCGGCGCGCCGGGCGCCGGCCCCGCGGAGGTGCTGCCCGCGGCCTGGGCGCCGCGCGAGGCGTGCGCACCCGTCGAGGCGGAGGCCGTCGCCCTCGCGGTGCCCCGCCTCGCCCTGCGGACGACGACGGACGTCACGTCCCGACTGCCGGCGCTGGGCGTCCGGCAGGCGACCTCGTCGCTCGCCGACTTCTCCGGACTGTCGCCCGAACGACTGGCGATCTCGATGGTCGTCCAGGAGGCCGTTCTCAAGATCGCGGAACTCGGCGTGGAGGCGGCGGCCGTGACGGCGGTCCTCTCCCGCGCGGGCGGCGCGCCGCGTCCCGACCGGACCCTCCGGCTCGCCTACGACCGGCCCTTCGGCATCGTCGTGCTCGACGCCTCGGGGCGGCTCCCCCTCTTCACCGCCTGGCAGTCGACCGCCCCGGCGGGCGACCCGGCACCGGGGGAGTGAGGACCGCCGTGGCTTCCCGCCCGCCGCCGCTCCCACCGGGGGCGCCCGGTCCGGGACGCTGACGCCCCGCGCGGGCCGACGGCATCGGAGCCCCGCCGGAACGACGTTCCGACGGGGCTCCTTGTCGCGGAACCGGCTCAGGGAGAGGTCAGCGCAGGCTCCACACGACGTCGACGGACTCGGACGGATCGTCGGGCCCGACGACTCCTGTGCCGCCGAGAAGGGCGGAGACCTTCTGGCACTGCACGTAGCCCGCACCGCCCCGGGACCGGAGACCGAGGACGAGCCGGTCCGATCTCGGCCGGGCAGGCACACCGGACATCTCGAAGATACGTTCGCTCTCCTCTTCGTCGAGCGTGTGGAGCTCCAGGGTTTCGTATCGGGTCACCAGTTGCATGGCCTCCACGCCTTCGAAGAGGAGGTCCAGACGCAGCGGGTGCGCGGAGTCCGGCGCCGCACGGAGCAGTAGCTGTGAATGGCCGACGCCGTACCGCCAGACCCTGAAGCTCCGCTCGGAGGTGAAGAGGACGGACGCGTCGTCACCGGCGCTGCCCGGACGGACGGCCACCACTCGTCTCCCACTCGCACTCGGGTGTTCAACCCTGCTTCGGCGCGGCCTGCTGGACCACCTCGAAGGACCAAAGGGTCGAGCCCGTAGCGGCCGGCTTCGGGCGTTCGCCCCCGCCGCCCTCGCCGCGGTGGGCGGCCTGCATGGGGCCGGACATCCAGTTCTGGAAGTCCTCCTCACTGCGCCAGCGGGTGTAGACGAGGTAGTCGTCGGTGCCCTCCAGCGGGCGGAGCAGCTCGAACCACTCGAAGCCGTCCGAGGACTCCACGGCCCCCGCACGAGCGGAGAACCGCTGCTCCAGGGCCTCGCGTTGTTCGGCGGGGACGGTCAGCACATTGATCTTCACGACACTCATGAGGTGCAGGATAGGGCGGACACGGGCCGCCCGGCGTCCCGACCCGGCGGGGCGGCGGACGGCGCACCGGGCGCTCGCCGCCCCGCCCGGGCTCAGCCAGTGACGCGGGCGAGCAGGAGGCCGTCGTACCCGCGTGCGCCCACCGTCTGGACGGCGGTCGCCGTGAGCCGCGGGTGTTCGGAGACGACCTCGAACATCCGGCGGGTGCCCACGATCGCGGGGTCCTCGCTCGTCGCGTCGAGGACCGAGCCGCCGCGTACGACGTTGTCGACGACGATGATGCTGCCCGGGCGTGACAGCTTCACCGCCCACTCCACGTAGTGGGGGTTGTTGGCCTTGTCGGCGTCGATGAAGAAGAAGTCGTACGGGGCGCTGCCCTCGGCCTCCAGCGCGGCGAGGCTGTCGAGCGCGGATCCGACCCGCACCTCGACCTTCTTGTCGAGCCCCGCGCGGGCGAGGTTGGCGCGGGCCACGTCCGCGTGCTTCGCGCTGTACTCGAGCGAGACGAGTTGTCCGTCGGCGGGCAGTGCCCGGCCGAGCCAGATGGTGCTGTAACCCCCGAGCGTGCCGATCTCGAGGATCCTCGTCGCGCCCTGGGTGAGGGCCAGCAGGTGCAGCAGCTTGCCCTGGATGGGCGCGACGGCGATCTGCGGCAGGCCGGCCGCGTCGCTCGCGGCCACGGCGGACGCCAGGGCGTCGTCCTCCGGAACCAGCAGGTCGGTCAAGTAGGCGTCCACGGCGTTCCATTGCTGTTCAGACATACGGGAAACGTATCCCAAGTCCGAACTCCCGGGCGGGACACGCATCCCTGACCGGCTCTGTCCGATCTCAGTGAAGTTGGCGACGGTTCTCCGCGCTGACCTGCGGCTCGCCAACTTCATCGAGACGGGGCGTGCGTACGCCCTTCGATCTGAAGGGGCATCTGACCAGCGCGACAGTGGAGGCCTTCATCGTCTCCGAGGTCAGAAGCCCCTTCGTTTTGAAGGCTCGCGGGATGTTCGCCAAGTTGAATCAGGCTCTCGCCACCTTCTCTGAGATCGGACAGGCTCCCACCGCCCACGGCGAGGTTCCCCGCCGGATGCCACGGTTCCACGGACGTCCTCATCGGCGCCAAACTGAAAGCCCTGGAGTAGGCGTACGACGGCCTCGAGCTTCTGAAGCGGGGCTGCGAAATCGCCGACAAGGCCGGCATGCGGACGGTGTCGGCCATGTCCGAGGACGTGCCCTGCTTGAGGCACAACGTCCCCAGGCTCCCAGGGACAAGTCGAGGATCCCTGATTCCACTGACTGCGACGCGTGTGCGAAACGTATCCGTGTGCCGGGGAGTCAGCTCGGGGGTGGCGAGATCGTCACCATCAAGCCGGCGGGCCGGCACGGCCTCGGCCGCCACCGAGGGCCGGACACCTTCTTGATCGAGCACACCGTGGTCGTCTACCAGGGCCGGGTCCATGACGGCTCTACGGGGCGAGGCGGTGAGACCATCGCCGAGTACAAGGCCAAGTGGGATTGGCCCGACGCCATCAACTTCGGATCCTAGGAGCCGCGTGGCCGACAAGCAGCTCATCGAACAGCTCCAGGCCAGGCCGGGGATGTACGGTCTGAACGGTACCTACCACCCCACCGCCATGCTCCTTCTCGGGTTCGACCTGGCTCGGGACGGCGGCCTGCTGCGAGGTTTCAGGGAGTGGTTGATCGTGCGCAGGGGGGAACCCTCCAGCGCCGTGTGGTACGCGCTCGTGTTCCAGGAGTCGTTGCCCGGTGTCAGTCTCCGGAACTGGGGACGTCTGGAACCGGAGCAGGACCAGCGGGCTGTGGATCACCTCTTCTCCCTCGTCCTGGAATTCCTGGACGTACGCGACAACAGTGAATCGCTGGCCCGTATGTACACGGAGTACCACTCTCTGCAAGCCGGGCGGTAACGCGGACCTGGCGTGGTCACGTCGGCCGGCAGGGCGTCGCCGCGATTCCGGCGGCGCCCTCGATCGTATCGACGGTTCCGCAACCAAGGTCGGACGCCGGGCGTCCGACGGCTGACCTGAATTCACCGAGTAGGACTGGAGATCGCAGATTGAGTCACCCCTTCGAACCGGAAGGCGAGACGCTCTGGGACGCCGGCTACCACAGCGGCCGACTGTACGTCTCCCTCGCCCGTGGTGCCGCCGAGTTCCTAGGCTGCCGTCGGGGCTGACCCCGAACGTCCAAGGTGGCTGCGACGTGGAACCGCAACCGTTCCGAGTCTTCGTTGAGGGCCTGTACAACCAGTACATCTCGACCCGGAACGGGTTCTGCACGGGCTGGCCCACGGTCTGCTGGTCACTTCGCTCATCCTGCTGGAACGCGCGGGCGGAACCATCCCACTGACCCTGGGTGTTCAGCGGAATTGGGTGATCTGACGGTCTGGTAGCAGAAAGGTGCCGCTGGCCTGCAAGGATGCGAGTGTTGAGGTCGTATCCGCTGCGAGAGTCAGGGCACCAGTCTGGTGAGCGAGCCTACAGGGTGGGACCGGCGGTTGTCCGTGGTCGCCGACGGCAAGGGGCTGATCGGGCATGCCGGGGCGGTGCTGCTGCGGAAGCTTGCCGACCGTACGGGGCTCACGGCCGCGCTGGCGGGCGTGCTGCCCGCCGGGACGGGGCGCGGGTGGCGAGATCGCGGGGCCGTGGTCGTGCAGCTCGCGGTGGCGATCGTGCTGGGGGCTGTGAACCTGTCCGGCGCCGAGCAGTTACAGGCCCACCATCAGGGCCTGTTCGGACCGGCGGTGTCGGACTCGACGACGCGCCGGACACTCGCCGCGATGGACGCCGAGGTCCTGGCGAAGATCGCGTAGGCGAGGGCGAGAGTGCGTCGGCACGTGTGGAGCCTGCTGCACCTGCGGCCGGGCGGGTTTCCGTGGCTGACCGTCGCCGGCAAGCACCTGCACCGCTGGATCGTGATCGACATGGACGCCACGATCATCACGGCCGCGTCGAAGAAGGAGGGCGCCTCGGCGACCTGGAAGAAGACCTTCGGCTTTCATCCACTGGCCGCGTGGTGTGCGCATACAGGCGAGTGCCTGGCCATGTGGCTACGGCCCGGCGGTGCCGGCTCGAACACGGTGGCCGACCACCTGAGGGTGCTCGCCGCCGCGCTGGCCCAGATCCCCGGCGCCTCCGCCGCCAAGATCTTGGTGCGCGTCGACGGCGCCGGGGCCACCCACGGTCTGCACGAGCACCTGCGGGATCTGAACACGATGCGGCGCACGGTCCGCTTCACCACCGGCTGGACGATCACCGACGAGGACGAGAAGGCCATCGCCCGCCTGCCCGAGACCGCGTGGGAGACCTCGATCAAGCAGGACGGCGAGCTTCAGGAGGGCTGCTTCGTCGCCGAGTTGACCGGCCTGAACCGCCGGGACGGCCGGATCAAAGGGATGCGGCTGATCGTCCGCCGGGTCAAGCCGTCCGGACGGCAGATGCACGACCTGACCACGTTCGAGAAGAAGACCGGCTGGAAGTACTCAATCGTCGCGACGAACATCTCCAAGATGACCCGCGTCCGCGGCTCGCACCAGATCCAGTTGCTGGACGCCCTGCACCGCCACCACGCGGTCGTGGTAGACCACGTGCGCACGAACAAGACGATGGGCCTGCACAACCTGCCCTCCAAGTCCTGGCAGGTCAACGAGGCATGGATGCTGACCGCGAACCTCGTCGCCGACCTGGACGCCTGGCTGCGGCTGCTGACCCTCCACGACACGGGCGAACTGGCCACCGCCGAACCTGACACCATGCGCTTCCGGCTCTACCACCTGCCCGCCCGGCTCGCGAAGCATGCCCGACGCCGGTGGCTACGGATCGAGACCACCTGGCCCTGGGCCGACGCCTTCACGACCAGCTGGCGCCGACTCGGCGCCCTCCCCGCCGCCCCCTGAACGGCGCAGCCTGCCCCGACGGCGACCAGGAAGGAGCCGACCAGCAAACCCCGGGAGACGTGGAACCCCGGCGCACCCCGCAGCGACACGCGAAGATCCCGCCCGACACCCGCCGGGACAAACGGGATGAACCGATCACCTCAGTCGGCAGGGATCACCACAGACGGATCGAGGCTGATGCCGGGAGAGCCTTAACTTCGAAGACCCATCAAAGATATTCCACGAGAACTCCGGTGGCCCTGAGGGGGAACGCGCGGGGATGTAACCCAATCGGCCGGGATCGTCGTGCGCTGGGAAAGGGAAGGCTTTGGCAGTGACGAAACGCCAACAATGGAGGAAACAGCATGCCCGCCTACCCTAGGTCCCTTGTCGCCGTTGTCTCGTTGGTGGGGGCGGCGGCAATGCTCGTACCGACTGCGGCAGATGCAACCGGTCCGGTGGGTCGACCACGTGACATGGTCTACGTGGCCAATCGGGACTCCGGCAACGTCTCGGTCATCGATGCCAGGACCAACTCGCTCAAGAAGACCATCCCTACGGGTGCGGATGCGATCGGCGTTGCCGTGGACCGTGGGCGCCACCGCGTGTACGTCACCAACGCGGGAGCGAATGACGTCTCCGTGATCAGCACGAAGAAGAACAAGGTCATCGACACGATTCCGGTGGGAAACAGGCCGGTCAACGTCGCGGTGGACGAGCGATTTGACCGCGCCTACGTCTCGAACAGACAGTCCAACACCATTTCGGTCATCGACACGCAGATCAACGAGGTCGTCAACACTATCCCTGTCGGCGCTTCCCCGGGCCAGGTGGAGGTGGACTTCCGCACCCACCGCGTCTACGTCTCCAGCACCGATGCCCAGGAGGTCACTGTCATCAGTGGTTTCACCGAGGAGGTCCTCACCACGATCCCCGTGCAACGCCCATTCGGGTTGGGGGTCAATCCGCTGAAGCACCGTCTCTATGTGGCCACCACAGGGGCCAATCGTGTCTCCGTGATCGACACGAAGACGAACCAAATCATTGACACGATCGGCGTCGGCGCTGGCCCGGCGAATGTGGCGGTGGACATCCGCAAGAACCGCGTCTACGTTCCCAACAACCTGTCCAACGATGTCTCCGTCATCAACGGGAACAGCAACACCGTCACTGCCACCATCCCCGTGGGAACCAATCCCACGGGAGTTGCGGTCGACGACACCAGACGCCGTGTCTATGTCACCAACACAGGATCGAACAATGTCTCCGTGATCGACACGAAGAGCAAAGAAGTGGTCGCGACAATCCCGGTCGGTACCGCGCCGATCGGAGTCGGCACCACCGGCTGAGCTGGCGTCGCAGTCGCTTTCGCGATCGAAGATGCTCCGGTTACTCACCGTGGACCCTGTCGCGCCGGGCAAGCGCCGGGTCGTGCGCCCGCTGGGGACTACGGGACAGCCCTTAGGACGCCGGTGACGGTGTCCGGGAGGGTGGTGGGCTGCTCTTCTCGGACTGCGGCGCGGTCGGCAGGTCGAACACGTTGCGCGGTGTCACCACCTCGGTGACGGCGCGCCCGAGCATCGTGCTCAGCGCCTGGCCGCGGTAGTCGGTGTCGGAGTTGACCAGGATCACCAGGGTGGCCCGCTGGGACGGCAGTTGCAGGGCCAGTGTCTCGTAGCCCGGGAGCTCCCCGTTGTGACCGATCCAGCCCCCCACCCGCATGATGCCCAGTCCGTACTGGACTTGCGGGATGGTCGTCGGGCCGAACCGCAGACGCTCCTTCTGCGTGGCGGGGTTGAGCAGCCGCCCGTCGGCCAGGGCGGGCAACCAGGTGTGCAGATCGTCGAGGTCGGAGATCACGGCACCTGCCGCCCAGGCCCAGGACGGGTTCCAGTTGGTGGCGTCGACCGTGCCGCCGGACGGGGTGGCCGTGGCGGCACCGGACTTCGTGTAGGCGGTGTAGCCGTGGGCGTAGGGCTCCGGGATCGCCTCGTCCGTCGGGAACGAGGTCCCGTCGAGCCTCAGTGGCGCGAAGACGCGCTGCCGGAGGTAGTCCTCCAGCGGCTGTCCGGTGACCTTCTCGATCACCAGCCCGAGCAGCACCGTGTTGGTGTTGCTGTACTCCCACCGGGTGCCGGGCGGGAAGTTCGCCAGGTGCGCGAACGCGTAATCGAGCAACTGCTGCGGGGTGAACGTCTGCTGGGGGTCGGCCTCGAAGGACCTCTCCCACTTGTCGTCCTCGGTGTAGTTGAACAGGCCGCTGCGCATGTCGGCGAGCTGGCGCAGGGTGATCCGGTCGCCCGCCGGTACGCCGTCGACGTACTTGCCGACGGGATCGTCGAGCCCGACCCTGCCCTGGTCGACGAGTTGCAGCAGGCCCGTGACCGTGAACGTCTTGGTGACGCTGCCGATCCGCATGTGCAGACCGGTCTTCATCGGTGTGCCGGACGACTTGTCGGCCACGCCGAACGACTTCTCGTACGTACCGCGGCCGGGAATCCAGACGCCGACGATCACACCCGGAATCCCGGCCTTCGCCATGGTGTCGGTGACGGCCTTGTCGAGGGCCTCCGTCACGGCGGGATCGAACTCCTGACGCGGGGTCTGCGCGTGTGCGCCGGTCAGGCCCGTGGCGACCAGCAGCAGGGCGGCGAGAACCGCCGACACGACTCTGAGACGGATCATCCGCGGCCACCTCTGGTTTCTCGGCGAACGAGGTGAAACGGTCCCTTCGGTGAAACGGTCGATACAGGGATCATCCATCATAAGATCGCCGCAACCGGAGGGCGACTCGGGCGGACGCGGCCCGGCCGGCCGGGCCGCGTGGGGCCGGTGGGCCGGGTGGGAGACGGGGGCGGGCGCAGGGGGATGGCCCCCGCCTCCCACGGCCGGGGTGTGTGCGTCGCCGGGTGGGTGACCGCCGGCTTGCGCGCGTCACGGCTGTGTGTATCGCCGCGTCAGTGCGTCGGTCCGTGCGTCGTCGGGTGCGTGCACCGGTCGGTGGCCCTCGGGCCTCAGCCGCCGACGCCGACGCGGAGTTCCTTGATCCCGTTCAGCCAGGCGGCGCGCAGTCGGCGCGGGTCGCCTGCCAGGCGGAGGTCGGGGAGGACGTCGGCGACGGCGTTGAAGATGAGCTCGATCTCCTGAACGGCGAGGGACTTGCCGAGGCAGAAGTGCGGGCCGCCGCCGCCGAAGCCGAGGTGCGGGTTGGGGTCGCGGGTGATGTCGAAGGTTCCGGGGTCCTCGAAGACCTCGGGGTCGTTGTTGGCGGACGAGTAGAAGAGACCCACCCGGTCGCCCTTGCTGATCTTCTGGCCGCCGAGTTCGGTGTCCTGGGTCGCGGTCCGCTGGAAGGAGACCACGGGCGTGGCCCAGCGGACGATCTCCTCGGCCGCGGTCGCCGGGCGCTCCCGCTTGTAGAGCTCCCACTGCTCGGGGTGGGTGAGGAAGGCGTGCATACCGTGGCTGATCGCGTTGCGGGTGGTCTCGTTGCCCGCCACCGCCAGCAGCAGCACGAAGAAGCCGAACTCGTCGGAGGAGAGGTTGCCTTCGCCCTCGGCGGCGACGAGTTGGGTGACGATGTCCTCCGCCGGGCACTCCTTGCGCGCGGCCGCCAGGTTCATGGAGTAGCCGATCAGCTCCATGGCGGCCTCGGCGCCGATCTCCTCCGTGATCGCGTACTCCGGGTCGTCGTACGCCACCATCTTGTTCGACCAGTCGAAGATCCGGGCGCGGTCCTCCTGGGGGATGCCGATGAGTTCGGCGATGGCCTGCAGCGGGAGTTCGACGGCGATCCGGGTGACGAAGTCGAAGCCGCCGTCCGCGCTGCCCCCCGCGGCCTCCCTCGCCTCCTCGACGATTCGCCGGGCGCGGTCGCGCAGCGCCGACTCCAGTCCGCGTACGGCGCGCGGGGTGAAGCCGCGCTGGACTATCTGCCGGACCCGGGTGTGCTCGGGCGGGTCCATGTTGAGCATGATCAGGCGCTGCGCCTCGATCTGGTCGCGGCTGATGTGCTCGTTGAAGCGGATGACCGCGGTGTTCTCGCTGGAGGAGTACAACTCGGGGTGGGTGGACACGTATTTGACGTCCGCGTGGCGGGTGACCGCCCAGTAGCCCTCGTCGTCGAAGCCGGTGATGCCGCGTGGCTGCGGGCACCACCAGACGGGAGCCGTCCGGCGCAACCGGGCGAACTCGGGGAGGGGGACGCGACTCTGCAGCAGATCGGGGTCGGTGGCGTCGAACCCTTCGGGGAGATGGGGGCAGGGCATCGGCAACTCCAGGTCTCGCGGCTGGACAGCTGTGCGGCGGCTGCAAGGTTCTGACGACCCATCAGAATTGCCCGCAACGTAGTAACGGGTTCTACAACTGGCAAGACTCGCGTCGGGAACTGTTGCGTGCAGGAGCCTTGCGTACCTGGGGTAACCCTCATAAGACTGCTAGAGAACTAGAACGCGTACTAGTTCTTCTTGCGGTTCTTGCGTGCGGGGTACCGGGACACCCCGCGCCGGTGCTGAGGAGAGGACGAGCTCATGGCCGCGGAACCCGTCATCGTCGAAGCCGTACGCACACCCATTGGCAAGCGCGGTGGCGCGCTCGCCAATCTGCATCCCGCCTACCTGCTGGGCGAGACCTACCGTGAACTGCTCGGCCGCACCGGCATCCACGCCGACTGCGTCGAGCAGATCGTCGGCGGCACCGTCACCCACGCCGGCGAGCAGTCCATGAATCCGGCGCGCAACGCCTGGCTCACCATGGGGCTGCCCTACGAGACCGCCGCGACGACCGTCGACTGCCAGTGCGGCTCCTCGCAGCAGGCCGCGCACATGACCGCCAACATGATCGCCGCCGGGGTGATCGACGTCGGCATCAGCTGCGGCGTCGAGGCCATGTCGCGCGTACCGCTGGGCAGCGGCTCCAAGCACGGACCGGGAAAGCCCTGGCCGGACGAGTGGAACGTCGACCTGCCCAACCAGTTCGAGGCCGCCGAGCGCATCGCGCGCCGTCGCGGACTCACCCGCGAGAACGTCGACTCCCTCGGCCTGATCTCCCAGGAGCGGGCCGCGGTCGCCTGGGCCGAGGAGCGCTTCAAGCGCGAGACCTTCGCTGTCCAGGTGCCCACGACCGAGGAGGAGCAGCACGCCGGACAGGGCATGTGGCGGCTCGTCGACCGGGACGAGGGCCTGCGGGACACCTCCATGGAGGCGCTGGGCGGGCTGAAGCCCGTGATGCCGACCGCGGTCCACACCGCCGGGAACTCCTCGCAGATCTCCGACGGTGCGGCGGCGATCATGTGGGCGTCCAAGCGCATGGCACGGGCCCTGAAGCTGAAGCCGCGCGCCCGGATCGTCGCGCAGGCCCTCGTCGGGGCGGACCCGCACTTCCATCTCGACGGGCCGATCGACGCCACACGGGCGGTGCTGGGGAAGGCGGGCATGTCGCTCGGGGACATCGACCTCGTGGAGATCAACGAGGCGTTCGCCTCCGTCGTGCTGAGCTGGGCGCAGGTCTTCGACCAGGATCTGGAGAAGGTCAACGTCAACGGCGGGGCCATCGCGCTGGGGCACCCCGTGGGCGCGACGGGCGCGCGGCTGATCACGACGGCGCTGCACGAACTCGAGCGGACGGACAAGGAGTTCGCCCTGGTGACGATGTGCGCGGGCGGGGCACTGGCGACGGGCACGATCCTGCAGCGGCTGTGAGACACCGCAGGGGCGCAACTCGTCGAGTCGGGGCGGTCGTTGCCTGAGCGGGCGTGTCGGCGGCATCATGCACACGCCCGATGCGTGGATCGGTCTCAGCGACGCGGATCGGGCCTGGTGGGACCAGCGGGTCGTCAGCGTCCGTGGACTCGACGGACGCTGGAGCTGATCTCCACCGAGAGGACTTCGCCGGCCGCCCGTTCACCCCGGGCTCGGCGGGCGAGCCGGCTAGGGCGTGTTCTGAGTTGAGATCACGGGAGGGCTGGCAGGCTGCGTAACCAGAGGATGGATCCGCGCAAGTGGAGCCCGGCGGCATAGCTCTCGGGCGTCTTGTCGTAGCGAGTGGCCAGCCCCCGCCATTCCTTGAACTTGTTGATGGCGCGCTCGACGGTGTTGCGATCTTTGTAGAGCGCGGCGTCGTGGCTGACCGGGCGTCCGCCGGAGCGTCCCTTCTTCTTGCGGTTGGCGGTCTGGTCGGCCTTCTCCGGGATCACCGCCTTAATGTTGCGTCTGCGCAGGTGGGCGCGGTTGGCGCGGGAGGAGTACGCCTTGTCGCCAGCGACCGCGTCCGGCCGGGTCCTGGGGCGGCCGACCGGGACACGCACCTTGATCTTCTTGAGGACCGGGATGAAGCGCGGACTGTCCGCGGCCTGGCCGGGGGTGAGGATGATGGACAGCGGGCGGCACCGCCGCTCGACGGCGAGGTGGACCTTGCTGGTCAGCCCGCCCCGGGAGCGGCCCAGTTCGGCGGCCCGCAGCCGGGCCCTGCGGCGTCGGCGCACGGCGCGGCGCTGTTCCCGCCCGGAGTCCTCCATGTCCGCGGGTTGCTCGCCTACGGGGTTGTTTTGTCCCTTTGCTGCAGCCCCTTTTCCTCCGCCACGGCCTTCTCCAGGTCCTCGAGGAGTTCCGGGGCGACGACCATGCCCGCCGCGTGGTGATGCGCGCGGGCAACAGTCGAGTCCACGCTGACCAGGCTGAGATCTACATCGTCGCGGGCCGCCGCCTCGGCGATCATCGCGTCCATGAGGGCCTGAAAGACCCCCTCACGCACCCACATCCGGAACCTGTCGTAGATCGTCGACCAGGAGCCGTAGCTCTCCGGCACATCTCGCCAGGGGCAGCCGGTGCGGAACCGCCACATCACCGCGTTGAAGTAGCTGCGCAGGTCAGGGATCGGTCCGAACGCACCCAGCGGCAGGTGCGGCTCGACCAACCCCCACTCGGCATCGGTCAGATCGCCACGAGTCACGCGACCGGTCTATCGCAACCGGCACCCTCCTGGAGCGGGAATGACCGAGCTCGTGATCTCAACCCAGAACACGCCCTAGTACTACAGGGCTAGATCCAATGCCGCTGTTTTAAGCCGTGGTCTTGGGTTTTCGCTTGGTCGGGGCGATCTTGGAGGCGGGGGTGATGGTGACTGTTTCGGTCGGTGGGGCGGCGGGCTGGGGCCAGGTGCGGTGGTGGGCACGTTTGAGGCCCCAGTTGGACATCTTGCGCTTGACGACGCGGGGGAACGCGCGGAGTCTGCGGGCCGGTAAGAGGCGTCGGAGGATCTCGGCGAGGGTGCGGTCCCAGGCGGCGGCGAGGCGGTCAGGGGGAAAAAGCCGCCTGGGCGGGGACCTGGCGGCGCACGACGCGTAGGGAGCGGGTGAAGGACAGCCGGTCGGGGTCGGTCCCGGCCTGGGCTGCGGCCTCGTGCATGACCTGGCGCACGGCGTGGTGGACGAGGAGGAAGCCGTAGACCTCCTGCTCGACGCCGTCGGGGTATCTGGATCGCAGGACCACGTCGGGGCCGCGCTGGTGGACCTTGATCTCGTCCAGCACCCCTTCCACTTCCCACCGCTCGTGATACAAGGCCGCCAGCTCGGCCGCCGGTGCCTGGTCCGGATCGAGGATCGTGGTGATCAACCGGACCGGACCGGCCTCCTCGTGGCCGGCGACGGTGTACTCCACCACCCGCACCCGCTGCCCGTGGACGCGGCGCCTGTCCCCGGCCGCGTAGATCTCCGACAGGTACGAGCCGTCCGGGTACTGCTCGCGCACCACCAGCACCACGTTGGATGCCACCCGCCACAGCAGGTCCGCGCCCGTGGCTGCGGCGGTCTTCCACCGGTCGTAGCCGGGGAAGCCCCGGTCGGCGAGCAGCAGCATTCCCGGCTTCAGGTGCGGCAGCAGTGTGTCGGCGAGCACCGTCTCGGCCACTGTGCACGCCCCGGTGGCCGCGGCGAAGACCGCGTGCGTGCCGCACTCGGCCAGCACCACCAGCCGCACCTGCGGAAACGCACCCTTCTTCTCACCCCGCCCGGATCCCGGCCGTCCGAAGAACATATCGTTGGCAGGGGTGTCCGCCACATCCAGGGTCGTGCCGTCCACCGCCACCAGCCGCCGGCCCCGGTACCAGGCACCGACCGTGTCCGGCGTCGCCACCGGACGGCACACCCGGCCGAACAGGGCCCGCAGCGGCTCCGGCCCCAGCCGGGCACGCGCCCGGGAGATCGCCCCGGTCGAGGGCACCTCCCACCTGCCCCGCCACCGGCCCGCCCAGGCCAGACCCTCCGTCAGCAGCCGCGCGACCTCCTCATACGCCTGCCCCGAGAACAGACACATCGCCAGCACGAAGTAGACCGTCACCCGCGCCGGCAGCAACCGGATCCGCTGCTCAACCCGACCCGTCTCGACGACGACCTCATCGACCAACTCCGCCGGGAACGCCCGCGTCAACACACCCAACGCAATCCGGTCCGACAACCGCTCCTCAACCGGCGGCTTCACCTGCCCAGCCCGTGGCACAACAGCACCCCTCCCCAACCACAAGCTACAAGCAACTCACCCCAAAGTCAGCGGCATTGGGGCTAGATCTTGATCATCTGAAGCTGTAGCCGCCTTCTGAAATGGTGCCGTCGCGCCTCCGCTTGATGCGCGCGCCGCCAGATCGACCAGCGAAGTCCCTGGTCAATGGCGATGCGAGTCAGGCCGATCAGGTTGAACAGGCGCCGGACCTCGGCGACGGTCAGGGCCGCGAGCCGCCGCGTTCGCGGCCCGCGCCCGCCGCCCAGGTTCGAAGAGCCCCCTTTTGCGGGGTTCGGGCCATCGCGGCCAGGAACGCCAACGCCAGCATGGACAGGGTGATATGGCGATACCAGGCGTCGTATTTGCGTACCTGGTAGTTGTCCAGCCCGGCCTGCTGCTTGGCCGCCTCGAAACACTCCTCGACCGGCCAGCGCAGTCCTATGACCGCCACCAGTTCCGACAGTGATTCCCCGCGCGGGTTGTAGCAGTGGAAGTAGGCGAGCTCCCCATCCGCGATGGAGCGGCGTACTACGTACTGGCGCCCGTCCCGCCCGGCGATTACCGCCCAGTCGTAGGTGCGGAACCCTTTGGCTCCGATCCCGCAGGCACGCCGGGAGAAGTCCCCCGGCCGCAGGTGTGATGCCAGGTTGTCCAACCGGGTCGGAGTGTCGGGGTTGGTGGAGATGCCCGCGGTGTTCACGTCGGTAGATTTCGGAACGGCCATGCAGTAGGCAATGTCCTCTGCTTCCAGATACCTGCGCAGAATCCTGTTCTGGCCGAACTCCTCGTCCGCAACGAACCACGAAAACGGCACCCCGGCCGCCACGGCGCGCTCGATCATGGCCTGGACCTGCTGCGGACGGGTGCGGAAGACCACCTCGTCCGGGATCCCCGCCTCCCGGCGGCGTTCGAAGTCGACGGCCCAGGAATCCTTGGGCAGGTAGAGCTCCCGGTCGATCAGTACACGGTCGCCACGACGGTTGGCGTAGGCCAGGAACGACCCGATCTGGCAATTGTCGACACGTCCGAGGGTGCCGGAATACTGCCGCTGGACCCCGGCGGATTTGGTGCCCTTCTTCGCGAAGCCGGTGGGGTCGGCGATCAGCACGCCCCGGGGATCCGCGAAGCGTTCCATGGCGTAGTCGCAGACCAGGTCCCGCATCAGAGCCGCGCTCCACGGGGTGAGGTTCAAGAACCGCTGGAGTGCTTTGGGCTCCTTCTCGCCGGCGAACTCAGCCATGGTCCAGCCGTTCTTGCGCTGCAACGGGGAGAGGAGCCCACGTAAGTACTGAAGGGCGTGCCCTTGGGATTCCGGGCGGTAGAACAGGGGGGTTATCCGCTCACCCAGCGCGGCGAACTCGCGGTCCCAGACGGCTAAATCGGCAGGGCTCACTGCGTCCGACGAAGAATCTTGATCATGGGGCTGTGTCGTGGCCACAGGCAGAGCCTCCCATCACCCCATGATCAAGATCTAGCCCTGTAGTACTAGGGCGTGTTGCGAAAGTAGCTCCGCCCGCCCGTTCCACCCCGGGCTCGGCGGGCACGCCCTAACGCGCCACGCGGTGGCGGAGGTGGACGACTCGCGAGCCGAACGTGCGGGTCTCGACGAGCTCGAGATCCACCCGGCGCTCGTGCCGGGGAAAGAACGGAATGCCACCGCCGACCAGCACCGGGTAGATCATGGTCCGGTACTCGTCGATCAGGCCCAGCGCCGCCGCCTCGGCGGCGAGAGTCGCGCCGCCGATCGCGATGTCGCCCTCCCCCGGCGCTGCCCGCAACCGCTCGACCTCCTCCGCCAGGCCGCCGGAAGCCAGGCGGGCATTGCCCTGCACCGCCGACAGCGTGGTGGAGAACACCACCTTGGGGAGCGGCTTCCAGAGCGCGGCCCACTCGAGCATGGAGTCGTCGAGCGATGGATCCTGGTCGGCGGTCTCCCAGTACAGCATCGTCTCGTACAGCCGTCGTCCCAACAGGTGGACGCCGACCCGTCGAATCTCGTCGATCCAGAAGCGGAACACCTCCTCGTCGGGCGCCGTCCAGTCGAAGTCGCCGTCCGGCCCGACGATGTAGCCGTCAAGCGAGACGCTCATCGAATAGGTCACGCTGCGCATCGGAAGCCCTCCTCGGTGACGGGTTCGACAGTACGGCCGCCGGGCGCCGCAGGACACGGCGAAGGCCCCGGGCCGACGCGTGGTGCGTCGGCCCGGGGCCCGGGTCCGCTGTGCGCGGCAGTCCGTCGTCCGCCGTCCGGCCGGCTCAGTACCAGTGGTTGGCCTGCCAGAAGTTCCAGGCGCCGCACGGGCTGCCGTAGCGCTCGTTCATGTAGTCCAGACCCCACTCGATCTGGGTCTTCGGGTTGGTCTTCCAGTCGGCGCCGGCGGAGGCCATCTTGCCGCCCGGCAGGGCCTGGACCAGGCCGTAGGCGCCGGAGGAGGCGTTGGTGGCGGTGTGGTTCCAGTTGGACTCGTGCGAGACGATCTTGTCGAAGCACTGGAACTGCGCGGTGGGCATCATCTGCTTCGCGATCTCCTGCGGCGTCGCGGCCGCGGCCGTCGACGTCGTCCCCATGACCGCGCCGGCCGCACCCAGAAGCACGGCGGTACCGGCGGCGAGGGACTTGCTGCGGGCGGAGATGCGGGTGATCAGCGAGCGGGACAAGGGCTTACCTAACGTTCGGGGACTCCGGGTCGCGAGGGGCGGGCCGAGCCGGGCTCGTGTGCCGGGCTTCCAGGCCCTGCTGCGTCTTGCGACGGGAACAGTTGTAGCCAGCCCCTGGGGGCCCCTGCCGTGACCGGGCTCACGCCGTAGATACGACGTAGAGGGGGTATTGACGGCCTAAAGTCCCAAACCGGACATATGCGGTTTAGGGCAGGTGGGGGGCGGCAGGTCGGGAACCCGCCTCCTCGGACGACGTCTACGAACGCCGATAGTTCTGGGACCAAAGTCCTGTGGGCCGCCTCACCCCTCCGGAGAGGTCCTGGCCGTCTCGAATGTGACCTGGGCCTCGAACGCCGCCCGTCGGGTCGCCCGGCGGAGCGCCTTGAGCAGCGTCGGGCCCACCGCGAGGGTCAGGACGACGGTGAGGGCCGCCCGCCCCAGGTCCCAGCCGAGGGAGGTGGCGAGGACATACGCTCCGAACCGCACCAGGTTCTCGGCCACGGGAGCGCCCTCCTGGAACGAGATGCCGGAGGCGAGGCCCGGTACGAGCGTCCAGCCGTAGAGGTTCATGACCGTGCCGTACGCGAACGCCGCGGCGAAACCGTACCCCGCGAGCATCAGCAGCTCCGCACGGCCCCTGAGGCGGTGCGCACCCGGCAGCAGACCCGCGCCCATCGTGAACCAGCCCATGGAGAGCATCTGGAACGGCATCCACGGCCCGACCCCGCCCGTGAGCAGGGCGGACGCGAACATCGTCACCGACCCGAGGACGAACCCGAACCCGGGCCCGAGCACCCGGCCGCTGAGCACCATCAGGAAGAACATCGGCTCCAGTCCCGCCGTGCCCGCGCCGAGCGGCCGGAGCGCCGCGCCCACCGCGGCGAGTACACCGAGCATGGCGACGGCCTTCGCGTCCATCCCGCCGTCGGCGATGGTCGCGACCACCACACCGACGAGGAGGGGGAGCAGGGCGGCGAACAGCCAGGGCGCGTCCTGTGCGTGGCCGGTGACGGTGGCGTCCGCGTCGGCGAGCAGCGGCCAGCCGAAGGCCGCGACACCGATCGCGCTGATGAGGACGAGGGCGGTGACGGCACGGGGGCCGAGGCGCACGGGGCGGGCGGTGCGCGCGGGGACGGGGTGGGCCGCGGTCCGGTGCAGGGCGCTCCGTTCAGATCGGTCGCTCCGGTTGTCCCGGTCAGGTCGGTTGCTCCGGTCAGGTCGGACGCTCCGGTTGTCCCGGTTGTCCCGGTCAGGTCGGTCGTCCCGGTCGTCCCGGTCGTGTCCGTCGCGCAGGTCGCGCCGCTCAGGTCGACCCTGCCGGTCGGGCCGCCCGGGGGTGTCGGCGGTGCTCACAGGGCGGCCTCCACCTGGGCGACGGTGAGCCACGGCTCCGGGGCGAGGATCTTGGCGACCTGAGGGGCGAAGGCGGGGGAGGAGACGACCACGTCGGCCGTCGGTCCGTCCGCGACGACCTCGCCGCCCGCGAGGATCACCACACGGTCCGCGATCTCCGCGGCGAGTTCCACGTCATGCGTGGCCAGCACGATGCCGTGGCCCTCGGCCACCAGGCCGCGCAGCACGGTGACCAGTCGCGACTTCGCCGCGTAGTCGAGGCCGCGGGTCGGCTCGTCGAGCAGCAGGAGCGGGGGACGGGCGGTCAGCACGATCGCGAGGGCGAGCGCCAGCCGCTGTCCTTCGGACAGATCCCGGGGATGGCTGGCGTCCGCCACCCCCGGGAGCAGCGCGGAGACCAGCTCCCGGCAGGTCCCGGGCGCGGCCCCGGCGTCCCCGTCCGCGGCGGCGCACTCGGCCCCGACCGTGTCCGCGTACAGCAGATCCCGCGGCTCCTGGGGGACGAGCGCGACCCGCCGCACCAGCTCGGCGGGCCGGGTGCGGTGAGGGGTGCTCCCGCCGACCCGGATCGTGCCCGACGCGGGCTCGACCATGCCGACGAGGCTGCCCAGCAGCGTCGACTTCCCGGCGCCGTTGCGGCCCATGAGGGCGACGGTCTCTCCGGGCGCGACCACGAGATCGACCCGCCGCAGCGCCTCGATCCGACCGCGCCGCACCCCGAGCCGCGCGGCCTCCACGAGCACCGCCGGGTCGTACTCCCCGGCCGGCTCGACCTTTCGGGCCCGCCCTCGCCCGAACCACGGGACCAGGGCGGCCGGCCCTCGTCCTCTGGCGGTCCGCCGCCCGCCCACCGCGGGGCCGGAGACATCGGCACGCGCCGGGCCCGGCGCGGCTCCGCCGGTCGTGTCCGTGCCGTCCGCCGTGCGGGCGGAGGACGAGACGGGTGCCGCGGGCCCGGGCTCCCCGGCCGCCTCCCCGCGCGCCGAAGGGCGTGTGCCCCGCGCGGCTGCCGGCGTCACCCCCGCCAGCCGGGCGCGCAGTTCGCCCGCGTGGCGGCGGGCGTCACGGACGGAGAGGGGGAGCGGGGCCCAGCCCGCGAGGCGGCCGAGAGCGACGACCGGGGGGCGGACCGGGGAGAAGGACATGACGTCGGCGGGGGCGCCCGACACCAGGGGCTCGCCGGGCGCGGGCATCAGCACGACCCGGTCCGCGTACTGCACCACCCGCTCCAGACGGTGCTCGGCCATCAGGACCGTCGTCCCCAGGTCGTGGACGAGCCGCTGGAGCACCGCCAACACCTCCTCCGCCGCCGCGGGGTCGAGCGCGGACGTCGGTTCGTCGAGGACCAGCACCTTCGGGTGCGGGGTCAGCACGGACCCGATCGCGACCCGCTGCCGCTGCCCGCCCGAGAGCGTCGCGAGGGGACGGTCGCGGAGTTCCGCCAGCCCCAGCAGGTCCAGCGTCTCCTCGACCCGCCGGCGCATCACGGCGGGCGCCAGCCCCAGCGACTCCATGCCGTACGCCAGTTCGTCCTCGACCGTGTCGGTGACGAAGTGCGCGAGCGGATCCTGGCCCACCGTGCCGACGACGTCGGCGAGTTCGCGCGGCTTGTGGGTGCGGGTGTCGCGCCCGTCGACCGTCACCCGGCCCCGCAGCGTGCCGCCCGTGAAGTGCGGCACCAGCCCGGAGACCGCCCCCAGCAGTGTCGACTTGCCGACTCCCGAGGGCCCGACCAGCAGGACGAGTTCGCCCTCCGGGACGGTGAGGTCCACCCCGGAGACCGCCGGCGCCGCCGCGGCGTCGCCATACGTCACCGAGACGTTCTCGAAGCGGATCATGACGTGGACTCCTTCGGCGGCACGGGCGCCACGAACGCGGGCAGCAGGCCCACCAGCACCGCCGCGGCGGGCCACAGCGGCAGGGCGGGCACGGTCAGGGGTACGACACCGGGATGCAGTGCACCGGGCTGGTAGGCGCCCGCGCGGATCATCAGCGCCGCCACGACGACACCGGACCCGGCCACCAGCCACGCCCTCGGACCCCAGCGGTCCGGGCGGTACCGGGTGCGCATCTGGCGCCGTCCACCGAGCCACAGCCCGCCCAGCGCCGCCGCGAACCCGCCGAGGAGCACGGGGAGGCCGTAGCCCGCGCCCTCCGCGGCGAGCAGCCCGTACGAACCGGCGCACACGCCGAGCAGTCCGCCGAGCGTGAGTGCGGTGGTGGTGTGTCGCACGGCCGGGGGAACCTGCGCGGTACGGCCGTAGCCGCGCGCGTCCATGGACGCGGCGACCGCGACCGAACGCTCCAGCGCGCCCTCCAGGACCGGCAGCCCGATCTGCAGGACGGCCTTCACCCCGCCCGTCGGACGGCCCCGCAGCCGCCGTGCGGTGCGGAGCCGGAGCACGTCGGCGACCATGTTCGGCGCGAACGTCATGGCGACGACGACCGCGACCCCCGCCTCGTACAGCGCGCCCGGCAGCGACTTCAGCAGCCGGGCCGGGTTCGCCAGCGCGTTCGCCGCGCCGAGACAGATCAGCAGGGTCGCCAGCTTCGCCCCGTCGTACAGCGCGAACACCATCTGCTCCGCCGTCACCCGGCCGCCGACCCTGACGCCCTGCGCCCAGTCCGGCAGGGGCACCTCGGGCAGCGTGAGCAGGACACGGGTGCCCGGGATGGGCGAACCGAGGACAACGGAGAACACCAGCCGGATCGCGATCACGGCGAGGCCGAGCTTGACGAAGGCGCCGTACGAACGGGCCCAGGGGGCGTCCGTGCGCCGGGCCGCCACGACGTACCCGGCGACGCCCACCAGCAGGCCGAGGAGGAGGGGGTTGGTCGTCCGCGAAGCGGCCGTGGCTAGGCCGAGCGCCCAGACCCACCAGGCTCCGGCGTGCAGCGCGTTGCTCCGGCCGGCGGCGGGCGCCCGCAGGGCACCGCGCAGCGGCCGGCGCTCCTGCGGGGACCGGCCGGACGGCCGACTGCCGCAGGGCGCGGCGCCGCGCTCGTGGCTCCCGTCGTCCGGGCCGTTTCCGTGGCCGTGGCCGGAGCGTGTGTCCGTGCCGGGGCCGCTGACGGTGCCGTCGTCCGGGCCGTTGCCGGAACCTTCGCCGGAGCCCGTGTCCGCGCCCGGGTCGTTCCCGGGGCCGTCGACCGGACCGCTTCCGGAGCCCCTGTCCGCGCCCGGCTCCCGGTCGCCGGGGCGGGCGTGGACACCGCCCAGCAGCCGGACGGGACGCCGCCGTCCGTGCGGCTTCGCGGGGTCGTCCGCCTGCGCGGGCACGGGCGTCCGGGTCATCCGCGGCGGCGGGACTGCCAGAACGCCGCCCCGCCCAGCGCGAGCACGGCCGCGATGCCCGCGAAGAGCCCCAGAGTGGGGCCCCCGCCGGCCGCCTCGCCGCCGACCGCCCCGGAGGGCTTCCCGGCCGGCGGGGCGGAGGCGCCGGACTCCGCGGGTGCCGGATCCCCGGCCGAGACCTGCTCGCCGCAGCCCGTCCTCGGGTAACCGGAGATCGCGCACAGCAGCGCGTCCGAGTTGTAGCGGAGCGGCTTGGCCACCGCCGCCAGGGCCTCCGCGCTGGTGGCGTCCGAGGGGACCGCGGCGCAGCCGGACGCCGACGGGGACGGGGGCTTCTCACCGGACGGCGCGTCCGCCTCGGTACCGAAGTCGATCACGACCCCGACCCGCTTGGTGCCGGGCTTCGCCGGCGTGTCCGCGCACAACTGCGAGAAGGAGGGGGCGGTACGCGGCTTCGCCGAGTCCTGCGAGTCCGCGCTGACGGAGAAGCGGTATCCGTCCACCGAGCCGTCGGCCGGCCGCGCCGTGGCCGGTCCCTGCGTGGCGTAGACCCAGGCGGTACCGCCGGACTGCCAGAACGACCAGTACCGGTAGCCCGCCGCCTGCGCCTGCGCCTGCCCCGCCACGCCCGGCACCGCGAGCACGGCGCCGAGCGCGAGGAGGAGCGCGGTCAGTCGCCTGCGCATCACTGCTGCTTGCTCTTCCGGCGGCCGCTGATCAGGATGCCTATGCCGGCACCGGCCGCCAGGCCGGCGCCGACGATCCACCAGATCCCGGCACTGTCACCGCCCTTGTGCTCCTCGCCCGCGTCGCTCTTCGTCCGCGGAGCCGGCGGCTCGGTGGTGGAGGCCGGCGCGGGACCGGTCGCGTTGAGCTGCCGTACGAGGTCGGCGCCGCCGAAGTCCCGCGGGTCGTCGCCGTGGGCGTGCGCGGCGAGGATCAGCTGCGCGTACGCCGCCGGGCCGCCTTCCTTCGCCCACGCGGCGGAGTTCTTCCCCAGCCACTGGACCGCCCTGTCCGCCTTGTCGCCGTGCCCGGCGGCCGAGAGCGCGAGGACCGCGTCCGCGGTGTTGCCGAAGTCCGGGAGCGGGGCCGGGTCGGCGGCGCCCGGCATCGGCGGCGAGTCCAGATGGCCGGACTTCGCCAGTGCCGCGGCCAGGTACGCGGCGCCGTTGCGGGCCGACTGCTCCGGGGTGGCCTTCGCCGGGGAGGCGCAGGCGGCGCGGCCGCCGTCCGGCTCCGGGCCGGAGACGACCAGGCCGCGGCCCAGCCCGGCGAGTACGGCGGCCGCGGTGGCGTCGCCGTTGGCGAGGAGCTTTCCGGCCTTGTCCGGCTGGTAGGCGAACGCACCGCCGCCGGCCTTGTCCGCACACGGCACGGCGAACGTGACCAGCGCGTCGAACGGGCTCTTGCCGCTCTTCGACTTCACCTCGCCGGGCCGCGCCTTGGCCGCGGCGAAGGCGCCGATCACGACGGACGTGGAGTTCGCGTCGGACGGCATGCCGGGGTTGTAGCTCCAGCCGCCGTCCTCGTTCTGCACGGACTTCAGCCACTCGAGGCCCTTGTTCACGGCGTCCCCGTGGCCGCCGAGGGCACGCAGGGCCTGTACCGCCGCCGCGGTGGCGTTGGTGTCCAGCATCGTCTTCGCGTCGCACGGCCTGGACGCGTCCGCACGGTAGGAGGCGAAGCCGCCGTTCTCGCACTGCTGCCCGGTGAGCCACCCGACGGCCTGCTCTGCGGGCACGGTCTTGGCGACGTCCTGGGCGAGCAGGGCCAGCGACTGCCGCCACACCCCGTCGTAGGTCGGGTCCTTCGTGCCGTAGAGCCCGGCCGGGAGCGCGGCCGAGGGGGAGGGGGTGGGGGCGGCCGTCGCTGCCGGAGCAGCGGCCACGCAGAACACGGCGGAAGCGGCGGCGAGCGCTGCTGCGCTGCGGCGAACGGACATGGCGGGCTGGGCCTCTCCTGCGGGGAGCCGGGCACAGGCACGCTGGGGTACCAGGCTCCGGCCCCGTATTCCTCGACGGTGCCTGCCAGCGGGCCGGTCCCGATGGCACGAGCCGGTCACGGCCGGTACGGGGCATTCCGACTCGCCGCCTGCGACGGCGGCTCACGGCTGCGGGTCAGTGCCGGATTCGCACCGGCTTCCCCCCGTACGGGTGTGATGACGACTCGCACACTCTACCGGCCCGTAATCCCCGCCCCTCGGGACGGTCGGCCGGGTAGGGCAGGAGGCCCTCGGCGGCCCCGCCCACCGGGCCTCGCGCTGATCTCGGCGGGGCCGGGTGGCTTGTGCGAGGGTCCGGCTCGGGTGTCGGCGGGGCCGGGTGGTCGAGGGTCCGGCTCGGGCGGGGCCGGGGGTGGCCGGCGTGACGGGTCCGGCTCGGGTGTCGGCGCGGCCCGGCGGTCGAGGGTCCGGCTCGGGCGGGCCTCGACCCGAGCCGTGCTCACGCAGCCCTCGCACTCCGGCTCAGCCGACCGCGGTGTACGCCACCGGGGCGCTGCCCGGCACCGCCTCCACCCGGCCCAGTTTCACCAGGCGGCGCAGATGGGCCTCGGCCTCCGAGACGGCGATGGTGCGGGAGCCGTAGGGGATCTCGTCCCACGGCCGGTTCCACTCCATGCGCTCCGCCAGCTGCCAGGGGGTCAGCGGTGCGGCGAGGAGGGACAGCAGCCCGGTCAGCCGCTCCTCGTGGTGGGCGAGGAGCTCCCGGACCCGTGCCGGGGCGTCGGTGAAGGCGTGCTGGTGCGCCGGGAGCACCTCGGCGGCGCCGAGGCGGCCGACGCGTTCCAGCGAGTCCAGGTAGTCGCCGAGGGGGTCGGTGACCGCGGAGTCGTCGGGGTCCTCGTACAGGCCGATGTGCGGGCTGATGCCGGGGAGCAGATGGTCGCCGGAGAAGAGGCGGCCGCGGCCGGGGAGGTTCGCCGGATGCTCCTCCTCCAGGTGCAGGCACACATGGCCGGGCGTGTGACCGGGAGTCCAGATCGCCCGCAGCCTCCGCCCGGCGAGGTCCAGCAGCTCGCCGGGTGCGATCTCGCGGTCGGGCAGGGCCACCCGCAGCCCGGGGAGGGCTCGCATCCGGCCGCGCTCGCGGGCCGCGAGCAGCGGGGCGAGGTGCTCCTCCGGCGCGCCGACGGCGGTGAGCTTCCCGGCCAGGTAGTCGAGCCAGGCCCCGGGCCGGGCCTCCCGGGTGCGGCGGACGACGGCGATGTCGGCCGCGTGCATCGCGATCCACGCGCCGGACGCCTCGCGCACCCTGCCGGACAGCCCGTGGTGGTCCGGGTGGTGGTGGGTGACGAGCACGCCGTGGACGTCGGCCACCGCGAGGCCCAGTTCGGCGAGGCCGTCCGAGAGCGCCGTCCAGGACGCGGGGTCGTCCCATCCGGTGTCGACGAGGACGGGCCCGCGGCCGGTGTCCAGGACGTGGACCAGCGTGTGGCCCAGGGGGTTGTCCGGGATGGGGACCTTGAGGGACCAGACACCGCCGCCGTGCTCCGTCACCCGCGTCATCGGCTCCCCATCCTCCCGGCCGGGCCCAAGAACGAGAACCCGTTCCAATGGTCGCCCAAGTCGACTTCATTGCAAAGGGCTCGGCGGTGGTGCGGGGCCGGGAGCGCCGGTCCGCGCCCGCGCCTCTGCTTCCCGGGAGCGCCGGTTCACGCCCGCGTCGCTGCTTCCCTGGAGCGCCGGTCCGCACACGCGCCCCTGCTTCCCTGGAGCGGGTTCCGGCCGTGGACTCCTCCGGCGGGAACTGGTATCTGTTCAGGCGGTTGGCCAATCTGAAATGCCGTCAGAAAAATGGAGCGCTCGGAGAGCCGGGGCCGCGGGAGGCAGTCGTCATGTCCGAACTGGTGGAGCACGGGAAACTCTTCATCGGCGGGGAGTTGGTCGATCCCCTCGGCGCGGACACCATCGAGGTGGTCTCGCCGCACACCGAGCAGGTCATCGGACGCGTCCCGCACGCCTCGCGGGCCGACGTGGACCGGGCGGTCGCGGCCGCCCGTGCCGCCTTCGACCGCGGGCCCTGGCCGAGGACGCCGCTCGAGGAGCGCATCGAGGTCGTCGGCAGGATCAAGGACGCGATCGCCGCACGGCACGAGGAGATCGCCCGCTCCATCAGCTCCCAGAACGGATCGCCGTACTCCTGGAGCGTCCTGGCCCAGGCGCTCGGCGCCATGATGGTCTGGGACGCGGCCATCACCGTCGCCCGCGGCTTCACCTACGAGGAGCGGCGCGGCGGAGTCCTCGGCCCCCTCCTCGTCCTGCGTGAACCGGTCGGCGTGGTCGCCGCCGTGGTCCCCTGGAACGTCCCGCAGTTCGTCGCCGCGGCCAAGCTCGCGCCCGCCCTGCTATCCGGCTGCGGTGTGGTCCTGAAGCCCTCGCCCGAGACCCCGCTGGACGCCTACATCCTGGCCGACATCGTCCGCGAGGCCGGCCTGCCCGAGGGCGTGCTGTCGATCCTCCCCGCCGACCGCGAGGTCAGCGAGTACCTCGTCGGGCATCCCGGCGTCGACAAGGTCTCCTTCACCGGCTCGGTCCCTGCCGGCCGGCGCGTGATGGAGGTCGCCGCCCGCAACCTCACCCGCGTCACCCTCGAACTCGGCGGCAAGTCCGCCGCGGTGATCCTGCCGGACGCGGACCTGGAGACGGCCGTCCAGGGAATCGTCCCGGCGGCCTGGATGAACAACGGCCAGGCGTGTGTGGCCCAGACGCGCATCCTCGTCCCGCGCCCCCGCTACGACGAGTTCGCCGACGCCTTCGCCGCGGCGGCCGGGGCCCTGGTGACCGGCGACCCGCTGGACCCGGCGACCCAGGTCGGTCCGCTCGTCGCCAGCCGCCAGCAGCAGAGGTCGCTCGGCTACATCGCGCTCGGCCAGGAGGAGGGCGCCAAGGTCCTCGCCGGTGGCGGCCGCCCGGCCGGCCTCGACCGCGGCTGGTACGTCGAGCCGACCCTCTTCGGCGGCGTCGACAACGCCATGCGGATCGCCCGCGAGGAGATCTTCGGACCCGTCGTCTGCCTGCTGCCGTACGGCGACGAGGGCGAGGCCGCCGCGATCGCGAACGACTCCGAGTACGGGCTCAGCGGCAGCGTCTGGACGGCCGACGTCGAGCACGGCATCGACTTCGCGCGGCGGGTCAGGACCGGGACGTACAACGTCAACACGTTCAGCCTCGACATGCTTGGCCCGTTCGGCGGATACAAGAACTCCGGGCTGGGTCGGGAGTTCGGTCCCGAGGGGTACGGCGAGTACTTTGAGCACAAAATGGTTCATTTGCCGTCGGGATACGGGAGCGAGAGCTGATGGGTGACCGCTGGCAGGTCGAGGTCGACCGTGGTGTGTGCATCGGTTCGGGGATGTGTGTCAGCAACGCGCCGGACGGCTTCAAGCTGGACGCCGCCCGCCAGTCGCACCCCACCGAACCGGAGACCGACGCGAACGAGGACATCCTCGCCGCGGCGGAGGGCTGCCCGGTCGAGGCCATCTCGATCCGGCTGCCGGGCAGCGGTGAGGCGGTGTTCCCGCCCGAGGAGTAGCCTCCTGCGGTCCGGTACCGGGAGCAGGGCGGGGAACATGGAGAGAGCAGAGGCCAGGCGGCTGATCGAACGTGCCCGGCAGGCCTTCGACGCCGGGGAGTGGCGGCAGTGCGCGGAGACCTACGAGCAGGTGCTCGCCCACTTCCCGGACGAGGAGGCCGGCGGCGTGTGGTGGTACGACGCGGCCCTCGCGTACAAGTTCCTGCGCGACTGGCCCAAGGCCTACGCGCTGGGGCGGGAGGCCGCGGCCCGGGCGCCGCGCGGAGAAGGCGATCCGGCGTTCTGGAACCTGGGTATCGCGGCGACGGTCCTGCGCGAGTGGGAGGTGGCCCGCGACGCCTGGGAGGGCTTCGGCGTCCCGGTGCCGGAGGGGGAGGGGCCGATCGACGTCGACGGTGCCTTCGGCATGGCCTGCGTGCGGCTGGAGACGGACGGCGGGCAGGAGGTCGTGTGGGCCCGGCGGCTCTGCCCCACCCGGGCGCAGGTGCTCAGCGTGCCCTTCACCGGCGGCCGGCGGTTCGGCGAGGTCGTCGTGCACGACGGGGAGCCGAAGGGGGAGCGCGTGGTCGACGGGCAGCGGATCGCCGTCTTCGACGAACTGGTCCTCTTCGAGCCCTCGCCCCTGCCCACGCTGGTGGTGACCGTGAACGCCGCCGAGGCGGCGGATGTGCACGCCCTGGTCGGGCTGTTCGCGGAGGAGGGCTTCGGCGCGGAGCCGAAGAGCGGTTTCGTCCTGCACTGCGGATGTTGCAGCGAGGGGACCGTCGAGTACGAGGGCGACAGCGTCCACGCCGGGGCGCAGGAAGTCGCGCTCGCGGCGCCGCTGGAGGAGGCCGGCCGCATCCTCGGCGCATGGTCGGGGCAGGTCGCGATCGGGCGGAGCTGGAGCGGGCTCCGGGCGGTCTGCTGAGCCGGCTTCCGGCCGGTCCGCCGCTCGGCGCCTCGTCCGACCGGCCGCTCCTGGCCTCGGCCGTTTCGGGTGTCGGGGTGTCTGCCGGTCTGCCGGGTCGGGTCCCGGGCGGTCCGCCGTGCCTCGCTTCTGCCGGGCGGTCGGCCTGTGCCGCTGCGGTTCTGTCGAGGGGGGTTCCGGCCGTTTCGGGTGTCGGGGTGTCTGCCGGTCCGCCGGGTCGGGTCCCGGGCGGTCCACCGCCCCTCGCCTCGGCCGGTCCGCCGGGTCGGGTCCTGGGCGGTCCACCGCCCCTCGCCTCGACCGGTCCGCCGCTCCTCGCCTCAGCCGGTCCGCCGGCCCGGCTGCCTTCCCGGGGCCGTGAGGTCGATCAGGCGGCAGACCGTCTCGATGTCGATCTTCACCTGGGCGATCGAGGCGCGACCGGACAGCCAGGTGATCAGGGCCGAGTGCCAGGTGTGCTCGATGACCCGGACGGCGGAGAGCTGTTCGGGCGTCGGGTCTTCCAGGCCCATCGCGTCCAGGATGATCGCCGTGGTCTGGCGCGAGACCGTGTCCACCTCGGGACTGACGCTGCGGTCGGCGAAGGTCAGCGCACGCACCATCGCGTCCGCGAGGTGCGGTTCGCGCTGCAGCGCGCGGAACGCCCGCATCAGGGTCTCGGCCACCCGCTGCGCCGCGCTGTCCGCGACCGGCGGGCGCTTGCGCAGGGTGGTGTGCAGATGCTGGAGCTGGTCCTGCATCGTGGCCACGAGCAGGTGCACCTTGGAAGGGAAGTAGCGGTACAGCGTGCCGAGCGCGACACCGGCCGCCTCGGCGACCTCACGCATCTGCACGGCGTCGAAGCCGCCCCGGCTGGCCAGCTGCGCGCTGGCGTGCAGGATGCGGCGGCGCCTGGCCTCCTGGCGCTCCGTCAGGGGCGGGGTCGCCGGAACGGCCGGCCTGGTCTCCGCGCTCATCTCTTCCGTCCCCGTCCCCGGTCCAGGGGCCCTTCCCGGCCCGCTGTCCGGATCCGTGCTGCGTTTCCGTTCCGGGAGCTGCCGGAGGGCCAGCATGGCAGGGCTCCGCGCCGTGGCGCGAATCACCTGATCCAGGCCTTACAGCAGCGCTACCTGCCGGTAGATTCGATGCTCCTTGAGCGATCAAGAACGATCAAGTGTGGAACTTGTTCTAGATTAGCGCGAGCGGTTACGCTCCGGCGAAAGTGGAGTGAGAAGGGGGCCGTAGGTGACCGCTGAGGCCATAGCGGCCGGGCCCCGTCGGGGTGCGTCCGGTGCCGATGACCGACCGCTGCGCATCGCGCTCCTCACCTACAAGGGCAACCCGTTCTGCGGGGGCCAGGGCGTCTACGTACGCCATCTGTCCCGGGAGCTCGCCCGCCTCGGCCACAGCGTCGAGGTGATCGGCGCCCAGCCCTTCCCCGTGCTCGACGAGGGTGTGCCGCTCACGGAGCTGCCCAGTCTCGACCTGTACCGGCAGCCCGACCCCTTCCGCACCCCGGGGCGCGGCGAGTACCGCGACTGGATCGACGGGGTCGAGGTCGCCACGATGTGGACGGGCGGCTTCCCGGAGCCGCTGACGTTCTCGCTGCGCGCACGACGCCATCTGCTCGCGCGCCGGGGCGAGTTCGACGTCGTCCACGACAACCAGACCCTCGGGTACGGACTGCTCGGCGACCTCGGCGCACCGCTCGTCACCACCATCCACCACCCGATCACGGTCGACCGGCAGCTCGAACTCGACGCCGCGCAGAACTGGCGCCGCCGGGCGTCGGTGCGCCGCTGGTACGGCTTCACCCGGATGCAGAAGCGGGTCGCGCGCCGGCTGCCTTCCGTCCTCACCGTCTCCGGCTCGTCCGAGCAGGAGATCGTGGAGCACCTGGGCGTCCGTCCCGAGCGGCTGCGGGTCGTGCACGTCGGCGCCGACACCGGCCTCTTCTCGCCGGACCCGTCGGTCGCCGAGGTGCCCGGCAGGATCGTGACGACATCGAGCGCCGACGTGCCGCTCAAGGGCCTGGTGTTCCTGGTGGAGGCGCTCGCCAAGCTCCGTACGGAGCAGCCCGACGCGCATCTCGTCGTCGTCGGTAAGCGCGCCGAGGACGGACCCGTGGCCCGGATGATCGGGCGGTACGGCCTCGAGGACGCCGTGCGGTTCGTGAAGGGCATCTCCGACCAGGAGCTGGTGGACCTCGTACGCAGCGCCCAGGTGGCCTGCGTCCCGTCGCTGTACGAGGGGTTCTCGCTGCCGGCCGCCGAGGCGATGGCCACCGGCACCCCGCTGGTCGCCACGACCGGCGGCGCCATCCCGGAGGTCACCGGTGCCGACGGCGAAACCTGCCTCGCCGTGCCGCCCGGCGACGCCCACGCCCTCGCCGGCGCGCTCGGCCGGCTCCTCGGGGACGCGGGACTGCGCCGCCGCATCGGCACGGCCGGGCGGAACCGCGTCCTGTCCCGGTTCACCTGGACCCGTGCGGCCCAGGGCACGGCGGAGCTCTACCGCGAGGCCATCGCGGCACGCCCGGCCGCGGCCGGTGCCCGATGAACACCCGGCGTTCCGCACCGCGGGCGAGGACCCGCTCCGCGGGTGCGGACGGCGGGTCCGCACCATCTGCAAGGCGCGCCCCCAGCGAGGGCGCCGTGACCCACCCGGAAGGGCAGACCTCGTGCTGACCGTCGACTTCACCCGCTTTCCGCTCGCCCCGGGCGACCGTGTGCTCGATCTCGGCTGCGGTGCCGGGCGGCACGCGTTCGAGTGCTACCGGCGCGGAGCCCGGGTCGTGGCCCTCGACCAGAACGCCGAGGAGATCCGCGAGGTCGCCAGATGGTTCGCGGCGATGAAGGAGGCCGGCGAGGCGCCCGAGGGCGCGAGCGCCACCGCGATGGAGGGCGACGCGCTCAACCTGCCCTTCCCCGACGAGTCGTTCGACGTCGTCATCATCTCCGAGGTGATGGAGCACATCCCTGACGACAAGGGCGTCCTCGCCGAGATGGTCCGGGTGCTCAAGCCCGGCGGCCGGATCGCCGTGACCGTGCCCCGCTACGGCCCCGAGAAGATCTGCTGGGCGCTGTCCGACGAGTACCACGAGGTGGAGGGCGGTCACATCCGCATCTACCGGGCCGACGAACTCCTCGGCAGGATCCGCGAGGCGGGCCTCAAACCGTACGGCACCCACCACGCCCACGCGCTGCACTCGCCGTACTGGTGGCTGAAGTGCGCGTTCGGCGTCGACAACGACAAGGCGCTGCCGGTGCGCGCGTACCACAAGCTCCTCGTCTGGGACATCATGAAGAAGCCCCTGCTCACCAGGGTCGCCGAGCAGGCGCTGAACCCGCTCGTCGGCAAGAGCTTCGTGGTGTACGCGACCAAGCCGCACCTGCCCGGGGTCGACGCGTGACCGTGCCCTGGCGCCGCCAAGGGCGTACCGAGCACCTCGTCCTGCCCGGGGTCCTCACAGCCGAGCAGGCCGCCGAGACCGTCGCCGGCATCCTCGCCGTCCAGCGCGAGGACGGGGCGATCCCCTGGTTCCGGGGACACCATCTGGACCCGTGGGACCACACCGAGGCCGCCATGGCGCTGGACGCGGCGGGCGAGCACTCCGCGGCGACCCGCGCCTACGAGTGGCTGGCACGCCATCAGAACGAGGACGGCTCCTGGTACGCCGCGTACCACGACGGCGAGGCCGACCGGCCCACCGACCGGGGGCGCGAGACCAACTTCTGCGCCTACCTGGCCGTCGGGGTCTGGCACCACTACCTGGCGACCGGCGACGACGTGTTCCTGGACCGGATGTGGCCCTCCGTCCACGCGGCGATCGAGTTCGTGCTCCGCCTCCAGCAGCCCGGCGGCCAGATCGGCTGGAAGCGGGAGGCACCGGAGGACGGAGGGGCGGCGGTCGACGACGCGCTGCTGACCGGGAGTTCGTCCGTCTTCCACGCGCTGCGCTGCGCCCTCGCCATCGCCGAGGAGCGCGAGGAACCGCAGCCGGACTGGGAGCTGGCGACCGGAGCCCTGGGGCACGCCATCCGCCGTCACCCGGAGCGCTTCCTCGACAAGTCCCACTACTCGATGGACTGGTACTACCCCGTCCTCGGCGGCGCCGTCACCGGCGACCAGGCGAAGGCCAGGATCGACGCGGGCTGGGACGCTTTCGTGGTCCCCGGGCTCGGCGTGCGGTGCGTACTGCCCAACCCGTGGGTGACGGGCGGGGAGAGCTGCGAACTGGCCCTGGCGCTCTGGGCGGTGGGGGAGTCCGACCGGGCGCTGGAGATCCTGCAGTCCGTCCAGCACCTGCGCGCCGAGGGCGGGATGTACTGGACGGGCTACGTCTTCGAGGGCGACCGCGCCGTGTGGCCGGAGGAGCTCACCACCTGGACGGCGGGTTCGCTGCTGCTCGCGGTGGCCGCCCTGGGGGGCGACGAGGCGACCACCGCGGTGTTCGGCGGGGAGCGGCTGCCGCGCGGCCTCGAACCGGAGTGCTGCCGGTAGGTCCGTCGTCGGCCGTGGGTCCGCCTCCGGCCGCGCGGGACGGAGTGCTGTCGGTAGGTCCGTCGTCGGCCCTGGGTCCGCGGCCCGGCACGCGCGGGGAGAGGGTCAGCGGTGGCGGCGCAGCCGCCCCGCCACGGCGTGTCCGACGAAGAGGTACACGAGCGCGGCGAGACCGTAGCCCGCCACGACCCGTGCCCACGCCTCGTCGAACGTGAACAGGTCGTGCGACCAGCCGGCGAGCCAGCCGGCCACGTCCCGGATCAGGATGACCAGGTCGTTGGCGCGGTTCGCGTCCAGCAGGTACATCAGGATCCACAGGCCGATGATGACGGCCATCACATCGGCGACCACCATGATGATCGTCGCCGCCTGGTTGCTACCACTTCTGCGGGGAGACATGGCAACCGGATTGCCGTTCTCCGTTGAACCAAACCCGGGAGGGATTCGCCCGAGTGGCGGGGCGAACGTCGCCTGACGCCGCACCAGGAGTGGCGGCGGCCCCGAGAGAGCCGCAGGATCGGGCCGGGGTTTCGCGAGGGCCGCATGGTCGGCCGGGCCCTGCGGGAGTCGCTCGGTTCGGGTTGGGGCCCCGCCCTGCGTACGCGCCGCCCGTCGGGACCGTCCGGCGCCGCCTGATACGCGTCGTCCGGCCCGCCCGTTCGCGGAGTCGTCGGCTCGTCCGGTCCACGCCCGGTACGAGGCGGCCCCTCCCGGAGCGGTCACGTCGAGGTGGTTCCAGACGCTCCCCGGTGCTGTCGCCTCGCGAGCACATGTGCCGGAGGCGGCGCGCCCCGCCGTCCCGGCGGACGGCGCCGCTCTGCGGGCGGCGGTGCTCAGCCGTTCAGCTCCGCCAGGACCCTCAGGGTGCGGGGATCCGGTGCCGTCACCAGCAGGTCCGTAACCGGGCCCTTGCGCCATGACTCCAGCCGCTCGGCGACGCGTTCCCGCGGCCCGACGAGCGAGATCTCGTCGGCGAAGGCGTCGGGTACGGCGAGCACCGCCTCCTCGCGGCGGCCCTCGGCGAACAGCCGCTGGATGTGCCGGGCTTCGGCCTCGTAGCCCATGCGCGCCATCAGATCGGCGTGGAAGTTGCGGGCGGCGTGGCCCATGCCGCCGATGTAGAAGCCCAGCATCGCCTTGACCGGGAGCAGCCCTTCGGCGACGTCGTCGCAGACGTGGGCACGGGCCATCGGCGCGATCATGAAGTCCTCGGGCAGTTCGGTGAGCGACGCCTCGTAGACGTCCGTCCGCAGCGGCGACCAGTACAGCGGCAGCCAGCCGTCCGCGATCCGGGTCGTCTGCGCGATGTTCTTCGGGCCCTCGGCCCCCAGCAGCACCGGCAGCCCGGCCCGCAGCGGGTGGGTGATCGGCTTGAGCGCCTTGCCGAGGCCGGTGCCGTCCTCCCCGCTGTACGGGAGGGCGTGGAAGCGGCCGTCGAGTTCCACGGGGCCCTCGCGGCGCAGGACCTGGCGGACGACGTCCACGTACTCCCGGGTCGCCGTCAGTGGGCTCCTCGGGAACGGCCGTCCGTACCAGCCCTCGACGACCTGCGGTCCCGACAGCCCGAGTCCCAGGAGCATCCGCCCGCCTGAGAGGTGGTCGAGCGTGAGCGCGTGCATGGCCGTGGCCGTGGGCGTGCGGGCCGCCATCTGCGCCACCGCCGTGCCGAGCCGGATCCGCGTGGTCCGCGCGGCGATCCAGGTGAGCGGGGTGAACGCGTCGGAGCCCCATGCCTCGGCCGTCCACACGGAGTCGTAGCCGAGCCGCTCCGCCTCCACGGCGAGGTCGGTCTGCGCGGGGTCCGGGCCGCGCCCCCAGTAGCCGAGTGCGAGTCCGAGCCGCATGACCTCAGCCCCTCTCCGGCGGTTCTGACGTATCGTCAGTTCGCTGTTGGTGGACGACTGTACGGCAGCGGCCCCCCGCCCGGAAGGGCGAGGGGCCGCGCTGTGCGCCGGGTGAACGGCGGGTCAGCCGCGCTGGATGCCGGTGGTGTCCTGCAGGACGCCGCGCCGGCCGTCCTGCGTCTGCGCCACCAGGGCCGGGCCGCGCTGGTCGACCGCGAGGTACCAGGTGCCGGGCGCCAGTTCGGCGATCGGCGTCGGGGAGCCGTCCTCCGCGTACAGCGGCCGGGCCACCGGCACCGCGAACCAGAACGGCGAGAACTCCGGGGCCGGGGCGCCCTGCGGCTGCCCCTGCGCGGGGCCGCCGGGCTGCTGGCCCCCGTACGGTTGCTGCTGCCCCGGCTGGCCCCCGTAGGGCTGCTGCTGGGCGCCGGGGTAGCCGTAACCGCCTTGCGGCTGGGCGCCGTAGGGCTGCGGGGTCTGCGGCCTGGGCGCGCCGACCAGGGGGGCCTTGAGGGCGGGGACGAGCGGAGTGGCGATCGCGCCCGCGGCCAGCAGCAGGGTGCCGAGCAGGCCGAGGATCGCACCCGCGCCCGCGTCGCCGTTGATGTCGAGGAGCGTCCAGAACATCGTCCAGAGGGCGAAGACGCTCAGGGCGACGCCGAACTGCGCGACGTCCAGGCCCACGACCTTGCGCCCCGGCATGGCGCGGCCGACGACGATCAGCCCCGCGGCGATGATCCCGCCGAGGTAGATCGACATCACCGTGCCCAGCGAGTCCCAGGCGTTCGGCAGGTCCGCCGAGGAGCAGTCGACGCCGCTCGGGCAGTCGACGCTGACGAAGTCGAGGAACGAGGCGATGAACAGCACCACCGCTGCTCCGATCACCACGCCATCGCCTCGAGTGAGGGAGCGGATGTTCACGTGTAGTCCTTAGTCGGTTGCGTCTCGTCGTGGCGGTCGTCGGTGCCGCCGGTCGGCGGTGCACGCGCGGAGGCTCGGGGGTGGCCCCATCGTACGGGTGCCGGTGAGAACCGGTGTGAGACCCCCGTCCCCGGCGGAGACGAATCTATCGTCTGTCCCGTCAGCCCCGGGCGGTAGGTGCTGATGCCCCGGTCTACCGCCCTGGTCTACCCCAGCAGATAGGTGCTGATGCCTTCGGCGATCCCCTGCGCCGCCTTCTGGCGCCACTGCGAACTCCTCAGCAGGGCCGCGTCCTTCGCGTCACGCATGTTCCCGCACTCGACGAACACTTTGGGAACGGTCGACAGATTCAGTCCGCCGAGATCCCCGCGCTCGTCCAACCCCGTGGCGCCGCCGACGTAGTTGGCGGGCGCGCTGCCGGTGGCCCGCACGAACTTCCCGGCGATGCGCTCCGCCAGTTCGCGGGACGGGCCGACGATCCCGGTGGTGTCGGCGGCACCGCGCTTCACCGGGGCGGGGTGGATCACATGGAAGCCGCGGTTGCCGCTGCCCGAGCCGTCGGCGTGGATCGAGACCACCGCGTCGGCTCCGGCCTCGTTGCCGATACGGGCCCGCTCGTCCACGCAGGGGCCGAACGACCGGTCGCCGTCCTGGGTGAATCGCACCGTTGCGCCCTGCCTCTCCAGCAGGGTGCGAAGACGGTGTGAAACATCGAGGGTGAATGCGGCCTCCGTGTAACCGTCGTTGGTGGACGTGCCCGTGGTGTCGCACTCCTTGCGGTTCGTCCCGATGTCCACGGGTCGGTTGATCTCGCGGGCGTGCCGGAAGTTCCCGGGGTTGTGGCCGGGGTCGATCACGACGACCCTGCCCGCGAGCGGACCCCTGCCCGGAGTGGAGGGCTTGGCGTCCCCGGAGGGCGTCTCCGGGGTGTCCGGGGTGTCCGGGGCATCTGGGGCGTCCGGGCCCCGGGGTGCCGAGGTGCCGCCGCCCGCGGGGGCGGCACCGGACGGCGGCGCGGCGGACGGCGCGGCGCCGGTCTTCTCCGGGCCGCCGGGGGCGGGCGCGGTGCCGGGGCCGCCCGAACCGCCGCAGCCGGCGAGCGTCACCGCCGTCAGCGCGGCGACGGCGAGGACGGCTGCGCCGCGGGCTCCGGCCCGGGACGCGAGGAGGCGGGGCCGGGGCGGGGGCGGCTGGTTCAGGTCGTACGGCACGTCGCGATGCTAGGGGATGACGGGGGCGGTACCTCAGATTCCGGCGCCAGTGCGCCGCAGCACCCGCAGCGAGCCGGTGGCCGACACCTCGGTGAACGCGCCGGAGGCGAGCGCCCTCAGATAGATCCGGTAGGGCGCCTGGCCGGTCCACTCGTCGACCGGGTCGGGGAAGACGTCGTGGATGACGAGCAGGCCGCCCCCGGCCACGTGCGGGGCCCAGCCCTCGTAGTCGTTCGCGGCGTGCTCGTCGGTGTGCCCGCCGTCGACGAAGACCAGGCCCACCTCGCGGCCCCAGACCTTCGCCACCTGCGGCGACCGTCCCACGACGGCGATCACGTGGTCCTCCAGCCCTGCCGCGTGCACGGTGCGGCGGAAGGCGGGGAGGGTGTCCATGCGCCCGACCTCGGGGTCCACGAGCTCCGGGTCGTGGTAGTCCCAGCCCGGCTGCTGCTCCTCGCTGCCGCGGTGGTGGTCGACGGTGACGGCCACGGTTCCGGCCTCGCGCGCGGCGTCCGCCAGCAGGATCGTGGACCGGCCGCAGTACGTCCCGACCTCCAGCAGCGGCAGCCCGAGCGCCCCGGCCTCCACGGCCGCCGCGTACAGGGCGAGGCCCTCGTCGACGGGCATGAAGCCCTTGGCGGCCTCGAACGCGGCGAGGATCTCCGGCTTGGGGGCGGCGGGGGCCATGGGATTCCTCCGGCGGCGTGGTGGGCCTGACGTGCGCGGGGCTGACGTGTGTGGGCTGACATGGGGCGGAGCGAACGGGCCGGACGGCACGGGCCACCCGGACGTCACATCGTAGGGTCCTTGGCGGGCCGCCGTCCGGGCGGGGGCGGCGGTGCCGTTGCGGCCGTTCCAGAGGGAGCGGCCGGTGGGGGAGGCCGGCGTGTGGGCGGAGCGCGGGGCGTCCGGCTGCCTGGAGGGACATGCGGTGAGGGGCATGCGGTGAGCGACATGCCCATCCAGGCGCGGGCTCCTTCCGCGGGTGCCTGCCGTCGCCCGCGGGCTTCAGCGCCACCTCGCAGATGCGCGTCGGGAAGTGGGCCGCGACCCCGCACGGCCTCGTCCCGGGCCTGCTCGTCGCCGACTCGTCGCCGAGCTCGGCGCGATGCGCATCCCCGCCGGGCACCGGCTGACCATGCACTACATCGCCGAACGGGAGTCGCCGACGACGGCACGACGTGGACCGGCGTCGTCTTCCCGCTGCTCGCGGCGGCGTTCCCGGTGCGCCTCCCGCGTACGGGAGGGGTGACGGCGCTTCGCGTCGCGGACGGCGCCCCGACCGGGTGAACGGGCCCCACGGGCGGCGACAGGGCGCCGACGGGTGCTCCCGCCGGATTGGGGACACGATGGACACACGCACGAGAGCTGCCCGGCGACCGCCCGGGACGACGACTGCTGCGGAGGCGCCATGGACACCTGGGCGACGTGGACGACTCAGGGGATCATCGCCGGCACCGGCGGGGTCATGACCACGGAAGGTGGTCCGATCACGGGGGACGTGACCGTGCACACCACGTGGATCGACGGCCTGGCGCAGGTGACCGTGCAGCACACCGGGGCGACCGACTGGTACGCCGTGCAGGGCAGCCCCGTGCCCGCCGACGACGAGGACGTGGGCCGGGCCGTGCATCAGGCGGCCGTGGAGGCGGTCAAGGAGGGCGGCGGCCGGGCGTTCTCGTTCCCCGTCTGAGGCGCCGGCCGCTCGGCGCCGGTGGTGCGCGTCGCGTCGGTGGCGCCGGTGGTGCGCGTCGCGTCGGTGGGGCCGGGGGTGCCCGCCGAACGACGGCGTTCGGGCCGTCCGCGGATCGTGCTCGGAGGTGCGGGGGTGTCCGAGGGGTACGCACGGAGGTGGGTGTCGTCCTGCGCGTCCCGCACAGTGTCGCCGTCGTCGCCGACCGGAAGTGGCACTGTCCTGTCCGACTGAACCTTGCGAGAACTGGTCCTGATGACCTGCGGTTCGCAACCTCAGCTGCGGCAGGTGAGAGCCAGAAGGTCTCACCATAGGTTGCATTATCGGCAGTCTGTTGGGCGCCGAAACGATGCTTGGTTCCTCTTGGACGGGGGTGTCAGATCAGGCTGAGCTGTTCTCCCGGAGTCGGTGGCAGGAGAGTTGCTCCGCGGGACACCTCTAATTTGCGAGTCTCGTTGTCAGCGCCAATACGACGATCCCGCAGTGATGAGTGGCGGTCCGTCAGCAGGATTCGAAGCTGGGGACAGCCGGACCGATGTTGCCGTCTTCGTCCATGAACTCGAGCCGTTCCATAAACGCCACGATGAACTCGGTGAACGAGCCGTCGAAGGTCGCGCATCCCTCTTCGTGGGCCATGGTGACGATCGTCCAGCGGTCTGGATCCGGGTTGCAGGGCAGGAAGAAGTGCTCGTCGCCGCCATAGTCGTAGCCCCAGGAGATCAAGCCGCCCGGCTCGGGGTGGAACGGGTGCGGGAAGTCGTCCGGGCGGCGTTCGCGCGAGTTGGCGAAGCTCTCGTGGATGCGGCGCATGCGCTCCAGCAGCGGGCTGGAGCCGTTGGGGTGGAAGACCACAAGTTCTTCGGCAATCACGCCGGTGCCGTAGATGTCCAAGAATGCCTTGAAGTCGCTCGGCAAGGGTGACCCCACATAGCTCTCGACCTCGGTCCAATCGGCGGGTGACCACCGACGTGGCAACGGCATGCCGAGCAGCTGCTTCAACGCTTCGAGTCCTGCCATGTGCCTCACCTGCTCGATCACCCTGATTGAACGGGGCAAACCTAACGTGATCAACCTGTCCAGTGGAGGGCGGGGTGGCTCCCCGGCCCGCCAGATAGGGAGAGTCGGCCGGCCTGCTCGTCGCGGCGGTCAGCAAGCCGTCGGAGATCTGCTCACGAGTGATCTGTCCCTTGGCCGCGGCGTCGTCCCTGACCATCCCCTCGTAGCGTGGAGCCCTTGATTGCAGGGGAAGTTGGGGTTCATGGGGTCCAAGAAGAAGCCGCCGTACGACGCTGAGTTCCGTGAGGGCGCGGTGCGCATCGTGGTCGAGACCGGGAGGCCGGCCGGCGAGGTCGCCGAGGAGCGCGGCATCAACCCGGGCACGCTGCACAGCTGGGTGTCGCGGTGGCGGCGCAACGGGACGACGTCCTCGGACCGGCCCGTACAACCGACAGCCGCCAGTGGCGGTGGCGGTCGGGTGCGGGAGGCCGAGCGGGCCGAGCTGGAGCGGCTGTGCCGGGAGATCGGGGAGAAGAGCAAGCGGATCCGGGAGCTGGAGATGGAGCGTGATGTCTTCAAGCGATGTATGGCCCTCTGGGTGAAGTGATCGAGAACGCTCCGGAGGCGGTGGTCGCCTTCATCGGTAGCCAGAGGGTCGGGCATGGCGTCCCGCACCGGGTGTCCTGCCGGGTGGTCGGGGTGAGCGAGGCTTGGTTCTACAAGTGGCGCCGGCGCCCCGACGAGCCGACGAAACGCGTGGTCAGGAGGGCGAGGCTGGAGGAGCGGATCATCCACTTCTTCACGGAGTCCGGCGGCACCTACGGCTCGCCGAGGATCACTTTGGATCTGTGGGCGGAGGGCTGGCAGGTGTCGGTGAACACGGTCGCGGAGATCATGGCCGGGCTCGGTCTGCAGGGCCGCAAGCCGCCCAGGCGGCGGTCGCTGACCCGGCAGGGCAAGCGGAAGGCTGCCCCTGACCTGGTGAATCGCCGTTTCGACGCGGTGGCCCCGGACGTTCTCTGGTACGGCGATATGACGGAGATCGAGACCGGCGAGGGCAAGATCTATCTAGCCACGGTCATCGACGCGTTCTCGCGCCGTTGCCTCGGCTACGCCATGGGCGAGCACCATGACGCGGCCTTGGTCGGGGCGTCGTTGAAGATGGCCACCGCGACGCGCGGTGGCCGAAGGGACGGGACGATCTTCCACAGCGACAGGGGAAGTGAGTACACGTCAGAGGCGTACAACACCCTGTGTGACCGTCCGGGCGTGGTGCAGTCCATGGGCAGGGCCCCGGCGTTCTCCGCGAATGTCCCGGTTTGCTCCGACGGGATGTTGCAGATCGATCAGCCTCGTTGCCTGATCGGAACGGGGTCCGGACCGATGACGCACGGATCTCGAAACGGACATCTCGGGAGAACGCCGGGGCCCTGAGTCCATGGGGCGGGTGGGGTCGGCGCTGGACAACGCCGCCGCGGAGTCGTTCAACTCGCTGATCAAGGTCGAGTACATCCACCGGCACCGGTTCGCCACCCGCACCGAGGCCCGCCTGAAGATCGCCACCTGGATCACCGGGTTCTACAACCCGCGACGCAGGCACAGCGCGGCCGGCGGCCTGCCGCCGGAGGAGTTCGAACGGAGCATCACCGAAGCACGCAAGAAGAGCGACCAGAGGTGCCAGGCCGCATAGGAGAGGTCTCTACGAAACCAGGGGATTGACAAACGCCTTCCGCAACCGAGATGCAATTGGCTCCACCACATGGCGCGTATGCCGATAGCCCGCCAGCCACCTGACATTCCGCACCAGGATCTCGTCCGGCGTCCCCACCAGGCGGAAGTCCCACCCCACGTGATCGCAGGCCGCCCGCGTCGCCTCGAACTTCTCCCAGTCCCGAGGCCGGCGCCGTTCCGCCGGGCGGCAGTCGAGCACCACTGCGGAACCATCGTCCCGCCGTGCGAAGTAGTCCGGCACGTGCGAGAGACCCTTGCCGTTCCCCGACGTCCAGAACAGCCAGAACGGCTGCGACGACACCTCCACCACGGAGACTCTGCTGCTCAATTCGGCTGAGCAGCAGAGTCATGCCGGGAAGGCCGCAACGGTCACCGCGTTGTCGCAGGTCATGGTCCGCGTGTCGGAGTTGCCCCGGAATTGGGCAGCAGAGTCCACGGACGGGTCAAAGTCCATCAGCATCACGTGATCACGTTTCAGCCAGGACTCGTACCCGATGTGCCCGCCCGCCGTCGACGACCACCACAGCCCTGGCAGATGCCGCTGCCTTTTGTACGACTTGAACGCGCGTACCGGCGTGAACGCCCTCGAACCGCACTGACCACACATCGGCCAGCGGCCGGCGTAGCTCCGATCCATCTTGCTCGACGTACCCGACCTCGAATCCATTGGCGGGCGGCCCCTGTACGCCGCCGGCCAGCACCGCGTAGCCCAGCTTCCACGGATGGCCTAATACTCCAGCCGTAGATCGTGATCTCGGTGGTGAGTGGCGCCTCTCCGCCTACCCGAGTTCACCGAGACGGAGGGCGTCCCTTATCTCGCTGAGCTTCGCGGTTGTCGCCGGGGTCCGTTCCTTCGCCTGTTCGCCGAGACGGAGGGCGTCCTCAATCTCGCTGAGCTTCGCGGAGGACAGGACGCCCGCCCGCTCGATCAGGTCGTCCTGGGACACGGTGGTCAGCCACGTGCAGGGGGTAAAGCCCGGGCGCGGGAACGCGAACCGCAGCACGCCTTCAAAGGGCAGTTCTTCCATGGCACCTACTTGCACTTCGACGCCCAGACCGCTGATGTCGACGCCCGCAGGAGTGACGACCTGCATCGCCCGGATCCTGGACGCGTCGTCTGCCGCCAGCAGTACGACCAGCCGCCGCTCGTCGAACTCCACCCACCAGACTTCGCCACGTTGCACATGTCCTCCTGACTCAGGACGGCAGGCGGAACTGCGCGACCCTGACGCGTTGTGGAGACGGGTGCGGCCACCGTTGATCATCGTGAGTTGTGTGGACTGACGAAGAGACGGTGGCCGCAGGTCACAGCATAGAACCCACCCGTTGGCGGGACGCGTTCGAGGGCCTGATGGGCCGGATCGCGGGGCGCTTCGCCCGGGTCGAACCCCGGCGCAGGGCGGCGCGGTTGGTGCTCGGTCTATTGGCCGACCTGCCGCGCAAGAACTGCTGGACCATCGCCGAGTGGGCTGGCGAGACCACTCCGGACGGCATGCAGCACCTGTTGGGCAGGGCCAAGTGGGATGCCGATCAGGTCCGCGACGACGTGTGCGGCTACGTGGTGGAGCACCTGCACGACGACCGGGCGGTGCTGGTCGTCGACGAGACCGGCGATGTGAAGAAGGGCACTGGCACGGTCGGCGTCCAGCGCCAATACACCGGCACTGCCGGCCGGATCGAGAACTCCCAAGTCGCCGTCTACCTGGTTTACGCAGGCAAGCGCGGCCACGCCGCAGTGGACCGGGAACTCTACGTTCCGCGCTCCTGGACCTCCGACCCCGACCGCTGCCGCGCCGCGGGCCTTGCCGAGGAAACCACCTTCGCCACCAAGCCGGAGCTGGCCACTCGTATGGTCGCCCGGTTCCTGGACGCCGGCCACCAGGCCGCATGGGTTGCCGGCGACGAGGTCTACGGCGGCGACCCGAAGCTGCGAACCGCACTGGAGGAACGCGGCACCGGCTACGTCCTCGCGGTGGCCTGCTCGCACGAAGTCACCACCGGTGCGGGGAAGTTCCGTGCGGACATCTTGGCCAAGAAGGTGCCCAAGCGGGCCTGGCAGAAGCTCTCCGCAGGGGCCGGGGCCAAGGGCCACCGCGTCTACAACTGGGCAGTCATCGACCTCCCCGACCCCCGCCCCGGGAGTCGTCAGCTACTGATCCGCCGTAACCGCAGCACCGGCGAACTCGCCTACTACCGCTGCTACTCGCCCGCGTCCGTGCCGCTGACCGTGCTGGTCAGAGTCGCCGGATCAAGATGGCGGGTGGAGGAGTTTTTCCAGTCGGGCAAGGGCCTGGCCGCACTCGACGAGCACCAGGTCCGCCGCTATACCTCCTGGTCCCGCTGGGTCACCCTCGCCATGCTCGCGCACGCTTTCCTCGCCGTCGTACGCGCAGACGAGCACACCCGCCCCGCACCCGATGCCCTCATTCCGCTCACCTGCAACGAGATCCAGCGCCTGTTCATCACCCTCATCGTCCGACCCGTCCACGACACAGCCCACCGGCTCGGTTGGTCGAACTGGCGACGCCGCCACCAGGCCCGATCCCAAGCCAGCCACTACCGACGACAAGCCACTCAGGAATGAAGATCACGAACTACGGCTGGAGTACTAACGCCAGGTCCGCTCGCAAGGTAACGCGAGACCTCGCAAGATCTTTCGCAACCTATGCCCGGACTTCGTAAGGTTTAGTGAGACAAGACAGGCACTGTCGTGTGCCTCTGAAGGTTGCATACCCCGAGACCCTGACCAGCGAGGTGGAGAGTCTCGCTGCGCAGCGAGCTGCGGAGTCGTGCAGATCTACCTTGCATTTTTTGGAAGCGAGTGAGGCTGAGTGCGAGAGCTGTGGGGCGCTTGACGCTCCGGGCCGGAGTTCCGCTGTCAGCGGGTGCGTCTATCTTTCGGGCGGGATCGTCCAAAGCTGGCAGTGAGAGGTGAGGCATGGTGCGGGTGACGGATGCTCGGCTGAGGGCAGGTGCGGAGGTTGCTGAGTACCTGGAGGAGGTCCTTACTGCGGGTGCGCGGCTGGGTGTGCTGTCCGACCATCCACTGACCTTCGTTGAAGTGGTCGAGGTCTCGGAGGTGACATCGATCCGGATACCCAGTGGCCGTCTCATCGTGGACTCGCCGTGGACGGACGAGGAGCCCCGCGAGCTCAAGGAGCGGATCTCACCTGGTGTTTATCGCGTGGATGCCGCTTGGGTGGAGGCTCCCCACGAATTCATGGGCGAGTACGTTTCCGGCCGGGAGTGTGCAGCGATTCGCTTGTGTGTCAGGGATGCCCCCGTCGTCGGTTGGGAGATGGGTCTCGCGGTGGGCGACGACATCGAGCGGCTTCAGAAGGGGCAGGAGGTTGGGTTCGAAACCGATACCGCCATGGGCTGCTTCTCCGACGCTGTTGCATGGTCGGCGTTGACCGCGCCGTTCCGCAGCTTTCGGGAGGCGTGCGAGAGCCGCGAGCCAGGCACGTTCGTGTCCCGTGACACCGCGGGCCTGTGCGATGGGTACTTCGAACGGTCCCCTGACGAGTCTCATGGCGCTGACCTGCTCACCTTCGTGGCCAACGAAGGGCGAACTGTCGTCTGGCTCGGCCGCACGGACAGCGGCAGCGTCGCCTCGATCGTCGTGGTCCCGCACCTAGACATGTTGGCCTGAGCTGCCCGTGCAGGATGAAGCCTCACGCGCGGGAGGGTTTCGAGGTCACGGATACCGGTTGAGATGAGGGAGGTAGTGAGGGTGGGGGTTCCTCGTGGAGATCCGCACGTGAGACCACGCGCGTCGGTAAACAGACGCGAGATGGCGGTGCCGTTCCAGGGAGTCGCCGGCTCGCTTGGTGGGGTCGAATTCTCGTGCCTGGCGTTCCTGGGCGCGGCGTGTAGCGACGTGTAGATGAGGCCGGTAGAGGTGAGGAGTCCGGGTTGGCTTTCTGTCTGGAAAGAGGCGGATCGGAGCCACCGGAGGGCGTCGGGAATTGACGTCAGCCCAATGAAGTCTTCTCGGCAACGTGACGGTTGCGGTGTGTGATGGTGCCGGGCGGCGGGATGGTGACTCGGCGTCAGACATGAGTGAAGCCCCTGGTAGGAACGGGTCTGCGAAGATCACGTTCCGTACAACCAGAGGCTCCACGTGCCCTCCAGTATCACCTACACCGCCGTGCTCGATGTCCGCAGGGCGACCGCCGAGCATCTCGCGAAGCTACTGCGCGGGCACCGCGAGCAGCTCGGGACCCGCAAGGGCACTCGAGCGCTGGGCGTCTTCAAACAGGCGGTACTCGTGCTGCGCTGGTTCGTCGACGGTACCCGGCTGGTCCAGCTCGCCCGGGACAACGGCATCTCGGTACCGACCGCCTACCGCTACCTGCACGAAGGACTGACCGTGCTCGCCGATCATGCGCCCGATCTGTCCACCGCGCTGGAGCGGGCGGTGGCGGCCGGGTACACCCATCTCAACCTAGACGGCACGGTCATCCGCACCGACCGGGTGGCCGCCGCCGGCCCCAACGGCGCGGACCTGTGGTGGTCGGGCAAGCACAAGCATCACGGAGGAAACGTGCAGGTCATCGCCGCCCCGGACGGCTGGCCGATCTGGGTCTCCCCGGTCCGCCCGGGCCGCGAGCACGACACCACCTGCGCACGGGCCCACGGCCTCGTCGACGCCCTGAACCGGCTCGCCGCCACCCTGGGCATCCCGACCCTGACCGACCTCGGCTACGAGAACGCCGGGCCCGGCTTCCGCCACCCGGTCAAGAAGCCCAAGGGCGGTGAACTCGCCGAGCCCGACCAGGCGTTCAACGCCGTGGTCCGAGGCGTCCACGCTGTCGCCGAACGCGCCAACGCCCTGCTGAAGGTCACTTTCAAGGCCCTGCGCAGGGTCAGCCTCGACCCCGCGGCCATCACCCGCATCGCCCGAGCCGCCCTCGTCCTGCTCCAGCTCGAACACGGCCGCACTGCCTGAACGAAGATCACAAACCGTCACGAGACGTTACCGAGAAGAGTTCAATGACTGATCGGGTCGTTCACTCGATCTCGGGTGTAGGGCGGGCAGGACAGGATTCGTCCCGGCCGGAGGCGCCGGAGAGGATCACGCCGCGGCGGGCGGAGATCTGGTTGCGGTTGAGCTGGATCAGTAACCGGGAGGTGGCGGTGACCTTGCGGATGACCGGGGTGTTCACCATCGGCAGATCGGCGTGATACTCGCGGCGCCGTTCGTCCTCACGCATCCCTTCCCGCGGACCCAGCGCTGCCCGTTCACCGGCTGTCAGCAGCCGGGGCGGGACTGGCTCGTGGCCGACGAAGTGACGCCATCCCTCCTTGGTAGTCAGCGGGTTGTCCGGCGGAACCTGTGAGGCCGGGGCCGCCTCCGGGGCGGACGGGGAGGACGTGCTCATAGCCACCTCTCGGCTTCTGCGTGAGCGTCGAAGATCCCGAACTCCACCGCCGCCGCGGGCGGCTGGACCTCGGGCTCCGGCTCCGCGCGGCGTTCGGTCTCGGGCGCCGCTGCGGGCGCGGGGACGGCGCGGGCGGTGCGGGTTCGTGCGGCCACTTTGGCCGACCGGGTGTCAGGGCCGTGCTCGGCGCGGGTGAGCAAACTGTCCAGGACGCGGGCGACGGCCGTTTCGTTGGTGTCGTCCAGTCCGGCCTCGGCTGCTAGGCGGCGCGCGTGTTGCCAGGTGAAGTCCGCGAACGGCGCGTTCACGAGGGGCCACTGCGTCCAGGGCGCGGTGATCCAACCGCCCGGTGTGCGGACGAACACCTGGGACAGGTCGTAGGGGTCGTAGTGCACTTCCCACAGACCGCGCTTGGCGGTGATCCCGGAGTGCTCGCGTCGATGCGGCGCCAGGGCGGGGCAGTCGTAGGTGCGGTAGCTGATCTGGATGCCGTAGTCGTTGATCGCCCGCCAGGCCACCGGCAGCAGTTCGAGGTAGTCCTCGCCGCGGAGCACGAGCGGCAGATAGCCGCAGGCCGCCACCAGCGAGGCGTACTTGTCGTTCGGCGACATCGCCCTCTTCGGGCGGAACGGGTCGCGCAGAGTGCTGTGCGGCCGCACCTGCCACCCGGCCAGCAGCCACTCATCCAGCAGGTCCTGAAGCTCCGGGACCGTCCAGACGGCCCGGTCCTCGACTCGTTCGCCGCGGCGGGAGACATCCCGCCCGGTGTAGCCGGCCAGGTGTTGGGTGAACAGCGTGTTGATCGAGGAGAACGTGGCTTCCACGATCGCCTTGTCGGTCGGCGTGCGGGGACGCGCTCGCTGGACTGAGATGCCGAGCCTCTCGCAGGCGCGCAGGAACGTGTCGGAGATGAACACCTTGCCGCCGTCGATGACGACTGTGTCCGGCACGATCACCGGTTTCGCCGCGGCCTGCTCCATCCGCGCGTCCGCGTCCAGCAGCCGCATGTGAGGCATTCGAGACGCCGCCATGCGTAACGACTCGGACCAGCCAGGCCGCATCGGTTCGGGCACCAGCATCCGGGCCAGCAGCAGCGAGGCGTCCACCGCCTTGGTGCCCACCGGCCGCAGCACTGCGGCGCAAACCGTGCGGGTGGCGACGTCGACCGCGATCGTCAGATCCGCGCGGGCCGTCACCCCGGAGTCGAGCACCACCATCACATCCAGCGGGGTGGAGTCGATCTGTACTTGTTCCCCGGGCCGGTCCGCGAACGTCGGCGTGAACGGCCCTTGCGGCCGGTTCGCCGCCTGGCGCCGCGTGACCGCCGAACCGAAGGTGTGCCGCCCGGCTGAGAGCGCGTCGATCAGCTTGTAGAAGGTGTTCTTGCTCGGCAGCGGCACCACCCCCTCACCATGGGTCATTTCCACTGCTTTGATCACCCTGCGGATCAGGCGCGAGCGGGTCCCCGTCGACGTGTGCGTCTCCGCGTCGAGGACCTCACGGATCGCCGCCACCAAGCGGGCATCCGCCCGCCCGGTCGGTTCCGATGTCCGCACCAGACGCTGATCGACCAGCCCCCAGAGCCCCTGCCGGGCATAACGGGCCCGCTTCTCGTTCACCGTTCGCAGGCCCACTCCCAGCTCGTCAGCCTTCGCCTGGGCCCGCTCGACCAGCGGATGTTCCGCCGGGTCGTATTCAGGCCGTGGAGAAGCGCCCGGCTTGGCGCTGGAGGGCAGCCCCCTGTTGACCTCCAGGACATGGCTCTCCCACTCCTTCGCCGCCGTCAGCACCGGCTTCGGTAACGTCGCCAGCAGCCCGGACGGCTCCAGCGCGGGCAGGGGCTCCGTGCCCGTGACGGCGAAGTCCGGCGCCGCCATCAGGTGCGAGGCCAGCACCACCGACTCCGTCCCGGACTGAGACCGCAGCCGCACCGACGTCCCGGCGAGCGCCACCACCAGGTGGTCCCCGTCGTCGTAGGTGATCCAGTCACCGGGGCGAAGCACCGCCCCGCGCTCAGCAGCCACCGGCCACCCCCACGGACACCGCAGCTTCAGTGTGCAGCGGAACGGACACGTCCACGGCCAGCTCGTGAGTCCACAGCAGGTGGAACAGCACCGGTAGCACCGCGATCTCATCCCCCACCGAGGCGGCCCCGCTCATCAACGGCCGCGGCTCGGCGAACGCGACCAGCAACTCCGAGGCGACTGACTCCAGCCGGTGCCGCGGGTGCCGGTAGCCGGCCAGCCAACGCACATTGCGTACCACGATTGCGTCCGGCGCCCCCACCAGGGAGAACTCCCACCCCACCTGAGCACAAGCTGTCTGCGTGGCCTCGAACTTCGCCATGTCCCTCGGCTTGCGGCGGTCCGCCGGACGGCAGTCGACCACGACCGCCGTGCCGTCCTCCCGGCGGGCGAAGTAGTCCGGCGCGTGCGAGACGCCCTTGCCTGCATCCGACCGCCAGAACAGCCAGAACGGCTGCGACGAGATCCCCACCACAGACGGGTCGAAGTCCAGCAGCATCACGTGATCGCGCTCCAGCCAGGACTCGTAGCCGATATGGCCGCCGACCGTCGCCGACCACCACAGACCTGGCAGATGCCGCTGCCCCTGGTACGACTGGAACGCGCGTACCGGAGCGACGTCCTCGAACCTCACTGCCCAGGCATTCGCCAGCGGCAGGCGGAACTCGGACCCGTCTCGGTCGGCGTACGCGACCTCGAACCCCTCCACCGGTGGCCGGGTGATCCCTCCCGGCAGCACCTCTAACGCATGTACCACGACCGGTTAACGCGTCCCCCGATGCAAGGTCACTCTGACCACTGCGAGATTGGATGCAGAGTCAAGCTGACCTTTGCAGGGTTCAGAGCTACAGGACAGGCACGCCTTTCCGGCCGTACGCCGATTCCACCACGCATCTGACCTTCCGTCAGATTGAAACGTGTTCTACTCTCCGGCTCCATGGGGAGCGGAAGCATCGCGATCACTCACGACACAGCGCGCCCTCACGGACTCCGTGCGCCGCTGGGTCACGACTGACCGCCCCGAGACCGAAGGAGTCCTTCCGGTGAAGAGCTACATCGTCGGCGTCGGTATGACGAAGTTCGAGAAGCCCGAGTCGAGGGACTGGCGATACCCGGACATGGCGAAGGAGGCCGGTACCGCGGCCCTCGCCGACGCCGGCATCCCGTACGGGCTCGTCCAGCAGGTCCCGGTCGGCTACTGCTTCCAGCCGTCCACGGCCGGGCAGCGTGCGGTGTACGAACTCGGCCTCAGCGGAGTCCCCGTCTACAACGTCAACAACAACTGCGCCACCGGCTCCACGGCGCTCATGATGGCGCGGCAGTTCGTCGAGGGCGGGCTCAGCGACTGCGTACTGGCGCTGGGCTTCGAGCAGATGAAGAAGGGAGCGCTCGGCGGCGGAGCGGACGGTGGGGACTTCGCCGCCTCGCCCGTGGCCCGCCACTACGGGATCATGGCCGCCGCCCACGGCTTCGAGCGGACCCCGCCCACCGCCCAGATCTTCGGCAACGCGGCCCGCGAGCACATGGAACGCCACGGCACCACCGAGCGGCAGCTCGCCGCCGTCGCCGCCAAGAACCACCGGCACTCCGCCGCCAACCCGTACGCCCAGTTCCGCACGGTGTACGAGGTGGACGAGATCCTCGCCGACAAGCCGGTCCACCCCCCGCTCACCCGCCTCCAGTGCTCGCCCACCTCCGACGGGGCCGCCGCGGCCGTCGTCGTGTCCGAACGGTTCCTCGTCGAACACGGCCTCCACGACAAGGCCGTCGAGATCGCCGGGCAGGCGATGGCCACCGACACCGCCGACTCCTTCTCCTCGGGCTCCTGCGTCGACGTCGTGGGCACGCCCGTGTCCCGGGCCGCGGCCCGGGGGGCTTTCCAGGCGTCCGGACTCGGCATCGAGGACATCGACGTCATCGAGCTGCACGACTGCTTCTCGATCAACGAGCTGCTCACGTACGAGGCGCTCGGCATGTGCCCATGCGGCGAGTCCGGCAAGCTCGTCGAGTCCGGGGCGACGACGTACGGCGGACGGTGGGTGGTCAACCCCTCGGGCGGCCTCATCTCCAAGGGCCACCCCCTGGGCGCCACCGGCCTCGCCCAGGCCGCGGAACTGACCTGGCAGCTGCGCGCCGAGGCCGGCCCGCGCCAGGTCTCCGGAGCGCGCACGGGGCTCGCCCACAATATCGGCCTGGGCGGCGCGGCGGTGGTGACGGTGCTGCGGAAGGGGTGAGGGGCGGGGGCAGGTGCCGGGCACTGGTCGCGGGGGAGCGCCGGCAGCGGTCGCTGCCGGCGCTCCCCCGCGGGCGGCCGCTGTCAGTTCCAGGTGCTGAACGGCGTGGTGGAGGCGTAGAGTCGGCTGGTGGCGGCTGCGGTCCAGCCCGCCTTGCCGGGGTTGAACATAGCGTCGGGCCGGGTGGTCCAGGTCCACATCTTGACGCCGCTGTGGGGCTGGTGGTTCAGCAGGGCGAGGCCGTCGCGGCCATCGCCGCCGCACCGGGCTCACCGCCGCACCGGGCTCACCGTCGCACCGGGCTCACCGTCGCACCGGGCTCACCGTCGGGCGGCGCCTGCACCGTCGGCGACGGTGCAGGCTGGTTCGGCGACGGCTTGGGTGCGGTACTCCGCGAGGCTCAGGCCAGAAGCTCCGCCACACAGAAGGTCACCACCGGGCCGGTCGAGGCTCCGGACACCCTCAAAGCCTCCCGAACGCGAGCAAGGCCGAGCCGAAGACTCCCGTCCGGGGCGGCGGCGGTCTGCGCAAGCGCTGGAAGGACCCGAAGGGGGACCTCGACGAGTGGGACTCCCGGCACGGCGCGGTGGAGAAGTACAACAAGCGGGGGAAGCAGCAGAGTTCGTTGGGCAGACCGGCGAACAGACCAGCCCGCCGACCCGTCTCGTAAGGTGACGCCGTGAGTTGTCTGATCACTTCGTACCGGATCGATTCCGACTTCCCCGATGGCGAGACGGACGTCTCGGACCTGGACGTGCGTGTCCTGGCCGACCTGATAGGGGTCCCGACCGACCGGCTCGTCGACGTGTACCGCCTGGAAGAGCGCCACACGGCTGTCCTCGGCCCGCTCACGGGCATCGAGTTCGATCTCGGAACCCGCGAGTACTTCCTGGAGGCGGTGGCCGACTGAGTCACCGCTCTCCGCCACGGCCCGCCGGTCCTCCGGGGGCCGCCCTCGTGAGCGATCCGATCTCGACGAACCGGTCCGGGGAGTGGCCGTGCGCTGTGCCGGGTCACGCCCCGGGCGCAGCACGCACTCCGGTACGGCACGCCGGGGCAGCAGCGGACTCACGGACGCGCCGGCTGGGCCAGCAGCCGCTCCACAACTGGAACCAGCCCGTTCCCGTGCAGGCCCCCGCTCCCGGCAAGGGGCGCCGACCTGGCCCGCCTCTCCTGAGAGCCCCGCCTCGGCCCGCCGGGGCGGCGCGGCCCGGTGGGGGCCGAGTCCAGGACCGGAGTCCCGGTCTCGTACGTCGCAATGCAGGATGTACGGATGAACAGGTGCCTGGGAGCATGACGCTCATGACCCACACCCACCGTGCCCCGTCCGGCACCTCAGGCCCCGCCGTAGCGGTCGCGGGGAGCACCGACCGTACCGAGCAGCGGATGTGGGCTGTGGTGCCGGCGGCCTGCGCCGGGCAGTTCCTCGTCGTGCTGGATGTGTCCGTCGTCAACACTGCGCTGCCGTCGATGCGAAGCGACCTGGGGCTGAGCAGCGCGGGGCTGCAGTGGGTCGTCAACGCGTACTCGATCGTCCTCGCCGGGTTCATGCTGCTCGGCGGACGCGCCGGGGACCTCTACGGCCGCAAGCGGATGTTCCTGGTGGGGCTGGGGGTGTTCACCGTCGCGTCGCTGGCGGGCGGGCTCGCGCAGGAGGGCTGGCACCTGCTCGCCGCGCGCGCCGGGCAGGGTCTGGGCGCGGCCGTCCTCGCCCCCTCGACACTGACGCTGCTCACCTCGGCCGTGCCGGAGGGCCCCGCACGGGCCCGTGCCATCGCCACCTGGACCGCCGTCGGCGCGGGCGGCGGGGCGGCGGGCGGACTCGTCGGCGGGGTCCTCACCGAGACCCTCTCCTGGCGCTGGACCCTGCTGATCAACGTTCCCGTGGGCGCGGCCGTCGTCGTCCTCGGCGCATGGTGGCTCACCGAGTCCCGCGCGGGGGAGCGTCGCCGGCTGGACCTGCCGGGCGCCGTTCTCGTCACCGCGGGACTCGCGACGCTCGCCTACGGCGTCGTGCAGACCGAGCAGGACGGCTGGACCGCTCCCACGACCCTGCTGCCGTTGCTCGCCGGACCGGCGCTGCTCGCCGCCTTCGTCGCGGTCGAGGCCCGCGCGAGGACGCCCCTGATGCCGCTGAACCTGTTCCGGCTGCGGGCGGTGTCGGCGGCGAACGCCGCGATGTTCAGCTGTGGCGCGGCGATGTTCTGCATGTGGTACTTCATGACGCTCTACGCCCAGAACGTACTGCACTACAGCCCGCTGGCCGCCGGACTCGCCCTCATGCCCAGTTCGCTCGCGGTCGTCCTCGGCTCCAAGCTCGCCCCGCGGCTGATGCGCGTCGCCGGTGCGCGCCGTGTCGCCGTGCTGGGGGTGCTGGTGTCCGCGGCCGGCTTCGGATGGCAGTCCACGATGGATGCGCACGGCTCGTACCTGACGGCGATCATGCTTCCGGGCATGGTGATGATGGCCGGCGGGGGTCTGGCGGGCACACCGCTCGCCTCCCTGGCCACCTCGGGCGCCGCGTCCGGCGACGCGGGTCTCGTCTCCGGCCTGGTCAACACCTCACGGGTGATGGGCGGGGCGTTCGGCCTCGCCGTCCTCGCGACGGTGGCGGCGGCCCGTACGGGCGGCTCGATGACCCCCGAGGCGCTGACGGCCGGGTACGCGCTGGCCTTCCGGACCGGGACCGGCATCCTGCTGGGCGGAGTGCTGATGATGCTGCTGTGGCTGCCGAAGGACCGTGAGCGTCAGGCCTGAACACGGGGCGGTGCGGGGACGCGGGCCGGCGCGGGGGCGCATGCGCGCTCGGGAGTACGGGGGCAGAGGGGCGCACGCGGGAGCGGGCTGCGACGGCGGGACGTGTCCCTCCCACACACAAGCCGCACCGGTGCGAGGACGGGCGCCCACACGGCTCCCCTGCCGGTTCGTGCCGGTTCGGGCTTCGCGCGGTCGCCCCCTCAGGGGCAGCCGCGCACATCCCTCTCCCGCGGGGGTTGCGGACCCGGCTCCGCGCCCGCTGCCGCCGCGAGGGCCGGATCGACGACCGTCTCCCCGCGCAGCACCCGGCGGATCGCGTCCGCCAGTTCCTCCACCGGTCCGTCCTTGACGAGGAATCCCGCCGCCCCCGCCGCCATCGCCCGCCGTAGTGCGCCGGGGCGCGCGAACGTCGTCAGTATCAGCACCCGGCAGCCCGGAACCTCGTCCCGGAGGAGCGCCGCCGCGTCCAGCCCGCCGAGGCCGGGCAGTTCGACGTCCAGCAGCGCCACGTCGGGCCGGGTGACGAGCGCCGAGTCGACGACGGCGTCGCCCGCGGCCACCTGCGCGACGACCTCGATGTCCGCTTCCATTCCGAGCAGCAGCGCGAGGCCGCCGCTCATCCCCTGGTCCTCCGCGAGCAGAACTCTGACGGACTTGCCGGACCGTCGATCGTGGGGCATTTCGTCCATCGCATCATGATATGGCCGAAGTGCCCGTCGGGCGCCGGGTGTGGGTACCCGGGTTCAGGTGGATGTGGGGGCGGGCCCCGTTCGGACCGAACCCCGGAGGTCCCCGCGGGTGCCCCGGAGTGGCGGCCCGGGGTCTCCTGGCGAACGCCCGAAGGCTCCTGCGAGCGGCCGGACACACCGATCTGACGTAGCGTCAGCAGCCTTCACAAGTGATGGGGCGTGCGTTATACATAGGGGCCAACCGGCCTAGAACGCGTTCTAGGGCGTGTTGCGAAAGTAGCTCCGTCCGCCCGTAGGGCGGGGCCTGCGGCGTCTGGTGCATGGGGTCTCCTCCGGCCCTCCGGTCGAGGGGGTGGGGTCTGGTCCGGCCCTCCGGTCGAGGGGGTGGGGTCTGGTCCGGCCCTCCGGTCGAGGGGGTGGGGTCTCCCCAGGCCCTCCGGGCCGAGGGGAAGATCGCAAGGTGGAGGATCATCCTCGTACCGGACGTACTTGGACGACTCCGACAACGCGGCGAAGCTGCGTGCCAGGCGTCGCGGGCCAGGAGGGACTTTCGCAACACGCCCTGGAGCGGCCTCGTGGAGCGGCCGGCCCCGTACGGCCTCGGTGTGGCCGACGGTGCGGACGGTCGCACCGAGGTCTTCCCCTCCTCCGGGAGCCAAGGAACCAAGGAGCAGCATCCCCATGCCCATCGATGCCGCCAAGGCGATCGCCGCGGAGCCCCGCAGCGCCGAGATCAGCTGGGACCACAAGGACATCCAGCTCTACCACCTCGGGCTAGGCGCCGGCGTACCCGCCACCGATCCCGACGAACTGCGCTACACCCTCGAGTCCCGGCTGCACGTGCTGCCCAGCTTCGCCACCGTCGCGGGAGCGGGTATGAGCGTGGTCGGCGGGCTCTCCGCCCCCGGCATCGACATCGACCTCACCGCCGTGCTGCACGGCGGCCAGTCGGTCGCGCTCCACCGCCCGATCCCGGTCAAGGGCCGGGCCACCAGCACCTCCCGCGTCGCCGCCGTCTACGACAAGGGGAAGGCCGCGGTCCTGGTGCTGCGCACCGAGGCGGCCGACGCGGACGGGCCCCTGTGGACGAGCGACGCGCAGATCTTCGTCCGGGGAGAGGGCGGCTTCGGCGGCGAGCGCGGCCCGTCCGTCGGCACCGGGCAACCGGACCGCGAACCGGACCGGACCGTCGAACGGGCCGTCGGCGAGGGCCAGGCGCTGCTCTACCGGCTCTCCGGCGACTGGAACCCGCTCCACGCCGACCCGGAGTTCGCGAAGCTCGCGGGCTTCGACCGGCCCATCCTGCACGGTCTGTGCACATACGGAATGACGCTCAAGGCGATCGTCGACACGCTCCTCGGCGGGGACGTCACCCGGGTCCGCTCGTACGGCACCCGTTTCGCCGGAGTGGTGTTCCCCGGGGAGAACCTGCGCATCCGCATGTGGGCGGGGGACGGGCGCGTACAGGCGACGGTGACGGCCGTGGAGCGGGACGACGCATCCGTGCTCGCGGACACCGTCGTCGACCACACCTGACAGTGAACCGGCCTTCCATCCGCCGGTCCCGGCCCTCCTTGCCCCGGCGCTCCTTGCCCCGGCGCTCCTTGCCCCGGCGCTCCTTGCCCCGGCGCTCCTTGCCCCGGCCCCGTGAACAGCGAAGCCCGAACCCGAAGCCCGACTTCCGAAGGGGGCGCACATGCGCGCTGCCGTACTGCACGAGATCGGCCAGGACAAGCTCGACGTCCTCGACGACGTCGAGACGGTGGGCTTCGGCCCCGGCAAGGTGAGGATCCGGGTCAGAGCGACCGGGCTGTGCCATTCGGACGTCTCCGCGATGAACGGGGTGCTGCCGCAACCGGCGCCGTTCATCCCGGGCCACGAGGGCGCCGGGGAGGTGCTCGACGTCGGCGACGGCGTGACCGCCGTCAAGCAGGGCGACCGGGTGCTGATGTGCTGGCTGCCCGCCTGCGGAAGCTGCCCGGCCTGCCGGCGAGGCCAGACCCAGCTCTGCCTCGCCGGGTTCATGAACGCGGGCACGCCCAACTTCAGGCGTCCCGGCGGCGATGTCTTCGGCTTCGCCGGTACCGGTACCTTCGTGGAGGAGGTCGTCGTCGACGCCGGTTGCGCGGTGCCGATTCCCGACGACGTCCCGTACGAGATCGCGGCGCTCATCGGCTGCGGCGTCACCACGGGGCTCGGCGCGGCCATCAACACCGCCAGGGTGGAGGCCGGCTCGTCGGTCGCCGTCATCGGCTGCGGAGGCGTCGGCATCTCCACCATCCAGGGCGCCCGGGTGCAGGGCGCCGCGCAGATCGTCGCCGTCGACCCGGTGGCCTCACGGCGCGAGGCGGCGCTGGCCTTCGGCGCCACCGAGGCCGTCGCGCCGGACGAGCTCGGCGACGCCAGGCAGCGGATCACCGGCGGCGAGGGCTTCGACTACGTCTTCGAGGTCGTCGGCAGGTCCGCCACCGCGAGGACGGCGTACGAGACGACCCGGCGAGGCGGGACCCTGTGCATCGTCGGGGCCGGAGCCATGGACGACTTCCTCCAGCTCAACATGTTCGAGCTGTTCTTCGACGAGAAGCGGATCCTGCCCTCGATGTACGGGGGCGGCGATGTGCTCCGCTCCTACGAACGGGCCATCGCGCTCTGGCGAGCCGGCCGGATCGACCTGGAATCGCTCATCACCCACCGGGTCCAGCTCGCGGAGATCAACGAGGCCCTGACCCAGATGCGTACGGGCGAGGCGCTGCGCACCTGTATCGAGATCTGAGGGGGCGACCGCTATGTCACTCCCACTCCAGGGCCTGTCCGCGATCGTCACGGGCGCCGGCCGCGGCCTCGGCCGGGCCGAGGCGCTCGAACTCGCACGGCTGGGCGCGGCGGTCGTCGTCAACGACTACGGGCAGCCGGGCCGCGACGGCTCGGGCGAGGCGTCCACGGCGCCCGCCGAGCGGGTCGCTGAGGAGATACGGGCGGCGGGCGGCCGGGCGGTCGCCCACACCGGCGACGTCTCGGACTTCGAGGCGGCCGGGGCCCTCGTCGCTCTTGCCACCGGCATGTACGGCAAGCTCGACATCCTCGTGAACAACGCGGGCATCCTGCGGGACCGGATGGTCTTCTCGATGAGCGAGGACGAGTGGGACTCGGTGATCCGGGTCCACCTCAAGGGCCACTTCAACACCACCCACTTCGCCTCGGCCCACTGGCGCGAACGGTCCAAGGCGTCGGGCGGCCCGGTCTACGGCCGGGTCGTCAACACCTCCTCGGAGGCGTTCCTCGCGGGCTCGGCGGGCCAGCCCAACTACGCGGCCGCCAAGGGCGGCATCGTCGGCCTGACCACCTCGACGGCGTCGGCCCTGCGGAAGTACGGCGTCACGGTGAACGCGATCTGCCCCCGGGCCCGTACGCGCATGACCGAGGACGTCTTCGCGGGATTCGGCGAACCGGCCCCCGGCGAACTCGATCCGCTCGCCCCGGAACACGTCGCCCCGCTCGTCGGCTACCTCGCCGCCCCTGCCGCGTCCCGCATCACAGGACAGCTCCTCGTCGTCCACGGGGGCATGGTCGCGATCCTCGACCGCCCGAGGGTCGCGGCACAGTTCGACTCGGCCAAGGAGGCCTTCTCGTACGAGGAGTTGGCGGGCGCCCTCGGCCCGTACTACGCGAACCGGGCGCCGGACGAGACCTTCGCGGCGACGGAGGTGCTGTCGCTGAAGCGGGCGTAGTCCCCCTGGCTTCCGACCACCGGCACGGCCGGCGTACCGGGACGCCGGCCGTGCCGGCCGATGCCACTCGGTGCGCCGGTGCTGCCCGGCACCGCCCGGTTCCGCGCGCCGCCACCGGCTCCCGAGCCGAGGGCCGGGGACGGGGCCGAGTCATCGTCGTCGTGGAGACGGCCGGGCGTGTGAGCGGGGGCGCTCGCGGCGCTGCTCGCGGTCCTGGTGCTGACCGCCGGGGCACGGGGGTGCCTGGCCCGCGTCCGCACGCCCCGGGTGGACCGGGTGGACCGGGCGGTGCGGGCGGTGCGGGCGGTGCGGGCGGTGCGGGTCACCGAGGAGCCCACGGCCTCCGCACGCGGCCCCGGTGGCGGTCGGCGGTGTGAGCGAGGGTCCCCACGGGAGGCGGCCGGGATCGAGCCGTCGTGGAGACGTCCGGTGACGCGCGTGCAACCACGGAGGCGGCCGTTGACGTGGGTGAGGGCCGCCACGGGCTTCCGCGGCGGCCCTCACCCACCCATGCGCCTCGCGGCGCTGCTATGCCGCCTCGCCCTTCCTCGGACGGCGGTGGCGGCCGTGCGCCGGAGACGTCGTGTCCTCCGAAGCAGCGGCACCGCCCCGGTGCTTGCCGGAGCCGACGGCCTCGGCCTGGTTCGCGTCCGCTCCCTGCGGACGCGCCTGGGTCGTGTCGGTTCGGGCCTCAGACATGTGGGAAGTTCACCCCGTTGTTCCATCGCCGATGTGGTGTCACCGGGGTAGCCGTCACCGTCGGCATCCGCACGGCGCGGCTGCGTATCCCCGGCCGCAGAGTCTAACCACGTGCCGCGCGCCCTGTGAGAGGCGCCTGCTGCAGCGGCACGGGTCTGCACGGGGCCGGGCTTCCCGTACCCTCGTACGGTTCCCCACCTGCGCGTTCCGGTTGTGCCGGTTCCGTGGCGGGTGCGGGCGGAAGGGGGTCCTGGGGAGGCTCCAGCCGCGCCACCCCGCATGTCACCGCCTCCGTCGTGCAGGGCAGTTGCAGCACCCCCTCCCGGCTCCACAGCCCGGAACCGGCCAACCATCCTTCCGGTGGCGGGAGTTGGTGCAGGCGCCGTCCGGCCGGCCGCCAGACCCCCACCCATGTGCCCGCCGCCGCGTCGATCCTCAGCGCCACCGAGCAGCTCTCCGGTATCAGGACCCGGCCCGGCTGGATCGCGAACGGCGTCACCGCCGCGTCCGGCAGCCGCAGGCACTCCGGGAACCGAGCCGGCCGCAGGCTCCCGAGCACACCCCACCCCAGCCGGTCGTGGCCCGCCGCGTCCGAGCGGATCATCAGCAGACCGCTCTCCGTGTCGGCGAGCAGCAACCGGTCGTTGCTGTCCTCCGTGATCTGCAGCAGCGGCGTCACCTCGCCACCCCGCTCCAGGTCGACGACCACCGCCTTGGTGATCCCGTCCCGCTCGCGGTCCACTGCCAGTATCCGGCCCGTGCGGTCCAGCCACACCCCGCCCGAGCAGCGGCCGGGCACCTCCGCGACCCGCTCGGGCCCGAACGCCCCGCCCGCCACCAGCCACACGGCCGTCGAGCTCTCGCCCGGCGCAAGCGCATAGGCGCGGGTACCGTCCGGCGATGGCGGAAGCAGCCGAAGCTCCGCCGACTCCACGGAGCCCAGTGGAAGTTCACCCGTGCCCGGCCCCGCCGGGTAGAGCAGGGAGAACGAGCGGAGCCCCGCCACCCGCCGGTGGACCAGCACCCGACCGTCGGCGAGCGGGGCCACCTCCGTGTCGGCCTCCTCGGGCTGGCCGAGCGGCAGCGGCACCGCGTACGGCTCCGGACCGTCGAGCGTCCAGCGCTCGGCGAACAGGGCGTCTCCGCGCCCCGCGAGGCGCGCCGCGTAACTGCCGCCCGCGCCGACCGTGAGCGCCGCCCGCGGTGCGGGCCTCACGGCCTCGTGCTCCGCGGCTTCCTCGATGGCACACGCTGTCATCGGATGGTCACCTCCGGCCACTGAAGCTAGTTTTCGCACTTCCAGCCGAACACCGCGAGCCGGTTCACTTCACACATAAGGATGGCCGAATCCGGATTTTCCTGAGGGAGGGGCGGCTGTTGTGCTCCAGGTTGCGAGGACCGAGGCGAGGCGCCTGAGCCGGACCGCCGCGGACCGCTCGTGCGCCCGCCGCCCCGGGAGGCCCTCTCCCACGTCGGAAGCCACCCGGTCGTGTGCGTCGGGGGCCACCAGGTCGTGCGGGTCCCCGAGCACCCGGCGCCGGACGGCGGGACACGGCGGGCAGGTAGCCTTGCCTCCGTGCCCCGTCTGTCTGAAGTCATCGCCGAGCTCGACGCCCTCTGGCCTCCCGAGCGGGCAGAGGAATGGGACGCCGTCGGCACGGTCTGCGGTGAGCCCGACGCCGAGATCACCCGCGTCCTCTTCGCCGTCGATCCCGTTCTGGAGATCGCCGAGGAGGCCGTCGCACTCGGCGCCGACCTGGTCGTCACCCATCACCCGCTCTATCTGCGCGGCACCACGACCGTCGCGGCCTCCCACTTCAAGGGACGGGTCGTCCACACCCTCATCAAGCAGGACATCGCCCTGCACGTCGCGCACACCAACGCCGACACCGCCGACCCCGGCGTCTCCGACGCCCTCGCCGGCGCTCTCGACCTCCGCGTCACCGGTCCCCTCGTGCCCGAGAACGGCCTGGGCCGGATCTGCGAACTCGACCGCCCCGAGACGCTGCGCGAGTTCGCGGCCCGCGCCGCCGCGCGGCTCCCCGCCACCGCCCAGGGCATCCGCGTCGCGGGAGACCCGAACGCGACCGTCCGCCGCGTCGCCGTCAGCGGCGGCTCCGGCGACAGCCTCTTCGAGGCCGCCCGGGCCGCCGGCGTCGACGCGTTCCTCACTGCCGACCTGCGGCACCACCCCGTGTCCGAGGCCGTTCAGCAGGCGCCGGTCGGACTGGTCGACGCCGCCCACTGGGCCACCGAGTGGCCCTGGTGCGAACAGGCCGCCGCCCAGCTCGACGAGATCTCCGACCGCCACGGCTGGAACCTGCGGGTCCATGTCTCCAAGACGGTCACCGACCCCTGGTCCTCCCACCACACCTCTGGAGCCCCCAACTGAACGCCGCGCCCGCCGACCAGATCCGACTCCTCGACGTCCAGGCCCTGGACGTGCGTTTGTCGCAGATCGCGCACAAGCGCAGGTCCCTGCCAGAGCACGTCGAACTGGAGTCCCTGAACAAGGACCTCTCGCAGCTGCGCGACCTGCTCGTCGCCGCGCAGACGGAGGAGAGCGACTGCGCCCGCGAGCAGACCAAGGCCGAGCAGGACGTCGACCAGGTCCGCCAGCGCTCCGTGCGGGACCAGCAGCGTCTCGACTCCGGCGCGATCACCTCTCCCAAGGACCTCGAGAACCTCCAGAAGGAGATCGCCTCGCTCGCCAAGCGCCAGGGCGACCTGGAGGACGTCGTCCTCGAGGTCATGGAGCGCCGTGAGTCCGCGCAGGAGCGCGTCGCCGAACTGACCGAGCGCGTCTCCTCCGTCCAGGCGAAGGTCGACGACGCCACGGCCCGCCGGGACGCCGCGTTCGAGCAACTCGACGGCGAGTCCGCGTCGGTCGGCAAGGAGCGCGAGGTCGTCGCCGGCTCGGTGCCCGCCGACCTGATGAAGCTCTACGAGAAGCTCCGCGAGCAGCAGGGCGGGGTGGGCGCGGCCCGGCTGTACCAGCGCCGCTGCGAGGGCTGCCACATCGAGCTCAACATCACCGAGCTGAACGAGGTCCGCGCCGCCGCCCCCGACGCGGTCCTGCGCTGCGAGAACTGCCGCCGCATCCTGGTCCGCACGTCGGAGTCCGGTCTCTGATGCGCGAGCTGGTCGTCGAGGCCGACGGGGGTTCCCGGGGCAACCCGGGACCGGCGGGGTACGGGGCCGTCGTCCGCGACGCGGCGAGCGGGGAACCGCTGGTGGAGCGGGCCGAGTACATCGGTGTCGCCACGAACAACGTCGCCGAGTACCGGGGCCTCATCGCCGGTCTGAAGGCGGCGAGGGAACTCGATCCCGACGCCCGGGTGCACGCCCGCATGGACTCCAAGCTCGTCGTGGAGCAGATGTCGGGCCGCTGGAAGATCAAGCACCCGGACATGAAGCCGCTCGCGGCCGAGGCCGCGGGGATCCTTCCGTCGGGACGGGTCACGTACGAGTGGATCCCGCGCGAGCGCAACAAGCACGCGGACCGGCTGGCCAATGAGGCCATGGACGCGGGGCGCCGTGGCGAGCAGTGGGAGCCGTCGGCGTCCTCGGCGGCGCTGTCGTCCTCCGACGAGGATGTGCGGGCGGCCCGGGTCGTCGGCGACGCGGCGGCGGGCGCGGCGAAGGCACGGGCGGCACTCGCCTCCCGTACGGGGAACGCGGGCGTGTCCGATACGGGCGGGTCCGGTGCCCCGGCGCGCGCGGTGGCCGCGCAGGCGACGCTGCCCGAGAGCACCGAAGTGGAGGGTGCCGGCTGGAGCCCGGACCTCGGGCCGCCGGCGACGTTCGTCCTGCTGCGGCACGGAGAGACCGCGCTGACCCCGGAGAAGCGGTTCTCCGGCAGCGGCGACCACGAGCTGTCCGCGGTCGGCCGTCGCCAGGCCCAGGCCGTGGCGGCGGCGCTGGCCGAGCGCGGCACGATCCAGGCGATCGTCTCCTCGCCGCTCAAGCGCTGCCGGCAGACCGCGGAAGCCGTCGCGACCCGCCTCGGGCTCGACGTGCGGATCGACGACGGGCTGCGCGAGACGGACTTCGGTGCGTGGGAGGGCCTGACCTTCGCCGAGGTCCGGGAGCGGTACGGCGACGACCTCGACGCCTGGCTCGCGTCCCCGAAGGCGGAGCCCACGGGCGGCGGCGAGAGCTTCGCGACGGTGTCGCGGCGGGTCGCGGCGACGCGGGACCGGCTGGTGCGGGAGTACCGGGGGCGTACGGTCCTCGTGGTCACCCACGTGACGCCGATCAAGACCCTGGTGCGCCTGGCCGTCGGCGCGCCCCCGGAGTCCCTGTTCCGCATGGAGCTCTCGGCGGCGTCGGTGTCGGCGGTGGCGTACTACGCGGACGGCAACGCCTCGCTGCGACTGCTGAACGACACGGGCCACCTGCGCTGACCCTGCCCGGCCGCGCTGATCGTGCGCTGCACGGGCGTGGACCCCGGGCCTTCCCACCGGGACGGGCCCGGGGCCGGGAACGTGCCGGGGGTGCGGGGGCGTGATCGGGGCACGGGCGTGATTCATGGCGCGGGCCCGCCACGCTCACGGTCGCGTCAGGGCGCGGTGGATCCCGCGCTCACGCACACGAGCCCCGGAGCGGCCCCGACCGCCGCGCCCGCCGCTCGGGCAGGGCACGACGCCCCAGCCCGTCCGGCGATGGCGGACGGCCAACGCCGCCCACAGGGCCTGGAACCGCCGCGAAGGCCCGCGCTGCGTGAAATGCCGCACGCCCCGCACGGCCGGCGCGACCGTACGCGAGGGTCCGGCGCCGACGGCGTCGTCCGGCACGGGGCACACCCTGCACGGCCGGCGTGACCATAGGCGAGGCAGGTCCGGCGCCGACGGCGTCGTCCGGCACGGCGACGGGGACGACAGGGCCGGGCCGAGCACGGAGAGCATGCCGGCACCCGCCCCTCGGCGGACTCTCTGCGTAACGCACGCTGCACCGTGTGCAGTGCAATGGGGTCGGTGCATGCGCAGGGCCGCCGGCGACGCACGCCGACCGGCGCGACGGACCCGGCGGGCGCGTCACGGGCGGAAGGTCAGTGGATCTCCGTCACCACCACGTCGAGCGCCCACGCCTTCCCCGGCCGGTCCGGCGCCTCGGCCTCGACCGTGTATCCGAGGTCACGCAGCGCCCCCACCAGATCGGCCGGGTCCTTCGGTGCGGCGCCGGCCTCCAGCAGACCGCGCACGATACGGCCCTTGGTCGCCTTGTTGAAGTGGGAGACCACGGAGCGCTTCTCGACGCCGTCGACGATCTGCGAGTGCAGCACCCGCACGGTGGCCGTACGGCCCGCGATCTCGCCCTTCGGCCGCCACGCCGCCGCGTACGCCGACGAGCGGAGGTCCAGGACCAGCCCGTCCCCGGCGGCCTCGGGCAGCGCGGTCGCCATCGGCGCCCGCCAGTGCGCGCCCAGCGCCCCGAGACCGGGCAGCTTCACGCCCATCGAGCAGCGGTACGAGGGGATCCGGTCGTCGACGCGGACCGCACCCCACAGCCCGGAGAACACCAGCAGCGACTTCCGGGCCCGCCGGCGCGCGGCGGCGTCGAGTGTGGCCAGTCCGAGCGCGTCGTACAGCACGCCCGTGTAGATCTCGCCGGCCGGGCGCGCCCCGGCCGTGCGCAGCCCGGCGTTCTTCGCGACCTCGTCCCGCAGCCCCTCGCTCAGCCCGAGTACATCGCGGGCCTTCTCCTCGTCCGCCAGGCACAGTTCCACGAGTTCGTCGAGCACCTGTGTGCGCGCCGTGGTCAGGGCGGGCAGCGACAGGGCCTCCGGCTTGAGCGGCGCCCCCCGTCCCGAAGCGGCTTTGCCCTCGGACGGCGGCAACAGCACGAGCACGGCGTTTCTCCTCTGCGACGTACGGACACGGGGGTGCGGCCCCTCGCCAGGGTAGTCGGCCGCGACGGCACACCGCGCCGGCCGTCGGCAGCCCGCCGCCGACCGGAGCGAAACAGCGGACTCCGCCGCCACGCCCGCCGTCGCGGAGCCCCTTCCTTCACCTTCCTTCACCTTCCTTCACCGGTGGTCGTGCGCGGAGCGCCTGCGTTCACCGGCGGTCGTCGTGGAGCGCCGTCGTCCGGCGGCCGCCCGGGCGCGGGCGGGGACCGTGCCCGGGGCCCGTCCCAGCCCGGCCGGGCCCGGGCACGGGGCCGAACTGCGGGCCGGGCCGCGGGGGTGCGTCCGGGGGTACGCCCATGCCCCGGTCGCACCCCCGCCGCCCCCGCCATACGCTCGGCACATGCCACGCCGTCGTATGCACGTGACCTGCGCGGCCGACGCCCCGCTGCTGGCCTGCCTGCGCGCGCTGCGGGTACGGCTCGGCGTACCCGCGGGGTTCCCCGTCGAGGTGCTCGTCGAGGCGGAGGGGACGGCGCGGGACCCGCGGCTGCCGGAACGGGACGCGACGGATGTCCCTTTCTTCACCGTCGACCCGCCGGCGTCCGCCGACCTGGACCAGGCGATGCATCTGGAACGGCGGCCGGGCGGCGGCTACCGGGTGCGGTACGCCATCGCCGACATGGCCGCGTTCGTGCCGCCCGGCGGCGCGCTCGACGCCGAGGCGCACCGGCGGACGCAGACGCTGTACTTCCCCGACGAGAAGGTCCCGTTGCACCCCCCGGTGCTCTCCGAGGGCGCGGCCAGTCTGCTGCCCGGCGGGACCGCGCCCGCCCTGCTGTGGACCCTCGACCTGGACGCGGACGGCCGGACCGTCGCCACCGACGTACGGCGGGCCCTGGTCCGCAGCCGGGCCAAACTGGACTACGCGGAGGTGCAGCGGCAGATCGACACGGGCGCGGCGGAGGAGCCGGTGGCCCTGCTCAAGGAGATCGGGCTGCTGCGCGAGCAGCTGGAAGTGGAGCGGGGCGGCATCTCGCTCAACCTGCCCGAGCAGGAGATCGTCACCCAGGACCACTCGTACGCACTGGAGTTCCGCGCCCCGTACCCCGTGGAGCGCTGGAACGCCCAGATCTCGCTGCTGACCGGCATGGCCGCGGCCGGGCTGATGGTCACCGCCGGGACCGGCATCCTGCGGACCCTGCCGACGGCGCCGGACGGAGCCGTCGCCCGGCTGCGCAGGACCGCGCGGGCGCTGCGCGTCCCCTGGCCGCACCATGTCCCGTACGCGCAGGTCGTACGGTCGCTCGACCCGTCGAACCGCCGGCACGCCGCGTTCCTCCAGGAGTGCACGACGCTGCTGCGCGGCGCCGGCTACAGCGCGTTCAGCGGCGGACGGCTGCCCGACCCCTCGGTGCACGCGGCCGTCGCGGACGTGTACACGCACTGCACCGCCCCGCTGCGCAGGCTCGTCGACCGGTACACCGGCGAGTTGTGCCTGGCCGCGTCCGAGGGCCGGGAGCCCCCGGAGTGGGTACGGGAGTCCCTGGACGTCGTCCCGCGGGAGATGGCGGAGGGGACGCGGCGCGCGAACACCGTCGAGCGCCAGAGCGTCGACACCGTCGAGGCGGCCCTGCTGACGGGCCGGATCGGCGATGTCTTCGACGGGTTCGTGGTGGATGTGCGGGAGCGTGAACCGGATCTCGGTACCGTCCAGTTGGACGATCCGGCGGTCGTCGCCCCGGTCGACGGCGACGGGGCGGAGCTCCCGCTGGGCGAGGCGCTGCGGGTGCGGCTCACGCTGGCCGACCCGGGGGCGGCGCAAGTGCGGTTCGCGCCCGCGTGACCGCCCGCAGCAGGTCGCGGGCGTCGTCGGCGTGGCAGCGCACGGTGTGCACCTGGCGCGTCCTGCCCAGCAGCCCCACCGACTCGACGGGGTCCGACAGCGTGAGGGTGAGCGACGTCTGCGCACCGACGGGCAGGTTGAGCACGCCTTCCTCCTTCTTGTCGTGCGTGAACACCAGCTCGTAGGAGGCGGAGGCGATCCGCTCCAGCGGGATCCGCACATCCACGTGGGCGGCCTGGCGCAGCCGCAGTGTGTCCCCGGACAGCGTGTGCGGCCGGGTCACGGACGCCGCGTGCAGACCGACGACGAAGAGGACGGTGTAGACGTCGAGGACGAGCACCACGGCGTGCAGCACCGGCCAGGGGCTGAGCAGGTACGCCATCCCGACGGCCTCGACGACGCAGACGAAACCGAAGCCGAAGAGGAGCGCGGCCTGGTCCCGGGCGTGCCCGAAGACCCGGTCGCCCGGCCCGACGCCGCTGCGCCGCCGGGCCGCCCAGAGCAGCAGGCTCCACATGAGCCGCAGCTCGTGCCCGGCCAGCCGGAGCACGGGCTCCGGCACCAGCTCCCGTACGGCCTCGCGCGGTGTCAGCCCCTCCCCACGCCACAGCCGGAGGAAGACGGCCGCCTCGGCCAGCAGCAGGAACAGGACGGCCGCCTCGGCGGCGGCCAGTACCGGCGCGGGCGGCCGGAGCCCCGCCATCAGGCAGACCAGGAGCACCAGTTCACCGGGCAGGACGAGATAGGCGACGCCTCTGAGCAGCCGCTTCACGCGCGTCACCGGGCCCGCTCCGCGACCAGGCGCAGCGCGCGGCGCACGGCCTCGGCCTGGGCCGGGGGGAACTCGGCGAAGAAGGCGTCCATGAACGTGCTCCCGCCCTCTCCCGCCGGTGTGCCTTTCTCCCCGAGCCCGTCCGCGACCTCGTCGGGCATGCAGTCGGCCAGCGCCCGGGCCGCTTCCTCGACCCGAGGATCGCCGGTGTCGGCGTCTGCGAGCGCGTCGAGCAGCCCGTACACCTCGTACGCGCGCTCCACCGCGCCCGGAGCCTCGGTCATCCGCCGCATCGCGCCGAGCAGCCGGTCGCGCTCCCCGGCCGGGACGACCGTGTCCAGCAGGGCGAGCACCTCGCGGTCCTTCGCCGCCGTCGCGGACTCGGGCCGCCCGGCGGTCTCCGCGGCGAGACTGCCGAACAGCGCCGCCAGCTCCGGCGACACCGGACCCTCGGCGGGCAGCCGCCCGGAGCGCGCCTGCTCCAGCACCGCACCCAACCGTTCGCGCCGTTCGGAGAGCAGTCCCTGCTGCCGGGCGAGATCGTCGTCCAGCTCCTCCAGGACCTCCACGAGCTCCCGTCCCGCGTCGTCGGCGAGCACGTCCCTGACCTCGTCGAGGCCGAGCCCGAGCTCCGTCAGCCGCCGGATGCGGGCGAGCAGCACGGCGTCGCGCACCGAGTAGTCCCGGTAGCCGTTGGCCCGGCGGGTGGGCTCGGGCAGCAGGCCCTGATGGTGGTAGTGCCGCACGGCACGCGGGGTGACCCCGACGAGTGCGGCGATCTCTCCGATCCGCATGGCCTCAGTAGAAACCCTGACGCTGCGGCAAGGTCAAGCGGGGACGAGCAGGTCGGCGGGACCGGCAGGCAGGCCGGCGGGGCGGCGGGCCGGCGGGGTCCGGGAGAGCGGGCTCGGCGGTGGCGCCTGTCCCGGCGGGCGGCGGGGACGGGTGGCCCCGGGACCCGGACGTGCCGGGTAGCATGGTCGTCACGGCAGACGAGCCGGGCGGACGGCCGCGTGAGGACCCTCAGGGCCTCCCGAGGAACGTCCGGGCTCCACAGGGCAAGGTGGTGGGTAACGCCCACCCGGGGTGACCCGCGGGACAGTGCCACAGAGAACAGACCGCCGGGGACCTAGGTCCCCGGTAAGGGTGAAACGGTGGTGTAAGAGACCACCAGCGCCTGAGGTGACTCAGGCGGCTCGGTAAACCCCACCCGGAGCAAGGTCAAGAGGGGCCGCCGCCCGAAAGGGACGGTGGCCCTGCGCGGACGACCGAGGGCTGCCCGCCCGAGTCCGCGGGTAGACCGCACGAGGCCGGTGGCAACACCGGTCCTAGATGGATGGCCGTCTCCCCGGCGACCGCGAGGTCACCGGGCGACAGAACCCGGCGTACAGCCCGACTCGTCTGCCGCTACCTGGGGCTTTGCCTCGGAAAGGGCCTCTGACCTGCGTCGGAGGTCCTTTCCGGTCTTTCAAGGGCTTGCCACGTTAGGCCGCGAAAAGTCCCTCGGAAGTCTCTCGGACAGAGCTGAAAGTCCCTGAAAAGTCCCAGGAGCGGAGGGGCTGTCGACGCCTCTGAGCTGGTTCGGATCGATGGGGGCGCGACGCTGCTGCACAACCCCCGAGTTTTGGAACTGCCGCGACGTGGGGGGCGTCGTGGTGGTTCGTCCCTCCGCGTTTTGCGTGTCGGTGTGCAACCGATGGTGATCGTTTACGCCTGGGGTGCGGTCTTCTGCTTGAGGCGTTCGTAGGGAGTCTGGCCGCCGAGGCCGCCGTGTGGGCGATGGTAGTTGTAGTAGTCCTCCCACTCGCGCAGCTTGTCGTTGAAGACCTCGGCGTCGTCGATGATGACGCCCTCCAGGAGCCGGTAGAACTCCTCGCCGTCGATCCGGTGCGAGCGTTCGACCTTCCCGTTCAGCCGCGGTGTGCGGGGCTTGATGTAGGCGTGGCCGATGCCTTTGTCGAGCACGTGGAAGTGGAAGGCGGACTGGAACTCAGCTCCATTGTCCGTCTGGATCACCTCCACCTGGAACGGCAGCCTCTGCAGGACGTAGTCGACGAACTGGATGGCGGTGGCCTGGTTGAGCGTCGGGTAGATCTTCAGGACTCGCAGTCGGGTGCAGTCGTCGATCGCCGTGAACTGGTAGTACTTGTTGCGGCCGCCTCGCCGGCCTTGAGGCATGGAGGCGAGAGGTTCGATGAACTACACGTCGATCTGCACCCGGTGGCCGGGCAGTTGCTTCTCGTACCGCTTCCATCGGCGGTCGTGGCGCTTGTACCGCTGAGAGGCCGGCAGGCGGCCCATGTCCAGGCGCTTGAGGATCCGCCACACACCCGACTTGCTGATCGTGACGTCGTGGTACCGCTTGAGGTACATCGCGATCTTCTCGGGCCCGAAGTGGTAGTTCTGCCGGAGGTAGATGATCTTCCCGACCACCTCCACATGCGTGGCGTTCGGGCTGTGCTTGGGGGCCTTGGACCGAGTGCGCAGCCCCTCGATGCCCTCGGCCTGGTAGCGGCGGTACCAGATGTAGTACGCCTGCCGGCTGATGCCGAAGTACCGGCAACTCATGGCGACGTTGCCGGTGACCTCTTCAACATGACGTATGACGGCCAGGCGCCGCTTGGCCTCACGATCGAGCGGGGGTGTCTTCGACATGTGGATCTCCGTAGTGATCAGAGACCCAGGTGTCAACGATGATCGGCAGTTTTAGACCGAGATTGCGGGTGCGTCGTTGGCGGCGGACGAGTTCACGACGGCCCCGGCGGCCTGGCGGGCTGATCACCGAGGCGAAGAGGCCGACGACTTCCCTCAGCAGCCACCGCCCGGGGGGCTGGACCACGGCCAGACCCAGCAGCCCGTATCCGAACGCCAGAGCCCCGACAAACAGCAGGGCAACCACACAGGCGTATGCCGACGGGTGGCCAGGCCGGGTAAGCGATGACACCATCCGCTCAGGGCCGACGGATGAGCCCAGCCAGCGGGTCAATACCGGACTCCCGGCGCGGAGGACCGCGCGCCAAGCGCCTGCGCGAGGCCGGACTGCTCCCGGGCTGGCTCCCATGGTGTTGCCGCGGTCGGCCGGGACATGGCGGCCTCGAGCCGCTGTCGGATCCGTTCCACATCGAGCTCCCCGCCCGTCGGCGTTAGCCGGTCCAGCTGGTGAAGTACCGCGGTCAGGAGCCTGATCTCCTTCGCGGTTACGTCGCGGCGGTGCGCCGGCACCGGCTCCTGGCGTAGGTAGGCGATCTGACCGTCCAGAAACTGCCGGGCACGCTCGGTGGTGCCGAATGCCTCGGCAATGCGGCGCTGTGTCAGTGCCGATGCGGCGCCCGCGAGTTGTGTGGGCAGCTCTTCAAGCGCCGGCGCGGGATTGGCGAGCCGGCCCAGGGCATCGTGCACAAGCTGCAGCTGTCCCTCCCGAGCCGTCAGGTACACCGTCTCGGCGTGGAGCAGGTCCGGATCGGCCAGATGGTGGGCGCCTTCGGCGAGCGCCCTGTGGAGCCTGGCAGCCAGCGTGTGCCAGGCACCCTGGGCCGTGTGGGACTGCTCGCGCCACGCGGTCGCCGGACCGCTCACCTGCAGGGACCGTGCCGGGCCGGGAAAGGACTCCAGGAGGCGCTGCGCGGCCTGTTGTCGCCCCCCGTAGGCGGCCGCAGTGTAGGCGCGCACGGTCTGGCGGGCCTGTTCGAGGTGGGCGGCGCGCTGGGCGTCCAGTACGGGGTGTCTGTCGCGGTCATGGCCAACGCAGTGGTCGATCTGGTGGTCGGTGGTGTCGGGCTCGAGGACGGCTCTCAGCTGCTGGGCCTGGGCGTCTCGTAGCGCGATCTGATCGAGCAGCCAGTCGGCGGCCTCGTGCAGGACGGGGACATCTGCAGTGAGCGGTTCCACCAACCGCCAGTCCTCGACAAACTCCTCGCGGGAGCGGAAGGTGCGCTCGAGGCGGTCGATGACGTTGGCCAGCTCCACGGCGGTGTTGGTGATCAGCTCCCGGATGGCGTCGTCCGGCGCCCCCGCTCTGGCAAGTGCGGGGGCCAGGACCTGGGGCGGCGGATAGCCGGTGAACGCGCGCATGTGGCAGGTCCACGCGACTGCCGCAGCGATCCAGCCGGGCTCGAGGCCTTGCGGGGCTTCGTTGTAACGCCGGTGGAACCAATCGCTCAACAAAGCGCTCAGCTCGCTCCGGTCGGTCGCGGCGTCGTTCATCAAGGCTGCGGCCAACTCCCCGGGCGCGTACTCACGCATGCTCATGCCACGGATTATGGCGAGCTGTTGCTGTCCGTCCTCAAAGTGAACCCAGCAGCGCAGTGCCTCCTTCGGATCTCGGGCGATCTCCTCCAGAGACAGCCTCCTGGGATCGAAGTCCTCCCGCGCGAGGTCGGCCAGCCCCACCGCAGGGGCGGTGGAATCCGCACGCCAGCCGGTGGTCGGCGCGACCCACGCCAGCGCGTAGGCATCCGCTGGAAGGTCGGGCAGCCATGCGGATAGCTGATCGTTACGGCCGACATGCTGCTCGCTCATCGCTGCCTCTCTTCGGCGGTCGGGTCCGCGGCGTTCCGGTGATGGTGGGGTGTGCGGATCTGGCCGGGGCACCGATGGAGAGGGACGGACCAGTTCGTTTGGTGATCTAGGGGATCGTCGAGCCGTCCGTGCGCCAGGTCCGCAGGACGCGGATCTACTAAGCGATTACGACGAAGTCGGATGCTGATCCTTTCGCCGAGCGAGCCCGCGACCACCGCCGACGGCGACGGAACGGCAGCGCACTTCACCGAGTCCGCTTAGTTCCCCTTCTCGCCACCGCAGCCACCGCCAGCAGCGGTGGCTGCGAGAGCCCTCCTACCGGCCTATTCCCACCGGAACACGAACGCAGAGCCGGTTCCGGCGATGAGAGTTACCGTCAAGAGCACCAGGTAGTTGGTCATCGTGGGGGACCCTCCGCTCCACGAGATAACCATGGCCTCGTGCGCCGCGCCGAAGGGAGTGTACGAGGCGATTGTGGCGAGCCACTCCGGGTAGTCGTTCCGGTTGGAGAAGCCGCCGCCCGTTGCCATAAGGGCGAGAAAGCTCACCAACCCGATCGCGCCAGCCGTCCGTGGAGAGGCCGCGAGTGCTGCTATCAGCAGGCCGAGGGAGAACATGGCACATATGGACAGGAGGAATGCCGTGATCACCCCTCCAGGGTTCCTGGGAGACGAGATGCCGAAGACAAGGAAACCCGTGGCGAGAGCCAGAGCCGCACCCAGTACCGTGACCATGAGCAGGATCAGAGCCTGGGCCACGAGGATCATCAGCGGCTGGGCCGGCGTGACCGACACTCGCCGCAGAATGCCCATTCTCCGGTAATGCGCTATCCCGGACGGTACGTGCATCAAGCCGATGATGGTGACAACCATGACCGCGGATAGCGGAACGATGTAGGCATCGAAGGCGCTGAGTCCCTGGAACTCGGCAACGGGATTCCGTGCGCCGTCCCCCATGCCGTTCATCACCAGTATGATCAGGGGAAGCGCCAGCGGGAGGTAGAATCGGGAGCTTTCCCGGAGGACCAGCCTGAACTCCATGGCGGTGAACTGAGAAAGCCCAAAGAGCGGGTTCATCCGGCTACCTCGAAGTTCTTTCCGGTGAGTCGCAGGTAGGCGTCCTCAAGGGTGGCGTCGTCTCGGCCCAGGGCCTGCACGGCCATGGCTCGCAGATTAGCAGGCGTGTCGCACACGACGGTCCGGCCGGAATCAATGAGGGCGAGGCGATCGCAGAGTTGGTCCGCTTCCTCCATGCTGTGTGTTACCAGGAGAACGGTAACGCCTGAGGAGCGAACCGATTCGACCAGCTCCCAGACGAGGCGGCGAGCCTCCGGGTCGAGGCCAGTGGTCAGTTCGTCGAAGATGACGATGTGGGGCTGACCGACGAGAGCCAGAGCGATCGACAACCGCTGCTTCTGCCCTCCGGACAAGTTCTCGAAGTACGTCTGTCTCTTATCCGTGAGACCTACGTCGGCAAGGAGCTTTTCACGGTCGGCGGGGTCGCGGTAGAAGGACGAGAAGATGCGGATTGCCTCCTCCACCCGCAGCTTCTCCGGGAGTTTGCAGTCCTGCAGCTGTACACCGAGGATCTCCCGCACCTTCGACCGCTGTGACTGTGGGTCGAAATCTCCGACGCGAATGTGGCCGGCATCCTGTTTCCGGAGTCCGGCTATGCACTCAACGACCGTTGTCTTTCCCGCGCCATTCGGTCCGAGGATCCCAAAGATCTCGCCCTTCCTCACCTCCAGGCTCACATGGTCCACAGTCAACGTGTCGCCATATCGCTTACGCAGTCCTTCCACTCTAACTGCCGGCATGCATACTCTCCTTCGTCTGAACTCCAGTGCACGTTGGTGCTGTTGAGGCATACCCCGAAACATCGTAGGTGTCCGGAGCGGGTGAGGCCAGGCTTTCAATCGCTGGTTCCATGGACTGGGGTGAAATCAAGACCGTGGGGTTTGGCCCCGTAGCGTCGGGGGTGCCAGTCTCTGCAGACTGAACTCTTCTCGGTAACGTCTCGTGACGGTTTGTGATCTTCGTTCAGGCAGTGCGGCCGTGTTCGAGCTGGAGCAGGACGAGGGCGGCTCGGGCGATGCGGGTGATGGCCGCGGGGTCGAGGCTGACCCTGCGCAGGGCCTTGAAAGTGACCTTCAGCAGGGCGTTGGCGCGTTCGGCGACAGCGTGGACGCCTCGGACCACGGCGTTGAACGCCTGGTCGGGCTCGGCGAGTTCACCGCCCTTGGGCTTCTTGACCGGGTGGCGGAAGCCGGGCCCGGCGTTCTCGTAGCCGAGGTCGGTCAGGGTCGGGATGCCCAGGGTGGCGGCGAGCCGGTTCAGGGCGTCGACGAGGCCGTGGGCCCGTGCGCAGGTGGTGTCGTGCTCGCGGCCCGGGCGGACCGGGGAGACCCAGATCGGCCAGCCGTCCGGGGCGGCGATGACCTGCACGTTTCCTCCGTGATGCTTGTGCTTGCCCGACCACCACAGGTCCGCGCCGTTGGGGCCGGCGGCGGCCACCCGGTCGGTGCGGATGACCGTGCCGTCTAGGTTGAGATGGGTGTACCCGGCCGCCACCGCCCGCTCCAGCGCGGTGGACAGATCGGGCGCATGATCGGCGAGCACGGTCAGTCCTTCGTGCAGGTAGCGGTAGGCGGTCGGTACCGAGATGCCGTTGTCCCGGGCGAGCTGGACCAGCCGGGTACCGTCGACGAACCAGCGCAGCACGAGTACCGCCTGTTTGAAGACGCCCAGCGCTCGAGTGCCCTTGCGGGTCCCGAGCTGCTCGCGGTGCCCGCGCAGTAGCTTCGCGAGATGCTCGGCGGTCGCCCTGCGGACATCGAGCACGGCGGTGTAGGTGATACTGGAGGGCACGTGGAGCCTCTGGTTGTACGGAACGTGATCTTCGCAGACCCGTTCCTACCAGGGGCTTCACTCATGTCTGACGCCGAGTCACCATCCCGCCGCCCGGCACCATCACACACCGCAACCGTCACGTTGCCGAGAAGACTTCACTGATGGAGCTCCTGGCCGAGCGCGGTTCCCCACCGGGAACCCCGCTCGATGTGTCAGGGGCAGGCCGCGCGTCCGACGGGCCCGTACGCGACCAGCCGGCCAGGCCATGTCGGGATTCACCGTGCTGACCGCATGCGCACGCGCGTTGACCAACGGCGAAGGCGACGACCACCGTTGGCTGGTGGGAGATGGACACCTCTACCGTCCCGACCTTGAGCTCGTTGGCGCGAGTGCGGGCGAAACGATGCAGCAGGACATAGGGTTTTCCGCTGGGCGACAAACGCAATACTTCGATGTCGCGCCATTTCATCCTGCCCAGGAACCCAACGCCGAGAACCTTTGCGATGGCCTCCTTGGCGCTGAACCTCCCCGCCAGGTATTCACTGGTCCGACCGGGGCTATAAGCACTGATGGGTTCGAGTTCCCGTTCCGTGAAGAGTGCGCGGATCCATCGATCCTTTGCGGCGATGCGCTCGAACCGAGCCTTTTCGAGTATGTCCACGCCGATTCTCATGTTTCCCTCTTTCGCTCAAGCGCCTCTCGCTCGGCCTCGTCGCGCTCGATCGCGCCGGCCAGGAGGGTGAATGACTCCCATGCGAAGACATCCCGGGCGGTAATATTCCAGCCATGCCGGTTGGTCGCCAGGGAGCACATCTGTGTGGCCGCCAGTGAATCGCCGTATTCGAAGAAATTGCCCTGCGGGTCGCACTCGATCCCGAGTACGTCGTAAGCAATGTCCAACAGCCTGGACAGTATTTCCTCGTCTACGAGTACGCGTTCGGTCGGCATTGATTTCCGTCTCCTCTGTGGTTCTGGACATACGCCGGGCGAGGTCTATAATTCATGGGCGAAAGAATCGCTCGACTTTTTCGGAGTGGGAGCGCGGAAGCATTTCGACGACATCGACTGTTAGGGGGATCTTGTACGGGGAGATCTTGCCGCGGCAATGCTCCCGTACCCCCTCGATGCCAGGAGGATTCTTGAGGTCGGACGGGACGATCACCGCGTGGATGACGTCGCCCAGCAGCGGGTCCGGGCGCTTGACGACCACGACCTCGGAAATGTCGGGATGGGTCAGCAACACGCTTTCGACCTCGCGCGTGCTGACGTTTGCTCCGCCTACGAGGATGACGTCGTTAAGTCGGCCTGTGAGATACAGGTAGCCGTCGCTGTCCGTGTATCCGAGGTCGCCGACACTGAGGAAGTCGTCGCTGCCGCTGCGCAGTCTCTGAGGATCGTCGCTCGCGAACACTTCGGTCCACTCGCTCCTCATGAACACCTCGCCGACTTCGCCCGGCGGCAGCGGGCGGCCCTCATCGTCGGCTATCAGGACCTGGTTGGACAGGAAGGGCCTGCCCACGGTGCCCGGGTGTGCCAGCCATTCGTCGCCGTCGCAGATCGTCGTGCCCACCGCTTGGGTAGAGCTGTACGTCTCATGCACCTGTTTTCCCCCGAGCCGCGCGATCCATCGCCGCTTCACCCCCTCCGGGCATGGTGCGGAGGTGTGCAGCATCCCGGTGAGCGACGAGCAGAGAGCGTCCCAAAGGCTCTGGTTGGCGTCTATCAGCGCCATTTGGTGAGGCGTCAGCTGGCACCACGTCGGGGCGAAGCGTTCGATCGCGGACTTCAGGGAGACCGGATCGAGCCTGCGGGGCATCACCACGTGGGAACCGCCTCCGATGCCGGCCAGGCACATCATGAGCGGTGCCGCGTGGGTGAGCGGTCCGATGGAGAGCTGCACGGCTCCGGGGGACCAGCCGGCGTTCTCCATGAGCCGACGGGCACCGGTGAGCGCCGTACTCGGTCGGGGACTGACGGGGAACAAGGTGGGCAGCCCTGTGGTGCCGCCGGTCGGCAGGTACCAGGTGACGCTCGGCTCCAGACCCCGAAGTGAGAACGCCGGCCGTGACCCGTCCGGCTCCAGCGCGGCGACGAGCCTGTACTCACTCCACGGGAACGCCTCTGCGACAACCTCGCCAAGGCCCTTGGACAGGGCCTGCTTCTCCGCGTCCGTCGCGTGCGGAGGAATGATTATTGGCGTGCAGCCGAGCATCCACGACGCCAGGACGGCCCGGACGAGCCCTTCGCCGTTGGGTAGCGCTATGAGGGTGTGTCGCCCTCGTTCCAGACCGGCGGCCAGCGCGTAGGCGGCCGTCGCCGTGACTCTCTCGTACAGCTCCGCGGCCGTGTAGCCGACCCAATCCCCGGCCGCGTTCTCCACACTTAGCGCGGGGCGGTCAGGTGTCGTACGGGCCAGCGACATCAGACGGCGTGACTCCGTGGTCTGCAAGCGAATCAAGGTTGGTCCACCAACTCACAACTCGTTGTGGGCATCTCGGTCGGCCCGGTTCCGGAAGCCGGGTCGGCGCGTCACGCGTCCTAGCACCTCTGGGTGGTTGAAGTGCAGTCACAATAATTCTTGCAGGGCTCACGGCCAGTGCGATGGCGATTTCTCGCCATTGCGCTTCCCAACCCCGCAGGGCCACTTGATAATCCTGATGCGATCTCCTTGAACGGGAGCCGAACCTAGGATGGTGGGTGCCTCCGAGCACTCCTATTTGACGAAGTAGGCCGAAATCACGGTAAGTGTAGACGGGGAAAGAGGTCTTCGAGATGACCAGCGAAACAGAAGAGCATGGCGAGAGCCTGGATTCCACGGTGCGGACTCTGATCAGGAAGCTGGTGGGTGAGCTTTCTCCCCTGCAGGTATTTCCGGATGCCCGGCCCGATCAGGTACTCAGGGACGAATTGGGATACGACTCGGTACGTCAAGTCGAGCTCACGTTCCTCCTGGAGGAGCTCTTTGGGTTCGACTCGCTGGTTATCGAGGAGGCGCCCTTCATGGAGACCGTGAGTGACCTGGAGGATTTTACCTTGGACGTGATCTCTCAGGGGCGTGCCAAGGTTCCGTCGCAGAGTGATATCGACCGTTTGAGAGAGCTCATTCCGGCCCAGCCGGAATGAATCCTGACATGACCAGCGGGTAGGAGGTCTTGTCTCCCGCCAGGTGAGTATCGCGATATCACGACGGAATATCAGGACGGGCCCGGAAAGGATGCCAGGTGTGACGGTCACCTATGATTCGAGGGAGACAGGCAGCGCCGAGGCGCGGTTTGTGTGGGACTACGGAACCACGGACGAACGTCTCCGGGCACTGTACGAGAGGGGCAAGGCGGCCCAGTGGAATGCCGCTACGGACATCGACTGGGACGCTGGTGTCGGTCTGCCGAGCCGAACCGGCTCCATCGACACCCAGTCGCCTTTGGGGTGGAGCGAGTCCTGCCCGGTACCGAACGAGCAGTGGGACGCCTTTCAGTGGGAGTTCCACTCCTGGATGACCAGTCAATTCATGCACGGTGAGCAAGGAGCTCTCCTGGCGACGAGCCGTCTCGTGACGATGGCCCCCGACATGGACACCAAGATGTTCGCGGCCAGTCAGGTTACCGATGAAGCGCGCCATGTCGAAGCGTATGCACGCTATGTCGATCTGCTCGGGAACAGCTACGCCATCAACCCATCCCTCAAGCGGATGCTGGACACGGTGGTGGCCGAGAGCCGTTGGGACATCGTCTTCCTCGGCATGCAGATCATCGTCGAAGGGCTGGCCCTGGCCGCCTTCAGGCTCGAGCACACCAGGTCGTTCGACCCTGTCATCGCTCAGCTCACTCAGCTCGTGGCCAAGGACGAGGCGCGGCATGTGGCGTTCGGCCTTCTGACACTGCAGGAGATCTACGGTGAGCTCACCTCTCGTGAGCGCGCCGACCGGGAGGAGTTCGTCAAAGAAGCGGCGCTGCTGATGTCCCGCAGGTTCCGCCTGGAGGAAATCTGGGCCCGTCTGGACGTGGACGTGGAAGCGGGCACCAACTACGCGCTGCAGGACCAGAAGATGATCGACTTCCGGCGACTGATGTTCACGAAGATCGTGACCTCGCTGGCGAAAGTGGGCCTTCTGACCACAGGCGTGCGCACGCACCTGGAACAGCTCGAACTCCTCCGTACGCTTCCGTCGAGAGTAAGGGGCTCGTGAAGATGCTGGCTTCGACACCGCACATGATGTCCTGGCTGGAGGCTCCTCCGCGGGAGCACAGCCTGCGCTTCTCGGATGGGCACGGGACGTGGACCTCGCACCCCTACACTGCCATGGCGGAACAGGTGCGCCGCAACGCCCACCGGCTTCACCGCGAGGGCATCGGGTCCGGGGACGTGGTGCTTCTACCCGGACAGAACACGATCGGGTTCGTCACCTCCCTCTACGGAATCCTCCACGCCGGGGCGACACCCGCGATCGTTGCACCGGTCGGCCCCGACGCGATGGTGAGCCGCCTGAAGACCGTGATCAACTCCGTACGTCCCGCTGCCTTTCTGGCCACGGCGGACTACGCGCCGTTCCTGGAGGGCCTCGCCCGTCCGCTCGGATGCCGTGTGCTGGCTGAGGCGGAGGACGGTCCGATGGACGACGGCGCACCCGATCTGCCCGAGGTCGCGCTGGTCCAGTTCAGTTCGGGCTCGACCGGCGACCCCCGCGGAGTGCAGATTCCGTGGTCGGCACTGAACACCCACCTCTTCGGTATCCACGAGTGGCTGTCCATCGACAAGGACTCGCGGGTGGTGTCGTGGCTGCCGTTCTACCACGACATGGGGCTCGTGGGCTGTCTGCTGATGCCGCTGGCCAAGGGGGTATCGGCGTCGTACATGTCGCCGCACGAGTTTATTGGCAACCCGTTGCGGTGGCTCCGCGAGGTCTCGGAGTTCGGTGCAACGGCGTGCGCCGTCGCCGCGTTCTCCTTGAGTCACATCCTGCGGCGCGTGCGCCCGGAACAGCTGGAGGAGCTCGACTTCAGCCGCATGCGGAGCGTGATCATCGGTGCCGAGCGTATCGACCCGGATGTCCTGAGCGCGTTCCACCGGCTTCTCGCCCCTTCCGGCCTGGCCCATAGCGCCCTCCTTCCCGCCTACGGCATGGCCGAGGCGACCCTCGCCGTGACGGGCGTCCGGCCGGACCCCCGCGTGGTCCACACACAGCTTGTGGACACGAGTGCTCTGGAAATCGGCAAGCCCGTGCTGATCTCCGCCGTCGACACTCCCTCGGCCACCCGGCTCGTCTCCTGCGGCAGGACACTGACCGGAGTCGGGGTGAACATCCTGGACGCCGATGGCGGCCCTCTCCCGGAGGGCATGTTCGGTGAGATCGCCGTGCGCGGGTACTCGCTCGCGACGGGGTACCGACAGGGTGAGCTCACCGCCCTCGATGACCAGCACCGCACCGGGGACATGGGATTCATGGTCGACGATGAGCTGTACGTGGTGGGGCGTGCCGGTGACAGCGTCAAGGTGAACGGACGCTGGCTGTTCGCGGAGGACGTCCAGGGCCTGGCCGTCGCAGCATCGCCCAAGCCGCAGCGGACTGTGGCCCTCCTCGGCAGTCTGTCGGGGGCCAATGCGGCCGTCGTCGTCTTGGAGGACTGCACTGCCGCGGAGGCGTCCGGAGTGGGGCGCTCCGTGGCGGCGCGACTGCCGGGGCTGCGGGTGATGGTCCTGCTCGTGCCCCACGGCACGTTGCGGCGCACGACGAGCGGCAAACCCAGGCGGAGGGCCATGTGGCAGGAGCTCGTGATGTCCGGCGACATGGCTTCCCAGGTGGCCTGGGACTCGCTCGACGAGGCCCCGCGGCCGGCGGACCGCTCGGCGGCAGGTCTCTGAACCAGCTGAAGCAGCTCATATCCTACGGAGGAGCGGATTCCCTTGAAGCGTACGGACATCGTCGAACAGATACGAGTCGCCCTCGGCTCGGCGCTCGGCCGTGAGATAGCCGAACTGCCCGAGAACACATCCCTCTTCGAGGACCTGGCCGTGGATTCGTCCAGTGTGCTGGACCTGCTGCTGACTCTGGAGGATTCGGTCGGGCTGGAGATCGACCCGGAAGAGCTGGAGGCGGAGATCTTCGAAACGGTCGGCACTCTGTCGGACTACGTCGAGTCCAATCTTGCCAAGACGGCCCGGGTCTGACGCCGTGCCCGGCACCGCGCAAGGATCGTTCCGCAATGTGCACCACGAGCCGGCCACGGCTTTCCGAAGCGGCGCGGACCCATGCCCGGGCCTCCTCGTATGCCCCGCCTCGGAGAGACTCGCATGACCGTCGCCGCACCATCAGACACGGAGCACGGAGCAACTGGGCGCGGTGTGGTCGGGCTTTCTCGTGTCTCCGTACGTCTTCCGAAGGGCAGCGAACGGGTGGACCGCATCCTGGAGCGTGCCGGTTCCAGCCTGCTGGAGCGACGGATGTTCGCGAAGTTCCACGGCCTGCGGGACAGCCCCACCCTGGCCCCCGGCGAGCCGATGGAGGAACTCCTCGTCGGGGCCGCCCGCGATGCCCTCGGAGAGCGAGGTGCCGACGTCATTCTGTACGGACACACGCAGAGCGTGCAGGATTTCGCGTGCGGCCCCGGGTTCGCACAGCGGCTGCGCAGCAGTCTCGACCTGCCTGACGTGCGGTTCTACGGGGTATCCCAGATCAACTGCGTCTCCGTGCTGCGCGCCCTGGAAATGGCCCGCCGCTACCACTCCCGGCCCGCCGCGCAGCCGGGGGAACGGGTACTCGTACTCGGCGGGGACCACGGCAGCGTCGCCGACGCGGCAAGGATAGTGCCGCGCGTGACGGTCGCCGGCGATGCCGCCGTGGCCGTCGTCGTGCACAGCTCGGACGAGAACGACTTCCCTCGGTACCGCTATCTGTCGGGTGGCGCGCTGCGGGACGGCCGCTTCCATCGGAGCCTCCGGATGACGACGAAGGAGCTGACTCTCTTCTCCCAGAGCTGCGTGGGCCACCTGGCCACGGCCCTGAGGGAAGCCACGGACGGGGCGGGAATCGGCTTCTCGGACATCGACTGGATCATGCCGGACCTGTCCAGCGCCCTTTTCTGGCGCAACTTCTGCCGGGAGACCGGTGTCCAGCAGGAACGTATCTGTCTGGACCTGTTGCCGGAGCGCGGCCATAACAACGGAGTCGACGCGCTCTCTGCCCTCCAGCACGCTGACATGACCGGCCGACTCCGCCCCGGCGACCGTATCGCGCTCGTCGCGCTCGGGCCGGGCGCCTACTTCCAGGTCGTGATTGTCGAAGTCACACCGGAGTCGTCGTGAGACCTCAGCTGGGAGTCCGCCTCCGAGGAAAGCAGGGGCTAGTGACCAAGCTGTACATAGATTGCTTCGCGATCACAGTTCGCTCACGTCCTCGGCTGAAGCAAACGGCCGAGTTGCACCGCACGCACCAGCGACGACAAGTTGCGCACCTTGTCGCCGCCCGGCGGGGCATACCGGAGGAGCGGATCAAGGTACGACAGCCTGTGGTCGACGACCCCGCGGACGCAGGCGACTTCCTCATCACCCAACGGGCTCTGGCCGCACTCGGCCCCCCACCGGAGAAGCCGCACACGCTCTATCTGGTGCGCTCCGGCCCCCTGCTCGATCCGATGGTGGCCCCCCTGACAGCCACGGTGCACACCATGGGCTGGCCCGGCGACGAGGTGGGCATCAGCCACCTTGAGGAGCAAGGCGGCACGCTCGTGTTCGACCTGCTCGCGTGGGCCGTCCCCGAGGACGCTGAGGCGACGGTCATCGTCGTCGACGACCCGGCCTATGTGGACGACACGACCGAGAACCCGGCATTCGCCGCCGTCAGTCTGAGGCTCGCCCCCACGGGCGCCCTTGGTGTCCGTGCCTGCGGCGAGGGGATGCCCCTTGGTGTCGACACCGAGCCGTACGCGCACAAGTTCTCAGGTAAGGGGCCTTGCGACGCATGGCTGGAACTCTACGCCGCCCTGGCCTCCGGCGCGATCAAGCGGGGCGAGACCGCTCTGCTCCACACAGCGGGCCGGGAACGCCACGGGTGGGTTCTCGTCGAGGTGGTCCAGCCGGACCAGTTGCGAATGACCAGTGTCCGACTTTAGGAGTGACGTGATGGTGACTGGCCAATCTCCCCAGCGACTGCTCTATGAAGGCTTCCTGCGGAGCCTCGAACACGACCAAGAGGCGGAAGCGCTGCGCATCGGCGCACAGCGCATCACGTACCGGCGCCTGCACGACCGCGCGCTGGCCCTCGCTGGCAGCCTGGTGTCGGCCGCCCCGCGGCCCCTGCGCCGTGTGGGGGTGCTCGCGGCCCGCAGTGAGGACGCGTACGCGGGACTGCTGGCCGCGCTGTACACCGGTGCGGCCGTAGTTCCGCTCAACCCGAGTTTCCCGGCGGAACGCCTCAGGTACATGGTGACCGCCGCGTCGCTCGACGGCCTTGTGGTCGATGAGCGGAGTCAGCGGTCCCTGGCCGCACTGGCCGATGTGCTGGACGGCGTCAGCGTGGTGGCCGAACCCATGGGCCCCGCCCTGGAGGAACCGATCCTCTCATCGCCGACCGATGTCGCGTACATCCTCTTCACGTCCGGATCCAGTGGACGGCCCAAGGGCGTGCCGGTGCTGCATTCCAGTGTGGTCGCGTACCTGCGCCATGTCCAGGATCGGTACGCCTTCACGCCCGACGACGTGTTCTCCCAGACATACGACCTGACCTTCGACCTCGCAATGTTCGACCTCTTCGTCGGATGGGGCAGTGGTGGCACCGTCGTCAGCGTGCCGCCGCACGCCTACGTGTCCCTCCCCGAGTTCATCGCCAGGCACGGCATCACCGTCTGGTTCTCCACCCCCCGAATGATTTCCCTGGCCCGCCAGGCACGGGGCATGGTGCCCAACTCCTTCCCGAGTCTGCGGTGGAGCCTGTTCTGCGGCGAACCCCTGCTGGTGCGAGACGCGGCCCAATGGCAGGACGCCGCGCCGCGGTCACACGTGGAGAACCTGTACGGCCCGACCGAGCTGACCATCTCGTGCACCGCGCACCGCTTCGACCCGGAGACCTCGCCGGGGCGGGCGGTGAACGGCATCGTCCCCATCGGAACCATCCACCCGAACCTCCGGTATCTGCTGCTTGGAGCGGACGACAGCGACGACGGCACCGGCGAGCTGTGCGTGACCGGGGACCAGACGTTCCGCGGCTACCTCGACCCGTCCGACGACGCCGACCGCTTCGTGGATCACGACGGGAAACGCTGGTACCGGACGGGCGACCTGGTCCAGCACACCGAGGGCGGAGAACTGGCATACATCGGCCGGCGCGACCACCAGGTCAGCATCGGCGGCGTACGAGTGGAGCTGGCCGAGATCGAGTCGGGGCTGCGGCGCCTCCCCGGAGTACGGGAGGCCGTCGCGGTGGCCGCCGACGGTCGGTTGGTGGCGTTCTGCGTAGGGGAGGAGCACCCGAGCTCCATCATCCTGGCGGAACTCGGATCCTTCCTTCCCCGCTACATGATTCCGCGCCACTTCGAGTACCTCGATGAGCTGCCGCTCAACGCCAACCGCAAGACCGACCGTCTCGCACTCTCCGCTCGCGCGCACACGCTGCTGCAGGCGGAGACCTGATCGCGAGAAGGTCTCTTGGTACGGATGAAGCCTCTGGTGGAAACGGTTCGCGAAGATCGCGTCCGCTGCATCAGAGGCTTCATGCCAGGGCCTCTGGAGATCCGCCCGATCCACGCCCTGTCCCGCGCTCCCTGGACCGTGGTCCCTGTCGCGCTGCAGAGGGTCGGCTCGCGTATCGAGACCGCCGCCCATGGAAAAGGGACACGACGGGGGAGCCAGCCGTCGTGTCCCTTCGGTTCCGGCCGGACGCCGGCGCCCTGTCAGGGGCTGACACCCGCGACGTACGGGCGCGGTGCCGCGGTGATGGCCGAACGGCTCGTTAAGGACGCGCGTCCTGTCCGCCCCGCTCCTTGATGACGGCCTCTATGGCGGCGGCGGTCACGCGCAGGGTGCGCCACTGGAAGACCTCCGCCACGGAGAGCTCCACGCGGAACAGCTCCGACATGCGGAGGACCAAGCGGACAGCGACGATGGAGCTGCCGCCCAACTCCTGGAAGTCGTCGTCCAGCCCGATCTGCTCCACACCTACGGCCTGTTGCCACAGCGAAGCCAGTGCCTTTTCGACGTTGCTCTTCGGGGGAACGTAGGGCGTCTCCACCTGCCGCTTGACAAGGGAGCCCACGGAGAGCGTGGGCGTGCTGCCGGCCACCGTCGACGCGACCCGGTCCGCCTGCTTCTCGCGCCTGCGCAACCCGCCGGGGCTCACGATCACCTGCGGGCCCGAGCGGGTCGCCAGGATCGAGCGCAGGATCCCGGCTCCTTCGAGGGAGGTGATGGCGCCTTCGGCGTAGACGTCCAGTACGTGCTTCGAGCGCAGGGCCATGCCTGTCTCCGACCACTGTGGCCAGTTGATCGAGACCACATGGCGACCAGTGCCCCACTGGGCCTGGGCATAGGCGTCGAGGAACGCGTTCGCGCCGGAGTAGTCGGACTGACCGTAGTCGCCCGTGACGGCCGCGATGGACGAGTACAGCACGAAGAGAGCGGGCCGGAACACTCGGTCAAGGACGTAGGTGCCGTGGATCTTCGGCGTGACGACCCGTCCGACGGCCTCGGCCGAGCGTAGCTCGATGAGACCGCCCCCCGCGACACCCGCGAGATGGAAGACGCCGGACACGCGGCCGAACGTGCGCATCACCTCCGCACGGATCGCGCGCATCCGTTCCTCGTCCGCGACGTCGCCGGCGCGCACCATCACTTGGCCGCCGGCCTCCTCCAACGCGAGGACCGCACGGATCCGCTGGACCAGCGTCTCGTCCCGCGAGTCCTCGACGAGCGAGGCCCACTCCGAGCGGGGCGGCAGCCCTGACCGCCCCACCAGCACCAGTCGCGCCCGTACGAGTCCCGCCAGCTGCGCGGCGAGCTCCAGGCCGAGACCACCGAGGCCACCCGTGATGACGTAGACGCCCTGCTCCTCCAGGACGGACGGAACGCCCTCCGCTCCGTCCAACTCGATCCGGGAGTGGGAGGCCACCCACCTTTTGCGACCGCGGTACGCCACCTCCCGCTCGTCCGCCCCCGACATGAGCTCCTGGAACAACTGGCCGGAGACGACGTCCGCGGAACCCGTCCCGATGTCGATCCCTCGGATGGTGACGGAGTCCATCTCACGAGGCGCGGTCTTGATCAGCCCGCGCACGGCGGCCTTCACCGGATGCAGGTCGCCCTCGCCGAAGACGTCCTGCATGCCGCACGTCACGACGGAGACCTCCAAACCGTTTGCGGAGGCCCGGCCGGTGAGTTCCTGAAGTGCCGCGAGCAGGCTGTACAGGCCCTGGTCGAGGAGGGTGCGGATCGTGGCCTGCCGCGTGCGCGAGGGCCAGCCGCTGAGGAGCCAGGCGTGCACGACGTGGAGCCGGGAGTGCCCGGCCTCCAGGATGCGTGTGATCAGCCGTGCGTAGTCGGCGGTCTCCCGCGGCCGGATGGTGAAGCGTCCGTCTACCGTCTCCGCGAACTCCCTGCCAGGGCTTACGACGATGACGTCCCGGGACGCGTCCCGCGCCAGCCGGAGCAGCCCCTTGGTCACGGAGTCGCCTGGTGGGGCGAACACGATCCACGCACCCCCCTTGTCCTCCGCCCTCCCCCCGTCGGCGGCGGGCGCGGACGGAAGACTCGTCTCGGTCCATGTGGGGACGTAGAACGGACCGCTGTCCTCGGGGGCGGACTCGTCTCCCGCGCTGTCCTCGGGCACGGCGGGATCCACCCAGAACCGATCACGGTCGTAGGGGTACGTCGGGGCGTGGACCCGGCAGCGTTCCTCGCGGGACCAGTAGCGGTCCCACTGCACGGAGACACCGTGCGACCACAGCGTGCCGACGCCCTCCAGCAGCACCTGCACATCGTCACGCTCGTCCTGGCCACCTCTGATCATCGGGGCGACCACAACCGGTGCCGGCGCGCTTTTCGCCATGTCGCTGATCAGATGCGTCAGAGCGTGTCCGGGGCCCACCTCCGCGAAGGCATATCCACCGTCCGTGAGCAGCACCCGTGCGGCGTCAGAGAAACGGACGCACGTGCGGACGTGGCGCGCCCAGAACGCCGGGTCCGTGGCCTGGTGCGCGGTGATCCAGTCGCCCGTCACGGTCGACACGAAGGGAATCGCGGGTGGCTGTAGCCGTACACGGTCGACCCGCTTCTGGAACTCCTCCAGCACGGGCTCCATCATCCGGGAATGGAAGGCGTGCGAGGTGCGCAGCTGCGTGGTGCCCACACCGCGCCGGGACAAGGACTCCCGCAGACGCTCGATGGCGTCGGTGGGGCCGGAGACCACGCAGATGTCCGGGGCGTTGACGGCTGCGACGTCCACGTCGGTGGTCAGCAAGGGCATGAGCTCGGCCTCTGAGAGGAAGACCGCCATCATGGAGCCGACCGGCAACGACTCCACCAGCGCCCCGCGGTCGGCGACGAGTCGCAGCGCGTCGTCGAACTCCATTACCCCCGCCAGAGTCGCCGCAACGTACTCCCCGACGCTGTGACCCACCATCGCGCTGGGTTCGAGGCCCCAGGACCGCAGGAGGGAGGCGAGCGCGTACTCGACCGAGAAGAGAGTCGGCTGAGTGACCGACGTATGGTCGATCCGGCTGTGACCGTCTGTGCTGGCGTCACCGGCGAACAGGATGCCCTTGAGGTCCAGCCCGTGCGACGCGCGGAGTACCTCCGCGCACCGGTCGATCGCGGCGGCGAACTCGGGCTCGTGGGCGTAGAGCCCGCGTGCCATGCCCGCGTACTGGGAACCCTGCCCAGGCATCAGGTAGGCGAGCTTCGGCGTGAGGCTACGGGGAACCGCGTGCACGGAGGCACTCAGGCGCCCGTCGCTCAACTGCCGTACGGCGTCTCCCTTCACACCGACCACCAGGGCGTGCCGCAGCGGATGGCCGGCGCGCCCTTCGGTGAGGGTGTACGAGATATCGGCCAGGGAGTCCTTGGTCTCGCTCAGGTACGTGCCGAACTGGTTCCCCATGGACGCGACGGCGGCTGTTGTACGGGCCGAGAAGGTGAGCAGGTGGTACGGGCGTTGGGACAGCTGGGGGGCGACCACGGGCGGCTGCTCCAGGATCACGTGCGCGTTGGTGCCGCCCACCCCGAAGGAACTAACCCCCGCCCTACGGGGCGTTCGGGACTCCCGCCACGTCGTCGTCTCGTCCACCACGTAGAAGGGGCCGCCGTCGAAGTCAATACGGGGGTTCGGCTCGCTGAAGTTCAGACTGGCGGGTATGACCCCTTCCCGCACACTGTGCACGGCCTTGATTAGACCGCAGATCCCGGCGGCCGCACCGAGGTGCCCCACGTTCCCCTTGACCGAGCCCAGACCGCAGTCACGGCTGCCCCGGCGACCGGCACCGTAGACCCGGTTGAGTGCCGCAACCTCGATGGGATCACCCACCAGAGTGCCCGTGCCGTGCCCCTCGACGTAACCGACCGACTTCGGATCGATGGCCGCGTGGCGCAGGGCCGCCGTCACGACCTCTACCTGGCCGGTCTCGCTCGGCGCCGCGTAAGCGGACTTACTGGCACCGTCGTTGTTGATCGCCGAACCGAGTATGACGGCATGAATGGCGTCACGATCGGCGACGGCCTGGCTCAGCCGCTTCAGGACCACGACGCCGGCGCCGGCCCCGAACACGGTCCCCGACGCCTTGGCGTCGAAGGGCCGGATGACTCCGTCGTCGGCCAGGAAACCCGAGCCCTCGCTGTACTGGTACCCGAGGGCCATCGGGATGGGGATCTCGACGCCGCCGGCGATGGCCATGTCGCACTCGTCGTTCAGCAGCGCAGAGCACGCCATGTGCACCGTGACAAGAGAAGTCGAGCAGGCGGTCACACTGTTGATGGAAGGGCCGCGCAGCCCCAGCCGGAAGGAGACGTTCGTCGCCATGAAGTCGGCGTGATTGGCCATGCGGGCACGTGCCTCACCCATCGCCGCCAGGAAGCGGGGGTTGGCACGGACGTTGTAGCCGAGGTACTCGTTGTTCCGGGCGCCGGAGTACATGCCGATGCGGCCCCCGAAGGTGCCCGGGTCGTATCCCGCGTCCTGAAGGGCGGTGTGGCAGACCTCCAGCAGGACACGGAACTGAGGGTCCATGGCCTCGGCTTCGCGCGGGGTGATGCCGAACAGGGCGGGTTCGAAGAGGTCGAAGGCGTCGAGCAACGCGGCGACCTTGACGTAGTCGGGATCCGTCAAGTACTGCCTCGCTACCCCCGCGCGGCGGAGCTGTTCGTCGCTCAGTTCGGTCAACGACGCAATGCCGGACTGTAGATTGCTCCAGAACTCGGCCAGATCACGAGCACCGGGAAACCTGCCTGCCATCCCTACGATGGCGATCGAGTCTTCTCTTCCGCCTGTCACAGCGCCTCACTTCTCAGGTCACTCGCACACACACTGGTCCTACTTGCCGGCCCCACGGTTGTCCCCCATGCGCGTCTTCGCGGATCCGCTCACGAGGCCCGCGAACGCGGGGCAGCCTGCGGCGTCGGCCGGAAGCTCTGAGAGGTCCACTCCCTCGAACACCTCGTTATGCCCCGGGCCCACCTCTTCGGCGACAGCCCGCAGGCGGGTGAGATCGAAGCCGTACATACGTGCCGCGTTCCCGGACAGGATCTTCTCCGCCTCGGCGACCGGAAGGCCTTTGAGCGCTGCCTGAATGGCGGCCTTGGAGTACGGATACGAGGCTTCCAGGTGCGGGTAGTCGCTCCCCCACAAAATCTTGTCGATGCCGATCTGATCCCGGATTCCGACCTCGGAGGGATGCATGAAGGTGGCACCTGCGTGGCACTGACGGTGCCAGTACTCGCTCGGCCGCAGGGAAAGGTCGTCAATCGCGCTGTCGGCGTCGTACGCCATGTCAGTGCCGCCGCCCTTGCCGCGCATGGAATCGAAGATGCGATCCATCTTCCGCAGCTCCCTGGGAATCCAGCCGATGCCGGACTCGGTGAGGATGACCTTCAGCCCCGGGTGCCGCTCCAACACGCCTCCCAGCACCAGATGACGGAACCTGCTGATGTCCCACCACCGCAGGTCCAGGAGGAAGAACATGTCGTCGAGCTGCGTCGATCCGGTTCGTGGGCCCGCGCCGCCGCCATGGCAATTGACCGGGACCTCAAGCTCCGTGCAGACTTCCCACAGCTTGTCGTAGGAGGAGTGACGGTAGAGCGGGGGGACACCCGATCCGGGCGGTGCGCCCGGCAGCAGGACGCCGCCCGTCAGTCCGGCCTCGCGGGCCCATTTCACCTCCGCCACGGCCGCGTCGACGTCGTGCAGCATGACCTGGAACACACCGGCTCGGCGCCCGGGGGCGTCCTGACAGAACTCCAGAAGCCACCTGTTGTGTGCTTTGAGGCCGGCCCAGCGGTACTCCAGGTCACGCGCACTCGCCACCGCTCCTTGGCTGCTTGCCAGCGAGGACGAGGCGAAGAACGGGGGAACCGTATTCGGGTAGATGACCTCCGCCACGATCCCGTCCGACTCCAACTCGCTCAGGCGTCGCGACGAGTCCCAGTTCCGGGAGGCGTTCCGACCCTTCATGTCCTCGTAAGGGATCACGAAGTTCTTCGCCCAGTCGTCGAAATCCTCGACGTAGGCGGGATCCAGATAGTCCCGGTACTGCTTGAGGTCTGCCCCCGCGTGACAGTCCGCGGAGATCACGATGTGACGGTTATCGTTCGTCATGCGCGTCTCTTTCTAGCCCCTCGATGAACGGGGGCGGCGAAGCCCCATGTGCTTACGCCGCCCCCTGCTTGTGGAACCAACTGATCAGATTCGCGCGTAGCTGAAGCTGTACGCGGTGCTCTCAGTCTCCTCAAGCTCCTCCGCCTCGTCGACGGAGACGAGCTCCTCGTCGAGGTTCCAGGACTGAGACTGAACGTTGACGTCCCGCATTTCACACCTCCTTTCCTCGGTGGCAAACTTGACGAGCCGAGCGGATGCACGACTCGGGATCAGGGGAGAAAGTGGTGATCGCCTTCAGGGATGATGAAGTCCATGTGGGCCCCAGTGATGCCTTCACCGAAGCCGATGTGCATGACGCCCGCGCCCTCGTTCAGCTGCGAGTTGTAGCGCCAGTCCACGTTCGGCAGCAGCGCCAGGTTGGTCCCGATACCCAGCTCAAGGGCCTGGAGGCCGTGATCCGGATTGGTTACGTCGAGCAGCTCCTCGGTGAAGTCCCTGCCTCCCGCACGTACCCTGGTGAGCACGTTGTCCTTCAACGACAAGGTGATCGAGCCGAGGTCCGACATCTCCGCGCGGAGTCGGTTGGCCCGCCGGATTCGTGCGTCGCCCACCTCGGTACAGCGTGGATCCCGCGCCGCCAGAACGCCGGAGGCGTGGACGGTCCCCTCCATGCTGAAGACGTCGTCACCGGTGGACGGCTGCTTGGTGATGGATAGCTCGCAGCAGCTGCCGATGCTCACCCAGTCGCCGGCACCGATCTCTGCACGAGGCCAGGCATCCACCGTGAGTGAGGGCCCGAGCGAACACACCAGACGCGTGGCACCGGTGTCTTCGCCGGAGGGGGCGGGAGGGCCGAAGACGACCTTCTTTGCTCCGCTGCGCAGCCCGTCAATCCAGTACGTCGCCGTCTCGGCTGCCTTGAGGTAATCCGTCAGCAAGGTCATTTTCAGGGTGTAGCTGGCCGCTTCGGGGGTGCCGTCAAAGCTGGCTATGGGTACGACGAGAACCTTGTGGTGCTTGAAAAGGATCCTGATCTTCTTGCTGATGAGGTGGTGACTGAGGAGAAGGACGACATTTGAGCCGGCTGGCAGCGTGGGGACGTCGTCGATCGGCACGTACCTCAGTCCGTAGCCGACTGCCTCCGAGCCGAGTGAAGCATCATCAGTGACGGCAACTATGTCACCCTCTGGAAAAATCTGCCGAAGGCAACCGGTCGGATTCACGATGTCTTGCATACTGGTCTCCTTCATCGGACAGAACTCACTTGCCCGGTTCGCTGTACGGCAGTATCGGGTTCTGCTTGATGAACTCGTCGAGGACGAGCCGCGCCGCAGCCTTTTCAGCAGGCGGAATGATGGATGACGGTTCCCTCAGCGCATAGTACTCATCTCTGAGTATGGAACCGATGAGGGCGTCGTAGTACTGCCCATCAAGAAAGAAGTAATCCCTGAGGATACCTTCGATCTTCATGATTCCGGAGCAGAAATTCTCGACGGCACCCCTGTTGAAGACACCGCAGTTGAACTCAACCCGATGGGCATTTCGTGAATCGAACAGCATCCCCACGAGAAGAATCACAGATTCCAGGCCGAATCCGGCTCCCCACATTTCGGGGTCACCGATCATGGATCCCACTACGTAGTTGCCCGGAGTGTCGGTCTGTTTCCAGCTGACGACTCCAATCGCCTGATCGTCATCCGTGCAGACAAGCAAAAACTCGTCGTCGATGCGATTGAGGAAAGTCTCCACGTCGGTCGGGCTCATGTATGCCTGGATTCCGGAAGCGTATACCCAGGTCTTCGAGGAGGTCCACTTCGAAATAATCTCGTAGTCGTCCCGAGTTACGGGAGCCAGCGTTACAGAGTACTTATTCTTCATTAAGTTCCAACCGTATTGTGGCGACACCCGGGAGCTTCAAGACGGGAATAAGCTAGCTGGCTATTACCGGGAGTGAAAGGCAAGTGGCAAGTTCTCGCCATCGCGCAGTCCGTGCCACGAAGGCGTCCCGCGCTGGTTACAGTCCCATGGTTCGAGTCTCGCGTGCGTGCAGTGGTTCCGACAGGGGAAGTGACGAGTTTTCGCCAGTTCGGCCGGCATCTTGCTTTCCCCTCGGTAAGGCTGCTTGGGTGGTCAGCGTTCGTCGAACGAAAGGAGGTGCCAAGATGGGTAACGATGAATTCGAGACGGTGGATATCCGTGCTCTCGATGACGTCGAGCTGGACGACGTTGTCGGTGGTTCTGACACGGTCGTGCCGTTCGGCAAGACTCCGAACTGATTAGTTGGGCGGCATGAGGGCCGATCCATGGCCCTCATGCCGCCCAATATTTTCCCGCTAGCCACTCGCATCCGACTGTCACGGGGGCGAATATGAACGTCGTTGATCAAGACGGGTTCCCGCTGACTGCCGGTCAGTTGCAGCACTATCACATGATGAAGGGGAACCCGGAACTGCGTACGGCGATCTGGTCGTCGTACCGAATATCAGGTGCCCTGGTCATCGACAGGTTCATCGACAGCGTCGATGTCCTGGTGGCCAGGCATGAGGCACTGCGCACCGAGATCGTTCAGGAACCTGGCGGGAAGGTGCGGCAACGGGTCGTGGGCCCGCCGGACCGAGCCCGCCTGCTCACGTGCGAGAGGGTTCTCAGCAGATCAGAGGACCAGTTCAATCGCTACATCCGGCATTTGGTGGCGAGTGAGCAGACGAAGGGGTGGGATGCGGGAGCGCTTCCCTTCAGGTTCAGACTCTTTCAGTACGCTCCCACCGTCCATGCGTTCGTCGCCGGCTTCTCCCACATAGCGGTCGACGGTGTCGGCAACGAGATTCTCATGCGCGATCTTATGAGCATCTATCGAGAAGCCATGAGAGGACACGTCCCCTCCGGTCCGCCGCGCCAGAGGTTCGTGGAGTCTGCGGTGCGCCAGGCTGCCGCCCTTGAACGGCGGACGCGTAGAGCCAAGGCGTACGATCTTTCCGGGGTACCCCCGGTCACTCAGTTTCAGACCGGTTCCCTGGGGCCGCGAGTGGACACCGGCACGCTGAGCCGGAATTCCAGGTTCTCGCTCGCCGACGAAGAGCTTGCCGCGTTGCGGCAGCTGGCCGATCAACACGGGTGCACAGAGTTCCACTGGATCCTGGCCGCCTTCGCCATGACGATCTTCCAGTTCACCCAGCAGGATAGACTGAAGATCTCCATTCCCGTGAACCTGCGCAGCGCGGCGGATCGCGACGTCGTCGGAATGTACGTCGTTGCCGTCCCCGTGGTGATCAACAGGCCCGCGGACCTGGATCACGTGCGGCGGTACCCCAGAGAAGTGGGAACCGCCATGCTCCGTGCCACCGCGATGTACCAGATGGACAGTCCGGAGCTCCTCGATGAGTCGCTGGCGGCTCAGAGCGAGGGATGGGGGGCCCGGTGCCTGCACGATCTCACCATCAACTACCGCAAAATGTTGCGAGTGAGCCGTCGTTCGTTCGCTCAGATGGACTGGAGCGAGTATCAGGCTCAGATCGACTACTCCTTCCCAGGCGTGGGGCTGCGGATCCTGAGTTTCGGGGATGCATTGGACGTCCACGCGGTCCTGAACTCCAGGGTGTTCTCGGACGACACTGCGAGCGGGCTCGTTGAAGCCCTCAGGGAGAACCTCACCTCCCCGGACTGCTGGACCAAGAGACGTACCCAGGCCGTACCAGGAGAGGTAGTGGCGCTAAAGGACGCCAGCGGGTCCACCGTTGTCTCGGCGAACGTCGGGAAGGTGGAAGAGGCACTGCTCCGGCACCCGCTTGTCAGGACGGCTTCCGTATTCCGCGAAACCGGAAGATCCGGTGAGACGTACCTGTGCGCCGACGTCGGCGTTCGCGAGGGGATGACCGAGGATTCCCTTCGTGAGTACCTCCTGGAGCTCGGTGCCCACTCGTCCGAGGTGCTCGCTCCCAGCAGGATCTCGGCTTCTCCGGCAACATCCTGAAATCTGAAGCAGCTCTCCACAGAGCTATCTCAGGGGAAGAAAGACATTGACATACGAACGGCACGACGCCTCGGCGAATCCGAACCAAGGGCGAGATCCCCGATTCCGGGAGCACGCGCGCGAGAGCGGATCGACTGACCGGGAATGGGGTACGACAGTGGAGAGGGCCGGCTTCCGCCGGCCCTCCTGGCGCGGCATGCGTGTTGTGCCGAGTATCCGCAGGCGGCGTGCCGTGCCGGTCCAACTCCAGTCGCAGGTGAGCGACTGCGGGCCTGCGAGTCTCTTCATGACGCTGCGCTACCACGGTATCAATGTCAGTCTGGAACAACTGCGTCTCGACACTGGTTGTGGCCGCGATGGTGTATCGGCCCGAACTCTCCTGACCACGGCCCGGAGCTACGGGCTACCGGGTCGTGGAGTCCGGTCATCCCTAGCGGGCCTGGGAGGTCTCCCGGCCGGGAGTATCCTATTCTGGAAGTTCAACCACTTCGTTGTCCTTGAACGTGCCTTGCGCAGCCACGTCTACGTCGTCGATCCCGCCTATGGGCGCCGACGACTGCGCATGGAGGATGCCAGCCGACTCTTTACCGGCGTAGCGCTTGAGTTCGACTCGCCAATCCCCTCCGAGGCCGGCAAGGGCACTGACTACCGGCCTCGGAGCCCCTGGCGGTATCTCGCCTTTTTCTTCCCGCGGTCGAGGAAGTGGATCTACCTGACCATGATGTCGCTGGCCATCCTGCTCTTCGGCCTGGTGGCACCGCTGGTCACGGCTTATGTCGTTGAGAATCGCGGGCTCGGGGGGAGCCTGGGACCCGTCCAGGCCATCGGGGCCGTGGCCGTGTCTGCGGTCTCCTTCTTCCTGCTTCAACTCTTCCGGGGAATCGTGATCCTTGAACTGCAGACGGCCGCGGAGAAACGGGTGACGCTCGGGATCTTCAACAGACTGCTCTCCCTTCCGTACGCCTTCTTCTCGAGGCGTGCCCCGGTAGATCTGGCCCTGCGAGTGAGAACGAGCAGTGCCGTGCGGCATGTGCTGACCAACAGCATGGTTTCCGCGGCCTTCGACGGCGTGCTGGTTCTTTCCTATCTGGCCATGCTGATGGTGGCGGATCTCGGCACCGCCCTGTGGGTCCTGGGTCTCGTCGTGCTACAAACGGGAGTTCTGGCCATGGCATGGCGGCATCAGGTCTATCTCTCCGCCGACGCGTTGGAGTGTCAGGCCGAGGCTGACAGTGAGTTGAATGAGGTGCTGGAGGGCATCGAAACGGTCAAGAGCGGTGGCCTTGACCAAGTGATGGGGCAGCGGTGGGCAAACTCTCTGGTGGAAGAGCTGAACGCCCGGACGAGGGGGCGCCGGCACTTCACCCTCATATCGTCCTTCGTTCTCGCGGCCCAGTTCACGGCACCTCTGTGTGTGCTGGCCATCGGCGCCGCCAAGGTGGCGAACGGCGATCTCACGCTGGGGGCGATGACGGCATTCACGTCCCTTTCCATCGGGGTCTTCATGCCGCTGACGAATCTGGTGCTGTCAGGGCTTCAAGTCGCCGGCGTCAAGGCTCCCTTGACCCGCCTGGGCGACATCTTCGACGCAGAGCCCGATCAGCTCGGCTCGGCGGGCTCCGCTTCCTTCTCGGATCAGGCCGATCTGAGACTCGAAGGAGTGGGCTTCGTCTACCCGGGTGCGACAGATGCGGCCGTGTCGGACGTAGATCTCGTCGTGACGGCTCGTAGTTTCGTGGCCGTCCTCGGGGCTTCCGGATGCGGCAAATCGACGTTGGCCATGATTCTGTCCGGATTGTACGTGCCGAATGACGGCCGAATTCTCATCGGCGCGGATTCCTTTGCCGATATCGATCGGGCCTCCCTCAGGCGGTCCATATCTTTCGTCAACCAGGATGCACGGGTCTTCGCCGGGTCGATACGTCAGAACATTACGATGGGGGCGCCTGATGCCACAGAAGCCGATTTGGAGTGGGCGGCGAGTGTGGCGCACATTCATGACGACATCATGAAAATGCCGATGGCTTACGAGACGCTGTTGGGCTCGGGAGGGGCGGGGTTGTCCGGCGGTCAGAGGCAGCGTGTCTCCCTGGCACGTGCGCTGATCCGCCGCCCCAGGGTCCTCATCCTCGACGAGGCGACAAGTGCGCTGGACCGGTTGACTGAGGAGCGGGTCATCGCGAGCATCCGCGAGCTGGGCTGCACCCTGATCGTGATCACTCACCGCTTGGCGGCGGCGGTGGATGCGGACGAGATCGTCGTCCTCGACGGTGGGCGCATCGTGCAGCGCGGCCGTCATAATGAGCTCCGCTTCGCCCAGGGACAGTACCGTGACCTCGCCGCCTCTTCCGAGGTGCTGGACCGTCTGTGACCGGTAGTTCGCCAGGGACCCGAGCAGCGTAGCGGTCGGCGGGCGGCGGCGAACCGAGAGTCGCCCCCGCGTCCGCCGACTGCTCGGCTCGCGACCCCGCTCAGACTGCGGTAGCGGCCGGGTGCGTCCGCAGATTGCGCCGTACCTCATCGAGACGAGGAAGCATGGAGAGGACATCGGAGTCTGCGACCCCAAAATCCACCAAGGAGGCGATCTCGTCCACCCCGGCAGCCCGGAGATCACGCGCGAACGCCGTGCACCGTTCGACGGACCCGAACAGTGCGGCGCGGTGAAAGTAACGTTCGAAGGCCAGCTTGGCCAGACGCCGCGGGTGGCTCCTGTTGAGGTCGCTCCACTGCGCCTTCCACAGGTCGATGGAAGAGAGGAGATAGTCTGTGAAGGGCTGCCGCACCAATTCCTTGACGGCGGCGTCGTCTTCCCCGACGAATGTGTGCAGCATGAGCGTGACCGTGCCGGTGGCAGGATCATGGCCGCTCCGCTCGCGGGAGGCCCGGTAGTTCTTGATGCTCGCGGCCAGTTCGTCCGTGCTCTGGAAAAGGAGGGCGGTGAGGACGCTGAGTCCCCGGGCGCCTGCCTCCTTAAACGACTCCGGGTTCGAGGAGCAGGTGAACCAGAGGCGGGGTTCGGGCTGGACGGGCCGGGGGTACGTAGATATGTCCACCTCCTTCCCGTGTCCGTTGCGCCGCCGTACCTTCTTTCCTGCCCATAGATCTCTTATCTCGCCTATCGCCTCAAAAGTGTACTCTCTTCGTACGTCATAACGCTCGGGAGCCAGTGTGAAGTCATTGGGATTCCATCCGACAGCCAGTGCCATGTCGACCCGTCCGTGGGAAATATTGTCCACGAAGGACCAGTCTTCGACCACTGACAATGGGTCATGCAACGGCATGACGACGCTGCCGGCCCTCAGCCGTACCTTGCGTGTCCTCGCGGCGAGTGCCGCGGCGGCGAGCGCGGGATTCGGATAGGCACCACCAAACGGGTGGAAGTGTCGCTCAGGCAGCCAGACCGCCGTGAAATCATGTTGGTCGGCGAATTTTGCGGTCTCGAACAGGAGCTCATATTCCCGCGAGGCGTCTACCGTCTCTCGATTGACGAAATAGAGTAGGCTGAAATCCACAGTCAATCTTCCTTCGTCTGAGGGCGAAATTCTGGCGTACCTGCGGCCGTGACGTCAGTGTATGTCGTGCGCCCTAGTTGGTCCGTCTAGGCTGAGGGACGGTCACTTCTCTGTGATGACAACTTGGTTGGCAGCGGCGCACCAGTTCCGCTCCGCCCTGAAACCTGGTGGTCACATCCAGGTGCTCGAGCAGTTCCGCGACGCGACGGCTGTACGTACGCGGCGAGATGCCGAGCTTGCGGCTGGCCGTTTCATCCGTCTGCCCGGACAGGAGGGCTTCGACGATGGGGGTCAGATATCGGGGCAGGTCTGTCAGGCCACAGTGTGGCAGGCGCCGTTGGGATCGCTGCAGCGTGTCCGGGGCGGATCCCAGGCTTACCGATGCCACTGTGGCGGAGTGCTGTTCCACCAGGTGGGGGGCTCCCGGATAGCCGGTCGCGCCTGTATGCAGAAAGGAGATCCCGGCGAGATCTGGTGTGGTGTCACGACGGCCGGCTGGTCGACATGTCGTTCTTCTCGGACGATCTTCCATGAACGCTTCCCCCTCGTGAAATGCGAAGGAACAATGTCGTATCGCGATCGAGCAGGCATCCGAGGCCGGGAGTTGCCCCGTCACAGCCGGTTGTGGTTCTTCTGCCTCTGAGTAGTCCCGTAACCGCTCGTCCCAGGTGGGGTGTTCTGGCTGTGACCGGCCTGGTCCCGGTGCTGGGCCGCCCCGGACGGCCAGGTCACGGCGACGGGGTGACGACCCCGTTCGCGAGGGGGCCGTGAAATCCGCAGATGGAGGCAAGGTCCCCACGGTCGCCACAGACGACGCATACGGTGTTGTGATCTCGATCAGGTCGCGTGTACACATCCCCCCGGCTGGTCGGACCCGCTGCGCCTCACCGGTCGCACATCACGCACAGCCCCGCGCAGTGCGCTTGGTCGCCATTTCCGGGCATTGCAGGTGAGCGCGACAAGATCCCCGCGAGGCTTGGCGTGCCCCTCGATCTTCCTGCACACACAAGGCGGTGTCAACAATTGTGAACTAGTGGTCGGGGGTACCCGGCCCGAAGCCGCCCGTGACTCGCGACGTGAGGGGCCGCTAACCTTCACACCACACCTTCCGCTCTCACCTTTGGAGACCGGCCGCATGGATGCCGTTGACGCGTTGCCTGAGGATGACCTTGAGGCGGTGGTCTCGGCTATCGGCGACCTGCTCCCGCAGGTCGGCATGGCGCACGACGACCTCGACATCGACGCGGTCACCTACGCGACGGGCATCGCACAGGACAAGGTGAAGGCCGTACTCCGCGGCGACAAACTCGATCCGAAGGAACTCGACGCCTCGCTGCCGGATCGCCTGGCCTTCCTGCGTGAGACGCGCCGCCGGGACGACGGCGAGCGGTACACGTACGATCAGCTTGCCGAGCGGGCCCACGTCAGTAAAGCGCTCATCAGCGCTCTCTTCAGCGGGACGCGGAATCCGGGTGTTCCTGTGGCTGGGGCGCTGGAGGACTTCTTCAGGGTTGAGCCGAGATTCCTGACGCTCAGCGGCCGGCGTGTCCTGGCCAGGGCGCTCAAGCCGATCGAGCAGAGCCTGATCACCTTGAGTCTGCTCCGTGGCGCCGGCGTGAGCCGGTGGGCGATGCGGAGCAGCATCGCCACGCAGGACGACAAGCTCGGCCGGGCACTGCAGGACGCGATCGCTGAGGCCCTCTCGGCACCCAAGGCGCAGTCGGATCCCCGAGGAGCAGGAGCTCATCGACCTAACGAGTCAGGTACGCGCCCTTGAGCAGGGGTCGGACTGGGAACGGAGCGGAAGCCACCGCGTCAGTCCCCGACCCTACTGAGAAACAGGCCCGGCGATCGCTGATGGATCTGGGGAGTCACGCTTACCTTCTCTGCCGGCGAGCGGCCTCGTGGCGCTCGAAGGCCCTGCCGAGGGCGAACTCTCCTTTGACGCCGTAGAGGTCGCGGAGATACTTGATCTCATCTCGGACGGTGCGCTCGCCGAGATCGAGCTGTCGAGCAATTGCCGCGTGGGTCATGTTGGCTTCCAGCCCCTTCATGATCTCGCGCTGACGCTGCGTGATCGCGGTCTCAGGGAGCTTGCGGTCATGCCCGCTCAGCCACGGCTCGGCCTCGCGCCACTGCATGCGATAGACCTCGAGCAGGAACGCGGTCATCTCGGAATGGGTGACGAGGACTGCGGCGTGGCGGCTCGGCTCGCCACTCGGCGCACGGTCCAGATAGTTGGACAGCAGCACGAACGTGCCGTCGATGATGACCATGCGAAGGAACGGTCGTGACAGCGTACGGACCTCGCCTCCGGCCTCGGTGACTGCAGCGGCCCATGCTGCCTGATGCGGCCTGTTGCGCGCGCTCTCCATGTAGATCGTGCGTAGGGCAATGCCTCTCTCGAGGTTCGCGACATCAAGAGGGATGCGTGCTTCCATTACCGGGACCTTGCGCTCCAGCGGCTGAGCGGTCCAGATGTACTTGGACGCCCCTGCAGTTGCTCTCTCCAGAGCCTGGGCGATCCCCTCCTTCTCTGTGAAGACTCGAACGCCGGCGTCACCGGTGTCCACTGGCTTGGGGAGCTTCTCAAGGAGCTGAGGGAGGCTCTGGATGTCGTCAACGGCGGACCTGATCCTGGCCAGCCCCAGAGTGAGCTGGTTCCGCCAGACGGTTCTCGCGTCGTAGAGGAACCACTTCCCTTCCTCGTATGGGTTCTTCACCACCAGTCCGAGGGCCAGAAGCTCCGCAAGCTCCTCCTCGTGCTCCGACTCATCGATCATGGCGGCCGGGTTGTGCTCCATGACGGCGCACAGCGCAAGGGCCTTCGCTGACAGCCCCCGCCGGATGGACTTCCCACGGTCTTTGTCCACTCTGCCCCTCTTCATGTCCTGCCGCTTCCGGCGCTGCCGCATCCGGCAGCACTCCTTGCTTGATCCCGACTATAAGATCGCCCAGCCTTCAGGTGGAGACTCACCTCCGCAGTAACGCGACTAGCACGCATCCACCCTGGATCCGAACATGCCGAAGCTGCTCACAAAGGAGAGGCGCATGGGGCGCGTAGGAAGAAACCTGGCATCCGCGGGATTTGGTGCAATACTGGCCGCCTTCCTCCTGGTGGCATCAGCGAGCACCGCGTCGGCAGTGGACCCGGACTGGGACATCAAGCCGCCATCTGCGGCGACCTCCGAGCAGGCTCTAGGACCCCAGGCCCCTAACGACCCCGAGTGGGACTAGCTCAGCGACGGCAGGCAGAATCAATATCGACTAACGGGGATACAGGCTCATGCTTGCGCAGATTCATGCGGACAGATCGGACTCATGGCGCGCAGTGCCAGCGCGAATCACTGGCGATCCTGACGACCACACACTGGTAGCCATCACTACAGGGTGAGATAGGTCATCGCTGAGTCATGGATAAGACCTCAAGCAGCAAGTCCCAGGACAGGGTTGCCACTTCCTGGCACGAGCCCCACCGGACAGGGACCGACTGTCGGCATCACAGATCGACTTCGCTCTGGGCTTCGGTCAGAGAGCAGGCAGCCGTTTCCTTCGCAACGTGGTCCATCACGCGACTTATCCGTCGCGATCTGGGGCTCTCGGGCGTGCGGAGCCTGCAGGGACTCGTTGACATGGTGGTCCAACGGCGCGGCAAGCCCATCACCCTGTCCGAGGTGCCGCTTCCGCCGGAGGTTTCCGGTTTCTGTGCCCGGGGCAAGGAGCGGGACTTCATTGTCGTCGACGCGAACGCGAGCGAGCTCACCCGCCTGCACGCAATCCTGCACGAGCTGTTCCATTTGTGGGAGGAGCATCCGTCGGATGACGCTGTGCACCGGCCGATGACCGAGGAAACCGTTCGACAGTTGCTGCCTGGCCTCAAGGCGGGCCCCGTCCTGCAGGTCCTGACGCGCTCCCACTACGGCCGGCCTGAAGAGCAGCGAGCAGAGGCGTTCGCAACCGTGATGCTCCAACGGCACCTTTGGCTGCGCGACCAGAGCGACGGCTTCGTCACCTCCGTTCTCGCACACAGGAGGACGGGTGTCTGAGGGCGCCTCTAACGTCGTCTATCTGGTCATGTCGGTTGCGAGCCTCGGCATTGCCATCTGGAAGCTCGCAGCTTGCCTGCGCGACCCCACGCCGACCCTCTTCCTGACTACCACGAACTTTCTGGTGGCGGCAGCCGTTTATGCGATGGCAACCCCATCGATCTACCTGGCCATCGGGGAGGCGCTCGGCCGACCCAGCTTTGCGACCTTGCCCGTCTACGTGGGCATCGTGACCTGCTTTGCCCACCTCCACCTCATCACGTTGTTGTGGAGTCCGAGGGAAGAGCGGACAGCCGGCGGGGCGAGGCGCAGAGTAACGTCATGGACGGTGGCGTACGTAGTGGCCGCGGCCCTAATGGTCGTGACGTTCTCCACCGCCGAACTGACCAAACCGGCGGATCCGCTGAAGTTCAACACGGACTACGCACACGATCCGGCCATCCTGCTCTTCCTGACAATCTTCCTCTCCACGCTCTCCTGCACAACCCTGAGCACCTGGCGTGAGTGCCGAGGGCTGAAGCTCAGAGACACGCGCATGCAGCACGCCTTGCGCAGTTTCGGGATCGCGATGCTGTTCGTGTTCGGCTATGTCGTGTGCTCGGCGCCGGCCATTGCGCTGGCGGCGACCGGCAGCCACGCGCTGGACGGAATCGGACTTCTCGGATCTACCTTCGGGGTCGTGGGCGCCCTGATCGCATACTACGGGTTGACCGGAGCCGCGATCAGCGCCTGGCTGCGCGAGCGTCGCGACATCAGGGCCTTGCAGCCCTTGTGGAACCTCGTCGTCGAGGGCGTCGATCCGGACCTCGCCTTCAGTGCAAGCAGCGCCCGCAGCCACCGCCTGGCGACAAACGTGACCTTCAACCTCCACCGGCGGGTGATCGAAATCCTCGACGGGATACGTGCGCTACGACCGTGGGTGACTTCGGAGGCGGCGGAGGCGGTGTACGCCCTGCATCAGCGAGGGCTCGCACAACAGCAGGCGAACGAAGCAGGCCTAACGGACCGGGAACTGCAGGCTGTCGCAACCGCCGCTGCACTGCTTGATGCATCCGAGCGACACCATGCCGCCCGACGGAGTTATCCGTTCCTCGACCACGTCGGCCGGCCGCAGGAGCCTAGCGGGCCGTCGGCGCCCCTCCCAGGCGAAGACACTCCGGCCGCCGATGAGCGCGATCGCCTGCTGCTCGTGGCGGGGGTGCTCAACGACCCCCTGATCGCCGCAGCCCTGCGCGAGGTACGTGCCGGCCGCTCGGAGGCCGCGGCCGGACGGCCCTGACCAGGTGTCCTCGCTCCGAGAGCAGATGCCCAAAAGTGGACCAAGCCTGCCCGAACCTCGTCCAGAGTCAGCGGGCAAGATAGTGTCCCCGTGGTGCCATCAGGTTATGAGACGAGGTCCGCGGTGCACATCGCGCGCCGGACACAATGCATCGGCGCAGGTGGGGGTTTGTGTGCAACGAGCGGTCGTCCTTGGTGGGAGTGTTGCGGGCTTGCTGGCCGCACGTGTCCTGAGCGATCACACTGATGAAGTGGTCATCCTCGAGCCCGACAACCTCCAACAGGGAGGCATTGCAGGCGGCGCACCACACCGCCAGCAGCTTCATGCGCTCCTGGCGATGGGGCGCACACAGCTGGATCGCTGGTTTCCCGGCTTCACGAGGGAACTCGTTGCCGACGGCGCTCGCCTGGGCACCGGGCAGGCAGTTCAGTTCTACGTGGACGGAATCCTCAGACCCTCGGTTACCGGAGTGGAGATGATCGGCGCGACACGGCCCTTCCTTGAGAACCATGTTCGACGGCGTACCTTGTTGCTGCCGAACGTCCACCTCAGGGTGGGCCGGGCCCGTGACCTCATATTCAGTGGCAGCCGCGTGTGCGGGGTCCGCTTCTCCCCCGCAGACGATTCTCCAGGGACCGGGAATGAGGACGAGTTGGACGCCGACTTCGTCGTTGACGCGATGGGCCGCTCCAGCCGACTTGGCACATGGCTGCAGCGGGCCGACTGGGACCCGGCCCCCCTGAGTCGACTGAGAATCGACCTCGGCTACGCCACCGCCACCTTCCACCGCGGCGACGAACTGCCCGACACCGTCATCGCCCACTCGGCTCCCGGTCCGTTCAGTGACTACCAGCCCACCCTCTGCGAACCGGGAGCGCTCACTGCGGTCGAGGACAACCGATGGGCCGTGGTACTGGCCGGCTACAGCCACCACCGCCCCGGGCGGGACGCCGACGGCTTCCGAGCCCGCATGCGTCGGTGTGTCGCGCCCTTGCGCGAAGTGGCGAACAACTGTCCGATGGTCGGAGATGTCCGACCCTTCCACTTCCGGGAGAGCCAGCGGCGGAACTTCACCCGACTCGACCGATTCCCAGGCGGCCTCGCAGCCGTCGGCGACTCCGTCGCATCAGTGAACCCGATCTACGGGCAGGGCCTCACCCTCGCCACCCTCCAGGCCTCCGCGCTGTCCGCCCATCTTCGAGCAGGAGCGTCCCCCCACGCCGCCGCCTGGGGCTACTTCCGCCGGTCCGACGCCATCGTCAACGCGGCCTGGCAGCTGGCGACTACCGCCGACCTCGCCCAGCCCCACGTAACAGGCCCCTATCCACGCGGCTACCGTCTCACCCGTTGGGTTGGCGACAAGCTCACAGCCGCATCCGTCATCGACCCGCTCGTCAACACCGCGTTCATGAACGTGGTGCACATGCGCGCCCACCCGCGCACGCTCACCAGGCCCGCCCTGCTTCTTCGGGCAGCCCACGTACTGACAGGCCTGCGACGAAATCCGCCAGCCAGCGCCACGTAGCCCACCGTGGAGAGGAACCGCCAGCGACATGCCCACCTGGATTCGAACTCTCTATCAATCAGGTATCACCAACCCCCAGCTGCGCAGCGACTACACTGAGCAGCGTCGGCTGGTCGCCCGCTACGCGAGAGCTGAGTACGTCGCCGTCCGTTTGCTTTTGCCCGCGCAACTCGTCCCCGATGTCATCGCCGCCACGGCGTTCATGCACCACAGCGACAACCTCATTGACCACGGCCCCATTGAGGAACGCCTCACCGCGCTCGCTGACTGGGACGGATACGTACGGAAAGCCCTGGCGAGCGGTACAGCGGATCAGCCCGTCTTGCGCACTCTGCTCCACACCTTCACACGGCACCCCCAACTGCGTGCGCACATCGAAGGCTTCCTCGCCGGCGCACCGGCGGAAGTGGCCTGGGAAGGATTCGCAACCGAGGCCGACTTCCAGGACTACATCAACGCATACTCGCATCCCGCCTTCATGCTCATCGCATGCCTGCTATCCCGCCCGTCCGAAGCAGATACCTACTCCGATCGCTGCCGAACCTTCGTCGAAGCGAGCCAGCGTCTGGACTTCCTAGCGGATATCGCCGAGGACCTCGGCAACGGACGACTCGGGATCCCCCAATGCGCCCTCGACCAGCACGGCATCTCGCGGAGCGACCTGCACAAGGGCGACAATGCCGACGTGGTCGGCAAACTCGTGAAGCAGCAGGCTGCTCTGGTCCGTCGCGGGCTGAAGAGATCGTGGGAACTTGTCGACCTCGTCGAACCACAAGGCAAGCAGCTCATCCGTGCCCTCGTCACCCTGCAAGAGCTTCGGCTGCGCGACGTCGAGAAGAAGGGGTCAGCCCTGCTGTCCGCGCCGTCTGGGATCCCCGCCGGCGCGGCGCTTCGGGTTCTGGCACGGGAGTATCGCGCTGCCCGCAGTCGGCGAACGGGCGGGTCCGGATAGCCGACTTGGAGCACCGTCCTGGCGAGACCGATCTCAGAGGTTAATGCGGGCGACCTTGCGGCCCACCTTGAGGTACAGCTCGGAACCGTCGAGTGTCCCGACCTCGCTCACGACTGCGCCGAGCGACTGCTGTACGGAAGCCTCCGTGAGCTGCGTGGTCTGCTGGTCTCCGTCTGATTCGCGGATCAGACGGAGACCGTTCTGCTGGGCCACGCGGCGCACGGCGGAGATGCTGGGAGCGAAGTCCAGCGTGCGGCTGATCAGCGCCCCGAGCGTCTCCTCGGCGTGGTCCTTCAAGGAGACGACGGGGAGATTCTGGGTGTCCCCGAACGAGCGCTTGGAGAAGCGGGCAGTGAATTCCGCGCGGGCGGCTGCAGCAGCGTCCAAGCCGTGGAGGGCGGCCACCACTTCGCCGGCGAGGATGCGCTTGATCGCCATCGGGTGCGCGGTTCCCTCCTCCAGGCGCTTGGTGATCACGCGGATCTCGTCGTCCGTCCACTCGGTGAGCAGCTGAAGATACGGCTCGGTCAGGTGATCCGGGATGGACATCAGCCGACCGTAGACCTCGTCCGGTGACGCCGACAGGCCCACGTAGTTGCCCTTGCTCTTACTCATCTTGGTGCCCGTGCCGTCGGTGCCCTCGATGAGCGGGGTGGTGATGACGACCTCGGGGTTCTGGTCCGAGATCTCCATGACCTTGCGGCACATCTGGAGGTTCAGCAGCTGGTCCACGCCGCCGAGTTCGACGTCGGCGTCGATGGCCACTGAGTCCCAGGCCATGACGACGGAGTAGACGAACTCGGCGACGGACAGACCGTGGCCCTCGGCGAGCCGGGTGCGGAAGTCCTCGCGCTGGAGCGACATGGAGACCGGCACCCGGGCGAGGACCCCGACGAGTTCCGGCAGGGTGATCTTGTTCAGCCACTCGCCGTTGAAGCGGAGATCGGCACGCTCGAAGTCGATGAACGGGGTGACCTGCTGCTGGTAGCCGCTCAGGTTGCGGGCGATGTCCTCGTCGGTGAGGGGCGGTCGCTCGGAGGAGCGTCCCGACGGGTCGCCGATCTTGGCTGTGACGTCGCCGATGATGAAGACGACGTGGTGGCCCATCCGTTGGAACCGGCTGGCGATGATGATCGGCACCGCGTGGCCAAGGTGGACATCGGGCGAGGTGGGGTCGATGCCGTACTTGACGACGAACGGGCGTCCCGCAGCCTGCGCTGCTTCGATCTTCTCGGCGAGCACCCCTGCCGAGGGGATCAGGTGATTCGCGCGCCCCTCGACCAGGGCCGCCTGCTCCTTAGGGGAGAGGTCGGAGAGGTCCAGAGACCGCCGTGCTGTTGTCTCGCCGAGCAGCTGCGCGACCGTATAGTCCGCGCCCAGGTCCGCTCCATCGAGGATGTGCATGACACGGGTGACGGACTCACTCAAACGGCTCATGGCGCCTATACGCTCCTGCGTCGGACAACTGGCCTGGCCAGTATGGGATTGGAAGCCGCGACTTTATCATCGCCGCCCTCGGCGCATCGTCGGATTGATCATGAGTGAGCCTGCTGTCGCCGGCCCGTCGTCAGCTGCACCAGCGGCCGTCCCGTGATCGTGCTGGAGAGGGACCGGAGCCATGGTGTTATCGGGTCATGTGCGCGGAGCGTGCCCATGAGCATTCCTGGAATCAGGAGCATCGCGGGCAGACGGTTTCCCCTCTGCATGGCGGATTCCACTTCGTGGCTGAAAGCGAGCGTGCGGAAATGCCAGGAGATTCTCTTGAGCTGTTGGGTGGTCGCCCACGCGGGAGGATTCCCGTGCATTGCACGGAGACGGCCCGAGAGCGCGATGCACACGTCAGCCCGATAGTCCTGTGAGACACCGGGTGTGCTTCGGTCGGTCATGCTGCGGGGGTGGACCCTGTAAAAGGTCAACGGGTCCTGGAGGGCAGTGCCTCTGCCGGCCTCACGCAACGCGTGGAAGAAGATCTCGTTGCTCGCCGGAAGGAGGCTGAGTGCGGCCTCCCGGTGGACGACCAGTGTGCTTGTGTTTCCGCCCGGGTGCGGTTCGTGCAGCATCGGATTCCCGTCGGAGTCGACCACGTGCTCCCAGTGCTCGATGAACAGCGTCCCACCCGTCATCGCCTCGGAGCATGTACGCAGCTTCGACGGGTGGAACCAGTCGTCGGCGTCGAGCGGGGCCACCCAGTCTCCGGTGCTGACGAGAAAGGCGTCGGTCAGGGTCTGTCCGAAACCCTGCTGGTTTCTCCGAATGACCTTGACCTTGCCGTTGCCCTTGTGCCGCAGGCACACCTCTTCGGTTTCGTCGCTGGAACCGTCGTCGATGACGATTACTTCGTGAAGGACGAAGTTTCCGGGTTCCTGTTCCAGGCAGCTGGTGATGGCCTGGTCGAGATAGCGGCCGTAGTTGTGGCACAGGATCACGCACGAAATACGTGGCGGTCCGTTCACCGGTCACCTCCGTACACGTGGGCGTACTGCTCCAGGATCACCTGGTGTTCCTGAGACCTGTAGTCGAGGAACTCACGGTCCAGACGGCGGGGACTGGAATCGATCCGTGCCGCCGCCCTCTCCAGCGCGGCCAGGAATTTCTCCCCGAAGAGGTTGGGATGTCCCTGCGATCAGTCGAACCATTCGGGTTCCTCGACGAGCCCTTTGTGCTTTTCGTACTGCTCAGGTAGATGCCCCGTGAGTGAGCAGACTGGAAGCATGTTCAGGTCGAAGGCCAGCTCAAGCTGGCCGGAGTGGCTGCCCCAGAGGTAGGGGAGCAGCAGCGCGTCCGAAGCCAGCCCGGCTCTGATCACTTCCTCGTCGGTCGGGTACGGGCGCATGGTCAGGCGGATGCGGGGGTCGAGCCGGGCCGTCTCCAAGAGCAGAGGAGCGCGGCCGCCGTCAGCGAAGTCGGCAGGACTGAAGGCGCGCAGAAGGACGTGGAGGGTGCTGTGGGGGTCTGTGATGCCCAGGCTCCAGTTGGCCATGGTGGACAGCTGGTCCCGGCTGGCCCGAGAGGCGCCGAACATGAGGTACCGGCCGGCCTGGCTGCTGGACTCGCGCTCCAGGTCGGCCAGCGTCTCCGGGGCCGCGACGCATCCGTGGGGAATGACCGCCGCATCGGGGCGCTCGCCGAGGATCTCGGCCAGCTGGGTGACAGAGCCTTCAGTGAGACAGACCCATCTGACCTCGGCCGAGTGGAGCATCTGCAGCCGCGCGGTGAAGTCGTCGGCCTTTCCGACCATGGGCCGAGTGTCGTGGGCAGTAAAGACCACGTTGACTCCGTAGCTCAGGCACGCATCGAGCAGGCGCTCCAGCGCGGCAAGGTCCTCGAAGTCGATGTGGTGCAGGTGCAGGACGTCGAGCCATGTGAGAGGGCCGTGGTCGAGGAGCCAGGCGGCGTTGACCGCCGCCGGCACCGTGTCGCCGCTGGGGATTTCGGTCCCGTTCAGGATGTGGAAGTCGCGGCCCTGCAGTTTCCACGCGTACGGGGTTCGAGCCGGGAGATGAACGACACGCAGGCCCTCGGGCCGGGGAAGTGCTGTCACCGCCGTGCCCCCTCCGCCTCTCCCAGGCCGACGAGGAGCAGTTGGGTGGACAAGCCGTTGGAGGAGTCGTCGCTCCGGGTGAGCCCGGCGTAGTGGATCTCGAATCCGGATGCCTGCAGCAGTGCCTGGAACTCGTCGCTCGCCCATTCCCGGACGTGGCTGGGGTTGCGGGGCGGGCCGGGAGCGTCGTAACCGCTGCGGCACTCGCGGGCCGGCGTGGACAGTACAGCAGCGGCGCTGCCTTCCAGGAGAAGGCCGCGGATGAGGGACAGGGCCGGCATCGGATTCACCAGGTGCTCGATCACGTCAGAGCACACGACGATGGACCGGCGCACGAGGGCGGGCGCGATGGGCAGCCGCTCGGCCGATTCGAGATCGATCTCGATCCACTCGCCGAAGGGGTGGTTGTCGCGGCATCACACGAGGTTGTCCCCGAAGTCCACGCCGATGTATGACCAGGCCGGATACTCGTCGGCCAGCGATGCCAGTTTGCCCGCCCGTCCGCAGCCGATGTCGATCACGACGTCGCGGCCGAGTTCCTTGGCCCGCGCCGCGGTGTACGGGTAGACGTCGGGCTGCCAGGTGACGGTGTCGTCCGTCTTGTCGAGGAAGTACTCCACCTTGTCCCGGCTGCGGTAGCCGCTCCTGATGAAGTAGGACTCGGCGCCGCCGATCGGCTGGCGGGAGGTCGCGGTATTCGTCTGCACGATAAACTCCTTGCTTACTTCGGCCAGTGGGCGAACAGCGAGAGCATCAGCTCGACCAACTGCTCACGAACGGCGCGCCATTCGGGACCTCCGGCGCGGCGCGCGGCCGAGGCCCGGTCGTACTCCCGACCGTCGACCTCGGGCAGACACGCGTACATCTGGAGCAGCGCCGAGCCGTCGTCGGTGGGCGCGTTGTCGGTGTCCGCCCTGAGCAGGGCCCGGATGTCCTCGGCGCACATGGAGGCGTTTTCCGGCAATCCACTGTGGTGGGTGCCGGCGGCGATCCTCTGCGCCGCGCCGTTCTTCCTGGTCGGCATACTGGACCGCAAGGCCAGTAGCTCCACTGAGGGTACGTTGTGACGCATCCGCGCAAGTCACTCGACAGCATCATCCACGCGCCAGTGCGCTTTTCCATCGTGGCCGCGCTTGCCGCGGTCGACGAGGCCGACTTCAGGACCCTCCGCGAGACCATCGAGATCACGGACTCGGCCCTGTCCAAGCAGATCTCCTTGCTGGAGCAAGCCGAGTACGTGAGGGTCCGCAAGGCCTTCGTCGGCAAGCGCTCCCGTACCTGGCTGTCCCTCACCGGCAAGGGCCGTACAGCCCTCAGCCGCCACCTGACCGCCCTCCGTGAGATCGCCGCCTGGGACCCGCCAGGTGCTTCCGAGACCTGAGCGGCCTCGCAAAGCGCCCCCGCAGCGTCTACCAACCCTTCGGCAGCGGGGCCGCGCTACTGCACCGGCAAACACTTCACCCTCACCGAACTGCATCTGATCACCTCGATGCTCGCGCACACCTTCGGAGCCGTACTGCTCGAAGGACAGCCACCAGCGGGCTTCGCTCTTCTGATCACCCTGCAGCCAAAGGGCGGCATGCACCTGCGGTCCAGCGCCGCTGACAGACAGGGGGTCGGGCCGGGCCCGCAGGCGCGCGCTCCCCGACCGGGAGCAGTCGAGGCGCCTCCCCGGTCGGTCCCCACCGTATTGGCGAATGAGGAGGTAGACACCCCCATGCCCACCGCACAGCGCAGGCCTGCCCGCGACCAGCGGCGCAGCCGCCCCAAGAAGATCCCCACCATCCGGACCAGGGACGGGATCGGGGGCACCCTGGCATTCCGGCGCGACCAACTCTCCTTTCTTCAGAGCGGCATCGAGCGCCACGGCGACATCTTCCGGTTCCGCCCGTTCGGCATCCCCATCGTGATGGTCAACCACCCGGAGTACATCCGGCACATCCTGATCGACAAGGGCGAGCAGTACGACAAGGACGCCGTGATCTTCCGGGTGGTCCGCCCGGTGCTGCGCAACGGACTGATCGCCAACCCCGACATGGTGCGCTGGCGCCGCCAGCGGCGGATGATGGCACCGCACTTCACCCCACGCACGGTCAGCAACTTCGCCCGCAACATGACGGACGAGGCCGTGCTGATGCTGGAGCGCTGGGAGGCCCGCCCCGAGACCGACCCCACCCTGGACATCACCGACGAGATCGGTCAGCTCGCCCTGCGGATCGTCAACCGGTCGCTGTTCAGCGCCGAGGTCGGTGAGGTGGCCCAAGAGTTCGAAAGGGCCTTCCAAGTAGCCAATACCGTCCTCGGGGCCTTCTTCCGCTTCCCGTTCCCGCCGCTGAGCGTGCTCACCCCCAGCCACCAGCGGCTGCGCCGGGCGATCAACGTCATGGACGAGTTCGTCTCCGGCTTCATCAATGAGCGGCTGGCCCATGGCGTCGCACCAGGCGACGAAACCGACCTGCTCACTCTCCTCCTCCACGCCGTGGACGAGGAGGACGGCACGGGGATGGACCTCGAGCAACTCCACCACGAAGTGCTCAACATCTGCATCGGGGCTTACGAGACCACTACCAACACGCTCTCCTGGATCTTTTACCTGCTGGCTCGACACCCGGAGGTGGAGACCAGACTGCACAACGAGGTGGACGCGGTGCTCGGCGACCGTGCAGTGCCGACCTTCGAGGACCTGCCCAAGCTGACGTACACCCGCATGATCGTCGATGAGGCACTGCGCATCTACTCCCCGGCATACCAGTTCATGAGGCGCGCGCGGGAGGAGGACGTGATCGACGGCTACCGCGTGCCGGCCGACACCAACATCCTGATCAACAGCTACTTCCTGCACCGGCACCCGGACTTCTGGGAGGACCCCGAGCGCTTCGATCCGGAGCGTTTCAGGCCGGACCGGGTCGTCGACCGCCCCAAGCACGCCTACATCCCGTTCGGCAGCGGCCACCGGATCTGTATCGGCAAACACTTCGCACTGACCGAAATCGCCCTGGTGCTGGCGACCGTAGCTCGCAGCCGCCGGCTGGTGATGCCAGAGGGGGCGCCCGGTGACGACCGAGACGAGGGCGGCGGCAAGCGGGGCTATGCGCTGCTTACGGATACGGACGTGCTTGTCGGTGAGCTTTCCGCGGCGGACGCCGAGCTGGATGATCGTGATGGGGATGATGCCGCAGAAGAACGCGGCGAACAGTCCCCAGCCGATGCCGGCGAAGGTGCTCGTGCTGTGCCATCCGTTGAGGAGCAGCAGCGCGATGACGAGGTTGCCCGGTGCCAGCACGTCCGTGATCAGCTTGGCGGCCTTCACCCTGGGGTTGGCTTCGGTATAGGAGGGCGTTTCGGGCGGGGTGAAGGTGCTCATGGCTGGGTCTCCAGCGGACGGTCGCAGGCGTCCGCGAATTCGCGGGTCAGGTCGGAGTAGTAGGCGTCGGACAGTTGGGTGAGCGCGGTGATCTCGCTGTGCAGATCCCGGCCGCCTCCAGCTGGTTGGTGTTCCTTGTTGGTAGGGGTGTCGCCACGCAGCTTGGACCGGCGGGCGGCGGCAATCCAGCAGGCCTCAGCGGTGACGAGTGCCTGGGAGCCGAAGAGTCCGCGCGTCTCGACGTGCTGCCTGGCTCGCTCGCGAAGGCCGGCGGGCGCGTAGTCGCTGAGCGCGAGTGCGGCATCGCGGATCTCGATGGTGCGGCGGTACAGGCGACCGTGAATGTTGCGGGGATCTAGGCGTTCGGTGGCCAGGCCGCGCGGGGGATCGAGGCGCACCGAGGCGACGGTCTCAGTGAGGTCGTGCCACAGGGGATAAAGACGCAGCAGCACTCGCCGCTCGGCCCTACAGGCGCGTGCCTTGCCTAAGTACATGACGGTCCGTCGTCACAAGTGACGGTCAGCGTGTCTCTCTTTCCGGCGACTGAATGGATCGATGATCAAGCGTGCGTCTCGAAGAGGTGCGGCGCCTGTTCTCTGGCCGACCGTACTGTGCGGTGCTGCTCGGCCCGCCTGTCAGCCGGCTGCCTGCTGGTGCCGGTGCCGGTGCCGGTGCCGGGGAAAACGGCTGGCAGCCGGGCCGAATACGCAGGTCACAGGAGACTGGACGGTTTCAGTGACTGTTGAAGTACTAGGGTGGACCGTCATGAGGTCACGGTTCCCTATGGGTGAGGTCATCGTCCGGCGCGAGATCCTGGACGGCCGCCCATGGCTGGCGTACCCGGTGCGGGTAGCGAGTGACGACGAGCGGGCGCTCGCCGTTTACCTGGCCCAGGGCACGCCGCTCACGTTCGGCCGCGGCGACTTCCGCTGGGGACTGCACCCCTGGATCGAGTTCGAGCACGTGTGGCAGTCCAGTGGCGTCCTCCAGCTGCAGCGCCCGGGGGACGGCTACTCCGTGTGGGGCCGCTGGGCGGACGGATCGCTGTCGGAGTGGTACGTCAACTTCCAAGCGCCCCTGGTCCGTACCGAGCGTGGATTCGACACGCTGGACCACGAGTTGGACCTGATCATCCCCGGCGACGGCTCCCCGTACCGGTGGAAGGACGTCGAACACTTCGAGGAGCGGGTGCGCACCGGCGGCTTCGACGCCGGAGAGGCGGACGCCGTGCGTGCGGCGGCCGCCTCCGTCGTGGACCTCATCAAGCGTGGCGCGCGCTGGTGGGAGCAGTGGCGTGACTGGCGGGCGCCGGCCGACTGGGGCCCGCCCGGCGCCGTGGCCCTCCGGGACGACACCCCGCTGGGCACCCGCTGAGGGCGCCCCGGCAGGGTTCGGGCGTGTCCGTCAGAACGACTCGGCATACAGGGTGAACAGGTAGTCGCGGTTCACCTGGCCCGCCGGGTCGTTGTCGAGATTCCCCGTCACGCCGTCGACCAGCCGGTCCAGGTCGTCCTTGGCCACTCCGCAGTCCCGCAGCCTGGCCGTCAGGCCCGCCGAGGCCAGAAGCCCGCCCACCGCGTCGTGGACGGTGTCGCCGCCGAGCAGTTCGGCGATTGCGGCGAACTCGTCCGGTGCCAGGGGCGCGGTGTGCCGCAGCCAGCCCGGGTACAGCACCGCCAGGCCCCGGCCGTGCGAGAGGTCCACCTCGGGCAGTGAGCCCATGGCCTGCTGCAGCCGGTGGGGCAGGCAGGTGCTGACGTTGGCGACGTTCACGCCCCCAAGCAGGGACGCCCGGCACAGCGCCTCGCGCGCCTCGGGAGAGTCCTCGCCCCGCAGCACCGCCGGAAGATGCGCGGCGATCAGCTTGATGGCCTGGTGCGCCCGGGCCCGGCTCGCCCCGTCCGCGCGGGCCGCGACGCAGCCCTCGACGGCGTGGGCGAACGAGTCGAAGACCGTCTCCGCCATGATCGGGCGCGGCACCGACGCGATGAGGTCGGGGTCGACGATCGCCGTGCGCGGGAAGACGGCGTCACCGCGGATGCCGGAGCGGAAGTGGCCCACCGTGTCGGTGATGATCGCCCCCTTGGTGACTTCCGAGCCGCTGCCCGCCGTCGTGGGCACGGCCAGCAGCGGCAGCCTGGGCGCCTGCGGGCCGAGCGTCGCACCGATGAATTCCCGCACGCTGCCGTCGGCCGGCGCGGTGACGCTCACCCCCTTGGCCGCGTCTAGGGCGCTGCCGCCGCCGAGGCCGACGACGAGGTCGCAGCCCTCCGCGCGGGCCAGCGCGGTCGCCTCGTCCACCTCGTCGGACCTTGGGTTGGCCGACAGCCGGTCGAAGACCGTGGCGCGCACCCCGGCGGACTCCAGGGACGTCGCGACGCGGCCCAGATAGCCGTGGGCGCGTGCCGCGGTCCGCCCGGTGACCACGAGCGCGTGCGTGCCGAGCTCCCTCGCGTGCGTCCCGGCCCGGTCCAGCTCACCGCGGCCGAACCATACGTGGGTAGGAACATCGAGTTCCACCTTCATGTGCTCACTCCATCCATGACGTCGTCCGGGGCGGGGGCGGGGCCGTCGTCCCTCGCGCCGCGTGCGTTGTCGCGCAGCGCGTCCAGTACCGCGCAGGTGCCGGTGGCGAGCAGTTGCAGCGCCGAGCCTCCGCCGGTCGACACCGGGCCCGGCCAGGGGAGTTCGGCCACTGTGTCGCCGCCGAGCAGCAGCGCCGCCCCGGACGTGCGCGATAGCGCGGACAGGACGGCGTCCGCGGACCTGGTCTGCCCGTCGAGGTAGCGGGAGGGGGTCCCGGCCAGCACGGCGGAGCCAGCGCCGGCCAGCGACTCGGCCGCCCACGGCTCCAGGTCGAAGTCCACGACGGCGTGCCCGGCCGACACCCCGTCGACCACGGCGACGGGCCGGGCCTCGCCCACGATCCGCCCTTCGTCCACCGGCGCCACCCACACCGTCCGGGGCACGTGCAGCCGTGCCTTCGCCGGTGCGTCCAGCACCCCGCGTACGGCCTCCAGGCAGGCGTCGGGCTTGCTGCCCAAGTCGGAGGCGCCGAGGTCGTGGCCCCGGGCGCGTAGCACCGTGTTGAGCACCACGCCGCCGGGCACCACCAGGTCGCAGGTGTGCATCGCGTGGACCAGGCCCACCAGGGTCTTCTCGGGTTTGCGCCCGCCGAGCACGGCCGCGCGGAACGCTCCCTGCGGCGGTCTCGCCCAGGGCGCGAGGAACCGGATCTCCTGCTCCAGACTCCGTGCTGCACAGCCCGGCAGCAGGCGCAGCACACCGGTGTTGGAGGCATGGGCGCGGTGGGCCTTGGAGAAGCCGCCCACAGCGACCGCGTTGCCCAGCAGCGCGAATCGTCGGGCCAGTTCGGGGTCGTTCCGCTCTTCCCCCGCGTGGTGGCGGGTGTTGCCGAACACGGCGATCTCACCGGGCGCCAGCGCCTCGGCGGCCCGCACCGCCGCGTCCGAGGCGTTCTCGGGGACGTAGCGCACCTGTCGGTCCAACCGTCGCGAGAGGTGGCCGGCGACGTGACCCAGCGCGGTCGCGGTGCCGTCGCGGTGGCTGCCCTGGTGGGAGAGCACCGCCACCCGCGCGCCCGCGTCGGAGAGCCGCCGCAGGTCGGCCAGTTCGCTGTCGATCCGGCCGGTGCTGGTGAGGGCCGCGTCCACGTTGAACCCGGCCGAGAGGATCCAGCGTTCGCCGGGGGTGACCTGCCGTGCGCTCAGCAGGGGTACACCGCCGAGCGGGTCGGTCCAACCGCTGTCAGAGGCCATAGGTGCGCAGCCCGGTCGTCTCGTCGTGTCCGAGCATCACGTTCATGTTCTGTACGGCCGAACCCGCCGCGCCCTTGACCAGGTTGTCGCTGACCGAGACGACCTTGGCGATTCCGCGCCGTGCGTCGTAGTCCACTCCGATGTGGCAGAAGTTGGAGCCGACCACCCCGGCGACGCCCGGGTACCTGCGGTAGTCCTTGTCGGTGAGGCCGCCGAGCTGGGGTTCGGCGTTGACCCGGACGAAGTACTCGCCCTCGGCTCCGGTGCCGTAGCGCTCGGTGTAGCGGGTGAGGAGCACTTCGCGCGAGATCTCCTCGCGCAGTTCCTCCCGGACGCGGACGCTCGCCTGGATGTGGATGCCGCGGGCGAAGGGGCCGTGCGCGGTGCTGAGGTCGACGGTGACCGGCCCGCCGGCCGGGCCGGACAGCCGGTCCTCCAGCTCGGGCGCGTGCCGGTGGCCCTGGAGGCTGTAGGGCAGCATCGACCCGAAGACCTCGGCGTGCAGGATCTCGGTGCGCGGCTTGACGCCGGCGCCGGTCGTCCCGTTGACCGCCGCGATGTGCAGCGGCGCGCTGGGGTCGGCGAAACCGGCGGACAGCAGCGGTTCGAGACCGAGCAGCGCCGTGATGACGTAGCAGCCCGGGTTGGCCACCAGACGGGCGTCGGGCAGCAGGTCCCGGTGGAACTCGGTGACACCGTACACCGCTTCCGGCAGCAGCTCGGGGGCGGTGTGCTCGGTGCCGTAGGCCGCTCGGTACGCCTGGGGGTCAGTGAACCGGAAGTCGGCGCTGAGGTCGATCACGCGGGCCCCGGCCTTGAGCAGTTCGGGTGCCCGGCGCATGGCCTCGCCGGAGGGCGTGCACAGGAAGACGACGTCCAGTTCGCTGGCGGCCGCGGTGACCTCGTCTGCGTCGTGGAACCGCAGCCCGGAGCCGAGGAGGTTCGGGTGTGTCCGGTCGAAGGACTCCTGGTGGCGGGAGGCCGGCAGGATCTCGGTGACCCCCGGGTGCCCCAGCAGCAGGCGGCACACTTCGCCGCCCGTGTAGCCGGTTCCTCCGATGACCGCTGCCCGTATCCCGTTGCTCATTGGCTCCATCCGTTCGTGAGATCGTCCTGGCTGGTGGTCACATGCAGCATGATCTTGCCGGTGGGGACGTCGGCCCGGTCCATCAGGTCCAGCGCCGCCTCAGCGTCGGCGAGCGCGAAGTGGTGGGTGACCATGGGCAGTACGTCGGGGGTCCCGGCCGCGAGCCCTTCGATCACCTCGGTGAAGTCGCGTGGTGTGGACAGCGCCGATCCGTGCACGGTCACCTCACGTCCGACGATGGTGTTGAGGTCGACCGGGTGCCGGTCCTCGAAGTAGCTGACGATCACGATGTCGCCGCCGGGCCGTACCGCGCGCAGCGCCTGGTCGGTCACCCCGGGATATCCGGCGGCGATCACCACCACGTCCGCCGGGCCGCCCAGGGCCTTCAGCGCCTCGGGCACCGGGTCGCCCTCGCGGGCGTCGACATAGGCGTCGGCGCCGAGCCCGCGTGCGAGTCCGCCCTTCTCGGGGCCGATGTCCACGCAGGCCACCGCGGCGTGGCCGAGCTGCCGGGCGGCGACCAGGCAGCTGAGGCCGATCGTGCCGGAGCCGAGGACGAGGATGCCGCGGCCCGCGCCCGCGCCGACGAGCCGGACCGCGTGCAGGCCGATGGAGAGCGGTTCGACGAGGGCGCCGGCCACGGGGTGCAGTCCGGGGGGCAGCCGGTGGGCCATGTTGGGCCGCAGGACGACGAGTTCGGCGAACGAGCCGGTCCAGTCAAGGTGGCTGAGATTCAGCTTCCGGGTGCACAGGTGGGGTGCGCCGTTCAGGCACTCGGCGCAGGCGTCGCAGTGCGAGAAGGCCGCCGAGCACACCCGGTCCCCCGCGGCGAAGCCGGTCACCTCGTCGCCGACGGCCACCACGGTCCCGGAGAACTCGTGGCCGAGGACGGCGGGCGCAGTCTTGTAGGGGTGGGTGCCGCGGTAGGCGGCGAGGTCGGAGCCACAGATCCCGGTGGCGTCGACCCGGACGAGCAGCTCTCCGGGGCCGTGCTCGGGGGCGGCGGTGTCCTGGTGGACGATGGTGCGACGGTCGGTGAGGACTGCCGCCTTCATGGTCTTGGCTCCGGTGATCCCGGTGGCGGCGGAGTTCGGTTTCATGCTCAGCACACCCTGTTCGTCGCCCGGCCGTCGGCCAGGACGGCGCGCAGGTCCGCGGCGAGCAGGCGGCCGACCCGTTCCTGGGCGTCGGTGGTGGTGGCGCCGAGGTGCGGGGTGAGCACCACGTTGTCCAGAGCGGCCAGCGCCGGGGTGCCGGACTCCTGCCCATGCACGTCGAGGGCGGCGCCGGCGATCACGCCGTCCTTCAAGGCCCGCAGCAGGGCGTCCTCGTCGACGACACCGCCGCGGGAGACGTTGATGAGGTAGGAGCCGGTGTGCATGCGGGCCAGTTCCGCGGCGCCGATGAGGTTCCTCGTCCGGTCGGTGAGCGGAACCGCGAGGCACACCATGTCGGCCGCGCCGAGGAGGTCGGGCAAGGGGACCCGCTCGATCCCGCGGCCGCGCAGCTCCTCGTCGCGGGCCGGCGTGACGCGGTCCACGGCGGCGAGGACGCGCATGTCGAACGCCGCGCCGAGCCGGGCGATCCGGGAGCCGATCGGGCCGAGGCCGACCACGCCGAGCACCCGGTCCGCAAGGCCCGGCCCGGCGAGCCGGGGCTTGTTCCACTGCCCGCCGCGGACCTGCCGATCGGCGAGGGCGATGTTGCGGGTCACGGCGAGCATGAGGCCGATGGCCAGATCGGCGACGGCGGGTGCGGAGACGCCGGGGAAGTTGAACACCTGCACTCCCGCCTCGCGGCAGGCGTCCAGGTCGATGTTGTCGGTCCCCGAGCCGGCCCTCGCCACCGCTTTCAGACGGCGTCCGGAGCGGATGACGTCGCCGGTGACGACCACACCGCTGCGTACGACGAGCGCGTCGGCGTCGGCGGCCAGTTCCAGGAGTTCGTCATGGCCGGGGTGCAACCGCACCACGACCTTGTGGTCCTGTTCCAGGTCCGCAAGGGCACTGGGGGAAACGGGATCCAGGACGACGACGCGGGCTCGATAGGTCATGTCAAGAATCCTGCATCGCCGCGACACCTTTTGGCAAGGATTGCCAAAGACTATTGACTCGCACCGATTCGATCATGCTAGCTTCACCCTCGGATCCACAGGGTCACAGCAGGAACAGCAAGTCAATTCGCTGACTAATGATTGTCCGGTCGCGTAGTCGTCCCCGTTTCGGTTGGGGCCGAGACGTCCGGGAAACGCCGCCTGAGGAAGGCAGTAGATGCTCAAGCGCAGCTATCCCTCGTTCCGCTCCGCACTCGCCGCGCACGACGTGGTGCGCCTCGCGGGCGCCCACCACGCGCTCAGCGGTGTCCTGGCCCAGGAGGCCGGATTCCAGGCGGTGTGGTCGTCAAGCCTGGAGGTGTCGGCCTCCCGATGCCTGCCCGACGCCAGCATCCTGAGCATGACCGAGTACCTGGAGGCGGCCGCCAACATCCAGAAGGCCCTCGACATCCCCGTCGTCGCCGATGTCGACACCGGATACGGCGGCAACTACAACGTGGCCCACATGGTCCACGAGTTCGAGGGCGCCGGCATCACGGCCGTGTGCATGGAGGACAAGCTGTTCCCGAAGATGAACAGCTTCGCCACCGGCGACCAGACACTGCTCGACACCGCGGCCTTCGCCAGCAAGATACAGACCGCCAAGGCCGTACAGTCCAGCGAGGACTTCTTCCTCATCGCCCGCACCGAGGCCCTGATCTCCGGCGCGGGTGTCGAGGAGGCGGTGAACCGCTGCAACGCCTACGCCGACGCCGGCGCCGACGCCGTGCTCATCCACTCCAAGGCGCGCACCAAGGACGAGGTGGTCTCCTTCCTGGACCGGTGGGACAACCGTGTCCCGGTGGTCATCGTCCCCACCACCTACCCGGACTGGCACATCGACGAGGTGCGCGCGGCCGGCGTCTCCGTCGTCATCTATGCCAACCACGGCATGCGCGCCGCGCTCTCCGCCATGCGCGACACCTACCGCGCCATCTACGAGGCGGGCAGCACCAGCTCGCTGGAGTCGGAGATCGCCTCGGTGTGGGACATCTTCGACCTCCAGCGGATGGCCGACTGGCAAAAGCTCGACGCGTGAGCGCGGCTCGTTTGGACGGCACGCGGCGGACGGACGGAGGCGAGCGGGGGGCATGACAGTCATCACGGGGGCCGACGAGCTCCTCGACAGCGAGATCTACATCGATCTGCGGCGGCTCCTGGACTGCCGCCTGTACCTGAAGTGCGAGGGCTTCAACTTCGCGGGATCGGTGAAGGTCCGGCCCGCGGCCTGGATGGTGAACACGGCTCAGCGCGAGGGGGTCATCGGCCCCGACTCCATCCTGATCGAGTCCTCCTCCGGCAACCTCGGCGTCGCACTCGCCGTCATCGCGGCGGCCAAGGGGCTCAGGTTCGTCTGCGTCACCGACCCCAAGTGCAACCCGTCCGCGACGGACCTGATGAAGGCCCTCGGCGCAGAGGTCGTCGTGGTCGACGAACCGGACGCCACCGGAAGCTATCTCGCCGCGCGCAAGGCCCATGTGCGCGAGCGCTGCGCGCAGGACCCGCGGTACGTCTGGCTCAACCAGTACGAGAACCCGGCGAACTGGGTCGCGCACTACGAGAACACGGCGGCACTGATCGCCAAGCAGTTCCCGGACCTCGACACGCTGTTCATCGGCACGGGCACCGGCGGAACCCTCATGGGCTGCGCCCGCTACTTCCGCGAGCACCGCCCGGGCGTGCGCATCGTGGCCGTCGACAGCGTCGGCTCAGTGAACTTCTCGGGCGCGCCCGGACCCCGGCACATCCCGGGACTGGGCGCGAGCACGCCCATGCCGCTGATCGACCCGTCCCTCGTGGACGAGGTCGTCCGGGGCGACGAGCGGGACGCCATCCGCATGTGCCGGCGGCTCGCCGCCCGCGGCGTCCTCCTCGGCGGCTCATCCGGGACCGTGGTCAGCGCGGCCACCGAGTGGCTGGCACGGCACGGCTCCGCGGACCGGACCGCGGTGGCCATCGCCCCCGACCTCGGCGAACGGTACATCGACACGATCTACAACGACGCCTGGGTGGCGCGCCACTACCACCGGGGTGCGCAGGACCTCTTGGAGAACCAGTGAACAACCCGTCCGAGACACCCAACTTCTCCGTGGTCACGGGTGCGACCGTGCACCGCGTGCTGGACGGCCGGCAGCGGGAGGTCTGCGAGCTCGTCGAGCGGACCTACCTCCTGCACGGCGAGGCGGGCACCGTGAACCCGCCCTCCTACTTCCTGCGGTTCCCCGACCGGCCCACCGCCCGCATCATCGCCCTGCCCGCCTCCGTGCGCGGCGAGCGACCGGTCGACGGCCTCAAGTGGATCTCCAGCTTCCCCACCAACCTGGACCGCGGCATCCCACGCGCGTCCGCCGTGCTGATCCTCAACGACCCGGTGACCGGGTACCCGTACGCGTGCCTGGAGAGCTCCATCATCAGCGCCGTACGCACCGCCGCCTCGGCCGCCGTCGCGGCCCGCGCACTCACCCGTGACCGGCCCGCGCCGCGCCGCGTCGGCTTCGTCGGCACCGGCCTGATCGCCCGCTACCTGCACGACTACCTGTCCGTGCTGGGCTGGGAGCCGCAGGAGTTCGGGGTGTACGACCTGTCGCGGGAGTACGCCGAGGGATTCGCCGGGCATCTGCGCGAGACCACGGACGGCGCCGCCGTCCGCGTCCACGAGAGCGCGGAGAGCCTGGTCCGCTCGTCAGACGTCGTGGTCTTCGCCACCACGGCCGCCGCGCCCCACGTCGAAGACCCGTCCTGGTTCGACCACCACCCGCTCGTGCTGCACGTCTCGCTGCGCGACCTGAGCACCGACGTCATCCTCGACAGCGTCAACGTGGTCGACGACATCGAGCACGTCCTCAAGGCGGACACCTCCGTCCACCTCGCCGAACAGCGCACCGGGGGAAGGGACTTCATCGACGGCACGCTGTACGACGTGCTCGCCGGAAAGGCCGATGCACCGGCCGGCCGCACCGTCGTCTTCTCCCCGTTCGGCCTCGGCGTACTGGACCTGGCCGTCGGCGACTTCGTGTACGGCCGGGCGCGGGAGACGGGCGCCCTCACCATGGTCGACGGCTTCTTCCACGACCTCGAACGCCACCGCGGCCCGGAATCCCGGGGCGGTGCGCGATGACCGCCAGCCACGACTGGGCCGAGCTCCCCCTCGTCCCCGGCACGGTGGAGCGGGCCACCGCTCTGGCCCTGACCAGCGCCAAGGAGGTGGACACGGCCACCGGCGTCCTTGAGTACGTCGCCCGGCACGCCGAGCGCGACCCGGACCGCCCGGCGCTGACCGAAGGCGGGCGGACCCTCAGCTACCGCGACCTGCTGCTCCGGGTCGCCGCCATCCGCGCCGTCCTGCTCGGCGAGGGCGTGGGTGCCGGGGACGTCGTCGCCTGCGTCGGACCGCGCAGTGCCGAGACACCGGTCGTTTTCCTGGCTCTCGAGAGCGTCGGGGCCTCCTATCTGCCGATCGACCTCGACTGGCCGCAGGAGCGGGTCCGCGACGTGCTGGAGCGCAGCCGCGCCGCGCTCCTCCTGGACTACGCCTCCCTCACCGGAGCGCCGGCCGGCCCCGCCCACGCCGCGGCCGAGACCGCCCGGGTGAAGGCCGTGCCGCTGCCGGCCGGCCCAGTGGCGGACGACGCACCGCCGCCCCGGACCGCCTCGGACCGCTCGGACGAGTCGCGCTACACGATCTTCACCTCGGGCACCACCGGACGGCCGAAGGGCGCCACCGTCGAGCACCGGGGCATGCTCAACCACCTGTGGGCCAAGGTCGTGGACCTGTCCCTGGGCCCCGACGACGTGGTGGCCTTCACCGCACCGCTGGTCTTCGACATCTCCATCTGGCAGATGCTCTGCCCGCTGCTCGTCGGCGGACACATCGTGGTCGTGGACGACCCCGTCATGCGCTACCCCCGGCTGCTCGTCAAGGCTCTCGACGCCCATCGCGTCACGGTCGTCGAGCTGGTCCCCACGGTCGTGGGTTGGCTGGTCGACGAGTCCCTCCGGCGCGCCCCGGCGCCCCTGCAGGCCCTGCGGTGGCTGATGTCCACCGGCGAGGAGCTGCACCCCCCGGTGGCCGAGCGCGCGATGAGGGCCCTGCCCCAGGTCACCCTGGTCAACGCCTACGGGCCCACCGAGTGCTCCGACGACGTCACCCACCACGTGGTGACCCACGCGGACCTGGAGCGCACCCGGCTCCCCGTGGGCTCGCCCGTCATCAACACGGCGCTCTACCTGCTGGTGGAGGAGAACGGGAGCTGGCGGTCGGCGGATCCGGGCGAGTCCGGCGAGCTGTTCGTCGGCGGCACGGGTGTCGGCCTGGGCTACCTCAACGACCCCGAGACCACCGCACGCGCCTTCTTCCGCGACCCGTTCGATCCCGCCTCGGCAACCGGACGGCTGTACCGCACCGGCGACCTGGCGCGGTTCGACGAGGGCATCGTCCACTACCTCGGCCGCGGCGACCGCCAGGTCAAGGTGGCGGGCGTACGGATGGAACTCGACGAGATCGAGGCGGTGCTCGGCCGTCACCCGGCCGTCACACAGTGCGCCGTCACGGTCAGCGGTGACGGCGAACGCAGCCAGCTGGTCGCGCACTACAGCCTGCGCGTGCCCGTACCACCCGAAGAACTGCAGCGCGCCGTACGCGCCGCCGTCCCGCCGGCCATGGCACCCCGGCGCTGGCGGGAGTGGGAGGCACTGCCGCTCACTGCCAACGGAAAGGTCGACCACCGGTCCCTGCGGGCGGCCGTTAGCGAGGAGGAGAAGCGATGACCACCGCACAGGAGAAGACCGCGCGCGCGGACGTGCCGGCGCCCGAAGGCCCCGGCACCCCCGCCCTCCCCGCCCACGCCCAGCTGCTGCTCGCCCTCGCCCGGCCGCGGCTGGAGGCGGTCCACGAGCGACTGGCCCGCTCGCTCGCCGACCAGGACGACCTCGACTGGGGTGCGTTCCTCGACGCCGCGGCCCGCCACAAGCTGCTCCCGCTGGTCGGCCGCCATGTCTTCGCCCACCGCCTCGACCGCGATCGCGAAGGGCTCAAGGGCTTTCCGTACAGCTGGGTGTTCACCACCTCCTACCTTGGCAACCGCGTCCGCAACCAGGCGCTGGCCGACGACTTCGGCCGAGTGTTCCGGGAGCTCGGCGACGCCGGTGTGCGGCACGCCGTGCGCAAGGGCTTCTCGCTCGCCGAGGGCGAGTACAGCGACCCGGCACTGCGCCGGATCAACGACGTGGACCTGCTGGTCGACCGGGACGACGTGCCGCAGGCCCACGAGGTCCTGGAGCGGCTCGGCTATGTACAGGGCAAGCTCGCCGAGGACGGCGAGCACATCGTGCCGTTCAGCCGCAAGACCCAGATCTTCTGGCGGGTCAACCTCAGCAACCAACTGCCGTACCGCAAGGCCGGGAACCGCCCGGACGTCCCCGAGTTCAACGTGGACCTGTGCCACGACATCTTCCAGAAGAAGTCGGGCGTCAGCGCACCAGCGCGCGAGCTGCTCGACCGCTCCGTGTCCACGGTCCTGTGCGGCGCCCCGACCTGGGTCCCCGAACCCGCCGACCGGTTGCTGGACCTCTGCTCCCATCTGTACAAGGAAGCGACCAGCCTGCAGTTCATCGAGGACAGCGTCGATCTGCAGATCAGCAAGTTCCTGGACGTGGCTCTCGTCGCCGCGAGCTACGACGAGAGCGTGTGGCATGCGTTCCTGTCCCGGGTCGGAGAGTACGAGGCCGGTCCCATCGCGTACTACGCCCTGCACTTCACGGCCGAGCTATACCCGGACGCGGTGCCGCCGGAGGTGCTCGCGGCGTTGCGGCCCGAGGACACCGCGTACCTGGACCAGTACGGAACCCTCGACGGCCAGACCGCCCGGTGGGCGCTGCCCTTCCTGGAGCGGCTCTTCGACACCGGCCGCGGGGACGACAGCGAGCCTTCCAACGTCCCCCATGACTGATCCGGGCGGCCCGCCGGCAGGCGCCGCCGGTCCCCCACCGAACACTTCGCCCTCCCACCGACATCGGGAACACTCATGAACACACCCTGGGACAGCCGTTTCGAGGCGCTGGTGATGCGGCACGTCGACCTCGGCCGCGACGGCGGACTGCGGCCGGACGACGACCTGCTGGGCCATGGACTCGACTCCATCGCCATCGTCGAACTCGTCGTCTCCCTGGAGGAGACCTACGACATCGAGATCCCCGACGAGCGGCTCACCCAGAAGTCGTTCACCACCGCGGGCACCCTGTGGTCGATCGTCTCCGGCCTGGTGCGGCCGAAGCCGAGCCGGGAGAGCGCCGCGTGATCGTCTCCCTCGTGGGCTCGGACGGAGCCGGCAAGTCGACCGTCTCGCGGCTGGCCACCGAGCGGCTGGCGGCGGCCGGGACGCCGATCGAGCGGGTGGACCGCTGGGACATCGTCGACAGCCCGGCGTACCCGGCGAGCCGGTTCATGAAGCCCGACGTGCCCGACACCCGGCTCTGTGTCGCCGAGATGCCGAACCCGACACGCTTCCTGTTCCTGATGTGGTCCATCTCCCACGCCCTGCTGGCCCGCACCCCCGCCGCGGTACGCCCCGGCACGGTGACCCTGCTCGACGGCTACTGGATGAAGCACGCCGCCGCCGAGATCGTCTACGGGCTGGACCGCACCTGGGCGGAGGGCGTCGTCTCCGCGCTCCCCGTCTCCGGGCGGGTCCTGTACCTGCGGCTCGACCCGAAGCGGGCCTGGGAACGCAAGGTCGGACGGGACGTCGTGCCCTACGAGTGCGGGATGGACCCCGAGTGCTCCCAGGAGAACTTCCTGACGCACCAACACCGGATCCTGGCCGTGCTCGACGACTGGGCCGCACGCTTCGGCTGGCTCACCCTCGACGCCGAGGAACCCCTCGACGACGTCGTCGGCCGGGTCGTCACCACCGTGTCCGGGGCGCTCGCGGAGGAGCGGTGAGCACGCCCGCGGCGGCCCGGCCGTCCGTGCCGGCCGGGGAGCCGCGCACCCTCGTCGTCAAGGTCGGCGGCAGCCTCGTCTCCGACAAGCGCACCGACGACCACCTGGACGCCGCGGCAGTGCGCGCCTACGCGGCGCTCGTCGCCGACCTCGTACGGACCTTCCCGGGCCGCACGGTGTTCGTGGCCGGCGGTGGCGCCCTGGGCCACGGCGCGGTCCGCGGCCTCGACGCCGCGGACGGCTTCGCCGCCCTCGGCTTGACCCGGGCCACGTTCGCCGTCAAGTGGGCCTGGACAGCCGCCTTTCGGGAGGCGGGCATCCGTGCCCTGCCGCTCCAGGTGACGGCCATGTGCGCGGACCAGCCGTCCGGGGCCGTCGCCGACCTCACCGTGGTGCGCAGGCTGCTGGCCGAGGGCGTGCTGCCGGTGCTCTCCGGCGACTGTATCCTGACCGCCGACGGCGGCCTGCGGATCCACGGCAGCGACCACGTGCCCGGCATGCTCGTCGACGGGTCGCTCGCCCCCGTACGGATCGTCACGCTCACCGATGTGCCGGGCATCCTGACCGGGACCGGGCCGGGCGGTCCCGTCCTGCCCTGGGTCGACCCCGACGACCCGTCGTCCGCGCACGCCCTGGTGTGGGAGACCGCGCCCTGGGACACCAGCGACGCGATGCGCGGCAAGGTCGACGCCCTGGCGGCGCACGCCCGGCGCGGGGCCGAGTGCGTGATCACCCGCGGCGACCGCGCCTCGGCCTCGCTGCACCACCTATTCGCGCCGATGGACCAGTGGCCGGCGGACGTACCACACACGCTGATCTCCCGTACCCGCCCCGCCGCCCTCTCACGCACCTCCTCCGCCCCGTCCCCGACCGGGGGCGCGGGCGCGACCGGCGCCGACGGCACCGCGCCGTCCCCGCCCCCGTCCGATCCCCGCTTCACGTCAGCACGCTCCTGAGGAGATTCCGGCATGTCCGCCACCACTGCCACGCCCGCCACCGGCCGCCTGGTACTGCTCAACCCTGGCCCGGTCAACGTCCACGAGGACGTGCGCGCCGCCATGGCCTCGCCCGACCAGTGCCACCGCGAGCCGGAGGCCGCCGCACTCATGACCCGGGTCCGCGAGAAGGCCACCCGCGTCAGCGGCGGCGACGACACCGACACCTCGGTGCTGCTGGCCGGCTCGGGCACCGCCGCGCTGGAGGCCGCATTCTCCTCCATCGTCCCCGCGGACGGCCGCATCCTGATCCTCGACAACGGCAACTACGGCGAGCGGCTCTGGCGCATCGTCGACGTGCACGGCATCCCGCACCGCCGCATGGAGTTCGGCTGGTGCAACCCGATCGACGTGGACGCCGTAGACCGCGCCCTCTCCGAGGACCCGGGCATCACGCACGTCGGCCTCGTCCACCACGAGACCAGCACCGGCATGCTCAACCCGCTCCGGGAGATCGGCGCCGTCGTCGCCAAGCACGGCCGGCAGTTCGCCGTGGACGCCATCAGCAGCCTCGGCTCCGAGCGGCTGGACCTGCGGGCCGACCACATCGACTGGTGCGTGGGCACCGCCAACAAGTGCCTCGAGGGGCTTCCCGGCGTCAGCTTCGTCACCGCACCGCGCCAGCGCCTGGAGGAGCTCGAGGACGTACCGGCCCGCACCTTCTACCTGGACCTGTACGGCCACTTCATCTCCCAGGACCGCAAGAACGCGCCGCTGTTCACCCCGGCTCTCCAGGTCATGACCGCGCTGGAGCAGGCCATCGACCGGTCCCTCGCCGAGGGTGTCGAGGGCCGCGCCGCCCGCTATACCGCGCTCGCCGAGCAGATCCGGACGGGCCTGGCCGAGCGCGGCGTTCGCTTCCTGCTGCCGGCCGAGCAGCGCGCCAACTCCGTGACGAACGTGTACGTGCCCGAGGGTATGACGTACGACGAGCTGCACGACGGCCTCAAGGCGGAGGGATACGTCGTCTACTCCACGCAGGAGCAGCTGGAGGGCGTCTTCCGCGTGGCCAACATGGGCCAGCTGGACGGCGACGACATAGCAGGGTTCCTCGCCGCTTTCGACCGCGTGGTCGCCAAGTACGCCGACCGGGGCGTGTGACCGGGCCGCAACGGCATGCTCCCACCCCTTTTGACCAAGGAGACCCACCGTATGCGTTCCAACCGACTCGCCATCGTCGGCGCGGGCCCCAGCTGCACCTACGTGCTGGACCGGCTCGCCGCGACGGCGCAGGCGGCTACGACTCCCCTGTCGCTCGACATCCACATCTTCGACCGCGCGGGGCAGTTCGGCGCCGGGCAGGTGCACAGCTCCGAGCAGCCGGTCACCAGCTTCCTCAACCGCATCGTCGGCCAGGTGGCCTTCGCGGCGGACGAGAGCGTCGTCGGTGCGGGACCACTGCTGCCGAAGGAGGACCGGCCCACACTGCTCGACTGGTGCCGCGCCAGGTTCGAGGAAACCGGGGACCCCGTCTTCGACCTGGCCGCCGAGGACTGGCCGAAGCGTTACGTCCACGGCCTGGCGCTCGCCGACCAATTCCGACGGTATGTCAGGATGCTGCGGCAAGTGCCTGGCGTGGAGGTCCATTTGCATCACAGGGAGGTGACCGACCTTCAGGAGCGGTCGGACGGCTCGCTGGCCGTCATCGCTGGAGACGGCGAACATGTGCTGGACGCCGACCACGTCCTGATGCTGACCGGGCACTCCTCCAACGACCCGGCCCGCTACCCGCGTCAGGCCGCGTGGGCCCGGTTCACCGAGCGGCACCAGGCGGCCTTCGTACCGTCCGCCTACCCGCTGGAGGACGCTTTCGAGCCCGGCCAGGCCAGCCCCGGCAGCACCGTCGGGTGCGTCGGAATGGGCCTGACCGGCATCGACGTCATCCTGCACCTGACCGAGGGCCGGGGCGGTGTCTTCGAGGAGCGGCCCGACGGCACGCTGTCCTACCGAGCTTCCGGCCAGGAGCCCGACTCCATCGTCATGTTCAGCCGCGCCGGGCTGTTCACCTTCGCCCGGCCCTACAACGCCAAGGAACGCGATCCCGAGCGGCTGGAGCACCGGGGCGTCTTCCTGGTCGAGGACGCGGTGCACCGGCTGCGCCGGTCGGCGGGCCGGCCCGTCACCATCGGCGGCGCCGAACAGCGCCAGCTCGACTTCCGCGACCACGTCTTCCCCGTGATCGTGCTGGAGATGGCCTGCCTCTACTACAGCACTCTGCTCGGCGCCGATTTCGGCCGCTGTCTGGAGGCGGCCGCCCGGCCCGAGTACGAGGCGTTCCTCGCCGACGGCGGCCGCGGCGCCCCGTCCGACGACTCCGTGCGCCGCCTCCTGGCACCGGTGGAGGCCTGCGTCGACGAGGCGGCGCAGACCCTCGACGCGGTCCTGGCGGGCACGCTGGCCCTGGCCGCGGCCAAGGAGCGGGAGTGGGACGCCGAAGCGGCGCTGCGCCGGTTCCTGGACGTGGTGTTCGGGCCCGAGCAGGCGGCCGGCCTCGTCGCGCGGATCGACGACCCAGCCCTGTTCGCGGCCGGCATCGCGGCCGCGGAGTCGCCCTGGCGCCACCCGAAGAGCGTCGGCGCCCAGTGGTTCTCCTGGGAGCGCTCGGTCCGGCCGATCGACCGCGGCTCGTTCTCCACGCCTGGCGAGTACCGTGCGGCGATGCTCGACTTCCTCGACCTCGACCACCGCTGGGCCGCCCAGGACAACCTGTCCAATCCGGCCAAGGCGGCGGCCGACGGCGTCTGGCGCGACCTGCGGGGCGTGCTGGCGGCGGCGGTCGACTTCGGCGGACTGCACGCGGCGTCGCACCGCGACTTCCTGGACGTCTTCATGCGCCACCACAACCGGCTGTGCAACGGCGCCGCGCTGGAGGTCATGGAGAAGATCCGCGCCCTGATCCAGCACGGTCTGGTCGACGTCTCGGCCGGTCCCGAGGCCGAGGTGGAGCTGGACGCGAGCAGCGGACGCTTCGTGGTGCGCGGCGGTGTCACCGGCGCCGAACTGCCGGTCGACATCCTCGTCGACTCGCGTGTGCACCCCTTCGACGCCGAGAACGACGTCCTGCCGATCTACCCGAACCTGCTGCGGCGCGGGCTCGTCCGCAAGTGGCGCAACCCGGGCGTCGGCGAGCCGGATTTCGCTCCCGGTGGCCTGGATCTCACGGAGGACTTCCACCCGGTGCGCGCCGACGGCGAGGTGGACCGGCGGCTCACCCTGCTCGGCCCGCCCAGCGAGGGCGTGATGTTCTTCCAGTTGGGCGCGTTGCGCCCGAACCAGAACCATCACGTCATGCAGGACATCCTGTGCTGGATGCGGGAGTTCTGGGGACAGGACGGCACCGCCGCCGACACGGTCGGCGAGCGCATCACCACAGGGGTCTGAGAGATGGCGAACACACACGGCGAAAGCGCCGAACGGCTCGGCGAGATCGCGGCGATCCACGCCCGCCTGCGCGAGGACGCGGCGGCGCTGGACGACGCGGCGGCACGCGAGGCGACCGAGCTGCCGGGCTGGAGCAGGGGACACGTCCTCACCCACCTCGGCGACCTGGCCCGCGCCTTCGCCCGCCAGGCGCGCTACGCCGTCGAGGGCCGCACCGTAGAGGTGTACGACGGCGGTCGGCCCGGCCGTGACGCGGCCATCGAGCGGGGCGCGGGGCGTTCCGCGGCGGAGCTGCGGGAGGGGCTGGAGGACGGGCTCACACAACTGGAGGAGGCGTGGGCCAAGCTGGGCCCCGACGACTGGAGCCTGCGCTGTGCCTACCGCGATGCGGATCTGCTGGCCACCCAGCTGTGCTGGTGGCGCGAGGCGCACATCCACTACGCCGACCTGGGCACCGGCTACCGGCCCGAGGAATGGGGCGACGGCCTCGGCGCGCACCTCGTCGGATACCTGCTGCCCCGGCTGCCCGATGCCCGCACCACGGTGCTGCTGTCCGGCGACACGACGCGCCGCTGGAAGCACGGTTCGGGCGCCCCGACCACGGTCCACGGCACCCAGAACACCCTGGCCGCCTGGCTCGCTGGGCGGTCCGCCGCCCAGCTGCCCAAGGCCTACGGGTCCACCGATTCCCTGCCGGACCTGGGCCCCTGGCCCTGATCACGGCGTCGGACACCGCACCGCGCGGGCCCGGAACACCACGCACGACAGAAGGAGACCACAGGCATGGCGGCACAGACACAGACTCTCAGCGGTGACACCACCTTGGTGCTGCCCGAGTTCGACACCCCGCCGCAGGACCCCTACCCGCTGATGCGTGCCTGGCTGGACTCCGCGGTGGCCCGCGAGGTCCGCGAGCCGTACGCGGCGGTGCTGGCCACCGCCGACCGGTCGGGCCGGGCGTCGAGCCGGGTGCTGCTGGTCAAGGAGATCGACGACCGGGGGCTGCGGTTCACCAGTTTCAGGGGCAGCCGCAAGGGCCAGGACCTGGCCGAGACGCCCTGGGGGTCGCTCACCTTCTACTGGCGGGAGACGCTCCAGCAGCTCACCGTACAGGGCCCGGTGGAGGTCCTCACCGGCGCGGAGTCCGACGAGCTGTTCGCCCGGCGGCCGCTCGCCGCGCAGGCCACCACAGCGGTCTCCCGGCAGAGCCGCCCCCTCAAGGACGAGGCCGAGCTCAAGGCCGGTGCGAAGGCGCTGGTCGCCGCGGGCGGCCCGGTCGCCCGCCCCGACGAGTGGACCGGCTACCGGCTCGTGCCGCAGGCCATCGAGTTCTGGTATGGCAGCCCCGACCGACTGCACCGGCGACTGCGCTACGACCGCGGCGCGGACAGCGCCGACTGGACGCACCAGCGGCTCCAGCCCTGAGGTCCTCGATCCTCATCCGATCAGCAACAAGCTTGGAGAGACCCCATGTACGCTACCGAGCCGCTCCAGGCGGTGGCAGGCGACCTGGTCAGCACGATGCGCCGACATCGCCCGCCGGATTGCGCGGGCACCTCGGGCGCCGTCCAGGCCTGGCACCGCACCAGCGGACGCTTCGCGGAGGGCCGGGTCAGCGACATCAGCGTCCAGCGGGGCGAGGGCACGTCCGCCAGGTACGTGCTCCGCGACGGCTTCCGGCACCGCTCGGTGTCGGGCCTCGATCCGTACGCCGCCGTCCTCGACGGGGACGGAGGCCGTGCCCCGGCCGGCGCGGGACCGGGGCGGACCGCCAGGGGCGGCACCGGGCCGGAGTGGATGGAGATCTCCTCCGTCCTGTCCGTGCTTCGCGATCTGGAGAAGTCGGCCCGGGACCTCGACCCCGCGGTGGCCCAGGTCGTCATCGACTTCGAGCTGAGCGAACAGGACATGGTCCTCGCCCAGGACGACCGGATACGCGAGGAACACCGGCTGCTCAGCTACCTCACCGTGCGGGTCATCGCCCGCAGAGGCGGCCGGATGTCCACTGGCTTCTACACCCCCGGCATCAGCGGCACCCTGGACGGCATCGACGCCGCGGCCGCCGGCATCGAGGTCGCCCGGCGCGCGGTGACCGGCCTCGACGCCCGGCCCGCCCCGATGGGCCACCTCCCGGTCGTGGTGGCCGGGGGGCGCGGCATGGTCCTGCTCCACGAGGCGTGCTGCCACCCGCTGGAGGGCGACGAGGTGCTGCGCGGTTCCGTCTACGCCGGGCGGCTCGGCGAGACCATCGCCTCCCCGCTGGTCACCATCACGGACGACCCCACCGTCCCCGGGGCGGTCGGCTCCTTCGGCCACGACGACGAGGGCACGGCCGGGACACCGACGACGCTCATCGAGAACGGCGTCCTCAAGGGCTATCTGACGGACCAGGAGTCAGCCGCGCGGCTCGGCCTCCCGTCCAGCGGCAACGGCCGGTGCACCACCGTGCTGCACCCGCCGCAGCCCCGGATGACGAACACCTGCCTCGCGGTCGGCACGGCCGGCGTTGATGACATCGTCTCCGGCACCGAGTTCGGGATCTTCGCCCAGCATGTCGGCGGTGGCGAGGTCATCGAGTCCACGGGCGAGTTCACCTTCCGTGTGACCAACGGCTTCCTGATCGAGAACGGCAGGATCACCGACCCCATCGAGGAAACCACCATCACAGGAACAGGAACCCAGGTGCTCAGGGACATCGACGCGATAGCCGACGACCCCGTCGTCGGGGCGGCCAAGTGCGGCAAGTTCGGCCAGTGGGTTCCGGTGGGTGTCGTCGGGCCTACGCTGCGCGTGCGGTCGCTCCTGGTCGGCGGTACCGGACGATGAGTGAGGCGTCCGACTTCCTGAACGCGACCGCCGCCGACCGGGGCGCCGACTCCGAGGTGTGGGAGAACGCCCACGAGACTGACGAGCTGGTCTGCCGGGAGGGCCTGGTGGAACGCCGGGTCTCCACCGCCGCCACGGCCACCGCCCTGACCGTCTGGAAGGACGGGAGCGAGGGGTACGCCGTGCACATCCCCGGCGGAGCCGACGCCTCGCTCGTCGACACCGCCCTCGCGGTCGGCCGGACCCTGGGCTCCGCGGCTCCCGCGCCCGCCCGCCGCACCGGGCAGGCCGCGGGGCCCCGGACGCTCGCGGACCCGCAGCTCGACGAGACGGTGGCCCGGCGCCTCGCCGGACTCACCACGGGTGCCGCCGATGTGGACGTCGAGCTGCGCGCCAGGGCCGACCGGTCCCGGGTCCTGCTGCACCGGGCCGGCTGCGAGCCGCTGCGGCACACCACGGGCACCTTCCAGTTGCAGGCCCGGATCACCGCCAAGGGCCGCCGCGTCGGGTTCATCGCGCACCAGATGTTCGGGCGGTCGGTGGACGCCGTCCTCGAGGACGCCGAAGCCACCGAGCTCGCCCAGCTGACGGCCCTCGCACGGGTACTGGCCCGCGAACCCGTGCCGCGCCTCTCCTACGACGACGTCCTCCTCGACGGGCGTGTGATGGCGAAGCTGTTCATGCTCGCCGTGCCCGCCTTCCAGCTGGACTCCGTCCTGGAGGGCCGCTCGCCGCTGGCCGGCCGCACCGGCGAGCGGATCGGCAGCGCGGGCCTGTCCCTCGTGGACGACCCGATGGCGGCGGGCAGCCCCCTGCCCACGCCCTGGGACGACGAGGGCACCGCGTGTGGGCCCACCACGCTGCTGGAGGACGGCGAGCTGCGCGGCTTCCTCAGCTCGCGCCGCACCGCCGCCGAGGCGGGGACGGTGAGCACCGGTTCGGGCCGCCGCGGGCCCTCCGGCGAGATGCCCACCGTGCAGCCGGGGTTCCTGGCTCTGCGCCCCGCCGCCGCGCTGGGGGACGCCCCGCTCGACGGCCGGACCCTGCTGAAGGTGGTGCAGGCCAACGGCGCCCACACATCGAACGTCATCACCGGCGACTTCTCCATCGGCGCCAACGCGGTCCTCATCACCCCCGACGGCGTCCAGCACAACGCCGGCAACATCACCCTCGCCGGTAACGTGTTCGAACTGCTCGCCCGGATAGACGGCCACGACGGGCGGCTGCGGCTCAACCGCGGTCACACCTCCTTCGTCGCGAGCCCCGGCGTCTGGGCGTCCGGGCTCACGATCGGGCGGTAGCCGCACCATGTCACTGATCAAGCAACGGGACTTCCGCTTCTTCTGGGCCGCCCAGACGGCCAGTACGCTCGGCGCCAACATGAGTCGGGTCTCGCTGCCCCTGCTGGCCGCGACGACGCTGGCCGCCACCCCCTTCCAGATGGGGCTGCTCCAAGCGGCGCAGACCATCGCCTTCCTGCTCATCGGCCTGCCGGCGGGCACGCTGGTCGACCGGGCTCGCCGGCGGCCGATCCTCATCGCCTGCGACGGGCTGCGCGCGCTCTTCCTGGTGTTCCTGGTCATCGGGTTCGCCCTGGACCGCGTGGACTTCACCGGGCTGATGGCGGCGACCCTGGCGATCGGCTTCGCCACCGCCTTCTACGAGATCGCCTACCAGTCGTACATCCCGGCCGTGGTGGGACGGGCCCACCTCGTCGAGGGCAACGCCAAGCTGGAGAGCACCAACGCCGTGGCCCGACTCGCCGGCCCCACCCTCGGCGGCTCGCTCGTGCAGCTGCTGGGCGCCACGCTCACCGTGGCCTCCCAGACCGTCGGCCATGTGGTGTCGGCCCTGCTGGTGACCCGGATACGTACCGTCGAGGAGCGACCGCCCCGCGGGGAACGGCCCCGGATGGCGGCCGAGATCAGCAGCGGCCTGCGGTTCGTGCTGCGCCAGCCGGTGTTCCGGGCCATCACCGGCTCCGCCGCGACGTACAACTTCTTCTACGCGGTCATGCTGCCGCTGATGATGCTCCTGCTGGTCGAGGAGCTGGGGCTGTCAGGCACCACCGTCGGTGTGCTGATGGCGGTCAGCGGACTCGGCGGCATCCTCGGTGCGGCGGCGGCCGGCCGCCTCGCCCTGCGGTTCGGGCAGGTGCGCGTCATGTGGCTGGCGTACCTGGTGACGGTACCGACCACCCTGCTCATCCCGCTGGCCCACAGCGGCTGGGGAATCGCTCTGTTCGCCGTCCCCTGGTTCACCGTCAGCTTCGGCATCGTCGTCTACAACGTCGGCCAGGTCAGCATCCGGCAGGCCCTGTGCCCGCCGGAGATGCTGGGCCGGATGAACGCCAGCGTGCGGTTCATCGTCTGGGGCATCCTCTCGCTCGGCTCGCTGACCGGTGGTGCCCTCGGCAAGTGGATCGGCCTGCGCGGCGGCCTGTTCGTCGCGGGCGCCGGGATGACCGCCGGGGTCCTGTGGCTGCTCCTGTCCCGCCTGGTCCGGATGCGCGATCTGCCCGCCGAGCCCCGGGCGGTGCCGGCCCCCTCCCCCTGACGAGCCCCGAAACCGACCGGCCCCCGAAGAAACTGATCAAGGAGAACCCCCATGTCCGACCGGAAGACTCCCCGTTACGTGGTCTTCGTCGAGTCCCCCCTGACCGGCGCGGGCCAGGACTGCGCCCGATTCCTGCTGGAGCAGGGCGTGACCCCGGTCGTGGTGGCGGCCCGGCCCCCGGCCATGGCGCCCTCGCTGATCCGCGACTACGCCGAGCTGGGCGTGGAGGTCCGCGCCTGCGACACCCACGACGCCGACGCCGTCGCCGACGCCTGCCGGGAGATCGCCGCGGACGGCGAACTCGTCGGAGTCGCCTCGGTGTACGAGTACTACTGCGACATGGGCGCCCAGGTGGCCGCCCTGCTGGGAGTGCCCGGCCCCGACCCGGCGGCCGTGGCCGCCTGCCGTTCCAAGGCGTCCATGCGCGCCGCGATGGCCTCGACGCCCGGTCTCAACCCGCGCTTCGAGGTGTGCTCGTCGGCGGAGGAGGCCGCGTCCGCCGCGGCCTCGATCGGGTTCCCGGTCGTGGTGAAGCCGCTGGACCTCACCGGCAGCCTGTGGGTGCGACGGTGCGGGACGGCCGAGGAGGTCGACGCGATCACCCGGGAGATCATGGGGATCGGCGAGTACCTCGGCCAGGAGGTGGCCCCCCGGGTGGTCGTCGAGGAGTACGTCCCCGGCGCCGAGTACTCCGCGGAGGTCATGCACGGCAAGGTGCTCGGCCTCACCGAGAAGATCTGCAGCGCGCCCCCGCTGTTCCTGGAGATGGGTCACATCTTCCCGGCGGCGGTCACCGGCGACCGGGAGCGCCTGCTCGTCGAGAAGGCCGAGCAGGCCGTCAAGGCGATCGGGCTGACCTGGGGCCCCGCCCATGTCGAGCTCAAGCTGACCGCCGGCGACAAGGACGCCCGGGTCATCGAGGTCAACGGGCGGATCGCCGGTGACCGGATTCCCGAAGCGGTGCGGATCGCCAGCGGCGTCGACATGTGCCGCCTCCACATGACCGCGCTGCTGGGCGACACCCCCGACCTGAACGTCGTCTGCGACCGCACCGCGGTCGTCCACTTCCTGATGTCGGCGCCGCTCGGCCGCCTCGACGCCATCGACGGCGTTGCCGAGGCGCAGGCCCTGGAGGGCGTGCACGAGGTGCACATGCGTCCCGGCGTGCAGCCGGGCATGGTCTACCGGGCCAACGGGTCGAACCGGGACCGCGCCGCCTGGATCATCGCCGAGGGAGCCGACCGCGACGAGGCGCTCGGCCGCGCCGTGGCGGCGGGCGAGAAGCTGACCTTCACCTGGTCGCCGGTGGACGAGTCCGAGGTCAGGGGCTAGCCGTCGTGCCAACCACCCCCGAGCACCGCCCGGTGCGCTTCGCAGCGGGCGAGGCGCACCGGGCACCGCTCACCTGGAGCCAGCGGTACTACCTGGCCGAGACGGACGCCGCCCGGCCGCTGGGGCGCGGGCTCGCCATCAGGAGGCTCTACGAGCTGCGGCCCGGTGTGAGCGAACAGGACGTCGTGGCGGCCCTGCGCGACCTGCTGCATCGCTTCGAGGGCCTGCGCAGCACGGTCGTCCGCGAAACGGTCGGTGCGGATGCCGGAGCCGGTCAGCACGTCCACCCGGAGGGCGTCTTGCGCCTCGCCGTCCACGCCGTGGACGGCGAGGCCCAGGCCGCGGAGGCCGCGGCCGCCGTGCTGGACGCCCTGGCCGCGAAGCCGTTCGAGGTCGCCGAAGAGTGGCCAGTGCGCGCGGCGCTGATCGGCCCCGCGGGCTCACCCCGTTTCCTGGCGCTGGTGTTCAGCCACGTCGCGGTGGACGCGTTCGCTCTGCTGCCGGTCACCGACCACCTCGTCGCCGCCGTCGCCGTACGCCGTCCCGAGTGGCCGCCCGCCCGGAGCCGGGACGCGGGTCGCAGCCCTCGGGAACAGGCCGCCGCCGAGGCGGCCGAGCCGTCCCGCCGCACGGCGGAGCGCGCCCTGCGGCGAGCGGCCGAAGCCTTCCGCGCCATGCCGGCCGCGCCCCCTGCCCAGGGCCCCCCGGACGATGCCGGGTCCGCCGACCGGTGCCGGTTCCTGTCGCGCACCTCGCCCGCGCTGGACCTGGCGGCCGGTGCCGTGTCGCTGCGCACGGGGGAGGGCGTCGCCACCGTGCTCGCCGCTGCCATGGTCGCGGTCGACGCCCACCTCGCGGACAGCCCGACGGGGTACCTCCAGCTGCTCGCCGCAAACCGGTCGCGCCCCGAGACCGTCAACGCCGTGGTGCCCTGTTCACAACCCGTGCCGTGCTGTGTGCCCGTGGCGGGCTCGTCCTTTCCCGAGTTGGTCCGTGCCACCGCCTCGGCCACTCTGGGCGCGCTGCGCTTCGGTTCGTATCCGCCGGACCGGCTGGCCGGGCTGCACCGTGCCGTCGAACGGGAGCGGGGGGTCCGCCTGGACATCACGCCCACGTTCAACTACCGGCCCCGGGCGAGCGCCCTGCCCCGTCGCGTCGTCACCGCGGCGGAGCTGGAGGAGTCCGCCGCGGCCGGTGCCACCCGCTGGGTTCCCAGCGATCTGGTCTGGCGGTCCAGCCGCTATCTGAGCGCCGACGTCAGCGAGTCCGGTATCCGGCTGGTGCTCCAGGTGGACACCCGGGTGCACACCCCCCGCTGGGCCGAGCACTGGATGGCGGCGCTGGAGCGGCTGCTGTGCGCGGCTGCGACCCGGGAGGTGACCGCAGAGGAGCTGCGGCGCGTGGTGAAAGAGTCACAACCGACACGTCAGGAGTCGAGATGTCGCTGAGTGGTACGCAACGTTCCGTGGTCATGGTCGGCGCGGGCGTCATGGCGGAGGGCTATCTCCGCGCGGCCCAGCGCATGGGCCTGAGGGTGGGTCTGGTGGAGACCGCCGCCCGGCACGCCGCACTGGCCCCCCGGTTCCCGTGCGTCGTCGACTTCGAGCCGGTGGGTGGCGTCGCGGCCCGGGACGAGTCGTGGCTGCCCCCGGCGATGACGCTGGCCGGCCGGCTGGCTCCGGACGCGGTGCTGGGGTTCGCCGAGCCGCACGTGCTCGCCACGGCGATCCTGCAGCACCGGCTCGGCGTGCCCGGGCCGGGCCTCGACGCCGCCACGGTCTCCCGCAACAAGGCGCTGCAGCGCGGTGAGTTCGCCCGCGCGGGCCTGCCGCAACCCGGCCACCGGCACACGGTACGGCTGTCGGACGCCTCCGAGTGGGCCCTGGAGAGGCTGCCCGTGGTCGTCAAGCCCGTGTCGCTGCAGGGCAGCACGGGCGTCGAGCGGATCGACACCCCCGAGCACTGGCAGGACGCCGTACGCCGCCGCGACGACGAGGGCCCTCTGCTGGTCGAGAGCTACGTCGAGGGGCCGGAGTACAGCATCGAGGCGCTGGTCCGGGACGGGCAGGTGCTGTTCACCAACCTGACCCGCAAGGAGACCACCGGGGCCCCGTTCTTCGTGGAGCTGTTCCACGAGGCCGGCCACGGCGCCCGGAACCCGGTGCTGCGGAAGGCGGCGGACGAGCTGTGCCGCGGTGTGGTGGCCGCCCTGCGCCTCGGCACCGGGATCGCGCATCTGGAGTTCAGGGCCCGCACCGACGACGACCTCGTGATCATGGAGGTCGCGGTACGCACCCCAGGCGACCACATCCTGGAGATCGTCTCCCTGGCGCACGACTTCGACGTGTACGAGGCCTGCCTGCGGATGGCCCTGGGCGAGCAACCGCGACTGCCGCCCGTCGACCGGGGCCCCGCGCGCTCCGCGGGCAGCCTGTTCCTCGGCGCCGACCGGGCCGGGATCCTCACCGCGCTCGACCTGTCGGACTGGGCGGCCCAGGAGGACGTGGTCCACCATGCCGCCCGGCTGGCGCCCGGCACGGCCGTACGCCCCGCCGAGGACTCCGGGGACCGGCTGGCGTACGCCGTGCTCGCCTGCCCGGGGGCGGCGGAACTCGCCGCCCGGGCGGAGCGGTTGCGGGCGACCGCCCACGTGGAGATCACCGACGCCGCCCCCGCCTGAGCCGCGCCCGCGCTCAGCCCTCGTACACGCCCTGAACCCCAGCACGCACAGGACAAGGAAGACGTATGTCAGCAGAACGAGTCTTGATCATCGGCGGCCGGCTCGAGAACGTGCGCAAGGCCGTGGAGCAGGGCCTCTCAGTCGTGTACCTCCAGCAGCCGGGGCAGTTCACCCCCGAGCACGCGAAGCTGGTCGACGCGGCCTTCCTCGTCGACTTCGCGGACTGGTCCGTGGTCGAGCCCATCGTCGCGGCCGCCCACAAGGTCTACGGTTTCACCCGGGTGGCCACTACCGGCGAGGCGGGCGTGGAGGTCGCCGGGCGGATCAACGACCTGCTGGGTCTGGGCGGCGTCTCCCACGAGGTCGCCCGGCGGCTCCGGGACAAGCTGAGCATGCGCGAGCATCTCGCCCGCGTCGGGGCCGCCACGGTGCCGGCGGCCGAGGTGACCGACCGGGCAGCGCTGGAGGCGTTCGGCGCCGCGCACGGCTACCCGTTCATCGTGAAGCCGGTCGACGGCATCGCGAGCCTGGGCATCCAGTTGGTACGGGGGCCGCAGGAGGTTGGCGCGGCCTGGGACCGTATCGGTGAACTGCGCGCCTCGGAGCACCAGTTCGCCCAGTACTTCCCGTTGGACCGCTTCATCGCCGAGAGCTATGTCGAGGGGCCCGAGTTCAGCGTCGAGGCCTTCACCTTCGAGGGCCGGCATGTGGTCGTCGCCGTCACGGAGAAGCTGACCGACGGCAACTTCGTGGAGGCGGGCCATGTGATCCCGGCCCGGATCGACGCGGATACCGAGCGCGCCGTCGAGGCGGCCGTCGTGGAGTTCCTGGACGCCGTGGGCGTGGTGCACGGCCCCACCCACACCGAGCTGCGGCTCTCCCCAGACGGACCCCGAGTGATCGAGTCCCACAACCGGCCGGGCGGCGACCGGATCAGAGATCTGGTGGAAGCGGCGTACGGCTTCGACATGGAGGCGTACACGGTCGCCTGGCCGTGCCCCGGACTGCCGGCCCCGGCCGGGCGTCCCCCGCTGGTGCAGGCCGCCGCGACCCGCTTCCTGACCGCCGAGCCCGGGGTGGTGTCACGGGTCGAGGGCGTCGACGAGGCCCGCGCCCTGGAGGGGGTCGTGGAGCTGGATCTCCAGGTCTCCGCCGGGGACGAGGTGGCCGCGCTCAGGTCCAGCTGGGACCGGATCGGCCAGGTGATCGCGGTCGGCGCCGACGCCGACGCGGCCCTGGCGACCTGTGATGAGGTGTGTGCGTCGACGGTCGTCGTCACCGGGGAGGGCCCAGCGGAGGCCGTGCCCGGGACGGGCCGGTGAGCTACTCCGAGATCACGTCCCTGGAGGAACTGCGCGAGGTGGTCGGACCGGCCTCGCGCAGGGTGTTCGACAAGGCCTCGGCGACGCTGCGGGACGTGGACCGCCAGTGCAACACCGTTGCGTTTGGTCTTTGAGTTGTAAGTCAAGCCCTGCTGAACAGCGCGACGGGACCACCTGATAGATCAACGATCGGCGAAGAGAGTCGATCAAGGTCAGGGGTCCCGTTGCAGGAGAAGTCTGTCATCACGTCCACGATCGAGACAGCCCGGGGTGTGTTCGCGCCGGGTCATCTGGGGGAGTTGACCCAGGTCGTGGACTTCGCGCTGGTGGACGCGGTGCTGGAGGAGACCGGCCGGCGCGAGAAGCGCCTGCGGCTGCTGCCTTCTCGGGTGGTGGTGTACTTCGTGCTCGCTCTCGCGCTGTTCGAACACCGCTCGTACCGCACGGTGTGGTCCCAACTGACTGCCGCCCTGACCCCGCTGGCCCTGGTGCGTCCTGCGGTCTCCTCGCTGACGCGGGCCAGGCGCAGGGTGGGGGCCGCACCTCTGCGGCGTCTGTTCGAGACGCTTGCCGGGCCCGTCGCCCGCCCCGGGCAGGAGGGGTCCTTCTACCGGGGCCTGCGCACGGTGGCCGTCGACGGGACCCTGCTGCACACCCCCGACGACGAGACGCTCACCTGGCACTACCCCAAACGGGCCGGGGAGGGTCTGGAGTTCGGCTATCCGCTCCTGCGGCTGCTGACCCTGGTCGAGTGCGGCACCCGCGCGCTCATAGCCGCCGCCTTCGGACCGGAGTCCCAGGGCGAACTCCCCTACGCCAAGCGGCTTCTGACCTCCCTGGACCAGACAATGCTCCTACTCGCCGACACGGCCTTCGACGGCAACGAGTTCCTTGATGCCGTCCATCAGAGCGGGGCCCGGTTCCTGGTGCGCTCCGGGGCCCGCCGCGTCCCCACCCCCGCCGAGCACCTGGGCGACGGCTCCTACATCGCCCGCATCGGCTACGGCGTCCTGCCGGTGCTGCTGCCGGTGCGCATAATCGAGGCGGCCCTCACCGTCACCCTGGCCGATGGCACCGTCCGCACCGAGCAGTGGCGGCTGATCACCAACCTGCTGGACCCCGTCCGTTATCCGTCCGCCGAGCTCGTTGAGCTCTATCACCGCAGGTGGCAGGCGGAAACCACGTATTTTTCGATCAAGGCCACGATGCTCGACGGCCGTGTCCTGCGCTCCCGCAGCACCGACGGCCTCGACCAGGAGGTCTACGCCCTGCTCACCGCCTACCAGGCTCTGATCCGCGCCGGCGACGACGCCCTGACCAGGCGGCCGGAAGTACCCAGGGAACGGATCAGTTTCACCGTCCTGCTGGCCGCCGCAACCGACACCGTCACCGCCGGCCATGGAATCTTCCCCGGCACCCCCATCGACCTGGTCGGCACGATCGGCCACGCCGCCCTGAGCGACCTCCTGCCCGCCCACCGACGGCAACGAGTGAAGGCCCGCACCCGCAAGAACCCCACCAGCAAGTACGGACCGAACGCCGGACAGCACCCCCAGAAGGCCCAGAACTACACCGTCCACACCACCGTCGCGTTCTTCGCCCACGGCCTCAACAGCCGCTCACAGCGCTAACGCAACGGTGTTGACCGCCAGTGGCTGGAGCGATCACCCTTCTGCCTGGTCGCGACGGCGGCGGCGGACGGCACGTGCGACGTCTCCCCCAGGGGCGACCCGCCGGGCTTCGCCCATGTTGTGGACGACTCGACCCTGGCGATCCCGGACCGGCCGGGCAACCGGCGGGCCGACAGCTGGCGCAACGTACTCGGCAACCCACGGGTGGGCCTGGCGTTCGTCGTGCCCGGCCGGCCCGACACGCTGCGGATCAACGGCCGCGCGAGGCTGCTGCGGGACGCGCCGTTCTTCGACCGTATGACGGTCCGCGGCAGCAGGCCCCGGCTCGCCCTGCTCGTGGAGGTGGAGGAGGTCTACTTCCACTGCGGCAAGTCCTTCCTGCGCGCCCGGTTCTGGGACCCCTCCACCTGGGCGCCGGACGCCGTGCCCTCGCGTGCCCGGATCGCCCACACCACAGAGTGGACCGGCACGCCGCTGGACCAGCTGGAACGCCGCTACGGCCCCGAGTACGAGCGGCTTCTCTATCCACAACCGCCCGACTCCACATGACGAAGCGCACTACTCGCCAAGGCTGTCAATTCCTTGCCTATACATCCGCTCGCCATCTAGTGTTCGAACAGAACCGCGCGACCGGGGTCCGCCGCTTCTTTCGGCCAGACGCCGCAGTCGACAGCGCGGGGCTGAGCCATTGATAGCAAGGAGCCAGATCGTGAAGATCGACAAGCTTGTCAAGATCGCCACCGGGGGGCTGGCCGTCCTCGTCCTGTCCGTCACCTTTATGCTCGGAGCCCAGGCCACGTCCGGGCACCCCGTCGACGCGAGCGCGCGCACGCAGTCCGATGCACCGCTGGCTGGCAACATCGACTGGCCGTAGCACCACCGGTCCGGTGGCCGTTCGACCGGCCACCGGACCGATTGCCAGCATTGGGTCAAAATTTGCCAAGCCGCCCCACGGCGTGGAAGTATCGGAAGCCAGTGTCCAAGCCCGACTCACGGTCGGCTTGGAGTTGTCCGGTCGGGGACAAGGCGCCACGTGTTCCACGCAGAGGTGGAAGTTGCTCGAACAGCCAGCATTTGGTCGACGCCTGCGCCAGTTGAGGCAGGAGCGCGGCAAATCCCAGGTCGAACTGACAGGACCCGGGATGTCCGCCACCTATCTGTCACGCCTGGAGTCGGGCAGCCGTCGACCGACGGAGCGATCGGTCGCCTACCTGGCCGAGCGCCTCGGCGTTCCGGTCGAGAGCTTCGAGAAGCAACCCGGGGAGAGCCTGACCGACGCGGTCGCCTCCGTCGCCGCACTCTCGGCGCGGGAGATCGACGAGGAGGCGGCGGGTATCCTCGTCGAGGCCCTGGACACCACCGATGACGCCGACCCCGTCATGCGCTGGCACGCGCTCGCCCAACTCGCCAGGTGCCACGAGGCCCTCGGTGACTTTCCCGGTCAGCGAAGCGTCCTGACGCGCCTGAGCGAGCTCAGCGACGACATGGGTCGGCCCGCCCTCCAGGTCCAGGCCAAGCTGCGGTTGGCGCGCTGCGCCCGCAATCTCGGCGACGCGGAGGCGGCCCGCGCGGCCGTGCGCCAGATGCTGGCCATCAGCCAGGAGCACAGCGTCCGTATCTCCACCTCCGACCTGGTGCGCAGCAAACTCGTCCTGGTGTCGGCGGAGGTGGAGCTGGGCGACCTGGCAGAGGCGGCCCGGCTCATCGACGCGGTTCGCGAGTCGCTGAAGGGCACCGACGAGGCGCTGGTGGCCGAGGTGCTCTGGACCGCGGCCACCGTCAGCACCAGGCAGGGCAACCACACCCGCGCCTTCTCCTTCCTGCTGGAGGCTCTAGGGGGCCTCAGCAGCCGAGACAACCTCATACTCTGGATCAGGCTGCGGCTGGCCGCGGCGTCCCTGTGCATGCAGGCCATGCCCACCCGGCTCGCCGAAGCGGAGTCCTTCCTCGACAGCGTCGAACCGCTGCTGAAGGCCACCGGTCCGCTGCGGCACTGGCACGAACTCCTCTTCCTCAAGGCCAAGCTCGCCTACCACCAGGGCGACGCCGACCGCGCCACGGAACTCGTGGCCCAGGCCGAGGAGGGCGTCCAGTCGTTCACCTACCGCGACCAGGTGCGGCTGGAGGTCCTGCGCGGTGTGCTCGACCTGAAGGCCGGCAACCACGAGGCGAGCGGTCGGCTCAGGGAACTTGTTGCCCAGGTGGAGACGGCCAACATGCCCGACCTCGCGGCCGAGATCTGGCGAACGGTGGCCGAAGTCTCGCTCTAACCTCATGTATTCAGCCGGAAAGGCGATCTGACGCACCGAAAGTACAAGGGTTCCTCTCACCTGCGATGATCTGGACTGTCTAGACCAAGAGCATCGATGGGAGAGGCATCCTCGGAGTGAAAGCTACCAGTTGGGACAGGCGGCTCGAGGGCGGGCCGACGACAGGAACCCTGGTCGGGCACGCGGGGATCGTGCTGCTGCGCCATATGAACCGCTCCGGGTCTGATGGAGGCTCGATTCCCTGAGAGGATCGAGTCATGGCACGTCCGTCCCCATACCCGCCCGAGCTTCGTGAGCGTGCGGTGCGCATGGTCGCGGAGATCCGCCCGAACTATCCGACCGAGTGGGCCGCGATGAAGGCGGTCGCAGCCAAGCTGGGGATCGGTGCGGCGGAGACGGTGCGGACCTGGGCCTGCAAGGCCGAAGCCGACGGCGGCCGGCGGCCCGGCGTCACGTCCGAGGAGGCCGCGGAGATCAAGCGGCTGCGGGCCGAGAACGCCGAGCTGCGGCGGGCGAACGAGTCTTGAAGGCGGCGTCGGCTTTCTTCGCGGCCGAGCTCGACCGGCCGTCGAAGCGCTCGTAGCGTTCATCGACGCACACCGCCAGGTGTTCGGAGTCGAGCCGATCTGCCGAGTCCTGACCAGCCACGGACTGAAGATCGCAACGAGCACCTACTACGCCGCCAAGAACCGCACCCCCAGCGCCCGGTCGGTCCGCGATGCGGAGCTGAAGACGCAGATCAGCCGCGTCCACACGGACAACTTCAGTGTCTACGGCGGGCGAAAAGTCTGGCGGCAACTGCACCGCGAGGGCATACCCGTGGCCCGCTGCACCGTCGCCCGGCTGATGCGCGACCTCGGCCTTCAGGGCGCCCGACGCGGGAAGAAGATCCGCACCACCATCCGGGACGACGGCCAGGACAGGGCTGGTGACCTGCTCCGGCGCGACTTCACCGCGTCACGTCCGAACGAGCGGTGGGTGGCCGACTTCACCTACGTTGCCACCTGGTCCGGGATCGTCTACGTCGCGTTCGTCGTGGATGTCTTCGCCCGCACGATCGTGGGCTGGTCCGCCGCCACCAGCAAGCGGGCCAGGCTCGTCCTCGACGCCCTCGACATGGCCTTGTGGCGACGCCACCGCGCCGGAACTCCCGCTGGACCGGGGCTGGTTCACCATTCCGACGCGGGCAGTCAAGGCGGATTCAATCGGTCGTCGCAACACCTCATGATCAGCGAGGTGTGGGATGGTTCGTCGTCAGCAGGGAGCCGATCGGGCGATACGGCCAAAGTTGAGGTCTCCGGGGCATCCGAAATTTCAGCGTCATATCGAAGCAGCGTTCTGGGATGAAATCGCCAAAGGTCTGCTCGCGGAGGAAGCGGCCGGGGTTATCCGCGTGGCGCCGGCGGTGGCCACGCGCTGGTTTCGGCAGCATGGCGGCATGCGACCGTTCGATCCGAAGCCGAATTCGGGCAGGTACCTGTCGTTCTCTGAGCGGGAGGAGATCGCGCTCCTCAACGCCCAAGGCATGGGCGTTCGTGAAATCGCTCGGCAAGTCGGCCGTGATCCGGGGACGATTTCCCGCGAGTTGCGGCGCAACGCGGCCACGAGGGGCGGGAAGCTCGATTACCGGGCCTCGGTCGCGCAATGGAAATCGGACATGGCCGCCCGCCGGCCGAAGACATCGAAGCTGGTCGCCAATCCGCGGTTGCACGCATACGTCCAGAAGCGGCTGTCCGGAGAGATCAGCACGCCTGACGGCAGGGCAATCGCAGGACCTGCGACAGCCACGTGGACGGGGCGGAACAAGCCGCACCGCAAGGACCGCGCGTGGGTGCAGGCGTGGAGTCCGGAGCAGATCGCGAACCGGATCAAGTTTGATTTCCCGCATGATGAGTCCATGCGCATCAGCCACGAGGCGATCTACCAGGCGCTCTACATTCAGGGCCGCGGGGCGCTGAAGCGAGAGCTGATCTTGTGCCTACGCACGGGCCGCGCACTGCGTGCCCCGCGCGCTCGTTCGCGCCGCAAGACCTGGGCGCACGTGACACCCGAAGCGCTGATCAGTGAACGACCTGCCGAAGTCGAGGACCGTGCCGTTCCTGGCCACTGGGAAGGCGACCTGATCATCGGGCTGGAGCGGTCCGCGATCGGCACTGTCGTCGAGCGGTCAACTCGATTCACGATGCTGGTTCACCTGCCGCGCGAGGAAGGCTACCGGCACAAGCAATCGGTCAAGAATGGTCCTGCGCTGGCCGGTTATGGGGCGATCACGATGAAGACCGCCCTCGCCAATACGATGTCGACGCTGCCCGAACAGCTCGCACGGTCTCTGACCTGGGACCGCGGCAAGGAGATGTCGGCCCATGCGCAATTCAGAGTCGAGACGGGCATTCCCGTGTTCTTCGCCGATCCGCATAGTCCGTGGCAGCGTGGCACGAACGAGAACACCAACGGGCTCTTGCGCCAGTACTTCCCGAAAGGCACCGATCTCTCGAGATGGTCCGCCGAGGAAATCGAGGCCGTCGCTCACACTCTCAACAGCAGACCCCGCAAGACGCTCGGTTGGAAGACACCCGCCGAGGCGTTCAACGAGCAGCTACAGTTGCTTCAACAAGCTGGTGTTGCAACGACCGGTTGAATCCGGTCAATACACGTCCTTCGCGTTCACCGCGCACCTCCTCGACGCCGGCATCGACGCCTCAATCGGCACCGTCGGCGACGCCCGGGCCAACGCGCTCATGGAATCCCAGATCGGCCTCTACAAGACGGAGCTGATCAAGCACCGCAAGCCCTGGCACGGCCTCGCCGACGTCGAACTCGCCACCGCGGAGAAGCAGCAGCGGTGGTGGTGGTGTTGGTGTTGGTGTTGGTGCGATGTGACATGCGGCCGAGCGTCTTACGGGCGGCTCAGTCGCCGAGGGTGATCGGTCCGTCCGGCAGCCATCCGTCCCAGTAGCCGTCGATCAGGTCGATGAGCGGCGGCGGGTCGAGCGGCGTTTGGCTGGCGCGGATCTGTGCGACCGTCCACCAGCGAGCGTCGGGATGGAGCAGAACTCGGACGTCGGCCGGCCAGGCCAGGGCGGGCGCGACCAAGACCACGAACCGCTCCGGGCCGTCCGCGCCGGTGGCCCGGATGCGGCCGATGACGGGAGCGATACGCAACGGCGGCAGGCCGAGGTTTCGGCGCAGGTGGCGGACGGCTGCGCGACGGCAGGTGTCGCCGGGTCGCATCCGGACCATGGGGACGCTCCAGCAGGCCCGGCCGTTGATGACGGCGGGGTGCAGCAGGAACCGGCGCCTGGGCGGGTCGATGAGGACCGGGCGCAGAGCCGCGGTGCGGGGTGGTGGCGGGTGGGTCACGGCACCACCCTGCCTGCCTGTTATTGGAATGGCATCTCGGGAGAGCTGGGCGGGGTGTGTGCGTCAGCCGGATGTCCGTGGGGAGTCGCCGATTGTGGGTCCGCCGCTCGTTTTCCGGCGGTGCTCACCATCGGGCCACGCAGGGGCGATCGGTGCTCACCTGGCGCTCTGCTCCAGTTGTTGGATGCGCTCGCGTAGTCGCACCTCGGCAGGGCTGTGTGCCGCCTGGTGGATCTCGGCTGCCCGAATCAGCCAGTCCCGAACCCGGTCCCGCTCCGGGCCTCCGGTCCGTTCGGCGATGTCTGCAAGGAGTTCCAAGGTTTGTGCCTCGTGATAGCTCGCGCCCTGCTCGCGAAGGGCGCATGCCGCATCCCGCAGTGCGTGCAGGGCAAGGACAGGATCGCCGAGGTGGTCGTGGACGACTCCGATGGCCGTCAGCGTCCGCGCGGCCGCCCTCTCGTCGTCCAGGGCTGTGAGCTCGGCGTGCGCCATGCGCAGGGTGGACAGTGCCTGGGCGTGGGCTCCGAGCGTGCTCTGGCAGCGCCCCAGGTGGTATCGCGCCAGGGCGGCACCCCGCGCATGTCCGGCGTCTTCGTAGAGGCTGACGCAGCGCTCGTATGCGGCCGCGGCGGTCTGCGGGGCGGTGCGTTCGGCGTACCGGCCGACGACCTCCTGCACCCCGGCTTTCAGCACGGGGTGACCGGCTGCTTCGGCGCAGGCTGCGGCCTTGTGGAGCTCTTCGCGGGCCTGCTCGTGCTCGCCCAGGTCCAACAGGGGATAGGCCAGCAGGCTGCGCAGTCGGGCCTCGGCTGCCGGGGCACCGGCCGCGGAGGCGGCCTCGGCCCCCAGGGCGGCCGCCTTCCGCCAGTCCTGCGGGTACGCGCGGTGCCAGAACAAGGACATGCAGGCTTCGGCCAACTGCCATGCGGGAGAGTGCAGTTCGAACCTGAGTGCGGCTTCCAGGACCGCCAGGATGTTGGCACGCTCCGTGTCCATCCACTCCAGTGCGGCGACACCGTCCGCGAACGGGTTGCGCCAGTACTGCATCAGCGCGGACGAATCGGCGACCCGCATTCGGCCCGGGTGCAGAGCCTGGTCGGCGAGCGCCGTGAGGGATAGGTAGTGGGTGACCACGCGCTCGGTCAGAGCTGCTTCCTCGCTCTCCGCCTCTTCCTCGACCGCGCGCTCCCAGGCGTGGAGACGTACGAGGTCGTGCATCTGGTGCCGGTCGTCGTCCGCCCGGTCGACGAGTCCTGATGTCATCAGTTCGTCGAGGAGGCTCACGGTCTGTGTCGTGGCAAGATCTGCGGCGACCGCGGCTGTCTGCATGCCGAACGTTCGGGTGGGTAGCCAGCCCATGAGGCGGTAGAGCCGGGCCGCGTCGGGGGGGGGGGGGGGAGCTGCTGGTAGACGAGGTCGAGAGCGGCGCCGACCGCACGGTCGGCCAAGGGCGCTGCCGGATACCTCGGCGGTATTCCCTGCAACCACTCGGCCGTGGACTCCAGCTCCGACAGCAGCGAGTTCACGGTCTGCTTCGGGCCGTTGCGAAGCAGGGCCGCCACCATCTGGAGCGCGAGAGGCACGCCGCCGCAGAGTTCCACCAGGCGCACGGCGGCAGGGCGGTCGGCCTCGATGAGTTGCTGTCCGCAACGATCGGCAAGGAGGGCCAGTCCGTCCTCGGCGCTCAGGGGCTGCAGGTGAAGGAACCGGGCTCCGTCGCCGACCAGTTCGCCGAGTCTGCTGCGGCTGGTGGCGACTACGACGCTGCCCGATCCCCGAGAGATCAGGGGTCTGATCTGGGCCGGGCAGGCGACGTTGTCGAGTACGAGAAGGAGCCGGCGGTCTGCCGAGACGGCCCGGAACAGCTCTGCCCGTGCGGCGAGCGAGTCCGGCAGGAATTCTCCGCCCACCCCCAGAGCCCGCAGACAGGTGGCCACGGCCTCCGACACGTCTGCGCCGACTTGATCACGCAGGGCTGGGAAGTGCACGAAGAGCTGACCGTCGGGGAATCGGTCACGTGCCTGACGGGCCCACGCCAGCACCGTCGTGGTCTTGCCGATCCCGGGCATACCGTGAACGAGCCAGATATTCCCGGCCGTTGGATCGTCGGCGGCAAGCCACTCGTCTAATACCCGCAGCGGCATGCTGCGGTTGACAAACAAGCGACCTGGGACGGGTACCTCGTGAGGCGCGGCCCGCGATACTCTGCCGCTCGGCGGTGCCAGAACCTCAAAAGAAACTCCGCCAGGGCGCCGGCTGCTCTGTCCGGCTGGATCACGGGCGGCGCTCACGGCCCATGGGAGAGCCCACAGCCGACTTATCAGTTCCCTCAACTCGGGCGCGGCACCGAGGTCGTTCTGAAGAGTCCTCCTGATCCGTACCTCCCACGCGTGGCCGATCTCCACCGCAGCGTCCTCGTCCCCCCGCGCGCGGGCATCCTGCACCGCCTCGCTCGCCGCCTGGAGCTCCGCTGCGATGTCGGCTTCCCTCGCCGCGGTACCTCCGTGCCGGGAGAGGAACGCGGCCAGTGCGGCCTTCACCGCGTCCCAGGAATCCGATCCCATCAATGCCACCACGGCGGACGATCCGGCCGCCGCAAGTGCCGCCAACTCGACTTCCATACAGCCCCCTTCGCACCCGACCCGGTGGCAGCGGCCAGCCACATCCACGCGGTCAGCGCGCCCGGCTCGCTCTTCGGCCAGCGAGGAAGCCCGGCGCACCCACACCAGGGTGGCACGTGCACGAACACTCGCGGTGCCGTTGGGATGGCGCGCTGTGTGTTCCGCGCAGCGGATGCGGGGCAGGATCATCGGCGTACGGCTTCCGGCGTACATGCCGCGGAAGCCGGACGCGAGTCGGCGAGCCGTTGGCAGCGTGGTGCTGCCGGGCGGAGAGCGGGAGGCGGATGGAGGACACGGTGTGGCCCGAGTGGATCGGCCTGGGTGACCGGGTCCGGTTCGACGGTCGGTCGTGCACGGTCACCGAGGTGTACGGACGCCGTCTCACACTGACGGATGCCTTCGGCGACGTGGCGCCGGTGGACGTGGCCGCACTGCTGGTGGCCCCGGGGTTCACCATGCTCGATCAGCAACGCCCCTCTGGTGAAGACACATCACTTGTCACTGTGCGGACCGAGACGCGCGCTCGGTGGTGGCAGTCGCACATCGTCGAGGTGCTGACCGGCCTGCCGCCGAACACTCCGCCGGGCACGCCACCCCGGCCCGGCTACGACCCTGCGCTGCACACGCTGGGGGAGCGTGAGGCGGCCAAGGCCCAGGAGCTCACCGGTCAGGGTGTGCCTGGTGCCTCGGCCCGATCGGTACGCCGCAAGCGGCAGCGGTACGAGGCCATGGGGCTGGCGGGCCTGGTCGACGGTCGCACTGATCGGCGCGAGGAGATCGGGGCCCGGTGGGACCCGCGCCTCCTCAGCGCCGTGCGCCAGGCGGCACGCCCGGGAGCCGACGGCAGACGTCGTTCGGTCGAGGAGGTACGGCGCCGTGTGACGAGGATCTTCGAGCACCGAACCGGGCGCCAAAGCGTGGACCTGCCCTCGCGATCTACGTTTCACCGCCTGTACGCCGAGATGGAATCCGCCGGGCTGCTGGAATCCGCCGCGCGATGGCCGGGGCGCCAGGTCGTCCTAGGGCGTGTTCTGAGTTGAGATCACGGGAGGGCTGGCAGGCTGCGTAACCAGAGGATGGATCCGCGCAAGTGGAGCCCGGCGGCATAGCTCTCGGGCGTCTTGTCGTAGCGAGTGGCCAGCCCCCGCCATTCCTTGAACTTGTTGATGGCGCGCTCGACGGTGTTGCGATCTTTGTAGAGCGCGGCGTCGTGGCTGACCGGGCGTCCGCCGGAGCGTCCCTTCTTCTTGCGGTTGGCGGCCTGGTCGGCCTTCTCCGGGATCACCGCCTTAATGTTGCGTCTGCGCAGGTGGGCGCGGTTGGCGCGGGAGGAGTACGCCTTGTCGCCAGCGACCGCGTCCGGCCGGGTCCTGGGGCGGCCGACCGGGACACGCACCTTGATCTTCTTGAGGACCGGGATGAAGCGCGGACTGTCCGCGGCCTGGCCGGGGGTGAGGATGATGGACAGCGGGCGGCACCGCCGCTCGACGGCGAGGTGGACCTTGCTGGTCAGCCCGCCCCGGGAGCGGCCCAGTTCGGCGGCCCGCAGCCGGGCCCTGCGGCGTCGGCGCACGGCGCGGCGCTGTTCCCGCCCGGAGTCCTCCATGTCCGCGGGTTGCTCGCCTACGGGGTTGTTTTGTCCCTTTGCTGCAGCCCCTTTTCCTCCGCCACGGCCTTCTCCAGGTCCTCGAGGAGTTCCGGGGCGACGACCATGCCCGCCGCGTGGTGATGCGCGCGGGCAACAGTCGAGTCCACGCTGACCAGGCTGAGATCTACATCGTCGCGGGCCGCCGCCTCGGCGATCATCGCGTCCATGAGGGCCTGAAAGACCCCCTCACGCACCCACATCCGGAACCTGTCGTAGATCGTCGACCAGGAGCCGTAGCTCTCCGGCACATCTCGCCAGGGGCAGCCGGTGCGGAACCGCCACATCACCGCGTTGAAGTAGCTGCGCAGGTCAGGGATCGGTCCGAACGCACCCAGCGGCAGGTGCGGCTCGACCAACCCCCACTCGGCATCGGTCAGATCGCCACGAGTCACGCGACCGGTCTATCGCAACCGGCACCCTCCTGGAGCGGGAATGACCGAGCTCGTGATCTCAACCCAGAACACGCCCTAGACGCGTTGTCGCTGCCTCCGCTTGCGGGAACGGACACTGAAAATCGGGACAGGCGGCTGCTGTTCGCCGTCGACCTCGACACACAGGTGCTCCTGGCCGCGGTGGTACACGACGCATCCCGCCCGGTGGACGGTTCGGCGCTACTCGCCCGGATATGGCTGCCCGCAGACCTGCGGGCCGACTGGCCGTCCGGGCGGACCGCCCCCGTCTCACAGCCCGTCGAACAACTCCCACCACTGATACGGCCGCAAGTTCTGCTCATCGAGCAGTCCGTCGCCCTGTCCGCGCGGGGGCTGACGGACACCTGTCGCCGTCACGGCATCAAGCTGCAGCGCACGGCCACCGTAGGCCCTCAGGCGAAGGCCATGGTGGAGCGTATGGGAGCGCGGCTGAGCTCACGGTTTTCCGACTTCGCCGAGGCGACGGCCAGGGACGCAAACCAGGCTGCAGGGCGGCCGACGGACAGGCTGCAGGAACTCCTTGATCTCTGGTCCCGGACCGTATGGCCGCATCAGGAAGAACCCACTGTGCAAAGGGACTTCCGGATTCAGGGTGGTCTGCCGGCCGGTCTGCGCAGATACGCGGGCCTGGTCACACGGGCCGGATGGGTGCCCACCCCGCCGCCGCCGAGTGTCTTCGTGGAGCTGTTGTCCTCCGCCCGGCGCAAGGTGGGCCCTGCGGGTGTGTATCTGCGCGGTCGCCGCTACAGCGGCCCCGGTCTCGACGAGCTCCACGGGCCGTTGCCTGCGTCCGCTGCCTTTCAGGAGCGCCAGGTCCGCTACGACCCCTTCGACGCCCGCCGGGTGTGGGTGTCCGCCGGCGACCAGCGCTGGATCGCCCTCACCACCGCTCCGGGTACGCAGCCTTCACCATTGCCGCCGACGACGGAGCTCACGGTCAACGCCCTCGTCTCCCTGCACCACAGCCCAGCCCGGCCCGCCCCGGCCGACATGGTCATCTCGCCTTCTGCCACCGTGCCTCCACCAGCCCCGGCAACGCCAGTTCCGGTCGACGCACCCGCCCAGGTCAGGGTGGCCTACCATGCCCGACTGCCGCTGCACACGCCCGATGTACTGAGAAGCCATCCGCTTTCCGAACGTGATCGTTTGGTTCGGGCTGGGTGGGCATGAACTCCGGCTGGCGGCGGGAGAGATGGGCGTGGTTCGTCTGCTCGTCTCGCTTGTGGAGGTGGCTGGTGCCGTCGGTGCTCGGTCTGCTGGAGGCTCGGGAGAAGAAGGTGCGGGAAGAGGTGGCACGGCTGCGGGAGGAGGCTGAGCGGGTGGAGGCTGCCCTTGGCGAGGCGGAACGGGCACTTCAGCGTCTGGCGGATGCCCGCGTGACGGTGGCCGAGGTGCTGGCCGAGCCGCCCGTCGTGGTCGCGGAGCCGGTGGTGAGGCGGTGGTGCCCAGACGGACCGAGGGCATGACGGCGGCGGTCCTGCCTGCGGACTACCAGCGGATCATGTCCGTGCTGGAGTCGGATGCGGCCCGGGAGGGTGTGCGGTGCCAGCATCTGGCCGCGGCCCTGGGCCTTCAGGCGGTCCCGGCGAAGGTCGAGGGGCTGCGGTCGAAGGCGAAACGCCTGGTGGAGCGGGGGTGGGCGCTCCAGGTGCGGCCGGGGGTGTTCACCTCGCTCGCGGCGTCGGCCGGCTGAAGGCGCCTGGCCGGCGCCCGGCCAGGCGGCTGCCCATGAGCATGGTCATGGACCACAGCACTATGGCCTCGTGCATGGCGGGCAGTGTCTCGTAGTCACGCACCAGGCGGCGCGAGCGCATCAGCCAGCTCAGGGTGCGCTCCACGACCCACCTGCGCGGCAGCACCACGAACCCGCTGGTGTCGTCGGTGCGTTTGACGATCTCAAGGGTGAGCTGGAGTTTCTCGGCTTCCCAGCCGACGAGCCGACCCGCATAACCGCCGTCCGCCCAGACGAGGCGGATGGAGAAGTACATGGTGCGCAGCCGCTCGAGCAGCGGGACGGCGGCGTCGCGGTCCTGCACGCTTGCCGCGGTCACCGCAACGGCCAGGACCAGGCCGAGGCAGTCCACGACCAGGTGCCGCTTGCGGCCGCCCACCTTCTTCCCGCCGTCCCACCCGGACGTCGAGCGCGGGATGTTCGTCGCCGCCCGCAGTGACTGCGAGTCCACGATGGCGGCCGTCGGGTCCGACGAACGGCCTTCCTTCTGGCGGACCTTGTCGCGCAGCCGGTCGTGGAGCTCGGTGAGCAGGCCCGTCACCTGCCAGCGTCGGGCGAACGCGTGCACTCGTCGGTACGGCGGGAAGTCACAGGGCAGGTTGACCCACTTGACGCCGTTGTCGACGACATAGCGGACCGCATCAAGCATGACGCGGTGGCAATAGCCCTCCGGTCTGCCGCCCCGCCCCTGAAGCCACGCGGGGACCGGCAGCAGCGGCCGGATGACCTGCCATTCCGCCTCCGTCAGGTCGGAGCCGTAACACGGGACGCGGTCCGGTCCGTCCGCCGCGTTGCCGAACCTGTGCGCGAGACAGTCACACGCCGGAGACGGCTCGTTGGACTCCACAGACGCAAGCGCGACAGACTGCAGCAACAGGGCCTCCCGGTGCTCGTTGGCTTCGACAACCCCGAGCTACCGCGAGGCCCTGCCTTCATGCACCGACCCCACCGCGATCACCCGATCAAGACCCTTGTTCGACCGACAAACCCACTGATCGGAAAGCGGATGGCTTCTTAGGCCAGCGCGAGTCGCTGTTAGGCGTTAGGCGGTAGCTCGTCCCAGGCGAATCGTGGGCTGTTTTGGAGGCGTGCCCTCGAAATGCCCGCCTGCGGCACGGATTGCCGCGGCCGTGTGATGCACGTCACGGGCTGTGTCCACATGTTGGACGCTCTAGTGTCGGGTTGGCGTGTCTGCGTGACGGTGTCCGTGTGCCTGATGCCCTGGCATACTCGGGTCCTCGTTGGTGCTGTGCCGGGGTTGCTACGAGGTAGGCATGGAGCGGGACGGGAAGCCCAAGCCGCCAAGGTAGCCACCAAGGTAGCCACGGAAACGCCCTCCCTGCATGTTTTGTGCAGGTCGTAGCGCTGCGGTGATTCTCCCCGGCGTACAGCCCGACTCGTCTGCCCCCACCTGCGGCTTTGCCTCGGAAAGGGCATCTGACCTGCATCGGAGGTCCTTTCCGATCTTTCAGGAGCTTGCCGCGTTAGGCGGCGGAAAGTCCCTCGGAAGTCCCTCGGACAGCACTGAAAGTCCCTGAAAAGTCCCTGGCGCGGAGGCGCGGGCGAAGCCTCTGAGCTGGTTCGGATCGATGGGGCATGACGCTGTTGCTCGACCCCTGCCAGGCCGTCACCGCCACACCCCCACTAAATTCGAAGACCCGCTATCCGGCTACAGTAGGTGAGCCCGTTGAGTGGCCTAGCGAATCCGTGCAGAGAGGGGCAGCGGGGAATGAGTGTGGAGAGCTGGTCCCGCGTAATGAATCTCCTCCGGGAGCATGCTCCGGCCGATCACGCGGATCTGCCCGGACCGGCTACGGAGCAGATGCTCCGGGCCGCCGAGGCACGTATGGGCATCGCTCTGCCCGGGGATCTTCGGGCCTGGCTGCTGCAGAACAACCTGGATCTCCCCGAAGAGGAGGTCGAGGATCCGGGCTACGTCGGGTTCGCCGGATTCGCCGGTTTCCCGGACGAGGGGAGCTTCTTCCTCGGCATCCGCGCGATCGAGTGGCTGCACGGGAACCATCCCATGCCCTGGCGCGCGGAGTGGATCCCGATCGTGTCCGATCAGGACAGCTGGACGGGCCTCTTCCTCGATGCCCGGGACGGACGTATCGGCAAGTGGTTCGTGGGCGAGAACATCGCCACCGGCACGTACGCATCCCTGGCGGACTACTTCGACTCGGTGGCCGGAGTGCTCCAGCGGATCGCCGACGGGACCCACCCCTACGGCTCCTTCACGGAAGGACGCCTCGTCTGGTCGTGAAGAAGGGGGGGTCCCCCCGGCGCATGGCCGAGGGGACCTGGACCTTTCCTTACGGGCCTTGCGGTCCTTACGGAGCGGGTGCGGTGAATCCGTCGAGGTCGAGCCAGTAGTTGTCGTCCTCCAACAACCGCTGCTCACCGATGAAGGTGCCGAACGGCTGCATGGACTGGGTGTTCTGCCATTTCGACATCGAGGACCGGCCGCAGGGCTCCTTCCACGTCGGGGCCGGGGTGTTCGGGCGCAGGTGCAGCGTCATGGTGTCGTCGGGGTTGCGCCGCAGATAGGTCTGCACGCACTCCGCGCCGCTGTACTGGACAGGGTTGGGACCCTTGAGGTTTCCGGCGCTCTGGAGCGAGTTGGCGAAGCTGAACTCGTCACAGCTCGGACCGTCGGTGGTGGGCTTGCCCGCGTCCAGAGTCCACATGTCGGTGAACAGACCGGTCCCGCTGTAGGTCTTCCACTTCCTGGCGCAGATGATCTGGCGGTTGCGGTACTGCTGCGTCTGGGTGTCGTTGGGGGCGAGCTTGTTGGCCAGATACGTGAGCGGCTTGCCGCTGCTGCGCTGACCCCACTTGATGTTGGTCTTGCGCCACATCATGTCGATGTGCGCGGCGGCTCCCGGGAACTTCTTGGAGTTCATGACGTACGTCGGGATGTACCCCGAGAACACACAGCCGGTGCCGGAGCCTTCGCTGTCGCAGCGGACGTCCAGCTTGGCATTCTCGAATTCGGCCGGATTGGCGACCGTGGTGCTGCCGACCTTTCCGCCGAGGGTCAGGTACGGGGTGATCGTGTTCTTGGTGCTGCCGCTGGGCGTCCACTTGAACCGCGTGGTGACGGTCCGCAGAAGCGTGTCGCCCTTGGCGAAGGTCTTCGACCCGTTCCAGTCGACGCTGGTGACGGTGCAGTAGCCGCGGCACTTGGCCGCGTAGTCGAGCGTCGCGGAGGTCGCCGAACCGTCCATCATCTTCAGCCGGATCGTGGTGACCTGCGAGAACTCGGCACTCTTCGGGTCGAGGTAGTACGTGGCGTAGATATCGAAAGCCGCGTTGCCGATCGGAACGGTGTTCGAGTACTCCGTCATCCCGTAGTCGCTGTGGATACAGGCGGTGGTGCGCTTGCGGGTGAGGTTGTGGATGACCATCGAGCATGACGCGGTGCTCGTGGCGGCCAGTGCCATCGGGGCCGCCGTGGCGGTGTCCGCCGAGGATCCGGCGGCCGCGGAGAAGGTGCTGGCGGTGATGTCCTCGCCCGGCTCGACCGGCGCCGGGTCCGGAGCGGTCGGGTCGGCCGTCATATTGCCGGTCAGCTTCTGGCCGTTGTACGTGCCCGGGACGAACGCCAGCGCGTCGAAGGCGATGTCCTTCGAACCGTCGCCGCCGTTGAAGTTGTCGAGCCGCACCTCGGGGATCTGGTCACCGAACTCGTAGGCGCCCAGGTCCACCCACTTGTTGGCCTGGTTCGCCGTCTGCGAGATCGCCGCCTCCTCTTCCCCCTCGGGTGTCTGGATCCGGTAGACGGCGTTGGTGGTCTGCGCCCCGTGGTCGGGGATGTGCGCGAAGATCTTCGCCTGGCGGGTCGTGTTGGTCAGCGGAGCGTTCAGCTTCCAGGTGCCGGTGACCTTCATACGGTTCGCGTTGGCCGGGTCGGACTCCGGCGAGCGGGTGTGCGTGAACCAGAAGTGGTTGCCGTAGCCCGCGCCGATCTGGTGCGTGTCGATCTTCCCCGGATACGTGGTGACAGTGGTCGGGTTGTCCGTACCGTCGTGGGTGAGATCCATCTGGGTGTCCCACGGCACGTAGCTGAGGCTGAACGTGCCACTCGACTTCACCGCTCCGCAGCCGCGGCTGGTGTCGACTCCCGCGGGGATGGTGCCGTCGGGCAGGTCGTCGACCACCAAGGTGTGGGCGGGCAGGGACCCGATGGAGCAGTTCGGCGGGTAGGAGCCGGCATCCGGCTGCTCGCCGTAGGACGTCGTGAAGCGGTGCACACCGTTGCCGCACTTGGCCCCCGTGTTGCAGTTCTTCCACTGCGCTTCGGTGACTGACTGGTTCCACCAGCAGTGCAGCCAGTGCGGGTTGGTGTCGCTGTTGCCCGCGTCCAGGGTGCAGGCGCCCATGCCCTGGTCGTTGGAGTCGTTGTCACCGATCTTGGACGGGTTGCAGTTGTTCGACGCGTTGCAGAACAGGTCGACCGGAGGCTTGGCGCTCGCGCGGTCCGCGTTGGTGGTCCACCATGCGGGGCGATAGCCCGCCTGGAAGTCACCCGGAGCGAACATCGCTGAGATCGGGCGTGCCGCCCAGCCGATCACCTTCTCCTGGTACGGCCAGTCCTGCGGGTGCGCGGCGTGGCTGTAGTCGTCCTTGGAGGAGTCGGTGGCGTGCTGCAGGAACGGCACCCTGTTGGCCTTCCACAGCGGGTTGGCCGGGTTGTTCGTCCAGCCCACGCCCCAGTGCCCCGCGGAGTCGGCGGTGTCGTAGAAGCCGGAGTTGTACGCCCACAGGGCGAAGAACCAGTTCTCGATCCACTTGGGGTGGCCGCCGTTGATCTTCATGCCGGCGTTGTACGTCAGGTTCCACTTCTCCGACAGGATCCGCACGCCAGCCGCGACGTTCGCGGTGTAGTCCAGCGCGACCGCTTCCTGGGCGACCGTGGACAGGGCGGTCTCGCCCGGCTTGGTCTTGCCCGCCAGGCGCATGCCGTCGGTGGCCTGGGTGATGCCGTAACCGCAGTCGGCATCGGCCCAGTTGATCCGCCAGGGGTCGAGCTGCTCGCCGGAGGCGGCGTAGTCGACGCCGTAGTAGTTGCCGATCAGGGAGTTGGCGGTGACACCGGGCACGGCGAAACGGGTGGCCTGCCACATGTTGGATTCCTGCGCGGTGATGCCCAGCATCACCTGTGCGGGAATGTGCCACTTGTCGGTGACGTCGGGGTCCTCGTTGTCGAGCTTGCCGTTGGGGTCACCCGCGAGGACGGTCGGCGGGAACAGGCCCTGGGGCTGGTAGCCGCCGGCGATGCCGGTGTTCTTCCAGTTGCTGTCGCGGTAGAAGTTCAACTCACCGACGACGGCCTGGTCCACGGCCCATTCGACCTGGCGCGGAGTGGGCTGGAACGCCTGCTTCTTCACGTCGTTGCGGGCCACCGCGCAGTAGCGTTCCCCGGTGCCCTCGCTCGGGTTGTCGGCCTGTGCGGTCAGGGCCTGGGTGCGCACGGTCTGCGTGGACAGGCCGTCCGTGCTCTTCTTGCCCATGTCCGGGCCGGAGTCGACCGGGCCGCCGGTGGGTAGAGCGGGGGACAGGGCGTGCCCCTGTGCCTCGTCGCCCACGCGGTGCGCGCCGGGGCGCAGGTCGAGGGTTACGGACTTGCCCGAGTCCAGCATGCGCAGGGCCGTACGGGCGGGGCGCGGCTTGGCGGCGTCCTCCGGGTTGACCAGGGTGGTCTTCCCATCGGACCAGGTGGTGGTCAGGGCCGCCTGGGCGTGACTGGAGATCGCCGCGCCCTTGGGGAGCTTGCCGGGGTTGTGCACCCGCTTGGGCAGGGCCTTGGACGTGGCGTCACCGGTGACGAACACCTCGCCGCGTGCCGAGCGGGTCAGGTCCCAGGCGTGCAGCCCGCCGGAGGCGACGGTGACGGGCTTGGTCTTCTTGCCCTGCTTCACCTTCGTACGGTCCAGGTGCTTGGCCCAGGCGGCCGGCTTGTCGGACGCCTTCTTGTCCAACTCGCGGTCGATGAAGGTGATACCGCCGTCGGCGTCGGCGGTGATCTGGAACGGCACCGTGGTGGTGGACGCCAGGGTCTTCTCGGCCGTGCCGTTGATCCGTACCAGCTTGTTGCCGTGGGCGGCGACGATGCCCGCGTCGGTGGGGATCGCCGAGGTGATCTGGCCGGCGAGCGTGACCGGCTTCGACTTCTTGCCGGTGGCCGCGTCGACGGTGATCAGGCGGGTCTGCTGCTTGTCGTCACCATCATGGGTGAGCTGGGTGAACACCGCCTGATCGCCCTGGCCTCAGCCGGGCGAGAAGTAGGCGAGCGACGACTGGAACGGCAGCTTGGTGACCTCGCCCGAGGTCAGGTCGACCACCGCGGTGAAGGCACCGCGCACCATCAGCTCGGGCTTGTTGGTGAACATCCGCGGCGCGTACGAGACGGCCGCGTACTTGCCGGACTCGGTGACGCAGTGGTTGCCGATCCAGGTGTCCGAGGCGAAACCGTCCTCGAACAGACTGGCCACTGTGCGGAGTTGGTAGCCGTCCTTCTCCTTGCCCGCAAGGAGGTGGAAGCCGGTGCCGTCACCGGTCGCGGTGACCGCGGTGTCCGCGGACTTCTCGTAGCCCTTGCCGAGCAGGCCGGCGCGGTCCTTCGCGGGGATCGCGGAGGGCTTCAGGGAGAGCTTCTTCTGCTGCTGGGTGGTGTCGCTCCACCCCTGCGCCGCGCCCTTGGGCGGCCTTGGTGCCTCGGCCTGCGCGGGCAGGCTCAGCGGTATCGCCAGCGCGGTGGTCACCGCAAGGGTGACCGGCACGCGCAGACGGATACGTATCTGTCTCAACTGTGTTCCTTCTCTGGTTACTTGGTGGCCTTCGCGGCCTCAAGGACCTCGCCCATGCGCTTCTTGATGGCGGCAAGCTGGTCCTTGTTCTCCTCGATCAGCCGCTTCTGGACGGCCGACTCCTCCTTGAACCAGACCTCGATCAGACGGGTCTGCTCCTTGCAGTCGATGTCGTCCAGCGCGAGCTCGATCGCGTTCTTGGTGGTGCCGTCGCCGTCGGCGTAGCCCTGCTCCATCGCCCGGTACGGATCGGCGGCCTTGCGGCCCTTGTCCTTCATGCAGGCCGACCAGCTCTTGAGAGCCTTCTCGACCGGCTTCAGCGGCCGGGACTCGGAGAGGCTTGTCGAGGCGAGCCCGGAGACAAAGCCCGCATCCTCCTCGTTCACCTTGAGCCGCCGCTTCGACCAGCCGGCGCAGCCGCCCTCGTGCAGCTTCTTTCCGTTGTGCTCGGCGCGCGCGGGCTCCGGGACCCTGCCGAAATGGCCGTCGCTGACCTTGGCGCCCTTGGGCGGGGCGAACTCGGGCTTCTTCCGCCCGGTCAGGACCTCCACCTCGATGCCTGAAAGCCCCTCCTCGACGGATTCGAGGCTCCGGGTCAGCTCCTTCGGCAGCCCGTACCCGTACTTCTGTGCCTGTGCGCGGTCACTGAGGCCATAACGCCGCTCGATCGAGACGGCGTTGCTGTGGGGCGGCGGGTTCGCGCCGGGACGCGGCAGATCGACGGTCAGCCCGTACTCGGACATGCACCGCATCTGCAGGGTGCGCAGCGCGGTGTCGACGGCGACCTGATCCGCGTAGGAAGGCAGGTAAGCCTCGAGCGGCAGCTCCAGGCCCTTGACCAGTCCGGAAGTAGGCACCTCAGCAGGCCAGTTGGTTCGGTCGATGGGGGCCTTGTCCTTCGCCGAGTCGGAGGCCGATCCGGACGAGGAGCAGGCACCGAGCGAGATTGCCGCGAGCATGACAGTGGTGGCGACGGTCGTTCGCCTGAGGACGTGCATGAGTTTTCCTTCTCTACGTGACGTGAGGTGGTCCGCGTGCGTGGCGCATGCCAGCCGCGCTCCTTACGCTCAGCGGCGCAGCGCCTCTACCGGCGTGATGCGGGAAGCTCTCCAAGCCGGATACAGGCCGGCCAGCAGACCAGTCGCCAGGCCGATGGCGGGCGCGGTTGTCACCGTCATGGAATGGATGACGGGCGTCCAGTCCCGGGCGATCGCTACTCCGACAACAGTCAGCGTGCCAAGGGAGGTACCAACGAGGCCACCCAGGGCCCCCAAGGTCGCGGATTCCGTGAGGAACTGAGTGGTGATGTGCCGACCGCGTGCTCCCAGCGCACGCCGCAGCCCGATCTCACTCGTGCGTTCCAGCACTGCCACGAGTGTGGTGTTGGCGATACCGACGGCTCCAATGAAGAGGCAGATCGCCGCAAGGAGGAGAAAGAGCTGGTCGAGGTCCCCCGTGACCTTGCCCCGCAGGGTCCTCGGATCCGGCGGGGGGATGGCCTTGAAGTACTGGGGATGAGCGGGGTCGAGCGCCATCGGGGATTCCTGGGCCACCTGGGTCGCTGCTCCCAGACGGGTCGACACCAGCATCTTGGCACCATCTTTGGGGGTACCCCATATGTGCTGTGCCGTTGAGCGCGGGACGACAACAGACAGGAGAAGATCTGCCTTGCGTTCCACATCACCGATCACACCGATCACGGTGAACGCCTCGTCGCCGATGAAGACCGCCGGCTGAGTCTCGACGGTTGAGATACCGAGCTGGGCAGCGACCCCTGACCCAACAACGGCCACACGCTGGCGGGTTCTGTCGTGCCAGACATCGAAATTCCTGCCCTGGACAATCGAGGGACCGGCGGCATCGAGGACACCTGAGGAGGCGGCAACGACTTGGATGTCCTCCCCACCGCGTGAGACTCCGACGGGTGCCGAACGCACGGAGTTGCCGTCCTGCAACTGAACGGGCCAGTACACCCCTGCATGTTCCACGCCGTTGAGGCGCTCTACCTGCTGCTCCCCATCAGCTGGGAATGCGAGATCCACAAACTCGTTGTGGTCTTTTGCAACGTCCTCGATGGTCACTTCCGTCGCGCTCAGGGCGCTGAAACGCTCGTCGATCTGCGACGAGGCTGTTGATGTCAATCCCAGGACGGCCACGAAGGTGCCCACTCCCAGAACCGTCCCCACGGACGTGAGCAATGAGCGTGCGGGACGCTGCAGCATGCCGGCACTCGACTCCGCCAGCACGTCTCGTACGGGGAATCGCGTGACGGGTATGGACCGAGCGTTGTGGCGACCTTGGCGCAGTCGCACCATTGGCATGAGTCTGCGCCTCACCTCCTTACCTCTTCCGTGAGTCGTCCGTCGCGGATAGTGATCGTTCGTTCGCCTTGCTGGGCCACTAGCAGATCGTGCGTAATGACAAGAATGGTCATGCCAGCCCCGTGCAAGACGTGCAGCAACTCCAGAATCGAGGCGGCAGTTGAGGTATCGAGATTGCCGGTTGGTTCGTCGCACAGAAGTAGAGATGGGCGCCCAACCATCGCGCGGGCGATGGCCACCCGCTGACGCTCACCGCCCGACAGAGTGGATGGCACGGCATCGACACGGTGCTCCAGGCCAACGCGAACGAGTGCTTCCCTGGCCTTCCTCATCCGTTCCTTGTGGCTGATGCTTCGGTAGACGAGAGCCAAAGCCACGTTCTCCAATGCTGTGCGGTGCGGCAGGAGATGGAAGGACTGGAAGACGAATCCGATACGGTGGCCCCTCAGGGCGGTTCGGTCCGTGTCCCCCAGTCCAGCCGTGTCGTGGCCGTCGAGGAGATAGGTGCCGTGCGTGGGGATGTCGAGCAGGCCAATGATATTGAGCAGCGTGGATTTACCCGCGCCTGAGGGGCCAACCACCGTGACGAACTCTCCCCGCTGGACCACTAGGGCGTGTTCTGGGTTGAGATCACGAGCTCGGTCATTCCCGCTCCAGGAGGGTGCCGGTTGCGATAGACCGGTCGCGTGACTCGTGGCGATCTGACCGATGCCGAGTGGGGGTTGGTCGAGCCGCACCTGCCGCTGGGTGCGTTCGGACCGATCCCTGACCTGCGCAGCTACTTCAACGCGGTGATGTGGCGGTTCCGCACCGGCTGCCCCTGGCGAGATGTGCCGGAGAGCTACGGCTCCTGGTCGACGATCTACGACAGGTTCCGGATGTGGGTGCGTGAGGGGGTCTTTCAGGCCCTCATGGACGCGATGATCGCCGAGGCGGCGGCCCGCGACGATGTAGATCTCAGCCTGGTCAGCGTGGACTCGACTGTTGCCCGCGCGCATCACCACGCGGCGGGCATGGTCGTCGCCCCGGAACTCCTCGAGGACCTGGAGAAGGCCGTGGCGGAGGAAAAGGGGCTGCAGCAAAGGGACAAAACAACCCCGTAGGCGAGCAACCCGCGGACATGGAGGACTCCGGGCGGGAACAGCGCCGCGCCGTGCGCCGACGCCGCAGGGCCCGGCTGCGGGCCGCCGAACTGGGCCGCTCCCGGGGCGGGCTGACCAGCAAGGTCCACCTCGCCGTCGAGCGGCGGTGCCGCCCGCTGTCCATCATCCTCACCCCCGGCCAGGCCGCGGACAGTCCGCGCTTCATCCCGGTCCTCAAGAAGATCAAGGTGCGTGTCCCGGTCGGCCGCCCCAGGACCCGGCCGGACGCGGTCGCTGGCGACAAGGCGTACTCCTCCCGCGCCAACCGCGCCCACCTGCGCAGACGCAACATTAAGGCGGTGATCCCGGAGAAGGCCGACCAGGCCGCCAACCGCAAGAAGAAGGGACGCTCCGGCGGACGCCCGGTCAGCCACGACGCCGCGCTCTACAAAGATCGCAACACCGTCGAGCGCGCCATCAACAAGTTCAAGGAATGGCGGGGGCTGGCCACTCGCTACGACAAGACGCCCGAGAGCTATGCCGCCGGGCTCCACTTGCGCGGATCCATCCTCTGGTTACGCAGCCTGCCAGCCCTCCCGTGATCTCAACTCAGAACACGCCCTAGTACTACAGGGCTAGATCTTGATCATCTGAAGCTGTAGCCGCCTTCTGAAATGGTGCCGTCGCGCCTCCGCTTGATGCGCGCGCCGCCAGATCGACCAGCGAAGTCCCTGGTCAATGGCGATGCGAGTCAGGCCGATCAGGTTGAACAGGCGCCGGACCTCGGCGACGGTCAGGGCCGCGAGCCGCCGCGTTCGCGGCCCGCGCCCGCCGCCCAGGTTCGAAGAGCCCCCTTTTGCGGGGTTCGGGCCATCGCGGCCAGGAACGCCAACGCCAGCATGGACAGGGTGATATGGCGATACCAGGCGTCGTATTTGCGTACCTGGTAGTTGTCCAGCCCGGCCTGCTGCTTGGCCGCCTCGAAACACTCCTCGACCGGCCAGCGCAGTCCTATGACCGCCACCAGTTCCGACAGTGATTCCCCGCGCGGGTTGTAGCAGTGGAAGTAGGCGAGCTCCCCATCCGCGATGGAGCGGCGTACTACGTACTGGCGCCCGTCCCGCCCGGCGATTACCGCCCAGTCGTAGGTGCGGAACCCTTTGGCTCCGATCCCGCAGGCACGCCGGGAGAAGTCCCCCGGCCGCAGGTGTGATGCCAGGTTGTCCAACCGGGTCGGAGTGTCGGGGTTGGTGGAGATGCCCGCGGTGTTCACGTCGGTAGATTTCGGAACGGCCATGCAGTAGGCAATGTCCTCTGCTTCCAGATACCTGCGCAGAATCCTGTTCTGGCCGAACTCCTCGTCCGCAACGAACCACGAAAACGGCACCCCGGCCGCCACGGCGCGCTCGATCATGGCCTGGACCTGCTGCGGACGGGTGCGGAAGACCACCTCGTCCGGGATCCCCGCCTCCCGGCGGCGTTCGAAGTCGACGGCCCAGGAATCCTTGGGCAGGTAGAGCTCCCGGTCGATCAGTACACGGTCGCCACGACGGTTGGCGTAGGCCAGGAACGACCCGATCTGGCAATTGTCGACACGTCCGAGGGTGCCGGAATACTGCCGCTGGACCCCGGCGGATTTGGTGCCCTTCTTCGCGAAGCCGGTGGGGTCGGCGATCAGCACGCCCCGGGGATCCGCGAAGCGTTCCATGGCGTAGTCGCAGACCAGGTCCCGCATCAGAGCCGCGCTCCACGGGGTGAGGTTCAAGAACCGCTGGAGTGCTTTGGGCTCCTTCTCGCCGGCGAACTCAGCCATGGTCCAGCCGTTCTTGCGCTGCAACGGGGAGAGGAGCCCACGTAAGTACTGAAGGGCGTGCCCTTGGGATTCCGGGCGGTAGAACAGGGGGGTTATCCGCTCACCCAGCGCGGCGAACTCGCGGTCCCAGACGGCTAAATCGGCAGGGCTCACTGCGTCCGACGAAGAATCTTGATCATGGGGCTGTGTCGTGGCCACAGGCAGAGCCTCCCATCACCCCATGATCAAGATCTAGCCCTGTAGTACTAACCGGCCACGGCCCAGCGCCCGCTCGGCGCCGGGGCCGGCGCCCTGCTCATCGACCTGCTGCGGGAGCCCGGCACGCACCGGCACGGCAGTCGACACCAACGGCGCAGCCTGCGCCGCCGGGCATGACGCCGCCCTCGCTTCCGGGGTGCACGAGCGCCTGACGGTGATCGAGCGGCCCATCGAGTCACTGGCCGACGACCCGGGGCCGGTCGCCGGCGCGGAAGCCTCGCCAAGGCGGGCTTCTCAGGGACCAGGACCGTGCCGATCGGTCTGCCCGGGGCGGCCGTGCCCGGTGTCACACCGCCCCGCTCCGCCCGGGATCGGGGGAGTGGTGGCGGGACGCGGCGTGGCCCGCGCCGCGGCCGGTCGCGTGGGCCGTGATCAGTCCGTCGCGGACCCGGACTGCGATCTCGGTGAGGTCGAGGTCGTCGGCCGAGGAGTGGTCGAGGGCTGCCGGGACCGTGCCGGCGTGGTCGAACACGACGCGTGCCCGGGGCAGCCGGTCGGGCGTGAACACCCGGCGCAGACAGCCGACGAGATCCACGATCCGGAGCCGGGCCAGTCGGCCGATCTCGGCGGGGTCGCTCGTGACGACGACGATCGTCACCTCGTCGACCGGCCGCGCCGAGCGCATCACGTCCTCGGCCGCGGACAGGCGCCCCACACCCAGCACGACGACCACCCCGTCGTCGCCGAGGTCGACCGACCGGCCGGTGATCTCGTCGCGCAGATTGCCCGGCGGCGCCCACGGGGCCTCGGTCGAGCGCGCCGGAGTGACGTAGGGCAGATGCGGCGGCTCGGGGTCGTCGCCGAGGGCGATATCGGCGAGATGCTCGGCGGCGCGCGCCAGATCGAAGGGGTCGCCGACGCCGGGGGCGTTCTCCGCGAGGCCGGCCGCACCGTGGAGTAGGGTCAGGGCCAGCCCGGCGGGCCGCACGAACCCGGCGCGCACGGCGGAACGCGGCTCAACCGCCAGCGCGAGCAACAGCGCCTCGAACCGGACGAGTTCCGCGAGCGCGGCCCGCGCCGACTCGGTGCCCAGCACTCCGGACAGCGAGCGCAACTGCAGATGGCCGCTTCCCGGGGTGTCACCGAGGAAGGGCAGACGTTCCAGCCAGACCCGGGCGAACGAGCCGAGCGCCTGTCCGACGGAGTCGGGGGATTCCGCCGGGGGTTCGGCGGCGTCCCTGGCCCGTTCGGCGGCGTCGACCAGCACCGCGAAGTAGAGCGCGCGCTTGCCGGTGAAGTTGGAGTAGACCGCCCCCCTGGTCAGTTCGGCCCGCTCGGCGATCCGGTCGATCTTGGCCTCGACATAGCCGAACTCGGCGAACTCCTGCCGGGCCGCGACCAGCACCGACGCACGGGTCCGCTCCTGCTGCTGTGCGCGGGTCAGTCTCGCCATCGTGCCCCCTTCGGCTCCTGGTGTGTCATGATACAAGGAGCATCCAGATGATGCTGGTATCTGAAATGCGTGAACATCGGAGTTGGTCTTGGGTGAACGGGTTCGAGGTCGACGGACTGATCAAGGCATTCGGCCGGACGGCGGCCGCCGATGGAGTGAGCCTCTCCGCTCCTCGCGGGCATGTGCTCGGACTGCTGGGGCCCAACGGCGCCGGCAAGACGACCGCCGTCCGTGTGCTGGCGACTCTGCTGCGCCCCGACGCGGGAGAGGTGCGCGTGGCCGGAACCGGCGCCCGGCGGGATCCGGCCCAGGTCCGCCGGCGCATCGCGCTGTCGGGGCAGCATCGTCAAGAGCGCCGAGGCCGTGCCGGCGTTCACCTTCAGCGCCTTCCTGCCGCTCCAACCGGGCAGCAGCCTGCCTCCCCGACCGGCACCCTCCCCGGATGGCTGGGGGCCTGGGCGGACATCAACCCCGTCACCCATGTCATGGACGCCTGCCGTGCCCTGCTGAACGGGACGCCGGACGACGGAAGCATCGGCCGCACACTGCTGTGGTCGACCATCCTGTTCGTCGTCTTCCGCCCCCTCGCGGTCCGCGCCTACGGCCGCCAGGAATGACGACGCCGACCCTCGTCGAGGCCGGTCGCGGAACAAGAGGGTCGAGGCCGGTCGCGGACAAGCGGCGCACGCCGCGAGCCGGCGACGACCGACGAACTTCCCGCACAACGCATCACACCCCGGGAGGACCACCCATGACCTGGCCCGAAGCTCGCGTGACGGACACCGGCCTGCTGGTACTGCACACCCTGCGCTGCGCCGGCACCATCAGCCTCGCCCGGCTCCACGCGATCACGGGGCTCGACGAATCCGATGCCGAGTCCGAGCTCATCGATCTCGGGGCCGACGGTCTGGTCACACGCCTGTCCGGCGACATACCGGGGTGGAGCCTCACGGACGCCCTGGCGGTCCGCGCAGGAACGGTCGCTTCCCTCCCGGACGTGTGCCGGACTCGCGTGCTCAGCCCAGTGCCCGGTCCAGGTTGAACGCCGCGCTGATCAGTGCGAGATGGGTGAACGCCTGCGGGAAGTTGCCGTTCTGCTCGCCCGTGCGGCCGATCTCCTCCGCGTACAGGCCGAGGTGGTTGGCGTACGTGAGCATCTTCTCGAACGCCAGCCGGGCCTCGTCCGGCCGGCCGGCGCGGACCAGGGCCTCGACGTACCAGAAGGAGCAGATCGAGAACGTGCCCTCCTCGCCGCGCACCCCGTCCGGGCTGGCCTGCGGGTCGTAGCGGTAGACCAGGGAGTCCGAGACGAGTTCCTCACCGAGCGCGTCCAGGGTCGTGAGCCACTTCGGGTCGGTCGGGGAGATGAACTTCGCCAGCGGCATCATCAGCAAGGCCGCGTCGAGGACGCTGTCGCCCTCGTGCTGCACGAAGGCGTTGCGCTCGGCCGACCAGCCGCGCTGCATGATCCGCCGGTAGATCGCGTCGCGGACGCCGCCCCAGCGCGCCATGTCCGCGGGCAGCCCCCGGCGGCGGGCGATGCGCATGGCACGCTCGATCGCGACCCAGCACATCAGCCGGGAGTACAGGAAGCACTTGCGTCCGCCGCGCGTCTCCCAGATGCCCTCGTCGGGCTGGTCCCAGTTCTCGCAGACCCACTCGACGATGCCGCAGACGTGGTCCCACTGCTGGCTGGAGATCGGCTCGCCCCATTTGTCGTAGAGGTAGATCGAGTCGATGAGCGCGCCGTAGATGTCGAGCTGGAGCTGGTCAACCGCGTCGTTGCCGACGCGGACCGGGGAGGAGGCCAGATACCCCTCGAGATGGCGCAGTTCGCGCTCCGTCAGCTCACGGCGGCCGTCGATCCCGTACATGATCTGCAGGGGGCCTCCCTCGCCGCACGAGACGCAGACGTGCTCGGTCAGGAACCGCATGAACGCCTGCGCCTCGTCGGTGAAGCCCAGCCGGAGCAGGGCGTAGACGCAGAAGGCCGCGTCGCGTACCCAGACGTAGCGGTAGTCCCAGTTGCGCTCGCCGCCGATCTGCTCGGGCAGGCTCGTCGTGGGCGCGGCCACGATGGCGCCGGTGGGCGCGTAGGTGAGCAGTTTGAGCGTCAGGGCGGAGCGGTGCACCATCTCGCGCCAGCGCCCGCGGTAGCGCGACGTGGAGAGCCAGCGCCGCCAGTAGCGCACCGTCGCCTCGAACGCCTCCTCGGCCGTGGCGGTGGGGCACGCCTGCGGCACGATGTCGCTGCCGAGCCGGTCGAGCGCGAAGACGGCCGTCTCCCCCTCGTGCAGTTTGAACAGCGACCACACGTCCCGGCCGTCGGTCTCGACCGGCACGCTTGAGGTGAGCGAGAGACTCAGCGCGGGCGACTCGAAGACCGGATAGTCGCCCTCCACGCGGACGGTGTGGGCATGGCAGCCGTAGTCGAAGCGCGGAGCGACCACGGCCCGGAACGGCAGGGAGCCGCGGACGCAGACCACTCGGCGGATCAGCCGGTGCCGGTCGGCCTCGCGCGAGTCGTCGGCGATCGGCATGAAGTCCTGGATCTCGCCGACTCCGTCCTCCGCGAAGAAGCGTGTGATGAGCACGTTCGTGTCGGGGAAGTAGAACTGCTTCGTCCGGGCCGGTACGTCCGGTGCCAGCTCGAAGCGGCCGCCCTTCTCGGCGTCGAGGATCGACGCGAAGACACTGGGTGCGTCGAAGCGGCCGCAGCAGTACCAGTCGATCGTGCCGTTGGTGCCGACGAGGGCGGCACTGCGCAGGTCGCCGATCAGTCCGTGTTCGGAGATCGGCAGGTACCGGGGGGCGCCGGGGCCCCCGGGAGCGCCCGCTTCGCGGGCCGCCTCGTACGCCAGAGACTCAGCGGTCACAGGTCGGTCCTCCCTCTGCCTCGCGGCAAATGCGCCCGTACCCCGCAATTCATGTTAGGTCGACTTGTCGACTTGTGGAGGCGGGTTGTGGAGGCAGGCGCCGGAAGGGCTTCTGAGTGCCGGGGAGCCGGGGAGCCGGGGTGCCGGGGTGCCGGGGTGCCTGGGAGTCGGGGAGTCGGCGAGCCGGGCGGGCCCGGGTGTGCCGAGAGGGTCCGGGGGCGGAGTCCGGGGGGACGCCGCCCCCGGGCGGTGTCACCGTCGGTGGAGTGGCGGTGACACCGTGCTTCGAGGTGGTCGGCGGGGCGGGGGTGTGGGTCAGAAGACGAACGGGCCGGGGTTCTGCGGCGAGGTGGCGTTGCAGGTCGCCGCGATGCCGAAGACGACGACCTTGAGGGACGTCGCCTCGAGGCTGTCTCCCGTGGCGACCGTGCCGTTCAGTGGCCCGGTGGAGACCGTGCCGCCGGCCGGGATCGCCGGGTTGGCGCTGCCGGTGAACGTCGTCGTGCCGGAGCCGTTCCTGGTCAGCGTGAGGGTCGAGCTGACGGAGTTGGCGGAGAGGGGGAAGGGCGACTTGATTGCGGAGGTGGACAGGGTGATGGTGGCCGCGGAGCCGTCCTGGGTGGCCGTGAGCGAGGCCTCGCCGGATCCGAACGAGCCGCAGTCGAACGACAGGGTCGCCGTCGTGGGATCGACCGCGAGCGCCGCCGGGGCCAGGGCGAGGGCGCCGACGGCCGTCGCAGTGAGCAAGGCCATGCCGGTACCGAGTGCGCGGTGCTTCATCGGGGTCCCGCCTTCGTGTGTGGGGGTCACGGGATGGCGTCGCCGACCGCCGCTGCCTGCGTGGGCACCGGCCCCGGCGCAAGGGGGGTGCTGATGGGCAGTCAGGGACGGTTGTCATTGGGGCAGGAACTCCCGGAGAAGGCAAGGGTGCCGACCGACATTGGTGGCATGTGTCGGTCAATTCAGGCCGTCCGGGCGGCCGCGGGGAAACGACGCGTGGCTCGGCGAGGGTGGCGAGGTCGCCGGGTTCGGCCCAGTCGCAGGCTTCCTCGTCCCATTCGCCGAGGGCCAGGGTGCCGCCCGGGGCGAGAGCCGCGGCCAGGACGGCGAGGGTGGCGGTGCGGGCGGGGCCGCGGGGCGGCAGGGCGTAGGAGCTGACGGCGAAGTCGTAGGCGGTCTCGGGCTGCCAGGTGGCGCTGTCGGCGATGGCGAGTTCGACCCGGTCGTCCAGGCCGCGGGCGCAGGCGCCGGCGCGGGTGGAGGCGATGGCGCGGGGTGCCAGGTCCACTCCGGTGACGCGCCAGCCGCGTTCGGCGAGCCCGAGGGCGTTGCCGCGGGAACCGCAGCCCAGGTCCAGGGCCCTGCCCGGAGGGAGGTCGTCGGCCGGGGCGAGGAGCGTGGGGTCGGGATCGGAGGTGCCACTGCCGTCGCCGGTGTAGAGGTCGTCCCACGCGAAGTCCGGGTACGCGGCCGCCCCGGGCCCGTGGGCATGGCCGCTGTCGTGCGAGTCGCAAGCGCGGCCGGTGTTGTGGGTCACAGTTCCTCCAGCGGGAATGGGATCAAGCGAATGACCGTTGGTCAGTAATATGACTGCCGGTCATTCGTTCTCGTCAAGTCCCATTGGAGGCACTCCATGGACCGCACCGCCCAGTACGACACCGTGATCGTCGGCGGAGGACCCGCCGGCCTGACGGCCGCGCTGACCCTGACCCGCTACTCGACCTCGCCCCTCCACCGTCTGGCCCGACGTCACCTACCTCGACGCCGACGCCAACGCCCGCAAGGCCTTCCAGGGCCCCGACGCCACCAGCCTGGCCACCCGGCACAAGCGCTACCCCGAGCAGCCCCGCATCGCGTTCGTACCCGGCGACTACACCCACACCCTCGCGGAACTGCCCGCGGCCGAGTGGGATCTGGTGATCGCCCTGTACGCGGGCCCCGTCTCCGAGCACGCCACCCGCTGCCTGCGCCCAGGGGGCTGGCTCCTGGCCAACAACACCCACGCCGACGCCGGCCTCTCCCACCTCGACCCCCGCTACCGGCTCGCCGCCGTCCTCCACCACCGCTCCGGCCGCTACCGCCTCACAACCGAGGGCCTCGACCGCTATCTGCAGCCCAAACGCCCGCCCCACCCCACCCGCGAACAACTCCACGCCGCGGGCAGAGGAACCGCCTACATCCACCCGGTCGCCGCCTACCTCTTCCGCATCCACCCCCACACGCGAGAACGTGGACCCGACCCGGAAGCCCACCAGAACCCGGCAGGCCGGCACCCCTGACCGGGCCCGTACGCGCCCGGCGACCGGGCGGGGAGAGTGACGGCCCCGCACCGGGCGCCTGGCACGTTCACCTAACCCATTCGTCGCCGTCCTCCCGGTCAGCGTCGCGGCCGTCCCCGTCGAGCAGGTCGTTCACCTCGTTCTCGGTGAGCTCGCGTGTCCGGTCCATGACCCTGATGATGCCGACCCGCCCGACGCCGGCTCAGGCGGCTTGGCCGAGGCCGGCGGCGGTCAGGTCCCGTTCGCGGAGCTGGGTGGAGTCGACGTCCAGCTTCGGGTCGCAGGCGTCGGGCTGGATGCCGAGCTCGTGTGTGGAGTACTCGCCGAACGGTCACCCGCCGGCGAAGCGCCGGATCAGTCGTGTCCTCATGGCGTTCACCGCCCGGGCGGCAGGGAGGCACTCGCTGAGCGGCCTGTTCCGTGCGGGGCCGATTACCTCCCTAATGGAAACGCGAAAATCTATGCTGGCTGGAGTAGAAATTCGGGTGTGATGTGGGTATGGTTCTTCTCGTAGTCGAGAGAGACCGTAGGGCCTGGCAGAGACGACCTGCCGGGCAGCAGTACCGCAGTACAGGTAGTTGAAGTCCGCACGACGGTCCGGTGGTGGAGTCCGAAACCACAGCAGTAGCAGGACGGCGACGGGACTGACCGCCGGACCGGGTGGCCCGCAGTGATCAGGGGCTGCCGAGCAGTATCGACGTGCCCGATCAGTATGTGCAGTGCGAAGTACCAGCAGTGTGGTGACAGAGGTTCCCCGGTAAAGGCGTCAGCTGCAACGCGCGTACCGGGAAGCGGCAGTGGGTTCTCGGTCAGGGGCACGTGCCCGGCTGCCGACGAGCGGCGCTGTGACAGGCCGTTGAGCAGTACCAGTAGAAGTCAAGTGATTGATCAATCCCAGAAGAAGAACGGAGGAACCAAGCGCCATCAGGATCGCCCGGGCGGCAAGCCTGAGCCCGGGTACCGCAGGACATCGTTAGCGAGGTGGTCTCCGGTCAAGCAACCGCGATCCCCGCACACCCGACAGCATCTCGGTCGGGTCTGCGGAAACAGAAGGTCGGCGCAGTGTCAGGGCCGGCAGATGGTGTAGTTCCTTCGGGGCCCTGGTGCCGTACGGCACCAGGGCCCCTCCAGCGTGTTCCACAGAGAGGTGCAATGACCGCAGACGACTCGTTCGGCCGTCTCGATGACGACGACTACCCTGCCTACACCATGGGCCGGGCCGCCGAAATGCTCGGCACCACCCAGGGCTTCCTCCGTGCCCTCGGCGAAGCCCGCCTCATCACCCCGCTCCGCTCCGCCGGCGGCCACCGCCGCTACTCCCGCTACCAACTGCGCATCGCCGCCCGCGCCCGCGAGCTCGTAGACCAGGGCACCACCATCGAGGCCGCCTGCCGCATCATCATCCTCGAAGACCAGCTCGAGGAAGCCCAGCGCCTCAACGCCGCATACCGCCGCGCCGCCGAGTCGGCGAGCCCGCCCCCCGAAGCCTGAGGCAGCTGAGACCGGCAACGCCCCCGGGACGTCGGGACAGTTTCCCACTTGCGCAGCACCGGCATACTCGTGCCGCTCCGCTGTAGGGGTCGCAGTAGTTCTCGCCGAAAACAACGCTAAGCCCGCAAGGCTCCCCCTGAGCTGGGGTGACCTCGGGGACGGCGGGGCGGTGGCCCGTTGCTGGGCGCAGGGTGGCTCGTTGGGCTGACCGGGTGCCGACCCTGTTCGTGCCGTCCGTCCCGTGCCGTGCCGCCTTCCGTCCCGTCCGTCTCGTCCGCCCCGGCCGTGCCGTCCCGGGCCGGCTCTGAGTGGCCCGGCGTTCCGGCTCGGGCTGGCGCGCTGGCCCTTGCCCGGGCGGCGCGGCCGTGCGGTTCGCGCGGCGGCCGGACGGCGCCGGAGCCCCGTCAGCCGCGGCCGATGTACGGCATCGTCGTGGACATCACCGTCGCGAACTGCACGTTCGCCTCCAGGGGCAGCTCCGCCATGTGGAGCACCGTCCTGGCCACGTCGTCCACGTCCATGACCGGTTCGGGGGCGGTGCGGCCGTCGGCCTGGAGGACGCCGGTCTCCATACGGGCCGTCATCTCCGTGGCCGCGTTGCCGATGTCGATCTGGCCGCAGGCGATGCGGTAGGGACGGCCGTCCAGGGACAGGGACTTGGTGAGCCCGGTGACGGCGTGCTTCGTCGCCGTGTACGCCACCGAGTGCGGACGCGGCGCGTGTGCGGAGATGGAGCCGTTGTTGATGATGCGGCCGCCCTGCGGGTCCTGGCCCTTCATCACCCGGAACGCGGCCTGGGCGCACAGGAACGACCCCGTCAGATTGACGTCCACGACATGGCGCCACGCCTCGTGGGGGAGGTCCTCGAGGTGCACCCCGCCGGGGCCGAACGTGCCCGCGTTGTTGAACAGCAGGTCCACTCGCCTGAACCGCTCCCGCGCCGCCGTGAAGAGTGCCGTGACGGCCTCCGGGGACGTGATGTCCGTCGGGACGCAGAGCACGTCCGCACCGCCGGCCAGTGAGGCCGTCTCCTCCAGCGCGTCCGCCCGCCGACCTGCCAGCGCCAGCGACCAGCCCGCGCCGGCGAACGCCAGGGCGACGCTGCGCCCGATGCCCGAGCCGGCGCCCGTGACCACCGCACTTCTCCGTTCTGCGTTCATGGCGCCGCAGCGTACGGCAGAGATGCCTCCGCGGTTCTCATCCGTCCGACACGCGGATGTTGTGTACCGGACAACCCGCGGACGCCGGGCCCGGCTCAAATGCGGAGTGACAACGTCCGCAAGGGGAGGGCCAGATGACATCCGCACACCGGCACTCGGACGAACTCCGCGCCGTTGCCCGGCACATGGGCCGCCGCCGCTTTCTGACCGCCACCGGAGCCGCAGCCGCGCTCGCCTTCGCCGTGAACCTGCCCGCGGCCGGCACCGCGGCCGCCGCCGAACTGGACGCCGCGAATCTCGCCGAGAACCCGTTCACGCTCGGCGTGGCGTCCGGAGACCCGCTGCCCGGTTCCGTACTGCTGTGGACGCGGCTCGCGCCCCGCCCGTACGAGCCCGGCGGGGGACTGCCCTCCGCCCGGATCCGGGTCGGCTGGGAGATCGCCCACGACGCCCGGTTCACCCGCGTCGCCGGACGCGGACAGGCCACGGCCCACCCCGAGTTCGACCACGCCGTCCACGTGGACGTCACCGGACTCGACCCCGATCGCGTCTACCACTACCGCTTCCGCGCGGGCCGCTGGATCAGTCCCGTCGGACGCACCCGCACCGCACCCCGTGCCGGTTCCCGGATCTCCGAGCTGAGGCTCGCGGCCGTCTCCTGCCAGGCGTACCACGACGGGTACTTCACCGCGTACCGGCACCTCGCCGACGAGGACCTGGACGCGGTCTTCCACCTCGGCGACTACCTCTACGAGTACGCCGTCAACGCCGTCGGCGGCGCCCGCAACCACACCGACCGGCTCCTGCCCGCCCATTTCAACCGCGAGACCGTCACCCTGGAGGACTACCGGCTGCGCTACGCGCTCTACCGCAGTGATCCGGACCTCGCCGCCGCGCACGCCGCCCATCCCTTCGTCGTCACCTGGGACGACCACGAGACCGAGAACAACTACGCGGGCGAGACGCCCGAGAACGACGTCCCGCCGGAGGAGTTCCTGCTGCGCCGCGCCGCCGCGTACCGCTCCTACTGGGAGAACCAGCCGCTGCGCAGGCCGCAGCGGCCGGCCGGCCCGGACATGCGGCTCTACCGCCGGCTGCGGTTCGGCCGCCTCGCCCAGTTCGACGTGCTCGACACCCGCCAGTACCGCTCCGACCAGGCGTACGGCGACGGCTGGCAGACCCCGGGGCCCGAGTCCGAGGATCCGGCGCGCACGATGACGGGCGAGGAGCAGGAGCGCTGGCTGCTCGACGGCTGGCGGGCCTCGGACGCCGTCTGGAACGTGGTGCCGCAACAGGTTGCTTTCGCCCAGCGGCGCAACCTCCCCACGCCCGACTTCAAGCTCTCGATGGACTCCTGGGACGGCTACCCGGCCTCCCGGCAGCGGGTCCTCGACGGCGCCGAGGCCGCCGGCATCGACAACCTCGTCGTCCTCACCGGCGATGTCCACGTCGGTTACGCGTTCGACCTGAAGAAGGACTTCGACGACCCGTCCTCGCGAACGGTCGGCACGGAGTTCGTCGCCACGTCCGTCAGCAGCGGCAAGGACGGCGCCGAGAAGCCCGCCAACTGGGACAACCTCACCCGGGCCAATCCGCACATGAGGTTCTACAACGGCCGCCGCGGCTATGTGACGGTCACACTGACCACCGAGCACGCCCGTGCGGACTTCCGTACGGTCTCCGCGGTGACGACCCCGGGCGCGCCGGTCACCACGGCCGCGTCCTTCGTCACCCAGGCCGGCGACCCCGGCCTCGAGCCCGTGTGACCCGGGCGCCCCGCGGCCACCTCGGGAGGACCGGGTCCGCGCGCCTGAGGGGACGCGGGCCCGTGTTCCGGCCCGCCGGAGGGGACCGCCTTTCCCGGGGTCTCCGACGCCCGGCCCGGCCAGGACCGTGCGGCCTTCACCGGCGCGCCGCCGCGCACCGGTTCCGTCAGCCGCCGGACGAACGGGTCGCAGTACGTCCACACGGCCGCCATCGGAAACCGGCCGTGCCGCCCTGCCGTGCCGTCCCGCCGTGTCGCCGGTCCGCCGCCCTGCCGTGCCGCCCCGTCGGTTCGCCGTGTCGCCCCGTCGGTTCGCCGGTCTGCCGGTTCGCCGGTTCGCCGGTCCGTCGGTCCGTCGGTCCGTCGGTTCGCCGTGTCGGTGTGACCGGCTACTCGGGCGCGGGCACGATCCGCGTGGAAAGAAAGGCTTCTCGCGCAAAGGCGGCCCTGTCCGCCTCCAGCCACAGCCCTGCCGCTGCCCAGTGCCCCGGGCGGGGTGTCGCGACGTACACCACGTCCGCGTGGCCGTCCGCGGGCGGCCACGCCCAGCCGCCGAGGCCGCCGGGACGCCGAACCGCCCGGCGAAGGCCCGCGCCGCCCGGCGGAAGGCCACCCCGTGAACGCCGTCGCGATCCCGGCGGGCGCACACCCCGCCGCACCGCGTCACCGGCGCCCACCTCTCGGCCCCGGCACCCGACCGGTCCGCTGGCCCGCCGGTCCCCCGTGGCCGTTCCCGGCGGTGCGCGCACAGGCATCGACCACTCCGGAGGAGCTGAGAGCATATGGGGCGACGACCAGAACAGGAGCTGTTGATGCCGGAGAGCGGGCCGACCACCCCAGAGCACATATCCCCCGCCGCGTCCGGCCCGTTGCCGGTAGCGACCTCTTCTCCGGCACCGGTTCCCGCTCAGACGGCCGCCCCCACCCCGTCCCGGGCCGCGGTACCCGCCGCCGTCGCGGCCGCGCGCCGGGCCGGTCTGCTCGTCACCCTGGTCCTCGGTGGGCTCACCGCGCTTCCGCCGCTCTCCATGGACATGTATCTCCCGGCGCTCCCGCAGGTCACCGGCGATCTCCGCGCGCCCGCCGCCACCATCCAGCTCACCCTCACCGCCTGCCTCGCCGGGATGGCCCTCGGCCAACTCGTCGTCGGCCCGATGAGCGACAGATGGGGCCGCCGCCGTCCGCTGCTCGCGGGCATGGCGGTGTACGTGGCGGCCACCGCTGCCTGTGCCCTCGCGACCGGCGCCGAGATGCTGATCGCCTTCCGGCTGCTCCAGGGACTGGCGGGGGCGGCCGGGATCGTCATCGCGAGGGCCGTCGTGCGCGACCTCTACGACGGCGTGGAGATGGCCCGCTTCTTCTCGACGCTGATGCTGGTCTCCGGGGCCGCCCCGATCGTGGCACCGCTCGTCGGCGCCCAGGTACTCCGCGTCACCGACTGGCGGGGCGTCTTCCACGTCCTCACCGGGATCGGAGTGCTGCTCACCCTCGTCGTGGCGAAGTGGCTGCACGAGACGCTGCCCCCGGAGCGCCGCCACAGCGGCGGCGTGGGCCATGCCCTGCGCACCATGCGCGCGCTGGTCGCCGACCGGGTCTTCACCGGCTACACGCTGGCGGGTGGTCTCGCCTTCGCCGCGCTGTTCGCCTACATCTCGGCCTCTCCGTTCGTGGTCCAGAACCTTTACGGCGCCTCGCCCCAGACGTTCGGGCTGCTCTTCGCCGTCAACTCGATCGGCCTGGTCGCGGTGGGCCAGATCAACGGCAAGCTGCTGGTGGGCCGGGTCAGTCCGGACAAGGCCCTGGGCTTCGGGCTCGCCGTGATCGCGCTGTCGGCCCTCGCGCTGCTGCTGGTCACCGCCGGCGTCTTCGGCGGGACCGGACTCCTTCCCGTGGCCGCCGGGCTCTTCGTCCTGATGTCGGCGATGGGCGTCACTCTGCCGAACACCAACGCCCAGGCCCTGATGCGCGCGCCGCACGCGGCCGGATCGGCGTCGGCGCTGCTCGGCGCGTCCTCCTTCCTCGTCGGGGCGATCGCCTCCCCGCTCGTCGGGATCGCGGGCGAGGCGACGGCGGTGCCGATGGCCGTCGTCCAACTGGTGTGCGCGTTGGGTGCGGTGGGCTGCTTCCTGGGTCTGTGCCGGCCGTGGCGGGCGCGGGGGCCCCAGGGCGCGGCGGTACGGTCGGCGGCCGACGAGGCGGATGGGGCGGACGGGGAAGGCAAGGCGGACGGGGAACGTGGGGCGGACGAGGTCGGTAGGTCCGCGTAGCGACGGGCTCGTTGGGAACGGGCTCGCGAGAACGGGCTCGTTGGGAACGGCCTGCGGGATGCGCGGGAGCGGATGGGCGGGCGCCGGCTCAAGGACATGGGTTCTCACGCAGGGGCGTAGCCACGGGGACTCGGGCACGGGCCAGCCGGCACAGGCCCGCAGACAGAGGGAGCCTGGGGCAGGGGCAGGGGCAGCCGCGCCTGCCTCGGCGCCCCTCCGGGGGTCAGGGGGCTGTGACGGGGCGGTCCGCGCGTACGTAGCCGATCAGGTGCAGCCGGTCGCGGTTGTCCGTCCAGCGGAAGACGCCGACGCCCGATGCCTCCGCCGCGGGCAGCCGGACGCTGGGGGACAGCGGCTCGGGCGCGCCGCTCGCGAGGTCCACGACGTGCGGCGCCCCGACGCCCGCCAGCGCCTCGGCGGGGCCTCGGGCGTCGGTCGCCCCGTAGGCGATTCCCGCGTCTGTGACCGTCGTCAGCGTCAGCGGACGCGTGCCGTCCGGCTCCTCGAAGCAGCGGCCGGTGCGCTTCTCCAGGTCGAAGGCGAGGTTCCCGGCGGCGAGGTAGCGCAGCCGGGGGGAGATCACGGCCTGCGGGTACGTCCCCGGCTCGATCGCCGGCTTGTGGCACTCGGCCGTGACCAGCGGCTTGCCCGACGCGGCGTCGTGCACCGCCCAGAGGTCGCGGGTGGTGGCCGCCTCGGTGCCCTTGGCCTTCTGCCAGCGCACGAGCAGCCGCCCGGAGGCCAGGGACACCGGTACCCCGTTCACCCGGTCCGCGCCGCGCGGCGCGACGTTCCGGCTGAACCAGCCGTCGCGTACCCAGAACTCCCGGGCCCCGCGCACCAGCAGGCCCTTCACCGTCACCCCCTGGACCGCGGTGAGCTGCCGGCAGGTGGTGCAGCCTTTCGGCGGGCGCAGGTCCTCGGGCGCGACCACGGACACCTCGCCGCTGTCGGGATCGACGACCGCGCTGCGCGCGCCGCCGTCGCCGATGAGGATGCCGGGCCCGGTCCCGGAGACCGTGGGCGCGCCGGTCCAGGGCACCTCCACCCGGCGCCGCGAGCCGTCCACCGCGTCGTAGACGTCGAGGGAGACGAAGGGGCCCGAGGGCGTGAGGGAGCCGCGGCCCGTCTTTCCGTACGACCAGACGACGAAGAACTGCCGGTCGGCCTTGGCCACGGACAGCAGCCGAGGGAAGTTCGCCGCGCCGGCGAGCGGGGAGAAGGGCTCGCCGGACCAGCCGGGGCGCCCCGTGCCGGTGTACAGCGTGCGCAGCCGGAACCGGGTGTCCTGCACCCGTTCCAGATAGGCGATGAGCCCGGACCGGGTGGCGAGTGCGTGGTCGGGCGAGGCGTCGGGGATCTCCCAGCCCCTGGCGGTGTCGTACGCGGCGGGGACGGTGAGCTCGGTGACCGGGCCGGAGGCGCGCTTCTGCGGCCTCTTCGGCCCGCCGCCGCGGTGCTCGTCCTTCCCGCCTCCGCCGCCGCAGGTGGCGAGCAGAAGGATCATGGCCAGTACGGCGACGCCGGTCACCAGGGCCGTGCGCACGATCCTCTGTCTCATGGTCCCCCCGATGAGCGTTGCCAGGTACAACGGCCGTCAGATTAGCAACTGGGCGTGTACGCAGAGTAGTTCGGCCGTGTGCTTGTTCCGGGACGGTTCCCACCGGCCCCGGGGAGCGGCGCCGTGCCGGGGGTGACGACGGAGGGCCCACCGGCACTCAACGCCCCGCACGGCGCCTCGCGGTCGTTGCCGGAGTCGCCCGGGGCGTGCCCGGGCACGAGGGTGGTTCTCCGCCTCGCGGGGCACCGGGCCGGACACCGTGGGCCTCGCGGGGCTCCGCGCGGGACGCCGTGTTTCTCTGCCTCGCGGGGCACCGGGCCGGACGCCGTGGGCCTCGCGGGGCTCCGCGCCGGACGCCGTGGGCCTCGCGGGGCTCCGCGCCGGACGCCGTGGGCCTCGCGGGGCGACCCTTCCGGCCGCGGCACTAGAATTCGCCGGTGAACACAACCCTCCCCGACGCCCTCGCCGGTCTCCTCGACGGACTGCCGCAGGGTCGTGCCGCCCAGGCGGTGGAGCGCCTGATCGCCAGCTACCGGGGGGACACTCCGACCGACGCGCCGGTGCTGCGCGACCGCGCTGACGTGGCCGCCTACGCCGCGTACCGGATGCCCGCGACGTTCGAGGCGGTACGGTCCGCGCTCGACGCGTTCCGGGCGGCGGCGCCCGGGTGGACGCCCGCGACCCACACCGACATCGGCGGCGGTACGGGCGCGGCGAGCTGGGCGGTCGCCGACGCCTGGCCGGAGGGGGAGCACCGGACCACGGTCCTGGACTGGGCGGAACCCGCGCTGGAGCTCGGCCGCGAGCTGGCGGCGTCGGCGGACTCGCCGGCGCTGCGGGGCGCGCGGTGGCGGCGGGCGCGGATCGGCGAGTCGATGGGGCTGGAGCCGGCGGACCTGGTCACGGTCTCGTACGTGCTGAAGGAGCTCGACGAGCGGACCCGGGCGGCGGTCGTGCGCCAGGCCGCGGCGGCGGGGCGGACCGTCCTCGTCGTGGAACCCGGCACACCGGACGGCTACGAGCGGATCATCGCGGCGCGTGACCTGCTGGTGGACGCCGGGCTGCGGGTGGCGGCGCCGTGCCCGCACAGCGGGGAGTGCCCCATCGTGCCGGGGACGGACTGGTGCCATTTCGCGGCGCGGGTGAGCCGCTCGTCGCTCCACCGGCGGGTGAAGGGCGGCTCGTTGTCCTACGAGGACGAGAAGTTCGCCTACGTCGCCGTGACCCGTGACCCGGCGACCCCGGCACCCTCCCGGGTGACGCGGAAACCGCAGATCCGCAAGGGCCAGGTCCTGCTGGACCTGTGCTCCGCCGACGGCACCCTCCACCGCGAAACGGTCGCCAAACGCCACGGCTCCCTCTACCGTGCGGCGCGCGACACGTCCTGGGGCGCCGCCTGGCCGCCGCCGGACGCCGAGGACGCCTGAGCCGGCCGGTTCGGGCCCGCCTGCGGGCGGTGGGCGGCAGACACGCGGGTCGGTGGGGGCGGCGGACCGCCCCCGCCTTCGGCACTCAGACGCGTAGCTCCTGAGTGCAGCACTTCACGCTGCCGCCTCCCTTCAGCAGTTCGCCCGTGTCCATCCCGATCGGTTCGAAGCCCCGCGCCCGCAGAAGGTCGAAGAGGCCCAGGGCCGCCTGCGGCAGCAGGACGTGGCGGCCGTCACTGACCGCGTTGAGGCCGAAGGCCGCCGCGTCCGCCTCGCGGGCGACGAGGGCGTCGGGGAAGAGGCGGGCGAGAACCGCGCGGCTGCCCGGGGAGAAGGCGCCGGGGTAGTACATGATCTCGTCCGTCTCGTCGTCGAGGACCGACAGCGCGGTGTCCAGGTGGTAGTAGCGCGGGTCCACCAGATCGAGCCCGATCACCGGCCGTCCGAAGAACTCCTGCGCCTCGTCGTGCGACAGCGGGCTCGACCGGAAGCCCCGGCCCGCCAGCACATAGGTCGAGGTCACCGCGAAGTCGCCCTCGCCCTCGTTGATGTGGGCCGGCTCGTGGATCTCGGTGAAGCCGTGGGCTCGGAACCACTCGATATGGGCGTCCGCCTCCGCGGCCCGCTCGGGGAAGGCGAAGCGCGCGCCGAGCACCCGGCCTTCGACCACGGTGGCGCCGTTGGCGGCGAAGACCATGTCCGGCAGGTCCGCGCGGGGTTCCAGCAGTTCGACGGTGTGGCCGAGGGCGCGGTAGCGGTCGCGCAGGACCTCCCACTGGGTCATCGCCAGCGACAGGTCGACGGGCTTCCCGGGGTCCATCCAGGGGTTGATGGAGTACGTCACCTCGAAGTGCGTGGGTGGGCACATGAGGTAGCGGCGGGATCTGGCGTCACGAGGCAATGCGGGCTCCTCACGGACGACTGGGTGCACGGTTGTGCGTGAGGCCATGGTGCGGCCTCCGGCGCCTTCGCGCAGTGATCCGATCGGGTGGTTCATCGGACGTACGCCTGGTATGAATCAAGACGATACGTCTCGTCGCGGAAATTGCTAGATTGGGCCCATGCCACAGAGCAGGAAGCCCGACTCCTCACGCCGCAGCGAGCGCTCCCGCCGCGCCATCTACGACGCCGCCCTCGCGCTCGTCGGCGAAGTCGGCTACACCCGGACGACGATCGAGGGTATCGCCGCCCGCGCGGGCGTCGGCAAGCAGACCATCTACCGCTGGTGGCCCTCCAAGGCCGCCGTCCTCCTGGAAGCCTTCCTCGACGTCGCCGAGCAGGCCGCCCGGGGCGAGCACGAACTCCCCGACACCGGGGACCTGGAGCAGGACCTGAAGCTCGTGCTGCGCGCCACCGTCGACGAACTCAACTCGCCCGTCTACGACGCCCCCGCACGCGCCCTCGCCGCCGAGAGCGTCGTGGACCCCGCCCTCGCCGCCCGGTTCGTGGAGAAGGTCCTCGAACCGCAACTGGAGCTGTACGTGCACAGACTGCGCGGGGCCCAGGACGTCGGGCAGGCGAGCCCCGGCGTCGACCCCCGCATCGCCCTGGAGCTGCTCGTGGGACCGCTGGCCCACCGCTGGCTGCTGCGTACCCTGCCCCTCACGCACGAGTACGCCGACAGGGTCGTCGAGTACGCCCTCCACGGCCTCGCCCCCCGCCCCTGACCGGCCCCGCCACCCGTCCCTGACCGGCCCCGCCACCCGTCCCGACCGGCGATTCGGCCACTCGATCGGGGGGTGCGGCCACCCGGCGCGTCCGATGGTGGGACGATGGCGGCAGTGCCGACGCGCGGCCGTGCCCGCGCGTGCCGGGGCGAGCAGGGAGATGTGAGGGGATAGATGGGCGACGGCAACGGCCGCTACCGCGGCACGGAGAACAGGCTTTCCTGGGACAACCGGCTGCCGCAGTGGCTGCGCCGCCGCTCCCGGGAGGACGCCGCCGGCGCCGCGTCCGACCGCGCCCGGGACCGTCTCGACCAGCTTCTGGCGGCGGCAGCCGCGGGACTCCCGCTCGCGCCCGCCGCGCACCCCTCGGGATACAGCTGCTCCTGTGAGCGCATCGGTTGTCCGACGCCGGCCCGGCACCCCGTCTCGTTCGCCTGGCAGACCCAGTCCACGCACGACCCCGCCTCCGTCGAGCGCTGGGCGGAGGACCAGCCCGAGGCGAACTTCATCACCGCCACCGGCATGGTCCACGACGTCCTCGACGTACCGCTGGAGGCCGGACGGGCCGCGCTGGAGCGGCTGCTCGCGGACGGCACCGACGTCGGCCCGGTCACCGAGTCCGGAGAAGGGCGGATGCTGTTCTTCACCGCGACCCGCGGTACGCCCGAGGACGAGGACGAGTGGTGGCCCTGCGAACTCGACTGCCATCCCGGGACGATGGACGAGCATCCGGGCCTGCGCTGGCACAGCCGCGGCAGTTACGTCCTCGTACCGCCCTCGCGGCTCCCCGGTGATCTCGGTGTCGCCTGGGTGCGCGGCCCCGAGCACCCGCTGCCGGACCCGCTGACCCTGCTGGAGGCACTGGCGGACGCCTGCACCAGGTACGCCGAGAAGACCGGCCGGCACGACCCGGACCACCACACGGTGACCTGGCCGTCGAGCCGTTGAGCCGCTGGCCGTCGCGTTGAGCCGCTGGCCGTCGCGTTGAGCCGCTGGCCGTCGCGTTGAGCCGCTGGCCGTCGCGTTGCGCCGCTGGCCGTCGCGTTGCGCCGCTGGCTGTCGTGTTGCGTCTCCGCGCGTCGTTGAGCGTTGCGTCTCTGCGCGTCGTTGAGCCGTTGAGCTGCTGGCCGTCGCGTTGCGCCTCCCCGCGCCGCTGAGTCGTTCAGGCGCTCGGCCTTCGCGCGCCCGTGCCCCCGAGTCACCCGCCCCTTACGCCCGCCCATGGTGCCCGTGGCACCCGTGCCCCCTGATGCCCCTGAACGCCGCCACGCCCCGGAGAGGCCCGCGCGGTCTACGAGCCGCGCGCCGCCGTCACGCCCTGCAGCCGGCTGATGATCCGCATCGGCGGGCCGGCCGCACCCTTCGGGGCCACCGTCACCGCCTGGCTCGAGACCCACTCCTTGGTGAGCGTGCTCTTCACCTCACCGCTCATGAGCGCCTTCACGTCCGGGCTCACCTTGGGCCGGTAACCCTGCGCGGCGGTCTGCCGGTCGAAGTAGCGCAGCGCGAAGAACACCAGTGCCCCGCCGTCCTCCGTGGCCAGCCCGAGGGGCGCGAAGTCCCCGGTGTCCAGCGCCTGGTCGACGTACTGCGTGCTGAGCCCCGCCCGCCGGCCGTTCTGCTCGCGCACCTGCCGCCATCCGCTCGTGTGCGCGCCGTCGGCGAAGTGCCGCGGCTTGCCGGTCCGCAGGTACGAGGCGTACTCCTCGCTCAGATCGCGCGGGGCGACGGCCGTCGCGTCGGAGTCGGGGGCTACCGGCTCCGCCCAGCCCTCCTGGTCCGTGCGGAACTTCGGCACATCGCCCGGCGAGAGGATCGCCAGATACGCGGCCTCCCACAGCTGCTTGTTGCTGTTCTTGACGAACACGATCAGCCAGCGGCTGTCCTGGTCGCCCGAGTCGGTGTCCCGGTTGCTGTCGGCGTCCGCCACGAAGAAGCGCGGCCAGCCCGCCTTCTTGGGGATGTGGTAGGTCGTGTCGCTGAGCTCCAGCGGGCGGTGACGTGGGTTGCCGCCGGGCGTGGTGATGCTGCGGGCCTTCAGGCCCGCCTGGTTGATGGCGCCCAGCGCGCCCGTGACCCGGCCCGCGTCGAGGGCCGGGTCGTAGGCCTTGTCGGCCGCGTTGTAGGCGTCGGTGAAGTCCTGGAGGGCCTGCTCGGCCTCAGCGTTCGTCGCCGACGGTACGACCTCCAGCTCGCCGTGCACCGTCACGCACCCGCTCGCCGTCAGCGACAGCACCGTCACCGTCGCGAGCCCCGTCGCCGCCCGACCCAGCCTGCTCATCGGTTGCCTTCTGTTCCTCGCCGCCCCGCACTGACCGTCCGAACCCTACCGGGGCGAGGAACAGCGTGAGTGCCGGGACCAGATACAGCGCCCACACCGTGACCTGGAGGACGGTCGGGTTCGGCTGGAAGTTGAACACGCCCTTCAGCAGGGTGCCGTACCAGCTGTCCGGCGGGACGGTGGCGCTGATGTCGAACGCCTTGTCGGCGAGGCCGCCCAGGAAACGGGCCTCCTGCAGATCGTGCACCCCGTACGCCAGCACACCGGCGGCCACGACCACCAGCATCCCGCCGGTCCAGGTGAAGAACCTCGCCAGGTTGATCCGCAGGGCACCCCGGTAGAACAGCCAGCTGAGCAGCACGGCCGTCGCGATCCCGAGCAGGACCCCGGCGAGCGGCGCGGACGAGCCGGCGGTGTCCGCGGCCGCCCGGACGGACGCCCAGACGAACAGGGCCGTCTCCAGGCCCTCCCGGCCCACCGCCAGGAACGCCGTGGCGACCAGCGCACCGGTGCCCATCCGCAGTGCGGCGTCCAGCCTGCCGTGCAGTTCGGCCCTCAGATGCCGTGCGGTCCGCCGCATCCAGAAGACCATCCAGGTGACCAGGCAGACCGCGACGATCGACAGGGTGCCGCCCAGCAGTTCCTGGGCCTCGAACGTCAGCTCCTGGGAACCGAACTCGAGGGCCGCGCCGAAGGCGAGGGACACCCCGCAGGCGACGCCGACGCCGGCCCACACCGGCTTCAGCGCGTCCCTGCGGTCCGTCTTGACCAGATAGGCGACGAGGATGCAGACGACCAGCCCGGCCTCCAGACCCTCGCGCAGCCCGATCAGATAGTTGCCGAACACGGGAGGTCCCTTCCGCTCACGAGAACAGCGCCCGGCCCCACCAGTCGTCCTTGTCCCGGACTCCCGGCGGGATCGCGTACAGCGCCGAACCCACGTGCTGGATGTACTCGTTGAGGTCGTCGGAGGCCAGACTCCGCTGTACCGGGACGAAGCCGTGGGCGACGTCCCGCTGGTAGGCGAGGAAGAACAGGCCCGCGTCGAGCCGGCCGAGCCCGTCCGTGCCGTCGGTGAAGGAGAAGCCGCGGCGCAGCATCCTCGCCCCGCCGTTGGAGTCGGGGTGCGCGAGGCGTACGTGCGCCGTGGGCAGCATCGCGGGCAGGAACGGCTCGTCCCGTTCCCTCGCCCTGCCGACCGGGGCGCCCTCGCCCTTGTCGCGGCCGAAGATGTCCTCCTGCTCCTTCAGCGACGTCCGGTCCCAGGTCTCGATGTTCATCCGGATCCGGCGTGCCACGAGGTAGGAGCCGCCGACGAGCCAGGCCGGGCCGTCCTTCCGCGAGACCCAGACGTGCTTGCCGAGGGCGGCGGTGTCGGTGCCGGCGATGTTGCGGGTGCCGTCCTTGAAGCCCATCAGATTGCGCGGCGTCTGCGCCTCGGGCGTCGTCGAGGACGTCTTGCCGAAGCCGAGCTGCGACCAGCGGACGGCGACCTTGCCGAAGCCGATCCGGGCGAGCTGGCGGATGGCGTGCACCGCCACCTGCGGGTCGTCGGCGCAGGCCTGGACGCACAGGTCGCCCCCGCTGCGCGCGGGATCGAGGTTGTCCCCGGCGAACTTCGGCAGCTCGACGAGGGCCGCGGGGCGGCGGTCCCCCAGCCCGAAGCGGGCGTCGAAGAGCGACGGGCCGAAGCCGACGGTGAGGGTGAGCCGGGAAGGCTTCAGTCCGAGCGCCTCGCCGGTGTCGTCCGGCGGGGCCTCGGCGAGACCGCCGTACGCGCCCTCGCCGACCGTGTCGCCGGCGGTCATTTGCTCGGCGGCCCGGGTCCAGTCCTGCAGCAACCGGACCAGTTCGGCCCGGTCCCGGGTCTTCACGTCGAAGGACGCGAAGTGCAGCCGGTCCTGCACCGCGGTGGCGATGCCGGCCTGGTGCGCGCCGTGGAAAGGCACCGCGGCGCCGCTCGCGGCCGCCGGCGCGGTCCGGTCCTCGCCGGCCGTCGCGGCGGCCACGGCGCCCCCGGCCACGGCGGCGCCGAGCGCGAGCCCGGCACCTCCCCAGCCGAGCAGCGCACGCCGCGAGGGCGCGGCCGTCGCCCGGGCGACGCCCGTGCCGGTGTGGGTGGGCTTGTCGGTCGGCTCCGGTGTGCCGGTGTGGGTGGGCTTGTCGGTCGGCTCCGGTGTGCTGGTGTGGGTGGGCTTGTCGGTCGGCTCCGGTGTGCTGGTGTGGGTGGGCTTGTCGGTCGGCTCCGGCGTGCCGGTGTGCGTGGGCTCGTCCGTCCGCTCCCGCGCGCCGGTGTGCGTGGGCTCGGCGGTCCGTTCGTTCCTGCCGGTCCCCGTGCCGGTGTCCCCGCGCTCGTCCGTGCCGGGCTGCGCCGTCCCGGCCGGGGGTGTGGTCTCCTCGGACATGTCTGCCGTCCCCCTACTCGACCACGGCCGCGGCCAGCTTCGACAGCGGCTCGGCCAGCGCGTTGACCCCGTCGGACAGCTCCTTGCGCTGGGCCCCGGAGACCTTGTCGTACGAGGTGAAGACGTAGGTGCTCTTGTCCGCACGGTACTTGTCGAGCAGCGTGTTCAGCGCGGCGAACTGCTTGTCGAGCTCGGCGACGAGCTCCGCGTCGTTCTTCGACGCGACCGGCTTCAGCAGCTCGTACGACTTCTGCGCGCCCTCGACGTTGGCCTTGAAGTCGACCAGGTCGGTGTGGGAGTAGCGCTCCTCCTCGCCGGTGACCTTGCCCGTGGCCACCTCGTCCAGGAGTTCCTTGGCGCCGTTGGCCATCGACGTCGGGGTGATCTCGGCGGTACCGACCTTCTTCACCCAGACCGCGAGGTCCTTGTCGAGGGTGTCGGCGAGCGCCTTCTCCTCGGCGCCCAGCTTCCCGTCCTGCCACAGCGCCTTCTCCAGGCGGTGCCAGCCGGTCCACTTCTCGCCCGGCTCCAGGTCGGCCACACCGTCCTCGCGGAGGTCGACCTTCGGGTCGATGTCGCCGAACGACTCGGCGACCGGCTCCGTGCGCTCCCAGCCGATCCGGGAGTCCGCGTACGCCTTCTTCGCCGCCTCGATGTCGCCGGCGCGGACGGCGTCGGTGAACACCTTCGCCTTCGGGAGCGTCTCGTCGGCCTGCTGCTGCGCGTACGTGCGGTACGCGGCGACCGCCGCGTCCATCTCCGGGGAGCGCTTCGCCGCGGTGCCGCCGGTCGCCTTGACCGGGCGGCGGATGCCCTCGCCCCGCATCCCCGGCTTGCAGGCGATCTCGTAGTCGCCGGCCTTCACCTCCGCGGTCAGACTCGCCTTGGTGCCGGGGCCGATGTTCTCGCGCTCGGTGACGATGCGGTCGTCGGGGAAGAGGATGTAGACCTCGGTGACCTTGGAGCCCTTGTTCTCGATGTCCAGCCGGACGTGACCGGCCGGGAACTCCTTCGCGGACACCTCGCAGGAGTCGTCCTTCGCGGTCACGGCGATGGCACCGCTGCCGTCCTCTGCATCGCTCTTCTCGGCGCAGCCCGTGACGGCGGTGAGCGCGGAAAGCGCGGCCGCGGCGGTGACGACGGACAGGCGGGCGGGTTGCATACGGGCTCCACGGGGACGGGTTCGGGGACGGGGTGCGGACGGGCGGTCAGCCGGTGAGGCTGACCTAACTTAACCGAGCCTTACCTGAGCGGCAGCGGTCCGTCCAGTGATTCGGATCTCATCCCCGCACATCGGGAACGGGGAGGTCACGGCACCGCCACGACCGCCCCACGAGTGGGTCAAGTGCGGGTCAAGGTTCCCGTTTCGCCGCGATGAGCGGGGTGCCGGTGCGCGGGTGCGGCAGCACCTCCACCGGCCGCCGGCGGACGTCGCCGAGCAGTTCGCCGCGGAACACCCTCGCCGGGCCGCCCTCGACGGCGATCCGCCGCCGCGCCACCGCCCGGGGCTGACGCCCTCCCGGCACCGGCAGGGTCGCGTCCGCCACCGAGCCGGTAGGCGCGACCTGCCGGTCCGTGTCGTACGGGGATGCTTCAATGCCCGGGTGACACACGAACGACCCCGCGGCCTCGACGTCCTGCGCGTCTTCTGCTCCGGCGACGGCCGCCACGGCAACGCCCTCGGAGTCGTGCGCGACGGGCGGCCGTACCCCGACGAGACGTCCCGCCGGGCGCTCGCCGCCGAACTGGGCTTCAGTGAGACCGTGTTCGTCGACGACCCCGAGCGCGGCGTCGTCGACATCCACACCCCGGGGGCACGTCTGCCGTTCGCCGGCCATCCTCTCGTCGGGGTGGCGTGGCTGCTGGACCTGGAGACGGTGAACCCCCCGGCGGGGGAGGTGTGGGTGCGCTCCGACGGCGAGTTCACCTGGATCGCCGCCCCCGCCGAGTGGGCCCCGCCGCGCACCTTGCGCCGGTACGGCTCGGCGGCCGAGGTCGAGGCACTGGAGGTGCCGCCGCCGGGCGAATGGACGTACGCATGGGCGTGGGAGGACGAGGCCGCGGGCCGGATCCGGGCCCGCGCCTTCCCCGGCAGGGGCGACGGCATCGACGAGGACGAGGCCACCGGCGCGGCGGCGCTGCTGCTGACCGAACGGCTCGGCCGCGCACTGAACATCACCCAGGGGCGCGGCTCCCAGCTCCTGACGGCCCCCGCACCCGGCGGACTGATCGAACTCGGCGGCCGCGTACGGCTCGCGGGCCCCTGACGCGTCGCGGCGGAGGCGCCGACCCGGGAAGGCCGGCGCCCGGGGCGCGCGATGCCGTGCCCGAGGTCGCACCGCTCCGTCGCCCGCGGTCACGGCGGTCACGCGCTGGCCTGCGGTCGCGGGACGCCTTCGCGACGCCTGCGGCCACGCGGCGTCCGGGTGCGTGGGAAGAGAACGGTCGGGGACGCTCCCGCGACGCCTGCGGTCATGCGGCGTCCGCAGGCGCGGGAAGAGCACGGGCACGGGAAACGCGCTGTCCCGCCGCCGCGTCACGCCGCGCTGAGCGGGAACTCCCGGCCCAGCTCGCGGAACACCGCGCCGTTGAAGTCGAAGGCGCGCCTGCACTCGTCGATGATGCGCTGCTTCTCGAGGTCGTCCGCGTTCACCGCGTCCAGCAGTTCCCGGTAACCCCGCTTGAACGCGGCCGGGTTGGAGATCTGCTCGAAGACGTAGAAGCGGACCCCGTCACCCTTGCGGTCGAAGCCCCAGGTGCGCTCGGCCTTGTCGCGGATGACCTGGCCGCCGGAGAGGTCCCCGAGGTACCGGGTGTAGTGGTGGGCCACATAGCCCGCCGGCCACGTCCGGGCGCACTCCTCGACCCGGGCCGCGTACGCGGCCGTGGCGGGCAGCGGGCGCAGACCGGCACGCCAGTCCGGCCCGCGCAGATGCGCCAGGTCCCGCTGCAGCTCGGCCGCGCGGAACAGCTCCGGCCGGATGAACGGCCCCGCGACCGGGTCGGCATCGAGGGCCCCGGCCGAGTCCTCCAGCGCCCGGTACACGAACCACAGTTGTTCCGTGTAGCGGGCGTACGCCTCGACCGCCAGCCGGCCGTCGAGCAGATCGCTCATGAAGGTCGACGTCTCCGCCTCGGTGTGCTGTTCGTGCGACGCGACACGGATCTGGGTCGAGAAGGGCGTGTCCGGCGTGTCCAAGGCGGGCCTCCGGGGACCGATGGGGACGGGAACCAGTGGGATCCTCTTACTTAGGCTTACCTAAGTCAACTGGTTCCCGACGACCTGTCGGTAAAAACGCTACCCAGGATTCGCGTCAGGGCAACGTCAGGATGTCGGCTCCGGTCTCCGTCACCACCAGCGTGTGCTCGAACTGCGCGGTCCGCTTGCGGTCCTTCGTCACCACGGTCCAGCCGTCGTCCCACATGTCGTACTCGTGCGTCCCGAGCGTCAGCATCGGCTCGATGGTGAACGTCATGCCGGGCTGCATCACGGTCGTCGCGTGCGGGCTGTCGTAGTGCGGGATGATCAGGCCGGAGTGGAACGAGGAGTTGATGCCGTGGCCGGTGAAGTCGCGTACGACGCCGTAGCCGAACCGCTTCGCGTACGACTCGATGACCCGCCCGATGACGTTGATCTGGCGGCCGGGCCGGACCGCCTTGATCGCGCGGTTGAGTGACTCCCGCGTCCGCTCGACCAGCAGCGCGGACTGCTCGTCCACGTCGCCGCAGAGATAGGTGGCGTTGTTGTCGCCGTGCACACCGCCGATGTACGCGGTGACGTCCAGGTTCACGATGTCGCCGTCCCGCAGCACCGTGGAGTCGGGGATGCCGTGGCAGATGACCTCGTTGAGCGAGGAGCACAGCGACTTGGGGAAGCCCCGGTAGCCGAGCGTCGACGGGTACGCCCCGTGGTCGCACATGAACTCGTGCGCGACCCGGTCGAGTTCGTCCGTGGTCACCCCGGGGGCGATGAGCTTCGCGGCCTCCTCCATCGCCTGGGCGGCGATTCGGCCCGCGACGCGCATCCTCTCGATCGTCTCGGTGTCCTGGATCTCCGGCCCGGTGTACGGCTTGGGCGCGGGCCTCCCGACGTACTCGGGGCGCCGGATGTTTCCGGGTACGGAACGGGTGGGAGAGAGCTTCCCTGGTACGAGCAGCGACTGGCCAGACATGCAGCGAGTCTAACCGGGGGTTCCCGGCGCTCCGGGCGCCGGGAACGGCGTCGTTCTCGGGCGAAGGGGAAGACGTCGGGGCAGCATGGGTCAGAGGAAGGAGCCGACGATGGCCCTGTTCAAGAAGCGCACGGTGGGCAAGCCGGGCGAGTGGTACTACTGCCTGGAGCACAAGAAGGTCGAGGAGGGGCCCGAGTGCCCGGCGAAGGACCGCTTCGGTCCGTACGCCACGCGCGAGGAGGCCACGCACGCGATGGAGCTGGCGCGGGAGCGGAATCTGGAGTGGGAGAACGACCCGCGGTGGCACGACGCGCCGCGTGGGGGCGACACCGCCGACTGAGCGCGGGGCGGACCTGGAGGGCGGACCGGCGCCCGGCCGTGCGCCGCAGGAGCCGTACCCGTCCGACCGGCTCCGGCGCCGGCTGCGGCTGCGGCTGCGGCTGCGGGACCGTCTGCCGTCTGCCGCACTTGGGCGGTGGGGAGTGCCGGACCGTCTGCCGTCTGCCGTCCCCGGGCGGTGGCTGCCGGGTGTCCCTGCCGCACTCGGGTTGCGGTTGCCGGACCTTGTGGTGTCTGCCGCACTTGGGCGGTGGGGAGTGCCGGACCGTCTGCCGTCTGCCGTCCCCGGGCGGTGGCTGCCGGGTGTCCCTGCCGCACTCGGGTTGCGGTTGCCGGACCTTGTGGTGTCTGCCGCACTTGGGCGGTGGGGAGTGCCGGACCGTCTGCCGTCTGCCGTCCCCGGGCGGTGGCTGCCGGGTGTCCCTGCCGCACTCGGGTTGCGGTTGCCGGACCTTGTGGCGTCTGCCGCACTCGGGCGGTGGGGAGTGCCGCATCGTCCGCCGCACCGGCCGCAGCTGGCGGATGGGGCCTGCCGCACTCGCGCCGTGCGGGCCGGGGCGCCTGCCGCAGGGCGCCGTCCCACCGGACCGCTGCCGGGACAGTCCTTGGGCGGCTCCGCACCGCGACGCGGCTCTCCCTCCCGTCAGGCAGCCGTTCCCGCCGCCGTCCCCTCCTTCTGGGCACGGCGGCGCAGGGCGTCCTCGTCCGTCGCCGCGTCATACGTGACGAGCTTCGGCAGCGCCGCCGTCAGCAGGCCCACCGAGGCCACGCAGAGCAGCCCGCCGCTCCAGAACGCCGCCCGGGTGCCGGTCCACCCCGCCACCGCACCCGCGCGCACCTGGCCCAGCTGCGGCCCCACGCTGTAGGAGAGCACCTCGATGCCCGCGAGGCGGCCGCGCAATGACTCCGGGATCGTCTGGTTCCAGATGGTGGAGCGGCCCAGTCCGCTGAGCATGTCGCCGGCGCCCGCGAAGGCGAGGCAGAGCAGCACCAGCCAGATGTTCGCGAACCAGCCGGCCGCGGCGATCGCGAGCCCCCATCCGGCGGCGCCGAACACCACGAACAGGCCGTGCCGGCGCACCCGGGAGGTCCAGCCGCTGGTCAGGCTGAGCAGCAGTGAGCCGACCGACCCCGCCGCGTACATCAGCCCCAGCGACCATTCCGCGTCGAGCTCGTCGGCGAGGAACGGGAAGATCGTGTTGGGGAAGGCGAAGAACATCGCGGCCAGGTCCACCGCGTAGGTGCCCAGCAGTACCGGCCGGCTCCACGCGTACCGGGCGCCCTCCGCGATGCCCCGCAGGGACGGCCTCTCCGCGTCGTGCGCGGGCGGGGCGGGGGAGAGCCGGCTGCACAGCGCCACGGAGACCAGGAACCCGGCGGCCGTCGTGGTGTACGCCGTCGCGTGTCCCGCGTACGCCACGACCAGCCCGGCCAGCGCCGGCCCGGCGATGGCGCCGAGCTGCCAGCGCAGCGCGTTGAGCGCGGCCGCGGCGGTCTGCTGGTCGTGCGGCACGATCCGGGCCATCAGGGAGTCCAGTGCGGGGCGCTGCAGACCGGCGAGAGCGGAGACACCCGCCGCGACGACATAGAGCGGCCACAGTGCGGGCGTCGGCAGCAACGCGTTGACCAGCAGGATCGTGGCCATCACGGCCATGCCGCCCTCGGTGAGGACCAGTACCCCGCGCCGGTCCACCGCATCGGCGAGCGCGCCCCCGTACAGCCCGAACACCACCAGCGGCACGAGTTCCACGGCGCCCATGATCCCGACCGCGAGCGGCGAGCCCGTCAGGTCCTTGATCTGCAGCGGCAGCGCCACCATCGCCATGAAGCTGCTGAGGAACGTGATGAGCCCCTGCACCCACAGCAGACGGAAGTCCCGTGAGGAGCGCCAGGGGGAGAGGTCGGGGAGAAGCGTGCCGCCGAGTCGTGAAGCCACGACCGGCCATGTTCGGCGGGGCGGCGCGGGCGCGGCAACCGAATTTCACCACCGAGCCGGCGGGGGCGCCGTGAGGTGGTCGGCCAGCCGGGCGAGGCGGTCGCGCAAGGGCCTGCGGCCGCGCGGGCCCGGCGACGGCAGGACGTTCTCGCCGGCCGCCGCGCTCATGAGGTGCTGCACCGTGTCCAGGTCGACCTCCGCCGTTCCCGGGACCGTCAGCGCCTCGTGCGCCAGCCCGGCGACCTCCGGGTCGCCGGCGTCCAGCGAGAGCACCGTCGCCCCGGAGCGCCGGGCGTCGTGGACACGCTCCAGCAGCCCTTCGTCCGGCCGTTGCGGCGCCACCACCAGCAGTGTCTCCCCGCGCCCGGCCGCCGCCACCCGGCCCAGGCCGACGGCGAGGTGCGCCGGGTCCCCCGGCCGCACCCGGTGGCGTACGAGGGTGGGCGCCAGCTCGGGCTGCCCCGACCAGGCCGCCTCGTCCACGAGATGCGCGGCGAGGTGCCACGGCTCGTACTCGGCCGTTCCCACCAGCAGCAGTCCGCCGCCCTGGGGGACGACCGAGGAGCGCAGGGTGCCCGCGAACCTGCGGGCCGCCGCGGGCCACTCGGTCCCGGCGAGGACTTCCCTCAAGAGCGCGACGCGTACGGCATCCATGGGCGGGCATCCTGCCCCACCGGCGTGCCCGCCGCCCCCGGTTCCGCTGCGGTCCATCCGTACGGGACGGGCCGCCCTGCTACCTGCGAGTAAGGTCGGATCATGACTTCACAAGACAACGCCAGCGCACCGAAGCCCGCCGCCAGGGACCCGTGGGACCTCCCCGACGTCTCGGGTCTCGTCGTCGGCGTCCTCGGCGGCACGGGGGACCAGGGCCGCGGCCTCGCCTACCGGCTCGCCCGCGCGGGGCAGAAGGTGATCATCGGTTCCCGGGTAGCCGAGCGTGCCGGGACCGCGGCCCGGGAGCTGGGCCTCGGCATCGAGGGCGCGGAGAACGCCGAGTGCGCCCGGCGGAGCGATGTGGTGATCGTGGCCGTGCCGTGGGACGGGCACGCCAAGACCCTGGAGGCGCTGCGCTCCGAGCTCGCCGGGAAGCTGGTCGTCGACTGCGTGAACCCGCTCGGCTTCGACAAGAAGGGCGCTTACGCGCTCAAGCCGGCCGAGGGCAGCGCCGCCGAGCAGGCCGCGGCCCTGCTGCCGGAGTCCCGGGTGACCGCCGCGTTCCACCACCTCTCCGCGGTGCTGCTCCAGGACGAGTCGATCGAGGAGATCGACACGGACGTGATGGTGCTGGGCGAGGACCGCGCCGACACGGACCTGGTGCAGGCCCTCGCGGGCCGTATCCCCGGTATGCGCGGGGTCTTCTCCGGCCGGCTGCGCAACGCCCACCAGGTCGAGTCGCTGGTCGCCAACCTGATCTCCGTGAACCGGCGCTACAAGGCGCACGCGGGTCTGCGCGTGACCGACGTCTGAGAAGCGGTACCGGCCCGGACGTGGTGCCGCGTCGCCGGCGCCGTGGGGGCATGGGGGACACTGGTCCGGAACACCCGTGACCGGACAGGAGCCGACCCCCATGCCCCGCCTCGCCCTCTTCGCCCTCATCATCTGCGTTCTCGCCGTCGCCGCGGCGGTCGTCTCGTTCGTCGAGGGCAGCTGGCTGGGGATCGTGTGGGTGCTACTGGCCGGTGTGTCGTCGAACATGGCGATCTACTACATCCGCCGCGGCAAGGAGCGGACGACGCCGACCTCCTGACCCGCACGCGGCCGGCGTACGGCATCCCGCGGCGGACCGTGTGCCTGCCTGCCGCCGCGGGCGACGGCGAGCCGCTGCCGGCCGGTCGCGACGGGGCAGACCGTGCGCCCGCCGCACTGGGACGTGCTGCCGAGAGTCCCTCCTGGCCCGCGACGCCTGGCACGCACTCCCCCGTGGCCTTCGGGCACGGCAGGTGCCTCCACGCCTCGTTGTCGGAGTCATCCGGGTACGTCCAGTACGAGGACGATCCTCGCGCCTTGCGATCGCACGTACCAGACGCCGCGCGCCGGTCCCCCGGGGATTGCGGGACTAGTACTACAGGGCTAGATCTTGATCATGGGGTGATGGGAGGCTCTGCCTGTGGCCACGACACAGCCCCATGATCAAGATTCTTCGTCGGACGCAGTGAGCCCTGCCGATTTAGCCGTCTGGGACCGCGAGTTCGCCGCGCTGGGTGAGCGGATAACCCCCCTGTTCTACCGCCCGGAATCCCAAGGGCACGCCCTTCAGTACTTACGTGGGCTCCTCTCCCCGTTGCAGCGCAAGAACGGCTGGACCATGGCTGAGTTCGCCGGCGAGAAGGAGCCCAAAGCACTCCAGCGGTTCTTGAACCTCACCCCGTGGAGCGCGGCTCTGATGCGGGACCTGGTCTGCGACTACGCCATGGAACGCTTCGCGGATCCCCGGGGCGTGCTGATCGCCGACCCCACCGGCTTCGCGAAGAAGGGCACCAAATCCGCCGGGGTCCAGCGGCAGTATTCCGGCACCCTCGGACGTGTCGACAATTGCCAGATCGGGTCGTTCCTGGCCTACGCCAACCGTCGTGGCGACCGTGTACTGATCGACCGGGAGCTCTACCTGCCCAAGGATTCCTGGGCCGTCGACTTCGAACGCCGCCGGGAGGCGGGGATCCCGGACGAGGTGGTCTTCCGCACCCGTCCGCAGCAGGTCCAGGCCATGATCGAGCGCGCCGTGGCGGCCGGGGTGCCGTTTTCGTGGTTCGTTGCGGACGAGGAGTTCGGCCAGAACAGGATTCTGCGCAGGTATCTGGAAGCAGAGGACATTGCCTACTGCATGGCCGTTCCGAAATCTACCGACGTGAACACCGCGGGCATCTCCACCAACCCCGACACTCCGACCCGGTTGGACAACCTGGCATCACACCTGCGGCCGGGGGACTTCTCCCGGCGTGCCTGCGGGATCGGAGCCAAAGGGTTCCGCACCTACGACTGGGCGGTAATCGCCGGGCGGGACGGGCGCCAGTACGTAGTACGCCGCTCCATCGCGGATGGGGAGCTCGCCTACTTCCACTGCTACAACCCGCGCGGGGAATCACTGTCGGAACTGGTGGCGGTCATAGGACTGCGCTGGCCGGTCGAGGAGTGTTTCGAGGCGGCCAAGCAGCAGGCCGGGCTGGACAACTACCAGGTACGCAAATACGACGCCTGGTATCGCCATATCACCCTGTCCATGCTGGCGTTGGCGTTCCTGGCCGCGATGGCCCGAACCCCGCAAAAGGGGGCTCTTCGAACCTGGGCGGCGGGCGCGGGCCGCGAACGCGGCGGCTCGCGGCCCTGACCGTCGCCGAGGTCCGGCGCCTGTTCAACCTGATCGGCCTGACTCGCATCGCCATTGACCAGGGACTTCGCTGGTCGATCTGGCGGCGCGCGCATCAAGCGGAGGCGCGACGGCACCATTTCAGAAGGCGGCTACAGCTTCAGATGATCAAGATCTAGCCCTGTAGTACTAGGGCGTGTTCTGGGTTGAGATCACGAGCTCGGTCATTCCCGCTCCAGGAGGGTGCCGGTTGCGATAGACCGGTCGCGTGACTCGTGGCGATCTGACCGATGCCGAGTGGGGGTTGGTCGAGCCGCACCTGCCGCTGGGTGCGTTCGGACCGATCCCTGACCTGCGCAGCTACTTCAACGCGGTGATGTGGCGGTTCCGCACCGGCTGCCCCTGGCGAGATGTGCCGGAGAGCTACGGCTCCTGGTCGACGATCTACGACAGGTTCCGGATGTGGGTGCGTGAGGGGGTCTTTCAGGCCCTCATGGACGCGATGATCGCCGAGGCGGCGGCCCGCGACGATGTAGATCTCAGCCTGGTCAGCGTGGACTCGACTGTTGCCCGCGCGCATCACCACGCGGCGGGCATGGTCGTCGCCCCGGAACTCCTCGAGGACCTGGAGAAGGCCGTGGCGGAGGAAAAGGGGCTGCAGCAAAGGGACAAAACAACCCCGTAGGCGAGCAACCCGCGGACATGGAGGACTCCGGGCGGGAACAGCGCCGCGCCGTGCGCCGACGCCGCAGGGCCCGGCTGCGGGCCGCCGAACTGGGCCGCTCCCGGGGCGGGCTGACCAGCAAGGTCCACCTCGCCGTCGAGCGGCGGTGCCGCCCGCTGTCCATCATCCTCACCCCCGGCCAGGCCGCGGACAGTCCGCGCTTCATCCCGGTCCTCAAGAAGATCAAGGTGCGTGTCCCGGTCGGCCGCCCCAGGACCCGGCCGGACGCGGTCGCTGGCGACAAGGCGTACTCCTCCCGCGCCAACCGCGCCCACCTGCGCAGACGCAACATTAAGGCGGTGATCCCGGAGAAGGCCGACCAGACCGCCAACCGCAAGAAGAAGGGACGCTCCGGCGGACGCCCGGTCAGCCACGACGCCGCGCTCTACAAAGATCGCAACACCGTCGAGCGCGCCATCAACAAGTTCAAGGAATGGCGGGGGCTGGCCACTCGCTACGACAAGACGCCCGAGAGCTATGCCGCCGGGCTCCACTTGCGCGGATCCATCCTCTGGTTACGCAGCCTGCCAGCCCTCCCGTGATCTCAACTCAGAACACGCCCTAGCGGTCGAGCAGCGCCGTGCACTCCGGGTACTGCTCGGTCCAGAAGCGGTACAGGTCCTGGCCGCAGGCGACCTCCGTCCGTGACACCCCGAGCCCGTCCATCAGGGCGAAGATCGCGTCGAAGAACGCGTGGTTCACCTCGGGGATGAAGAGGACGGCGAACACCGCCAGCAGCCCGAACGGCGCGAAGGGCTCCACCTGACGGCGGAAGCCGTACGACAGCCAGGGCTCGATCACCCCGTACCCGTCCAGGCCCGGAACGGGCAGGAAGTTCAGGATCGCCGCAGTGACCTGCAGCAGCGCCAGGAAAGCCAGGGCGAATCGGAAGCCGAGGGGTACGCCCTCGAGGGCGCCGAGCCAGAACGGCGCCGTGCAGACGACCGCGAACAGGACGTTCGTCAGCGGGCCCGCCGCGGAGATCAGGCTGTGCTTCCAGCGCCCCTTGATCCGGTGCCGCTCGATGAAGACCGCACCGCCGGGCAGGCCGATACCGCCCATGATCACGAAGAGGACGGGCAGTACGATGCTCAGCACCGCGTGCGTGTACTTCAGCGGGTTGAGCGTCAGATAACCCTTGGCACCGACCGTGAGGTCCCCGCCGTGCAGGGCGGTGCGGGCGTGCGCGTACTCGTGCAGACAGAGCGACACGATCCACGCGGCCGTCACGAACAGGAACACCGCGACGCCCGGGCTGTCCGCGAAGTCCGTCCAGACCGCCCAGCCCGTCACCGCCATGATCGCGGCGATGCCGAGGAAGACGGGCGAGACCGCCCGGTCGCTGGAGCGGGTGGTGGCCGAGGTCATCGAGGGCGCTCCCGGGGCGTGATCGGCGGCTACGTGCATGGCTGGTTCTCGGTCGGCCGTGATCGGCGGATCCGCAGGCCGAATGCCGACCGTACAGGCGGCATGGCCAGAACGTCCCGGGCGGGGCGGGAGTTCCGCCGCGCTGCCGGAACCCGGCGGGGAGCGGCGCGGACGTCGCGGAGAACGGGCGGGCGGGCTTCGGCGACGGTGGCGCCGTACCTGTCCGCGGTCCAACTGCTCACCGCGGCCGAGGCACGGGCGGGACCCGGTCCGGAGCAGGTGCGGGGATGCCGCACGGCTGCCCGGCGTGTACGAGCAGGCGAAGCGGCCGGGCGTGTCGCGGTCAGCACCCTGGAGCGGGAGAGCCATGACCGTACGGACGGGAGAGCCATGACCGTACGGACGGGAGAGCCACGACCGTGCGGAGCGGACCGTCCGCGCCCTGCTCGGCGCCGCGGAGTTCACGGCCCGGCGCGCCGGGGGCGGCGTCCTCATCCGGGAGAGAGGGCGCCGCCCGCGCACGACCGGAGCCGGGAGTTTCAGGACTTCGTCCGGAACTTCCTGATCGCCACCGGGGCCATCACCGCGGTGATCACCGCCGACCAGATCAGCGTCACCCACACGTCATGGGCCACCGGGCCGCCGTTCATCAGCCCGCGGGCCGCGTCGGCCAGCGACGACAGCGGGTTGTGGTCGGTGAAGGCCCGCAGCCAGCCGGGCATGGAGTCGGTCGGGGCGAAGATCGAGGAACCGAACTGCAGCGGCATCAGCACCAGGAACCCCATTCCCTGGATGGTCTGGGCGTTCTTCATCGTCACGCCCATGGTGAGGAAGATCCACATGATCGAGGAGCCGAAGACCAGCGACAGTCCGACTGCCGCCAGGAGACCCGGTACGTCGTTCACGGACAGACCGAGCAGGAAGCCGACCGTCAACAGGATCGCCGTGGCGACCAGCATCCGGCCGATCTCGACGACGATCTTGGCGATCAGCACGGAGGAGCGGGCGATCGGCAGGGACCGGAAGCGGTCCATCACACCGCTTCGGAAGTCCTGGCTGAAGCCGGTGCCGACGCCCATCGCGATGTTCATGCCCATCATCGCCATCAGCCCGGGGACGACGTAGTCGACGTAGGCGTCGTGGTTGCCCTTGCCGGCGATCGCGCCGCCGAAGACGAACACGAACAGCAGGGTGAGCACGATCGGCATCAGCACCGCGTCCATCATGGACTCCGGGTCCTGCCGGATCCACAGCAGATTGCGGCGGACCAGCGCACCGATGTGCCGGAGACTGCCGCGCGGACCGATCCGCCCGTCGTCGGCGGCGGCTGCGGGAACGGTTGCCGTGGCGGCGCTCATGCCGCGACCTCCTGGGGGAGCGCGTCGGTGACGGAGGCGGTCCGCCGGCCGGTGATGGCCAGGAAGACCTCGTCCAGGCTGGGCAGTTCGGTCCCGATGTCGGAGAGGGCGAAACCCCGGGAGCCCAGCAGGCCCACGACGGCGGTCAGTTGCTCGTCGCTGAGGATCGGGATGTGGAGCACGCCCTCGTCCGGGACGGCCTGGACGCCGGCGACACCGTCGAGGCCCGCCTCGCGCACCGCCGACGCCATCGCGGCCAGCTGCGCCGCGTCGGCCGGCCGGATCCGCAGGGTGCGTCCGCCGACCTTCGCCTTCAGCTCGGCGACCCCGCCCTCGGCGATGACCCGGCCCCGGTCGACGACCGTCAGCGCGTGCGCCAGCTGCTCGGCCTCCTCCATGTACTGGGTGGTGAGCAGGACGGTGACGCCCTCGGCGACCATCCGCTGCACCTCGTCCCACACCTCGTTGCGGGTCCGCGGATCCAGCCCCGTCGTGGGCTCGTCCAGGAACAGCACGGCGGGCCGGCCGATCATCGAGGCGGCCAGGTCGAGCCGCCGGCGCATTCCGCCGGAGTAGGTGGCGGCCGGGCGCTTCGCGGCGTCCGTGAGCGAGAACCGTTCCAGCAGTTCGTCCGACCGGCGCCGGGCGTCCTTGCGGGACAGATCGAGCAGCCGCCCGATCAGGTACAGGTTCTCCCGGCCGGACAGCTTCTCGTCCACGGAGGCGTACTGGCCGGTCAGGCCGATCGCGCGGCGGAGCTGCCGGGGCCGGCGCACCACGTCGTGGCCGGCGACCGTGGCGCGTCCGGCGTCCGGGGTGATCAGAGTCGAGAGGCAGCGGACCAGCGTGGTCTTGCCGGCGCCGTTGGGCCCGAGGACACCGAGGACGGTGCCCTCCCGGACATCGAGGTCCACCCCGTCCAGCGCCTTCGTCCCGCCGTAGTGTTTGACGAGGCCCCGTACCTCGACGGCGTTCTTGTCGGTTCGCGTCATGACGCCATCGTCCCGACCGCCGCCGACATATCGCCGACAGGCCGCCGACACGCGGCCCGGTGCCAGGACCGGCGGCCCTCGTCGTGGCGAGAGCAGCACCGAGCCATCGCCGGGAAGCGGCACATGTCAGGCGGGGCGGGGCTCTTCGCACGGCCGGAGGCGAGGGCCGGCTACCGCGCCGGGCGCGTGTTCTCCCGGGCGACACCTGCTCATGGTGGCGACGGCTGCCGGGCTCGCTTCGCTGCGCAGGGCCGACGCGCTTCTGTTCGCCATCGTGAGGTACGCCGGCGCCGGCTTCCCGACCCGGATCGCCCGGGCGTGGTCCGGGCGGCGTGGGCGCCGTGGCGACGCCGTGGCGAGAGAGACGGGGGACGCCCGTGGCCATCCCTGACCCGCCGGCGGCACCCCTGGCGTCCGCCGGGGGCTCGTGGCGGAGCTCTTCGGCGTGTCGTCGCTCTCGGCAGCCGCCCTGGGCCGGCCCCGGCCGCATCGGGAAAGGAGGCAGCCCGCCGACGGGGGAAGATCGGCGGGCTGCCGTGGTGCCGCAGTGGATCGAGAGGTACGGGTGGTGACGGTACGGGCGCCGGCGCCCGGCCGCGGCGGTCAGTGGAAGGTGTGCTCCTCGGCAGGGAACGCACCGCCGGCGACGTCCTCGGCGAACGCCTTCGCCGCGTCGCCCAGCGTCTGCCGCAGATTCGCGTACTGCCTGGTGAAGCGCGGCACCTTGCCGCCCGTCAGCCCGGCCATGTCCGTCCAGACGAGGACCTGAGCGTCCGTGTCCGGGCCGGCGCCGATACCGATGGTCGGGATGTGCAGCGAACGGGTGACCTCGGCCGCGAGCTCCGCGGGTACGAGTTCGAGGACGACGGCGAACGCGCCCGCGTCCTGGGCCGCCTTGGCGTCGCTCAGCAGCCGGTGGGCCGCCTCGTCCCCGCGGCCCTGCACGCGGTACCCCATCGTGTTGACCGACTGCGGGGTCAGACCCAGGTGGGACATGACCGGGATGCCCGCCTGCACCAGCATCTCGGTCTGCGGCAGGGAGCGCTCCCCGCCCTCCAGCTTGACGGCGCCGACCCCGGCCTCCTTGACCAGCCGGGTAGCCGAGCGCAGCGCCTGGACGGGACCCTCCTGGTACGAGCCGAAGGGGAGGTCGCCGACGATCAGGGCGCGCCTGGTGCCCCGTACGACGGCCGCGGACAGCAGCGTCATCTCGTCCATCGTGACGGGCACGGTGGAGTCGTAGCCGAGGTGACAGTTGCCCATCGAGTCGCCGACCAGCATCACCGGGATGCCGGCCTCGTCGAAGACGGACGCCGTCATGGCGTCGTAGGCGGTGAGCATGGGCCACTTCTCGCCGCGCTCCTTGGCGGCGGCGATGTCGTGGACGGAGATGCGGCGAGTGCCCTTGCCGCCGTACAGCGCCTTGCCGCTGCTGTCGGCGGGCCGCGTCTGGGCAGCCTGAAGCGTCATGGTGAACGGCTCCTTCGTCATCTCGAGGCGCCCTGACGGCGTCCCCGGACCGCGTCCATGGTGGCATCCCCGCGCCCGCCGCGTGAAGTGCCCCCGTTCACACTGCCGCGAAGTTGGCCGGTCCCGACACCAACGGCCCAGCATTTCTATACGAGACGGTGCCGTATAGAAATACGCTGCGATCATGTCCACACCGCCGGGCGCACCCCCCGCCCCACCCCGGGTTCCGGAAGCCGTTCACCGACGCCGCTGGCTCATTCTCGCCGTTCTGATGTTCACCGTGCTCATCATGGTGCTGGACCACTCGGTCCTCAACGTGGCGGTCAAGACCATCGCCTCCCCGGCGCCCGTGGGTATCGGCGCCACACAGGGGGAGCTGGAATGGGCCATCAACTCCTACACCCTCGTCTTCGCCGCCCTGCTGTTCACGGCCGGTCTGATCGGCGACCGCGCGGGCCGCAGGAGGACCCTGCTGTTCGGCATGGCCGTGTTCGGCATCGGCTCGGCGCTGGCCGCGTTCTCCGGCTCGTCCGGCGAGCTCATCGCCTACCGCGCGGTGATGGGCCTCGGCGCCGCGTTCGTGATGCCGGCGACCCTCGCCGTCCTCATGAACGTCTTCGAACGGGACGAGCAGCCCAAGGCCATCGGCATCTGGGCGGGCGGCGTGGGCATCGCCATCGCCCTCGGTCCGCTCACGGGCGGGCTGCTGCTGGAACACTTCTGGTGGGGTTCGATCTTCCTGGTGAACGTGCCGGTGGTGGTCGTCGGCTTCGTCGCGATGGCCCTGCTCGTCCCCGACTCCCGGGACCCCGAACCCGGCCGGATCGACCCCGTCGGCGTGCTGCTGTCCATCGTCGGGCTCGTCCTGCTCGTCTACGGGATCATCCACGGCGGTGAACTCGCCTCGCTCTCCGACCGGTCCGTGCTGCTGCCCCTGGTCGGCGGGCTCACCGTGCTGGCGGTGTTCGTGGTGTACGAGCACCGCATCGACCACCCGGCACTGGACTTCTCGTACTTCAGGAATCCCGCGTTCTCCGCCGCGATCACCGCGACCGCTCTCGCCTTCCTCTCGATGATGGGCGTCGCGTTCTTCTCGGTGTTCTACCTCCAGAGCGTGCTCGGCCACAGCCCGCTGCAGGCCGGTCTGCTGGTGCTGCCGCTCGCGGTGGCCCAGTCGCTGTCCGCACCGCGCGCCCGGCTGGCCGTCGCCCGGTTCGGGGCCAAGGCGACCTGCACGGCCGGAATGATGATGATCTCGACCGGGCTCGCCTGCTTCGCCTTCTTCGACACCTCGACCCCGCTGTGGGCGCTGGAGCTCGCCTTCTTCGTGCAGGGCGCCGGCATGGGGCACGTCATGTCGCCCGTCACGGTCACGGTCATGCAGGCGCTGCCGAGGGAGAAGGCGGGCGTGGCCTCCGCGATCAACAACACCTTCCGGCAGGTCGGCGGGGCGCTGGGCGTGGCCGTTCTCGGCTCCCTGCTGTCGGCCGCGTACCGGGGCGGGATCGAGAGCACCCTGGAGCGCGCCCCCGGCGTCCCGGACGAGGCGAAGCACGCGGCGGGCGAGTCGCTGGAGGCGACACTGGCCGTCGCCGAACGGCTCGGCCCCGCCGGACAGCTCCTGATCGCGCCCGCGCACCAGGCGTTCCTCGTCGCCATGCACCTGGCGGCGCTGTGCGCGGCGACGGTGACGCTCATCGGCGCGGTCGTCGTGGCCATGTATCTCCCCGGCCGGCGGAAGCCCGCGGACGCACCGGCCCTGCCGGACGAGCGCCCGGCGGCGGGGGTGGCCCGGGTATGACCGGGGTCCGCGAGAATCGAGGCACACGCCGAGGGGCGGACCGGGAGACGCGACGAGGCGCACCTCACGCAAGGGCGCCACGGGGAGGGCGGGGCGGAGTGGAGGCGGCTGTGGCGAGCGGGACCGGAGCGACACGGGGCACGGGTACGGCAACGGGCGGGCGCCCGGGTGCCGCGAGCGCCGCCGGGGCAGGCGCGAGCGCTCCTCGGCGCGGCCGGCCCCGCAGCGAGGCGGCGGAGCGCTCGATCCGCGAGGCGGTGGTGACCCTGCTGGAGGAGGGACTGCCGCTGGGCGACATCTCCATCGAGCGCATCGCCCGTACGGCCGGGGTCGGCAAGGCCACCATCTACCGGCGCTGGGCCGACAAGGAGGAGTTGTTCGTCGACGTCCTGCGGGACATCGAGCCGCCGGATCCCGCGATGCCCGGCACCTCCGCCCGTGACGACCTCGTCGTCATGCTGGAGTCGGTCCGCCTCCGCGGCCTCGCCCAGCGCTCGTCCGCACTGCTGCACAACGTGCGCGCCCAGATGAAGAGCCACCCCAGGCTGTGGGACGCGTATGTCGCGACCGTCATCGACCCGCGCCGGGCGACCGTGCTGGAGATCCTGCGCCGCGGCGTCGCCCGCGGCGAGATCCGCGACGACCTGGACATCGACCTGCTCAACGACCTCCTGGTCGGCCCGATGCTCGTGCGTGCCGTGATGCGTCCCGAGGCCCCGCTGCCCGGCGACCTCGCGGAGCGCATGGTCACGGCGGTGCTGGAGGGCCTCGGGCCGTCGTCGTCCTGACCGTCCGGCAGGAGGCCGGCGCGACCGTGCGGCGGTGGCCGTACCGATCGTCCGAACCTCGGCGCGACCGTGCGGCGTTGTAGTACCGATCGTCCGCCTCGCCGCCTCGCCGCCTCGCCGCCCGGCCGTCCCGGCCGTCCCGCCGTCCCGGCCGTCCCGGCCGTCCCGCCGTCCCGGCCGTTCCGCCTTCGCCGGGCCCGTCCGGCCTCCCCGCCGCACGGCCAATATGCGCGTTCTGTCACAGCCGCGCCGTCGCGGACCTTGATCGGAACCCGTCGCGGCGCCCGGCCGTCCTCGAACCCGTACGGCAGAAACACACCCGGTATCGCCTAGGGTCGTGGCGGGCGAGGTGTGCAGGGCAAGGCAGTGAGGACTATGCACATGCGGCAGGCATACATGACGGAATCGGGACACGGCAGCGCGGAGGACCCCCGCCCCGGTTCCCGGATCCGGGCCCTGCTCGACCGTTTGCGGAGAGATCCGGGGATCTGGCGGCGCGGTGTCGTCCTCGCGGTCGTCGCGGCGGCCACCGGCCTGCTGATGGTCCTCCACGCGCAGATCCCCAACAGGATCGGCAACGTGGGCAGTCTCACCGAGACGTTCCTGCCCTGGCTGGGGCTCCTGGTGCCGGTGCTGCTGGTCCTCGCGCTCCTGCGGCGATCGGCGACGGCGCTGGTCGCGCTGCTCGTCCCGGCGATCGTGTGGCTGAACCTCTTCGGCGGACTGCTCACGGACAAGTCGGGCGGCGGGGAGGTCCTCACCGTCGCCACCCACAACGTGAACGCCGAGAACACCGACCCGGAGGGCACCGCCCGCGAGGTCGCCGCCTCGGGCGCCGACGTCGTCGCCCTGGAGGAACTGACGGGCGACGCGGTCCCGGCGTACGAGAAGGCGCTGGCGTCCCAGTACCGCTACCACTCCGTCCAGGGCACGGTCGGGCTGTGGAGCAAGTACCCGATGAGCGACACCCGGCCCGTCGACATCCAGCTGGGCTGGGTCCGCGCCATGCGCTCCACCGTGGCCACCCCGTCCGGCGACCTTTCGGTGTACGTCGCACACCTGCCGTCGGTGCGGGTCAAGATGAACGCCGGGTTCACCGCCAGCCAGCGGGACACCAGTGCCGACGCGCTCGGCGAGGCGATCGCCCGCGACCCGGTGGGCAGGGTCGTGCTCCTGGGAGACCTCAACGGCACGATGAACGACCGCGCCCTGAACGCGGTCACCTCGCAGATGCGCTCCACACAGGGCGCCGCCGGCGACGGTTTCGGTTTCAGCTGGCCGGCGTCGTTCCCGATGGCCCGGATCGACCAGATCATGGTGAAGGGCGTCGAGCCGGTCTCGTCCTGGACGCTGCCTCGCACGGCCAGCGACCATCTGCCCATAGCGGCCGGTATCCGTCTCTGACCCGGTTCGCCCCGTCTCCCCGGGTCCCGTCTCCCCGGGTCCCGTCTCCCCGGGTCCCGTCTCCCCGGGTCCCGTCTCCCCGGGTCCCGTCTCCCCGGGTCCCGTCTCCCCGGGTCCCGTCTCCCCGGGTCCCGTCTCCCCGGGTCCCGCCTTCCCGGGTCCCGCCTTCCCGGGTCCCGCCTTCCCGGTCCCGGGTCCCGCCTTCCCGGGTCCCGCCTTCCCGGGTCCCGCCTTCCCGGGTCCCGCCTTCCCGGGTCCCGCGTCCCCGGGTCCCGTCTTCCCGCGGTTCCGTCTTCCCGCGGTTCCGTCTTCCCGGGTCCCGCCTTCCCGGGCTCCACCTTTCCGGGTCCCGCCTTTCCGGGTCCCGCGGTGACCGCCCGGGCTGCTCGACCGCACGGCGAAGGGGGCTTCCCACGACGACGTGGGAAGCCCCCTTCGCCACGGACGGGCCGCGCGTCAGCGCGCCGTCATCTCGCGCCAGCGATTCGTGATCGGCAGCCGGCGGTCCTTGCCGAAGCCCTTCGCGGAGATCTTCGTGCCCGGCGGGTACTGCCGCCGCTTGTACTCGGCGGTGTCGACGAGCCGCAGCACCCTCGCCACCAGCTCCTCGTCGTAGCCCGCCGCCACGATCGCGTCCTTGCCCCGGTCGCGGTCGACGTACAGCTCCAGGATCCCGTCGAGCACGTCGTAGTCGGGAAGCGAGTCGGTGTCGACCTGCCCCGGCCGCAGTTCGGCGCTCGGCGGCTTGACGATCGAGTTCTCGGGGATGGGCGCGGTCCTGCCGCGCTCCTCGGCCGCCCGGTTGCGCCACTTCGCCAGCCTGAAGACGGAGGACTTGTACACGTCCTTGATCGGCCCGTACGCGCCGACCGAGTCGCCGTACAGCGTTGAGTAGCCCACCGCCAGCTCGGACTTGTTGCCCGGCGCGAGCACGATGTGGCCCTCCTGGTTGGAGACGGCCATCAGCGTCGTCCCGCGCAGCCGTGACTGGAGGTTCTCCTCCGCCAGACCGGTCAGCGAGAGCGAGCCCATGAAGGCGTCGAACATCGGCTCGATCGACACGGTGCGGAAGTTCAGCCCCGTGCGCCGGGCGAGCTCGGCCGCGTCGTCCCGGGAGTGGTCAGAGGAGTACTTGGACGGCATGGAGAGGCCGTAGACGTTCTCCGCCCCCAACGCGTCGCAGGCGATCGCGGCGACCAGTGCCGAATCGATACCTCCGGAGAGGCCGACGACGACCGAGCGGAAGCCGTTCTTGGCGACGTACGCGCGCAGCCCGACGACCAGGGCCGAGTACACCTCCTCCTCGTCGTCGAGCCGCTGAGCGTACCCGCCCGTCAGCTCCGGCTCCCACGACGGGAGCGGGTCCTCGGAGAGGACGATCCGGTCGACGGTCAGCCCGTCGTCCACCAGGCCCGTCGGGGCGTCGGCGTCCGCGGCCGGGAGGTCGAGGTCCAGGATCACGCTGCCCTCGGCGAACTGCGGTGCGCGCGCGATCACCTCCCCGTCCCGGTCGACGACGATCGAGTCGCCGTCGAAGACGAGCTCGTCCTGGCCGCCGATCATCGCGAGGTACGCGGTGGTGCAGCCGGCCTCCTGGGCGCGCTTGCGGACCAGTTCCAGCCGGGTGTCGTCCTTGTTCCGCTCGTACGGCGAGGCGTTGATCGAGACCAGCAGCCCGGCCCCGGCGGACCGGGCGGCGGGGACCCGGCCGCCGTCCTGCCAGAGGTCCTCGCAGATGGCGAGCGCGACATCGACACCGTGGACGCGGACGACGGGCATGGTGTCGCCCGGCACGAAGTACCGGAACTCGTCGAAGACGCCGTAGTTGGGCAGGTGGTGCTTGGCGAAGGTCAGCGCCACCCGGCCGCCGTGCAGCACGGCCGCGGCGTTCCGCGGGGCGCCGGCGGGCTGGCCGTACCGCGGCTGGGCCTTCTCCGAGCGGTCGAGATAGCCGACGATCACGGGGATCTCCCCGAAGCCCTCGTCGGCGAGACGCACGGCGAGCGCGCGCAGGGCGGCCCGTGACGCCTCGACGAAGGACGACCGGAGGGCCAGGTCCTCTACGGGATAGCCGGTCAGCGCCATCTCGGGGAACGCGATGAGATGCGCCCCCTGCGCGGCGGCGTGCCGGGTCCAGTGCACGATCGACTCGGCGTTGCCGGCGAGGTCGCCGACGGTCGAGTCGATCTGATTCAGGGCGAGGCGAAGTTGAGGCACGCACCCAGTGTAATCGTCTTTCTGACGCGATGTCCCGGCTGTGTGGCGCGCGCCACCCCGGGGGCACCGGGGGCGCCGGTCCCGGGGGAGGGGTGCCTTCTCCCCCGGGCGGGGATCAGTCCTCGTACGCCAGCGTCGTCATCATCCCGGACTCCGAGTGGTAGATGTTGTGGCAGTGGAACATCCACAGCCCCGGATTGTCGGCGTCGAAGTCCGCCACCAGTTTGCGGTGCGGCAGCAGGATCGCCGTGTCCTTGCGGGCGCCCAGCGCGTCGATGCCGGCCAGGGCGAAGGTGTGGCCGTGCAGGTGCATGGGGTGCCACATGTCCGTGGCGTTGATGACCACCAGCCGCACCCGCTCGCCGTACTCGACCCTGTGGAGCACCTCCGGGTCGTACGGCTGCCGGTCGAAGGCCCAGTCGTACCGCTTCATGCCGCCGGTCAGCGTGAACCGGATGAGACGGTCCGGGCGGCGCCGGTCCAGTCTCACCGACTCCTCCGGCCGCAGGCGCGCGGACGACTGCAGCACCCTGCGGTCCAGCTCCGACGGGCGGGTGGACGGCTTGGGCGTGGCCCCGCGGCCCGTCCGGAGCACGGCCATCGCCGAGCCCCGCTTGCCCTCCGCCAGCGCGGTGAAAGGGAACACCCCGTCCTTCGCGGTGACCATCACGTCGTACCGCTCGGCCATGCCCAGCAGCAGCGCGTCGGTCTTGTACGGGTGGACGGGGAAGCCGTCCGAGTGGACGACGGTCATCTCGTGGCCGCCGAGCGCCACCCGGAACGCCGTCTCGCCGCCCGCGTTGATGATCCGCAGCCGGATCCGGTCGCCCGGCTTCGCCTTGAACTCGGTCGGGTCGTCCGCCGTGCGCCCGTTGATCAGGTAGTACGGGTACGCGACATCGCCCGCGTGGCCGCCGAGCAGCTTGCTCACGGCGCCGCTCATCAGCCGGCGCGGGCCCCTGCCGCCACCCGGCCCGGGGGCGTCGCGTCCGGCGTCCGGGTCCTCGGCCCTGGCCGGCCCGTACCCGGCGTCGACCCCGCCGGTCGGCCGGGACCGCGGACGCCCGTCGCGGTCCTCGTCGGCTCCGTCCTCGCGGTCCCGCCCGCGCCGGTCGTCCCCGTCGCCGTGGTGGCCGCCGTCGTGCGCGTTGCCGTGGCCCATGGCGGGCTTGCCCTTGCGGAGCTGCGACAGCACGTCGTCCGGTGTGGACCCGTCCACGCCGTCGATCCAGTCGTCCAGGACGATGACCCACTCGTGGTCGTAGGAGAGCGGCTCCTTCGGGTCCTCCACGATCAGCGGTGCGTACATGCCGCTGTCGATCTGCACGCCGTAGTGGGGGTGGAACCAGTACGTGCCGGCGTGCGGCACGGTGAAGCGGTACGCGAAGGTCCCGCCCGGCTTGACCGCAGGCTGCGTCACGCCCGGCACGCCGTCCATCCTGTTCTCGAGGGCGATGCCGTGCCAGTGCACGGTGGTGGGCACCGGCAGGTGGTTGGCCAGGGTGAGCTCGAGCGTGTCCCCGGCGTTGATCCGCACCTCCTTGCCCGGCAGCCGGTCGTTGTACGTCCACGTCTTGAACGTGCGTCCGCGGCCGATGTCGACCGTGCTGGGCGTGGCCGTGAACGTACGTGTGCGGAGCGGGCTCACGCTGCGGACCGCCGCCGGACCGCTGGCCTTCTTTCCGTCGGCTGGTGGGGACCCCTCGGCCGGGGCACCCGCCGCGCCACGGCCGCCGTCGTCCGACCCGCCGCCGGAGCAGGCGGCGAGCAACCCCGATCCGGCGGCGGCGATCCCGGCACCGAGTACGGCGCGACGGGTGCGAGAGGTCTGACGAGTGTGCTCCTGCCTGGACATGGCCCTCCGGTCGGTCGAACATGCGCGCACCTCCCCCGCAGGGGGACGGGCCCCGGGCGGGGCTGAACGCGGCACGACCTAGCATGGGGCACGATGCCCGAAACATCCGGTACATCCAGAACTGTCGCGCTGCTCATCGCACTCGGCTCCCTGCTCTACACCGCATGGGTGCTCGAACTGCTCCTGGCCACCGGCCTCGACCCGGTCCGGGCGTACGTCAGCGAACTCTCGGCGGCGGACCAGCCCTTCGGCGGCCTGTTCCGCGCCACGGACCTCGCCGCCGGGCTGCTCGTCCTCGCCGGGGCGGCCGTCGCCCTGCCGACGCGTCCGAGACGGCCGTGGTCCGTCGCGGGCTGGACCGCCGTCGCCGTGTTCGGCCTGGCGACCGCCCTCGACTCGCGGTTGCCGCTCAGCTGCGCGCCCACCGACGACCCGGAGTGCGCCGCCCTGGAGACGGCGGGCCTCGTCCCGGCCACGCACACCGCGCACGCCGTCAGTTCCGGTCTCGCCATGACGGGCGCGCTCACCGGCATGGTCGCGCTCACGATCGCGGCCCGCCGCTACCACCGGTGGCCCGCGCTGGGCCGGTTCGGGCCGGGTCTCGTCGCCGTCGAACTCGCCGCCACCGCCTGGACGCTGACCGCCGTCGCCGCCTTCGAGGCGGGCCGCGGCATCTGGTGGCTCGGCGCCGGGCAGCGACTCCAGGTGCTGGTCGTGGCAGGGTGGCTGGCGGTACTCGCGCTGTCCGTGGCGCGGGACGGCAGGAGCCGGCCGGGTGCGGGGCGGCCGGGAGCGAGGGGGACGGCGTGACGTTCGTACGGATCGGAGGAGTGCCCCACCACGTGGTGGCCGAGGGCAGCGGACCCGTCTGCGTCCTCAGTGCGGGCCTCGCCATGAGCTGGTTCGACTGGGACCCCGTCGTGCCCCTGCTTGCCCCGTACCGCACGGTCGTCCGCTTCGACCGGCCGGGGCACGGCCTGAGCGGCGCCGCCGTGGTGCCTCCGTCCGCCGCCGGGGAGGCCCACCGCATCGCCGGGATCCTCGACGCCCTCGGGCTCGGCGGACCGCCCGCCACCGTCGTCGGACACTCCATCGCCGGCTTTCACGTGGAGGCCTTCGCCCGGCTCCACCCCTCCCGTACGGCCGGGCTCGTCCTGGTCGACGCCAGCATCGAGGAGAACGCCGGAGTGCCCCGCGCGCCCGCCGTCCGTACGGCCGTGGCACACGGCCTGGGCACGGCGCTGACGGCGGTCGGAGCACCCGCCGCGGTCGGTCCGGCCCTCCGCCGGACCGTGGTCCGGCTGTTCCGCGAAGGCGGCGGTGACCCGGCCCCCGCCACGCTCGTACGCCGCTGCTACGGCACCTCGCGCGTGCTCCAGGGCGCGTTGCTGGAGAACACCCACTACCGCGCGGTCGCTGCCGAACTGCTCGCCCTGCGCACCCGGTTCCCGCTTCCGGACGGCGTGCCCGTGACCGTGCTGGCCGCGTCGGACGGCCGCGGCCGTCGCTCGACGGGGCGCTGGCTGGCACGGCAGCGCGCACTCGCCGCCGAACTCGGCGACGCGCACTTCGAGGCCGTCGAGCCCTCCGGGCACATGGTCATGCTGGACCGCCCGGACGCGGTGGCCCGGGCGGTCCTGAAGCAGGGGTGAGGGGCGACGCCAGGCCGCCGGGCACCGCCGGGTCACCGGCCCGTCGGCGAGCCGGCGCGACGAACTCGCCGGGGGCTGCCGCCGGCGTACCGCCGCATCGGGCGCCGCGAACCGGGGGCGGCCGTTACCGGGGTGGTGGCGGTGTGGCCCGCGGGTTTGCCGTGTGTCCGTGCTCCGGCGTACCGACGTATCGGGCGCCGCGGGTCTGCCGTGTGTCCGTGCTCCGGGGTGGCGGTGTGGCCTGCGGGTTTGCCGTGTGTCCGTGCTCCGGCGTACCGACGCATCGGGCGCCGCGGGTCTGCCGTGTGTCCGTGCTCCGGGGTGGCGGTGTGGCCCGCGGGTCCGCCGCGTACCCGTGCAACTGCGTGGCGCCCCTGCGGCGTACGCCGACCGACGCCGGATCAGGCCCGTGCGTACACCTGCTCGACCCACTGGGCGAGCTGGTCCTCCGACAGGTGCTGCGCCAGGTCCGCCTCGCTGATCATGCCGACGAGGCGCTTGTTCTCGATCACGGGGAGCCGGCGGATCTGGTGCTCCTGCATCTCGTGGAGTACGTCGCCGACGTCCGCGCCCGAGTCGATCCAGCGCGGGGTGCCGCGGGCCATGTCGCCCGCCGTGATCTTCGACGGGTCGTGGCCCATGGCCACGCAGCCGACCACGATGTCGCGGTCGGTCAGAATGCCGCACAGCCGCTCGTCGGCGTCGGCGATGGGCAGCGCGCCCACGTTCAGCTCGCGCATCAACTGCGCGGCACGGTCGAGAGTTTCGTGCGCCGGGATCCACTGGGCCCCGGGATGCATGATGTCCTTGGCGGTCGTCATGGGGTTCGTACCTCCTGGGCGCGGCCCACGCCCCTTGTCCACCCGATGTTCACGCCCGTCGTCCCACGCGGGTGGAGAGCAGTCGTCTGCCGACGGCCCTGCCGACGTCGCGCACCACGGGCCGGGCCTCCCCGGCCGGGACTGTGGGGACTTCTTCGACGTGCACGCCGGCACCCGGGGCGGCGGGCGGCCGGGCAGCTGGTCCCGGCGGACGCCGAGGAAGCCGTCTTCGACCTTACCGCCGACGCCGTGGCGGCGCCCGACGGGACGACCGACCCCGCGGCCCCCCGGCGCCGGGGGGCCGCGGAGGGGTGCGCTTCGGGAGTGCGCGCCCGCGTGGGCGGGTGTCCGCCCGGCCCACGCGGGCGCACCGGTCTCAGGAGCGGGGCGCCGCGCCCCGCTTCTCCAGGAGATCCGCCATCAGGTCCATCTCGGACTGCTGGGCGTCGACCATCCCCTGGGCCAGGGCCTTCTCCTGAGGCACGGTGCACAGGTCCGCGCAGCCCTCCGCCATCGCGACACCGCCCTTGTGATGGTCGGTCATCAGCTGTAGGAAGAGGACCTCGGCCTGCTTGCCGCTCGCCTTGGCCAGCTGGTCCAGCTCGGCCTGCGTGGCCATCCCCGGCATCACCGCCCCGGCGCCGGTCCGCTGCCCGCCGTGGCCGCTTCCGTGCGTGTCGTTCCCGGAAGTGCCGCCGTGTCCGCCGTCCCCGTGCCCGTCCTCACCGTGGGCCTGCTCCATCCAGGCCATCGGCCCGGTCCCGGACTCCACCTTCGGCAGCTTCCACAGATCCAGCCAGCCCAGCAGCATGCCGCGCTGGTTCGCCTGGGTGTTGGCGATGTCGTAGGCGAGCCGCCGTACCTCCTCGTCCTGCGTACGGTCCCGGACGATGAAGGACATCTCCACCGCCTGCTGGTGGTGGACGGCCATGTCGCGGGCGAAACCCGCGTCGGCCGAGCCCGCCGCGGGGGCGGCCGAGGCCCCCGCGGCGTCCCCGTGCCCGCCGGGGTGCCCGTCGCCGCCCGCGGACGCGACCGTGGCCGCGCCCGCGAAAAGCAGCGCCAGTACCACCGCGGCGATCGAGACCCAGTGCGTACGCGTCAGCGTGAGGGTCACGCGCTCAGTCCGCCCGTGCACGCGGCGCCCGGCTCGGGCGTCTGCGGACCCTGCACGTACTTGGTGAAGAACTGGTCCACGCGCGGGTCGTCCGCGCCCTCGACCGTCACCTGCTTGCCCCAGGCGCTGAGCATGATGGCCCCGGCCTGGTCCTTCACCGGGCTCATCATCGAGTACGAGGTCCTGCCGACCTTGTCCTTGAGCTTCTGCACCTCCGCGGCCGGGGCCTTGTCGCTGTACGTGACCCACACGGCGCCGTGCTCCAGCGAGTGGACGGCGTTCACCTCGGGGATCGGCTTGTCGTAGACGTTGCGGTCGCAGTTCATCCACGCCTGGTGGTGGTCACCGCCGACCGGCGGCTTCATCGGGTACTTCACGGCCGTGGTGACGTGGTTGCGCCCGAGCTTCTTGGCGTCCCAGGACTTCTCGTCCTTGATCGGCGCCTTGGCGGCGGCCTCGGCCTGCTCCTTCTTCTCGGACTCCTTGTTCAGCACGTACGCGCCGAAGCCGACGAGCCCCGCCACCAGGACCGCGCTGAGCGAGATCGTGATGACGCGGTTGCGGCGCTCACGGGCCTGTTCGGCGCGGCGCATCTCCTCTATGCGGGCCCGGCGGTCGTTCGTCGTGTTGTTCGTCCTGCTCGACACTCTGCTTCGTCCTTCTGCGTCGGGGGTGTGGGGTGTGCGCGTGATCGCACGGCCGCGGGCCGTGCCTGCGCGGACCGGCGGTGGAACGGTCCTGCTAGGTCCGCAGCACCTGAAGGACGTGGAGATCCGGGGCGCGGGGGAGCGCACCGGTGCGCGGTGGGCCGCCCGCGCCGCGGTCGGGCACGGCGCCGGGCGGAAGCACGGCCGGTGCCGGCGGCGCGTCCTGGGGCGGGGCGGTGAGGACGCCGGGCGCCAGGTGCGGGTAGAGCCCGCAGTCTCCGCGGTCGTACGGACAGGTGTACGCGGCGGCGGAGCCGGCCCGGGTGTCGCCCGGCACGGCACGGGTGGTCCCGCCGACCGTACCGGCGGCCCGGGGCTCGCCGGTCTCCCGGTGGGTGCCGTGCCCGCGTGCCGCCCCGGCGCTGCCCGTGTCGGCCTGTCCGAGGCAGAGGAAGAGCGCGGCGAGGAGCGTCGCCACGGCACTCCCCAGCGCCATGGGACGCGCGGTGTGCGCGGTGCGGGCGTTCCGCATGCCCCCCATGGGCGCAGATGGTAACGGCGGGTACGTGCTCCACGTCATACGGGGTGCGTAATCTGGGCGAAACCCCGGGTCGTGATACTGAAGCTCCTCCTCTACGCCCTGGCGGTGGTGCACAGGCCGTCTGAACTGCAAGGATGTGGCTATGGACAAGCAGCAGGAATTCGTGCTCCGCACGCTCGAGGAGCGCGACATCCGGTTCGTACGCCTCTGGTTCACCGATGTGCTCGGCTTCCTGAAGTCGGTCGCGGTGGCCCCCGCCGAGCTCGAGCAGGCCTTTGACGAGGGCATCGGCTTCGACGGCTCCGCGATCGAGGGCTTCGCCCGCGTGTACGAGTCGGACATGATCGCCAAGCCGGATCCGGGCACCTTCCAGATCCTGCCGTGGCGCGCGGAGGCCCCCGGTACGGCGCGTATGTTCTGCGACATCCTCATGCCCGACGGCTCGCCGTCCTTCGCCGACCCCCGCTTCGTCCTGAAGCGGATCCTGGCGAAGACCTCGGACCTGGGCTTCACGTTCTACACGCACCCCGAGATCGAGTTCTTCCTGCTGAAGGACCGGCCGCTGGACGGCTCACGCCCCACCCCCGCGGACAACTCCGGATACTTCGACCACACCCCGCAGAACGTCGGCATGGACTTCCGCCGCCAGGCCATCACCATGCTGGAGTCCATGGGCATCTCGGTGGAGTTCAGTCACCACGAGGGTGCGCCGGGCCAGCAGGAGATCGACCTCCGGTACGCGGACGCGCTGTCCACCGCGGACAACATCATGACGTTCCGCCTGGTCATGAAGCAGGTCGCGCTGGAGCAGGGGGTCCAGGCGACCTTCATGCCGAAGCCGTTCTCCGAGCACCCCGGCTCCGGCATGCACACGCACCTGTCCCTCTTCGAGGGCGACCGCAACGCGTTCTACGAGTCGGGTGCCGAGTACCAGCTCTCCAAGGTGGGACGTTCCTTCATCGCCGGCCTGCTCAGGCACGCCGCGGAGATCTCGGCCGTCACCAACCAGTGGGTCAACTCCTACAAGCGCATCTGGGGCGGTTCGGCCCGCACCGCCGGTTCCGGCGGCGAGGCCCCCTCGTACATCTGCTGGGGCCACAACAACCGCTCCGCCCTGATCCGCGTCCCGATGTACAAGCCGGGCAAGACCGGCTCCTCGCGCATCGAGGTCCGCTCACTCGACGCCGGCGCCAACCCCTATCTCGCCTACGCGGTCCTGCTCGCCGCAGGCCTCAAGGGCATCGAGGAGGGCTACGAGCTCCCGGCCGGCGCCGACGACGACGTCTGGGCGCTCTCGGACTCCGAGCGCCGCGCCATGGGCATCGAGCCGCTCCCGCAGAACCTCGGCGAGGCGATCATGCTGATGGAGCGCAGCGAACTGGTCGCGGAGACGCTCGGCGAGCACGTGTTCGACTTCTTCCTCCGCAACAAGAAGCAGGAGTGGGAGGAGTACCGCTCGGAGGTCACGGCCTTCGAGCTGCGCAAGAACCTGCCGGTGCTGTAGGCGCAGGTCGGCGGCCGTATGGCTGCTGAACGAGACTCCGGGCCGACGGTCGGTGACCGTCGGCCCCGCGTCGTACCGCCGCCTTGGGCCGTCGGTGAGGCTCGCACGAGCCGCCTCGTCGCCGGGTCAGCTCGTGACCCCTCCGGTGACGACCAGTGCGAAGTCCGCGTCGGTCGCGGTGGTCTCGACGTGTCCGTCCGTGTTGACCTGGCCGGCGATGACCTCGATCGTCCAGGTGCCGGCGGCGGGGGTTTGGACGAACACGTTCTCGACGGTGTCGATCGTGTTCGCCGAGCCGCCCGGCGTTGACCAGTTGTCCGCCGCGAGTCCGTTGTTCCCCCAGTACACGGTGCCGTCCGGGGCGGTGAGCTTCAGGGTCAGATCGTTGACGCGCGCCTGGGCCGCCGACGGTGAGCCCATCGGATCGGTGTAGGCCATCGTCGCCTTCAGCGGCCGGCTGCCGTCGGTGGTCAGTGTGTACGTCGCGGTCTGGCCCACTGCGAGCACGTCCGTCTCGTCGACCAGGATCGGCAGCCGCCAGCCGTTGTCCTGTGCCTCCTGGTACAGACTGCCGACGCCGGCCGTACCCCAGCCCTGCTTCATGCGGGCCAGGTCGTGGGACGCACCCGTGAAGGGGTACTGGTCGGCCGAGTTGATCAGCAGCGCCTTCGCGGTGGCGGCGTGCGGCCGGGACGCGAAGACGTCGCGGTCCAGACCGGGACCGCCGTCGAAGACCCCGTCCGCCCACATCTGGAAGACGAGGCCCGCGTAGCCGCAGGTGATCGGGGTGGAGGCGCTGGTGCCGCTGAACGTGCCCGTGTACGCGGCGTCGCCGCCGCCCGCGGTGGTGTGGACCGCGTCGTAGTAGTTCGACAGGTCGGGTTTGATCCGCCCGTCCGCGGCCGGGCCGATGCTCGCGCCGCCGTTCCACGCGTCGTCGGTGCGGGAGGCGGTGTCGTAGTGGAAGGCGCCGCCGACGGACACCACGTTCTTCGCCCACGCCTGTGGCCGGGCGGAGCGGTTGCCGGTGTTGCCCTGGGACTGGCAGATCAGAATGTCGTGGTCGAAGACGATGTCGTCCATCGCCGCCGACGTGGAGTTGTAGCCGAACGTCAGCGCGCTGCCCCAGCTGTTGGACTGGAACACCGCCCGGTACGGGCCTGCCGGGTCGACGAGCTGCGCGGTGTGGGCCCACCGGTCGGACACCAGGCTGTGGGCGGCGAAGATCGGCTGCGCCTGGGGGAGCAGGCCGCGGGCGGTGGCGTTGACACCCGAGGCGAAGACCTGCCCGTACGTCGAGGTGCCGTGGTTCGTGCTGGTGGTGTTGGCGGTGTGCAGGATCGGCGGGAACGCCGCGAACTCCTGGTGCGTGGTGCGCAGTCCGGTGTCCATCACCTCACCGCGCACGCCTTGGCCGAGATACCCGGACGCCGCCTCGACCGCGTCGGCGCCGCCCGCCGCGCGGGCGTTGTCCATGTCCGTTTCGGGCGCCGTCCAGACGTCGAGCGCGAGCACCGCGTCCAGGTGCGCCACGGCAAGTGCCTGCGCCGGCTTGAGGGTTGCCTCGATCAACTGCAGGCCCGCCGACGCGCCGTCGACCCTCCCGCCGATCGCGGTGATCCGCTGGGCCACCGCCCGCTGGTCGGCGGCGTCCGGTTCCACGAGCGTGACGACATAGCGACGGGTGCCCGGCCGCACGGCGCCGCCTTCCAGTTTGTCGCCGGCGTCGTACGGTCCGACCCACCGCACGTACGGCAGCGCGGCGACCCGCCCTCGGGCCGCCTTGTCCATGCGCACCACGTACGTCGCGTCGGGAAGGTAGGCGCCGATCCGGGCACCGAGGGCCGCCAGTTCGGCGCGATGGCCGTCGAGCGGTGTGGTCGTGAACTGGACCAGGTACGTGCGGCCGTTCTTCGTCCGCAGGTTTCCCCGCGGCCGGCTGCGCTCCCCCTCCGGCGTGGTCGGATCGAAGGTGCGTGTGCGCAGCCGGACGTGCGTGGGCTGTCGGTCCAGGCTGTCGTGTGCGGGGGCGAGCCGGGTGGGTCCGGCGCGGCCGGGGTCCGCCGGGACGGACAGGGCGGGGCTGGCGGATGCGGCGAGGGCCAGGGCGAGGACGGTGTAGGCCGCTGTGCGTGCGGGGTTACGCATGGGGGCTCCTGGTCGGGAATCCACCGCGTGGGTGCGGGCGGGCGAAACCGATCGAGGAACGCTAACCGGTCACATGCGGTCAGAAACCCACTGAAGGGGTGATGGCGGCTCAAAGGATCCCGCAGTTGGCCCTATAGTCGCGGCGTGCGAATGCTGTGGACCCTCGTGGGAGTCGGGTCGGCGGTCGTGGCGGCGGTGGTGCCCGGTGCAGCGGCGCCGGTGACGAGCCAGGACGCGGGGCGCGTCGCCCGCCAGCCCGGCACCCTGTCGATCACCGTGCCGGCCGCGGTGAACTTCGGCTCGGCCTTTCCCGGTTCCTCGATCAGCCGGCAACTCGGTGAAGTCCGGGTGACGGACAGGCGTGGTGGGCAGAACACCGTCTGGACCGCGACGGTGTCCGCGACCGACTTCACCACGCCGGGCGGCGGTGCCGCCCGGCAGATCTCCAGGAGCCAGTTCTCCTACTGGTCGGGTCAGGCCACCGCGACCACCGGCAACGGCACCCGCGTACCGGGCCAGGCCACGAGCGGGCAGGCGCAGAGCCTGAGCGTCCCGCGTACGGCGTTCCGAAAGACGTCGGGCAACGGGGACAACACCACCCGCTGGCGCCCGACGCTGATCGTCGCGGTGCCGGCGACCGCCGTGAACGGCACCTATACCGGGACGATCACTCATTCAGTGGCATGATCCACGGCGAATACCATGTCTTCTCCGCATACCAAACTATGGTGGCCCTGTGCGCAGAAGACTCCTGATCCCGTGCGTCGCCGCCGCCCTGGCGGGCGTGTCCTCCCTGCCCGCGTCCGCCCAGCCCTCGGGTGACACGACCGTGACGTTCACCGTGTCGACGTCGGACCTCACGATCGAGGTTCCCGCCTCACGCAACCTCGGGTCCGGGTTCCCGGGGCAGACCATCAGCGGGCAGCTCGGCACCGTGACGGTGGACGACGGGCGGGCCGCGGCGAGCGCCACCTGGACGGCGTCGGTGGTCTCGACGCAGTTCGACACCGGAATCGACGACCCCGCCGAGATCATCCTGCCCAACCTGGTGCAGTACTGGTCCGGCCCCGCGACCGCCACCACCGGCACCGGCACCTTCGTGCCCGGCCAGCCCACGCGGAGCGACCGGGTCACCCTGGACCAGCCCCGCACCGCGTTCTCCAAGACCGCGGGCAGCGGGAACAACACCGCGAGCTGGAACCCCACCCTGGAGATCACCATTCCGCCGGACGCCGTCGGCGGGCTCTACAGCGGGACGGTGACCCATTCGGTGGCATGACCCCGTAGGCGGACTGCTCCTCGCGGTGTCACTGCTCGTCGCATCGGTCGCGCCCGCGACCGCGGAAACTCCACGACGGTCCTCCGACGACGTGAGCGTCGGCATCCGGCTCGTCGACGCGCCCGTCAGCCGCCGCGACGACGAGCGAGCCCACCGGTACGTCATCGACCACGTCGGACCGGGCGAGAGGATCCGCAGGCGGATCGCCGTCACCAACCTGTCGGACCGTCGGCACCGCGTGCTGCTCTACCCTGCGGCCGCCACCGTCCACCGAAGGGACGGCTTCGTCTTCGCCCCCGGCCGTACCGGCAACGAGCTCACCGACTGGGTGTCGCTCGAGCCCGGCGAACTCGTGCTCGCGCCCGAGGAGACGGCGAAGGTGTGGACCGAGATCACCGTGGCGGACGACGCGACCCGCGGCGAGCACTACGGCGTCGTCTGGGCGGAGATCAGTCCCGAACACGAACCCGCGGAGCAGGTACGCAACGTGGTCCGGGCGGGGGTGCGCATGTACCTGTCCGTCGGGCCGGACGGGGAACCGCGATCGGACTTCCGCGTCGACGGCCTCACCGGTGCCCGCACCGCGGCCGGCGTCCCCGTGGTCACGGCCCGGGTGAAGAACACCGGTGGGCGGGCCCTCGACCTCACGGGCAAGCTCACCCTGTCGGACGGGCCGGGCGGGCTGTCCGCAGGCCCGTTCAACGTCAGGGCGGGCACCGTCGGCCCGGGCCACTCGACGACGGCGAAGGCCACACTCGACCGGCGGCTGCCGGACGGTGTGTGGACCGCACGACTGACCCTCGTGAGCGGCCGTGTCGAACGGGTGAGCACCGGCCGTATCACCATCGGCACGAAGCCGGCCACCCAGCGCGGCGGGAACACCGCGATGTCCGTGCTCACGGTCGGCAGCCTCGTCTCGGTCGCCGCGACGGCGCTGCTCGCCGCCTACGCGTACCACCGCCGCAACCGCTTCCGCTGACCCGGCGGCACGAGGAACGGCCGACGGACCGTGCGTCGGCCGTTCGCCGTCGACGACCGTCGTCGACAGCCGAAGGTCAGACGGTGCGCCGCTGCGACAGCGGGGCCGGGGCCTCCTGGACGATCCAGCCGTTGCCGTCCGGGTCCTGGAAGAACATGAAGGAGTTCCAGGGTTCGCCCTTGCCCGGTGCCCAGCCCGACGGGGCGACGTGCTGCACCGCGCTGACCTCGACGCCTCGGGCGAGCAGTTCGTCGTGAGCCGACGCGATGTCGGGGACGCAGAGTTGGAGGCCCTGGATCACTCCGGGAGGCATCGTCGTCTGGCCCGGTGCCGGCGGCATGCCCTCGCCGATGACGATCGAGCAGGTGGAGCCCGGCGGGGTCAGCTGGAGGATGCGGACGCCGTCCGAGATGCGCGTGTCGTGGTCGACGGTGAAGCCGCACCTGTCGGCGTAGAAGGCCTTCGCCCGCTCCACGTCGGAGACGGGGACGACGACCACTTCCAGGGTCCATTCCATGGGCACCGCCCGGGTGGCTCGTGTGCGGACCGCGCGGGGGTGGTTCCCCCAGAACAGTGTGCGCCGGGACGGACGGCGCCCGCGACGCGGCGGTGCGGCTGTGCGCCGGGCCGGCCGGCCCCGGCCCGGTGGCGTCCGGACCGCGGGCCGCCGGCGCGGCGGAGGACGACCTGCGGATTGGCCGCCGGATTGCGTGCGTCGCGCTCCTCGCCGCCCGAAGCGCAGCGCGCCGTCCAGCCGGACCGCGAGCAGCGGCGTGACGTGCGGGCGGCCTGCGGGGCGCACGGTCGACAGCCGGAAGATCTCGAACTCCGCCGGCCGCCCACCGCCTCCGGCCAGGAGGCCGAGGTGGCGCCGGGGGAGCTGTAGCGCGGGTCCAGATCGGTGCTCGGTTCCATGACCGGCCCCCGGGGCGACTCCTGTCCCGTTGCTTCTGCCGGCATGCGCGGGTCCTTCCGTCTCCGGTCCGTGGCCATCGTCCCTTCGACGTGGTGACCGCGCGCGCCTGCGGAACTCATCGCCGGAGCGGCGGACGCCCCTGCGAGAGGGTGCCGCTCCCTTGGAAGCCCTCCCTTGGAGGCCCTTCCCTTGGGGGTCCCCTGCGGGGCCTTCCTGCGGAGGCCCCTATGGGAGCTTCTGCGAAGGGGGCCTCTGCGGGAGTTTCCCTCGCGGCCCCTATGGGAGCACGGCCGTCCGCGGACCGCCGGACGGCGTCCAGTGCAGCGTGCCGTCCAGGCCCATCGCGGCGATGCCGTCGGGGAGCCCGGCGGGCGCCCCGGAGAGGAGGAAGCCGCCTACGGTCCAGCCGGCCCCGGCCCCGGGTTCGGGTTCGGGTTCGGCCGCGGGTTCGGTCACCGTTGCCGGGCGGGGAAGAGTCTCCGTGCGCGTCGTCGCCAGTACGCCGGTGCGGGACCGGACGCCCAGCAGATCACCGCCCGAGCCGACCGGGCCGAAACCCGCCACACCGGTCGAGGCCACGAACGAGACGACGGGGACCAACGTCCCTACCGCGCCCGCTGCCGTACCCGGTGCCGTGCCTGTTCCCGTGCCCGTTGCCGTGCCCGTCGCCGTGCCTGTTCCCGTGCCCGGTCCAGTTCCCGGTCCAGTTCCCGTTCCCGTTCCCGTGCCCCCGCCCGTGCCCGCTGCCGTGCCCGTTCCCGCGCCCGCTGCCGTACCCGTCGCCGCGCCCGTGTCCGGGACGCCCGTCGCCTTCCCCGCGGTGCCCGCACGCCGGGTGTCGGCCGCGCCCGTGGCGACCGCTCCACCCCTGTCACCGGTGCCGGGCACACGGGGGTCTCCGCCGAAGTGGGCGGCTCGGAGCTCGCCCGTGACCGGGACGCGGTACCAGAGCCGGATGCCGACGCCCCGGGTGTCGGCCGTCGCGTTCAGCGCCAGCGTCGTCGCCGGAAGGCCGGTCCGCATCGGGCCGGTCAGCGGCCCGCCGGGCCCGGACTGAGTCCAGGCCAGCACCGACGACGGAGTGGGGACGAGGACGGTGTGCCGGCCGGACGCGTCCGTGACGGCCACCGGATCGCCTCGCAGACCCGTGCCCCCCAGCGGCGTCCAGGGCTCCCAGCCGCCTCCCGGCAGCCCGGTCCGGCCGGTCAGCCGGTGGGCGGAGTCCCGGACGAACACCCTGAGCCCGCCCGTCGGGTCCACGACCGCCGCCGGAGCGCTGATGGCCGACGTACCGCTCTCGTCGTCGCGTTCCGGCGTGCCGAGCGAGGTCCACGGCCCGAAGTCGCCGCCCCGGGCGCGCTGCACGCTGAGCACCACGTCCCGGCGGTAGCCGGCGGCGCGTGTGCCGAGGGTCGTACGGGTGCCGAGCACGGCGATCCGGCCGTCGGGCAGGCGCACCGAGGTCACCCCGGCGTCGATGCCGCCGCCGCCGGTCAGCCGGGGGCCGGTCCAGCCCGCCGCGGGTCCCGCGCGGTGCCAGACGGCGAGCCTCCCGTCGAGCACGGAGAACGCCCACGCGGTCCCGTCCGGACCGGGCTGCGCCCAGGTCGTCGACTCGCCGCGCGTGTGGCGGACCGTCTGCGCCCAGCCGTGGCCGGCGGGCCGTGCCGCCACCTTGAGGTCTCCGCAGCCGGCCGGGGCGCCGCAGTGGTCGGCGCCGTCCGTCCACGCGTACGTCTTGAGGGTGCGCAGCTTCGCCGCGGCGTCCGCGGGGCCGAGGGTGCGGGGCAGCCGACCGGTGGCATAGCCGAGGTAGGTCTGGACGCCGAAGGCGGGGTGACCGGGTACGGCCGCGTACCGGGCGAGCGCCGCCTGCGCGAACCTCGCCCCGTACAGATGGTCCTGGTGGTCGGAGTAGGCGCCCTTCGCGGTGCGTCCGGGGGTCGGGTCCTGAATGCGGACGTGGGTCGGACGGAACCGCTCCAGCAGCCCGGCGACGGTGTCCACGACCTGCCGCTTCGTGTACGCGAAGTCCTCCCGTACCGGCGTCCCGGAGGACAGCCGGGACGCGAGGGAGTCCACCTGGCCGTCCCACAGCCCGTGGAGGCTGTGGGGCCGGTCGCCGTTGATGCTGCCGGCCTCGCGGAGCTGGACCCAGACGAGACTGATCCAGGGCTTGGCACGGAGGGTGTCGAGCTCGGCCGTCCCGCCGCCCGCGGTGCGTACGGCCGAGCGTGACCAGGGGCTGGTCCGGTCTCCGGTGGCCATCTCGGCGTAGGCGGCGCGTATGCCGTTCTGGCGTGCCTCGGCGTACGCGGCCTTGTCGGGGGCCGGGGGATCCGGGTCGTCCCGCCGGGCGTTGACGCCGTCGGCTTCGCCCGCGGTCAGGTACACCGACGTCAGACTGCGGCCCGTGGCCAGGGACTGGGCGGTGTCCGGGTTCATGAAGAACAGGTCGTCGTCGGGATGGGCCACGATCTGCACCACCCGCTCGCCCGCGGTGGTGCGGACGGGCTGCACGGCCGGCCCCGCCGGGGGAACGGCCCGCGTGCCCCGGCGGTCCGCGGCCGCGTCGGGCACGGCCACCAGCGTGCCCAGGACGCCCAGCAGCAGCGCGCTGGCCAGCCCGGCGACCAGCCCTCGCCGGGCGCGGCCGGCCATGGGACCGGAGCGGGCCGCGAGCCCGGTACCGTCCGGTGATCCGGAACCGCCCGGAGCCTCGGGGCCGTCCGCCGAACCGGGACCAGGAGGGGTGCCGGGGCGGGCCGTTGAGGGGCGGCCGTGCGAAGAACCGGAGTCGGCGCGGTCCGCGGCGGCGCGACGGAGCGCGGAGCCGAAACGGGGCGCGGGAGCGCGGGGCGCCACCGAAGGGCGGTTGCTGCGGCGGGGCCGGCTGGGCATGGTGGTCGGTGCTTTCGTGATCGGTGGGGGCCGGTGACCGCCCGGGCGCACGTGCCCGCGGGGGCACCGGTGTCCTGCGGGCGGACGCGCGCCCGCCGGCCACCGGGCGGCCTGCGGGCGATTCGGGGCCCGACCGCGCACCGGCGACCCGCGGGCGCGGGTGGTCCTCGTGAACGTGCTCGTGCCGTCCGGGCACGCGGTGCCCTGACACGACGGAAGACGGAGATTCCAGGAATACGGGTTGTCCCGCACGAACCACGAAGAACATGGCGAACATCACGGAACCGCACCGTCGGCGACGCCCTCCGGGGCGCGGCTCCCGCGCCCCTGCGACTACGCTCGGACCCGGATCCGGACCTTGATCGGAGGCGGCGGGATGACATCGGTGCCGGGGCGCAGAAGCAGTACCTTCACCCGTCTGCTGCGACACGGCTTCACCCACCCCGCCGCGGCCGAGCGCCTGCTGGACCTGCCCGAGATGGCGCCCGTGCGCACCGACTCCGTCCTCCTCGACGCCCTCGGCGCCACCGCCGACCCCGACCTGGCCCTGCGCGGACTCGTGCGCCTGGTCGAGGCGCAGCAGCCGGACGAGCGGCAGGTACTGCTGGACACGCTGCTCTCCGCGAAGCCGCTGCGCGACCGGCTGCTCGGGGTGCTGGGTGCCTCGGAGGCGCTCGGCGACCATCTGGCCCGGCACCCGCACGACTGGCAGGCGCTGGTGATGTACGAGGCGTCCGATCTGCATCCCGGGGTGGACGACTTCGAGCGGGGCCTCGCCGAGGCGACCGACCCGGTGTCGCTGCGCGTCGCCTACCGCCGCTGCCTGCTGTCGATCGCCGCCCGCGACGTGTGCGGCACCACCGACGTGGCGCAGACCGCGGCGGAGCTGGCCGACCTCGCGACGGCGACGCTGCGCGCGGCCCTCGCCATCGCCCGCACCGACGCCCCGGAGGACGCCGCCGCCTGCCGGCTCGCGGTGATCGCCATGGGGAAGTGCGGCGGTCACGAGCTCAACTACGTCTCCGACGTGGACGTGATCTTCGTCGGGGAGCAGGCCTCCGAGTCCGTGGACGAGTCCACGGCGGTGAAGGCCGCGACCCGGCTCGCCTCACACCTGATGCGGATCTGCTCGGAGACCACGGTCGAGGGCGCGATCTGGCCCGTCGACGCCAATCTGCGGCCGGAGGGCCGCAACGGCCCGCTGGTGCGCACCCTCTCCAGCCATCTCGCCTACTACCAGCGCTGGGCGAAGACGTGGGAGTTCCAGGCGCTGCTCAAGGCGCGGCCGGTGGCGGGGGACCCGGATCTCGGCGCCGAGTACGTCGAGGCCGTCTCGCCGCTGGTCTGGCAGGCCGCAGAGCGCGAGAACTTCGTGCCCGACGTGCAGAAGATGCGCCGCCGCGTCGTCGACAACATCCCCGTCGCGCACATAGACCGCGAGCTGAAGCTCGGCCCGGGCGGGCTGCGGGACGTCGAGTTCGCCGTGCAGCTGCTGCAGCTCGTCCACGGGCGAAGCGACCCCACGCTGCGCAGCGGCTCCACCCTGGAGGCGCTGCGGGCGCTCGCGGCGGGCGGGTACGTGGGCCGTGCGGACGCGGCACAGCTCGGCGAGGCGTACCGCTTCCTGCGCTCCATGGAGCACCGGATCCAGCTGTACCGGTTGCGCCGTACGCACCTGGTCCCGGAGGGCGAGGAGGACCTGCGGCGCCTCGGGCGGTCCCTGGGGCTGCGCGCCGACCCGGTGGCCGAGCTCGACAAGGAGTGGCGGCGGCACGGCTCCGTCGTCCGCAGGCTGCACGAGAAGCTCTTCTACCGGCCCCTGCTGGACGCGGTCGCCCAGCTCGCGCCCGGTGAGACCCGGCTCAGCACCCAGGCGGCGCGGCAACGACTGGAGGCGCTCGGCTACGCCGATCCGGCCGCGGCCCTGCGGCATCTGGAGGCCCTGTCGTCCGGGGTCTCGCGCAAGGCGGCGATCCAGCGGACGCTGCTTCCGGTGCTGCTCGGCTGGTTCGCCGACTCGGCCGATCCGGACGCGGGCCTGCTGGGCTTCCGCCAGGTGTCGGACGCGCTGGGCAAGACGCCCTGGTACCTGCGGCTGCTGCGCGACGAGGGGGCGGCCGCGGAGAACCTCGCCCGGGTGCTGTCCGCCGGCCGGCTCGCCCCCGATCTGCTGCTGCGCGCCCCGGAGGCCGTGGCGCTGCTCGGCGATCCCGAGGGGCTGAAGCCGCGGGGCCGCGACCATCTGGAGCAGGAGGTGCTCGCGGCGGTCGGGCGCGCGGACGGCGCGGAGGCGGCGGTCGCCTCCGCCCGCGCGGTGCGGCGGCGGGAGCTGTTCCGTACCGCAGCGGCGGACCTGATCGGCTCGTACGGCACCGAGGAGAACCCCGCCGAGCAGGACCCGGGGGCGCTCGTCGACCGGGTGGGCAACGCCGTCACCGACCTCAACGCGGCCACGATCGCCGGCGCGCTGCGCGCCGTCGTCCGCGAGCGGTGGGGGGACGAGCTCCCCACTCGGTTCGCGGTCATCGGCATGGGCCGCTTCGGCGGACACGAACTGTCGTACGGTTCCGACGCGGATGTGCTGTTCGTCCACGAGCCCCGCGACGGCGACGACGAGCACGAGGCCGCCCAGGCCGCCGCGACGGTCGTGGCGGAGATGCGGCGGCTGCTCCAACTGCCCAGCTCCGACCCACCGTTGCTGATCGACGCCGATCTACGCCCGGAGGGCCGCAACGGCCCGCTGGTGCGCACGCTCGCGTCATACGCGGCCTACTACCGTCGCTGGTCGCTGGTCTGGGAGAGCCAGGCCCTGCTGCGTGCCGAGCCGATGGCGGGTGACGCGGAGCTGGGGGCCCGCTTCATCGAACTGGTCGACCCACTCCGCTACCCGGCGGACGGCCTGGGCGAGGAGGTCCGGGAGATCCGCCGGCTCAAGGCCCGGATGGAGACGGAACGGCTGCCGCGCGGCGCCGACCCGACCCTCCACACCAAGCTGGGCCGCGGCGGCCTGAGCGACGTGGAGTGGACGGTGCAACTGCTGCAGATGCGTCACGGCTGCTCCGAACCGGGTCTGCGCACGACCCGCACCCGTTCCGCCCTCGCCGCCGCCCGGGACGCGGGGCTCCTGTCCCCGGAGGACGCGGAGATCCTCGACGAGGCGTGGGTGCTGGCGACCCGGGTCCGCAACGGCGTCATGCTGGTCAGGGGCCGCGCGGGGGACACCTTCCCCTCGGAGGCGAAGGAACTGGCCGCGGTGGGCCGCTACCTGGGGTACGGCCAGGGGCATGTGGGGGAGATGGTCGACGAGTACCGCCGTGCGACGCGGCGGGCGCGTGCGGTGGTGGAGCGGCTGTTCTACGGGGCGTAGCCGGAGGTTCCCGAGCGCCGGCGGTACCCGCGTCCGCCGGGCGCCGCGCAGGCCCCGTCCTCCGGTCCGGGTGCCGGGGAGGCTGTGTTCGTGGGTCTCGTCCTCCGGGCGGGGTGGAGGGCGCCGCGCAGGCCGCCTCCGCGGACCCCTGTGTCCGGTCCGGGTGCCGGGCGGGCTGCGTTCGTGGGCCCCGGCGTCCGGGTGGAGGGCGCGGCTTCGGGGACGCGGCCTTCCGGGCGTGCTCCGTGCGCGCCGCGCGACCGGCCCGGCTGCGGGTACCGGGAGAACGGGGTCGTGGGCGGGCGTCCCGCCACCACGGACCGTGAGGGCCGGCACCGGCCCGCAGTACGGGAGTCGGCCCGGCGTCGCCGGGCATTCAACCCCGCCGGGCGGAACCGCGCAGTGTGCACCGCGCCGGGCGGTCAACCACGCAGTGCGAACCGCGGCGGGCGAACCGCGGCGCGGGAGGTGCGGTCGCTCCGGGCGCCCGCCGTGCCGGGCGTTCGGCTATGCCGTGAGTACGGCGCCGCCGGGCGCCGGGGCCGGCACATGGCGCGGCAGCCGGTGCGGGAGGGAGCCGTACCAGGCGTAGGACAGGCCGTAGCCGAAGCCGAGGCAGAGCAGTCCGCCGACGGCGTCCAGCCAGAAGTGGTTGGCTGTCGCCACGATCACTATGAGGGTCAGTGTCGGGTACAACAGACCCAGGATCCTTCCCCAGGGCGCCTTCGCCAGCGCGAAGATGGTCAGCCCGCACCATAGCGACCAGCCGATGTGCATCGACGGCATGGCCGCGTACTGGTTGGACATGGTCTTCAGGTTGCCCGAGGCCATGGAGCCCCAGGTGTGGTGCACCAGCACGGTGTCGATGAAGTTCTGGCCGTTCATCAGCCGCGGCGGGGCCAGCGGGTAGAGGTAGTAGCCGACGAGGGCGACACCGGTGGTGGCGAAGAGGACGAGGCGGGTGGGGGCGTAGCGGCCGGGGTGCCGGCGGTAGAGCCACACCAGTACGCCGATCGTCACGACGAAGTGCAGGGTGGCGTAGTAGTAGTTCATCGTCACGATCAGCCATGTCACCGAGTTGGCTGCGTGGTTGACCGTCTGCTCGACGGCGATGCCGAGGCTGTTCTCGGCCTCCCAGATCCAGTCGGCGTTCCGCAGGGCCTGGGCCTTCTGCTCGGGAACGGCGTTCCGGATGAGGGAGTACGTCCAGTAGCTGACCGCGATGAGCAGGATCTCGAACCAGATGCGGGGCCGCCTGACCGACCGCAGCCTGCGCAGTCTGCCCTGCTCCGGGGCCGGGCCGTCCTCGGTCACCATGGGTGACGGGGACGCGGTCCGGCCTTCCAAGGTCTTCACGGTCGCTTCACCCATAGGACGAGAGTCTGCCAGATGGGTGCGCCCGCTCCGATCATCCTTCGGTCGGGTTCGGGAGGGCCCCCGGTCCCTCCTGAGGACTAGTCGGATCCCCCGTGCTTCCCTGGTATGTCGCGGAACTCGGGGGTCCGGTCGAGAGGCCCGCCGACCGGGTGGGGCGGATCAGGGCGAACCGTGCAAAGGGCCCGCCGCGGTCGAGCCGCGTACCACCAGTTCCGGCATGAAGACGAACTCGCTGTGGGGTGCGGGCGTTCCGCCGATCTCCTCCAGCAGCGTGCGGACCGCGGCCTGCCCCATGGCGGGGACGGGCTTGCGGACCGTCGTCAGCGGCGGATCGGTGAAGGCGATGAGCGGGGAGTCGTCGAAGCCGACCACCGAGATGTCGTCGGGCACCTCGAGCCCGCGCTGCCGCGCTGCCCGGATCGCGCCGAGCGCCATCATGTCGCTCGCGCACACCACGGCCGTGCAGCCGCGGTCCATCAGCGCGGACGCCGCGGCCTGGCCGCCCTCCAGGGTGTAGAGGGAGTGCTGGATCAGCTCCGACTCGATCTGCTGCTCGCTCAGGCCGAGCTGGTCGCGGACCGCCTTGACGAAGCCCTCTATCTTCCGCAGGACCGGCACGAAGCGGCGTGGCCCGAGGGCAAGTCCGATACGGGTGTGGCCGAGGGAGACGAGATGGGTCACGGCCAGCTGCATCGCCGCACGGTCGTCCGGTGAGATGAAGGGAGCCCGCACCTGCGGGGAGAAGCCGTCGACGAGGACGAAGGGGACGCCCTGGGCGCGCAGCTTCTCGTAGCGCTGCATGTCGGCCGTGGTGTCGGCGTGCAGCCCGGAGACGAAGATGATGCCCGATACGCCCCGGTCCACCAGCATTTCGGTGAGTTCGTCCTCAGTGGAGCCGCCGGGGGTCTGGGTGGCCAGCACGGGGGTGTAGCCCTGACGGGTCAGCGCCTGTCCGATGACCTGGGCCAGGGCCGGGAATATGGGGTTCTCCAACTCGGGCGTGATGAGCCCGACGAGCCCGGCGCTGCGGCGGCGCAGCTTCACCGGGCGCTCGTAGCCGAGGACGTCGAGTGCGGCGAGCACTGATTCGCGGGTGGTCGAGGCAACGCCCGGCTTGCCGTTCAGCACCCGGCTGACCGTCGCCTCGCTGACCCCCGCCTGGGCTGCGATGTCGGCAAGCCGTGCGGTCATGGGATTGGACTGTACCGGTCGCATGTCAGATTGCCCACCAGACGGTCGAGTCGGCGGGCAGCCGGACCGTCCCGCCGCTGAACTCGGGGGTCGCGGAGGCCAGCAGCGGACTCCCCGGGGCGGGGAGCCCCACGTCCGTGCCGCGGGTGTTCGTCGTGCAGACGAACCCGTCACGGGCGAAGGCCAGCACCCCCTCGGGTGCGTCGAGCCAGGTCACCGCTTCACCCGCGCCGAGGCCCGGGTGGTCGCGGCGCACGGCGAGGGCCGCCCGGTACAGCTCCAGGGTGGAGCCGGGCACCCCGGTCTGCGCCTCCACGCTGAGCTCGGCCCAGTCGGCCGGCTGCGGGAGCCAGCTGCCGCCGCTGCCGAAGCCGTACGAGGAGCCCTCGCGGGTCCAGGGGATCGGCACCCGGCAGCCGTCGCGGAAGCCGTCCTGGCCCTCCGCCCGGAAGAACGACGGGTCCTGGCGCACCTCGTCCGGCAGGTCGAGGACCTCGGGCAGGCCCAGTTCCTCGCCCTGGTAGACGTACACGGAACCCGGCAGGGCCAGCATCAGCAGCGTGGCGGCGCGGGCCCGGCGCAGGCCCACCGGGCCCCCGCCGTAGCGCGTGGTGTGCCGGGGGACGTCGTGGTTGGACAGCACCCAGGTGGTGGGTGCGCCGACGGACGCGGTCGCCGCCAGCGAGGCCTCGACGACCTCCCGCATCCGCTCCGGGTCCCAGGGGCAGCGCAGGAACTGGAAGTTGAACGCCTGGTGCAGCTCGTCGGGGCGTACGTAGAGAGCGAGCCGCTCCGGGCTCGGCGCCCAGGCCTCGGCCACGCCGATGCGCTCGCCGCCGTAGCCGTCCAGCAGCCGCCGCCAGGAGCGGTGGATCTCGTGGACGCCGTCCTGGTCGAAGAACGGCAGCACCTGTGCGCCGATCATCTTGGCCTGTTCCCGGGCCCCGATGTCGGGCAGCCCGGCCGCCTTGACCATCCCGTGGGCGACGTCGATCCGGAAGCCGTCGACGCCCAGGTCCAGCCAGAAGCGCAGCACCGCGTCGAACTCCTCGCGCACCTCGGGGTGCTCCCAGTTCAGATCGGGCTGCTCGGGGGCGAAGAGGTGCAGGTACCACTCTCCCCCGGCCTCCGGCCGGGAGCTGCCCCCGGTGCCGTCGGGGTGCGCCGTCCGGGTCCAGGCCGGGCCGCCGAAGACCGACTCCCAGTCGTTGGGCGGCAGTTCGCCGTGCGCGCCCCTGCCGGGCCGGAAGTGGTAGTACGCGCGCTCCGGGCCGCCCGACAGCGCGGAGCGGAACCACAGGTGCTGGTCCGAGGTGTGGTTCGGGACGATGTCGACGATCACCCGCAGCCCGAGCCGGTGGGCCTCCCGGACCAGGTCGTCCGCGTCGTCGAGGGCGCCGAAGAGCGGATCGACGGCGCGGTAGTCGGCGACGTCGTAGCCGCCGTCCGCCTGGGGCGAGGCGTAGAAGGGGGTCAGCCAGACCGCGTCCACACCGAGTCCCGCGAGGTGGGGGAGCCGGTCGCGGATGCCGCGCAGGTCGCCGACGCCGTCGCCGTCGCTGTCGGCGAAGGAGCGGACGTACACCTGGTAGATCACGGCGTCCCGCCACCAGTCACCGGTCCGGCCGGGACGCCTGGGCGGGGCGACCGTGCTGACCTGCGGCGTGGTGGTCGTGCCGAGCTCCTGCGTCATGGGCGCTCCTTCGGATGCCTGTCTCTCGGTGTTCCGGGCGTTCCGGGTGTTGCAGATGTTCCGTGTGTGCCGGATGTTCTGGAATATCTCGACCTTCCGGATCTTCCGGATCTTCCGGATCTTCCGGATCTTCCGGACCTTCCGGCTCAACGCCGACCTGTCTCGAAGGTAACAGCGTTGCAATCTCTTGCGGAAGCGGTTGCGCAGGCGCATGGAGGCGCAGGGGCGGGTTCAGGCGCTGTTGGCAAGGCGCACAACGGCAACCGTGTGGACACGTGGATGTAACGATCGCAGCTGCTTGCGGAAATCTCTCGCAAGGTCTTTCGGTCTTCTTTCAACCTTGTTACGTTCCTGACCGAATCGGCGCCGTGATGGAGCGGCCCAGGTTGAAGGAGTTCACATGCGACGTGGCATAGCGGCCACCGCTCTGGTCGCGAGCCTGGCGCTCACGGCGACCGCGTGCGGCGGGGACGACGCCGAGAGCGGCAAGAGCGCCTCGGGCAAGCTGTCGGGCACGGTCACCTGGTGGGACACGTCGACCGTCGGCAGCGAGGACAAGGTCTTCAAGAAGCTCGCCGAGGGCTTCACCAAGCTGCACCCCGACGTCAAGATCAACTATGTGAACGTGCCCTTCGGTGAGGCGCAGAACAAGTTCAAGAACGCCGCCCAGTCCGGCTCCGGCGCCCCCGACGTGATCCGCTCCGAGGTGGCCTGGACCCCCGAGTTCGCCGATCTCGGCTACCTCGCCCCGCTGGACGACACCTCCGCCCTCAAGGAGGACAAGGACTTCCTTCCGCAGGCCGCCGCCTCCACGAAGTACAACGACAAGACCTACGCCGTGCCGCAGGTCATCGACTCCATGGGCATCTTCTACAACAAGAAGATCTTCCAGGAGGCCGGCGTCCAGCCGCCGTCCTCGATCGCCGAGCTGAAGACCGTCTCCAAGAAGATCAAGGACAAGACCGGCAAGACCGGCCTCTACCTGCGCGGCGACGACGCGTACTGGTTCCTGTCCTTCCTCTACGGCGAGGGCGGCAACCTCGTCGACGCCGAGAAGAAGCAGATCACCGTCGACAACCCGGCCGGCGTCAAGGCCATGAAGGTCGTCAAGGACCTCGTCGACTCCGGCGCCGCGAAGACCGACGCCACCGACGGCTGGAACAACATGCAGACCGCCTTCAAGGAAGGCAAGGTCGCCATGATGATCAACGGCCCGTGGGCGGTCACCGACACGTACGGCGGCAAGGAGTTCAAGGACAAGGCCAACCTCGGCATCGTCCCGGTCCCGGCGGGCTCCGACGGCCAGGGCGCTCCGCAGGGCGGCCACAACCTCGCCGTCTACGCCGGTTCCAAGAACCTCGAGGCCTCCTACGCCTTCGTCGAGTACATGACCTCGGTCGAGTCCCAGACCACGGTCGCCAAGGAGCTCAGCCTCCTGCCGACCCGCACCTCGGTCTACGACAAGCCCACCGTCTCCGGCAACGAGATGGTCGCCTTCTTCAAGCCGGTCGTCGACAAGGCCGTCGAGCGCCCCTGGATCCCCGAGGGCGGCAGCCTCTTCGCCCCGCTGGTGACCGAGTACACCAAGGTCCTCACCGGCCAGACCACCCCGGAGAAGGGAGCCGAGGCGACGGGCGACGCCTACCGCAAGCTCCTGAAGGACTGGAAGTAAGAGAAGAGGAAGACCGACCGATGGCTGTCCACACCAGCGGCCAGTCGGTGGCGAAGGCCGCGGAGCCCGGGAGGGCCCGCGGCCGCCGCCGCGACACCGCAGGCGCGCCCGGCAAGCTCCGCCGCGCCCTCTCCACGCACTGGTACGCCTGGACCATGGTCGCCCCCGTGGTGATCGTGATCGGGGTGATCATCGGCTATCCGCTCGTCCGCGGCGTCTATCTGTCGCTGACGAACGCCGACGAGCGGAACGTCGAGCGGTCGATCGGGGTGAACCACCTCCCCGCTACGTACGAATTCGTGGGACTCGACAACTACGCCGACGCGCTCACCGGCAGCCAGTTCCTGGACACCCTCGGATGGACGCTGGTGTGGACGGTCTCCTGCGTGGCCGTCACCTTCGGACTGGGCCTCACTCTCGCCAACATCCTCAACCGCAGGATCGCCGGCCGGTCGTTCTACCGGATGATGCTGATCCTCCCGTGGGCCGTGCCCGGCTTCGTCTCCGTCTTCGCCTGGCGATTCCTCTACAACGAGGACAACGGCCTGCTCAACAAGCTCCTCGCGGGCGGCGGCATCGATGCCGTGCCGTGGCTGAACGACCCGACCTGGGCCAAGTTCTCGGTGATCGCCGTGAACGTCTGGCTCGGCGTCCCGTTCATGATGGTCGCCCTGCTCGGCGGACTGCAGTCCATCCCCGGCGAGCTGTACGAGGCCGCCGAGATGGACGGCGCCAACGCCTGGCAGCGGTTCCGCAACATCACCATGCCCGGGCTGCGGTCGGTGTCCACCACCGTCGTCCTGCTGAGCACCATCTGGACCTTCAACATGTTCCCGGTGATCTTCCTGCTCACCCGGGGCGGTCCCGGAGAGGCCACGCAGATCCTGGTCACCCAGGCGTACAAGTTCTCGTTCGAGATCAGCCCCCGCGACTTCGCCCAGTCCTCCACCTGGGGCGTGCTGATCCTCGTCCTCCTGATGGTCTTCGCCGCTGTCTACCAGCGCGTCCTCCGCAAGCAGGGAGAAACCTGGTGACCACGACCAACGTCCCGGCGAACGCCCCGGTGCGCGGCCGCCGCACGCCGCTGGCCTCGACCGCGCTGCACCTCACGCTGCTCGTCACCTCCGTGATCGCCGTCTTCCCGGTGCTGTGGGTACTGCTGACCTCGCTGAAGCCGGCGAGCCACGCGACCACCACGGACTTCGTCAAGGAGACGACGCTCGAGAACTACACGAAGCTGCTGGCGGACACCGAGTTCCTGACCTGGTTCGGCAACTCGCTCCTCGTCGCCGGCCTCACCACGGTCCTCGGTGTCTTCGTGGCCGCCACCACCGGCTACGCCGTCAGCCGCTTCCGCTTCCCCGGCAAGCGGGGCCTGATGTGGACGCTGCTGATCACCCAGATGTTCCCGGTCGCGGTCCTGATCGTGCCGATCTACAACATCATGTCGGGACTGGGCCTGCTCAACGAGCCGGCGGGTCTCGTCATCACCTACCTCACCATCGCGGTGCCCTTCTGCGCCTGGATGATGAAGGGCTTCTTCGACACCATCCCGCGCGAGATCGACGAGTCGGGCCAGGTCGACGGGCTCACCCCGTTCGGCACCTTCTGGCGGCTGATCATGCCGCTGGCCCGCCCCGGCATCGCGGTGACGGCCTTCTACTCGTTCATCACCGCCTGGGGCGAGGTGGCCTACGCCTCCGCGTTCATGGTCGGCGACGAGAACCTGACCCTCGCCGGGGGCCTGCAGAAGTTCGTCAACCAGTACGGCGCCCAGTGGGGTCCGATGACCGCGGCCTCCGTGCTCATCGCCATCCCGGCCGCGATCGTCTTCCTCTTCGCACAGCGCCATCTGGTCGCGGGCGTTTCGGCGGGCGCCGTCAAGGGCTGACCCGCACGTGCCGTACGTTCCCCCCAACCACCACCATCCCAGGGACGAAATGACCCAGCACCTCGCTGCCCCCGCCACCGCGACGACGTCCGGCCACCGTGCCGAGCCAGCGCCATGGTGGCGGGACGCGGTGATCTACCAGGTCTATCCGCGCAGCTTCGCCGACGGCAACGGCGACGGCATGGGCGATCTCGCCGGGATACGCAGCAGGCTCCCGTACCTCAAGGAGCTCGGCGTCGACGCGGTCTGGCTCAGCCCGTTCTACGCCTCCCCACAGGCCGACGCGGGCTACGACGTCGCCGACTACCGTGCCATCGACCCGATGTTCGGCACGCTCCACGACGCCGACGCGCTGATCCGCAGCGCCCACGCACTGGGCCTGCGGATCATCGTCGACCTCGTGCCCAACCACTGCTCCGACCAGCACGACTGGTTCCGGCAGGCGCTGCGCGAGGGCCCCCGGTCCCGGCTGCGCGAGCGCTTCCACTTCCGGCCCGGCAAGGGCGAGGACGGTGAACTGCCGCCCAACGACTGGGAGTCGATCTTCGGCGGGCCGGCCTGGACGCGGACGGTGAACCCGGACGGCTCGCCGGGCGAGTGGTACCTGCACCTCTTCGCCCCCGAGCAGCCGGACTTCAACTGGGAGCACCCGGCCGTACAGGACGAGTTCCGCTCCATCCTCCGCTTCTGGCTGGACCTGGGTGCCGACGGCTTCCGCGTCGACGTCGCCCACGGCCTGGTCAAGGCACCCGGCCTGCCCGACATCGGCTCCGGAGAGCAACTGAGACTGCTCGGAAACGATGTCATGCCGTTCTTCGACCAGGACGGCGTCCACGAGATCTACCGCTCCTGGCGGCGGATCCTCGACGAGTACGAGGGCGAGCGCGTCCTCGTCGCCGAGGCGTGGACCCCGACCGTGGAGCGCACCGCGCTGTACGTCCGCCCCGACGAGATGCACCAGGCATTCAACTTCCAGTACCTCACCACCAACTGGGACGCGAAGGAGCTGCGCGAGGTCATCGACGGCTCGCTCGCCGCGATGCGGCCGGTCGGCGCGCCCACCACCTGGGTGCTGTCCAACCACGACGTCACCCGGCACGCCACCCGCTTCGGCAACCCGCCGGGCCTCGGCACCCAACTGCGCGAGCAGGGCGACCGCGAGCTCGGCCTGCGCCGGGCCCGCGCCGCCACGCTGCTGATGCTGGCCCTGCCGGGGTCGGCGTACGTCTACCAGGGTGAGGAGCTGGGCCTGCCGGACGTCACGGACCTGCCGGACGAGGTGCGCCAGGACCCGTCGTTCTTGCGGGCGGAGGGCCAGGACGGCTTCCGCGACGGCTGCCGGGTGCCGATCCCCTGGACCCGCGAGGGCTCCTCGTACGGCTTCGGCAGCGGCGGCAGCTGGCTCCCGCAGCCGGCCGACTGGGCCGAGCTCAGCGTGGAGGCGCAGACCGGGGTGCCCGGCTCCACCCTGGAGCTGTACCGGGCGGCCCTCGCCGTGCGCCGCGACCACCCGGGCCTCGGCGCGGGTGAAGCGGTGACCTGGCTCGACGCACCCGACGGCGTCCTCGCCCTGTCCCGCGACGGGTTCGTCTGCACCACCAACACCACGGGCGCGCCGGTCCGCCTCCCGGCACCCGGCGCTCTCCTGCTGGCCAGTGCGCCGGTCGCGGTGAACGACGGCTTCGCCGTCCTGTCCGCGGACGCCACGGCGTGGTGGACGGTGTGACGATCCCCAGGCCGAGGGGCACCGCGGGGGCGGGAGCTCCCCGGCTCACCGACATCGCCGCGCAGGCCGACGTCAGCGAGGCCACGGTCAGCCGTGTCCTCAACGGCAAGCCCGGTGTGTCGGCGGCGACCCGCACCCGGGTGCTCGCGGCGCTCGACATCCTCGGCTACGAGCGCCCGGTCCGGCTGCGGCGGCGCAGCGCGGGACTGGTCGGCCTGGTGGTGCCCGAGCTCACCAACCCGATCTTCCCGGCGTTCGCCCAGGTCATCGAGCAGGTGCTGGCCGGGCACGGCTACACACCGGTGCTGTGCTGCCAGCAGCCCGGCGGGGCCAGCGAGGACGAGCTCGTGGAGCAGCTGGAGGAGAGCGGTGTCGACGGCATCGTCTTCCTCTCGGGGCTCCACGCGGACACGGCGGCGGACCAGGGGCGCTACGCCGAACTGGCCGCGCGCCGGATCCCGTTCGTGCTCGTCAACGGCTGGAACGAGCAGGTCTCGGCGCCGTTCGTCTCGCCCGACGACCACATGGCCGCGGGCATGGCCGTGCGCCATCTCGCCGAGCTCGGCCACGAGCGCGTCGGGCTCGCGGTCGGGCCGGTGCGCTACGTGCCGTCGCGGAGGAAGACGGAGGGCTTCCTGGCGGCGGCCGGACCGGATGCCGAACGGTACGTCCGGCACACCCTGTTCAGCGTCGAGGGCGGGCACGCCGCCGCCGCCGAACTCCTCGACGCGGGCTGCACCGGAATCGTCTGCGGCAGCGACATGATGGCGCTCGGGGTGATCCGGGCGGCGCGCGAGCGCGGCCTGGACGTGCCGGGCGACGTGTCGGTGGTCGGGTACGACGACTCGCCGCTCATCCCCTTCACCGACCCGCCGCTGACGACCGTGCGGCAGCCGGTCCAGGCCATGGCGTCGGCGGCGGTCGGCGCGCTGCTGGAGGAGATCCGCGGGAACCCCGTGCCCAGCACCGAGTACGTCTTCCAGCCGGAGCTGGTGGTACGCGGCTCGACGGCGAGGGCGCGGAGCTGACTGGTCGTCAGGGAAGGCCGTCACGCCATCTGCCCGCAGGGTGAAAAACCTTGCAGGCAGATGGCGTCCGTGTTTCCCGGATGTGTCCGAACGGTTGACCGGGCAATCGTTCGGGCCTACCGTCACCTGCGCGGAGGGTCCTTTCAGTTTTGCAGCAAGAACCTTCAACACCCCCACCCCAGGCCCCCGTTCACCACCTCCCACCTCCCTTCCTGAGCCGCAGGAGGAAGCACATGGCCAGCAGATCTCTGGCTGCCGCGCTCGCCGTCGTGGCGGGCACGGCAGCCGCGGTGATCGCGCCACCCGGGGCAGCGCAGGCGGCCCAGCCCGGCACCAAGGACGTCACCGCCGTCCTCTTCGAATGGCGCTTCGACTCGGTCGCGCAGGCGTGCACCGGCACCCTGGGTCCGGCCGGCTACGGATACGTCCAGGTCTCCCCACCCCAGGAGCACATACCGGGCGGGCAGTGGTGGACGTCCTACCAGCCCGTCAGCTACCGGATCGCGGGGCGGCTGGGCGACCGCGCCGCCTTCACGAGCATGGTCGACGCCTGCCACGCGGCGGGCGTCAAGGTCGTCGTCGACACCGTCATCAACCACATGGCCGCCGGGAACGGCACGGGTACGGGCGGCTCGTCGTACACCAAGTACGGCTACCCCGGCCTGTACTCGGCCCCGGACATGGACGACTGCACCGCGCAGATCACCGACTACCGGGACCGCGCCAATGTCCAGAACTGCGAACTCGTCGGGCTCGCGGACCTCGACACCGGCGAGGAGTACGTCCGCGACAGGATCGCGGGCTACATGAACGATCTGCTGTCGCTCGGCGTCGACGGCTTCCGCGTCGACGCCGCCAAGCACATGCCGGCCGGGGACCTGGCCGCGATCAAGGCGAGGCTCGGCAATCCGGCCGCCTACTGGAAGCAGGAGGCCATACACGGCGCCGGTGAGGCCGTCCAGCCCGACGAGTACCTGGGCAACGGCGACGTGCAGGAGTTCCGCTACGCCCGCGACCTCAAGCGGGTCTTCCTCAACGAGAACCTGGCGTACCTGAGGAACTTCGGCGAGGGCTGGGGCTACATGACGAGCGGCAAGTCCGCCGTCTTCGTCGACAACCACGACACCGAGCGCGGCGGCGACACCCTCACCTACAAGAACGGCGCCGACTACACGCTGGCGAACGTGTTCATGCTGGCCTGGCCGTACGGCGCGCCGGACGTCCACTCCGGCTACGAGTGGTCCGACAAGGACGCGGGCCCGCCCAACGGCGGCACGGTGAACGCCTGCTACAGCGACGGCTGGAAGTGCCAGCACGCCTGGCGCGAGATCTCCTCCATGGTCGCCTTCCGGAACGTCGCGCGCGGTCAGGGCGTCACGAACTGGTGGGACAACGGCGCCGACGCGATCGCGTTCGGCCGGGGCGACAAGGCGTACGTGGCCGTCAACCACGAGACCTCGGCGCTGACCCGCACCTTCCAGACCTCCCTTCCGGCCGGCGACTACTGCGACGTCCAGTCGGGCACGGGCGTCACGGTGAACGGCGCCGGCCAGTTCACCCGGACCCTCGGCCCGAACACCGCCGTCGCGCTGCACGTCGGCGCGAGGAACTGCGGCGGCGGATCGTCCGCCTCCGGCGCCTCGTTCGCGGTCAACGCCACGACCGTGCCCGGCCAGAACATCTACGTCACCGGCAACCAGACCGCCCTCGGCAACTGGAACACCGGCAGCGCCCTCAAGCTCGACCCGGCGGCCTACCCCGTGTGGAAGCTCGACGCCGGCCTGCCCGCCGGCACCTCCTTCGAGTACAAGTACCTGCGCAAGGACGCCGCGGGCAACGTCACCTGGGAGACCGGTGCGAACCGCACGGCGACGGTCCCGCCGACCGGCAGGGTGAGTCTCGACGACTCCTGGCGGTCCTGAGATCCGGGCCGGGTGGGCGAGGCCGCCGGTGAACGTCCCGCCGCCCGTCCGGGCCCCTGGGGGCGCACGGTCGTGCTCGCCCGGACCTGCCATGGTCGTGCTCGCCCGGACCCGGCCGGGCACGACCCGCCGGGCGGTGCGGGCGAGATCCACGGCCCTCGGCGCACGGCCTTCCGATCCCGACCAGGCCCGAGGAGCCCCGACCAGGCCCGAGGAGCCCCACGGTCCACGGTCCACGGGCCGCGAGTCACGTGCCACGATCCGCGGGCCACCAAGCACGATCCGCAGGCCGCGAGTCACGGTCCACGGTCCACGTGCCACGGTCCACGGGCCACGATTCACGTGCCATGGGCCAGGGTCCACGTGCCGCGAGTCACGTGCCACGATCCGCGGGCCACCAAGCACGATCCGCAGGCCACGAACCACGATCCGCAGGCCACAGCCGCGAGTCACGGGTCACGGGCCCATGAGCAGCCCATGAGCCCACGGGCACAGACGTGTCCCGACGAGTACCGATGCGTTCCGACACGAGTTCCGACGAGTCCAGACCAGTGAGGAGAACCCTCGTGACACCCCCCTCGCGCGCCCGGCGCAGAACGGTGGCGGCCGGCCTGGCCGTCGCCGTGTGCGCCGCACTCGCGCCCGCCGCCGCGGCGAAGCCGCCCGCCCCACCGTCCGACGCGCGGCTCGCCGCGCAGCCCGCCCGGCACGATCTCACCCGCGAACAGTTCTACTTCGTGCTACCGGACCGGTTCGCGAACGGCGAGCGCGCCAACGACCGCGGAGGACTGACCGGTTCACGCCTGGAGACCGGCTACGACCCCACCGACAAGGGCTTCTACCAGGGCGGCGACCTCAAGGGACTCACCAAGCGCCTGGACTACGTCAAGGGCCTCGGTACGACCGCCATCTGGCTCGCGCCCATCTTCAAGAACCGCCCCGTACAGGGCAGCGGCAAGGACGCGTCGGCGGGCTACCACGGCTACTGGATCACCGACTTCACCCAGGTCGACCCGCACTTCGGCAGCAACCGGGACCTGGAGACGCTGATCGACAAGGCCCATGCCAAGGGCATGAAGGTCTTCTTCGACGTCATCACCAACCACACCGCCGACACCGTGGACTACGCCGAGAAGGCCTACGGCTACCGCCCCAAGGGCTCCCACCCGTACCTCGACAGGAGCGGCCGCCCGTTCGACGACCGCGACGGGATCCCGCGCGGCGCGGTCGACGCCGACTCCTTCCCGTACACCCCGGTCAAGGGCGAGGGCGCCGTCACCAAGGTCCCGGCATGGCTCAACGACCCGACGATGTACCACAACCGGGGCGACTCCACCTGGGCCGGGGAGAGCGCCGAGTACGGCGACTTCGTCGGACTGGACGACCTGTGGACCGAGCGGCCCGAGGTCGTCGAGGGCATGAAGCGGATCTACGAGAAGTGGGTCCGCGACTTCCGGATAGACGGCTTCCGGATCGACACGGTCAAGCACGTCGACCTGGACTTCTGGACCCAGTGGGCGACCGCGCTGGACGCCTACGCGGCCAAGCGGGGCCGTGAGGACTTCTTCATGTTCGGCGAGGTCTACTCCGCCGACACCGCCGTGACGTCGCCGTACGTCACCCGGGGCCGGCTCGACTCGACCCTCGACTTCCCCTTCCAGGACGCGGCCCGCGCCTACGCCTCGCAGGGCGCCGGCGCCGGCCGGCTCGCCGAGGTCTTCGCCGACGACTACCGGTACACCACCGACAAGGCCAACGCCTACGAGCAGGTGACCTTCCTCGGCAACCACGACATGGGCCGCATTGGCACCTTCCTGAAGCAGGACAACCCCGGGGCCGGTGACGCCGAACTGCTGAAGCGGGCCCGTCTCGCCAACGAGCTGATGTTCCTCAGCCGGGGCAACCCGGTCGTCTACTACGGCGACGAGCAGGGCTTCACCGGCGCGGGCGGCGACAAGGACGCCCGCCAGACCCTGTTCGCGTCGAAGACCGCTGACTACCTCGACGACGACCAGCTCGGCACGGACCGCACCCACGCCGAAGACGCGTACGACACCGGGCACCCCGTCTACCGCTCGATAGCCGCGCTGTCGAAGCTCACCCGCGAGCACCCGGCGCTGCGTGACGGCGTCCAGCAGGAGCGCTACGCGAAGGACTCCGTCTACGCCTTCTCCCGGACGGACGCGACGAAGCGCGCGGGAGCCGTCGAGTACCTGGTGGCCGTCAACAACGCCACCACCGAGAAGACCGTGACCGTGCCCGTGGACTCGGCGGAGTTCCGGGCCCTGTACGGCGGTTCCGGCACCGTGCACGCCACCGGCGGCCGGGTCACCGTCACCGTGCCCGCGCTGTCGGCGCTGGTGCTGCGCGCGACCGGGCCCCTCGCGCCCCCCGCCGCGAAGCCGTCCCTGACCCTGAGGGCCCCCGCCGCCGGGGCGACCGGCACCGTGGAGATCTCCGCCGACGTCCGCGGCGGACAGCTCAACCGGGTCGTCTTCGCAGCGCAGGTGGGCAACGGCAAGTGGCGCACCCTCGGCACCGCCGACCACGCCCCGTACACGGTCACCCAGCACATCACGGCGCCCGCCGGCACGCCCCTGCGCTACAAGGCGGTCGTCGTCGACAGTGTCGGCCGCACCGCGAGTGCCCTCGCCGCCACCACGGCCGGCCGGGTCCCGCCGCCCGAGAAACCCACGGCCGTCGAGCGCACCCACGCGGTCGTCCACTACAAGCGCGCCGGTGGGGGTACCTCCCAGGCCGAAGGCTCCGGGGGAGACTACGACGGCGTGCGGCTGAAGGCCGCCGGGACCACGGCCGCGTTCACCGGCCGCGACGCCTGGGGCGCCTTCGCCTGGGTCAAGGTCCCCGAGGGTACGTCGGCCCTCTCGTACACCGTCGAGGAGGACGGCGCCCCCGACGGGCCGCAGCGCACCATCGACCTCGGCCGCACCGGCGAGGTCTGGATCACGCAGGGCCAGGACGGCCAGTCCGACACCGCTCCCGACGGCGCCCGCCCGCCGCAGGACCCGAAGAAGGCCGTGCTGCACTACCACCGGCCTGGGGGCACCTCCCAGGCGGGAGGCTCCGGGGGAGGCGACTACGACGGCTGGGGCCTGCACACCTGGACCGGTGCCGCCGAGCCCACCGACTGGTCGAAGCCGCTGATGCCGGTCCGGAAGGACGCGTACGGTGTCACCTTCGAGGTCCCGCTCGCCGAGGGCGCCACGTCGCTCAGCTACATCGTCCACAAGGGCGACGAGAAGGACCTGCCGACCGACCAGTCGCTGTCGTTCGCCAGCCACGGCCGCGAGGTGTGGATGCTCGCCGGGCAGCCGAAGTACCTGCTGCCGATGAGCGGCGGTGCGCCCGCGCCCGATCTGTCGAAGGCCGAGGCGCAGTTCATCGACCGCGACACCGTCGTGTGGAAGGTGAAGGCCACCGGCGCCACCAGCCGGCAACTCGTGTACGCACCCGGCGGCGGCATCGAAATCGTCGACGGCGCACTCAGCGACGAGGGGCGGTGGCTGCGGCTGAACCCGTCCGCACTGACCGGCGCCCAGAAGGCGAAGTACCCGCACCTGAAGGACTTCCCCGCCTTCACCGTCGACCCGCGCGACCGCGACCGGGTCGAGGACGCGCTGCGCGGCCAGCTGATCGCCACCCAGCGCAACGCGGCCGGTGCCCTGCTCTCCGCGACCGGAGTGCAGATCCCGGGCGTCCTCGACGACCTTTACGCGGGCAAGGCGCAGAAGGCCGCGCTCGGACCGGTGTTCCGCAAGGGACGCCCGACGCTTTCCGTGTGGGCCCCCACCGCGCGCAGGGTCGCCCTCGAACTGGACGGGAAGACCGTCCCGATGCGCCGCGACGACGCCTCCGGCGTCTGGACGGTCACCGGCCCGGCGAGCTGGCGGGGAAAGCCCTACCGGTACGCCGTGACGGTCTGGGCGCCCAGTGTGCGGAAGGTGGTCACCAACAGGGTCACCGACCCGTACTCCACCGCCCTCACCACGGACTCGGCCCGCAGTCTCGTCGTCGACCTCGCCGACCCGAAGCTCGCGCCCGAGGGCTGGTCCACGCTGCGCAAGCCGGCCGCCGTGCCGCTGAAGGACGCCCAGATCCAGGAGCTGCACGTCCGCGACTTCTCGGTCGCCGACCGCACCGCGAGGAACAAGGGCGGCTACCTCGCCCTCACCGAGCGTGAGTCGGACGGGATGAAGCACCTGGCGTCGCTCGCGAGGAGCGGCACCTCCTACGTGCATCTGCTTCCCGTCTTCGACATCGGCACCGTCCCGGAGAGGAAGTCGGACCAGTCCGTGCCGGACTGCGACCTGAAGGCGTATGCGCCGGACTCCGCGGAGCAGCAGGCCTGCGTCGCGAAGGCGGCGGCGAAGGACGCCTACAACTGGGGCTACGACCCGCTGCACTACACCGTCCCGGAGGGCTCCTACGCCTCCGATCCCGAGGGCACGCGCCGCACGGTCGAGTTCCGGCGGATGGTGCAGGGCCTGAACGGTGCCGGACTGCGCACCGTCATGGACGTCGTCTACAACCACACCGTCGCGAGCGGCCAGTCGGAGAAGTCCGTGCTGGACCGGATCGTCCCCGGCTACTACCAGCGGCTCCTCGACGACGGTTCGGTGGCCACGTCCACCTGCTGCGCCAACACCGCGCCCGAGAACACCATGATGGGCAAGCTCGTCGTGGACTCGGTCGTCACCTGGGCGAAGGACTACAAGGTCGACGGCTTCCGGTTCGACCTGATGGGTCACCACCCGAAGGCGAACATGCTCGCCGTCCGCAAGGCTCTCGACGCGCTCACCGTCGGGAAGGACGGCGTCGACGGGAAGAAGATCGTCCTGTACGGGGAGGGCTGGAACTTCGGCGAGATCGCGGACGACGCCCGGTTCGTCCAGGCCACCCAGAGGAACATGGCCGGCACGGGGATCGCCACCTTCTCCGACCGGGCGCGGGACGCGGTCCGCGGCGGCGGCCCGTTCGACGAGGACCCAGGCGTCCAGGGCTTCGCCTCCGGTCTGTTCACCGAGCCCAACGCCTCCGAGGCCAACGGCACCCCGGCCGAGCAGAGGGCCCGGCTGCTGCACTACCAGGACCTGATCAAGGTCGGGCTGTCCGGCAACCTGGCGTCGTACACCTTCACCGACACCCGGGGCCGCGCGGTCAAGGGCTCCGAGGTGGACTACAACGGCTCCCCGGCGGGCTACGCGGCGGCACCCGGGGACGCCCTCGCCTACGCGGACGCCCACGACAACGAGACGCTCTACGACGCGCTCGCGTTCAAGCTGCCGCCGTCCGTCCCCGCGGCCGACCGCGCCCGGATGCAGGTCCTGGCGATGGCGACGGCCGCGCTCTCCCAGGGGCCCGCGCTGTCCCAGGCCGGCACCGACCTCCTCCGGTCGAAGTCGCTCGACCGCAACTCCTACGACAGCGGTGACTGGTTCAACCCCGTCCACTGGGACTGCCGCGACGGCAACGGCTTCGGCCGCGGCCTGCCGCCGGCCGCCGACAACAAGACCAAGTGGCCGTACGCCAAGCCGCTGCTGACCGCGCCCACGCTGAAGCCCGGCTGCGCGGAGATCACCGGCACCTCGGCCGCCTACCGCGATCTGCTGAGGATCCGCACGACCGAGAAGGAGTTCGGACTCGGCTCGGCGGACGAGGTGCAGTCGGCGCTCTCGTTCCCGCTGTCGGGCACGGACGAGACACCGGGGGTGATCACCATGCGCCTGGGCGGTCTGGTCGTGGTGTTCAACGCCACTCCGGACCGCCGGACCCAGCGGATCGGCGCCCTCGCGGGCACGTCCCACCGGCTGCACCCGGTCCAGGCCGGGGGCGCCGACCCGGTGGTCAAGTCCGCGTCGTACGACGGCGCCACCGGCTCCTTCGCGGTGCCGGGACGCACCGTCGCCGTCTTCACCCGCGGCTGACGCGCGGCGGCGCGGCGGGGCCCTCGGGGCTCAGGCGCGCTGCTGCGGAACCCGTGCCGCGGGTGCCGGGGACGGTGCCTGCGGCACGAGGGCCACGAGCCGGCCGACGAGGTCCCCGAAGGGCCCGTCGGCCGGCTCGTCCCGCATGATGCGCTCCAGCACGGCAGCCATGTCCGGGTCGTACGCCGCGGGCACCGCCACCAGCGCCGCGAAGTCGTGGACCAGTTGGAGCTCCAACTCCGCTCGCGGTATCTCCCGGCCGTCCAGCCAGATCAGCGCGGTGGACTCGGCCAGCGACACCCAGGACCGCACCACCAGCCGCAGCCGTGGCGCCGGGTCGGTGACACCGAGATGGGCCATGATCTGCTCGTAGGCCGCCTGGCGGACCCCGTCTATCACCGCGCTGGTGGTGCCGGTGCCCGCCGCGGGGCCGCCCCGCATCAGCGCCGAGAAGCCCGGCCCGTGCTCGTCGACGAAGTCGAAGAACCGGCGCATCACCCTCAGCAGCCGTCCGCCGAGCGGCCCTTCGTGCCGCTCCGAGAAACGGTGGGCGAGGTCCTCCGCCGCGCGCCGCAGCGCGGCCTCGTACAGGCTCTGCTTGCCGGGGAAGTAGTGGTAGACCAGCGGGCGCGAGATACCCGCGGCGGCGGCGATCTCGTCGATCGACACCTCGTCGGGGGAGCGGTGGCTGAACAGCTCCAGCGCCACTCCGATCAGCTGCTGCCTGCGCTCTTCGACGCCCATCCTGCGGCGAACCCCGGTCGTCATGCGAACAGCCTAACGGCCGGGCTTCGGACGCCGTCCGCCGCTCGGCCGTTAGGCTTCCGGAACATGACCGCTTCTGACCAGGAGACACCCGCGGAGTCCCCGGCACCTTCGGACGCGCCCGCGCTCGTGGACGCGCCCGCGCCGACGGGAGTGCCCGCGGTGGACGGGCCCGTATCCGCGGACGGGCCGGCGCCCGCGCCGGGACGCATGACCCCCCGCCAGGCGCGGACGCTCCGGATCGCCGCGGCGTCCCTCGTGCTCGTGGCGCTCGGTGCGGTCCTGGCGGTGCGGCTGGCCAGTCGCACGTCGGTCCTCGTGGTCGGGGCGTACGGACTGGCCATGATCCTGTGCGGAGTTGTCATCGAGCTCAGCCGCCACGGCCGCACCCGGCTGGGCACGTATCTGCTGGGCGCGGGCCTGGCGGCGGCCCTTGCGGCGGACTGGCTGCTGCTGCCCTGAGCCGCTCGGCTCCGGGCGCATCGGGCCCACCCGTCCCGTCCGGGCTCCGTGGTCCGGGCGCCGTTCAGCGCAGGGCACGCATCCGGGATCCGTCCGCGAGCCTGCCGTCGAGCTCCACCCGCACCCCCTGGCGCGCCGGCACGACGAGGTGGTTGCCCCCCGCGCTGCCGGTGACCCCGCCGGAAGCACGTACGGAGGTGACGTCCTCACTACCCGCGGCCAGCACGTACCACTGGCCCGTGCGGGACTTCCACAGCACGCCCGCCAGCACCCGCGGGTCCCGCGGTCCGCACGCGGGGGACACCTCGGAGCGGGCCACCACCACACCGGTCGACCGGGCCGCCGGGCCCGACTGCGGCGGCTGGAACTGGGCGAGCACCCGGCCGCCCGCGCCGCGCCAGGTCTCGGCGCGGGTGCACACCCAGGCTGCCCTGCCGTTCCCCTCCGGCAGCCACTGACGCGTGTACCGCCAGGCGTTGACCTCCCGCACCCCGTTCGAGCGCATCGTGGGCAGCAGACAGGCCGTGCGCGCCCAGGCGGTGCGGGCCTCCTCGGGAGCTTCGGGGACATCGCCGACGGACAGCGGAGGACCCCAGGTCAGCCGGGCCGGAACGATCTCGCCGAGATCGGTGACCAGCCGCCGGGCGCCGCCGCCGGACAGCTCCAGCGCGGGCCACGCCCGGCACTCGCGGGCCGCGGCCGGGCTCGGCAGCACCTCGGTCACCCCGTGCGCGTCGCGCCGCAGTGTCCGGGGCTCCGCGTCCGGATCGAGCAGATCCCGTGCCGAGGCCCCGCTCACCCAGGGTGCCGTCAGGTAGCGGACACCGCCGCTGCCCCGGCCGACCAGCAGCGCCCCGGCGGTGGCCGCGTCCGCCGCGTCGGTCCGGGCGAGGTCCAGCGCCGGGCCGCCGCTCGCGCCCCCGTCCGGCTCCGCGTACCGCACAACACGCAGCCCGTCGTGGAACACCACCACCCGGGCCCGGCCCACCTCGCCCGCGAACAGCAGCTGTGGCGCCCCCATCGGCGGACCCGGCGGGGTGCCGGGTGTCGCGGACACCTGCACCGTCGCACCGGGCCGCGCCCAGACGGCGAGCGCCCTGCGCAGCAGTGCGCGGTCCCCGGTCAGCGAGCCCCGGGCGGGCCACACGGAGAAGTCCGTGCGGCTGGAGCTCCGCCAGGCCTGAGCGCCGATCCGCTGCAGCCGTGCCGGGTCCAGCGCCGCCTCGGCGGCCGGGTGGCGCGCGTACAGCGGAGCGGCCGCCTCCGCCGGTGCCCAGCCCTCTCCGGGCAGGCTCAGCAGTGTGCCGGACACCAGCACGGCCGCGGCCGCCGCCAGCGCGGCCTTCGCATGCCGCCGGCGGCGCATCAGATCGGTCGGCCGGGCCTGCAGCGAGCAGGGGTCGAACTCGGGGGACTCCAGCAGATCGACCGCGGTCCTGCCCTCCGGGGTGCGGAGCCCGTCCGCCGCCGCGAGCGCCGCGTGCGGGTCGGCCACCCCGGCGCCGCTCAGTACCTGCCGCACCGCGGCATCCGTCAGCCCCTCCAGGGCGCGCAGCGCGTATGCGGCACGCGCGGCCCCGGACAGCGCGGACAGCCCCTGGTCCAGGGCGAGTTCATCGGCGCCGCCGGAGCGCGGGAACAACCGCAGCCCCCACACCTGGGGCAGCAGCGGCGGGAACTGCACACGCTTCGGCCAGGCCCGCCGCCGCAGCGGGAGACCCGCGTCCAGCGCCTGCCGCAGCACCCGCCCGCGGACGAACGCGTACCCCGGCGCGGCCGTTCCGCGCGGCGCCGGCACCCGTGCCCCACCGGCCTGCGGAAGCCGGGCCGCACGGCCGCGCGGCAGGGAGCGCTGCACGATCCAGTGAGCGGTCAGCACACGGCGGTTGCGGCCGAGGGAGGGCGGCAGAACGAGGTAGGCGGTCCGCACCAGACGCGGATAGTGCTCCACGAGCGCGGCCTCGGCCTGCTCCACGTCGACGGCGGCGGGGGCGAGTTCCTGGGTGCTCACCTTCAGCAGAACGAGCGAATACTGCGATAGTCACCAGCCCCGGTCGGCAGGCCCGGTGAGACGGGCGCGGATCCGTGCCACGGTCTCGTCGCCCACTCCGAGGCCGTCCCTCACGTATCGCTCCAGCGAGCCGTGGAGCCTGGTCACCTCGTCCCGGGCGGCGGCCAGGTAGTCCGGTGTCACACCGATGAGGGTGAGCGCGATCTCCGGGTCGCCGCCCTGGGCGGTGAAACCCTCCACGAGCGGTGCGAACGCCTGGCGGACCGCCCGGTTCACGGAGAGGTACTCCGCCATCACGGTGTCCTCGTCCGCGCCGAGCAGGCCCAGCACCACGGCCGCGGCCCAGCCCGTGCGGTCCTTGCCCGCCGTGCAGTGGAACAGCAGCGTCCCGGCGTCCGGCTCGGCCAGGGCCTCCAGGAACGCCCCGTAGCCGTGCCTGGCGGACTCCGTGGAGACGAGGGCCCGGTAGGTGTCGGCGAACAGGGCGTGCGCCCGGCCTCCGCCCAGCTCCCGCTCGGCGGCCGCCGGGTCGCCCAGGACCTCCCGCAGCCGTGCGGCCGCGGGCACCGTGCCGGAGGCCAGGAAGTCCGCCAGCACGTCGGCCGCCAGCACCCGGGTGCCCGGCGGAAGGCGGTCGGGCCGGGCCCGGCGCTCCGCCTCCGTGCGGAAGTCGAAGACGGTCCGGACGCCCAGGGCCGCCACCGCCGGGTCCGCCGCGGTGTCCAGCCGGTCCAGCTGCCCGGACCGCAGCAGCAGCCCCGGCCGCACGATGCGGCCGCCCATGAGCGGGGTCGGGCCGAGGTCGCGCAGATTGGCGACGGTGGTCGCGGGGATCGCGGGCATGGCGGCGGCTTCTCCCTGGTGCACATGGGACAGCTGGTGCGGGTGCGACGTGCGGCACGTTACCCCTCGTTCCTCTGCCCACCGGGGCGCCGACCGGGCACGATGGCCCGATGAGTACGCAACGAGCTCGAACCACCACTCCGATGGCCCTGGCCGCGTTGGCGCTGACGGCGGCCATGGCCCTCACCGCCTGCGGCGGGGACGCGGACGAGGCCCCCGACGTGCCGAGGACGGCGACCGGGAGCCTGGAGGAACTGGCGAAGCAGGCCGAGTGCGAGCCGAACATCCAGACGGACGCGAAGGAACTGCGGCAGGCGAACTGCGCGACGAAGGACGGCAAGTACGTCCTCGCCACCTTCGCCACCGACCGCGGTCAGCGCGAGTGGATCAACGAGGCCAACGACTACGGCGGCTCGTACCTCGTCGGCAGGAAGTGGGTGGCGGTCGGCGACGAGAAGGTCGTGACGGCACTGCGCGGCCGGCTCGGCGGGGCCGTGGAGAGCGGTGCCTCGCATGGCGGGCACTCGGGGAGCAGTGCCGGCAGTGGGGGGAACGAGGACGAGCACTCCGGCCATCACTGAGCAGGCCGCGCAGGCATGGGGGAGGGGGAGGGGCGGGGTTCGGCGGAAGGAGGCGCCGAACCCCGGGACTCGGGCGGGGAGTCCGGGGTCCGGCGCCGGCTCAGCGAGCGGTCAGCGGCACTTGCGTCCGCCGTTGATGCAGCTCACCATCTTGTTCATCAGGTTCTCGTCGAAGACGTTGATGAAGTCGCCGTGGTCGGTGATGGGCTTGTGCAGCTGCTCCGGGAAGGAGTCGACCGCGAAGACGCTCGGGTTCGCCCCGTCGAAGACCGGCGGCGGCACGTCGTAGACGATGCGCTGCACGAGCTGCGGAATGGCCCGGAAGCCGTTGGGGCAGGCGCCGTTCGCCTGGGCGAAGGCGACATGGGTGCGGTGGTTGGCGCTGTCGGTGTTCTGACCGTCCCAGCAGCTCTGGAACTTGAACGACCGCACCACCTGGCTGCCCTCGGGGCAGATCGGGTACTTGTCCTTCAGCTGGCGGTTCTCGAACCCGGTGCAGCTCCACGACGCGTTCGCGTTCGCGTCACCGTTGACGAACGCCTTGGCGTCGCCGGTGATGATCCGCAGGAACCGCGGCATGGCCGTCACCTTGGAGCGCGGGTTGCCGACGAAGTTCAGCGTGACCTGGGACGGCGTCTGGATCTCGCCGACGTTCTGGTCCTTGCCGCCGCCGTCGGCGTCGGCGTCGTTCTCCTGCTGCCCGTTCTGCAGCCGCAGCACCGGCCAGTAGTACGTCGACTTGTCGGCCTGGTTCACACAGGTCGTCTCGCCGTTGGCGAGGTCGTCGTCGCTGGCGAAGGCGTCGTTGGCCTGGTTGCCCACGTAGTCGTGCATGTGGTGGGCGCCGTTGGCGACACCGGGAGCGACGATCACGTTGTCCGGGTTGAACTTCCCGTTCTCGTTCACACCGCAGCTGGTCGTGAACGTGCCCCGGGAGGCACCGCGCCGGTTGCGCGGGTTGTCGACGTTCGGCTGGACGGACTCGATGTCGACGAAGTCGGACTGCTCCGGGCCGTTGCCGGCCTGACCGCCGTTCCCGCCGCCCTGGCCGTTGTCCTGACCCTGGTCCTGGCCGCCGTTGTCCTGGCCCTGGTCCTGAGCGCCGTCCTGACCCTGACCGCCGTCCTGACCCTGGTCGTTGCCCTGGTTCTGGCCGCCGCCCTGGTTCTGTCCGTCGTTGTCGTCGGCCCGCAGGGTGCACGACGCCATGGACTCGAGGCCCTTCGGCTTGGGAGCCTTGCCGCGCTCGATGAGCGCCGCGATCCGCTGGAGGATCACCGTCCGCTCGTTCTTCAGCGGAGTGAGGATCTGCTGCTGCCCGTAGCGGGGGTCGCGCTCGATCCGCTGCCTGAGGTCGGCGAAGCGCTTGTACGCCTTGGTGATCTGGGTGTCCAGCGTGGCGAGTTCGCGGTCGACGTTGGCGCGTGCCTTCTGCGGCACCACGTCCAGTTCGTTTCCGACGTCCGGGCAGTCGATGGTGGAGAGCGACCGGCCGGCGGCCTGGGTCCCCTTGGGGTTCTGACCGCGGCTCTCACCCGCGGATGCGTAGACATTGACCGCGACCAGCCCACCCCCGCCCAGAATCAGGGCAGCCGAGGCGGCGATCGCCCGGTTTGCCAGCGTTGAGCGTTTGCGTGTTGTGCGTGCCATGGAACTCCAATCCCGGGGTGGGAGCAACGCGTCGTTCCATACGGAGTCGCGCGGCGCCACGTTCAGACGGGACCGGAATTCGTAGAAAACTCCATCCGCAAAACGGCTGCCACCGGGTGCCAACGGGCATGCCCACGAGGGTGGTTGGCGAAACCTCGCGGATGTGCCCGTCTGCGCCCGCGTGCCCCGGTACGCCCACCGCACTGACCGACTCGATGCCGGACGTGACACCGCGGGCCGGGACCGCCGCGGACGCCCGGAGGTGCGCCCGCCGGGCGCAGCCGGGTCCGGTGCGGCGGGGCAGCGGGCCGGCCCCGGCGCCCCGGGTGCTCAGGAGCCGCCGAGCAGCGCCGACTCCTGGGCCGCGGACAGGCCGACCGGGGGCCGGTCCTCACGCAGGGGGGCGCTTCCGCCCACCCTCCGGAGCCAGGCCCAGGTGTCGGCGACCGTCTCCTCGGCCGGGCGGCAGTGCAGACCGGCGGCCAGGGCCCTGGACACATCGGCGCGGTGCATCGCGTCGTACGCCTCGCCGCGCGGGACCCACACCGGCAGGTCCGTCCAGGGCTCCACCCCGGCCGCGGCGATGCGCTCCGGGTCGAGCCAGCGCAACTCCGCGCCGGAGCCGGTCGCCCGGACGCAGGCATCAAGCAGCCCGCCCATCGTGGTGTGGCCGTGCGGCGACACCAGGTTGAACGGACCGGTCAGCCGCTTCTCCGCCGCGTCGAGGGTCCAGAGGGCGAGGTCGCGTACGTCCACGAACTGCACCGGCAGCTCGCGCGGACCCGGCGCGGGCACCGTACCGCCGCGCGCCATCCGGTTCAGCCACCACGGCAGCCGGCCCACGTTCTCCCAGGGCCCCAGGATCAGCCCCGCGCGCACCAGCAGCGACCGGTCGGAGCCGAAGGTCTCCGTCACGGCCAGCTCGCCGCCCCGCTTGTCGCGGGCGTAGTCGGTCGGCCCGGCGTCCGCCGCGGCACCCTCCACCAGAGGGCCGTCCTCGTCGAGCCCCGCGGCCGCCGGCCACGCGTAGACCGAGCGGCTCGAGACGTACACGTAGTGGCCGACCCGGTCCGCGAGCAGCCGCGCCGGGGCGAGGACGGCGGACGGGGCAGCCGACCAGGTGTCGACGACCGCGTCCCACTCGCCCTCCGCGAGTGCGCCGAGCCCGTCCGGTGCATCCCGGTCGCCGCGCAGCACCCGCGCCCCCGCCGGGGCCTCGTGGCGCCCACGGTGGAACACCGTCACCTGCCAGTCGCGGGCCAGCGCGGCCTCCACGACGGCCCGCCCCACGAACTCCGTACCGCCCAGCACCAGAAGTCTCATGGTGCCGAGCGTGCCCGCTCACCCGCTCCGACGTGCGGAGTTCCGCTGCGGGGGGAATCCGGCCGCGCCCCCCGTCTGCCGGAAGGGCGCCAGGGGCGGCACCATGTGCGGGCCATGACGGATGCCCGGTCGCCGATGCGCGCCTTCCGAGCAGCACTGTTCGCGGCAGTGTGCGTGACGCTTCGCGCCGCTGCTCCTCGCCGCCGTAGGCGTCCCCGAACCGGCCAGGCCCGCGCGTCGTCCTGGGCCTGGTGGCCCGGGCGCGTCGCCGGTCCACGGCGGCCTGACGGCACGGGGCCTGCCCGGGGAGCGTGGCGCTTCGGCGCCCCGGTCCGGCCCGCTCAGGCCCGTGGCCCCGCTCCGGCCCGCTGCGGTCCGCGCCCTGCTCCGTGGCGGAGGACGCGGCGGAGGACCTGACCGCGGACGTGACCGAGCAGGGGGAAACCGGGCCGGGGACGGGATACGCGATCGGAGCGGCGGGCGCCGGAAGCGGCGGCTGCTGGTCGGCGGGCCGTGCCCGCAGTCGCGGTGCTCGTGTCCCGGCGACGCGGAAGGGGCGCCCGCCGGTCAACCGGCGGGCGCCCCTTCCGAAGCGGCTGCGGGATCAGACCTGGCCGGCCTTCTCCAGCGCGGAGCAGCAGGTGTCCACCAGCAGGCGGGTCACCACGTACGGGTCGACGTTCGCGTTCGGACGGCGGTCCTCGATGTAGCCCTTGCCGTCCTTCTCGACCTGCCACGGGATGCGCACCGAGGCACCGCGGTCGGAGACGCCGTAGCTGTACTCGTTCCAGGGGGCCGTCTCGTGCAGACCGGTCAGACGGTCGTCGATGCCGGCACCGTAGTTCTTGACGTGGTCCAGCGGCTTGGAACCCTCGCCCAGCGACTCACACGCGGTGATGATCGCGTCGTAGCCCTCGCGCATCGCCTTCGTGGAGAAGTTGGTGTGCGCGCCGGCGCCGTTCCAGTCGCCCTTCACCGGCTTCGGGTCGAGCGTCGCGGAGACGTCGAAGTCCTCCGCCGTGCGGTACAGCAGCCAGCGGGCGATCCACAGCTGGTCCGCGACCTCCACAGGTGCGAGCGGGCCGACCTGGAACTCCCACTGGCCCGGCATGACCTCGGCGTTGATGCCGGAGATGCCGAGACCCGCCTGCAGGCAGTTCTCCAGGTGCGCCTCGACGACGTCACGGCCGTGGATCTCGTCGGAGCCGACACCGCAGTAGTAGCCGCCCTGCGGGGCCGGGAAGCCGCCGACGGGGAAGCCGAGCGGACGGTCCCCGTCGAAGAAGGTGTACTCCTGCTCGATGCCGAAGATCGGCTCCTGGGCGGCGAACTTCTCCGCCACCTCGACCAGCTGGGCCCGCGTGTTGGACGGGTGCGGGGTCATGTCCGTGTTCAGGACCTCGCACAGCACCAGCACGTTGTCGCCGCCGCGGATCGGGTCGGGACACGAGAAGACCGGCTTCAGCACGCAGTCGGACGCGTGACCCTCGGCCTGGTTGGTGCTGGATCCGTCGAAGCCCCAGATGGGAAGCTCGGAGACGTCTGCGGCGGCACCCGTCAGAATCTTCGTCTTCGAGCGGAGCTTCGCGGTCGGCTCGGTGCCGTCGATCCAGATGTACTCAGCCTTGATGGTCACGGGCCCTCATCCTTTGCGGGTGCAGCGGGTATGAGGCGCAGCTTCGCAACCCCTGGTTTCCCGGCCATTGCTCGATTGTGAACCCCGTGTTACTCGGGGATCCGGCGGTCCCCGGAACCCCCGTGCGCCCCGATTGCCGCCGGATCGCGGGCGAATGACACGGACCGGGGTCCCGGTGGGGCACGGGCGGGTGATCCGGACCGGACCTCCGCGGACCGCGGGGGAGGACGCGCCCGTACCCGGCCGACGGGGACGGGCACGGCGCGTGGTGCACGAGAGCCTCGAGGCGTGCCGGAAGCGCTGCGCGAGGACGCCCGGCCGCGGTACCGCAGCCGTCGTATACGCCCCGGTGATCCGCGTGGGGGGCGGGATCCCGGTGGAGTACGGGCGGGTGATCCGGACCGGGCCTCCGCGGACCGCGGGGGAGGACGCGCCCGTACCCGGCCGACGGGGACGGGCACGGCGCGTGGTGCACGAGAGCCTCGAGGCGTGCCGGAAGCGCCGGGGGAGGGCGTCGTGACGCCCGCCGCGGCGGGCGTCCATCTCACCGGCCGGCCCTACCGGCCGACCGGCCGACCGGCGGTCCGGCCGGGCGGCTTCCCGGGGCTGACGGACGATGTGCCGCGGCCCGGCGGGTGACCACCCGTCACCCGCTCTTCCGCTGCCGCCCGCGGGGGCAGACTGGCGGCATGACGAGACTGCGCATCGGACTGATCGGAACGGGCCCCTGGGCGGAGCGCACCCAGGCACCGGCTCTCGCCGCGCATCCGGGGGCCGTCCTCAGCGGTGTGTGGGGGCGGCGCCCGGAGGCCGCCGCCGCGCTCGCGTCGGCCCACGGGGTCGAGGCGTACGAGGACGTGGATGCGCTCATCGGTGCGAGCGACGCCGTCGCGTTCGCCCTGCCACCCGACGTCCAGGCCCCGCTGGCGGCCCGCGCGGCCGCCGCCGGACGGCATCTGCTCCTGGACAAGCCGGTGGCGACGACCGTGTCCGGGGCCCGTGAGGTGGTGGCGGCGGCGGAGGGTACGGGGGTCGCGTCCGTCGTCTTCTGCACCCTGCGGTTCGCGGCGGACACGGCCCCGTGGATCGCCGAACAGGGCGCCGCGGGAGGCTGGTTCACGGGCCGGGCGCACTGGCTCAGCTCGCTCTTCGGGCCCGGTTCTGCGGGCCCGTACGCCGCCTCGCCCTGGCGGCGGGAGAAGGGCGGGCTGTGGGACGTCGGCCCCCATGTGCTGTCGGTGCTGCTGCCGGTGCTGGGAGACATCACGGAGCTGACGGCGCTGCGCGGACCGGCCGACACCGCCCATCTGGCGTTCCGGCACGCGTCCGGGGCGTCGAGCACGGCCACCGTGGGCCTGAGCGCGCCTCCCGAGGCGGCCGGCGCGAGCATCGACCTGTACGGGGAGCGGGGCCGCGTTCCCATGCCGCCGTGGAGCGACGCGGTCGGCTCGTTCCGCTCGGCGGTGGACGCCCTGCTGCAATCGGTCCGCACGGGCGATCCGCACGCCTGCGACGTACGTCTGGGCCTGCGGATCACGGAGATCCTGGCGCAGGCGGAGGAACGGCTGCAGAAGGCACGGCCCGGGGCGGCCGGGGGCTGAACCCGCACCCCGCGGTTGTGGGACGCCAGGGCCCGAGTGCCGCGGTTTCGAGGCCGTTGCACTGACGCGGAGCCTCCGGCCACGAAGAGGCCGGGCCGGGTGGACGGGACCCTCGGCTTCGTGATCCCGTCCGTACCGGCTTCCCCCGGGTGCCCGCAGGGCGGTCGCAGGCACCCGGGAGCAGGGGGGGCGCGTCAGCCGACGCGCTCGATGCGGGCGTTGCGGATCAGGAACTTCCCGGGCTCCCGGACCTGCTCGAACGCGGCGTTGTTGAGCAGCGCGCAGCTGCCGGATGTCGACGTGACCTCGACGGTCGTCGACTTGTCGTTGTCGAGGTTCGTCACCTTCAGCCGGGTGCCGACCGGGAACTGGCCGCTGGAGGCCGCCGGATCGCCGCCCTCACCGGACAGCGTCACCGTCGATCCGGCGCAGACGACCTCACCGGCGGCACCTGACTGGTCCCCTCCGCCTGCCTGGTCCGCGGGCGGCTGCTCGGCGGCCGGGGGCTCGGCGGCCTCGCCGCCACCGCCCGCGCCGAGGCGCTCGATGCGGACCTCGCGGATCACGTTCTTGCCCGCCTCGCGGACCTGCTCGAAGGCCGCGGCGTTCAGCAGTGCGCAGCTGCCGGAGGTCGATGTGACCTCGACGGTGGTGGTCTTGTCGTTGGCCAGGTTGGTGACCTTGAGCTGGGTGCCGATCGGGAACTGGCCGCTGGAGGCCGCCGGTGCTCCGCCGTCGTTGGAGAACGTGAGGTTCTGGCCGGCGCAGACGACCTCCCCGGCCGCGTCGCCACCCGCGCCCGTACCTCCGGCCGCCTGGCCCCCATCGGCCGGAGGCTGGGCCGAAGCCGCCGCCTGGTCCCCTCCGCCGGAGCCCTTCGCACAGCCGGCGGCTTCCTGCTGGAGGTTGATCTGCCTGATCACCGCCTCGCGGTTGGCGATCCGTGCTTCCGACTGGGCGTCGGGATTGGCCCGTTGGCCCGCGATGAAGTTCTCGTTGTTGCGCACCGCCTGGGCGAGGCCGTCACAGGCCGCCGAGGCATTGCTTGTTCCGGTCATGACAATCACAGTGCCGCCGACCAGTGCCGTGGCACCGATCATGAGCGCGATCTTCTTCTTGCCGCTGAGGGTCTTCTTGCGCGACACGTAAGGCTCCTGTCCCCGGCTCTGAACGGCGGCCGGATCGGTTCCGTGTGCCGTTACGTACGAGTAGGCCGAGGGCCCCGCTCAACGTCTCAGCGGTGACTTCCTTAACTGCGGCTTAAGTTTTCGCAGGTGGGCGGGGGCCTGGAGGTTCAAGGCCGGTCGACGGACGCCGTCATCCCGGCCATCCCGGCATCGTTTTTTCGAACGCCGCCGTCGTCGCAGTCGCCGTCGCCGCCGCCGTCGCCGCTGTCACCGCCGTCGGTGCCGTCACCGTCCTCAGCGGCGTGCCCGTCGGTGCGGTACGTCCGTGCGGTCCGGCGCGATGGGCGCGTTCAGCGGCCGAGTGCGGCCCGTACCGCCTCGTCGGTACGCGCCACCACGGTCGTGCCGTCGTCCGCGGTGATGATCGGACGCTGGATCAGCCTCGGGTGCGCGGAGAGCGCCGCGATCCACCGGGCACGCGAGTCCGCGTCCTTCGGCCAGCCCTTCATGCCGAGTTCCCCGGCGATCGCCTCCTGGGTCCGGGCGATGTCCCACGGCTCCAGCCCGAGCCGTTGGAGGACCTCGCGGATCTCCTGCTCCGACGGGACGTCGTCGAGGTAGCGGCGCACCGTGTACGACGCGCCCTCCTCGTCGAGCAGCCGCAGCGCGCTGCGGCACTTCGAGCACGCGGGATTGATCCAGATCTCCATTGCGGCACTGTACTCCCCGTGCGCCACTCGAACACCCCTGAACGCCCTTTGGCCTGGGGTGATTGTCAGTGGTGGGCGATAAAATCGAACTAGTTCGTGAGGGACCAACCACCGCGCCAGGAGGTCGCCGATGGGCGTTGCCGCAATCACGATGATGACGGGGACGGAGCAGGGCACGAGGAGGGGGGCGAGGACGGGGGCCGCGAAGAGGAGGGCCAGGCGGCCGGAGCACCCGCCGGCACTGCCCGCGCCGGCGAAGAGGCCACTGCCCGCGGGACTCCCGCGCGAGTGGTACGAATCCCACAACCGCCGGCTCAAGGCCATGCGTCTGGCCATCGCGCTGCTCGACACGGGTGTCTACCACCCGGCGAACGCGAGCAACCGGCGGATACGCACCACGGCCGAGCGCATAGGCATCCATCCGCCGTCCGACACGACGTGCCGCATGGTGCGTTCACTGATCCACTACGCGGACTGAGGTCCCGCGAGACCGTCACGGCCGGACCCGCACCGGCGGAACCGGCATCCGCGACCCTCGGGTGACGGACGGCGGCGGTCTGACGGCCGGGACGCGCCTTCCGCGGTCCCCGGGCGCCCCTGCCCGGGGACCGCGCGCGGCGCTCGTCCCGTCCGCCTACCCCCGCCGTCCCGTCCGCCTACCCCCGCCGTCCCGTCCGTCCACCCCGCCGTCCCGGACGGTGCCCCGCCGCCTCGCCCGTGTGACGTGTCACAGACAAGCAGCCGGGGCTGTGGGAAGTTCAACTCTGTTGTTCCTCACTAGAGTTGGGGTCGCCCGCGGCCCGCATGCCGAGAGGATCGAATGAGCACACTGGAAGCCATGACGCTTGCCCAGGTGGTCGACGCGAACCGGTATCCGCTGTCGGAGCTCGACGGCGCCGAGGGACGGGCGGTGGTCGCCCGCGCCCGGCGCGAGCTGTCCGACCTGGGCTGCACCGTGCTGCCCGACTTCATCCGCCCGTCCCTCCAGGACGTCCTGCGCGAGGAGGGCTCGGCGCTCGCCCCCCGTGCGTACCACGACGTCGAGACGGTGAACGTCTACAACATCGCCGTCGACTCGGACCTGCCCGAGGACCATCCCGGCCGGAGGACGTTCCAGCGCGGCAACGCGTTCGTCGCCAGGGACCGCATTCCCGAGGACTCGCTGGTCGGCCGGCTCTACTCGAACGACGTGTTCAGGGAGTTCGTCGCCCGCTGCTTCGGGCTGCCGCGGCTGTACGAACTGGCCGACCCGCTCTCCGGACTGGTCCTCAACGTGGTCCCGCCCGGCATGGAGCACCCCTGGCACTTCGACACCAACGAGTTCACCGTCAGCATGCTCACCCGGGAGCCCGAGGACGGCGGCGTCTTCGAGTACTGCCCCGGCATCAGGTCCGCGCAGGACGAGAACTTCGCCGGCGTGCGGGACGTCCTCGACGGCCGCGGCGGCCGTCTGGTCCGCCGCCTGCCCCTGCGGCCCGGGGATCTGCAGCTCTTCAAGGGCCGTTACTCGCTGCACCGGGTGAGCCCCGTCCGGGGCGGGACCGCCCGCCACTCCGCGATCTTCGCCTACAGCGAGCGCCCCGGCGTCATCGGGAGCGTCGCCCGCACCCGGCAGCTGTTCGGGCGGGTGCTGCCCGAGCACCTGGAGGCGGAGGGCGGTGCCGTGCGGGGCGACCGGCTGCTGGACTAGGGCGTGTTGCGAAAGTAGCTCCGTCCGCCCGCAGGCCAGGAGGGACTCTTGCAACACGCCCTAGCGGCTGTACCGCAATCCCCGGCGGGCGCGCGACGACGGCCACGGCGCCTCGCCGCGTTGTCGGATCATCCGAACACACCCGGTACGAGGACGACTCTCCGCCTTGCGATGCACCGCATCCGACGCCGCGCGCCGGCCCCCCGGGGGGACTGCGGGACAGCCCTCGAGGAGCCGTTCACCCGGGCCGCGCCCGGACCCTCCGGGCCGGCCCGCACGCGGCCCCACGCGGCCACGGCGCCGGCACATCAGCCCACGGCCACCGGCACACGCGCCCCCCGCCCACCACCGCCGGACCACTGCGGCCGGGCAGCGTGTCCGTCCCGGCCCGCAGGCGTTTCCCACACAGCGATCCCCCGGAGGAGCAGAACCCCGTGCGATTCGACGCCACCGGAAAAGTCACCCTCGAACACATCTACACACAGCCGGACCCCCGCACGTATTTCACCGTGCTCCGCCCCCTCGGCTACTGCATCCCCCAGCAGGCCAAACCCTGGTTCACCAAGCTGATCCAGGAGTATCGCGAGTCCCGGCAGGTCACCGTGCCGCAGGTGCTGGACATCGGTTGCTCCTACGGAATCAACGCCGCGCTGGTGAAGTACGACGCGACCATGGACGAGCTGTACGACCGCTACGGCGACACTCGGGCCGCCGACGACAGCCGCGCGGCCCTGCTGGCCCGCGACCGTGAACTGGCCCGCTGCCGCCGCCCGGCACAGCCCCTCCGCTTCGTGGGTCTGGACGCCGCCGGCAGCGCGCTGGCCTACGCCCTCGAGGCGGGCTTCCTCGACGACGCGGTCCACGCCGACCTGGAGAACCACGATCCCACGCCCCGCCAGCACGCCCAGCTCGCCGGCACGGACCTGGTGATCTCGACGGGCTGCCTCGGCTACGTCACCGAGCGGACGCTGATGCGCGTGGTCCGGGCCCAGGGCGGCCACCTGCCGTGGATGGCGCACTTCGTGCTGCGGATGTTCCCCTTCGACCAGGTCGAACAGGCCCTCGCCGGGCTCGGATACCGCACCGTCCGGGTCGGCGAGGTCTTCAGGCAGCGGCGGTTCGCCTCCCCCGAGGAGCAGGCGCTCGTCCTCGACGGCATGGCGGCCGCCGGGGTGGATGCGCGGGGCTTTGAAGCGGAAGGCTGGCTCCACGCACAGCTCTACCTTTCCCGGCCGTACGACACCCCAGGCACCGACGACCCGAAACGAGACCAGTGGTGAACAACCGTCAGACGTCCGCGCCGGAGGCCCCGGCGCCCGGCACGGCCCCCTCCACCTTCGCCAACGAGGCGGGCCTGCCGCGGGTACCGCTGCCGACGCCGGAAGCGAGCTGCGAGCGGTTCCTCGCCTGGTGCGCTCCGCTGCTCACCGCGGACGAACTCGCGGCGACCGAGGCGGAGGTCTCCGCCTTCCTCCGGCCCGACGGCCCCGGCCGCGTCCTGCACGCGGCACTGGAGGAGTACGACGCCACCGAGGGCGTGCACAGCTGGCTGGACACGTTCTGGCCGTACCGCTACCTGGGCCGGCGGGACCGTATCGCGCTCAACGCCAACTTCTTCTTCCTGTTCCAGGACACCGGCGAGGGGCAGCTGGCGCGCGCGGCCGGGCTGATCGCGGGGGCGCTGCACCACAAAGGCCTGCTCGACCGGGAGCAGCTCCCGCCCGTGGTGCAGCGCGGAGTGCCCCAGTCGATGGTGCAGAACACGTTCCTCTACTCCACCACCAGGATCCCGGGAGTGCCCCAGGACACCGTCCGCGCCCCCTACGGGCACGGCCGGCCCGGCCCGTCCGACGCCCGGCACATCGTGGTGTTCTTCCGCGGCGGCATGTTCCGGCTGGACGTGCTCGGCCCGGACGGCGTCCCCCACGGGCTGGAGGAACTGGAGGCCGGACTCGGCGAGGTCGTGAAGGCCGGGGCGGAGCCCGCCGCACCGGACACCTCGGTGGGCCACCTCACCACGATGGCGCGTGCGGAGTGGGCGTCCGCCCGTGCGGAACTGCTGCACGCCGACCCCCGCAACGCGGAGTCGCTGGACGTCGTCGAAACCGCGCTGTTCTGCGTCTGCCTGGAGGACTTCACACCCTCCGGGGTCCAGGAGGCATGCGACGAACTGCTGTACGGCGACCGCGGGAACCGCTGGTTCGACAAGGCCGTGTCGTTCGTCGTCTTCGCGGACGGCCGCGCGGGCATCAACGTCGAGCACTGCGAACTCGACGGCACCACCATCCTCGGCTTCACCGACTTCCTCCTGGACACCCCGGCCGGGGAGCACTCCCGCCGCTCGGGGGCCCGCTGCCAGGGCCTGCCCGTGCCGGAGCCGGTCGTCTTCACGCTGGACGCTCCGCTCAGGGAGAAGGTGCGCGCCGCCGCGGAGTCCTTCGCCGCGTACGGGGAGGCCACCGCGACCACCACCGTGTCCTTCCCGGACTTCGGCAGCGCCACGGCCAAGTCGCTCGGCATGTCCCCGGACGCCTTCGTCCAGTGCGCCTACCAGCTCGCCCACCAGCGGGCCAGGGGGTTCCTGGGCGCCACGTACGAATCGATCGCCACCCGGCAGTACCGCAACGGGCGCACCGAGGCCATGCGCGTCGTCACACCGGAGATGCGGGCGTTCGTCACGGCGATGGAGGATCCCGCCGCGTCCCCGGCCGGGCGCCTCGCAGCGTTCCGTGCCGCGGCCGACGCCCATGTGGCGCGTGCGAAGGCATCCCAGGCCGGACAGGTGCCCGAACAGCACCTGTGGGAACTGGAACTCGTCCAGCGCCGTCGAGGCCCGGAGCTCGGCGTCACCGAGCAGCCCGCGCTCTACCGCACCCCGGGCTGGCTGAAGATGCGCGACGACTACCTCAGCACCAGCTCCGCGCCCTCCGGCAACATCCAGTTCTTCGGCTTCGGATCCACCAGCAGCCGCTGCATCGGGGTGGCCTACGTACTGCTCCCCGAGCGCTTCAACCTCTACCTGAGCACCCCGCTGCCGGTCGCGGACCGGATGCACGCCTTCGCGGACCGCCTGCGCGACGCGGTCGCGGAACTTCGCGCCCTGCTGCGGCCCGGAGGGGCGCAGCAGGACGGCTGACTCCCGCGCCCGACGCGGAGGTTCCGTCCCGCGGACGGCGGGACGGAACCTCCGCGTCCCGGGGAGCTTTGCCGTCAGCCGGCAACGGCCGTATCGAAGGGCCGGGCGCGGCGGGGAAGTCCATCGCCGTGCCCTACATCTTCGCCTTGAGCGCGCGGTCAACGGGGAGGTCCACCACCGTGCCCCGAGGACCTCGACGGTCCGGACTCCGGACGGCACTCCGTGTACGCACAGGAACCGGAGAGCCGTCCACATGGCCACCTCCGTCGATGCTGTGACCGGGCTCGGGGCGGAACGGGCTTCGCCTTCCATCCACCGTCCGGCGAACGGCCTGCTTCATGCAATGCCCTTGGGTCTGACGGACTGCGGTTCGGCGAGAGGATCGAACGAAATTCGAAGGTCCTCGTATTGGGTGGGTTCAATTTTGAGTTCGCCCCTGAAGGGGTCGTCCATTGCCGCAATCACGAAAATCATCAAAGCTAGAGTCGTGCTCGCCATGAGTGAAATCAGAATATGCATCCTCATCGACTTCACGGGCAGTAGGAAAATTGACGCCAGAGTTGAGATCGCCCCAACGTAGACGATGACCCACAGCACTGCAGGAATCGTTTGGTTCACCTCTCCCAGTCGCCCGCGCCGCGCATCCAGGAAGTCTCCGTAAGCTGAAAGTGTTTCTTGATAGATGGCGTTCTGCCTGTTTGTGGTGGGCTCGAATTTGTATAGCTTGTCGAGGAAGTTGGTGACCTCTTGGCGGCATAGGCGTGTTGGGTTTGCGCCCTGACTCTGCGCTGGCCACTCCTTTTCTAGCACGCAGTCGAGGTAGGCTTTGATGTCATCTTGCATTCTCCCTCTGTCCGGCTCCGGGAAGGCCTCGATGAGCCTGTAGGAGTGGGAGATTTCGTTTGCCTCTGTCTGGGTCGACGAGGAGGCTGTCGAAAAGTCCTGATAGGTCGCGACGATGATCAAGGCGACCAGGAGTCCGTAGAACACGATGATGGCATTGGAGAAGACTTGACAAATGTCCCCCCACTTCGGCTCTCTGTCGATGGTTTGCGTGAGGTACTTTCGCGCGGCCAGCGTTCCCGCCATTGCGATTGCACCGAAAACCAGGATGAAGATGAGCGCCGAAGGCCAAAGAGGCACATCGTAGAAGATGCTAATCATTTTTCCTCGGATGGAAACGGAAGTGCAATTTGACCTGAATATACTTGCTCGGCCCGGATCCGCCACGTGACGGTCGGGTGATGGCGGCCAAATGTGAGGAGGTGCCTTTACCAGTCCCACGAAGCAGGACACCGCTGAATCCGGCTGCGCGCCGGATTCGCCGACGGCGGCGGCCATATGATTCCGCAGTGTCCACCCGGCAATATCCGGCTTCCGGGCGATCTCGGACGCGGCCGCTCTTCCCGCGGCAAGCGCCAGGACCCGCGGTTCATACCTGCGGCGGGCCGTCGACCAGGACGGCAACGTCCTGGACATTCTTGTGCAGTCCCGCCGGGACAAGGCTGCGGCCAGGCGCTTCGTCCGCAGGCTGCTGAAGAAGACCGGTGCGGTGCCGAGGGTGGTCGTCACCGACAAGCTCCGCTCCTACGGCGCGGCTCACCGTGAGGTCATGCCCTCGGTGGAGCACCGCTCGCACAAGGGGCTGAAGCAACCGGGCGGGAGAACAGTCACCAGCCCACTCGCCAGCGCGAACGGGCGATGAAGGGCTTCCGCTCCGCTGGAGCAGCCCAGCGGTTCCTGTCCGCGTTCAGCGGCATCTCACCCCACTGCCGGCCCCACCGCCACCGGATGGCCGCACACAACTACCGAGCCGAAATGACCCTCCGCTTCATGCTCTGGGAGCAGGTCACCGGAGTCGCCGGCCTGCCCACCAAGGGCTGAGCAGCAACCCGGAACCGGGCTTCACCACGCCCCGACGCGCCGCCAGACACCCACGCACTCAACAACGTGACAACGCCTCTCGCCCGGGTACCGGTGCCCCTTGTACGACGGCGACACGGATCCCACGAACGGCCCCTCCCGCCCTGATCAACACCAAGATCATCCTACGAGCCAGCCAACGTGACAACGCCGCTGCCGTGACTACTGGCCGCCTGCGGGGCGAACTACACGGCCATTGACACGTGTCGCGCACACCTGTCCGGCCGTGCATAGCTAGAAGTCCGGGCCGGGCCGAGATTAGATCGGCTTCGGAAGGACTATTCGCCCTCGAGACGCTGAGGACACACCATGAGAACTTCGCGCGCGCTGCCGCTGTGCGTACTGACCGTCTTCCCCGCCGTGCTCAGTGCGCCTCTGGCCCACGCGGACACCGGCCACGACAAGGACCGCGTGAAGAAGATCACCCTGACCACCACCGACCCCCAGGGGCAGTTCCCCAATTTCACTGCCGACCTGGTCAACTCGAAGGGCGAGACCGTCGGCTTCGTCACGACCAACTGTGTCCTGGCGGCTTCCACTCCCCAGACCAGCACCTGCTACGGGTCCTATGTCCTCGAAGACGGCCAGATCACGTGGCAGAACGCCACGCGCGATCCGCAGCCCCCCTTTCTGACCGCCATCACCGGAGGAACCGGCAAGTACTGCGACGCCAGCGGCCAGATCCGCGTGGTCAGAACCTCGTCGGACCCCGAAGGCGGCCTCTACCAGCTCGAAGTCATCACCAGCCGCAAGTGCTCCACTTCCCAAGCTTGACCTCGATTCTTCGGTGGCGTGACGGCGTCGCCGTGTGCGGCTGGCTGCCCGGTATGTCCCATGCCGTATCGGGACTGGCCGTCGCGTGACGCTGCGGGGCGTCGGGTTCCACGGGCCCCGGGGGTGCTGCGGTCCTCTCCTCTCCGGTGTCGTCGGGGTGGTGGCCGGTCGTCAGGTACGGGCCGGGAGTTCGGTGGCGCGCTTCCAGGCGGCGGTGAACGCGCCGGCCCAGGGCCAGGTGCGGTCAAGGTGGAGGGTGCGGCGGCGGGCGTGGGAGGTGAGGCGGGCGGGCAGGTGGTAGAGCTTCCTGCGGATCGTCTCCGGTTCGGCGGCGGCGAGTTCGGGCTCGTCGTGCAGGAGGAGGAGCCGGGTCCAGGCGTCGAGGTCGGCGGCGAGCGTGGCGGCCAGCACCCAGGCGGCGTTGAACTGCCAGGATTTCGAGGGCAGCAGCCCGAGGCCGACCCGCTTGATCGCTTTGACGCGGTCCTCGACCTCGGCGTGATCGCGGTACAGGGCGTCGACGAACCAGACCTGGCCGGAGCCGGGTACCCCGGAAAGTCCCTGGTGGGAGGGGATGTTCGTGGCGACGATCTGGTAGCGCCAGCCGGTGCGTTTCTCGAAGGCGGTCAGCTTCTTCGCATCCCGGCGCGAGGGCTTGACCCGGCGCACGATCAACCGCATCCCCTCGGGCCAGCCGGTCAGGTCACGGACCCCGGTCAGCTCAGCGACCTGGTAGGACAGCCATTCGCCGTCGGGGCCCTTGATCTCGTGCAGTTGGCCGTCTTGCCGCAGCGCCGCCGTCCACACCTTCTCCGGCAGCCGGGCGATGGCCTTCTCGTCGGCGTCGTTGATGGCCCAGCCGGTCACCCAGCGCACCCGGCGCCGGCTGGTGGTCAGGCTCTGGAGGTGGCCGAGGACGTCGTGGCTGAAGGCCGCGCCGTCGATCCGTATCAGCAGCTTCGACCACAGCGGCAGCGGGAGCTGCCGAAACGCCGAGGCCAGGACACTCTTGTGGTCGTCGACATCGTTCGGCGGCGCGTTGCCGGGTCGCAGCAGCATGGCGACACACTCGCGGGTGTTGGCCACCCACGCTCCCAGCGGCATGTGGCCGAAGCTGCCCTTGAAGGTGCCGGCCGCACCCTCCTTCTTGCTGCTACAGGTCACGATGGTGGCGTCGAGGTCGAGGACGTACCAGCCGGTGAGTTCTCTGCCGCACACCGCGATCCAAGGGAAGCCGCCGGGGCGCAGGGCGAGCAGGGTCCACACCATGCGCCGGACCACGGCGCGCACGCGCTCGATCCGCGCCGCCACCGGACCGTCGATCGCCTCCAGAGTGCGGCGCAGGGTGCTGTCCGAGACCGGCCGCGGGAACAGGCTCTTCCAGTGGTGCTGCAGTTGCTCGGCTTCCAGGATGTTCGTCGCGCCGAGCACGATCGCGCAGGCCAGCTGGACCAGCGCCATGCCCCGGTCACGCCAGCCAGGCCCAGTGCCCTTCGGCAGCGCCGCGCTGAGCACGGTGGCCAGGCCGACGCGGTCGGCGACCTTCCGCAGCAGCACCACGCCCGCGTGGCCGGTCAGGTTCTTGCCATCGGCCCGCACGGCAAGCCGGTGATCCCATTCGGTAGCCTGCACCTGTTGGGTGTCTCTTCTCTGCGACGGTTTTGATCTAGGAAGTCCAGATCATCGCAGGTGGGAGGCACCCTTCTTCTGTCGGGGCATCAAGTCACGGCCGTAGCTGAATACATGAGGTTGAGCGAAAACACGTCGGATGTGGGTGTGATGGCGGTCATGTCCAGGGGACGCGGCGTGACGGCCGCTCGGTTGCCGAGCCGCGCGCACGTCAGTCCGCTTTTATCAAGAGCCTGGACGAGCCAGCGAGGGCCGCTACCCCGACTATGCGGTAGCGGCCCTCGCAGCGTTTCTGACATCAAGTCAGAGAATTGGCCGGGCGGTGCACACTCGGTGCACAAGGGGGTGGAAAGCAAGCGGTGACAGTGAGAACTACTGAGAAGAGTCTTCGCAGGTCACAGCCAGTTTCCAGGGCCTCAGCCCAGGTCGCCCGACCATGCCTCTTAGATGTCGAAGTAAAGCTCGAACTCGTGCGGGTGCGGACGCAGCTGGATCGGGGCGATCTCGTTCGTGCGCTTGTAGTCGATCCAGGTCTCGATCAGGTCGGCCGTGAAGACGCCGCCGGCCTGGAGGTACTCGTTGTCCGCCTCGAGGGCGTCGAGGACCGCCGGGAGGGAGGTCGGGACCTGCGGGACGCCCGCGTGCTCCTCGGGGGCGAGCTCGTAGAGGTCCTTGTCGATCGGCTCGGCCGGCTCGATCTTGTTCTTGACGCCGTCGAGGCCCGCGAGCAGCAGCGCCGAGAAGGCCAGGTACGGGTTCGAGGACGGGTCCGGCGCGCGGAACTCGACGCGCTTGGCCTTCGGGTTGGAACCCGTGATCGGGATACGCATCGCGGCCGAGCGGTTGCGCTGCGAGTACACCAGGTTCACCGGCGCCTCGAAGCCCGGCACCAGGCGGTGGTACGAGTTGACCGTGGGGTTGGTGAAGGCCAGCAGCGACGGGGCGTGCTTCAGGATGCCGCCGATGTAGTAGCGGGCGGTGTCCGAGAGGCCCGCGTAGCCCTGCTCGTCGTAGAAGAGCGGGGAGCCGCCCTGCCACAGCGACTGGTGGACGTGCATGCCGGAGCCGTTGTCACCGAAGATCGGCTTGGGCATGAAGGTCGCGGTCTTGCCGTTGCGCCAGGCGACGTTCTTCACGATGTACTTGAAGAGCATCAGGTCGTCGGCCGCGGCGAGCAGCGTGTTGAACTTGTAGTTGATCTCGGCCTGGCCGGCCGTGCCGACCTCGTGGTGCTGGCGCTCGACCTGCAGGCCGGCGTTCTCCAGTTCCAGCGAGATCTCGGCGCGCAGGTCGGCGAAGTGGTCGACCGGCGGGGCCGGGAAGTAGCCGCCCTTGTAGCGGACCTTGTAGCCGCGGTTGTCCTCGATCGCGCCGGTGTTCCAGGCGCCGGCCTCGGAGTCGATGTGGTAGAAGCCCTCGTTCGCCGAGGTGGCGAAGCGCACCGAGTCGAAGACGTAGAACTCGGCCTCGGGGCCGAAGTACGCGGTGTCCGCGATGCCGGTGGAGGCGAGGTAGGCCTCGGCCTTCTTGGCGATGTTCCGCGGGTCGCGGCTGTACTGCTCGCCCGTGATCGGGTCGTGGATGAAGAAGTTGATGTTGAGGGTCTTGTCGCGGCGGAACGGGTCCAGACGCGCCGTGGAGAGGTCCGCGCGCAGCGCCATGTCGGACTCGTGGATGGCCTGGAAGCCGCGGATCGACGAGCCGTCGAAGGCGAGCTCCTCGGACGGGTCGAACGCCGTGGCCGGAATCGTGAAGTGCTGCATCACGCCGGGAAGGTCGCAGAACCGGACGTCGATCATCTTCACGTCGTTGTCCGCGATGTACTTCTTGGCGTCGTCGGCGTTCTGGAACATCCAACTCCTCCTACTCCCGTCCCGGGGAGGGGCGGGGTTGTGACTCGGTCGTGCGGCCAGTGCGGTGGCACACGCAGGACACGACCCTAGGCAGCCGGGATTTCTCCAGCATGACTCATTTGTTTCGCGGAAGTTAACCGGGCAGCCGGAGCCCTGAGCCGCGACACGCTTCGCGGACCCCTCGGGCTGCCCTCGCCCGGCCCCGTCCGGGCCGGGGGCCGAGGCCCGGGAACGGGCTGCCCCGGGGCTTCCGGGCACCCGGGAGGCGGTGATCGAAAGCGTGCACAGTACCGTGGACGGGTGGACAACAGGCAAGCAATCGGATCGTGGCTCTCCGGGCCCCGCGCGGCGGCCGAGGACATGGGCGCCGACTTCGGCCACCGGGGCGAACGGCTCGGGCTGCCGGCGGAGGGACCGGGTTCGGTCGCCCCGCTCGGGCGGCGCTTCGGCGCGCTGTTCATCGACTGGGGCCTGTGCGTGCTCATCGCATACGGCCTCGTCACCGGCCGCGACTGGTCCGCGACGGGCAACCCCGCACTGGTGGTCTTTCTCGTGCTCACCGTGCTGACGGTGGGTACCGTCGGCAGCACTCCCGGCAAGCGCCTTCTCGGGCTGCGGGTCGTCGGCGAGAACGGCGGACGGCTCGGCGTCGGCAGGGTCCTGGTCCGCAGCGTGCTGCTCTGCCTGGCCGTCCCGGCGCTCATCTGGGACCGCGACGGTCGCGGCCTCCACGACCGGCTCGCCCGCGCGGTCCAGGTACGCGTCTGACGCGTGTCCCGGGCGCGGTCCGGATACGCGTCTGACGCGCCTCCCCGGCGGGAGCCCGGGGCGCCGGGAAGCGGCTGCGCGTACGCCCCGCCGACAGCCCCGGGTGCCGGGAAGCGGTTGCGCGTACGCCCCGCCGCGAGCGGTGAGCTCGTAGACCCGCAGCCCGGCAGCCCGTAGCCGGCAAGACCGCATGACCGCTCGCTCCCGGCGCCGTGCTGCCCGCGTACCCCGCCCCGCGCGCGTCGTCCCGCCCCGCGTACCCCGCCCCGCGCGCGTCGTCCCGTGCCGGTGCCCGTCCGCGCACCCCGCGCGAACCCGGCCGTAGGCGCGCACCGCGCGCGCTCCTACGGCCACCCGTGCCCGTCCCACCGCATGCGAAGAGGGCGCCCCGATCGGACCGGGGCGCCCTCTTCGTCCGTGTCGAGCGGTCGTGCCCGTCCGCCGGCGAGGCCGGGGACGGGACGGCGTCAGCGCATCTTTCCGCCTCGTGGCATCCGCATGCCCTTCGGCATCGGGCCCTTGGGCAAGGGCATGTTGCTCATCAGGTCGCCCATCGCGCGCAGACGGTCGTTCGTCTGCGTCACCTGCGGACCGGTCAGCACACGGGGGAGCTTCGTCATCGTGGTGCGCAGCTTCTTGAGCGGCACCTGGCCCTCTTCGTTGCCGACGATGATGTCGTGCACCGGGGCGTCCACCGCGACCCGGGCCATCCGCTTCTTCTCGGCCGCCAGCAGGGTCTTGACCCGGTTCGGATTGCCCTCGGCCACCAGCACGATGCCGGCGCGGCCGACGGCCCGGTGGACGACGTCCTGGTTGCGGTTCATCGCGACCGCAGGGGTCGTGGTCCAGCCTCGGCCCACGTTCTGCAGTACGGCGGCCGCCGCTCCCGGCTGTCCTTCCATCTGCCCGAAGGCGGCACGCTCGGCGCGGCGCCCGAAGACGATCGCCATCGCGAGGAAGGCCAGCAGGAAGCCCAGGATGCCCAGATAGATCGGGTGGTCGATCAGGAAACCGATCGCGAGGAAGACACCGAAGGTGACGATTCCCACACCCGCGACGACAAGACCGACCTTGGAGTCGACCCGCCGGGTCATCTTGTAGGTAAGGGCGATCTGCTTCAGTCGCCCGGGGTTCGCAGAGTTCTCTGCCTGATCCTTCCTCGCCATGTCCTGAAGTTTACGTGCCTCAGGAAGAGCGAGTCGCCACGGCCTCCAGGACGTGCTGCGCCTCGACCCGGTCCCTGGCACGGCGCCGGTCCTCGAGGACCGCGGTCCAGGCGTTGCGGCGGGCGGTGCGCTGGCCGCCGCCCAGCAGTACGGACTCGACGGCGAGCAGGGTCTGGGTGAGCGTCGGGAAGGCGTTGGCGCGTACGGAGGTCGCGGCCTGCATGGCGGAGGTCTCCCTCGGAAGCGGGTGGTGAGCGGTGGGAGCGTGCGTGCTGTGCGTGAAGACAGCGTCACTGATTGGTGTTACCAGGGCGTGACTCGCCGGTCAAACGCTGATGAAACCTTTCCGCGCACTACCGGAAGCATGGCGCGGCCCGCACGGGCCCCCGACCTGCGGGGAGCGTACGGGCCGCGACGAACCGGCCATTACCGACCGGTAATTTCTTGTGCGTGAATTCACACGGCCGGGGCGGTGGCCGTGCTCTCCCCGCTCCGCCGTGCGGCTGCCGACCGCCGCTGGTCCACGGCCTGCTGGTAGAGGCGTCCGGCCCGGTACGAGGACCGCACCAGCGGGCCCGACATCACACCGGAGAAGCCGATCCCGTCGGCCTCCTCCTTCAGCTCCACGAACTCCTGCGGCTTCACCCAGCGCTCGACGGGGTGGTGCCGTACCGACGGCCGCAGGTACTGGGTGATGGTGATCAGCTCGCAGCCCGCGTCGTGGAGGTGCTGCAAGGCCTCGCTGACCTCCTCGCGGGTCTCACCCATGCCGAGGATCAGGTTCGACTTGGTGACCAGGCCGGCCGCACGGGCCTCCGTGATCACCTTGAGGGAGCGCTCGTACCGGAAGCCGGGGCGGATGCGCTTGAAGATGCGCGGCACCGTCTCGACGTTGTGCGCCAGCACCTCGGGGCGGGAGGAGAAGACCTCGGCCAGCTGGTCCGGCTCCGCGTTGAAGTCGGGGATCAGCAGCTCGACCTTGGTGCGGCCGGCCTCGCGGTCCGCCGTCTGCGCGTGGATCTGGCGCACGGTCTCCGCGTACAGCCAGGCGCCGCCGTCCTCCAGGTCGTCGCGGGCGACGCCGGTGATCGTGGCGTAGTTCAGGTCCATCGTGACGACGGACTCGCCGACGCGGCGCGGTTCGTCGCGGTCGAGCGCCTGCGGCTTGCCCGTGTCGATCTGGCAGAAGTCGCAGCGCCGGGTGCACTGGTCACCGCCGATGAGGAAGGTGGCCTCGCGGTCCTCCCAGCACTCGAAGATGTTGGGGCAGCCGGCTTCCTGGCAGACCGTGTGCAGGCCCTCGCTCTTGACGAGCTTCTGCAGCTGGTTGTACTCGGGACCCATTTTCGCCCGGGTCTTGATCCACTCGGGCTTGCGCTCGATGGGGGTCTGGCTGTTCCGGACCTCCAGGCGCAGCATCTTGCGTCCGTCGGGTGCTACAGCGGACACGACCGGCTCCCTACACTTCGATTCCTCGGCGGACACCAGGGTACGCCCGTTGATTGTGATGCCCTCACCCGTGGCCAACCTCTGGCCAGGGGTGGGCATTCCTCAGGCCGCCGGGGCGGGCTCCGTAGCCGGGCCCGCGGGCTCCGTCACGTCCGCCGGGCCGGTCCCGCGCTCCACGGCCCGGGGCCGCAGATCGGCGTTCTCCAGCACCTCGCGGAGGTGCTTCTCGACGACCGGCAGCACCTCGGCGATCGTCACGTCACGGCCCAGTTCGTTGGCGAGCGAGGCCACCCCCGCGTCCCGGATGCCGCAGGGCACGATCCGGTCGAACCACGTGTTGTCCGGATTCACGTTCAGCGCGAAGCCGTGCATCGTCACGCCCTTGGCGACGCGGATGCCGATGGCGGCGAGCTTGCGGTCCTCACGGCGCTGACCGGCGTTGGACGGGGCGTACTCCGGGCCGCTGAGGCGGGGGTCGAACTCCTCGTCGTGCAGCCGCGGGTCGAGGTCCAGCGAGAGTCCTCCCAGCGGGCGCTGCTCGACCGGGTCGCCCAGGGCCCAGACGCCGCTGCGGCCCTCGATCCGGGTGGTCTCCACGCCGAAGTCCGCGCAGGTCCGGATCAGCGCCTCCTCCAGGCGCCGCACATGGGCGACCACGTCCACGGGCCGGGGAAGCTGCATGATCGGATAACCGACCAGCTGGCCGGGGCCGTGCCAGGTGATCTTGCCGCCGCGGTCGACGTCGACGACCGGGGTGCCGTCCAGCGGCCGCTCGCTGTCCTCCGTACGCCGTCCGGCCGTGTAGACGGGCGGGTGCTCCAGCAGTAGACAGGTGTCCGGGATCTCGCCGGCGAACCGGGCCGCGTGCACACGGCGCTGCTCGTCCCAGGCCGCCTGGTACTCGACGGCGTCGTCGCCGAAGCCCAGATGGACAAATCGCAGCTCGCTCACCGTTGTGCCTCCCTCAAGCGTTCACGGTGCACTCATCAGGCTCCGGCCACTGTACGACTCGTGCCGCACCCGTCAGCGCTGCCCTCAATCCTCACACGATCGGATGAATGCGCGACGAAGGCGGCGGTTGCGCCGGTATGGGCCGCTAAATTCGCGCCGTTCCTCCCCCAGAGCTGAGCCCGGGGGAACCCCAGGCTGCGAGGGCCGCACCCGGGCCCGGAAGGCAGGAGACCGCACAGCTGATGACGGACCGACCCCCGCAGCGCACCCCGAACCGCCAGCTCGCCGCCCTCATCGCCGAAGCCGGCTTCTCCAACGCGGGGCTGGCCCGCCGGGTGGACCAGCTCGGCCTGGAGCACGGCCTCGACCTGCGGTACGACAAGACGTCCGTGACGCGCTGGCTGCGCGGGCAGCAGCCGCGCGGCACCACACCGGCACTGATCGCCGAGGTGTTCACCCGGCGGCTCGGGCGGCGGCTGTCGGCCCAGGACCTGGGCCTGGACGCGTGTGCGCCGGTCTACGCGGGGCTGGAGTTCGCCGCCACCCCCGAGGAGGCCGTGGACATCGTCAGCGGACTCTGGCGCAAGGACTCGGGCAGCCACGCCGAACTGCGCAAGATCGCGTTCACTCCGGCCGGGCTCGTCGTCCCGAGCCGCGACTGGTTGATCGGCCGCGCCGACGAGCGGGTGGCCCGCGGGGAGCCCGTGCCGAGCGGAGCGCAGGCCAGGGTGCCGGGGCAGGGCGGCCGCGCGTCGGTGCCGCGGCAGCGCGGCACCGACCGCGGCCCGGGCCAGCGGGTCGGGCCCGGCGACATCGCGGCCCTGCGGTCGGTCGGCGAGCTCTTCCGGACCCTCGACCACGCCTACGGCGGCGGTCACGCCCGTCAGGCGCTCGTCCGCTACCTGGAGCACGAGGCCGAGCCGATGCTGCGCGGGGCGTACGGGGAGAGCACCGGACGCCGGCTGTTCGGGGCGGTCGCGGACCTCACCCGGCTGGCGGGCTGGACGTCGTTCGACATCGCCGCCCACGGCCTCGCCCAGCGGTACTTCGTCCAGGCGCTGCGGCTGGCCCAAGCCGCGGGCGACCGTGCCTACGGGGCGTACGTGCTGGTCACCATGGCCCGGCAGGCCGTCTACCTAGGGCACGGACGAGAGGCCGTCCAGCTCACCCGGGTCGCCCAGCAGGGCGTCGGCTCCGCCGCCTCGCCGGCCGTCCAGGCCCTGCTGCACGCGGTCGAGGCCCGCGGGCACGGCGTGCTCGGGGAGGTGCGCTCCTGCACGGCCTCGCTCGTCCGGGCCGAGCGCGCCCTGGACACCGCCCGGCCCGGGGACGACGTGCCGCACTGGGCACGGTTCTTCGACGAGGCGCAGCTGGCCGACGAGTTCGGGCACTGCCACCGGGATCTGCAGCAGTACCGAGCGGCCGTGCAGCACGCCGAGCGCTCCCTCCAGCTGTGCGCCCCGGGTTTCGCGCGCAGCCGCCTCTTCTGCCGAGTCGTCCTCGCCACCTCCCGGCTCGGCCTGGGGGAGCTGGACCAGGCGTGCGCTCTCGGTGCGGAGGCGGCGCAGCAGGCCTCGGAGATGCGGTCGGCCAGGGCCATCGAGTACGTGCGCGACTTCGAGCGACGGCTGGAGCCCTACCGCGACGCGGCCGCGGTCCGCACCTACCGGGACCGTGTCGCGGCGATGGGCTGATCCGCCGATCGCCGGGCCCCGTGGCGGTATCGGGCGGGACGCGCCCGCGGGTGCGACGGGCGTGGGCTCCGCCGTGTCCGCGAACGCGGGTCACGGCTCTGACCACGCGTCCGGAGCCTCGGTGCCCCCGGTCCCGTCGGCCCGGCCCGGGCTGCGGCCCCGGAGCCGGACGGTCCCGTTCCCGGCGGCCCCGATGGTCAGGCCGCGGCGGTACCGAGCAGCGCGGGTGCGAGTTCCGGCTGGATGCCGAAGTCGCGCAGTACCGCGTGCGCCGCCCGGCGCCCCGAATACAGCGCGCCCTGGACGGTGCTCGTGTCCCGGTGGCCTCCGCAGACGTAGAGCCCGCAGAGCAGCCGCACCGGCCGGCGCAGGTCGTGGGGTACGGGCATGGCGGGGACGGCTTCCGGGTCGTGGTGCACGTCCAGCAGCTCCCAGTCGGCGGTGGACGTCCCGTACAGCGTCGCGAGGTGGGCCCGGACCCTTTCGTCGAGCGCGGCGGGCGGATCGCCCAGCACGGCGGAGGTGACCAGCACGCGGCCCTCGGGCGCACGCGACGGGTCGACCTCGCTCATCACCGCCGTGTGCGCGACCGGACCGGAGCCGTCCGCGTCCAGCACCAGGGCCGGCTCGGCCAACGGCGTCGCAGGGGCGGTGTGGTGCACGACCGTCAGCGGGTGGAAGTCCGGCACCCGAAGCCCCGGGAGGAGCTCCGCCGCGGCCCGGGCTCCCGTCGCCACGAGCAGGGAGCGGCAGGTGAAGGTGCCGTGCTCCTCGGTGGTGACCGAGGAGATGGACGCCTCGGTGACCCGGGCACCGGTGAGCACGGTGCCCGGCGGCAGCGCGTCCGCGAGCAGTTCGGGAAGCCTGTCGGCGCCGCCCGTCGGCACACAGAGCCGACCGCGCGCGAAGCCGCGCAGCACGAGGTCGGTGCAGCGGCTGGAGGAGACCAGCTCGGCGTCGTTCAACAGGGCGGCGAGCAGCGGCCGGAGGAAGCCGTGAACGGTCCGTGGGGGCAGACCGCGGCTGAACAGGGCCTCATGTGCGGGAAGTTCACGCCGGGCCAGCAGGCGCCGGGGCGGTGTCGCGGCGAGCCGTCCGAGCGCCGCCGCGAGCCGGGCCTGGTCGAAGGCGCCGCCGAGAGGTGTCCGGGGGGAGCTTGCCAGGGCGCGCGCCGCAGTCAGTGCGCCCCTCGCGCGCCGCGCGCCTCCCGTCCCGCGCATGCCGAGGACCTCTCCGGCGCGGTGGTGCCGGCCCTCGCTGTGCACGAGCACGCCGGGCGAGAACCGGCTCAGCGGGAGGCCGGCCAGGGCGGGGGTGCGGCGGAGTTCCGGATACGAGGTGCTGAGCAGCCGGACCGTCCGGTCGAGCCGGAACCCGTCCAGCTCCCCGGTGGCCGTCCGGCCCCCCACCTTGGGTCCGGCCTCCAGTACGACGACCGTGACTCCCGCACTGGTCAGCCGATGAGCCGCCGCGAGCCCGGCGATCCCGGCTCCGACGATGACGACGTCCGCGTGGCGTGCGCTGCTGAGCACGTGCCCTCCCCGAGGTCGGCGCGGCTGTGGTGGGGTGCTCATGCCCCCAACCGGCTGGCGGAATGCCGAAGTTCGGAACGAGGGTAGAAACCCGGCCGCGGGAATCCACGCGCGCGCGGCGGGCGCCCGGGAGCACGGGGTCGCACGGCCGTGGGACCGTCCTCGGGCCGGCGCGCACGCTGGGGCGTGCGGAGCGCACCACCGTCCTCGCGCGGAACCGCCGGGCGTGAAAGGCAGCGCCCCGGGGTGCCCGCGCCGGGACACGCACCGCCCACGGCGAGGGCCGCTCAGGAGCCCCCGGCGGAGCCCCCTCGGGCCGTCGGTCCCCGGCGCCGCCGGTCCGTCGGGCCTGCCCGTGTCCGTGTCAGGCGAGCGCCGCGCGGATCGCCTCGTCGATGGACGGATGGGAGAAGGCGAAGCCGGAGTCGAGGAGCTTCCTCGGCACGACCCGCTGGCTGCCGAGGACGTCCTCCGCGAACTCGCCGAGATACACCCGCAGGGCGACCGGCGGCACCGTGAGCAGGGTCGGACGGTGGAGCACACGGCCCATCGCCGCCGTCACCTCGCGATTGGTCAGCGGATCCGGAGCGGTCAGATTGACCGGGCCCGACAGCGTGTCCGTGTCCACGATGTGGCGCAGCGCCGCGACCTCGTCCTGCAGGGAGATGAAGCTCCAGAACTGGCGGCCGCTGCCCAGCCGCCCGCCCAGGCCCGCCCGGAACACCGGGAAGAGCCTTCCCCACGCACCGCCCTCACGCGCCACCACCAGTCCCGTGCGGGCGAACGCCACCCGGACGCCCGCCTCCTCGGCCGGTGCCGCCGCGGCCTCCCACTCCTCGCAGACACCGGGCAGGAAGCCCGCGCCGGGGGGCGCGTTCTCGTCGACCGCGCGGTCGCCCGTGTCGCCGTAGTACCCGATCGCCGAGCCGCACACCAGCACTCGCGGCGGCTCCTCCAGTGACGCCAGCGCCTCCGCGAGTGCGGCCGTGCCGAGCACCCGGCTGTCCCGGATCTCCTTCTTGTACGCCTCGCTCCAGCGCCGGTCGCCCACGCCGGCGCCCGCGAGATGGACGACCGCCTCGCAGCCGACGAGCCCCGCCGCGTCCACGTACTGCCGAGCCGGGTCCCACCGGACCTCGTCCGCGGCCCGAGGCGCCCGTCTGACGAGCCGCACCACCTCGTGCCCACCCGCGCCTTCGGCTCGCAGGGAACGCACCAGTGCCGAACCGATCAGACCGCCCGCGCCCGTCACAGCAATACGCATGCGTCACATCCTGCCCCATGACACAGTGACCGCCATGTCCGAACCCGGCACGCCCTTCGTCATACGCCCGGCACAGGGAACCGACGACACCGCCCTCGCCGAACTCGACCGCGCCACCTGGTCGACGCTGCACGCCGTCCAGCCGCGCCCGGTCCCCCCGTACCGGCCGTTCTTCGACGAAGCCCACCCGCCGGAGCAGCACCTGGTCGCCGAACCCGTGACCGAAGGAGCGGTCGGTGACGGAAGAATCGCCGGGTACATCCGTGTCTGCGCCCCCACGCCGCTCTCCTGCAACCAGCACGTACGCCAGATCCAGGGCCTCGCGGTGGCCGACTGGGCGCGCGGACTGGGCGTCGCGCGGGCGCTGCTCCGCGCCGCCGGTGACGCCGCACGCCGGGAGGGCGCGGTCCGCCTCACCCTGCGGGTGCTCGGGCACAACACCCCGGCCCGCCGGCTCTACGAGTCGGAGGGCTACACCGTCGAGGGAGTCCTGCCCGGCGAGTTCTTCCTCGCCGGGCGGTACGTCGACGACGTGCTCATGGGGTGCCCGCTCACCGGGTAGCCCGGGTCGCGGGGGCCAACGGGCGGAGCCCGCCGGACAGTTCGCGCAGACACCGCACCGCCGGGTCGGCCGGCGACCCGGTATCGCCCGCCGCCCCGGGCGGCGCGTCCGACGCGGCCCAGACCTCCAGTCCGATCCGCAGCGCGTCCACGGCGACCGCCGCCGCGAGCCGCAGTTCCAAGGGGTCGGCGTCCGGCCCGGCCAGCCCGGCGAGCACCGGTACCAGGCGTTCCTCCGACTCCTGGTTCACCCGGTACCAGACAGCCCGCAGCGCCGGATCCCGTACCGCCGCGCGCAGCAGCGCCCGGGTACGGCGCAGCCCCTCGGCCGATCCTCCCTCCGGCACCGACAGCGCCGCGGCGAGCGTCCGCTCCAGGACCTCGGGCAGCGGGGTGCCCGGGCCGGCGGCCGCGAGGAGCGCCCGCCAGCGCTCGGCGGCCATGGCGAGCAACGGCCCGGCGGCGTCCTGTTTGTTGCGGAAGTACCGGTAGAACGTGCGCAGGGCCACCCCGGCCCGCTCCGCGATCTCCTCGGCCGACGTGGCATTCGGGCCGCGCTCCGTGAACAGTTCCGCGGCGGCGCGGGCGATCTCCAGCCGGGTCGCGGCCTTGCGGCGCTCGGTCAGCGGCCGGCGAGGTGACGGCGGCTTGGTGCTCACCGGACGAAGGGTACGCCCGCCGGCAGCAGACGGGACCGACCGTACGTCAGGTCCGGAGCGTCACCCGTCCGGCGCCGTACGCTCTCCGTCCGTGCACGCTCGCGGAGCGTTTCGCGCTCCGGCGCGCGCCTGGACGGGGGCACTGGGGCGTGTTTCGAGAGTCCCGTCCGGGCGGGGCGGACGGCGCTGCTTCCGCGACGTCACAGGGAAATACACCTAGGACCCGAAGCGTTCCCACAGCGCCGGGAACCGCTCCGCGAGCACCCGGTCGTTCTCGAGGTCGAACGGGGTGCCCTCCGGTTCCGCGGACTGCGCGGGGATCCCCAGATCGGGTGCGGCCGTTCCGGTGAGCTGCTCGTAGGCCTCGTCGGCCGCGTACCCCAGCTCCTCACCGTCTCCGTCGATCTCCTCGTCGAAGTCGTCCAGAAGTTCGGCGAGGGAGTCCGGGTCGTGCACGGCGCCCTCGAAGACCTCCCGGCCCTGGCCGATCAGCCAGCAGCGGAAGTAGTCGAACGCGTCGTCGCTCGCCCCGTCCAGCAGCACGGTGGCCGCCCCCCACAGATCCCAGCGGTACGCACGGTTGTAGCGGGACTCGAAGTGCCGTGCGAAGTCCACGACGGAGTCGGGGTCGAGCTGCAGCAGCCGCTCGACGAGCAGGTCGGCGTGGTCCTCGGGGTCGCCCTCGGCGGCCTCGCGCGTGCTGTCGACGATCTCCCAGAACTCCGTCTCGTCCATCACGGGACAAGCATCGGGGCTCGCGGGGGGCCGCGCACGTGGAGCGGCCGAAATACAGCCCCTCGGAAATCGGCCGGGACATGCGGCCGGACCACGGCCCGGGAGGCGGCCGGGCCGCGTCCGTGACACGGACCGGAAGGCGGCCGGGAAACGCCGTCGGGAAACGCGGTCGGGAATCGCGGTCGGGAAATGCGGACGGAGGATGTCGGAATTCCGTGCGAGCGTCGCAGCATGACGACCGAAACAGCACTGCAGGGGAAGATCGTGCTCGTCGCGGGCGCGACACGGGGCGCGGGCCGGGCCATCGCCGTACAACTGGGCGCGGCGGGCGCCACCGTCTATGTCACCGGACGCACCACGAGGGAGCGCGTCAGCGAGGTCGGCCGGCCGACCGAGACCATCGAGGAGACGGCCGAACTGGTCACGGCGGCGGGCGGCCTGGGCGTCGCGGTCCCCACCGACCACCTCGACGCGGCCGCGGTCCGCGCGCTCGTCGCCCGCGTCGACGAGGAGCACGGCCGGCTGGACGTCCTCGTCAACGACGTCTGGGGCGGCGAACACCTCGTCGTCTGGGACACCAAGATGTGGGAGACCGACCTCGACCGCGGACTGCGCATGCTGGAACTGGGCGTCCGCAGCCACATCATCACCAGCAGCTGCGCCCTGCCCCTGCTCGCGCGCAGGCCCGGCGGGCTCGTCGTCGAGGTCACCGACGGCACGGCGGAGACCAACCGCCGCTTCCGTGAGAACTTCTACTACGACCTCGCCAAGAACGCCCCGATCCGTATGGCGTTCACCCTCGGCGAGGATCTGAAGGACACCGGCTGCACCGCGGTGTGCGTGACGCCGGGCTATCTGCGCTCCGAGCAGATGCTGGAGGCCTTCGGGGTCCGTGAGGACAACTGGCGGGACGCGGTCGCCCACCAGCCCCACTTCGCCGTCGCCGAGTCGCCGGTGTACGTCGGCCGCGCCGTCGCCGCCCTCGCCGCCGACCCGGACCGGGCCCGCTGGAACGGCCGGTCGCTCTCCAGCGGACAGCTGGCCCGGGAGTACGGCTTCACGGACACCGACGGGAGCCGGCCGGACGCCTGGGCGTACTTCGAGGACGTCGTGTACGGGGGCAAGGAGGGGACGGCGGAGGACTACCGCTGAGCCGCGGTCCCGGCGGGCGGGCCCCCGTAGAGGGCGTGCATGCCGGCCGCGGCCTCCGCGAACCTCTCGCGGAGGCCTTCCGGGCCCAGTACCTCCGACTCCGGTCCGAGCGACAGGAGCTGGGCGAACGCCACCACCTCGGACTCCACCGGCAGCGTGATCGTGCGCCACCCCCGGTCGTCCGCCGGGCCCGCCGCCGCCAGCGCCTCCTCGGCGGCGGCCCGGTCCGTGACGTGGGGCAGCCGGCGGGCCGCCTCCGGGGACAGCCGCAGCACCACCTCGGCCCGCAGGATCGACCGGGCGAACTGCGCGGCGCGCTCCTCCCAGAAAGCGGGCAGATCGAAGGACGCGTCCCGCTCGAAGCGCTCGGCGGTCAGGGAGACGGCCGTGAACCGGTCGATGCGGTAGACGCGGAACGACGTGCCGTCGGCGAGGGCGCACAGGTACCAGACCCCGGCCTTCAGCACGAGGCCGTACGGCTCCAGCCGGCGCTCGGCGTCCCGGTAGCGGGCCGTCACCACCAGGTCGTCCCACACGGCCTCGGCGACCACCGGCAGCAGGTCCGGGGTCTGCGGCTCCTGGTACCAGCCGGGCGCGTCCAGATGGAACCGCTGCGCCGCGGAGCGTGAGGCGTCCCGCAGCGCCGGGATCAGCGCGGCGGAGACCTTGAGTCGCGCGGCGGAGGCCGCGTCCTCCAGTCCCATCTCGCGCAGCGCCCCGGGCACCCCGGACAGGAACAGCGCCTCGGCCTCGCTCCTGGCCAGCCCGGTCAGCCGGGTCCGGTACCCGCCGACGAGCCGGTACCCCCCTGCCCTCCCGCGGTCCGCGTACACCGGGACCCCCGCCTCCGACAGTGCGAGCGCGTCCCGGGTGACGGTCCGCTCGGAGACCTCCAGCTCCCGGGCGAGCTCGGCGGCGGTCATGGAGGGGCGGGACTGGAGCAGCAGGACCATCTTGATGAGCCGGGCAGCGCGCATGGTGGCCATTGTCGCGTCCCGTACGGACGGGGACCGTCGTCCGGGCCGCCGGAGCGGAACGCGGACGCCCCCGCGGCCCGAGGGGGCTGCGGGGGCTGCGGGGGCGTCCGGGAGGGCCGGTGCCGCGTCAGGCAAGGTTCACCCCGTCGCGACGCCCGGCACGGCGACTCGCGGCGTTGCCGAATCAACCGAGTAGGCCCACCACGAGGTCGATCCGGCGCCTTGCGACGTACCGCACCGGCCGCCGCTCCTTGACGGGCAAACCTTGCCCGCCCCGGCACCGGGGGCTCAGAAGCCGTAGCGCTCGCGGGCGTCCTTGACCGCGGACGCGGGGACCTCCCCGCGCCGCGCGAGCTGCGCCAGCGCGGCGACCACGATCGACTGCGCGTCCACACCGAAGTGGCGGCGCGCCGCCTCACGGGTGTCCGACAGACCGAAGCCGTCCGCTCCCAGCGACGACCAGTCCTGCTCCACCCACTGGGCGATCTGGTCCGGCACCTGCCGCATGTAGTCGCTCACCGCGAGCACCGGACCCTCGGCGCCCTCCAGAGCCTGGCGCACGTACGGGATCCGGGACTCGCCGCGCAGCAGCGCCTCGTCCGCCTCCAGGGCGTCGCGCCGCAGCTCGGTCCAGGACGTCGCCGACCACACGTCCGCCGTGACGCCCCACTCGGCGGCCAGCAGACGCTGCGCCTCCAGCGCCCAGTGGATCGCCGTGCCCGACGCGAGCAGCTGGATGCGCGGGTCGTCCGCCGCGCCCTCGCCCTCCCTGAAGCGGTACAGGCCGCGGACGATGCCCTCGTCGACGCCCTCCGGCTTCGCGGGCTGCGGCATCGGCTCGTTGTAGACCGTCAGGTAGTAGAAGACGTCCGGGTCCTCGTCCGGGCGGGCCTCGCCGAACATCCGGCGCAGACCGTCCTTGACGATGGCCGCGACCTCGTAGGCGAACGCCGGGTCGTACGTGAGCGCCGCCGGGTTCGTCGCCGCGATCACCGGCGAGTGGCCGTCCGCGTGCTGCAGGCCCTCGCCCGTCAGGGTCGTACGGCCTGCCGTGGCGCCGACGAGGAAGCCCTTGCCGAGCTGGTCGGCGAGCTGCCACATCTGGTCGGCGGTCCGCTGCCAGCCGAACATCGAGTAGAAGATGTAGAAGGGGATCATCGTCTCGCCGTGCGTCGCGTACGACGACGCGGCGGCGATGAAGTCCGCCATCGAACCGGCCTCGGTGATGCCCTCGTTGAGGATCTGGCCGTTCTTCGCCTCGCGGTAGTACATGAGCTGGTCGCGGTCGACCGGCTCGTACGTCTGGCCCTTCGGCGAGTAGATGCCGAGTGACGGGAACAGCGACTCCATACCGAAGGTACGGGCCTCGTCCGGGACGATCGGGACCCAGCGCCTGCCGGTCTCCTTGTCGCGGATCAGGTCCTTGACCAGGCGGACGAACGCCATGGTCGTCGCCACCGACTGGTTGCCGGAGCCCTTGTCGAAGGCGGCGAAGGCCTTCTCGGCGGGCGCGGGCAGCGGGGCGACCGGGTGGACGCGGCGGGCCGGGGCCGGTCCGCCGAGGGCCGCGCGGCGCTCCTGGAGGTAGCGGACCTCGGGGGAGTCCGCACCGGGGTGGCCGTAGGGCACCTGTCCGTCGGTGAAGTCGCCGTCCCTGATCGGCAGGTCGAGCAGGTCCCGCATGGCCTTGAACTCGTCCGCCGTCAGCTTCTTCATCTGGTGGTTGGCGTTCTTGGACGCGAAGCCCTCGCCGAGCGTGTAGCCCTTGACCGTCTGGGCCAGGATCACCGTCGGGGCGCCCTTGAACTCCAGCGCGGCCTTGTACGCGGCGTACACCTTGCGCGGCTCGTGTCCACCGCGCGAGAGGTGGAAGCACTCCAGGATCCTGTCGTCCGAGAGCAGCTTCGCCATCTCGACGAGCGCGGGGTCCTTGCCGAAGAAGTCCTCGCGGATGTAGGCGGCGTCGCGCGTCTGGTACGTCTGGACCTGTGCGTCCGGGACCTCGCGCAGCCGGCGGACCAGGGCGCCCGTGGTGTCGAGCTGGAACAGCTCGTCCCAGGCGTTGCCCCAGAGCGTCTTCACGACGTTCCAGCCGGCACCGCGGAACTGGGCCTCCAGCTCCTGCACGATCTTGAAGTTGGCGCGGACCGGCCCGTCGAGGCGCTGGAGATTGCAGTTGATCACGAAGGTCAGGTTGTCCAGACCCTCACGGCTGGCCAGGGCGAGCGCCGCGGTCGACTCGGGCTCGTCCATCTCGCCGTCGCCGAGGAACGCCCAGACGTGCGAAGCGGAGACGTCCTTGATGCCGCGGTTGGTCAGATAGCGGTTGAAGCGCGCCTGGTAGATCGCCGACAACGGGCCGAGGCCCATGGAGACCGTCGGAAACTCCCACAGCCAGGGCAGTCGGCGCGGGTGCGGGTAGGACGGCAGGCCGCTGCCGCCCGCCTCCTGGCGGAAGTTGTCGAGGTGCGCCTCGGTGAGACGCCCGTCGAGGAAGGCGCGGGCGTAGATGCCGGGGGAGGCGTGGCCCTGGATGTAGAGCTGGTCGCCGGAGCCGTCCTGCTCCTTGCCGCGGAAGAAGTGGTTGAAGCCGGTCTCGTAGAGCCAGGCTGCGGAGGCGAAGGTGGCGATGTGGCCGCCGACGCCGTGCTTGGCGCCGCGGGTCACCATCGCGGCGGCGTTCCACCGGTTCCAGGCGGTGATCCGGCGCTCCATCTCCTCGTCACCGGCCGGGACGGGCTCGGCGGCGGTGGGGATGGTGTTGACGTGGTCCGTCTCCAGAAGCTTGGGCAGGTCGAGCCCCTCGACGCCCTCGGCGTGCTGGAGGGTGCGGCGCATCAGGTACGCGGCGCGATGGGGGCCGGCGGCCTTGGTGACGGCGTCCAGGGAGGCCGCCCATTCGGCGGTCTCCTCGGTGTCACGGTCCGGGAGCTGGTCGAGCTCGCTCGGAAGCATGGCTACGGGGTCGGTCATGACACCGCCTTCCGGAGAGGAGGGGGAGGTGGAGATGGGGCCTGTCTGGCAGGACGGGGCCGGGCGGACTGGTGAGTCCGTGGTGAACTGTAAGCCGACGATCGATGATCGATCAAAGCGTTGAGCGAAAAACCTCTCCGGACCGAGAAAGTCGGCACAGGGTGCCGCGAAACGGGGCACGCGGTGCCGGTGCGCCGCGCCCCTGTACGGCAGGTTTCCGCCAGGTCCTCCACGTCGCGCCCCCTGCGGACACGCGGGTGCCGGGCGTGGACGCGGCTGCGGGCTTCTGCGACGCCCGGCGGTGCGGGCCCGCCGGGCGCCCGAGGGCGGCGTGCCCACGCCCGCAGCGCCGCGGCGCGGACGGTTGCGGCGCGGACGGCTCCGTGCGGGAGAGGGCTCACCGCGGGCGCGGCTCCCGGCGCGGTGCCATGTGCGGGTTCGGCGCTCCGCGCGGGGCGGGCGCTACGCGCGGACGGTGCGCTCCCGACCGCGGTGCGGGGCCTTCGTCGACCGGGCGCGCACCGGATGGGCGGTACATCCCGGAGCGGTGTCGCACCCGTGTGTCACGCCTCGCACGGGCGACACGGGGCGGCCTCCACGGCGGGCGAAGCACTCCGCCCGGACACGCGGCGCCCGCCCGGACACAGCGCTATGCGCGGGGGGCGCAGCCCAGGACGTGGGCCTTCACGAGGGCGCCGATCTGCGGATCACGCCGGCGGAACGCCTCCACCAGCTCCTCGTGCTCCTCCGCGTACGACTTCTGCTTCGTCCCCAGCCACCGGATGGACAGCGCGGTGAAGACCTCGATCCCCAGACCCTCCCAGGTGTGCAGCAGCACCCCGTTGCCCGCCGCCTTCACCAGCTCCCGGTGGAACGCCACCGTGTGCCGCACCTGCGCCGTCCCGTCCGCGGCACGGTCCGCCTCGTACAGCGCCGCGACGTGCGGCTCCAGTGCCGAGCAGTCGGCGGCCAGCCGCTCCGCGGCCAGCTCGGCGGCGATCTGCTCCAGGCCGGCCCGGACCGGGTAGCTCTCCTCGAGGTCCGCTGCGGTGAGGTTGCGCACCCGGACGCCCTTGTTGGGGGCGGACTCGATCAGCCGCAGGGACTCCAGCTCCCGCAGGGCCTCCCGTACGGGCGTCTGGCTCACGGCCAGTTCCGTGGCGATACGGCGCTCGACGATCCGCTCGCCCGGCTTCCAGCGGCCGCTGACGATGCCCTCCACGATGTGCTCGCGGATCTGATCGCGCAGCGAGTGGACGACGGGCATGGTCATGAACCGCTCCTTCAAGAAGAGAAGACTCCTAGACAATACGGCGGCGGCCCCGCCCGGAAGTACTCCCGGGCGGGGCCGCCGCTGGTGAGGCTGGTTACAGCCGAGGCGCTCAGAGGCCGAGCTCGACCTCGAACTCACCGGCCTCGAGGATCGCCTTGACCGTGGTCAGGTAGCGGGCGGCGTCGGCGCCGTCCACCAGACGGTGGTCGTAGGAGAGCGTCAGGTACGTCATGTCGCGGACGCCGATGACGGTGCCCTCGGGCGTCTCGATGACGGCCGGACGCTTCACCGTGGCGCCGATGCCCAGGATCGCGACCTGGTTCGGCGGCACGATGATCGTGTCGAACAGCGCACCGCGCGAACCGGTGTTGCTGATCGTGAAGGTCGCACCGGCCAGCTCGTCCGGCGTGATCTTGTTGCCGCGGACCTTGCCCGCCAGGTCGGCGGTGGCCTTGGCGATACCGGCCAGGTTGAGGTCGCCCGCACCCTTGATGACCGGGGTCATCAGGCCCTTCTCGGAGTCCACGGCGATGCCGATGTTCTCCGAGTCGAAGTAGGTGATGGTGCCCTCGTCCTCGTTGATCCGGGCGTTGACGACCGGGTGGGCCTTCAGCGCCTGGGCCGCGGCCTTGACGAAGAACGGCATCGGGGAGAGCTTGACGCCCTCCCGCGCCGCGAACCCGTCCTTGGCCTGGGTGCGCAGCTTCATCAGCCGCGTGACGTCGACCTCGACGACCGACGACAGCTGGGCCTGGCCGTGGAGCGCCTTCATCATGTTGTCGCCGATGACCTTGCGCATACGGGTCATCTTGACGGTCTGGCCGCGCAGCGGGGACGGCTCGGTCGAGACACCGGCCGGGGCCTTCCCGGCGGCCGGAGCGGCGGCGGCCGGAGCCGGCGCGGCGGCCTTCGCGGCCTCGGCGGCGGCGACCACGTCCTGCTTGCGGATACGGCCGCCGACACCGGTGCCCTTGACCGAGGACAGGTCCACACCGCTCTCGGCCGCCAGCTTGCGGACCAGCGGGGTGACGTAGGCACCCTCGTCCACGGCCGTCGCGGCGGGAGCCGGGGCCGGGGCGGCGGCAGCGGCGGGGGCGGGCTGCGCCGGGGCCGCGGGAGCCGGAGCGGCCGGCTGGGCCGGGGCGGCGGCGGGCGCGGGCTGCGCGGGGGCCGGAGCGGCCGGCTGGGCCGGGGCCGCGGGAGCCGGGGCCGCGGCGGGCTGCGCCGGAGCCGGGGCGGCGGCCGCGGGGGCGGCCGGTGCGGCACCCGGGGCGCCGATGACGGCGAGCTTCGCTCCGACCTCGGCGGTCTCGTCCTCGCCGACCACGATCTCCAGCAGCACGCCGGAGGTCGGTGCGGGGATCTCGGTGTCGACCTTGTCGGTGGAGACCTCGAGCAGGGGCTCGTCCTCCGTGACCTCCTCGCCGACCTCCTTCAGCCAGCGGGTCACGGTGCCCTCGGTGACCGACTCGCCCAGTGCGGGCAGGACGACGTCGGTGCCCTCGGCGCCGCCGCCACCGGCGGCGGCCTCGGCGGTCGGGGCCGGAGCGGGCGCGGCCTGCTCCGCGGCCGGGGCGGCCTGTTCCGGCTCGGGGGCGGGGGCCTGGGCCTGCTCGGCGGCGGGCTGCGGGGCGGCGGCCGCCGCACCCGAGCCGTCGTCGATGACGGCCAGCTCGGCGCCGACCTCGACGGTCTCGTCCTCGGCGACCTTGATGGACGACAGGACGCCGGAGGCCGGTGCGGGGATCTCGGTGTCGACCTTGTCGGTCGACACCTCGAGCAGCGGCTCGTCGGCCTCGACGCGCTCGCCCTCGGCCTTCAGCCAGCGGGTGACGGTGCCCTCGGTGACGCTCTCGCCGAGCGCCGGGAGGGTTACGGAAACCGGCATGGTTTCGGTTGCTCCTTACGGTGTGGTCTCCCCGGCCCGCGCGAAGCGCGGGGCCGGGGGAAGTGCGGTAGTGGTCGTCGCGCCCGTGGACTCGGCTCAGTCGTGGGAGTGGAGGGGCTTGCCGGCCAGGGCCAGGTGGGCCTCGCCGAGCGCCTCGCTCTGCGTCGGGTGCGCGTGGACGAGCTGCGCGACCTCGGCCGGCAGAGCCTCCCAGTTGTAGATCAGCTGGGCCTCGCCGACCTGCTCGCCCATACGGTCACCGACCATGTGGACGCCGACCACGGCACCGTCCTTGACCTGGACGAGCTTGACCTCGCCGGCGGTCTTCAGGATCTTGCTCTTGCCGTTGCCCGCCAGGTTGTACTTCAGAGCGACGACCTTGTCCGCGCCGTACACCTCCTTGGCCTTGGCCTCGGACAGGCCCACGGAGGCGACCTCGGGGTGGCAGTACGTCACCTTCGGCACGCCGTCGTAGTCGATCGGGACGGTCTTCAGACCGGCCAGGCGCTCCGCCACCAGGATGCCCTCGGCGAACCCGACGTGCGCGAGCTGGAGGGTCGGGACGAGGTCGCCGACGGCCGAGATGGTGGGCACGTTCGTGCGCATGTACTCGTCGACCAGGACGTAGCCGCGGTCCATCGCGACGCCCTGCTCCTCGTAGCCCAGGCCCTGGGAGACCGGGCCGCGGCCGACGGCGACCAGCAGCACCTCGGCCTCGAAGGTCTTGCCGTCGGCGAGGGTGACCCGCACGCCGTCCTCGGTGTACTCGGCCTTCTCGAAGAAGGTGCCGAGGTTGAACTTGATGCCGCGCTTGCGGAAGGCCCGCTCGAGGAGCTTCGAGCTGTTCTCGTCCTCGACCGGGACGAGGTGCTTCAGGGCCTCGATGATCGTGATGTCGGTGCCGAAGGACTTCCAGGCCGAGGCGAACTCGACACCGATGACGCCGCCGCCCAGGACGATCGCGGACTTCGGCACGCGGTCCAGGACCAGCGCGTGGTCGGAGGAGATGATCCGGTTGCCGTCGATGGTCAGGCCGGGCAGCGACTTCGGCACCGAACCGGTGGCGAGGAGGACGTGGCGCCCCTCGACCCTGCGGCCGTTGACGTCGACGGACGTCGGGGAGGACAGCCGGCCCTCGCCCTCGATGTACGTGACCTTGCGGGAGGCGACCAGACCCTGCAGGCCCTTGTACAGCCCGGAGATCACCTCGTCCTTGTACTTGTGCACGGCCGGGACGTCGATGCCCTCGAAAGTGGCCTTGACGCCGAACTGCTCGCTCTCGCGGGCCTGGTCGGCGATCTCGCCGGCGTGCAGCAGGGCCTTGGTGGGAATGCATCCGCGGTGCAGGCAGGTGCCGCCGACCTTGTCCTTCTCGATCAGGGCGACGTCCAGGCCCAGCTGAGCTCCGCGCAGGGCCGCGGCGTAACCACCGCTGCCACCGCCGAGGATCACTAGGTCGAAAACGGTGCTGGCGTCGTTCGCCACGTCACGTCCTCCATGCATGTGCGCCGGGCGCCGGTGTCTCCCAGGGCGGGGGACTACCGGGCGGCGGCTGGTGTTCGGCCGCTTGTCTTCGGCCCTGTGGTGGGGGCCCTGTCCTGCCGAGAACCCATCTTCGCACTTGTCGACGGAAGGCGGGACGCGGGGCCGGGATACGGGACGGCGGTTCGGCCGTCCCCGGCGGTTACCTGTACGTACGAACCTACGGATCTCGTCGAGGGCGAACGGAAGGCCGGCGCCCGATATTCCTGCGGACCCGGGGCGCCGGCCTGGGGCGGCGGGTTCCGGGCGTCCCCCGGAACCCGCCGCGCGGGCGTCAGCCCAGGTCGCCGTGGGCCGTGCGCTCGGCCAGCCTGACCAGGGTGCGGACCGCGGAGCCGGTGCCGCCCTTGGGGGTGTAGCCGAACGGCGCGCCCTCGTGGAAGGCCGGGCCCGCGATGTCCAGGTGGGCCCAGGTGATGCCCTCGCCGACGAACTCCTTCAGGAACAGTCCCGCGACCAGGCCACCGCCCATCCGCTCGCCCATGTTCGCGATGTCGGCGGTCGGGGAGTCCATGCCCTTGCGCAGGTCCGCGGGGAGCGGCATCGGCCAGGAGTCCTCGCCGGCCTCCTCCGCGATCTCGTGGACCGAGGTGCGGAACGCCTCGTCGTTGGACATGATCCCGAAGCGCCGGTGGCCCAGCGCCAGGACCATCGCGCCGGTCAGCGTCGCCACGTCCACGATCGCGTCCGGGTTCTCCTCCGAGGCCTTGGTGATCGCGTCGGCCAGCACCAGACGGCCCTCCGCGTCGGTGTTGAGCACCTCGACCGTCTTGCCGCTGTACATGCGCAGGACGTCGCCGGGCCGGGTGGCGTTGCCCGACGGCATGTTCTCGGCCAGCGCCAGCCAGCCGGTGAGGTTCACGCGCAGCCCGAGCCGGGCCACCGCGACGACGGCGGCGAACACGGCGGCGGCGCCGCTCATGTCGCACTTCATCGTCTCGTTGTGGCCGGCCGGCTTCAGCGAGATGCCGCCGGAGTCGTAGGTGATGCCCTTGCCGACGAGCGCGAGGGACTTCTCCGCGTCCGGGTGCGTGTACGCCAGCTTCACCAGGCGCGGGCCGTGGGCCGCGCCCTGGCCGACGCCGAGGATGCCGCCGAAGCCCCCCTTGACGAGCGCCTTCTCGTCCCAGACCTGCACCTTGAGGCCGTGCTCCTTGCCGGCGGCGGTGGCGACGGCGGCGAACGACTCGGGGTAGAGGTCGTTCGGCGGTGTGTTGATCAGGTCGCGGGCGCGGTTCATCTCGCCGGCCACGGCGACGGCACGCTCCGCGGCGGCCTTGAAGGCCTTGTCGCGCGGCTTGGTGCCCAGCAGCGCCACCTCGGCCAGCGGCTTCTTGGCGTTCTTCTCGTCCTGGTAGGCGGTGAAGGCGTACGCGCCCAGCAGGGCGCCCTCCGCGATCGCCTGGGCGTCCTCGGCGGCCTCGACCGGCAGCGCGAACGCGGCCTTCTTCGAGCCGGCCAGCGCGCGGGCGGCGGAACCGGCGGCGCGGCGCAGCGACTCGGCCGGATACGCGTCGTCCTTCTCCGGCGCGGCGCCGAGCCCGACCGCGATCACGACCGGGGCCTTCAGGCCCGACGGCGCGGGCAGCTTGGTCACCTCGCCCTCGGTACCGGAGGCGCCGAGGGTCTCGAGGACGGTGGCGAGCTTCCCGTCGAACGCCGCGTCCACGGCCTCGGCGCCGGCTGCGACGACCGGGCCCTTGGTGCCCTTGGCGACGCCGACGACGACCGCGTCGGCGCGCAGCGTCGCAGCGCCGGCTGTGCTGAGAGTGAGAGCAGTCACGGTGGTGAAATCTCGCTTCCGTTGAGTTTCCTGGGCCGAAGTGGTGGGTCGGCCGCCCGGCGCATCGTAAGTCGGGCGGGCCGGAGCGCCGCCACGAGCCTACGCGCGCCCGCGATGTTCGCTCGTGCCGACGGGGATTCACCCATCCGTGGTGTCTCCGCAGAGTTGCCCACCCGACCGGCGAGTCCTGCGCCACACTCGGGCCGAATGCGCAAGGGAGCAAGTGGCTGCTTTGCATGATTTCCACATGTCCTCCCCGGTGTCTTCGCAGGGGAGGATCAACAAGGGGTGGGGGAAACACCATGGCACCCGTATTCGCCACGGGGTTCGGCACGCGTGCACTGACGAGCGGATCCGGCCGGGCATCCGCGCCGGGCGCGCTTCACGGGGGAACGGCCGGGCGGGGGCCCGGCCGAGGGGGCAGGCTCGGCGCGGCGGCGGTCGCGCTCACCACGTCGGCGCTGTTCGCGGCGGCACTGCCCGCGTCCCCGGCGGCGGCCGCCGAGCCGGTGCCGAGGGTCGACCTGAAGGTCCTCGTCGTCGACGACGGAGGCTCGGCGGTCGCCGCCGTCACCTCCGAGCTGCGCAGCACCGGCGTCCCGTACAGCGTGCTCGACCTCGGGGACCCGGGCCGTCCGAAGATCGACGCGGAGTTCCTGAGCGACACCGTGAGCGGCCGGCCGCGTGCCAAGTACCAGGGAGTGGTGCTGCCGAACGAGGCCCCGTTCGGGTCGGACTCCGCCGGGACCGCCGAGCAGGCCGCGCTCGTCGCGTACGAGAAGCGGTTCGGCGTCCGCCAGGTCGACGCCTACACCTGGGCCCACCCGGGAGTGGGGCTCGACTACACCAGCGAGGGCGGCTGGTCCGGCACGCTCGACGGCACGGCGGCCGCGGTGACCGCGGCGGGCCGGTCCGGTCCGTTCGGGTACCTCGACGGCGCCCTGGCCTTCGAGGACAACGCGCCGGGGATCAGCGAGAGCTACGGCTACCTGGCCCGCCCGCGCGAGGGATTCACCAGCTTCGTGGACGCCCCGGTGCCGGGCGGCGAGGGCCGCGCCAGCCTCCTCGGGGAGTACGCCCACGACGGGCGCAGCGAGCTCGTCGTCACCTTCGCGTACAACCAGCACCAGCGGCAGTTCCGGCTGCTGGCGCGCGGCATCGTCGAATGGCTCACCCAGGGCGTCCACCTCGGTCAGAGCCGCAACTACTTCTCGGTCCACATCGACGACGTCTTCGCGCCCGACGCCCGCTGGGACACCGAGCGCAACTGCACGCCCGGAGACATCGACTGCGCAGGCGGAGCGGGCGAGCAGACCCCGGACATCAGGATGACCGCCGCCGACGCGCAGTACGCCGCCCAGTGGCAGCAGACCAGCGGCTTCACCCTCGACATGGTCTACAACGCGGGCGCCGGCGAGGAGTGGAAGGCCGAGAACGGCGGTGCGGACGCGCTCACCGCGCAGCTGCTCGCCGACCGGGCCCAGTACCGCTGGGTCAACCACACCTACACCCACCCGTTCCTCGGCTGTGTCCAGGACGTCTCCGTCGTCCCCTGGCAGTGCTCGAAGGACTCGGCGGGCAACATCCGCTGGATGAGCCGCGCCGAGATCTCCGCGCAGATCCGCGACAACCTCGACTGGGCGGTGAGCAAGGGCGTCTCCGTCGACCGCACGGAGCTCGTCACCGGAGAGCACTCGGGGCTGAAGACGCTTCCGCAGCAGCCCGTGGACAACCCCAACCTGGCGCCCGCGCTCGCCGACAACGGCGTCAGGTGGATCGCGAGCGACAACTCCCGCGAGCCGCAGCAGCGCCCCGTCGGCAGCGCCGTCACCGTGCCCCGCCACCCGATGAACGTGTACTACAACGTGGGCACGGCGGCCGAGATGGCCGACGAGTACAACTGGATCTACACCTCCCGGGCCGACGGCGGAAGCGGTATCTGCGAGACCAACCCGGCCTCCACCTGCCTGGACGAACCGCTCGACGTGGCCACCGGCTACGGCACGTACATCGTCCCGCAGGAGGCCAGGATCGCCCTCGGCCACATCGTGGCCAACGACCCTCGTCCGCACTACGTCCACCAGTCCAACCTGGCCGAGGGCCGGATCCTCTACCCCGTCCTCGACCGGATCCTGGACGACTACCGGGCGCTGTTCGCCGACAACACACCCCTCGTCAACCCGCGCCACCGCGACGCCGGCACGGAACTGGGCCGCCGCGCCGCCTGGCAGTCGGCCCTCGACGCCGGCCGGGTCACCGCGTACCGGATCGGCACCACCGTCACCGTCCAGGCCCCCACCGGCGTGGTCGTCCCGGTCACCGCACCCGAGGGCACCCGCAAGCAACTCCTGCTCGGCACGAGCGTCTTCGGCACCGCCTACGCCGGTCAGCGCTCGGCCTGGACCCAGCCGGAGCTGCTGCAGTCCGCCGTCACCCTGCGGCTGCCCTCCTGACCGGGCCGGCCCGGTAGTTCCGCGCGCACCCCGGCCCGCACGGCCGGGGTGCGTCGCCCCGCGCTTCCGCGCGCCCCGCTCGTGCCGGGGGCACCTCACGGGCCCCGGCCCTTCGAGGCCTCAGCACCCTCAGACCCTCAGTACGTCAACACCGTCATGTCCAGGGGGACACAGCACGATGAGCCAGGGACGCCGTGTCACCATGCTCACCGAAGGCACCTATCCACACGTCCACGGCGGTGTCAGCACCTGGTGCGACCAACTGGTCCGGGGCATGCCCGAGGTCGACTTCACCGTCATCTCCCTCACCGGCAGCGGCCGTGAGCCCGTCACCTGGGAGCTGCCACCCAACGTCCGCGCCCACACCGTCGTTCCGCTGTGGGGGCCGCGGCCCGGCCGCGGCCGCTCCCCGCGCCGCGGCGCCGACCGCAGCCGCTTCCTCGACACCCTCGAGCGCTTCCTGCTGTCCCTGCTCGCCCCCGAGGCACACGCCGACTTCGGCCCCGCGCTCGACGAGCTGGCCGACGAGGCGCGCGGGGGCCGGCTCTCCGCCGCACTCCGCACCGAGGCCGCCGTCCGCACCCTGATGCGCCTGTGGACCCGGCAATCCCTGCCCACCGCCGCCGCCGGACCCACCGTCCACGACGCCCTCACCGCGGTCGACCTGCTCGAACACGCTCTGCGCCCGCTGGCGGTGCGCATCCCGGGGGGCAGCGTCGCCCACGCCGTCAGCAGCGGCCTCGCCACCCTGCCCGCACTCGCCGCACAGCGCCTGGACGGGGTGCCGTTCCTCCTCACCGAGCACGGCGTCTATCTGCGCGAGCGCTACCTCGGATACCGCACCGAGGCACCGCGCTGGCCGGTCAAGGCGCTGATGCTCGGCTTCTACCGCGAGCTCAACACACTCGGCTACGAGCGCGCCGATCTGATCACCCCGTGCAACCACTACAACCGGCGCTGGGAGGAGCGCGGCGGCGCGCTCCCCGGAAAGATCCGCACGGTCTACAACGGCGTCGACCCGCGCGCCTTCCCGCACGCCGGGGCCGAACCGTCCGTGCCCACCCTCAGCTGGGCCGGCCGGATCGACCCCGTCAAGGACCTCGAGACGCTGGTCCGTGCCTTCGCCCTGGCCCGGGCGGAGGTCCCGGACCTGCGGCTGCGGCTGTTCGGCGCGGCGCCGGCCGGGTGCGAGTGGTACGCCACCGGGCTGGAGAAGCTGGCCGCCGAACTGGGCGTCGCCGACGGGGTGTTCTGGGAGGGCCGGATCGACGACGTGGCGCGCGCGTACGCCGCGGGGCACGTCGTGATGCTCTCCAGCATCAGCGAGGGCTTCCCGTTCTCGATCATCGAGGCGATGTCCTGCGGGCGCACGACGGTGTCCACCGACGTGGGCGGGGTGCGCGAGGCCGTCGGCGACACCGGCCTGGTGGTCCCGCCGCGCGAGCCCGAGGCGCTGGCCGCCGCCGCCCTGGAACTGCTCCGGGACGACGCGCGCCGCGCCGAACTGGGCCGCCGTGCCCGGCAGCGGGTCGTGGACCTCTTCACCCTGAGGCGTTCGGTGGACGCCTTCCGGCAGATCTACCGGGAGCTCGCCGGTACGCCGGGGGCGGTGTACGAGCCGCCGGCCGCCGAGACGGTCGCCGACTGGACCCTGGAGCTGAGGGACCCCTGGTACCAGGAGCACACGGCCTGGGGGCACCACTGGTCCGAACCCTCCGCGTCCGCCGGAGGGGGCACCCGGTGAGCGGCACGCCGCGGCCGAAGGGCCCGGGGACGGCCGTGCGGGACGCCCTGCCGCCGACACCGGACAAGCGGGGCCCCGCCCGGGCCGGGAGCGACCCGGTCGACGAACTGGCCGGGCGGCTGGCCGGTTTCGTGGCGACCGCGGTCCATCCCGACGAGGTGGCGGCGCTGCTGGAGTCCGACGGGCTGACGGACGAGCAGATACGCCGGCGGTACGGACACGACGACTCCTTCGCCCTCGCGGAGGACCTGTACGCGCGCGTCGAGCGGCGCTTCCCGCGGTCCGAGGAACCGCCGCCGGGCCCCGGTAGCCCGGCGCTCCTCGTGTGTCTGCTGCGGGGCCTGCTGTTCACCCTCCCGGGGCTCGGCCACGTCCTGGCCGCTCCGGTCCTCGGGGCCGGTCGCCCCGCCCACGTCCCGCTGCTGGCGGCGGCGCTGGCCGGCTGGGCCTGGAACCAGGCCCTCGCCCACCGCGCTTACACCTGGCTGGGACTGGGCGAACGCCCGGCGGCGGCCCGGGCGCTGCTGCGGGGCGCGCCCGTGGGGGTGCTGCTCGGCGCTGCCGCCGCCGCGGCCGCCGCACCCGTTCATGTTCCGGCGCTCCTGTTCGCCGCGGGACAGTCGCTCTATCTCGCCGCGGCGACGGTGCTGCTGGTCCTCGGCCGGGAGCGTGTCCTGCTGCCGGCCCTGCTGCCGCTGGTGGGCGGGGTGCTGCTCGCGGCGGTGCACCCGGTGCCCGCCTGGGCGCACCTCGTGCTCCCCCTGGCGTCGGTCACCGCGGCCGTGGGCCTCGCGGCGGGCGCGGTCACGGGCGTGCTGCGGTCGGCGGGCTCAGCCGGCCGTGGCCGGAACGGATGCCGGCGCACGGGGCCGGGAGGGCTGGGCGGTTCGGTGCCGTACGGCCTCTTCGGGCTCGGCTCCGGGGTGCTGGTGCTCCATGTCGCCCTGGAGTCACCGCCGTTCGCGGTGGCCCTCACTCTCGGCATGGGCCCCGCGGAGTGGCTGCTGTACCGGTTCCGCGCCGACAGCCTCGCCGGACTGCGGGCCTGCACCTCCCCGCGCGCCTTCCGGATGTCGGTCGCGGCGGCGCTGGTGCGTGCCCTCGCCGGGTACGCGGGCGCCCTGCTGACGCTCATGGCCGCCGCGCTGCTGCTGTGGCCAGGCGGGGGAGCCGGCCCGGACCCGGCCACCGCGGCCGGTGTGCTGCTGCTCGGGGCGGTGCTGTGGAACGGGCTGCTGCTCCAGGCGTTCGGGGCCGTGCTGAGTCCCGCACTGGTGTGCTGTGCGGCCGCGCTCCTCCCGCCGCTCCTGCCCGGTTCGGAGCTGCTTCTCGTCCCGGCCGCCGCGTCGGCGGTGCTCGTCCTGCTGGTCTGTGCTCAGCTGGGCCGGATCACCGCACATCGCTGAGGGAGCCCCGGACATGAGCCTTCCCGCCCGGACGAGAGGCCTGCTGCTGCCGCTCATGGCCCTGCTGCTGCTCGCCGGCTGCACCTCCGTCCCGGACGACCCCGCGCCGCCGCGCACCACCCGCTGGCTGCCGGGGCCCGGCACGCCGTGGCAGTGGCAGCTCAGCGGCCGGCTGGACCGGGACGTGGACGTCCCGGTGTACGACATCGACGGCTTCGAGCACCCGAGGTCCACGGTCGCCGACCTCCAGCGGCGCGGCCGGAAGGTGATCTGCTACCTGTCCACCGGCGCCTGGGAGGAGTTCCGCCCCGATGCCGCGCGGTTCCCCCGGGAACTGCTCGGCAAGGGGAACGGCTGGCCGGGGGAGCGCTGGCTCGACATCCGCCGCACGGACGTGCTGGAGCCGCTGATGGCCGAGCGCTTCGACATGTGCCGGGACAAGGGCTTCGACGCGGTCGAGCCCGACAACATGGACGGCTACGCCAACGACACCGGCTTCCCCCTCACCGCCGGCGACCAGCTCCGCTACAACCGGCTGATCGCCCGGATGGCCCATGAGCGGGGGATGTCGGTCGGGCTGAAGAACGACCTGGACCAGATCCCCGAGCTCGTCGGCGACTTCGACTTCGCCGTCAACGAACAGTGTGCGCAGTACGCGGAGTGTGCGGCGCTGACGCCGTTCGTCGAGGCGGGCAAGGCCGTCTTCCATGTCGAGTACGAGGTGCCGGCCGGCCGCTTCTGCCCCCAGGCGCGGCGGCTCGGACTGAGTTCGATGCTGAAGCGCTACGAACTGGACGCCTGGCGCCGGCCCTGCTGACCCGGCTCCACCGGGGACCTGCCGCCCGTGCGGGTGGGCAGGCAGCGGGACCGGGCGGCCTCCGGGGTCCGGTGCGGGCTCCCGCCGCTCGCCCGTGCCCGCCGCTCGCCGGTGCCCGCCGCTCGCCGGTGCCCGCCGCTCGCCGGTGCCCGCCGCTCGCCGGTGCCCGCCGCTCGCCGGTGCCCGGCGCGGCCGGCTACCAGGGCGACCCGACGACGAGCGCGAGCAGCACCGCGGTGGCCGCCGTCTCCGCGATCCCCCCGAACACGTCGCCCGTGACCCCGCCGAAGCGCCGGACGCAGTGCCGCAGCAGCAGTTCGGCGGCGGCGGTCCCGGCGAGTACGGTCAGCGCGAGCCGCAGCGGCCCGTACCCGCCCGGCAGCGTTCCCCAGGCGGCGCAGACGGCGGCGACCACGAGGGTGACCGCCAGCGCCTGCCGCACCGGGACGGTGGCGGCGACCATCGCGCCCAGCCCCTCCGGGCGGGCTGCGGGGACGCCGGTGCGGGAAGCGAGCGTCAGCGCCAGTCGGGCCACGACTCCGGCGGTGGCCGCCGCCGTCGCCCCGTACGCCCAGCCGCGCCCGTAGAGTTCGTACAGCGCCGAGACCTGGGCCAGCAGCACGAACAGCAGGGTGATCACCCCGAACGGGCCGATGTCCGACCGCTTCATGATCCTCAGCGCGTCCTCGGCGGGCTTGCCGCTGCCCAGGCCGTCGGCGGTGTCGGCGAGTCCGTCCAGATGCAGACCGCGGGTGAGCACGGCGGGCACGGCGGCGGAGGCGACCGCGGCGAGCAGCGGGCCCGCGCCGAGCAGCAGGAGCATCCCGCCGGCGGCCGCCGCACAGAGGCCGACGGCGAGCCCGGCGAGCGGGGCCCAGCGCATTCCGGAACGTGCCGCGTCGCGGTCCCAGCGGGTCACGCGCACCGGCAGCACCGTGAGGGTGCCGAAGGCGAACCGCAGGCCCACGGGTCCGTCTGTGTTGAGGGAGCTCACCGCGCGCAGGGTAGCCGGTGCGCCACGACGGTAAATTGCGCATGACGGACAAAACGGGAGCGGGTGGCATGGGTCACTGGTTTTACCGCAACATCGTGGAGCCCGGGAAGCTCCCGCTGCTCCTCGCGCTGGCCTCGTTCGTCCTGACCTTCCTGGTCACCCGGACCGTCACCCGGATGATCCGGGCGGGCAAGGGGCCCTTCGGGAACGTCAAGGCGGGCGGACTCCACATCCACCACGTGGTGCCGGGCGTCGTGCTCACCGTGGTCGGCGGCTTCGGCTCGGTCGCCAGCAGCCAGCACACCGGCGCCGGGACCGTGGTGTTCGCCCTGGTCTTCGGCGTGGGCGCCGGGCTCGTCCTGGACGAGTTCGCGCTGATCCTCCACCTGGACGACGTCTACTGGACCGAGGACGGCCGCAAGAGCGTCGAAGTCGTCGTCCTCACCGCGTCCGTGCTGCTGCTCACCCTCGGCGGCTTCGCGCCGCTCGGCGTCAACGACCTCACCGCGGACGAACGCGACGACCGGCGGGCCTTCCTGCTGACCCTCGCCGTCAACTTCATGTTCGTCCTGATCACACTCTTCAAGGGCAAGCTGCGCATGGCGGTCATCGGCACCCTGGTGCCGTTCGTCGCGATCATCGGGGCGCTGCGGCTGGCCAGACCCACCTCGCTCTGGGCCAGGCGCTTCTACCGGCACCGCCCGCGCTCCCGGGCCAGGTCGATGCTGCGCGCCTTCCGCCACGACCGGCGCTGGAGCGGGCCGCGCCGGAAGTTCCAGGATCTGATCGGCGGCGCCCCGGACCGGCTGCCGATGACCGGCGCACCGGGATCCGGCCGGGACCGCGAACCGCGCTGAATGCACGCCGTCACGGCCAGTGCCACGAACACCCCGGCGATCGCCGCCAGGTGCTCCTTGCCGGCCAGATTGGGCTTCACCACCACTTCCACCACCATGGCGACGACCACCAGACCCATCGTCAGCCGTGCGGCGTAGCGGGCGCACACGTACACGGCGAGGCCGACCACCGCGGCCGACGGCCCGGTGTCCACGACGTGGGCGTCCGAGGCGGGCAGCCCGAGCGGATGGTCCGGCCCGAGCGCGACCCCGGCCCGGGCGTACAAGGTCCCGGCGAGCGTCGCCGCGTACGCGACCGCCAGTGTGCGCGGCCGGCCCAGGCAGATCTCGGCGATGCCGAACACCAGGAGGATCTGCGCCAGCGCGCCCCACACCGGAAGGTCGAGCGCCGGGACGAACAGGGAGAGCGGAGTGCGCAGCAGAGCGAGCCAGAGCGGGTCGTCGGCGCGCACCGAGCCGATGCTCTGCACCGGCCCGTATCCCCAGGGCCGGTTCTGTACGAGCTGACAGAGGGCGGTGAGGCAGACCGCGGTGAGTGTGAGGGGGATCGCGCGCCACGACCTCGTCGTGAGGGCCGTGCGCACGGTCCGGTACAGCGGCCCCCACTCACGGCGCGCGAACGCGCGCGCCCGGTTCACCGGCCGTCCGCCGAGGGCGCGCGGCGGGCCGGCCCGGGCGGGCGGCGGACGGTGCCGGTCCGCAGGGGATCGGCGGCCTCGTGGGCGAGCATGGAACGCGGCTCCCGGACGGGTCGGTACTCGGCATGGGCGCGGTACGACGACTCGTTCCACCACCGGCGGGGCGGTTCCCGGGGCCGGATGGCGAGCACCCCCCGGCGCCGTTCCGCCCGAGCGTCGCGCCGTGTTCCAAGACCCGGCGGAACACCCGGAAGTTGACTCGGGCCGGAGTGATCCCGATCTCTCGCCGGCGGCCGGCGAACGGGTCCGTCGGCGGGCGCGCCGGCGGCGCGTGGTGGGTGCGTCGGCGGGTGTGCCGGCGGCGCGTGGTGGGTGCGTCGGCGGGTGTGCCGGCGGCGCGTGGTGGGTGCGTCGGCGGCGGGCGCCCGGTGACTGGCGGGTGCGCCGGTGGCGCGTGGCGGGTGGTGGGTGCCCGGCGCCTCGTCGGGTGGCGGGTGCGCCGGTGGCCAGCGGCAGGTGCGCCCTGCGACTGACCGGGTGGGCTCGGTCGGCGGTTCGTCGTCCCCGCTCGTGTCGGTGGGCCTCGCCGTGGCCTGCGGGCGGGCGGGCCGTGTCGGTGCCTCCGTGAGCGGGCGGCCGGGCCCGGGTGGTGCTCCGTGAGCGGGCGGGTGGGCGCGGCCGGCTGCTCGCCGCACCCGCTCGTGTCGGTGGGCCTTGCCGTGGCCTGCGGGCGGGCGGGCCGTGTCGGTGCCTCCGTGAGCGGGCGGCCGGGCCCGGGTGGTGCTCCGTGAGCGGGCGGGTGGGCGCGGCTGGCTGCTCGCCGCACCCGCTCGTGTCGGTGGGCGTCGCCGTTCAGCGGGCCTCGCCGTCGCCGGCGGCCACGCTTCCGCTCCCCGCCTCGGCCGGGGTGGCCTCCCCGGCGTCGCTCCCGCTGCCGGCCGGGCGCTCGGGCAGCTCCGCGGCGAGCGCGGCGGCCGCCTGGACGAGGGGGAGGGCGAGCAGGGCGCCGGTGCCCTCCCCGACCGTGACCCCGTGCTCCAGGAGCGGCTCCAGAGCCATCCGGTCGAGCGCCTTCGCCTGGGCCGGCTCCCCGCTGACCTGCCCCGCGAGCCACCAGTCCGGCGCCCGGAACGCCGCCCGCTGGGCGACGAGGGCGCACGCGGCCGACACGACCCCGTCCAGGATCACCGGCATCCGGCGGACCGCCGCCTGCAGCAGGAAGCCGGTCGTCGCGGCCAGATCCGCGCCGCCCACGGCCGTCAGCAGGGCCAACTGGTCGCCCAGCACGGGCCGGGCCCGGCGCAGTGAGTCGCGGATCGCCGCACACTTGCGCATCCACGCCAGGTCGTCGATGCCTGCGCCGCCGCGGCCGGTGACGACGGAAGCGTCCGTACCGCACAGCGCGGCCACCAGAGCGGAGGCGGGCGTCGTACCGCCGACGCTGAGGTCGCCGAGCACGACCAGGTCGGTGCCGGCGTCGGCCTCCTCGTCGGCGATCGCCACGCCGAGACGTACGGCCCGCTCGGCCTCCTCGGGGGTGAGTGCGTCCTCGACGTCGATCCGGCCGCTTCCGCGCCGCACCCGGTGCCGGACGACGTCCTCCGGAAGCAGGTCGGGGTCGCAGTCCAGACCGGCGTCCACGACCCGCACCGGCACGCCCATCCGCCGGGCCAGCACCGCGACCGGGCTCGCACCGTCCAGCACGGACCGCACGAGTTCGTGCGCCGAGCCCGCCGCACGGCCGGACACACCCAGTTCCGCCACCCCGTGGTCTCCGGCGAACAGCACCACCCGGGGCCGCTCGACGGCCCGAACCGGTACGGCACCCTGCGCCGCCGACAGCCACTCACCCAGTTCGTCCAGCCGCCCCAGGGCACCCGGCGGTACGGCCAGCCGCTCCCGGCGTTCCTCGGCATCGCGCCGCACACCGCTGTCCGGGCGCTCGATCAGATCGGAGAAGTCGTCGAGATTCAGCGAGCTCATTCGCCGAACAGTACCGGCCCGCGCCCGGTGTCCCGCCGCCGGGCCGCGTCGGGATTCCGGCGGCGGGAGCAGCACCACGGCCCTGCTCCCGCGCCCGCGGTCCGGGGGCCGGGAGGGTCGGCTGCGCCGGTCGCGCGCGGTTCACCGGTGGTGCGGCCCGGCCCGCGGGGCGTCTCCGGGCGGGGAACGTTCGGGAGGCGCTGTACCGGCCTCGTCCCGCGCCCCGGCGACGGGGCGGGCCGGCTCGTGCGGGGCCGCCACGGGACCTCCCCGGGCCCGGAGTCCGTCGCCGGGCCCGGAACCGGCGTCGGCGGGCCGGGGCGGTGCCGCGCTGGGGCCGTCGCCCCCGCCCGGGGTCACCGGAGCGGCAGCGCCTGCCCCGCCACCACCAGCAGCACGTGCTCGCACTCGGAGGCGAACGCGGCGTTCAGACGGCCCAGTTCGTCCCGGAAGCGGCGGCCCGAGGAGGTCGCGGGGACGACGCCCGAACCGACCTCGTTGGTGACGGCGACGACCGTGCGGCGCGTGGCGCGCAGAGCCTCGACGAGCGCGGTCGTGCGATGGCGCAGGGCCGCACGGCCGACCGCCTCCCAGCGCTCGTCGTCCCAGGCGCCCACCTGGTCCATCGCGTCCGTCAGCCACAGCGCCAGGCAGTCGATGAGCAGCGGAGGGCCGTTCTCGGCCAGCAGCGGGACGAGGTCGCAGGTCTCCACGGTCCGCCAACTCCCCGGCCGGCGTTCGCGGTGGGCCGCGACCCGCTCCGCCCACTCCGTGTCGCTGCCGCGCGTCCCGCCCGTCGCCACGTACACCACGTCGGGGAAGGACTCCAGCCGCCGCTCCGCCTCCAGCGACTTCCCGGACCGCGCCCCACCGGTGACGAGGGTCCGCCGGGGCACGTCCGGCACGTCCTGGTACTCGCCCACGTACAGCGTCGTCCCGTCCGGTGCGGTACGGGCGCCCGCCGCCGCCAGCCGCCGGTCGAGTTCGGGGCCGGGCGGGACGTCGTGGTCGATGTGGACGGCGACGATGTCGGTCGCCGGCCCGACCGCACCCCGCGCCCGCAGCTTCGCCAGTCCGTCCGGCCGCCCCAGCACATCGGCGACGACCATGTCGTACGGGAGGGGATCGCCGTCCGTGGCACCGGCCGGTGCCCCGCCGGGCGGCAGGTACAGCAGCCGCTCCCCGTCGGGCGAGGTGACCTCGTAGCCCGTGCCCGGAGAGTCCAGCGCCACCGCCCGCACCCGGTGCCCGCTGATCAGCGTCAGTTCCTGGCCGTCCGGCACCCGCCCCGCCGACGGCAGCCCCGCGGGCAGTTCCACGGCGGGCCCGCTGTGCGGGTGCGACAGGAGCACCTGGCGTACGCCCACGAGCGAATGGCCCGCGCGAGCCGCCGCCAGCGCGGCACCGGGCGTCAGGTCGAGCAGCAGTGCGCTGTCCACGAGCAGGGCCGTCGCGGCGCGCGCCCGGTCGCCGCGGGCGGCGGCGCAGACGGCACAGGTGCAGTCGGGGCGGGGGAGTCCGGTGGGGGCTCCGGTGCCGAGCAGAGTCAGTTCCACGGTCACGATCTTCCCGCGTCCCCGCGGCGGGTGCGCGCCCGGCTACGCTGCGGGCAGCAAGGTGATCGGCAAGGACGATCGGCAGAGCGATCACGTGGTGGGACCGGGAGGCGCACATGGCATGGACGTGGCGGTTCGAGAAGTCCGACGGGACGGAGGTCCAGCCGGCCGTCGAGCCGGAGGAGTTCAGCACGCAGGGGGACGCCGAGTCCTGGATCGGCGAGGTCTGGCGCGATCTCCAGGAGGGCGGCGCCGACCAGGTCTTCCTCTATGAGGACGGCAGCCGCGTCTACGGCCCCATGAGCCTGCACGCCGAGAGCTGACCCCTCGCAGCCGCGGGGCCCGGGGCGCCGCCGACGCGGCGCCGCGGGCCCCGCGGTCTCTCGTTCCGGCCGGGCCTTCGACGGGCCCGCGCTCCGGGTCTGTTTCCGGCGGGCCCCGCAGTCCACGGCGGCATGGGCCGGCCCGCTTTCCGGCGGGTCTGCCTTCGACGGTTCCGCAGTCCACGGGCTGCATGGGTCGGGGCTGCTTCCGACGGGCCCGCGTTCTGCGGCCCTCGTCCCCGCGCCTCCGCGGCGACGGCGTCCCCGCGCCTCCGCGGCGACGGCGTCCCCGCGCCTCCGCGGCGACGGCGCCTCCGCCCTCTCACCGCGCCGCGGACAGGAACTGCGTCGCCGCGAGTTCCCCGTAGAGCGGGTCCTCCGCCACCAGTTCCGAGTGGGTGCCGACCGCACGGACCCGCCCCGCGTCCATCACCACGATCCGGTCGGCCAGCGTCACGGTGGAGAGCCGGTGGGCGACCACCAGGACGGTCACCTCTCGGGCGGCCTCGGCGACGACGTCCCGGAGCGCCAGTTCGTTGACCGCGTCCAGCTGCGAGGTCGCCTCGTCGAGGAGCAGCAGCCGGGGCCGGCGGAGCAGGGCGCGGGCTATCGCGACCCGCTGGCGCTCGCCGCCCGAGAGCTTGGAGCCGCGGTGCCCGACCACCGTATCCAGCCCGTCCGGCAAGCGGTCCACGAGCGCGTCCAGCCTCGCCCGGACGAGGACGTCCCGGATCTCGTCCTCCGTCGCGCCGGGCGCCGCGAAGACCAGGTTCTCCCTCAGGGTTCCGGCCAGCACCGGAGCGTCCTGCTCGACGTAGCCGATGGCGGAGCGCAGTGCGGGCAGGGACCAGTCCCGTACGTCCCTGCCGTCGACCAGCACCCGTCCGCCGGACGGCTCGTAGAACCGCTCGACGAGGCCGAAGACCGTCGTCTTGCCCGCGCCCGACGGGCCGACGAAGGCCGTCATCCCGGGGCCGGGTACGTCGAAGGTGACCCCGTGGTGGACGTACGGTAGATCGTCCCGGTAGCGGAAGCTCACGTCCTCGAACCGTACGGACGCCGCCCCGCCGGGGGCGCCCGGCCCCGCCTCCGGCCTCCGCGCCCCCGCCGGCTCCGCCGCCACCTCCGGCCTCCGCGCCCCCGCCGGGCGTTCCGGTCCGGCCGGGTGCAGCTCCTCCGTCTCCAGCCGCTCCGCCTCCGCGATCCGGGCGACGGCCGCCGACCCCACCTGGTACTGGGAAGCAGCCTCGACCAGCTCGGTAACCGGCTCGATCAGGTAGAAGAGGTAGAGCAGGAACGCCATCAGGGTGGACACGGATATCGCCCCCGAGGCGACCCGCGCCCCACCGATCCCCAGCACCGCCAGGAACGACACCTGCACGGCGAGCCCTACGGACGACGCCGCCACCGACTGCCACTTCGCCGTCCGCACGCCGTACCGCCACGCGCGCCGCGCCGCCGTCTCCACGACCGCGGTCTCGCGCTCCTCGGCGCCCGACGCCTTGACCGTACGGAACGCGCCGAACACCCGCTCCAGCACGGTGGAGATCTCCCCGACCGCCTCCTGCGACCGCTGGGTGGCCTGCGCGATCCTCGGCATCACCAGTGCGACGGCCCCGCCGATCAGGACGATCACCCCCACGGTGACGCCGAGCAGAACGGCGTCCAGGACCGCCATCAGCACGAGCGTCGCGACGCACGAGAGGGACCCGGTGACGGCCGAGACGATCGACTGGGTGGTGACGGCCCGCAGGAGGGTGGTGTCCGAGGTGACCCTGGACATGAGATCGCCCGGCTGGGTGCGCTCCACTTCCGGCACCCGCAGCCGCAGCAGGCGGCCGATGAGCGTCCGGCGAGCGGCGAGCACGACCGATTCGGCGGTGCGTTCCAGTACGTAGGCGCCGAAGGCGTGGATCGCGGTGCCGAGGACCACCAGCGCGGTGAGCACCAGCAGGATCCCGTTGATCGACTCGCCGGCGCCGAGCCGGTCCACCAGGGACTTCGCGGCAAGCGGCTGGAGCAGTCCGCTCACGGCCCCGAGCAGGGCGAGGACCGCCCCGAACGCGACCGTCCAGCGGTGCGGCCGGAAATGGCGGTAGAGCGCCCGGAACGTCTCTCGGGCGGGCAGACGGGGGATGTCCGTCGTGGTCGTGTCTGATGCAGTGGTCACAAGGAGACGGACGCACCGACGGCAGCGCCGCCTGAGCGGGTGCCGCCTTTCGTGCGATCGGGTGCCGCGGGCGCCACCCCGGGCGAGCCGGCCCGGCGTCCGCCGGAGTCCGTCACCGCCCCGGTGCGCAGGCACCCGCCCGCACGGCGGACCGCGCGGCCCGTACGGCCTGCGATCCGCACGGGCGCCGGCCCGTACGCGTCGCTACTGGCCGCGCACTCCGCAGAGATGCAGCAGCGCCGCCACCGAGCGGTACGGGTCCGTCCGGCCCGCGCGGTCCTCGGCCGCCAGCAGCCGGGTCAGCTCGTCCCCGGACGGCGGTTCGGCGTCGTCCGCCGCGGTGTCCGTGAAGACCCGCACCCCGTACCAGGCGTGCAGCGGCGCAGCGCTCCCCGCCAGGGTCGCCGTCAGCGACGCCAGCCGGTCGCCGCGCACCTGGAGGCCGAGACGGTTGGTGTACGTGTCCGTGTCGAAGGCGGTCAGCGCCCTGTCCCAGTCCCCGGCCAGTCCGGCCCGCATCGCCAGCGCGTCCGCGTTCCGCACGAGCAGCGACAGCAGACCGCCCGGTGCCAGCATCCGCGCCAGACCCGCCAGCATCGCGTCCCGTTCCTCGACGTACATCAGCACGCCGTGGCACAGCACCACGTCGAAGGAACCGGGCAGGAAGTGCACGCCCGTGTCCCGGCCGTCGCCCTCGATCATCCGGAAGCGCTCCCGGATGCCCTCGGGCTCGTGGGCCAGGGCCTCACGCGCGACCTGCAGCATCCCGGAGTCGGACTCCAGACCGGTGACCTTGTGCCCGGCCCGCGCCAGACGCAGCGCCTGGGTGCCCTGGCCCATCCCGACGTCGAGGACGCGCAGCCGCTGCCCGACGGGGAAGCGGGCGGCCAGCTGCTCGTCGAGCTGCCGGGCCACCAGCTCCTGCCGGACCGTGTTGCGCAGCCCGCCCAGGCCCTGCAGCCAGGCGGCGGCCCCGCTCGCGAAACCGGAGACGTCGCCTCTGCCGGAGACGTCGGACTTCGAGGAGACGTCCGTGCTCAGGGCCGCTCTCCGCGCTTGACCTGGGGCTTGGGCAGACGCAGTCGGCGGATCTGGAGCGTGCGCATCAGGCCGTAGGCCACCGCGCCGCGCTTCGGCTCGTCCGGGAAGCGCTCGTTCAGCTGCTTCTTGAGCCGGAACCAGATGCCGATCGAGTCGATCACGATCATCACGATCACGCCGAGCCACAGCAGCATCGCGATGTTCTGCAGCTGGGGGATGCGGATCATGGAGAGCACCAGGATCACCACCGCCAGCGGCAGGAAGAACTCGGCGATGCAGAACCGGGAGTCCACGAAGTCGCGGACGAAGCGACGCACCGGGCCCTTGTCGCGCGGCGGCAGATAGCGCTCGTCGCCACCGGCCAGCGCCTCGCGCTGCTTCGCCAGGTCGGTACGGCGCGCCTCGCGCTGGCGGCGCATGGCCTCCTTGCGGTCGAGGGGGGTCGACTGCGCCCGGCGGCGCTGGGTCTGGGCCTCACTCCGCTTCGGGGTCGGGCGGCCCTTGGGGGCCTCGGGGTCGCGGGGCTGCTTGGAGAGGTCCGCCGTCACCTTGCCGGTGGGGGCCTTCTCTTCCTTGGAACGGCTACGGAACACAAAACACAAGGGTACGGGGTGGCGGGCGACTGCCCCAGCCCCCTGGGGAACGATCCGGCAACGGCGCGCGTCTTCACGGGGCAGAGCAGCAGGAACGCGCCCCGGGCGACACGACCGCCGCCTCCCCCGAAGACCACCTACTCCTTGCGCGGGAGCGGGACGGCCCGCAGGTCGTCCTTGGGGATGAGCGCATCGGCGCCCGAACAGTGCGGTAATGGATGCAGGGCCCGTACTGTGGGTTCTGGAGAAGCCGGAGCTGAGTCCGTCAGAAGGGGGCGCGCGAAGCCCATGAGCGGTGTCATGAAGCGTATGGGGATGATCTTCCGCGCGAAGGCAAACAAGGCCCTTGACCGGGCCGAGGATCCGCGCGAGACCCTCGATTACTCGTACCAGAAGCAGCTGGAGCTGCTGCAGAAGGTCCGCCGCGGCGTCGCCGACGTGGCGACCTCCCGCAAGCGCCTGGAGCTGCAGCTGAACCAGCTCCAGAGCCAGTCCTCCAAGCTGGAGGACCAGGGCCGCAAGGCGCTGGCCCTCGGCCGCGAGGACCTGGCGCGCGAGGCGCTGTCCCGTCGCGCCGCGCTCCAGCAGCAGGTCACCGATCTGGAGACCCAGCACCAGACGCTGCAGGGCGAGGAGGAGAAGCTCACCCTCGCCGCCCAGCGGCTGCAGGCCAAGGTCGACGCCTTCCGCACGAAGAAGGAGACCATCAAGGCCACGTACACGGCCGCCCAGGCCCAGACCCGGATCGGCGAGGCGTTCTCCGGCATCTCCGAGGAGATGGGCGACGTCGGTCTGGCGATCCAGCGCGCCGAGGACAAGACCGCCCAGCTGCAGGCGCGGGCCGGTGCCATCGACGAGTTGCTGGCGTCCGGGGCGCTGGACGACCCGACCGGGATGGCGAAGGACGACATCGCGGCGGAGCTGGACCGCATCTCCGGAGGCACGGACGTCGAACTGGAGCTGCAGCGGATGAAGGCCGAGCTGGCCGGAGGCGGCACCCAGCAGCAGGCCATCGAGGGAGGCGACGGCTCGGCGCAGGACCAGGCCCAGGGCCGTACCCAGCACAAGTTCGACAAGCAGTAGGGACGGCGCGTCATGATCGTACGGATCATGGGTGAGGGCCAGTGGACCGTGGCGGACAGCCACTTCGCCGAGCTGAACAAGCTCGACGACGAGTTGCTGGCCGAGATGGAGACGGGTGACCGGGACGGCTTCCGCCGCACGTTGTGCGCACTGCTCGACGAGGTGCGCCGCTGCGGGGCACCGCTCGCGGACGACGCACTGGAGCCCTCCGAGCTGATCCTGCCCTCCCCGGACGCGACGCTCGACGAGGTCCGCGCCATGCTCAGCGACAACGGCCTCATCCCGGGCTGACCCCGGCTCTCGCTTCGACCACGGCCCTCGGCCGGACACCACGTCCGGCCCGGCTCCCGCTTCGACGACGGCCCGCGCCCGGACAACCCCGTCCGGCCGCGGGCCGCGTCGTTCCCGCCCCCGGTCCGACCCGGGACGTGTCGTCCGGCCCGAGCGCCTGCGTCCGGCCCTGGGGCCCGCCTCCCGCCATCCGGCCCCGGTTCCGCCTCGGTCCGGACCCGCCCCGGTTCCGCCTCGGCCGGACCGCCTCCCGCCCGCCGCCCGTGCGTTCGGATGCTTCCCTCCGGCCCGCGGTTCGTCCGCCCGTCCGCCCCGTCCGCCCGTCCGCGCGCCACGGGCCCACTGCCCCCGGCTCCCGCCGCCCGGCCCCGGGGCTCTGCCTCCGCCCGGACCGCGCGCGGACCCGACCCCGTACCGTTGCCTGACGTGACCGCACCTCTGACCGGATTCAGCCGGCTCGCGCCGACCCGCTCCTGGCTGCGCGCGCATCCGACGGCGTTCGACGCGGGCCTCGCGGCCGCGGTGCTCGTCTGCATGGTCGTCGCGTCGTTCGCCGACCCCCACGGGCCGCACGGGCCGACGTTCGGCACCCGCACGCCCGAGCTCCGCAGCCTGCTGCTGATGACGGCGGCCGCCGGCGCCCTCGTGTTCCGTCGCGGCCGCCCCGTGACCGTGCTCGCGGTCACCGGTGCCGTGTCCGTCGCCGAGCTCGTTGCCGGCGACCCGCCCGCGCCCGTCGCGATGTCCGCGGTGATCGCCCTCTACACGGTCGCCTCCCGCACCGACCGGCCGACGACCTGGCGGGTCGGCCTGCTGACCATGACCGTGCTGACCGGGTCGGCCATACTGTTCGGCTCCGCGCCCTGGTACAGCCAGGAGAACCTCGGCATCTTCGCCTGGACCGGCATGGCGGCGGCCGCGGGCGACGCCGTACGGAGCCGGCGTGCCTTCGTCGACGCCATAAGGGAGCGGGCCGAACGGGCCGAGCGCACCCGCGACGAGGAGGCCCGCCGCCGTGTCGCCGAGGAGCGGCTGCGGATCGCCCGCGACCTCCACGACGTCGTCGCCCACCACATCGCCCTGGTCAACGTCCAGGCCGGAGTGGCCGCGCACGTCATGGACAAGCGCCCCGACCAGGCCAAGGAGGCCTTGTCGCACGTGCGGGAGGCGAGCCGTTCGGCGCTGAACGAGCTGCGGGCCACCGTCGGTCTGCTGAGGCAGTCGGGGGACCCCGAGGCGCCCACCGAACCGGCCCCCGGACTCGCCGTCCTCGCCCCGCTGCTGGACGGCTTCCGGCGGGCCGGGCTGCCGGTCGAGCTGGCCCGCACCGACCAGGACACCGCACTGCCCGCCGCTGTCGACCTCGCCGCGTACCGGATCGTCCAGGAGGCGCTCACCAATGTGCGCAAGCACGCCGGGGCGGCGGCCAAGGCGGAGGTGAGCGTCGTACGGGTGGGCCGGACCGTGGAGGTCACCGTCCTCGACGACGGCTGCCCCGCCGGCACCGTGCGGGAGGGCGCCGGCGGCGACCCGGCGGCCGGGGGCGGCAGCGGCGGGCACGGCCTGATCGGCATGCGTGAGCGCGTCACCGCACTCGGCGGCACGATGACCGCGGGCCCCCGCTTCGGAGGCGGCTTCCGGGTGCAGGCGATACTGCCGGTCAAGGCCGGCGCGGAGGGGGACGAGGACGGATGACGATCAGGGTGCTGCTCGCCGACGACCAGGCTCTGCTGCGCAGCGCGTTCAAGGTGCTGGTGGACTCCGAGCCCGACATGGAGGTCGTGGGGGAGGCCGCGGACGGCGCCGAGGCCGTGGAACTCGCCCGCTCGGCTCGCGCCGACGTCGTCCTCATGGACATCCGGATGCCGGGCACGGACGGCCTCGCGGCCACCCGCATGATCAGCGCCGACCCCGGACTCGCCGAGGTGCGGGTGGTGATGCTGACGACGTTCGAGGTGGACGAGTACGTCGTCCAGTCGCTCCGGGCCGGGGCCTCGGGGTTCCTCGGCAAGGGCGCGGAACCCGATGAACTGCTGAACGCGATCCGGATCGCAGCCGCCGGCGACGCGCTGCTCTCGCCCGCGGCCACGAAGGGGCTCATCGCCGAGTTCCTCGCACAGGGCGGCAGTTCGGAGGACGGACGGGGCTCCGGGGCGTACTCGGAACGGCTGGCCGCGCTGACGGGCCGCGAGCGCGAGGTCCTCGTCCTCGTCGCAGGCGGCCACTCCAACGACGAGATCGCGGACCGGCTGGAGGTCAGCCCGCTCACCGTCAAGACGCATGTGAACCGGGCGATGGCGAAGCTCGGCGCCCGCGACCGGGCGCAATTGGTGTTCATCGCGTACGAATCGGGCCTGGTACGCCCACGGGTGGACTGAGCCGGGGCGGCGGCCGTCTCCGCCCCGGGCGGGTGTGGGCTCTCGCGACGCGGCCTGCGTGTCCGTCCGGCGCCGGACGGGTTGGCGGACCCCTGACGGCCCCTCGACCGGCGCGACGCCGTGCCCGCTGCGGGGCTCGCCCGCGGGAGGCACGGGGGCGGTGGGGAGCGTTCGGCAGCCACCCGTTCCGGCCCCCGGGGCGGCGGCCGTTCCCGCTCCGCGCGGCCGTTCCCGGACGCTTCTTGATCTGCGAGGCGAACCGACCCACGACTCCCGCTCCGCGCGGCCGTTCCCGGACCGCCCAGCGGGGTCCCCCGGCCCCGCCTCGCGGGAGAACGCCGTCGCCCCGGCACTCGGGCGGGCCGTGTGCCGGGGCGACGCGAGGTCAGCGGACGCGGAGGGCGCGCCCGTCAGCGTCAGGGAAGCGCCAGCATGCGCTCCAGGGCGAGCTTGGCGAAGCTCTCCGTCTCGGCGTCGACCTGGATCCGGTTGACCAGGTTGCCCTCCGCCAGGGACTCCAGCGCCCACACCAGGTGCGGCAGGTCGATCCGGTTCATCGTCGAGCAGAAGCAGACCGTCTTGTCGAGGAAGACGATCTCCTTGCCCTCGGGGGCGAAACGATTCGCCAGACGGCGCACCAGGTTCAGCTCCGTGCCGATCGCCCACTTGGAGCCCGCCGGCGCGGCCTCCAGCGCCTTGATGATGTACTCCGTGGAGCCCACGTAGTCCGCCGCCGCGACGACCTCGTGCTTGCACTCGGGGTGGACCAGGACGTTCACACCCCGGATGCGCTCGCGGACGTCGTTCACGGAGTCCAGCGAGAAGCGGCCGTGCACGGAGCAGTGGCCGCGCCAGAGGATCATCTTCGCGCCGCGGAGCTGCTCGGCGGTGAGACCGCCGTTCGGCCGGTGGGGGTTGTAGACGACGCAGTCGTCCAGGGACATCCCCATGTCCCGGACGGCGGTGTTCCGGCCGAGGTGCTGGTCGGGCAGGAAAAGGACCTTCTCGCCCTGCTCGAAGGCCCAGTCCAGCGCGCGCTTCGCGTTCGAGGACGTACAGATCGTGCCGCCGTGCTTGCCGGTGAACGCCTTGATGTCCGCCGAGGAGTTCATGTACGAGACGGGAACGGTCCGCTCCGCGACGCCGGCCTCGGTGAGGACGTCCCAGCACTCCGCGACCTGCTCGGCCGTGGCCATGTCGGCCATGGAGCAGCCGGCGGCGAGGTCGGGGAGGACGACCTTCTGGTCGTCGCCGGTCAGGATGTCCGCCGACTCGGCCATGAAGTGCACACCGCAGAACACGATGTACTCGGCCTCCGGCCGCGCCGCCGCGTCCCTCGCGAGCTTGAAGGAGTCGCCGGTGACGTCCGCGAACTGGATGACCTCGTCGCGCTGGTAGTGGTGACCGAGCACGAACACCTTGTCGCCGAGCTTCTCCTTCGCCGCGCGGGCGCGCTCCACCAGGTCCGGGTCGGACGGGGAGGGAAGGTCGCCGGGGCATTCGACGCCCCGCTCGCTCCTGGGGTCGGCTTCGCGTCCGAGCAGCAGCAGGGCGAGCGGCGTCGGCTGGACATCCTGGGAGCCCCCTGCCGCGCCGGGCGCGGCGAGGGAGGGCTGGGCGGTGGTCACGTCACGCACCCTTTCTACTCTTCGGTCGGGGCGGCGGAGCCGCCGCCGGTGGATCCCCGGGGTGCACCGGAGAACCTTTTCGTCTATTTGACGCTATCTATCATAACCGCTTCACGTCACTTTGACGAAGTCCATAGCGTCGATGTGACGTGAATCCCGGTGCCGAGCCGTCCACAGGTCGATGACCCGAAGGGAGGGCATGTGCGAGCATGAAAGGGAAAGACCGGGGCCGGTCCGGAATGAATCCGGAGCCCCGCCGGTTGCCAACCTCGGCAAGCAGTCTCCGTACAACCCGGGAGAGAAGCAGATGTCCGTATCGGACGAGACCACCACCGTGAGCGACGGCATCCTCCTGTCCGACGCCGCCGCGGCCAAGGTGAAGTCCCTGCTGGAGCAGGAGGGCCGGGACGACCTGGCGCTGCGCGTCGCGGTTCAGCCCGGCGGCTGCTCCGGCCTGCGCTACCAGCTCTTCTTCGACGAGCGTTCGCTCGACGGCGATGTCGTCAAGGAGTTCGACGGGGTCAGGGTCGTGACCGACCGTATGAGCGCGCCGTACCTCGGTGGCGCCTCCATCGACTTCGTGGACACGATCGAGAAGCAGGGCTTCACGATCGACAACCCGAACGCGACGGGCTCCTGCGCCTGCGGCGACTCCTTCAGCTGAGCCGGCCGTCCGGACGCCGGAGGGCGGTGACCCGGAACAGGGCCACCGCCCTCCGGCGTCCGGACGCCCTCACCTGCGGAACACCCGCTCACTTGCGGGGCACGGCGTCGCCGCTCTCCACGTCGACGACCGTGCGGTCACCGAGCGGCTCGTCCAGTGTGACCTTCTCCGTCAGCTCCTTGGCGATCAGGATGCAGACCCGCCCCGGATCCGGCCGGGACTCGATGATCCTCACCTTCACCTCGGTGGCGGTCTCCTGCGCCTCGGCCGAGTAGCTGCTGCACACCCCGCCCCAGAAGCGCAGGGTCAGGGTGCGCCCGTCCTTCGCCACGGCGTAGGACTCCACGCCCCGGACCGTCGTCTCCGGCAGCTTCGAGGCGTCGGGCGGCGACGGCACCGCGGTGCCGGACGGCACGGGCGCCTGCCGGGCGGCCGGTTTCAGGTACTCCGGCGCCACGGCGGGCTGGACGATCGTGGACCGGTTCGGACCGGTCTTCGGCTCGGTCGTGAACAGCCACGAGGGCACCAGCGCGGGCCGCCCCTCGACCGAGTGCACAGCCAGCCCGAACTCGGCCCGTGTGATCGTCACCACCTCGACCGGGGCCGGCGTACCGCTCTCCGGCTCGCACGGAGCGGCCGGCTCCTTCTCCGCGAGCGGCCCCGGCGTCGCGCAGCCCCCGATGCCGACCCGGCCACCGCCCCCGCGCTCCGCGTTCAGCCGCTTCAGCGCCTCCTCGGCGCCGACCACCGGGTACTCGGGGCCCTCGGCCGGCTTCACCAGTTGCCCGCTGCCGTTCCCCACGGTGCCGTCGGCGCCCACATGGACGCTGGTGGACCAGCCGTACGTGGGCAGACCGCCGACCAGCGGATCCGCGCGCACGACCCGGTACGCGCCCAGGACCTGCTTCGCGTCCAGCCGGGCGTCGCCCAGGCCCAGTGCGGCCAGCACGGGAGCGGCGGCCTTCTTCGCCGCCTCCTCGCCCACCGTCCCGACGTCCGGCAGCCAGTGCGCGGAGGGGATGGTCCCGCTGGGCCGGCAGACGTTCTTGTCCTTCACGCAGTCGTCGCCCTTGGGTAGACCGAAGGAGCTGAACGTCCACGTGCCCGGGGCCTGCCGGTTCACCTGGAGGAGGGGGCCGCCGCCGTCGCCGTCCGTGCCGGACTTCCACACCCCGCCCTCCAGCCGCGGTGTGCCCGGTACGCCGAGTGCCTCGGCCAGCGCCTCGACCTGTGCCCTGCCGACCGTCCCGTTCGCCTCGTACACGCGGGCGGAGCCGGGGCCGTCCGGCAGCTCCCCCCGGGCCCGGTACTCCACGCCGTGGGGGCCGGGCTCGCCGACCGCGATGCCCGCGCCGCCGTCCAGTGCCAGCGGCGGGGGCTTGGGATCGGAACCCGGTGTGCCGCCCCCGCCGCCGGCGGTCGTGGCGAACCAGGCGCCGCCCCCGCCCGCGACCAGGACCGCGGCGGCCACGGACGCGACGGCCAGCGGAGACCTCCGAGGACGCCGGGCCGCGGTGGCCTCGGGACCACTGGCGCCGTCGGCGCTGTTCTGGGGGCGCTCTGTGCTGCTCACCGCATCGCTCCTTCGGGGACCCTTTCCGGGGACACCCATGGGACGGAGTGGGGGAGCGCGCGGTTCCCGGGATGCGCCGTGTGCCGTAACGGAGGCGGCGGAGCGCGTCAGTCGCCGTACACGGGCATCGAGCCGACCAGCCGCGCGGAGGCGGGGGAGACGACCACCCCGTGGATCAGCGACGGAGACACCGGGGCGGCCGTGGCCATCGGAGGCACCACCCAGTGCGGCGCCATCCGCGCGCTGTCGCCGCGCAGCTCCGCCAGGCTGATCTCGAACTGACCGGGCCCGGCCGACCGGCGCTCCCGGAAGGCGGTGTGCGACGTGGGGTTCGGCATACGGGCACCGTACGCAGGGTTACGCTGAGGCAAAAGCCCTACTATCGGGTAGTTTCCGTACTACAGGGGAACCGGTGTTAACCGGTAGCGTTAACCGTCAACTCCGCCTCCCCTCCAGGAGCACTCAGCCGTGCGAATCGCAGTCACCGGCTCCATCGCCACCGACCACCTGATGACCTTTCCCGGCCGCTTCGCCGACCAACTGGTCGCGGATCAGCTCCACACGGTCTCCCTCTCCTTCCTCGTCGACAACCTCGACGTGCGCAGAGGAGGGGTCGGCGCCAACATCTGCTTCGGGATGGGTCAGCTCGGCACCGACCCGGTCCTGGTCGGAGCGGCGGGCTCCGACTTCGACGAGTACCGCGCCTGGCTCGACCGGCACGGCGTCGACACCGCGTCCGTACGGATCTCCGAAGTGCTGCACACCGCGCGCTTCGTCTGCACGACCGACGCCGACCACAACCAGATCGGCTCCTTCTACACGGGCGCGATGAGCGAGGCGCGCCTGATCGAGCTGAAGTCGGTCGCGGACCGGGTCGGCGGACTGGACCTGGTGCTGATCGGCGCCGACGACCCCGAGGCGATGCTGCGCCACACGGAGGAGTGCCGCTCCCGTGGCATCCCGTTCGCCGCGGACTTCTCTCAGCAGATCGCGCGGATGAACGGCGACGAGATCCGGATACTGCTGGACGGGGCGACCTACCTCTTCTCCAACGAGTACGAGAAGGGGCTCATCGAGGCGAAGACGGGCTGGACGGACGAGGAGATCCTGGACCGCGTCGGCCACCGCGTCACCACGCTCGGCTCGCGCGGGGTGCGCATCGAGGGCAAGGGCGAGCCGACGATCGAGGTCGGCTGCCCCGAGGAGGACTCCAAGGTCGACCCGACGGGCGTCGGCGACGCGTTCCGCGCGGGTTTCCTGTCGGCGCTGTCGTGGGACGTCGGCCTGGAGCGCGCCGCGCAGGTCGGCTGCATGCTCGCGACGCTGGTCATCGAGACTCTGGGCACCCAGGAGTACACGCTCCGCCGCGCCCACTTCATGGACCGCTTCACCAAGGCGTACGGCCACGACGCGGCGTCGGACGTCCGGGCGCACCTCTCCTGACGTCCGGGCCGCGCCCCGAACGCCGCGCCCGCAGGGCCCCGTGCCCCGCGGGCGCTGCGTTCCGCCCAGCGCCCCGTTCCTTCCACCGCGCGTCCTGGTGCCGCCGGCGATGACGTCGCCGCTACGGCGACGCGCCTGCGAGGGGTGCGGCGTTCCGTTCGACGCCCCGCCGGCGGTCCCGGCGCTTCGGTGTCCGTGACGGCAGCGCGCCCGCGAGCTGACGCGCCCCGCCGCGCTCCCGCCGCGGCGTCAGCCGCGGCGGCGCACCACGTACGCCGTTCCTCCCGGCGCCGGGGACTCGCCCACGTACTCCTGGTCGCGCATCTCGCACCAGGCCGGGATGTCGAGCCGGGCCGCCTCGTCGTCGGCCAGGACCGTGACGGTGCCGCCGACCGGGACGTCCCCGATGACCTTGGCGAGTTCGATGACGGGGACGGGGCAGCGCTTGCCGAGGGCGTCCACCACGAGCGCCCTGGACGCGGCGGACGTGGGTGCCGCCTCCGTCGGTGCCCCCAGCCTGCCGCGGACCCCGGCGACGACTCCGGGCAGGACCTCCAGGAAACGGTCGACGTCCTCCTCCGCCGTGCCCGACGGCAGGGACACCCGCACGTTGCCCTCGCTCAGCACGCCCATCGCCCGCAGTACATGGCTCGGGGTGAGCGTCGAGCTCGTGCAGGACGAGCCCGAGGAGACGGAGAAGCCCTCGCGGTCGAGATCGTGCAGCACCGTCTCCCCGTCGACGTAGAGACAGGAGAAGGTGACGAGATGGGGGAGCCGGCGCACCGGGTCGCCGACCACCTCGACATCCGGCACCAGCTCCGGGACCCGGGTGCGGATCCGGTCCACCAGCTCCCGCAGCCGCCGGGCCTCCGACTCCGCCTCGTCCCGCACCGCCCGCAGCGACGCCGCGGCCGCCACGATCGCCGGGATGTTCTCGAAGCCGGGGGCGCGCCCCGACTCCCGTTCGTCCGCCGGGTCCTGGGGGGCGAAGCGGACGCCCTTGCGGACCACGAGGAGTCCCACACCCGCCGGACCGCCCCATTTGTGCGCGCTCGCGGTGAGCAGCGACCAGTCCCCGTCCACCGGGCCCCAGCCGAGGGACTGCGCGGCGTCGACGAGCAGCGGCACTCCCGCCGTCCGGCAGAGGCCGGCCACCTCGGCGACCGGCTGCTCGGTGCCCACCTCGTGGTTCGCCGACTGCAGGCACGCCAGTGCGGTGTCCTCGCGCAGTGCCTCCGCGAACACTCCCGGTGACACCGCGCCCCAGCGGTCCACGGGCACCTCGGTGACGGGCCGGCCCTCCGCCGCGTGCAGCACGGCCGAGTGCTCGACCGCGGACACCACCAGGTGGCTCCCGGCGCGACGGCGGCCCGCGAGTGCGCCCGAGATGCCCGCATGGAGGGCTCGTGTCCCCGAAGAGGTGAAAACGAGCTCGTCCGGTCGGCAGCCCACGGCGTCCGCCGCCGCCTCCCGCGCCGCGTCCAGGAGCAGCCGCGCACGCCGACCCTCGCGGTACAGCCGGGCGGGGTCCGCCCATCCCTCGTCCAGGGACGCCTGGAGCGCCTGCCGGGCGACGGGGTGCAGGGGAGCGGAGGAGGCAGCGTCGAAGTAGGGCACGGGCCCACGCTAACGCGCGGGTCGTAAGAAGGCGTCAGAAGGCGGCCGCGAGCGCACAGTCGGGGGCCCTTGGCCAGGCGCGGCAAGGCTTCCGGAACCTTGCAGTCCACCCCTTCGGGTCGTCGGACGGCGCGTTGGGCACCCTCCATGCGCGACCCCAAATAGCGTCCAGTAGGGTTTGGTCCGCATAAACATCCAAACCCCTGCCCGCGTCAGGGCCGGCGACCGACCAGCGAGACGGCCGCGGGCGGTCGCGCGGGCGAGACTCTCGGGAAGGCGCTACGTGAGTCCCAACGGCTCCGACCTCCCCCACCGCCCGAACGGCGGGGGCGGTACCCCCATGTCGCGGCGCCCGATGCGGCGGAAGCTGCCGCAGGTGCTGACGGCGGGCTTGATCGTGGCATCCGCCACGGGTTGCTCCCCCACTTGGGAGGACTTCCCCCGCCTCGGTATGCCCACCCCCGTCACGGAGGAGGCTCCCCGGATCCTCTCCCTCTGGCAGGGCTCGTGGGCGGCTGCCCTCGCCGTGGGCGTGCTGGTGTGGGGTCTGATCCTGTGGAGCGTCATCTTCCACCGGCGCAGCCGGACCAAGGTCGAAGTTCCCCCGCAGACCCGGTACAACATGCCCATCGAGGCGCTGTACACCGTGGTCCCGCTCATCATCGTCTCGGTGCTGTTCTACTTCACCGCGCGTGACGAGTCGAAGCTCCTCGCCCTCTCCGACAAGCCCGCCCACACCATCAACGTGGTCGGATACCAGTGGAGCTGGGGCTTCAACTACCTCGAGGACGTGGACGGGAACCCGGCCACCGGCGATGCCGCGGCCCAGAAGACCCTGAACGCGATTCCGGACAAGTACACCAACGACTTCCCCAAGGGTGCCGAGGGCGTGTACGACGCCGGCATCCCGGGCGACCGGAACCCGCAGACCGGCAACCCCGGCCCCACGCTGTGGCTGCCGAAGGGTGAGAAGGTCCGCTTCATCCTGACGTCGCGGGACGTCATCCACTCCTTCTGGGTGGTCCCCTTCCTGTTCAAGCAGGACGTCATCCCGGGGCACACCAACGTCTTCGAGGTCACTCCGAACCAGGAGGGCACCTTCCTGGGCAAGTGCGCCGAGCTCTGCGGTGTCGACCACTCCCGGATGCTCTTCAACGTCAAGGTCGTCTCCCCGGAGCGCTACCAGCAGCACCTGAAGGAGCTGGCCGAGAAGGGGCAGACCGGCTTCATCCCGTCGGGCATCGCGCAGTCTGACCCGGCCCGGAATGCGGAGAAGAACCAACTGTGAGCATCCTCAACGAACCCCAGGGTGCCGCGGCGGCCGATGACTCGTACGAGAACGAGCTCCCCGTCCGGCGCCGGCAGCCCGGCAACGTGGTCGTGAAGTGGCTCACCACCACCGACCACAAGACGATCGGCACGCTCTACCTGGCGACCTCGTTCTTCTTCTTCTGCATCGGCGGCGTCATGGCGCTCTTCATGCGCGCCGAACTCGCCCGTCCGGGTACGCAGATCATGTCGAACGAGCAGTTCAACCAGGCGTTCACGATGCACGGCACCGTGATGCTGCTGATGTTCGCGACGCCGCTGTTCGCCGGATTCGCCAACTGGATCATGCCGCTGCAGATCGGCGCGCCCGACGTGGCGTTCCCGCGGCTGAACATGTTCGCGTACTGGCTGTACCTCTTCGGCTCGCTCATCGCGGTGGGCGGCTTCCTCACCCCGAACGGTGCGGCCGACTTCGGCTGGTTCGCCTACTCCCCGCTGTCGGACGCCGTCCGCTCGCCGGGCGTCGGCGCCGATCTCTGGATCATGGGTCTGGCCTTCTCCGGCTTCGGCACGATCCTCGGTTCGGTCAACTTCATCACCACGATCATCTGCATGCGGGCCCCGGGCATGACGATGTTCCGCATGCCGATCTTCACCTGGAACGTCCTGCTGACCGGTGTGCTGGTCCTGCTGGCCTTCCCGGTGCTCGCCGCGGCCCTGTTCGCGCTGGAGGCGGACCGTAAGTTCGGCGCCCACATCTTCGACGCGGCCAACGGCGGCGCCCTGCTGTGGCAGCACCTCTTCTGGTTCTTCGGCCATCCGGAGGTGTACATCATCGCGCTGCCGTTCTTCGGCATCGTCTCCGAGATCATCCCGGTGTTCAGCCGCAAGCCGATGTTCGGCTACATCGGCCTGGTGGCCGCGACCATCGCGATCGCCGGTCTGTCCGTGACCGTGTGGGCCCACCACATGTACGTCACCGGCGGAGTGCTACTGCCGTTCTTCTCCTTCATGACCTTCCTGATCGCGGTACCGACCGGTGTGAAGTTCTTCAACTGGATCGGCACGATGTGGAAGGGCTCGTTGTCCTTCGAGACCCCGATGCTCTGGACGATCGGCTTCCTGATCACCTTCACCTTCGGTGGTCTGACCGGTGTCATCCTGGCCTCGCCCCCGATGGACTTCCACGTCTCCGACTCGTACTTCGTGGTCGCCCACTTCCACTACGTCGTCTTCGGCACCGTGGTGTTCGCGATGTTCGCCGGATTCCACTTCTGGTGGCCGAAGTTCACCGGCAAGATGCTGGACGAGCGCCTCGGCAAGATCACCTTCTGGACGCTGTTCATCGGCTTCCACGGCACGTTCCTGGTCCAGCACTGGCTGGGCGCCGAGGGCATGCCGCGCCGCTACGCGGACTACCTGGCCGCCGACGGCTTCACCGCGCTGAACACCATCTCGACGATCAGCTCGTTCCTGCTCGGCCTGTCGATCCTCCCGTTCGTCTACAACGTGTGGAAGACGGCCAAGTACGGCAAGAAGATCGAGGTCGACGACCCGTGGGGCTACGGCCGTTCGCTCGAATGGGCGACGTCCTGCCCGCCGCCGCGGCACAACTTCCTCACCCTGCCGCGGATCCGCTCCGAATCCCCGGCGTTCGATCTGCACCACCCGGAGATCGCGGCTCTCGACCAGCTCGACCACGCCGGTCACGGTGCCATCACCGCTGACAAGGAGGCCGGCAAGTGAAGATCCAAGGCAGGATGTTCATCTGGCTGAGCGTCTTCATCCTCGCCATGGCCATCCTCTACGGCGTGTGGTCGAAGGAGCCGGCCGGTACGACGGCGCTCTTCCTGGCCTTCGGCCTGAGCATCATGATCGGCTACTACCTGGCCTTCACGGCCCGGCGGGTGGACGCCATGGCGCAGGACGACAAGGAGGCCGACGTCGCGGACGAGGCCGGTGAGGTCGGCTTCTTCTCGCCGCACAGCTGGCAGCCGCTCTCGCTCGCCTTCGGCGGCGCGCTGGCCTTCCTGGCCGTCGCGATGGGGTGGTGGATCATGTACTTCTCCGCCCCGCTGATCCTGGTCGGCGTCTTCGGCTGGGTGTTCGAGTACTACCGCGGCGAGAACCAGAACCAGTAGCGGACACACCGCTCCGGACCACGCAGGGGCCCGGACACTGACCCGTAAGGGTGGTGTCCGGGCCCCTCGTTTGCAGTCATCCGGCGCGCCGCCGCGGGGGGTTCTCCATAGCGTGTGCTCATGAACGTCACGCCGCGCAAGCGCACCGTAGCGAGCTGCACCGTGCTCGCCCTGGCCCTCGGGGCAGGGACGACCGCGTGCGGCGGCCAGGACAGCCACCCGTTGTCGGCGAGGCCGTACGACGCGGCGCGCCAGGTCGCCTTCAACGCGCCTCCCTCGGGCACCAAGGCAGACCCGGACAAGCCCCTGGTGGTCACCGCCAAGGGCAAGGACGGCCGGATCACGGACGTCACCGCAGTCGACACCGCCGGCCGCTATCTGGCGGGCGAACTCTCCGCGAACGGTGCGCGATGGCGCTCCACGGGCCCTCTCGCGGCCGGAACGCGCTACACCGTACGGGTCTCCACGGAGAACGGCGGCGGCGCTCCCGGCGTCCGTACACTCACTTTCGAGACCGCCTCCCCGAAACGCCTCCTGGGCGTCGAACTGGGCCCGAAGACGGGTACCTACGGGGTCGGCCAGCCCATCACCGCCGAGCTCAGCCGCCCCGTGGCCACCAAGGCGGACCGGGCCGCGGTCGAACGGTCCCTCAAGGTCACCTCGACGCCCGAGGTGGAGGGCGCGTGGCACTGGGTGGACGACAAGAAGCTGCACTACCGCCCGAAGCAGTACTGGCCCGCCGGGGCCTCCGTCGAGGTGCACAGCACCCTGGACGGCGTGAAGGTCGGCGACCGGCTGTACGGCGGCCCCACGAAGCCGCTGGAGCTGACCATCGGCGACCGCGTGGAGGCCATCACCGACGCCTCCACGCACCAGATGACGGTCAAGCGCAACGGGGAAGTGATCAAAACCATGCCGGTGACCACCGGCAAGCCGGGCTTCTCGACGCGCAACGGCGTCAAGGTCGTGCTCGGCAAGGAGTACTTCGTCCGCATGCGCGGTACCAGCATCGGCATCCCGGTCGGCAGCGCGGAGTCCTACGACCTGCCCGTGTACTACGCGACGAGGGTCACCTGGAGCGGCGAGTACGTCCACGCCGCGCCCTGGTCCGTGGGCTCCCAGGGGTACGCGAACGTCAGCCACGGCTGCACCGGCATGTCCACCGGCAACGCGGCCTGGTTCTTCAAGACCGTCCGCGAGGGCGACATCGTCAAGGTCGTCAACAGCCTGGGTGCCCGGATGGACCCGTTCGGGAACGGCTTCGGCGACTGGAACCTCGAATGGGACGAGTGGCGCTCCGGCAGCGCGCTGCTGGAGGGCACCCGGGACGGCGGCAGCGCGGCCGACGGGGCACGGCTGCGCCCCAGAGTCTGAGGCGTACCGGCGGTGGGCCCCGCGGGCGTCAGGCCGCTGCCCGTCGCCCGCGCAGCAGCCCCGCCAGGGCCTCGGCGAACTCCACCGGTTCGACGGGGAGCGTCACCGCCGCGTCCGCACGGCTCCAGGTGGCCAGCCAGGCGTCCTGCGGGCGCCCCATGAGCACCAGGACCGGCGGGCAGCGGAAGATCTCGTCCTTGATCTGGCGGCAGACGCCCATGCCGCCCGCGGGCACCGCCTCGCCGTCGAGCACGCACACGTCGATCCCGCCCTTGTCCAGCTCCTTGAGGACCGCGGGCAGGGTGGCGCACTCGATGAACTCGACCGCGGGAACGTCGGCGGCCGGGCGGCGGCCCGTGGCGAGCCGCACCTGTTCGCGGGTGCCGGCGTTGTCGCTGTACACCAGCACCGTGGCGGTCGACTGCATTGTTCCTCCGGGTTCGTCGGGGGAGAACTGGGCTGCACCGATGCGCCGGATGCTACTCCTCACAGGGCCCGAACAGCACCGCCCGTACCGGCTCAATGACTGCTTTTGATGGGCCGTTCGGGCTGGACACGACTCACTGACACACCGAACGGCACCCCCCGGAGTGAGGGCTGGATAAGCGACCGACATAATGTCGGTCGTGGCGACAGCAACGACAGTAGAAACCGGGCACGCGCACCCGTCGGTCAATCGGCCGAACCTCACCAGCGTCGGAACCATCATCTGGCTGAGTTCCGAGCTGATGTTCTTCGCGGCCCTCTTCGCGATGTACTTCACCCTGCGATCGGTGACGGGGGCCGAGTACTGGGCAGAACGGGCCTCGACCCTGAACTTCCCCTTCTCGGCGACCAACACCACGATCCTGGTGCTCTCCTCCCTCACCTGCCAGCTCGGCGTCTTCGCCGCCGAGCGCGGTGACGTGAAGAAGCTCCGCACCTGGTTCGTGATCACGTTCGTGATGGGTGCGATCTTCATCGGCGGCCAGGTGTTCGAGTACACCGAGCTGGTCAAGCACGAGGGCCTCTCGCTCTCGTCGGACCCGTACGGCTCGGTCTTCTACCTGACCACCGGCTTCCACGGACTGCACGTGACAGGCGGTCTCATCGCCTTCCTGCTCGTTCTCGGCAGGACGTACGCGGCCCGGAGGTTCACCCACGAGCAGGCAACCGCCGCCATCGTCGTGTCCTACTACTGGCACTTCGTCGATGTCGTCTGGATCGGCCTCTTCGCCACGATCTACATGATCAAGTAGCCGGGCTCCGTACCCGCACACATTCCAGAAGCATCGACGCAGAAGATCCTGACACCGGGGTAATCCGTGAAAAAGCTCTCCGCACGACGACGCCATCCGCTGGCGGCGGTCGTCGTCCTACTCCTCGCGCTGGCGGCCACTGGGGGGCTGTACGCCGCGTTCGCGCCCGCGGACACGGCGCAGGCCGATGAAACCGCCCAGTCCCTCGCCATCGAGGAGGGCAAGAAGCTCTACACCGTCGGCTGCGCCAGCTGCCACGGAACCGGCGGTCAGGGCACCTCCGACGGGCCCTCCCTGATCGGCGTGGGTTCTGCCGCCGTGGACTTCCAGGTCGGCACCGGGCGTATGCCCGCCCAGCAGCCGGGCGCCCAGGTGCCGAAGAAGCCGAACATCTACTCGCAGGCCGAGATCGACCAGCTCGCGGCGTACATCGCCTCCCTGGGCCCGGGTCCGGTCACGCCGACCGAGAAGCAGTACAACCCCGAGGGTGCGAACATCGCCCGAGGCGGTGACCTGTTCCGCACCAACTGCGCCCAGTGCCACAACTTCACGGGAGAGGGCGGTGCGCTGACGCACGGCAAGTACGCCCCGAACCTGGAGGGCGTGAGCCCGAAGCACGTCTACGAGGCCATGCAGACCGGCCCGCAGAACATGCCGTCCTTCCCCGACACGACGATGCCGGAGCAGGAGAAGCGCGACATCATCGCGTACATCCAGACGGTGAACAGCGGCGAGTCGGAGACCCCGGGCGGACTGAGCCTCGGTGGGCTCGGACCCGTCAGCGAGGGACTGTTCGCATGGGTGTTCGGTCTGGGTGCGCTGATCGCCACCGCCATCTGGGTCGCGGCCCACACCGCTAAGGCCAAGAAGTCATGAGTAGCCAAGACATTCCCGAAGAGACCCTGCCCTCCGAGCAGGAGCACGCGCACGGCGCCGTGGCGACGAAGGACCCCTTCGCCGACCCGGGCCTCCCGGCCCACCGGCCGCGTATCCAGGACATCGACGAGCGGGCGGCCAAGCGGTCCGAGCGTACGGTCGCCCTGCTGTTCACCGTGTCGATGCTCGCGACGATCGCGTTCATCGCGTCGTACGTGATCTTCCCGGTCGACAAGATCGTCTACATCTGGCCGTTCGGTCACGTCAGCGCGCTGAACTTCTCGCTGGGCGTGACGCTCGGTGTCGCCCTGTTCTGCATCGGCGCGGGCGCGGTCCACTGGGCCCGCACCCTGATGTCCGACCAGGAGCTGGTGGACGAGCGTCACCCGATCGAGGCCCCGGCGGAGGTCAAGGCCAAGGTCCTGGCCGACTTCGCCGCAGGCGCGGAGGAGTCCGGCTTCGGCCGGCGCAAGCTGATCCGCAACACCCTCTTCGGCGCGCTGGCCATGGTGCCGCTGTCCGGTGTGGTGCTGCTGCGCGACCTCGGTCCGCTGCCGGAGGACAAGCTCCGCCACACGCTGTGGGCCAAGGGCAAGCAGCTCATCAACATGAACACGCACGAGCCGCTGCGTCCCGAGGACGTGGCCGTGGGTTCGCTGACCTTCGCCATGCCCGAGGGTCTGACCGAGCACGACCACAGCTTCCAGACCGAGATCGCCAAGGCCGCCCTGATGATCGTCCGGATCCAGCCGGAGGACATCAAGGACAAGCGCGAGCTCGAGTGGTCCCACGAGGGCATCGTCGCGTTCTCGAAGATCTGCACCCACGTCGGCTGCCCGATCTCCCTGTACGAGCAGCAGACGCACCACGTGCTCTGCCCGTGCCACCAGTCCACTTTCGACCTCTCCGACGGCGCCCGCGTCATCTTCGGCCCGGCCGGTCACGCCCTTCCGCAGCTGCGGATCGGTGTGAATGACGAAGGCTTCCTCCAAGCGCTCGGCGACTTCGACGAGCCCGTCGGTCCTGCTTTCTGGGAGCGCGGATGAGCACTGCAACTGACAAGAGGAAGGCTCCGGCCGGCGAGCGCGTCGCCGACTGGGCCGACGGCCGGCTGGGGATCTACTCCCTCGCCAAGGCCAACATGCGCAAGATCTTCCCGGACCACTGGTCCTTCATGCTGGGTGAGGTCGCGCTCTACAGCTTCATCATCATCATCCTCACGGGTGTGTACCTGACGCTGTTCTTCCACCCGTCGATGAACGAGGTGGAGTACCACGGCAGTTACGTCCCGATGCAGGGCGTGCTGATGTCGGAGGCCTACGCCTCGACCCTGGACATCAGCTTCGACGTCCGCGGCGGTCTGCTGATCCGGCAGATCCACCACTGGGCGGCGCTGATCTTCCTCGCGGCCATGATGGTCCACATGATGCGCGTCTTTTTCACGGGCGCCTTCCGTAAGCCGCGCGAGATCAACTGGCTGTTCGGCTTCCTGCTGTTCGTCCTGGGCATGTTCACCGGTTTCACCGGTTACTCGCTCCCGGACGACCTGCTCTCGGGCACCGGTGTCCGCTTCATGCAGGGCGCCATCCTGTCCGTGCCGATCGTCGGTACGTACCTGTCGATGTTCCTGTTCGGCGGGGAGTTCCCCGGCGGCGACATCGTGGCCCGGTTCTACTCGATCCACATCCTGCTGCTGCCGGGCATCATGCTCGGCCTGCTGGTGGCGCACCTGATCCTGGTCTTCTACCACAAGCACACACAGTTCGCGGGTCCCGGCCGGACGAACAACAACGTGGTCGGCATGCCGCTGCTGCCGATCTACATGGCCAAGGCCGGCGGCTTCTTCTTCCTGGTCTTCGGCGTCATCTCGGTCATCTCGGCGATCGCCACGATCAACCCGATCTGGGCGCTCGGCCCGTACCGGCCGGACCTGGTGTCCACGGGCGCCCAGCCCGACTGGTACATGGGCTTCTCCGAGGGCCTGATCCGCGTGATGCCCGGCTGGGAGATCAACCTCTGGGGCCACACCCTGGTCCTGGGCGTCTTCATCCCGCTGGTGATCTTCCCGCTGGTGCTGGCGTCCATCGCGGTCTACCCGTTCATCGAGTCCTGGGTCACCGGGGACAAGCGCGAGCACCACATCCTGGACCGCCCGCGCAACGCCCCGACCCGTACCGCCTTCGGTGTGGCGTGGCTGACCTGGTACTTCGTGCTGCTGATCGGTGGTGGAAACGACCTCTGGGCGACCCACTTCCATCTGTCGATCAACTCGATCACCTGGTTCGTCCGGATCTTCTTCTTCGCCGGACCGGTCCTGGCCTTCGTCATCACCAAGCGGATCTGCATGGGTCTGCAGCGGCGCGACAAGGACAAGGTGTTGCACGGACGCGAGTCCGGCATCATCAAGCGCCTGCCGCACGGTGAGTTCGTCGAGGTCCACGAGCCGCTGACGCAGGAGGCCCTGCACACGCTCACCGCGCACCAGCAGTACACGCCGGCCGAGATCGGCCCGACGGTCGACGAGAACGGCGTGGAGCGGAAGGTCTCGCGTACCGAGAAGCTCCGGGCGCGGCTCAGCAAGGCGTACTACGGCAAGGACAACCAGGTCGCGAAGCCGACCGTCGAGGAGTACAAGGAGATCACCAGCGGCCACGGCCACCACTGATCCCCTTCCCTGATCGCAGCGATCGCCACGGCCGGGTGACCACCCGGCGACCGCCAGGCGGAGAGCCCCGTCCATCCGATGGACGGGGCTCTCCGCCGTCCCGGGGGTCGATAGGGTGGGGGCATTCCCATCCGGACGGACCCAGGAGCGACCATGAGCGCTGTGACCCCCGCAGGTGGATCCACCGCGGCGGGCCTTTCCTGGCCCGAGGTGCTGGACTCCCTGCTGTACGGCCGTGACCAGAGCGCGGAGGCGACCGCCTGGGCCATGGACCGCATCCTGCGGGGCGAGGCGACCGACGCGCAGATCGCGGGCTTCGCCGTGGCTCTGCGGGCCAAGGGCGAGACCGTCGAGGAGATCTCCGGGCTCGTGCGGACGATGTACGAGCACGCCCGGACGATCGAGGTGCCCGGTGACACGGTCGACATCGTGGGCACGGGCGGCGACGGCGCCAAGACCGTCAACATCTCCACCATGTCCGCGATCGTCGTGGCCGGCACCGGCGCGAAGGTGGTCAAGCACGGCAACCGGGCCGCGTCGAGCGCGAGCGGCGCCTCGGACGTCCTGGAGAAACTCGGCGTCAATCTGGAGCTGACGCCGGAGCGGGTCGCCGCGGTCGCCGAGGAGGCGGGGATCACCTTCTGCTTCGCGGTGAAGTTCCACCCGGCGCTGCGGCACGTCGCAGCGGCCCGCAGGGAGCTCGGAATCCGTACGACTTTCAACTTCCTGGGTCCGCTGACCAACCCCGCTCGGGTGAGGGCCCAGGCCACCGGCGTCGCGGACGCCCGGATGGCCCCGATCATGGCCGGTGTGCTGGCCGCGCGGGGCTCCAGCGCGCTGGTCTTCCGCGGTGACGACGGCCTGGACGAGCTCACGACGACCGCGACCTCGCGGGTGTGGGCGGTCCGGGACGGTGCCGTGCACGAGGAGGCCTTCGACCCCCGTGACGTGGGCATCGAGCTGGTCCCGGTGGAGGCGCTGCGCGGTGCGGACGCCTCGTACAACGCGGATGTCGCCCGCCGGCTGCTCGCCGGGGAGACCGGGCCCGTGCGGGACGCGGTCCTGCTGAACTCGGCCGCGGCGCTGGTCGCGCTCGGCAGGGACGAGGGCGATCTCGTGGACCGGCTCAGGGCCGGGATGGCGCGGGCCGCGGAGTCCATCGACTCGGGGGCGGCGAAGCAGGCGCTGGACCGCTGGGTGGCGGCGAGCAACGCGTGACGTGACGCGGGGCGCGGTCCGGATGGCGGACTGCGCCTTGCACACGGTGGGGCGTATGGCAGGATGCTTCCCAAGGTCATGAGTGACAGCGACTACGGCCCCGGCCCGCTGTCCGGCAACCCTCCGTCCGTGGCGGGGTGCCCCGGGTGAAGACCAGGCCGTGGGCAGCGAGGTCCACGGCAAGCGCGGACCCCGCGGACATCGGTGAATGTCGCAGCCCTGGGGTCCTGGTCCTCGAGGGAGCTGTCTCGTGAGCAAGCGAATGCGTTAGGGCCCTCCGGCCCCTTTCCCCCTCCGTACGCGCCTGTTGTGCCGTGCGTCGAGGCAACACCCGTACGCGGAGCGGCCGTTGCCGGCCGTCGTGCCGCGGTGCGGGTCCTTCACGCCCATTCGCCCTTACCTGCCGGGAGATACCGCCATGTCCGTGCGCCCGCACACCGTCGAGACCGCCACCCCTGCCGCCGCGTCCGCCACCCCTGCCGCTGCGTCCGCCGCCCCGTCACCGGACGGCCCGACCGGAGCCGTCGCGGCCGTCGTCCGAACCGCCGCCGGCGACCAGGATCCCTGCTGTGGCGCCCCGCTGCCGGTGCTCGGCCGGGACGTCACCGTGCCGCTCGTGACCGCCGGCGAAGTCACCTACGCCGCACTCGACTACGCGGCCAGCGCCCCGGCCCTGCAACGTGTGTGGGACGACGTCGCCGCGTACGCCCCCTACTACGGCAGCGTCCACCGCGGAGCCGGGTACCTCTCGCAGCTGTCCACCGACCTGTTCGAGAACAGCCGGGCCACCGTCCACGAGTTCCTGGACTGCCGCGACGGCGACCAGGTCGTGTTCACCCGGTCGACGACCGACTCGCTGAACCTGCTGGCCGGCGCGCTCCCCGCCGGCTGCGAGGTCTTCGTCTTCGAGACCGAGCACCACGCCGCCCTGCTGCCGTGGGCGAGCGCCCGTGTGACGTACCTGAACGCCCCGCGCACCCCGGGCGAGGCCGTCCGGACGCTGGAGTCGGCGCTCGCCCGCCGCGACCCCTACGGCCCCGCCCTGGTCTGTGTGACCGGTGCGTCCAACGTGACCGGCGAGCTGTGGCCCGTACGGGAACTGGCCGCCGCGGCGCACGCCCACGGCGCGCGCATCGTCCTGGACGCCGCCCAGCTCGCCCCGCACCACCGCGTCTCCGTGCGGGACCTGGACGTCGACTGGGTCGCCTTCTCCGGGCACAAGCTGTACGCGCCCTTCGGCTCCGGCGTCCTCGCCGGGCGCGCGGACTGGCTGCAGGAGGCCGAGCCGTACCTCGCGGGCGGCGGCGCCTCGCGGAAGGTCTCGCGCCGCACCGACGGCGGCGTGGACGTCGAGTGGCACACCACCGCGGCCCGCCACGAGGCCGGTTCGCCGAACGTCATCGGCGCCTACGCGATCGCGTCCGCCTGCAGGGCTCTCACGGAGGCCGGCTTCGACGCCCTCGTCGAGCGCGAACGGCACCTGATCGCGAAGGTCCGTGCGGGTCTCGCCGAGGTGCCCGAGGTCCGGGTGCTGTCGCTGTTCGGCGACGACTCCCCCCGGGTCGGCGTCATCTCCTTCGTGGTGGAGGGCTGGAACAGCTCGCACTTCGCGGCCGCGCTGTCCGCCGAGTACGGCATCGGCGTGCGCGACGGACTGTTCTGCGCCCACCCGCTGGTCCGTACGCTGCTCGGCGGTGACCCGCGGGAGGCCGGCGAGTGCGGTGCCCCGGAGGACGGGCCGGGCGAGCGAAGCGAGGCGGGGGTCCACCCGGCCGAAGGTCGGGGGAGGTCGCTGAACGCGATCCGGGTCAGCTTCGGGGCCGGTACGCCGGACGAGCACGTGGAGCGGTTCGTTGGGGCGGTCACGGAACTGGTGCGCCACGGTGCGAAGTGGAACTACCGCACCGAGGACGGGCGTTGCGTTCCCGCCGTGTGAGCGGTGCGGGCCGAGTGAGCCGCGCGAGCGTTCCCGCCGTGTGAGCGGTGCGAACGCGCCCGACGCGGCACTACGCGTCGAGCCCGATCGCGAACGCTGCCTCCAGGTCGTGCTGGGAGTACGTACGGAACGCGACATGGGTGTCGGTGGCCTCGACGCCGGGGATCTTGCTGATCCGCCCCGGGATCACATCGGCCAGGTCGTCGTGCTTGGCGACCCTGACCATGGCGATCAGGTCGTAGGTGCCGGTGACCGAGAAGACCTCGCTGACGCTGTCCAGGGAGGCGATCGACTCGGCGATCTCGGGAATGCGGTCCACACTGGTCTTGATGAGCACGATCGCGGTGATCACGGCTGTCCTTCTCCCTCGGTGGCCGCTGCTGGGGGTTTCACTCTAGCGGCCCGCCGGAATCGGCCCCACGCGTAGAGGAACCCGATGCCGAACCCCACCAGATGTGCCAGATACGCCACCCCGGGACCCGTGGACGAGCTCTGCGCCTCCGCAAGCCACTGCAGCACGAACCAGAAGATCAGCACGATCCACGCGGGAAAGCGCAGCGGCAGGAAGAACAGGAAGGGATAGAGGCTTGTCACCCGCGTCCTCGGGAAGAGGCAGAGAAAGGCGCCCAGCACGCCCGAGATGGCTCCGGACGCCCCGACGAGCGTGTGGTCCGACTCGGCGTTGGCCGCCGCGTAAGCGAGGAGCGCCAGATAGCCGCAGCCCAGGTAGAAGAGCGCGAACTCCGCGTGTCCCAGGCGCTCCTCGACCATGGCGCCGAAGACGTGGAGGAAGAGCATGTTGCCCAGCAGATGGAGCCAGCTGCCGTGTACGAAGAGCGCGGTCAGCGGGGTGAGCAGGGCCCTCGGGGAACCCTGCAGCAGTTCGCTCGGGATCACGCCCCAGCGTTCGAAGTGGACGGCCTGGGCGGTGAGCAGGGTGTCCCCGGTGCCGTACGACGGGTTGAGCCCGGAGACCGGACCGACGACGAACAGGAGGCAGCACATGCCGATCGCTCCGTAGGTCACCACCGGGCCGGTCGTCACGCCCCGTACCGCCGTCCACCGATCGATCATGCCCAGAGCATGGCGTACCGGGACCGATGCGGGCAGACCGCCTCGCCGTGTCACGGCGACCCGTGAGGTCGTAGGGTGACGGGCAGTACGCACGAGGAGACGAGGACGGCCGATGACGACGGTACCCATGCCGACGGAGACCACCCGTTGGCGCTGCACCCTGTGCGGCAATCTCACCCGTTTCGACGTGACCCGGTCCTCCAAGGTCGTCGAGTACGTCCATCTGGATCTGGCGGGGGAGCCCAAGGTGGAGGAGCGCGATGTGGTGAGTGAGACCATCGAGTCGGTCCGCTGCCGCTGGTGCAACGCCGTGGACCAGATCGAACTGGTGGACAGGCCGGGCAGCGGCTCCTGACGGAGCCGTGCGACCCGCGGGAAGACAGTGGGGTGACGGATCGTGGAGCAGCCCGAGAGCGGCGCCGGGCCGGCCGGTGCCGGCGACGCCGCCGAGGCGCTCGACCGCCCGCTGCCGGAAGGCGTGCGGCGACGGGTCGTCGCACTGGTCTCGGACGCCTTCGGCGGACTGACCGTCACCGAACTCCCCGCCCAGTTGAGGCAGTACGCCCGGTTCACCCCGACCCGCCGGGCGAAGTACGCGGGCAACGCCATGGCCGCGGCTCTGGAGGGCGACCCCGTCTTCCGGCAGCGCATCGGTGAACGGCTCCGCGACTCCCAGCCCGAGCTCGCCTCCGCGCTGGAGTCCGGGACGCCTCCCGCGGCCGCCGACCCCGTCGACGTGGCGGCCGCCGCCTATGTGCTGCGGCCGGCCGGCTGGGGCAAGCTGGTGGCCGCCGCCGGCGAGGAGGCCCAGCGGGTCGACGCCGAGCGCGCGGACGACGAGAGCAGGCGCGAGCTGCAGCGGCTCCGCGAGGAGCTGGACCGGCTGAAGGCCCAGCACAAGGCCGAGACCGAGCGGCTGCGCACCGAGCTGGACGCGGCCCGCAAGGAGTCGGACGCGCTGCACCGCAAGCTGCGCAGCGCCCAGAGCGACGTCAAGCGCGCCGAGGCGGCCGTGCGCCGCGGCAACGCGGAGCACGAGGGCGCCAGGGCCGAGGCGCACGCGCAGGTCTCGGCGGCCGAGAGCGAGGCGCGCCGGCTCAAGGCCAGGCTCGCCGAGGCGGAGGCCGCGGTCGAGGCGAGCCGCAGGGCCGCCCGCGAGGGCCGGTCGATCGAGGACATGCGGGTGCGGCTGCTGCTGGACACCGTGCTGGACGCGGCTTCGGGGCTGCGCCGCGAACTGGCCCTGCCACCCGCCTCCGTGCATCCGGCCGACACCGTCGACGCCGTGGAGCCCGGCCGGATGACCCCCAAGGACATCGCGGCGCGCGCACTGTCCGAGACCGACCCGGCGCTGCTGGACCAGTTGCTGGCGCTGCCCCAGGTCCATCTGCTCGTGGACGGGTACAACGTCACGAAGACCGGCTATCCGACGATGCCGCTGGAGAAGCAGCGGCTGCGGCTGCTGGGCGGACTCGCGATGCTGGCCGCGCAGACCGGCGCCGAGATCACCTGCGTCTTCGACGGCGCCGAACTCGCCGCGCCGGTGCTGCTGGCGCCCCCGCGCGGGGTGCGGGTGCTGTTCTCCAAGCCCGGTGTGACCGCGGACGAGCTGATCCGTCAGCTGGTCCGGGCCGAGCCGCCGGGCCGGCCCGTGGTCGTGGTCTCCACGGACCGCGAGGTCGCCGACGGGGTGGCGAAGGCCGGGGCGAGGCCGGTCGCGTCCGCGATGCTGCTGAAGCGGCTTTCGCGCGTCTAGTGCGACTCGTAACTCCTGGGCTTAATGCCCGATTTAGCGGAACGTACCGTCAAGTCGCCGCTACTGCCCGTGGGGTGTGTGTAAAGAATGCGCCCCGTGGGCCAGATTTTTCTCATGAGGATTTGAAGTGATCACAGGAAGGTCACTAGGGTCAGGCCTCGAACCTTCGCGCGGTTGATCGTCCATCCGGGATGACAGCGAAGGAACCGCCGATTTCGCGCAGTTCGCCCCTTTTTCGTGGGGGGTCGAGTGTGCGCGGAGCCGGGGATCCCCCCCCACGGCCCGGCAGGCGGCTCGAGGAAGAAGGAGCTCGCCTTCGTGGCGTCCCACCGTCGTCCCAAGCAGCCGAGCCGCGCCCGTGTGACCGTGCTCACCGCGACCGCCGCCGCGGCCGTCGCCCTCACCTCGCAGGCCGCCCAGGCCGCTCCGGCCAAGCCGAGCAAGGGCGAGGTCAAGGCCAAGGTCGACGCCCTCTACCACGAGGCGGAGAAGGCCACCGAGGACCACAGCCTGGCCAAGGAGCAGCAGACCAAGCTCCAGAAGGAGATCGACGCGATCCAGGACCGCGTCGCCCGTGGGCAGGACGAGCTCAACACCATGCGGGACAAGCTGGGTTCGGTGGCCAGCGCCCAGTACCGCTCCGGCGGCATAGACCCGTCCGTCCAGCTCTTCCTCTCCGGTGACCCGGACACGTACCTGGACAAGGCGTCCGCGATGGACCAGCTCGGCGCCAAGCAGGCGACCGCGCTCGAGGACATCCAGTCGAAGCAGCGCGACCTCGCCCAGCAGCGCGCCGAGGCCACCCGCAAGCTCGGTGACCTCGAGGACGTCCGCAAGACGCTCGGCGAGAAGAAGGCCAAGATCCAGGGCAAGCTCTCCGAGGCCCAGAAGCTCCTCAACACCCTGACCGCCGCCGAGCGGGCGAAGATGCAGGAGGAAGAGGAGCGCGCCAGCCGTGCCGCGGGTGAGCGCGTGAACCTCGGCAACGAGGTGCCGGCCTCCCAGCGCGGCGCCGCCGCGCTGAACGCCGCCGCCACCCAGCTGGGCAAGCCGTACGTCTCCGGTGCCGAGGGCCCCAACTCCTACGACTGCTCCGGGCTGACCCAGTGGGCGTACCGCCAGGCCGGCGTGAGCCTCACCCGGACCACCTACACCCAGCAGAACGACGGTGTGAAGATCGGCCGCAGCCAGCTCAAGCCGGGCGACCTGGTCTTCTTCAACAGCCTTTCGCACGTGGGTCTGTACGCGGGCAACAACCAGATCCTGCACGCCCCGAAGCCCGGCACCGTCGTCCGCTACGAGTCCATGGACTACATGGGCACCTTCCAGTTCGGCGTCCGGATCTGACACCCCGCCAACCGGCGCCCGATCGGGCGAATTGCGGTATGCGCCGCTGACCGTGCGCCCCGCCGGTGACCTGTGGTCTCCCGCGGGGCGTCACTGTATGTACTCGATGCGGCTTTTGGCCGTCCCCTTCCCCGGCCGTTACTGTCTGCCGCGCAGCAGCCGCTCAGGCTGCGTCCAGCGGAAGGGAGTACGGCTCCTGTGGCGTCCCATCGCCGACCCTCAGCGCCCGGTTTCGACCGGGGTGCCCGGGTCACCCTCCTTTCAGCCGCGGCGGCGACCGCCGCGGCCGCGCTCGGTACCGCACCGGCCGAAGCCGACCCGACCGGCGGCCCCGCCGCCACCCGCGCCCAGGTCGACCGGCTGTACGAGCAGGCCGAGAAGGCGACGGAGCAGTACAACAAGGCGGGCGAGCACGCCGACGAACTGCGCGCCCGGGTGGCCCGGTCCCAGGACCGGGCCGCCCGCGGCCAGGAGGCCGTCAACCGGATGCGGGAGGCGCTCGGTTCCGTGGCCGGGGCCCAGTACCGCTCCGGCGGGGTGGACCCGGCGCTCGCCCTGCTGCTCTCCGGCGATCCCGACACGTACCTCGACCGGGCGGCGGTGCTGGACCGGCTCGGCGACCGGGAGGCGACCGTGCTGAGCGACCTCCGGCGGGCCCAGCGGGGGCTCGGCCAGGAGCGTTCCGAAGCCGCCCGGACACTGGCCGAACTGGAGCGCACCAGGACCGCCCTGGCCCGCCACAAGCGGGTCGTCGAGGCCAAGCTCGCCTCGGCCGAGCGGCTGCTGGCCTCGCTGCCGGCCCCTGAGCGGGCTGCCTACGACCGGGCGTCGCGCTCCGGCCGCGGCGTCCCCGACCTGTCGGGCGGGGCGGGCCCCTCGTCCGCGCGTGCGGGCGCGGCGGTGGCGGCCGCGCAGAGCGCCGTCGGCAGACCGTACGTCTGGGGTGCCAACGGACCGAACGGCTTCGACTGCTCCGGCCTCACCCAGTGGTCCTACGCCCAGGCCGGCGTCGGGCTGCCCCGCACCTCCCAGGCGCAGCGGTACGCGGGACGGCAGGTCCCGCTGTCCCAGGCGAGGCCCGGTGACCTGGTCACGTACCGCTCCGACGCCAGTCACGTGGCCATGTACGTCGGCAACGGGCAGGTCGTCCACGCGCCCTACCCCGGGGCGGCGGTGCGCTACGACCCGGTGGGGATGATGCCGATCGCCTCGGTGACCCGGCCCTGAGCGGGGCAGGTCCCGCCCGACCGGTCCGGGGCAGGGCGGGTCCTGCCGGGAAACGGGGCTTCCCGGGCCCGCTCCCCGACCGGCCGCGGCCCCTCCCCGGACCGTCCGGGACCGGGCCGGCCCGGTCCACGGTTCGCCTACGATCGGCAGGGTGGCCGATCAGGGGTTCTTCGGGCGGACGGCGGGACGGCGGCGCGGGGCGGCGCTCGTCCTGACCGGGCTCCTCCTGGCCGGGTCCCTGCTGACGGGCGGCTGCGCCGACGCACCGCGGCCTGACACCATCGGGCACGACGTCCAGCGCACGCTCGACGCCCGCGCCGCCGCGGTGCTCCGCCACGACGAGGCGGGCTATCTGGCGGCCCTCGACCCCTCCGCCCGGCAGCTGAAGGCGGCGGCGCGCGCGGAGTTCGCGAACCTCGCCGAGGTGCCGCTGAGCTCCTGGGAGTACCGGCTCACCGGCGTACGGCGCTCCGGCGTCCGGGCCACGGCCGACATCGAGCTGCGCTACCGGCTCGACGGGTACGACCCCTCGCCGGTGACCGCCGAGCGCCGCCTGGAACTGGCGGAGCGGAACGGCCGCTGGTACGTCACCGCCGACCGCCCCGGCCGCGGCGGCGGACAGCAGCTGTGGGAGCAGGGCGACATCGAGGCGGTGCGCGGCACCCACAGTCTGGTCCTCGGCGTCGGTCAGGAGCCGGCGCGGCTCCGGCGGATCGCGTCGGACGCCGACCGGTCCGTCCCCGCGGTCTCGGCCGCGTGGGGAGGGGCCTGGGCGGGGCGGGTGGTGGTCGTGGTGCCCGCCTCGCTGGACGCCATGGGACGTCTGCTGGGCGCGCCCGCCGCGCAGTACCGGGGCATCGCGGCGGTCACCACGGGCAGCGCGACCGCCCCCGACAGGGGCGGCGGCCCGGCGCCCGCGGACCGGGTCACCGTCAACCCCGAGGCGTACGAAGTGCTCGGCGATCTCGGCCGACGCGTCGTCCTCACCCATGAGACCGCGCACGTGGCCACCCGTGCGCACACCTCGGCCGCCACCCCGCTCTGGCTTTCCGAGGGCTTCGCCGACTGGGCCGCCTACCGCGGCACCGGCCGCGACCCCCGTCAGGCGGCACCGGAACTGCGCCGCGCGGTCCTCCGCGGCGATCTCCCCGCGGCCCTTCCCACCGACGCCGACTTCCGCTTCGGCGGTGACGCCCGGGCGCTGGGCCGCGCCTACGAGGGCGGCCGGCTGGCCTGCGAGCTGATCGCCGACCGCTGGGGCGAAGAGCGGCTGCGCGCGTTCTACCGGACGGTGGGTGCCTCCGGGGCGCGCGACGGGGCGGTGGAGTCGGCGCTCGACGAGGTGCTGGGCACGAGCCCTGAACGCTTCACGGCGGACTGGCGGGAGTACCTGGGCGAGCGGCTGGAGTGAGGCGTGCGGTGGGCGGCCGGGGCGATGGGGCGTCCCTGGCGGGACGGTCCCGGCAGGGGCGTCCGGAACCTGGCGCGGCGGAGCGGGAGGCGGCCCGGCAGGGCGTCCGGCGCGCAGCTCTCCGAAGTCCGGTCCCGCCCTCGCCGAGCGGTGCGGGTTCGCCGTGACCGGGTCGTGCGGGTTCGCCTTCGTCGGTGCGTGTCGCTCGGGCCCCGCAGGGGTGTGTGGGTTCGCCCTGGCCGGGTCGTGCGGCTCCGCCTCCGTCCGGGCGTGTCGCCCCGCCGAGGCGTGCCCGCACCGCGTCACGCACCGCGTCAGGAGCCGACCGGGGCCCTGTCGCGGTCGGACCGGGCCGGAAGCGCCCGCCGGCCCCTGCGTCGTCGCGGGACGACCGTGCTCGTCCAGAGGCGGCGGCACGCCAGCAGCGCGGCCGCGACCAGGAGGCCGTTGCGGGCCGCGAGGACCGCGATCCCCTCGGGGTCGCTCGCGACCACCTTGTCGAACCAGACGGGGAACTCCAGGAAGGTGAGCCCCGTCGCCACCAGCACCAGCAGGCTCGGCAGGGCCATCCGGCCCGACCGGAAGGCGAGGCAGACCGCGGCCAGCCCGAGCAGCCAGACCAGGTACTGGGGGCTGATCACGCGGCTCGTGGTCGTGAAGAGGAGCACGGCCGTGAACGCCGCTTCCGCGGGCGTCGCGGCGGAGAACTCCGACGCCCGCAGCCGCCACAGCGCCAGCCAGCCGAAAGCCGCTGCCGTGAGACCCAGCGCCACGCCGCTGACCAGGGGGACGTACGGGCCGAGGAACTCGACCGAACCGTAGTTCAGCAGGACCTGCCCCTCCCAGCCGAAATGCCGTGCCACGTGGAAGACGAGCGCGCCCAGCGACTCGACCTCGGTGCCCCGGTCCCGCTGGAAGCCCAGGAACGCCAGGGCCCCGGGCATCGACACGGTGAGGACCAGCAGCAGGGTCGCCGCCGTGACCGTCGCGGCGACCCAGGCCCGTCTCTGCCGCAGCCCGGCCAGCAGCAGCACCGGCCACACCTTCAGCATCGCCCCGAACCCGGCCAGCGCCCCGGCGATCCCGGGCCGGCGGGCGGCGGCCAAGAGCGCGGCGACCGCGACCGCGGTCACCATCAGGTCGTAGCGGGCGTACGCCGTCGGACCCAGCAGCGGCACCCCCGCGATCCAGAACCACATCCCCCTCGTCGATCTGCCGGGCCGCCGCCCCGCGTAGTGCAGCAGCCCCAGGACCACCGCGTCGCAGACCAGGGCCAGCACGAAGAAGGCGCGGACGTAGTCCAGGAACGGCAGCATGCCGGGGGACAGGATCGCCAGGGCGGCCGCGGGCGGGTACTGCCAGGTGACGTCGTCCAGCGGATACGTGCCGGTCCTCAGCACCTCGTACCAGCCCCGGTAGATCACCGCGACGTCGCTGGTCACGTCGGGACCCCGGACGGGGAGGACCTTCAGCACCCAGAGCAGCAGCAGCGCCCTGGTGAGGGCGAAGGCCGCGACGGCCGCGGTCACGGAGAACCCGGACGCGGAGGGTCTCGCCGCGGCGCCGCCCGCCGCGGCGGAACGCCCTGTGCCTTTCATGATCACCCCGTGCCGCTCGATCGGTCCCGTGCCCTGTGCACCGTCCCCGCCGCCGTGCCGGGCCCGGCTGTCATGATGCCGGTCACGCCGGTCCGCCCGCGATGGGACGCGGCCGCCGTTGGTACTGTCGGCGGCGATGGACAAGACCCTCGTCGTGACCAACGACTTCCCGCCGCGCCCCGGTGGCATCCAGGCGTTCCTCCACAACATGGCGCTGCGCCTGGACCCCGAACATATCGTCGTCTACGCCTCCACCTGGAAGCACGGTCGACAAGGGGCGGAGGCGACGGCCGCGTTCGACGCCGAGCAGCCGTTCACGGTCGTCCGCGACCGGACGACGATGCTGCTGCCCACCCCGCGCGTCACCCGGCGCGCGGTGGGGCTGCTGCGGGAGCACGGGTGCACGTCGGTGTGGTTCGGGGCCGCCGCCCCGCTCGGGCTGATGGCTCCCGCGCTGCGGCGCGCGGGTGCGCGGCGTCTCGTCGCGACGGCGCACGGCCACGAGGCTGGGTGGGCCCAGCTGCCCGGATCCCGGCGACTGCTGCGCCGGATCGGCGAGGGCACGGACACGATCACCTACCTCGGCGAGTACACGCGCTCGCGGATCGCCGCCGCGCTGACGCCCGAGGCGGCCGGGCGGATGGTGCAACTGCCGCCGGGCGTCGACGAGAAGACCTTCCATCCGGGCTCGGGTGGCGAGGCGGTGCGCGAACGGCTCGGGCTCACCGACCGCCCGGTGGTCGTCTGCGTCTCCCGGCTGGTGCCCCGCAAGGGCCAGGACACCCTGATCCGGGCCATGCCCGCGATCCTCGCGAAGGTGCCGGACGCGGTGCTGCTGGTCGTCGGCGGCGGGCCCTACGAGAAGGACCTGCGGAGGCTCGCCGGGACCACCGGCGTGGCGGCCTCCGTCCGCTTCACCGGGGCGGTCCCGTGGGAGGAACTGCCCGCGCACTACGGCGCCGGCGACGTGTTCGCGATGCCGTGCCGCACCCGCCGCGGCGGGCTGGACGTCGAGGGCCTCGGCATCGTCTACCTGGAGGCGTCGGCGACGGGCCTCCCGGTCGTCGCCGGCGACTCCGGCGGCGCGCCGGACGCGGTGCTCGACGGCGAGACGGGCTGGGTCGTGCGCGGCGGCTCCCCGGAGGAGTCCGCGGACCGCGTCGTCACCCTGCTCCAGGACCCCGACCTGCGCCGCCGCATGGGCGAGCGGGGTCGCGACTGGGTCGAGGAACGCTGGCGCTGGGACCTCCTGGCGGACCGGCTCCGGGAGCTGCTGTAAGCCGGGCGACGCCGGCGACCCGGGCGGCATCGTCCGGACGACCGGGCGGACGTCCCCCGAGCCCGTGACCTTCCTCGCAGTGTCCGGTTCGGGCTCGTGGCCTCCGCGGCCCGGTATGACTCCTTGCCCCTGTCCTTGATGATCCGGGGGGTGCTGTCGCCGGTCCCGGCGCCGCCGGATGGTCGCTGACCGGAAGCGTGTCCGCCGGCAGGCAGGGCTGTGCAAAGTGGCTGCCGATCTCCGGTGCCCGGGCGGGCCACCGGCAGTGACTCCGGGGAGGGAAAGCCCGGTGACCGGCAACGACCTCACCTCGATAGACGTGTTCCGCGCCCTGGACGTGGGCAAGTCCACCCACCACGGCACGGCCCGGGCCTGTTCTCGTGCTGGGACCGTGGGCTCGGGTCTGTTCTCGTGCTGGGACCGTGGGCTCGGGTCTGTTCTCGTGCTGGGACCGTGGGCTCGGGTCTGTTCTCGTGCTGGGACCGTGGGCTCGGGTCTGTTCTCGTGCTGGGACCGTGGGCTCGGGTCTGTTCTCGTGCTGGGACCGTGGGCTCGGGTCTGTTCTCGCGCTGGGACCGTAGGCCCCGGGTCTGTTCTCGCGCTGGGACCGTAGGTCCGGGTCTGTTCTCGCGCTGGGACCGTAGGCCCCGGGCCTGCTCTCGTGCTGGGACCGTGGGCTCGGGCCTGTTCTCGCGCTGGGACCGTAGGTCCGGGTCTGTTCTCGCGCTGGGACCGTGGGCTCGGGCCCGTTCGCGCGCCGCGACCGTGGGGCCGCGCCGCTCGGACCCGCCCGCGGCGCGTTCGGACACTCGCACGGTCCCGGCCGCATCCGCCCGCCCGCGGCGCGAACCGCCCTCTTGCGTCGCGCGAAAAAGCTCCGCGCAGCGGATAGGCGGAACCGGAAAATCCGCACATGCTGCGCACTATGACACCAAATCTGACGCGCCGTCACCTCCTTGGTCTCGGCGCCCTCCAGACCGCAGCCGCGCTCGGCCTCACCCGTATCGGCCCCGCGCCCACGGCCCACGCGACGACCGTCCCGGCGGCCTCCCGGGCCGGAGCCGCCGACCACACGCCCGCCCTCGTCATCGGCTCCGGCTACGGCGCCGCCGTCACCGCCCTGCGCCTCGGCGAGGCCGGAATCCCCACCCTCGTCCTGGAGATGGGCCGGCTCTGGGACACCCCGGGCCCCGACGGGAAGCTCTTCTGCAGCACCGGCGACCCGGACCACCGCTCGATGTGGTTCCGCACCCGCACCGAGGCCCCGCTCGCCCAGTTCCTCTGGCTGGACGTCGTCAACAAGGACATCAGCCCCTATCCCGGCGTCCTCGACCGCGTGCGCTTCGACAGCATGTCGGTGTACGTGGGCCGCGGCGTCGGCGGAGGATCGCTCGTGAACGGCGGGATGGCCGTCGTCCCGCAGCGTGCGTACTTCTCCGAGATGCTGCCGAACGTCGACGCCGGGGCCATGTACGACCGGTACTTCCCGCTGGCCCGGCGGATGCTGGGCGTCAACGACGTCGACCCGGCGTGGTTCGAGTCCACCAAGTGGTACCGCTTCTCGCGGATCTCCCGCAAGCACGCCGCCAACGCCGGGCTGAGGACCGTCTTCGTGCCCAACGTCTACGACTTCGGGTACATGCAGCGCGAGGCCGCCGGCCAGGCGGTCCGCTCCGCGCTCGCCGGAGAGGTCATCTACGGCAACAACCACGGCAAGCGCAGCCTCGACAGGACCTATCTCGCCGCCGCGCTGGGAACCGGCAACGTCACCATCGAGACGATGCAACGGGCCCGCGCGCTGCGAAGACAGCCGGACGGCACGTACGTCGTCACCGCCGACCGCATCGACACGACCGGCAAGGTCGTCGCCACCCGCGAGATCGGCTGCACCCGGCTGTTCCTGGGCGCCGGCAGCCTCGGCTCCACCGAACTCCTGCTGCGCGCCCGGGAGTCGGGCGCACTGCCGGATCTCAGCGAGCACCTCGGCACCGGATGGGGAACCAACGGCAACGTCATGACCGCCCGGGCCAACCACCTCTGGGACACCGTCGGCGCCCACCAGGCCACCATGCCGGTGATGGGCATCGACGACTGGTCCAACACCGCCAACCCCGTCTTCGCCGAGATCGCCCCGCTGCCGATGGGTTTCGAGCACTGGATCAGCCTCTACCTGGCCATCACCAGGAACCCGGAGCGAGGCAGGCTCGTCCACGACCCCGGCACCGACGCGATGCGGCTCCTGTGGACCCCGGCACAGAGCAAGGTGTCCGTCGACTCCGCCAAGAAGCTGTTCGACCGCATCAACCTCAGGAACGCCACGATCTACCGGTACGACCTGTTCGGCGGCAACAAGACCTTCGCCGACGACTTCACCTACCACCCGCTCGGCGGGTGCGTGCTCGGCCGGGCCACCGACGACCACGGCCGGGTCCGGGGCGCCCCCGGGGTGTACGTCACCGACGGAGCCCTCGTGCCGGGCTCCATCGGCGTCAATCCGTTCCTCACGATCACCGCGCTCGCCGAGCGCAACATCGAACGGGTCCTCGCCGAGGACTACGCCCGGTAGATCGCCTCGATCTCGTCCGCGAAGTCCTTGGCCACCACGTTCCGCTTCAGCTTCAGCGACGGCGTGATGTGGCCGGCCTCCTCAGTGAACTGGGAGCTGAGAACCCTGAATTTCCGCACCGACTCAGCCTTGGAAACCGCGGCGTTGCCCTCGTCCACCGCCCGCTGGATCTCCGCCAGCAGATCCGCGTCCTCGCGCAGCGAGGCGGCCGTCGAACCGGCCGGCTTGCCGTTGTCGGAGGCCCAGCGGGCCAGGAACTCCTCGTCGAGGGTGACCAGCGCACCGACGAACGGCCGCCCGTCGCCCACGACCAGGCACTCCGCGACCAGCGCGTGCGCGCGGATGCGGTCCTCGATGACCGCCGGGGCGACGTTCTTGCCGCCCGCCGTCACCAGGATCTCCTTCTTCCGGCCCGTGATCGCGAGATAGCCGTCCTCGTCGAGGGTGCCGATGTCACCGGTGTGGAACCAGCCGTCGGCCAGCGCCTCGGCGGTCGCCGCCTCGTTGTTCCAGTAGCCCGTGAAGATGTGCTCGCCGTGCAGCAGCACCTCGCCGTCGTCGGCGATCCGCACCACCGAACCCGGCAGCGGCTGCCCGACCGTACCGATCTTCTGGCGGTCCCAGGGGTTGAACGCCGTCGCCGCACAGGTCTCCGTGAGGCCGTAGCCCTCCAGCACCGTGAAGCCGATGCCGCGGAAGAAGTGGCCCAGCCGCTCGCCCAGCGGGGCGCCGCCGGAGACCGCGAACTCGCCGCGCCCGCCCAGCACCGCACGCAGCTTGCTGTAGACGAGCTTGTCGAACACCTTGTGCTTGATCCTCAGTCCGAGCGGGGCACCCTGCGGGGTGCCGATCGCGCGGCTGTACTCGATGGCCGTCGCCGCGGCCTTGTCGAAGATCTTGCCCTTGCCGTCCGCCTGCGCCTTGGCCCGCGCGGAGTTGTAGACCTTCTCGAAGACCCGCGGCACACCGAGGATCAGCGTCGGGCGGAACGAGGCGAGCTCGTCGGTGAGGTTCTTGATGTCCGGTACGCAGCCGAGCTTGATGGGCGCCATCACCGACGCGACCTCGACCATGCGCCCGAAGACGTGCGCGGCGGGGAGGAAGAGCAGGACCGAGCTGTCACCGGTGCGGAACAGCGGCTTCAGACGCTCGACCAGGTTGCCGCACTCCGCGAAGAACGCCCGGTGCGTGAGCACACAGCCCTTGGGGCGGCCCGTGGTGCCCGAGGTGTAGACGATGGTCGCCGGGTCGTCGGCCTTGGCGGAAGCGCTGCGCTCGTCGACCGTCCCTTCGGGGATCTCCGCCCCGGCCTCGGTGAGCTGCGCGACCGCGCCGCCCTCGATCCGCCACACGTGCCGCAGGGCCGGCAGGGCGACGCGCACCGACTCGACGGCCGCGGCGTGCTCCTCGCTCTCGACGATCGCGGCGACGGCGCCGGAGTCCCCGAGGATCCACTGCACCTGCTCCGGCGAACTGGTCTCGTACACCGGGACGGTCACACCGCCGGCGCTCCAGATCGCGAAGTCGAGCTGCACCCACTCGTAACGGGTGCGCGACATCAGTGCGACCCGGTCCCCGGGCCCCACCCCGGCGGCGATCAGGCCCTTCGCGGCGGCCCGCACCTCGGCGAGGAACTGTGCGGCGGTGACATCGGTCCAGGTCCCGGCGACCTTTCTGCCCATGACCGCGACCTCGGGGTGCTGCGTCGCATTGCGGCGGATGAGATCCGTCAGATTGCCGTCCGTCGGGACCTCGTACAGGGCCGGAAGGCTGAACTCACGCAAGACTGCTGCTCCTCATCGGGCGCCGGCGCCACGGCTCTGTGTGAACGCACCGGGGACTGCCCGGACGTTACCCATCAGTACTCAGTTCCGGATAGGGGGTCCCGGCCAGATGTTCCCTGCGTCACACCTGTGTGCCGCACCATCGCGAACACTATTCCACCAGCCGGACGACTCGGAAGTAACCGCAGGTCCGGTGCCCTCTACTAGGAATCGGGCGACCACTCTAGGGTGATCGGCATGCGAGTCCATGTGGTCAGTGATGTGCACGGCAACACGACGGATCTGGCCAGGGCGGGAACCGGCGCCGACGCCCTGATCTGCCTCGGCGACCTGGTGCTCTTCCTCGACTACGCCGACCACTCGCGCGGCATCTTCCCCGATCTCTTCGGGGTCGAGAACGCGGACAGGATCGTGGAGCTGCGCACGGCACGGCGCTTCGAGGAGGCCCGGGAGTTCGGCCGCAGCCTGTGGGCGGGCCTCGACAGGGACGCCGTGATCCTCGAGGCGGTGCGCAAGCAGTACAGCGAGCTGTTCGCCGCCTTCCCCACTCCGACGTACGCCACCTACGGCAACGTCGACGTCCCGGCCCTCTGGCCGGAGTACGTGCGTCCGGGCACCACCGTCCTCGACGGTGAGCGGATCGAGCTGGACGGGCTCGTGTTCGGCTTCGTCGGCGGCGGGCTGCGTTCCCCCATGCGCACCCCCTTCGAGATCTCCGACGAGGAGTACGCGGCCAAGGTCGAGGCGCTCGGCGAGGTCGACGTCCTGTGCTCGCACATCCCGCCGGAGGTGCCGGAACTGACGTACGACACGGTCGCCCGCCGCTTCGAGCGCGGCAGCACGGCCCTGCTCGACGCCATCCGCCGGACCCGGCCCCGGTACTCCCTCTTCGGGCACGTGCACCAGCCGCTGGCGCGGCGCATGCGGATCGGCGCGACCGAGTGCGTGAACGTCGGGCACTTCGCGGCGACGGGGCGGCCCTGGGCCCTGGAATGGTGACCGCCCGCGTCACGGTAGATTGCACACCGCAACCCCGTCCGGCGTTCACTGGAGGAGCCACGGCGATGGCGGAACACACCAGCTCGAGCATCACCATCGACGCGGCCCCGGCCGATGTGATGGGGGTGATCTCCGACTTCGCGCGCTACCCGGAGTGGACCGGAGAGGTGAAGCAGACGGAGGTCCTGGAGAAGGACGACCAGGGCCGCGCGCTCCAGGTCCGGCTGGTGCTCGACGCCGGCGCGATCAAGGACGACCACGTCCTCGCCTACACCTGGACCGGGGACGACAAGGTCTCCTGGACGCTGGTCAAGTCCCAGATGCTGCGCGCGCTGGACGGCTCGTACGCGCTGACGCCGGTCGCCGGCGGGGAGCGGACCGAGGTCACGTACCAACTGACCGTCGACGTCAAGATCCCCATGCTCGGGATGATCAAGCGCAAGGCGGAGAAGGTCATCATCGACCGCGCCCTGGCCGGTCTGAAGAAGCGCGTCGAGTCCGGTCCGAAGGGCTGAAGCCGACCCTCCATGCGCACCGTTTTCGTCACCGGCACCGGCGGGGCCGGCCGGAGCACCGTCGCGGCCGCCCTCGCCCTTGCCGGGGCGCGGCGGGGCGAACGGGTCCTGCTGCTGTCCGACGAGCCCTCCGAGGCGCTGACCGGCACGGGGCCCGCAGCCGCCGGCCCGGACCCTTCGGGGCCGGGCTCCGCGGACTCAGGTGCCGTCGGCCCGGATCCTTCGGGGCCGGGCTCCGCGGACTCAGGTGCGGTCGGCCCGGATCCTTCGGGATCGGGCTCCGCAGCCGCCGGTCCGGGCAGGACGGGACCGGGCGGGGCGGACACCCCTGTGCCCGGCCCCACCGTCGTCCGCGTCGACTCGGGCACCGACTTCCGCCACGAGTTCCTCACCTTCCAGGAGCGGGCCGGGGCGGCGCTCGACCTGCTCGGGGCAGTGCCCTTCGAGGACGGCGAGCTGACGGAGCTTCCGGGCAGCGAGCAGTTCGCGCTGCTGCGCGCCCTCAGACACGCCGCCGGGAGCGGCCACGACCTGCTGGTCGTCGACCTTCCGCCGGTGCGCCGGGCCGTCGCCCTGCTCGCCCTGCCCGAGCAGCTGCGCCGCTACCTCCGCCGGCTGCTCCCCGCGGAGCGCCAGGCCGCCCGCTCGCTGCGCCCCGTGCTCGCCCAGCTCGCGGGAGTGCCGATGCCCGCGCAGTGGCTCTTCGAGACGGCCGCCCGGTGGGACGAGGAACTGGCCGCCGTCCAGGCCCTGGTCGAGAGCCCCGACACCTCGGTCCGCCTGGTCGCCGAACCCGGCTCCGAGGCCGCGGACCACGCCCTGCGCACGGCCCGGCTCGGCCTCGCCCTGCACGGGCCGGCCCCGGACATGGTGATCGCGAACCGGATCGTCCCGGTCGGCTCGTCCGACCCGTTCCTCGGTGCCCTCTCGGGGCGCCAGCAGAGCGCGCTCAAGGGCTGGCGCGAGGAGTTCGGCGCCGTACCGGTCCGGGAGGTGCCGCACGCCGGTCGTGACCCCCGGCAGCCCGGCGAACTCGCGCAGCTGCTCGACGGGCCCGCAGGCAGCACCGCCCGAGCCGTCGCGGGGAACCCCTGGACGGTGGAGGACCGCCGGGCGGAGGACGGTGTGCTCGTCTGGCGGCTGCCGCTGCCTGGAGCCACCAAGGACCGCCTCCAGCTGGTCCGCAGGGACGACGAACTCTTCCTGACCGTGGGCCCGTTCCGCCGCATCCTGCTCCTGCCGTCCGTGCTGCGCCGCTGCACCGTCAGCGGTGCCGCGCTCCGGGACGGCGAGCTCCGCATCCGTTTCGAGCCCGACCCCGGACTCTGGCCGCGGGGTCGCTGAACGGTCGCCCCCCGTTCGGGTACCGTCGACGTACGAGGCACTTTCCGAGGAGTACGCCATGAGCGATCCCACCGAACGTCCCGCCGTCGACGCCGACGCCTGGGCGACGGCGTGCGCCGAGGACCTGGAGGAGGAGCGGGCCCGCCGCAGCGAGCGGTACGGGCAGCAGGCCACCGGTACCGCGGGCGAGGAGTTCCGCAAGCTGCTGGACGCGGTCGCGGACAAGATGTCGTCGCTGCAGAACCCGCTGCTCGGCCTCGCCGGGCAGGGGGCCGTGCAGCAGCTGATCAGCCAGGCGAAGTCGGCCGTCGAGCCGGTCATCGAGCGCAACCCGCAGGTCTTCGACCATCTCACCGCCGCGGGCAACGAGCTGCTGGCCGCGTACCGCTCCGCCGTGGAAGGCCATGAGCGCCGCTGGACCCGGAACGAGCCGTCCGCAGGGGCCGACGGCACAGCCCGCCGGGACCGGCCGGATGAGGGCCCCGGCCCGAGCGAGAAGATCGACCTGGACTGAGGCCGGGACTGTCTCCGGTACGGTTGGCCATAGCGGGGCTCGACCGAAAACTGAGGGACACATGGGACTCACCATCGGCGTCGACATCGGCGGCACCAAGATCGCGGCCGGCGTGGTCGACGAAGAGGGCACCATCCTTGAGACGCACACGGTGCCCACTCCGCCGACCGCCGAGGGCATCGTGGACGCGATCTGCTCGGCCGTCACCGGAGCCGGTAAGGGGCACGACATCGAGGCGGTCGGCATCGGCGCCGCCGGCTACGTCGACGACAAGCGTGCCACCGTCCTCTTCGCACCGAACATCCAGTGGCGGCACGAGCCGCTGAAGGACAAGGTGGAGCAGCGCGTCAGCCTGCCGGTGGTCGTGGAGAACGACGCCAACGCGGCGGCCTGGGGCGAGTACCGATTCGGTGCCGGCCAGGGCCACAACGACGTCATCTGCATCACGCTCGGCACGGGCCTCGGCGGCGGCATCATCATCGGCAACAAACTGCGGCGCGGCCGTTTCGGCGTGGCGGCGGAGTTCGGCCACATCCGGGTCGTTCCCGACGGCCTGCTGTGCGGCTGCGGCAGCCAGGGCTGCTGGGAGCAGTACGCGTCCGGGCGCGCACTCGTCCGCTACGCCCGCCAGCGTGCCGCGGCGACCCCCGAGAACGCGGCGATCCTGCTCGGTCTCGGCGACGGCACCCCCGAGGGCATCGAGGGCAGGCACGTCAGCGAGGCGGCCCGGCAGGGCGACAAGGTCGCCGTCGACTCCTTCCGTGAGCTGGCCCGCTGGGCCGGCGCGGGCCTGGCGGACCTGGCCTCGCTGTTCGACCCCTCGGCGTTCATCGTCGGCGGCGGGGTGTCGGACGAGGGCGAGCTGGTGCTCGACCCGATCCGCAAGTCCTTCCGGCGGTGGCTGATCGGCGGACAGTGGCGCCCGCACGCCCAGGTGCTCGCGGCCCAACTCGGCAACAAGGCGGGCCTCGTCGGCGCGGCGGACCTCGCCCGCCAGGGCTGACACCCACCCTTCCGGCGCCTGCCACTCCTCCGGGGGCGGCGGGCGCCGCTTGTCGCTCCCGGGGCCGCGGTGGCGGAGCGCGGGCGGTGCGATCGCCGCGGTCCGCGGTCCGCCGTGCCCGGGGCCGGCCACCCTTCCGGCGCCTGCCACCCCTTCGGGGGCGGCGGGCGCCGCTTGTCGTTCCCGGGGCCGCGGTGGCGGAGCGCGGGCGGTGCGATCGCCGCGGTCCGCGGTCCGCCGTGCCCGGGGCCGGCCACCCTTCCGGCGCCTGCCACCCCTTCGGGGGCGGCGGGCGCCGCTTGTCGTTCCCGGGGCCGCGGTGGCGGAGCGCGGGCGGTGCGATCGCCGCGGTCCGCGGTCCGCCGTGCCCGGGGCCGGCCACCCTTCCGGCGCCTGCCACCCCTTCGGGGGCGGCGGGCGCCGCTTGTCGTTCCCGGGGCCGCGGTGGCGGAGCGCGGGCGGTGCGATCGCCGCGGTCCGCGGTCCGCCGTGCCCGGGGCCGGCCTTTGCGGGATCGGCTGCCCGGGGCGGCCCCTACGGGACCGGGCGGGACCGGGCGACCCGGTGCCGGCCACCGGCCGTACCACACGCCGCCCGTGCGGCGCGCCCGGTGTGCTGGGGCGGAGCAACGCGGCCCGGGCCGGATATCTTGAGGCCCATGGTGACGTCCGAGACGCGACCGCTGCCCAACTCCCGTACCGAGCCGGATGGTTCGGCCGTGATCCGGGTCCTCAGCTACAACATCCGCTCGATGCGCGACGACGAGGACGCCCTCAGCCGCGTCATCCGCGCCTGCCGGCCAGATCTCGTCTTCGTCCAGGAAGCCCCCCGCTTCTTCCGGTGGCGCAAGCACGCCGCCCGGCTCGCGGCCAGGACCGAGCTGGTGATGCTGAGCGGCGGTGCGACCGCCTCGGGTCCCCTGCTGCTGTGCTCGCTGCGGGCGACCGTCGAGCGCACCGAGGACGTTCTGCTGCCGCTCACGCCGGGTCTGCACCGGCGCGGCTTCGCCACCGCCGTCGTCCGTGTCGGAGGAGCCCGGCTCGGGCTGCTCAGCTGCCATCTGAGCCTGCGGACCGACGAGCGCTACGCCCAGGCCGGAATGCTGCTCGACCGGCTCGGCGCGATGGACGTGCCGCACGCGATCGCCGCCGGCGACGTCAACGAGCGTCCCGGAGGGCGCAGCTTCCGGCGCCTGGCCGCCGGGCTCAGGGACGCCTGGGAGGTGAGCCCCTGGGGCGGCGAGTACACCTCGACCCCCGCGGACCCGCACCAGCGGATCGACGCGGTGTTCGTGACCCCGGGTATCGAGGTCCTCGGCTGCGGGGTCCCCGTGGGACTGCCCGGGGTCAGCGAGGCCGATCTGAGGGCGGCCACGGACCACCTCCCGGTCCTCGCCGCCCTGCGCGTCCCGGCCGAAGCCGCCCCGACCGCCGGGAGGGGACGGGCTTGCGGGGAGGGGCGGTCGCCGGGGCGGGACCGCCCGTAGCCGGTCGTGCGCGGCCCCCGGGTGCGGCTCCCGCGGTCACCGCCGCTTCCGCCGTCGCTCGCCGCCTCCGCTCGGGCGGCACCGGCCTGCGATCAGCGCCGCCCCGGCCCGCGTCCCGGGCCGGCTTCCGGTCGCGCGCCCCGGCGCCGCGTCGGGCGGGGTCCGCCCGTCGGGGAGCGGAGTCCGGTGCACGAGGTCTCCCCCGGTCCTCCGGGCAGGGGATCGCAAGGCGGCGGATCGACCTGGTGGTGGGCCTGCTCGGCTGATTCGGCAACTGATTCGGCAACGCCGCGAGTCGCCGTGCCGGGCGTCGAGACGGGGCGACCGCGACCCGGCCGCAACCTCACAGGGCAGTACCCCTGGAAGCGTCCTGAAGATCTTGGAACTGTGCCCTGTCTGCCCTGGTTTGCGGCGATTGGCATTTACGGGCAGTCCGGGGTGAGGCGGGCGGCCAGAGCAAGATCTTCAGCGGACTTCTAGACGACCGCCCCCCGGCCCGGGTCGTCGTCGTCCTCGTCGTCCCCGTGCGACATCCGCGCCACCAGCGTGACGAATCCGCCCAGGAAGCCGCCGACGCCGAGCGTGGTCAGCCACCAGGTCATGTCCCACCGCAGGATCACGGCGAGCAGCAACAGCACCGGCCCGCCGATCACCGCGAGCCAGGCGAACTTCGCGGTCGTGTCGGCCTCCGGCAGCGGTGGGGGCTCCGGCGGGACGAAATGGCCCTCGTCGGTCTCGTCGAGGTCGTCGTCCGCCGCCTCGGCGACCTCGTAGTCGCGCGGCCCGCCGCCCACTCCGGGTGCGAACACGACGGAGCTGCCCAGCGGCTTCTCCGGCCGCGGGCGTTCCTCCTCGTCGTCGCCCCCGACATCGTTCCCTCGGTCGTCGCCGCGGGCGCGGTCGCCGTCCCCGGGCTCCGGTCCGTCGTTCCGGGCGGACTTCTCCAGGCCCGCGAGGTCCTCCACCGACTTGAACGGCTTCGCTCCAGGCGGGTCCGAGGGCTCCTCGCCGTACCCGGCGACGATGGCCGCCCAGGCGGCCTCCTCGTCGATGGGCTGCGGCTCCCGGTCCCGGTCCGCGTCGTGCTGCTCAGCCACCGGTCGTGCTTCCCTTCTTGCCGACACTCGGAGCGAGGCGCCCGATGAACGCGTGGCTCTCCTCGAAAATCCGCTCCGCGTCGTGGTCCAACGTCGCCACGTGGTAGCTCTGTTCCAGCAGGACCTCCCTGACGTCCGTCGACGACACCCGGCCGAGGATCCGGGCCGAGTCCGCCGGCGGCACCACATGGTCCTGAGGGCTGTGCAGCAGCAGCAGCGGCTGCGTGACCTGCGGAAGCTCACCGTCGACGAGCCGGAGGAAGTTCCTCAGCGAGTGCGCCGCGTGCAGGGGGACGCGGTCATAGGCGACCTCGTCCATGCCCTCCTTCGCGATGTCGTTGGCCAGGCCCTTCGTGGTGCGGACGAGATGGCGGGCCACCGGCAGGGCGTGGGCCGCCGCACCGTGCACCTTGTTGGCCGGGTTCACCACCACGATGCCGCTGATCGCGTCGCCGTGCCTGGCGGCCAGCCGCAGGGCCAGCGCGCCGCCCATGGAGAGCCCGAGGACGAAGACCTGGCCGCACTCCTCGCGCAGCGCCCGGAGCTCCCGGTCCACCTCCGCGTACCAGTCCTGCCAGCCGGTGACCGCCATGTCCTGCCAGCGGGTGCCGTGGCCCGGCAGCAGCGGAAGCGAGACGGTCAGTCCACGCTCCGCGAGGTACTCCGCCCACGGGCGCAGTGACCCGGGAGAACCGGTGAAGCCGTGACAGAGAAGGACGCCGACCTCGCCACCCTCGTGGCGGTACGGCTCGGCTCCAGGAAGGACCGGCACCGGGATCTCCTTTCGGGGCGGCCCGGGGGCCTCCCCCCGGTGGGCAGACTCACCGTACGCGACGGGACCGACACCGACCAGGGCTGAGGCCGCCCGGCACGGGACCACGGAGGGGAGCGCGGTCCCGCCAGGGGTTAAGGTCTTTTCGACGGATCCCAGGAAGGCACTCGAGTTGATCTACGGCGCAATGAAGTTCTCCATCGGCGGGGCGCTGAAGCTCGCCTTTCGGCCTTGGGTGGAGGGCCTCGAGTACATTCCCGCCGAGGGGCCGGCGATCCTCGCGAGCAACCACCTGTCCTTCTCGGACTCCTTCTTCCTGCCCGCGGTCCTGGACCGCAAGGTCACGTTCATCGCCAAGGCCGAGTACTTCACCTCGCCGGGCGTGAAGGGCAAGCTCACCGCGGCCTTCTTCAAGGGCGTCGGCCAGCTGCCGGTGGACCGCTCCGGAGCGCGCGGCGCCGGTGAGGCGGCCGTCAGGAGCGGCGTGGAGGTCATCGAGCGCGGTGAGCTCTTCGGCATCTACCCGGAGGGCACCCGCTCGCCGGACGGCCGGCTCTACCGCGGGAAGCCGGGCGGCCTGGCCCGCGTGGCGCTCGCCACCGGCGCGCCCGTCATCCCCGTCGCGATGATCGACACCGAGAAGATCCAGCCGCCCGGCAAGGTCGTCCCCAAGCTGATGAGCCCCGGGATCAGGATCGGCAAGCCGCTCGACTTCAGCCGCTACCACGGCATGGAACACGACCGCTTCATCCTGCGCTCGGTGACCGACGAGGTCATGTACGAGATCATGAAGCTCTCCGGCCAGGAGTACGTGGACATCTACGCCACGGCCGCCAAGCGGCAGATCGCGGACGCGGAGAAGGCGGCGAAGGAGGCCGCCAAGGAGGCGGAGCGGGCCGCGAAGCGGGACGGCGGGGTGGAGCGGGACGGCGACCGGTAGCGTCGCCCGTCCGGCCGGACGGTTTGGGGGGATCGGGGCATGGCCAGGCGTGAACGGGTCGTACGCATGTCGGTGGAGCTGCCGCTGTGGCGTGCGCTGACCGCGTACCGCGTGCTGACGACGGGCTACGCGGTCCTGCTCTTCGTCTTCGCCCGGGACAAGTACGAGCGCCCCTCGGTGGCCGTCGGCTTCCTCGCCGTGATGGTGGTCTGGACGCTGGCGACGCTCCCGAGGGTGGCGAACGCGGCCGCCTGCACCAAGCGCTTCCTCGGCGCCGATCTCACCGTCGCCCTCACCGGCATCCTGCTCACCCCGCTCGCAGACGCACAGGCGCAGCAGATCGACGGCCCGACCCTGCCGTCGATCTGGACCGCGGGCTCGGTGCTCGCCTTCGCGATCAAGGGCGGCTGGCGCTGGGCGGGTTTCGCGTCCTCCCTGGTGGCCGTGGCCAACATCATCGAGCGCGGCGAGCCCAGCCGGGACACCTTCCACAACGTGCTGCTGGTGTGGGTCGCGTCCATCGCCATCGGCTACGTCGTCGAGGTCGCCCGCGCCTCCGAGCGCACCCTGGCCCGCGCCCTGGAGATCGAGGCCGCCACCCGGGAACGCGAGCGGCTGGCCCGCGACATCCACGACAGCGTGCTGCAGGTGCTGGCCATGGTGCAGCGGCGCGGCACGGCGATCGGGGGCGAGGCGGCGGAGCTCGGCCGGATGGCGGGCGAGCAGGAGGTCGCCCTGCGCACCCTGGTCGCCGGCGGACTGATCCCCGCGTCCCGGGTGTCGGAGGACGAGGCCCAGGGCGCGGTCGTCAGACTCGTCGACGGGCCCGACGGGCCCGACGACGGGAGCGCCGGGGCCGACGGGCCGGTGGACCTGCGGATGCTGCTGGCGCCGCGGGCGGGCTGCCGGGTGACCCTGTCCGAGCCGGGTGCCCCGGTGCTGCTCCCGGTGCGTGCGGCGAGGGAGCTCGCGGCCGCCGTCGGCGCCGCACTGGACAATGTGCGCAGGCACGCCGGCGAGGACGCGCAGGCGTGGATCCTGGTCGAGGACTGGCCGGACGAGGTGATCGTGACGGTCCGGGACGACGGCCCGGGGATCCCGGAGGGGCGGCTGGCCCAGGCGGAGGGCGAAGGGCGGCTCGGAGTCGCGCTCTCGATCCGCGGCCGACTGCGGGACATCGGCGGTACCGCCGAGCTGGTCTCGGTGCCGGGGCAGGGTACGGAAGTCGAGTTGAAGGTCCCGCGGGGGACCCGGGGGAAGGCGGAACGATGACGGAGACGAGCGGGGCGGCGGAGCGGCCCGTGCGGGTCATGGTCGTGGACGACCACCCGATGTGGCGGGACGCGGTCGCCCGGGATCTGGCCGAGGCGGGTTACGAGGTCGTGGCGACCGCGGGCGACGGCCCGCAGGCGGTGCGCCGGGCCAGGGCGGCGGGACCGGGTGTCCTCGTGCTCGACCTCAACCTTCCGGGTATGCCGGGGGCCGCGGTCTGCAAGGAGCTCGTGGGCGCGGACCCGTCGCTGCGGGTGCTCGTGCTCTCCGCCAGCGGCGAGCACGCCGATGTGCTGGAAGCGGTGAAGTCGGGGGCGACCGGCTATCTGCTGAAGTCGGCCAGTACGGAGGAGCTGATCGACGCCGTGCGCCGTACCGCCGCCGGCGACCCGGTGTTCACCCCCGGTCTCGCGGGTCTGGTGCTGGGGGAGTACCGGCGGCTGGCGACCGATCCGGTGCCGGCCGCGGGGCCGGACGAGCCGAAGGCACCGCAGCTCACCGAGCGGGAGACGGAGGTGCTGCGGCTGGTCGCCAAGGGCCTCTCGTACAAGCAGATCGCGGAGCGGCTCGTCATCTCGCACCGCACGGTGCAGAACCATGTGCAGAACACGTTGGGCAAGCTGCAGCTGCACAACCGGGTGGAGCTCGTGCGCTACGCGATCGAGCGCGGTCTCGACGACGCCTGACGCCCGCCGGGCGGCCGGCCCGGCTTGGTGCCCGATTCACTCGATGGAGTGAACGGCCGGACGCCAACTGCCGTCGCGCTACCCGAAATTCACCTTTCGTGCCGTCCCGGAGTGACCTGGGTCACCACTAGCGTGGCCGACGAATATGGCCACCGACGGCGAAGGGACCTTCCATGCGGGTCGGAGTACTGACCGGGGGCGGCGACTGCCCCGGCCTCAACGCGGTCATCCGCGGCATCGTCCGCAAGGGCGTGCAGGAGTACGGATACGAGTTCACCGGCTACCGGGACGGCTGGCGCGGGCCGCTGGAGGGCGACACCGTGCGCCTCGACATCCCCGCGGTGCGCGGCATCCTGCCGCGCGGGGGCACCGTCCTCGGTTCCTCGCGGACCAATCCCCTCAGGGCGGAGGACGGCATCCGCCGGATCAAGGAGAACCTCGCCAAGCACGAGGTGGAGGCACTGATCGCGATCGGCGGCGAGGACACCCTCGGGGTCGCCGCGCGGCTCTCGGACGAGTACGGGATCAGATGCGTCGGCGTCCCCAAGACCATCGACAACGACCTGTCCGCCACGGACTACACCTTCGGCTTCGACACGGCCGTCGGCATCGCCACCGAGGCCATCGACCGGCTGCACACCACGGCGGAGTCCCACATGCGGGTGCTCGTGGTCGAGGTGATGGGCCGTCACGCCGGCTGGATCGCCCTGCACTCGGGGCTGGCGGGCGGGGCGAACGTCATCCTCATCCCGGAGCAGCGGTTCGACATGGACCAGGTCTGCGCCTGGGTCACCTCCCGGTTCCGGGCCTCGTACGCGCCGATCGTCGTGGTCGCCGAGGGCGCGATGCCCAAGGACGGCGACATGGTCCTCAAGGACGGGACGCTGGACTCCTTCGGTCACGTCCGGCTGTCGGGCGTCGGCGAATGGCTGGCCAAGGAGATCGAGAAGCGCACCGGAAAGGAGGCCAGGACCACCGTCCTCGGCCATGTCCAGCGCGGCGGTACGCCCAGTGCCTTCGACCGCTGGCTGGCGACCCGCTTCGGCCTGCACGCGATCGAGGCGGTGCGTGACGGCGACTACGGCAGGATGGTCGCCCTACGCGGCACGGACATCGTCCGCGTACCGATCGCCGAGGCGACGGCGAAGCTGAAGACGGTCGACCCGGCCCGCTACGAGGAGGTCGGCGTCTTCTTCGGCTGACGCGCGGCCGGGGCGGTGCGCCGGTACCGCCCCGCCCGTCACCCCGGGCCGGACCCGGGGTCCGGCCGGCGGGTGAGCGGGGACACGGCCCGGCCCCCGCCGTGGACGGCACGGCCGTCGCCGGGGCGCCGCCCCTTGGCCATCGTCCGTCAGGGCCCGGCCGGTGCCGCGCCGTCCCGGGTCCGCCCCGACACGACGCCGGCACGACGCCGGCACGACGCCGGCACGACGCCGGCACGGCGACTCGCGGCGCCGCCGGATCGACCGGGCAGGCCCGCCACGAGACCGATCCGCCGCCCTGCGATCTTCCCCTCGGCCCGGAGGGCCCGGGGAGACCCCACCCCCTCAGCCCCGAGGGCCGGGGGAGACCCCGTGCACCGGACACCGCCCCTCGACGGGGCGCACCCCGCCCGACGCGGCAGTAGGGTGTGGCCGATATTCCATGATCATGGGGGGAACCGTGTCACCTGTCAGTCGTCGTGCCGCGCTCGCCGCGGCCCTCGCGGGCACAGCCGCGGGAGTGGTCCCGTCCACGGCGCTCGCCCGCGCCCCGGAGAAGGCGTCCCGCGCGCCCGCGGCCGCCCCCGCGGCGGTCGCAGCCGCGCCCGGCGCCCAGCCGCCCGCGACCGTGTGGGTGCACCGTCAGGACGTGAACGAAGGGCGCTTCTTCCGTGCGGGGCTGGGCGGACCGCTCACCGCGCGGATGACCGGTGCGGCCGGTCCGGAGACCTACGAGGTCTCGGACGCGTACGGCCCCCTCGCCACGCTCACCAAGGGGGCGCGGACCGTCACCGTGCACGGGCCGCGACGCACCTTCACCGAGCAGAAGAAGGCCTTCACCGACCGCTTCGACCGGGCCGTCCCCGGTTGGGGCACGTCGCCCGGCGGCGGCAGATGGGCGACCCCCGACACGGGCCGCGCGGAGTTCCGCGTCGAGGGGGGAAGCGGCACCGTCGTCCTGCGGGAGGACGGGTTCAGCCAGTTCGCCACGCTTTCCGACAGCCTCGGGGACGTCGATGTGAGCGCCGTGCTCACCCTCGACCGGGCCCCGGCCGGTGACGCCGTCTCGGCCGCGGTCTGCTGCGCGTACGACGGCGACGGCCGGAACTACCGCGCCCGGCTGTCCTTCCTCACCACCGGCGAGGTCAGACTGATCCTGGAGATGGCGGCCGGGAACACCACGACGGTGCTCGGCGGCCCCGTCCAGGTGGGATCCGGCTTCCGGCCCGGTGACCGCTGGCGCCTCCGCCTGGAGCGCACGGGGACGGCACTGCGCTGCCGCGCCTGGCGCGACGGCCAGGACGAGCCCGCCACCTGGCAGGCCGCCGAGACGGACGGCACACTCGGCGCGGGCGGGACCGGCATCCGGGTCCTCGCCAACAAGGGCGGCACCGCCCTTCCGGTGAAGGTGCTGGTCGGCGAGTTCACCGTCGCCGGCCGCCGGCCCGAGCCCCCCGAGGTCACGCACGACCTGTGGGTGCGGCTGCTGGACACACCCTTCGACGGCGCCCTGACCCCCGCCCTGGAACGGCGGCTCCGCGACTGGGCGGGCGACACCTCCCCCGACGCCCTCGGCTACGCGGCCATGTTCCTGCCGCACGCGGCCGACGCGGTCGACCCGGTGCTCGGCACGCGCGTCCTCGGCGAGTCGGGGTACGGGCCCTTCAACACGAAGACCGGCGACGGGACCCGCGAGATCGGCGCCGACTTCTGGGAGTACATGGGCCTGGACACCTGGACCTTCCCCAACGGCGAGGCACCGGCGCAGCCGGAGAACACGGGCCCGCAGAAGCGGTGGGCGGGCTTCCTCGACTGCTCCGGCTACGTTCGGATGGTGTACGGGCACCACATGGGCATCCCCATGGTCAACTACCGGGACCTCGACGGCACCAACCTGCCGAGGGAGTCCGCCGACCAGGCGGCGAAGGGCCCGGGCGTGGTGGTCGCCGGCTTCACGGCCGACGGCGTCCCGGGCCAGGCCCCGCCGCCGCTGGACGGACTGCGCGCCGGTGACCTGGTGTACTTCGACGCCTACGACAGCGCCGGTGACGACGACGGCGTGGGGGACGACCGCGGGACCATCGACCACGTCGGCATCTACCTGGGCCGGGACCAGGACGGCAAGCGCCGGTTCTCGTCCAGCCGCAAGACGCCCGACGGGCCGACCATGGCGGATCTCGGGGCGCTGTCCGTGCTGGACGCCGGAACCGAGTTGTACAGCAGGAGCCTGCGCGTCATCCGCCGCTTCTGACGGCGCGGGGCGTCCCCGCCGTCCGCTGACGGGCCGCCCCGGAGGGTACGGACCGGGCTCCTTCAGGAGCCCGCCGCAGCCTTCCGGGGCCCGCCCCGACAGGTCAGGGCGCCCGTTCCGGAACCACCGCGTCGAGGAGCGTGCGCACGATCTCCGGCCCGCGCAGCGTCAGCACCGACTCCGGGTGGAACTGGATGCCCGCGAAACCCGGCCCGCGCAGCGCGTGGACCTCACCCGACGGCGCACGGCTCAGCTCGACGCCGTGCCGGGACAGCTCCGCCGCCGCCTCGTCGTCGCACACGGCCGTGAAACTGTTGTAGAAGCCGACCGTCTCCTCCGCGCCGAACAGTCCGACCCGCAGTTGCGCCCCCTGGAACGGCGTCCTCCTGCGGGCGATGTCCAGCCCCAGCTCGGCCGCGATCAGCTCATGGCCGAGGCACACCCCCAGCAGACCGCCCCGGTGGCCGCGCAGCAGGTCCGCGGTGAGCGAGCGCAGGAAGCGCATCTTCGGGTCGGCCGCGTCCGACGGGTCGCCCGGGCCCGGCCCGAGGACGACCGGCCCGTCGTGGGCGAGCGCCGCCTCCCGCACCCCCGGTTCGTCATAGCGGCGTACGGTCACGTCGAGCCCCGCCCCCCGCAGCAGATGGGCCAGCATCGCGGTGAACGTGTCCTCGCCGTCCACCACCAGCGCACGCCCCGAGACGCGCTCCGGCAGGGCCTGCATCCGCAGCCAGAACGGCGCCAGGTCCGCCCGCCGGGCGTCCAGGGCCGCCCGCACCCGGGGGTCGTCGGCCGGCCGAGGCCGTGCCTCCCCTTCCCGCGCCGGCCCCGGGCGGACCCCCAGCGCGGCCAGCACGCCCGCCGCCTTGGTGTGCGTCTCCGCCACCTCGGCCGCCGGGTCCGAGTGGCGGACCAGCGTCGCGCCGACCGGCACCCGCACCTCGCCCGAGGCGGAGATGTCGGCGGTGCGGATCAGGATCGGCGAGTCGAGGGTCTGCGCACCGCCCGCGTCGGTGCCGAGGAGGGCCAACGCGCCCGCGTAGTACCCGCGCCCGCCGTCCTCGTACCGCTCGATGACCCGGCACGCGTTCTGCACCGGCGAGCCGGTGACCGTGGCCGCGAACATCGTCTCGCGCAACACCTCGCGGACGTCGAGCGAGGAGCGTCCCCGCAGCTCGTACTCCGTGTGCGCGAGATGGGCCATCTCCTTGAGGCGGGGCCCGACGACCACGCCGCCCATGTCGCCGACCGTGCACATCATCTTGAGCTCCTCGTCGACGACCATGGAGAGTTCGTCGGTCTCCTTGCGGTCGGAGAGGAAGTCCAGCAGCCCGTCGACCGCCGGTCCTCCCGCCGGGTAGCGGTACGTCCCGCTGATCGGGTTCATCACGACCGTGCCCCCGGACATCCGCACGTGCACCTCCGGGCTCGCCCCGACGAGCGTGCGTCCGCCCGTCTCCCGGCCGGGCCGCCCCGCCGGGGAGGGCCTCCCGTCGCCGGTGTGGACGACGTACGTCCAGTACGCGCCGCGTTCGCCGGCGAGCAGCCGCCGGAAGAGCGCGAGGGCGTCGGCCCTGCCGAAGTCCGGGACGCGCCCGGTGAACGTGCGCCGGATGACGAAGTTCGCGCCCTCGCCGCGCCCGATCTCGTCCGCCACCACGCGCCGGACGATCTCCGCGTACTCCTCGTCGCCGACGTCGAAGCCGCCGCCCTCGACGCCGACCGGGTGCGCCGGAAGCCGGCCCAGCACCTCGTCGAGCGGCAGCTCGCAGGACTCCTCGGCTACCAGCACGGACAGCGGTGTGCCGTCGTCGCGCACGTCGAAGCCCCGCTCACGGATCTGCCGGAACGGCACCAGTGCCAGCGACGGACGTTCGCCCACCGGGAGGTCGGCGAGCCGCTCGACCTCGAGGACCGGGCCGGTCAGCACCTCGACGGTGTCGTGGTCGCGGCCGGGCGTGCGCCGGCGCAGCAGGGCGAAGGGAGGGGCACCGGGATTCAGCAACCGGTCGAGGACGTGCATGGTGGGGTTCCTTCCGTGGTGGGGAGGAACGGCCCGCGGAAACGGGAAAGGCCGCCCCTCGGGCGGCCTTCGCGGAACTGTGCGCGCGATCGGATCAGTGGGCCGCCGGATGAGCGGTCCACCACCGGTTCTGGGTCGTCTGCGCGAACATGCCCGGAACCCTACCCCACCGGTGTCCCGTCCGCCGGTGGCCGCCGTCTCACTTTCTGAGCCGCGGCCCGGACCGGCCGATTCACCACGTAATGTTGTCGGGGTGACCGTGAACGCTAAGCCCACCGCAACCGGTGGCAACACCTGGCGAGACCTGCCCGCGGCGCAGCAGCCCGAGTACCCCGATGCCGAGGCTCTGCGCGATGTGATCGCGGACCTCGAGTCGTATCCGCCGCTCGTCTTCGCGGGCGAGTGCGACCAGCTGCGCGCCCGGATGGGAGCCGTCGCCAAGGGCGAGGCGTTCCTGCTCCAGGGCGGCGACTGCGCCGAGGCCTTCGACGCGGTGTCCGCCGACCACATCCGCAACAAGCTGAAGACCCTGCTCCAGATGGGTGCGGTGCTGACGTACGCCGCGTCCGTGCCGGTCGTGAAGGTCGGCCGGATCGCCGGCCAGTACTCCAAGCCGCGCTCGAAGTCGACGGAGACCCGTGACGGCGTGACGCTGCCGACCTACCGGGGCGACTCGGTCAACGGCTTCGAGTTCACCGAGGCGGCCCGGGTCCCGGACCCCGAGCGGCTGAAGCGGATGTACCAAGCCTCGGCGTCGACGCTGAACCTCGTGCGCGCCTTCACCACCGGCGGTTACGCCGACCTGCGCCAGGTGCACGCCTGGAACCAGGACTTCGTGAAGTCGTCCCCGTCCGGGCAGCGCTACGAGCAGCTCGCGCGCGAGATCGACAACGCGCTGAACTTCATGAAGGCCTGCGGCACGGACCCGGCGGAGTTCCGCACCGTCGAGTTCTACGCCTCCCACGAGGCCCTGCTCATGGACTACGAGTCGGCCCTCACCCGGGTCGACTCGCGGACCGGCGATCTGTACGACGTGTCGGGCCACATGGTCTGGATCGGTGAGCGCACCCGCCAGCTGGACGGCGCGCACATCGAGTTCGCGTCGAGGATCCGCAACCCCGTCGGCGTGAAGCTCGGCCCGACGACGACCGTCGACGAGGCGCTGCAGTACGTCGAGCGGCTGGACCCGGAGCGCGAGCCCGGCCGGCTGACCTTCGTCGTCCGCATGGGCGCCGACAAGGTCCGCGACCGGCTCCCCGAGCTGGTCGAGAAGGTCACCGCCTCCGGCGCCACCGTGGCCTGGGTGACCGACCCGATGCACGGCAACACCTTCGAGGCGGCCTCCGGCCACAAGACCCGCCGCTTCGACGACGTGCTCGACGAGGTCAAGGGATTCTTCGAGGTGCACAAGGCGCTGGGCACCCACCCGGGCGGCATCCACGTCGAGCTCACCGGCGACGACGTCACCGAGTGCGTGGGCGGCGGCGACGAGATCTTCGTCGACGACCTGCACCAGCGCTACGAGACGGCCTGCGACCCCCGGCTGAACCGCAGCCAGTCGCTGGACCTGGCGTTCCTGGTCGCGGAGATGTACCGCGACCAGTGAGCCGACCGGCACGACGGTGGGGCGTGGATCCGTGTGATCCACGCCCCACCGTCGTACCCGGGGCTTTCGGGACCGGCGGACGGCGGGTAAGGTTAGGTTAGCCTCACCGATTAGTCGGGACGGGCGCCACAGTCGATCTCGATCCCGCCGGGAGGTGAACCGCGTGTACGTCTGCTCGTGCTTCGGCATCACGGAGAAGCAGGTGAAGGAACACGCGGAGGCCGGTGCCTGCACCCCCCGCCAGATCGCCTCGGTGTCCAAGGCGGGCACCGACTGCGGTTCCTGCGTGCGCCGTATCCAGGGCATCCTCGGCCGGGGCGCCTGCCCGCGCCGCGAACTGCTGGAGCAGGGCAACGGCGCTGCCGCACTGTCCGAGGGTACGACCCGGGTGGCTGCCGAGCCGTTCCCGCCCGGCCGGCTGCGCCAAGCGGCCTAGTGCCGCGTCAGGCAGGGTTTGCCCGTCAAGGAGCGGCGTCCGGTGCATGGGGTCCCCCCCGGGCCCTCCGGGCCGAGGGGAAGATCGCAAGGCGCCGGATCGACCTCGCAGTGGGCCTGATCGGTTGATTCGGCAACGCCGCGAGTCGCCGTGCCGGGCGCCGCGCCGGGGCGAACGCCGCCTGGTGCGGCACTAGCCCCCGGGCCCGCAGCGACGGCCCGGCCTCGTCCCGTAACGGTCCGGACGGGCGGTTCCTAGGACTCCGGCTGCTCGATCACCTGGGCGATGTAGAGCGGCTCTCCGAGCTTCTCGACCAGTTCCAGTTGGGTGTCGAGGTAGTCGATGTGATGCTCCTCGTCCGCCAGGATCGACTCGAAGATGTTCGCGGACGTGATGTCGCCCTTCCCCCGCATGACCTCGATGCCGCGCCGCAGCCGGTCGATCGCCTCGACCTCGACCTGCCGGTCCGCCTGGAACATCTCGGTGACCGTCTGTCCGATCCGTACGTGGAACAGCCGCTGGTAGTTCGGCAGCCCCTCCAGGAACAGGATGCGGTCGGTGAGTACCTCGGCGTGCTTCATCTCGTCGAACGACTCGGCCCGGGTGTACTTGGCGAGCTTGGTCCAGCCGAAGTTCTCCTGCATCTTGGCGTGCAGGAAGTACTGGTTGATCGCGGTCAGCTCGGCAGTCAACTGCTCGTTGAGGAACTCGAGGACCTCGGGGTCGCCCTGCATCGCAGAGGCTCCTTCCGCACATGTGACTCGGGCAGGATGCGCGCATCCTCGCACCGTGATCGAAGGTCGTCCAGTAAGTGCCTCCTTAGTCGGAGTTGCCCGAATCGGCCCAGACCTGGTCATGACCACCCCTCCTGGTCTGTCACCATTGAGGGCATGGGTCAGCCGGAGAGCCGGGAACACCGGGCGTCAGAACAGTCCGAGCTACCTCCGGGACAGCGGCTGCAGCGCGGCTGGCCGGTCACCCACTACGGGCCCGTCCCCAAGTTCAAGCCGGACCGCTGGGAGTTCCGGGTCTTCGGCGCCACCGCCGACGGCGACAAGCGCTGCTGGAACCACGAGGAGTTCTCCGCGCTGCCGTTCTCGACGGTCGTCGCCGACCTCCACTGCGTGACGAAATTCAGCATGCTCGGAGCCGAATGGGGCGGAGTGCCCGCATCGACGATCGTCGAGCTGGCCCCGCCGGCTCCGGCGGTCACCCATGTCATGGTCTGGGCCGAGTACGGCTTCAGCGCCAATCTGCGTCTCTCCGACTTCCTCTCCGAGCGCACGATCTTCGCCACCCACAAGGACGGCGAGCTGCTCACCGCCGAGCACGGCTTCCCCCTGCGGCTGATCGTCCCGCATCTGTACGCCTGGAAGGGCCCCAAGTGGGTCCGCGGTGTGGAGTACATGACGGCCGACCGGAGGGGCTTCTGGGAGGAGCGGGGTTACCACAACATCGGCGACCCATGGCGCGAGCAGCGCTACTCCTACCAGGAGGAGCCGGGCGACGGGCCCGAGTTCTAGTGCCGCATCAGGCGACGTTCGCCCCGTCGCGGCGCCCGTCGCGGCGACTCGCGGCGTTGCCGGATCAACCGAGTAGGCCCACTACGAGGTCGATCCGGCGCCTTGCGATCTTCCCCTCGGCCCGGAGGGCCTGGGGAGACCCCACCCCCTCGGCCCGGAGGGCCTGGGGAGACCCCACCCCCTCGGCCCGGGAGGGCCTGGGGAGACCCCACCCCCTCGGCCCCGAGGGCCGGGGGAGGCCCCGTGCACCGGACGCCGCTCCTTGACAGGCAAACCCTGCCTGACGCGGCACTAGTCTGATCTCCAACCTGTCGACCAGCGGCGCACCTCGGCCGCGGGGTCCCGGGCTCAGGCGTCGCGGAGCTTCTTCAGCAGGGCCACGTCCGCCGCGTACGTCTCCTTGCCGTGCCGGCCGCCCGGTGTCTCGATGATCAGCGGCACGCCTTCCGCGGCGGGGTGGCGCATCAGCTCGCCGAACGCCTCCTCGCCGATGTGGCCGGCACCGATGTTCTCGTGGCGGTCCTTGCGCGCTCCGACGACGTCCTTGGAGTCGTTGGCGTGGATCAGCCTCAGCCTGCCGGGGCCCACCGTCTCGACCAGCAGATCCAGCAGCCGCCCGGCTCCGCCGGGAGCGGCCAGGTCGTGACCTGCGGCGAACGCGTGGCAGGTGTCCAGGCACACGCCCAGTCCGGGGTGGGCCTCCAGGGCCTCGAAGTACGGACCGAGGTCGGCGACCAGCGAGCAGAGCGAGAAGCCCTGCCCGGCCGTCGGCTCCAGCAGCAGGAGCGGGTCGTCGTCGTGCGTCAGCTCGTCCAGCAGCGGCAGCACCAGCTCCCGCACCTGCGCGAGGGCAGCCTCCCGGGTCCTGCCCCCGGTCGCCGAGCCGGTGTGCACCACCACACCCGCCGCGCCGATGTCCCGGCCGCGGCGCAGCGAGTGGCGCAGCGACTCCACGGACCGCTCGGCGGTGACCGCGCTGTGGGAGCCGAAGTTGATCAGATACGGGGCGTGCACGAACGCCGGCGTGCCGGCGGTGGCGTTCCCGGTGCGGAACAGTTCGTCCTGCGCGGCGTTCCCCACCGGGGTGGCCCAGCCGCGGGGATTGGCGACGAAGACCTGGACGGCCTCGGCCTCGATCTCACGGGCGTACGCCAGACCTGTCCTGGCCAGGCCGCCGGCCACGGGCACATGCGCGCCTACGGGGTTGTGCACGGTCGTTAGAGCCCCTTGGTCTTGATCGTGATCGTGCTGCCCTCGGCGGCCTGCCCGCCGCCCTCTACGGACTGGCGCTCGACGGTGTCGCCGAGGAACGGGAAGGTCCGCTCGACCTTGACCTCGAAGCCCGCCTCCTCGAGCGCGCGCCGGGCGTCGTCCAGCGAGTCCCCGGTGACGTCCGGGACCTCGACCATCCGCGGTCCCTTGGAGACCGTGAGGGTGACGGTGTCGCCGCCGGCGGCCCGTCCGCCCTCGGCGGGCGACTGCCGGGCGACGGTCCCCGCCTCCTGGGGGGAGTGGACCTGCTCCGGCGCCACCTTCACCTTCAGCCCGGCGTCCTCGAGGGTGCTCGTGGCGTCCTCGACGGAGTCGCCGGTGACGTCCGGGACGTCGACCGGGGCGCCCTTGCTGACGACGAGCGCGACCGCGGAGTCCGGACGGCGCTCGGTGCCGGCGGCCGGGTCGGAAGCGATCACCGTGCCCTGGGCGGCCTCTTCGCTGAACTCCCTGGTGACCACGCCCGGGGCGAGACCGGCCTTGCGAAGGGTGCTTCTGGCGTCGGTGAGCTTCAGTCCCTCGAGCTCCGGAACCTTGACGATCTCGGGGCCGCGCGAGACGACGAGCGTGACCGAGCCGTTGTGGCGGATGCGCTGCCCGGGGTCGGGGCTCACGTCCATGACGGTGCCCCGGTCGTAGGCGTCGCTGAAGTCCCTCCTGACGGCTTCGACGTCCAGACCCGCGGCGGACAGCCGCTGCTTCGCCGCGGCCTCGGTCTGGCCGAGGACGGTGGGTACGCGGGTGAACTGGCCGGAATTGATGTACCAGACGCCCGCCCCGGCCCCGAGGACCAGCAGTACGGCGACGACGGCGGCGAGCACCCCCCGGCGTCCCGCCGGCAGCCGTCGGCCCCCCGGACGGGACGGCGGGGAACCGGCGGGCGGCATGTCCAGCCGGCTCGTCCGGTCGACGGCCTCGCCGGTGGGCAGCGGCCGCGCGATCACGCTCGTCCGGTCCTCTGAGCCGGCGGACTCCTCGCCCGGCGTCCTGGCCTGCGGCGGTACGGCGTCGAGCTGGTCGTCGCCGAGTCCGGCACGGGCCTCGCGGGTCCGGCCGAGCAGGGCCACGGCGTCGTCGGGACGCGACTCGGGATCCCGGGCGGTGGCGAGGGCCACCAGGCCGTCCAGCTCCGGGGCGAGCCCGGGCACGGCGGCCGACGGCGGTGGCACGTCCTCGTTGAGGTGCCGGTAGAGCACCTGGGCCGGGGTGTCGCCGGAGTGCGGCTTGCCGCCGGTGAGCATCTCGTAGAGCACGACACCGCAGGCGTACACGTCGGCGCGGGTGTCCGCCGTGCCGGACTCGATCTGCTCCGGCGCGAGGTAGGAGACGGTCCCGAGCAGCGATCCCGTGGTGCTGGTCACGGAGCCCACAGCCCGGACCAGGCCGAAGTCGGCGACCTTGACCCGCCCGTCGTCCCCGATCAGGACGTTCTCGGGCTTCATGTCCCGGTGGACGAACCCGGCCCGGTGCGCGGCGCCCAGCGCGGCCAGCACGGGCTCCAGGATGTCGAGGGCCGCCCGCGGGCGGAGCGCGCCCCGCTCCCGCAGCACGTCGCGGAGCGTGCACCCGGCGACGTACTCCATGGCCAGATAGACGTACGCGCCCTCGGCACCCTGGTCGTACACGCCGACGACGTTGGGGTGGGACAGCCGGGCCACGGACTTCGCCTCGCGGATGAACCGCTCGACGAACGAGGCGTCCGCCGCGAGCGCCGGGTGCATCACCTTGAGGGCGAGCACCCGGTCGAGCCGGGTGTCCACGGCCCGGTAGACCGTGGCCATCCCGCCGACGGCGATACGTGCGTCGACGCGGTAGCGGCCGTCGAGCACCTGCCCGACCAGGGGGTCCTGAAGGGTCGTATCCACGCAGGTGAGTCTACGAGCCCGGACACCCGGCCCCGGCCCCCCGGCCGGGGCTGCAGCGCACCTGTGACGTGCGTCATCGAAGAACGGGCGCCGTCCGAGGGGCCGGCCGCCGTCACCCGAAGGCGGGGCGCTCCGGGTCCAGTGCCGCCCGTCCCTCGACGGGGGACGAGGCCTCGGCGAAGTGGCGGCGCGGGATACGGCCCGCACGGTGGGCCAGCCGGCCCGCCTCGACCGCGTGCCGCATCGCCTCGGCCATCACGACCGGTTCCTGCGCCCGGGTGACCGCGGAGGCCAGCATCACCGCGGAGCACCCCAGCTCCATCGCCAGCGCCGCGTCCGACGCCGTGCCGGCGCCCGCGTCCAGGACCACCGGGACCCGTGCCCGCTCGGTGATCAGCTGGAAGTTGTGCGGGTTGCGGATGCCGAGCCCGGAGCCGATGGGGGAACCGAGCGGCATGATCGCGGCGCAGCCCACGTCCTCCAGCCTCCGCGCAAGCACGGGGTCGTCGTTGGTGTAGGGCAGCACGACGAAGCCGTCGTCCACCAGCACCTCCGCCGCGTCGAGCAGCTCGACCGGATCGGGCAGCAGAGTCCGCTCGTCCGCCACCACCTCCAGCTTGATCCAGGACGTCCCGAGCGCCTCCCGGGCGAGCCGTGCGGTCAGCACGGCCTCGCCCGCCGTGAAGCAGCCCGCGGTGTTCGGCAGCACCTGGATGCCCAGGCGGTCCAGCACGGACAGCACCGAGCCCTGCACGGTCGGGTCGAGGCGGCGCATCGCGACCGTGGTCAGCTCCGTGCCGCTGGCGACCAGCGCGCGCTCCAGCACGTCGAGGCTGGGCGCCCCGCCCGTCCCCATGATCAGCCGGGACGAGAACTCCGTCCCGCCCAGTACGAAGCGGTCGTCGGCCATGTCGGTCAGCCTCCCTGCACCGCGGTGAGCACCTCGATGCGATCGCCCTCGCCGAGCAGCGTCCCCGGCCACTCGCCACGGGGGACGACGCTCTCGTTGACGGCTGCGGCAACCCCGGAGGGCGCGACGGTGAGCGTGGCCACGAGCGCGTCGAGCGTGGTGCCGGCCACGACGGCGCACCGCTGCCCGTTGACGGACAGGGTGTGCGTGGACCCGGTCATGCGGACACCTCCTGCTGGACGGGGGAGAAACGGCGTGGGGTGAAGGCCCGGGCCTCGTCGGGCAGTTCACCGGTGAGCAGGGCGTGCGCCATGACGTCGCCGGTCACGGGGGTGAGCAGGACGCCGTTGCGGTAGTGGCCGGTGGCGAGCAGCAGACCGGGCAGCTCCGCGGGACCCAGCACCGGGGCGTTGTCCGGTGAGCCGGGGCGCAGTCCCGCCCGGGTCTCGGTCAGCGGAAGCTCGGTGATGCCGGGTACCAACTCGTGCGCGTCGCGCAGCAGCTGGTACACGCCTCCCGCCGTGACCGTGGTGTCCCAGCCGAGTTCCTCGCTGGTCGCGCCCACGACCAGCTCGCCGTTCTCGCGCGGTACGAGATAGACGTGGCTGCCGCGCACCACGGCCCGGACCGTGCGCGACAGGAACGGGGCGTACGCGGGCGGCACGGCCAGCCGCAGCACCTGCCCCTTGACCGGGCGCACCGGGGGGAGCACCTCCGCGGGCACGCCCGGGAGCCGGCCGCTGAGACTGCCCGCGGCCAGCACGACCCGGTCGGCCGCGATCTCGTCGCCGCCGGCCAGCACGGCTCCGGCCGCCCGGTCCCGTACCACCGACAGCCGCTCCGCCCACCTCCGGTGGAACACCACGCCGGCCCGTTCGCAGGCCACCACGAGCGCTCTGGCCAGCCGCCGGGGATCGATCTGGTGGTCGCCGTCGACCCTCAGCCCACCGCGCACTCCCGGCGCCAGCATGGGCTCCAGCCGCCGGCACTCCCGCCCGGAGAGCCACTCCGACTCCAGCCCGAAGCGACGCTGCAGCGCGTGCAGTTCGCGCAGATGTGCCCGGTCGTCCGCGTCGAGGGCCACGGCGAGCGTCCCGCAGGAGCGGTACCCGGTGTCCTCTCCGCTCGCCTCCTCGAGCTCCGCCACGAACCGCGGATAGCGGTCCGCGGAGGAGAGGTTCAGCCCGAGCAGCGTCTCCTCGCCGTAGTGGAGCTCCGTGACGGCCGCCAGCATGCCCGCCGCGACCTGTGCCGCCCCGCCGCCCGGTTCGGGGTCGGCCAGCGCGGTCCGCAGTCCGCGCTGCGCCGCCCGCCACGCGGTGACGAGGCCGATGACGCCGCCCCCGACGACGAGGACGTCCGCGGTGTGTCCTGGTGATTGTCCTGGATGCATGCGCGTCCGGACCCTCCCTTCGCCGGCATGACCCGGATCAGGTTCGTACGGTCGGAGGCCGCCTCAGCCTCCCTCTCAGCCCGGTGCTCCGGGCTCCCGCGAGTAGCAGTACGGTGGCCAGCCTAGCCCTCGTCGCCGACCCCCGGTAAGGGAGCCGCCACCGTGGCCCGTTCGCTCGACGGACTCGTCCTCGCCCCGGTCGCCGACCAGTCGCCCGGCCAGGTCGGCACCCGGACCCGGTTCACGTACCACGAGGACGGCGGCCGGATCTGGGCCGAGTACACCGGCGGCGACGTGGTCCGCGGACATCTCGTCGGTACCCGCGAGGGGGACCGGCTGGACTTCCGCTACGTCCAGCTCGGGCAGGACGGGGCGACCTCCTCCGGGCACTGCGTGTCCACCGTCGTCGACCTCCCCGACGGGCGGGTGCGGCTGGAGGAGACCTGGGAGTGGGAGTCCCGGCAGGGGCGCGGCACGAGCGTCGTGGAGCAGCTCCCCTCCTGACGTGTTGTCAGGTGGTTAGGGTGGCCGGGTGAGTGAGAGCGAGCAGACGGCGCCGAGCCGCCGAGTCGTCATCGTCGGGGCGGGCATGGCCGGTGTGCAGACCGCCGTGGCCCTGCGCGAACAGGGCTTCACCGGCGGTATCGGCCTCATCGGCGCCGAACCGCACCAGCCCTACGACCGGCCCCCGCTGTCCAAGGCCGTGCTGCTCGGGAAGGCCGAGGACTCCGCCTTCGACGTCGACTTCGACGCGCTCGACGTCGAGCTCCGGCTGGGACTCGAGGTCACGGGCCTGCGCCCCGAGGAGCACGAGCTCGACACGCCCGCCGGGCCCGTCCCGTACGGCGTCCTCGTCATCGCCACCGGAGCGGAGCCGGTCACCCTCCCCGGCACGGAGGGGGTCCCGGGAGTCCATCTGCTGCGCACCCTCGACGACGCGGAGCGGCTCCGCCCGGTGCTGGAGCGACGCCACCGCATCGTGGTCGTCGGCGCGGGCTGGATCGGCGCCGAGTTCGCCACCGCCGCCCGCGAGGCGGGCTGCGAGGCCACCGTCGTCGAGGCCGCCGACCGGCCGCTGCCGGGAGCCCTGCCGGCCGAGGTCGCCGCCCCGATGGCCACCTGGTACGCCGAGGCCGGCGCCGAACTGCTCACCGGTGCGCGGGTCGCGGCCGTCGAGCCGGGCGCCGTGGTCCTCGAAGGGGGCCGGCGGCTGCCCGCGGACGCCGTCGTCGTCGGCGTCGGCGCCCGGCCGGCGACCCACTGGCTCGCCGGTTCCGGCATCGGCCTGGGCCCCGACGGCTCGGTCACCGCCGACGAGCGGCTGCGCACCTCGCTGCCCGACGTGTACGCGGTCGGGGACTGCGCCTCCTTCCCGTCCGGCCGCTACGGGCGGCGCATGCTCGTCCACCACTGGGACAACGCGCTCCAGGGCCCCCGTACGGTCGCGGCCAACATCGTCGGCGCGGACACGGGCGAGGGCAGCGAGCCGGGGGAGATCTACGACCCGGTGCCGTACTTCTGGTCGGAGCAGTTCGGCCGGTTCGTGCAGTACGCCGGGCATCACGGCGCGGCCGACGCGCTCGTGCGCCGGGGGGACCCGGAGGGTGCCTCCTGGTCGGTGCTGTGGCTGAGGGACGGGGTTCTGGTCGCCCTGCTGGCGGTCGGCAGGCCCCGGGACCTGGCCCAGGGGCGCAGGCTCATCGAGGTCGGCGCCCACGTCGACGCGGGGCGCGCCGCCGACCCGGCCGTCCCCCTGAAGGCCGCCGTGCTGTGACCGCGGACCGCCGTTCCGGGCGGGCGTGCCCAGGGCCGAGCAGGGGACCACTCCAAGGGCTCCCGAAGCACTCCCGAGGCGGCGGTCAGGTGGCCCGTGTCCCTCTGAAGGCCGCAGCCGGACCGGGCCCGGCTACCGACTGTCGGTCCGGGATGGCACGCTTGGTCCCGTGACCGAGATTGACGCAAAGATCGATGCTCTCGTCCCCGCCTGGCTCCACCTGCCCGACGTCGCGGAAAAGCTCGACGTCGAGGTGACGCGCGTACGGCAGCTGGTCAAGGAGGGTCAGCTGATCGCCGTGCGCCGCGGTGAGAACCGGACGCTCCAGGTCCCTGCCGCCTTCATCAAGGGCGGCAGGGTGGTCAAGGGCCTCTCCGGCACCTTGACGCTCCTGAAGGACGACGGCTTCACCGACGAAGAGATGCTGGAGTGGCTCTTCACTCCCGACCCCACCCTGCCGGGGACCCCCGCGGAGGCGCTCAGCGAGAATCGCGGCACGGAGGTGAAGCGCCGGGCCCAGGCGCTCGCCGTCTGACGACGTCCTGAGCGCGTCGCCGCGTTCCGCCACACGATCTGGATGCGTTGCGCGCACCGGCCCGGACCGCCGGCACCCGGTGCGCGCAACGCCGACCCACCCGGGGGGTACCACCCATGTCCACGTCCCGAGCGGCGCTGTCCGACGCCCGGCTCTACCTCTGCACGGACTCCCGCAGGCGCCAGGGCGACCTGCCGCAGTTCCTGGACGCCGTCCTCTCCTCCGGGGTGGACATCGTGCAACTCCGTGACAAGGGCATGGAGGCCGGCGAGGAGCTGGAGCACCTCGCCGTGTTCGCCGACGCCTGCCGCCGCCACGGGAAGCTGCTCGCGGTCAACGACCGGGCCGATGTCGCCCACGCCGCCGGCTCGGACGTGCTGCACCTCGGCCAGGGTGACCTGCCCGTGTCCGCGGCACGGGCGATCCTCGGCACCGAGGTGCTGATCGGGCGCTCCACACACGCCCGGGAGGAGGTCGACGCGGCGGTCGCCGAGCCCGGTGTCGACTACTTCTGCACCGGCCCCTGCTGGCCCACACCCACCAAGCCCGGCCGGCCGGCCCCCGGCCTCGACCTGGTGCGGTACACGGCCTCGCTAGGCCAGGACCGCCCCTGGTTCGCGATCGGCGGGATCGACGCCGGCAACCTCGACGAGGTGCTGGAGGCGGGTGCCCGCCGGGTCGTCGTCGTCCGGGCGGTCACGGAGGCCGCCGACCCCGCCGAGGCCGCCGCCCGTCTCGCCGAGCGGATACGGGCCCACGCGCAGTAGGCCGTTTCATGAGCGATCCGTGTCCGATGGGTGGAATCCGGTTGGGCGACCGCTGCCCCGTGGATAACCTGCGACTATGGCCCTCGGCACAGCTTCCACCCGGACGGATCGCGCACGCACCGTGCGCGAGCTGCTCGCCACCGACAAGACCTCGTACTCCTTCGAGTTCTGGGCGCCCAAGACGGAGAAGGGCGAGCGGAACCTCTGGAACGCGCTGCGGCGTGTCGAGGCGGTACAGCCCAGCTTCGTCTCGGTGACCTACGGTGCCGGGGGATCCACCCGCGCGGGCACGGTCAAGGCCACCCAGCAGATCGCCGCCGACACCACGCTCACCCCGGTCGCGCACCTCACCGCGGTCAACCACTCCGTCGCGGAGCTGCGCAACATGATCGGCCAGTACGCGGACGCCGGGATCAGGAACATCCTGGCCGTCCGCGGCGACCCGCCCGGCGACCCGATGGGCGAGTGGGTCGAGCATCCGGACGGTGTGCGGTACGCGGCGGAGCTCGTCCGGCTGATCAAGGAGTCGGGCGACTTCTGCGTCGGCGTCGCGGCCTTCCCCGAGATGCACCCCCGCTCCAGCGAGTGGCAGACGGACATCGGGCACTTCGTGGACAAGTGCCGCGCCGGTGCGGACTATGCGATCACTCAGATGTTCTTCCGCGTCGAGGACTATCTGCGGCTGCGCGACAGCGTCGCGGAGGCGGGCTGCGAGACCCCGATCATCCCCGAGATCATGCCCGTCACCAGCGTGCGGCAGATCGAACGGTTCGCCCAGCTCAGCAACGCGTTGTTCCCCGCCGAACTCGAACAGAGGATCCGCGCCGTCGCGGACGACCCCGCCGCTGTACGCTCCATCGGTATCGAGTTCGCGACGGAGTTCTGCGCACGGCTGCTCTCGGAGGGCGTCCCCGGGCTGCACTTCATCACACTCAACAACTCCACGGCGACGCTCGAAATCTACGAGAATCTCGGACTGCACCAGCAGTCGTGAACGGCCGCACCCGTCGCAACCCCGGGCGGGAGGCCGCAGGAGAGGGGCGGGCATGGGCTGGACGGTGCTCTACATCGCGTTCGGCATTGTCGCGCTGTGGCTGCTCGGCGAGGTGCTGCTGCAGTACAAGGCGCGGCTGCGCTGGCGGCTGGTCGCCTTCGTCGGCTTCCTGGGCGTGGTCGTCGGTGCGCTGATGCCGAACGTCATCGTGATCGGCGTGGGCGCGGCGGCCTTCGCGGTCGGCCAGACGTACGTCACGCTCTCCTTCCGGCGCGGCTTCTCCACCGGCTGGGCGCTGGGCGGCAGCCCGGGCTCCAGCCGCCGCCGGAGGTCCTCCGCCCCCGTCGACCGTGACCCCGTGCTGGAGGTGACGGGCATCGACTACGAGGACTCCTACGACGACTCCTACGACGACTCCGGTCGTCCCCGTCCGTCCGGCCCCGACCCGGACGGGTCCCCGTCCGCCGAGACCACGGCCGTCTACGAGCCGCAGCCGCTCCCGGAGGACACCGGGCAGTACGCCGTCTACTCCGACGCGGCCCACACGGCGAACCACACCCAGGCCGGCGGCGACGCCCACTACGACGGCTACTCCACCGGCTACGCCGACGCCTACTCCCAGGGCCACGACTACCAGCAGCCGGCGGGGGCCCATGACGCGTACGCGGGGTCGTACGACTACGGCACCGGCGGGGGGCAGCAGCCGTACGCCGCCTGGCCCGACCCGTACGCAGGCGCGGCGCAGGGCTCCGGCTCGTACGAGAGCTACGGCGGCCAGCAGCAGTACGCCGACCCGTACGCGTCGCAGGGCTACAACGAGACGCCGCCGGGCGGTGTGTGGGTGCCGCCCCAGCGCGACGGGGACCAGGCGCCGCCGCCGGCGGAGCAGCCCTCGCAGTACGGCTACGACCAGGGCTACCAGAGCGACCCCAACGGCCAGACCTACCGCTACCGGGACTAATCGCAGTGCTCCCCCGCGTCCCGGCGGCCCATCGGCGCGTGGAGCCGGGCGCCTGGAATCCGGGACGCGGCCCCGGGCTCTTGGATCCCGGGACGCGGTACCCGGCTCGTGCGTCCCGGGCGCCGGAGGGGTACCGTCCGCGCCCCGTCCTCCGAGCGCTCCGTCGCGGTTGGACCGCCCGGGGCGGGAGTGGCGCACGTTCCAGACCGTCACCCGGCCGGGGCGCCGCGATACGGAGCCGCACAGCGGGGCCTTCGACGCCCGGTCGCCCCGGAGAGCGAGGCCCTCCGCCGCCGGAAGGGCCCCGGACCAGGTCACTGCGAACCGCGGAAGTCCGCGCCCTCCACGATGAGGCCGGTCACCAGCGCGCCCGACATGCCGCTGTGCGCGAGTCCGCCGCCGGGATGCGACCAGCCGCCCGCGAAGTACACCCCGGGCACCGGTGAGACGTTCGCCGCGGGCAGCAGTGCCCCGCCCGCTCCGGCCAGTGCCGGTCCGGGCACCCGGGGCGTGCCCGTCTCCCGGAAGGTGTCGGCGGGTGTGCGCACCTCGCGCCACAGAAGCCGCTCCCGCAGACCGGGAACGGCCGCCTCCGCGGCGGCCGTCATCCGGTCCGCGAACGCCTCCACGCCCGTGGCGTCCCCGTCCGTCACGTGCTCGCCCCACGAGGGGTCCGACATCCGGTCGCCGGTCCCGGCGGGAACGGTCGCGGTCACCGTGACCGCCTCGTGGCCGCCGGGCCGCAGCCGCTCGTCGTCGGGTCGCAGCACCACGACCGTCGGGCGGTCGCACAGCCGCCCCGCGGACAGCGCCGCCGACTCCCCGGCCCGGTCGGGCGAGTGCACCACCGTCCGGTGCGCCGCGTCAGCCGCCCGGGCGCCGCGCAGTGCCAGGCAGACGGTGACCCGCCCGGTCCGCACCGCCGACTGGTGGTGCGGCCACTCGTCCGGGGAGGCCCACGGCAGGACCCGGTCCCGGTACAGCGCGGGCACGGGTGCGCCCGTGACCACATGGTCGGCCTCGGCCGTGCTGCCGTCCGCCAGCTCCACGCCGACCGCCCGGCCGTCCTCGATCCGTATCTCCGTCACCTCGGTGCCGAGGACGAACTCCACCCCCCGTGCCAGGCACCGCTCGTGGACCGCGTCCGCGAGTGCCCGCATCCCGCCCCGCACGTACCAACTGCCGAAGGTCTGCTCCATGTAGGGCAGGACGGCGGCGGACGCGGGCGCGGTGGCGGGGTCGAAGCCGTACGCCAGGGCGTGGCTCTCCAGCAGCGCCGCCAGCCGCGGGTCCCGTAGCTCACGCCGGCCCACCTCGGCCAGGGTGCGCGCCGGGCGCCGCAACAGGCCGCCCTTGAGCGCCGGGTACGGGTCCCGGGCGAAGCGGGAGGTCTCCGGGGGCAGCGGCTCCTCCAGCAGCGGGCGCCGCGAACGGTCCCAGGCGTCCCGCGCACGCCCCAGGAACTCGCCCCAGCGTTCGCCGGCTCCGGTGCCGAGAGCTCCGTCCAGCGCAGCGACGACACCCGCACGCGAGGCGTTCGGCAGGGTCACGGCCGTGCCGTCCGCGAAGACATGACGGCTCGCCGGGTCCACCTGGACCAGCTCCACGCACTTCTCCAGCGGCTCCTTGCCGGTCTTCACGAAGAAGTCCCGCCAGACGGCGGGCAGATGGAGCAGGCCGGGCCCGGTGTCGAAGGCGAAGCCGGCGCGCTCGAACCGGCGCACCCCGCCGCCGTACGTGTCCGTCCGCTCGAACACCGTCACCCGGTGTCCCGCCACGGCCAGCCGGGCGGCTGCCGCCATGGCGCCCATCCCGGCGCCGATCACCACAATCCGTGCCATGCCAGGGACTGTATCGGCAGCCTTCGACAGTCACCGTGGCGGTGGCCGCGGCAGGCCCGCGGCGCGCGCCGTGCCTCCCGGCGCCGGGTGGGAGAGGCGGATCCGCGGGGCGGGGAGGGCCGGTGCCACGTGCCCCGGCACGAGCGGCGTCGCCGCGGCGATCGCCGCCACCGGGTGGACGGGGAGGCGGTCGTGACCAGCCCGCACCCGGGGCGGGAGGGGGTGAGCACGGGCCTCTGAGTATCCGTACCTAGTGGGGGAGATGAGTAGGCGCGCGGATGGGGCCGACCGGCGCGGACGGAAGAGTGGAGGCCACGGAGGGGCGCGGCGCCGGCACCGCCGGCACGGGGCGGCGGAACGGCGCGGCGCACCTGCGAGCGGGGGTTGCCCGGACCCGGGGGAACAGCGGTACAGGGCAGCGGGGGAACGAAGGGGAAACGCCGGTGGGGCGAAGCTCGGAGGATCGAGCTTCGCCCCACCGGCACTCGTCGTTCGTGCTCTCGGTGCCCTCGGCGGGCGGTGCGGTCACGGCCCACCGGGAGCCCGTGACGGCACGGGGGACGGAGGCGTCAGCAGCCGCTGACCCGCCCGTGGAGCAGACGGGAGAGGGCCGAGTGCACGTCGTCGATCGACCGCTCCCGCTGGAACGCCTGCCAGTCGAGCGCCGCCACCAGCACCATCCCGACCAGCGCGGCCGAGGTCAGCGGAATGTCGATCTCCTCGCTCAGCTCGCCGCGCTCGACCCCTTCCCTGAGGACGGTCTCGACGACGGCGACCGCCTGCTGACGGACCACCATCAGCGTCGACTGCCAGGCGCGGTTGGTGCGCCACAGCTCGGCGACGTACAGCTGGGTGAAGGCCGGGTAGCGGTCGATGAAGACCAGGCCGGCCCGGATCATCCCGTCCAGGGCCTCGATCTTGGTGCCGCCCCGCCGCTCCGCCTCGTCGGCGGCCTCCTGCAGCGAGGAGGCCAGCAGGCCGACCCCGTACCGCAGCAGTTCCTCGAAGAGCTCGGCCTTGCTCTTGAAGTTGTAGTAGACCGTGCCCTTGGCGACGCCGGCCCGCTCGGCGATCTCGTCGACCGTGGTGGCGGAGAAGCCCTGTTCGGCGATGAGGGTCACCGCCGCCTCGTAGAGCTTGGCGCGGGTGGCCTGTCTCCGGGTGCTGCTGCTGTTCATGGTGCCGATTCTCACAGGTCCACCCGTCTCACAGGCTCAGCTCGGGGTGAAGACGGTCGAACGTCCACACCTGCTTGCGACGTGCCGACAGGGCGGTGAGGGCGAGGGCCCCGGCGGTGAACGCCACGAGGACGGCCACGGCCTGCCACACCGGCCCGATGCCGCCGCCCGTGATGAGCCGGCGCAGCGCCTCGACCACGTACGTCATCGGCAGGAAGGGGTGGACGGCGTTGAAGAACGGCGGGCTCGTCTGGACGGGGTAGGTGCCGCCCGCCGAGGTCAGCTGCAGCATCAGCAGAGCGAGCACCAGGATCCGGCCCGCCGCGCCGAAGCGGGCGTTGAGCCACTGGATGATCGCGGCGAAGCAGCACACGACCAGGGCGAGGAAGCCGACCGTCCCGGCGGTGCGGGCCATCTCCAGCCCCAGTCCCCAGTGGAGCACGGCCATCAGCGCGCCGACCTGGAGCAGTCCGATCGCGGCGACCGGCAGCCAGCCGGCGACGGCGATCCGCCAGGCCGAGGCGCCTGCGGCGAGGGCGCGCCGGTTGAGCGGCTGGATCAGCATGTACGCCACCATGGCGCCCACCCAGAGGGAGAGCGGGATGAAGTACGGGGCGAAGCCCGTGCCGTAGTTGTCCGCCTTGTGCAGGGACTGGGACGCGAGCTGGACCGGGTCGGCCATCACGTCCGTGCGCAGGTCGCGCTCCTGCTTGTCGTAGTCGGGGATCTTGCCGACGCCGTCGTTCAGCCCGCCGGCCAGCTCGCCCGAGCCGTCGACGAGCTTGAACATGCCGCCGTCGAGGTCGTGCGCACCGCTCTTGAGCCTGCCCACGCCGGTGTCGAGGTCGGTGGACCCGGTGCGCGCGCTGCCCAGGCCCTCGTGGAGGTCGCCGGCGCCCTTGGCGACCTTGCGCGCTCCGGAGTTCAGCCGGTTGACGTCCGCGACGGCCTTCTCGACGTCGTCCTCGAGGGTGGGGGAGCGGTCGGCGAGATCCTTGGCCATCTTCTGGATCGCGGCGAGCCGGGCGTCGAGCTGCTCGAGTTCGCCGCTGTTGTCCCGCACGAGCTTGACGACGTCGTCGGCGACCGCGGCGGAGTCGGCCGTCGCGGTCTCGGCCTTCTCCAGCACGGAGCAGACTGCGGGGTCGGGCAGAACGGCGTCCTCGCAGCGGGACTTGTGCAGAGCGGCCGCCTTGTCGGCGGCGTCGTGCGCCTTGGTCGCGGCGGCGGGGGCGGTCGTCACGAGGAGGTCGAGATGGCTGCGGGCGGCGCGGGCGCCGTTCTCCACGAACCGCGCGTGCTCGCCGATCGTGGCGCCCTTGTCCTTGATGTAGGGCCGGACGTCGGCCGCGATGCCGTTGACCTTGTCGGCCAGCCGCTGGGTGCCGGCGGCGACCTCGCGGGCGCCCTTCTCCAGCTTCTCGGCGCCGTCGTCGAGGCGGGTGATGCCGCCCGCGAGTTTCCCGCTGCCGTCCTTGGCGTCCTTCAGGCCGTCGGCGAGTTCCTTGGAGCCCTCCTTCGCCTTGCCGATGCCGCCCTTGAGTTTGTCGGCGCCCTTCGCGGCCTTCTCGGTCGCGTCGTGGATGTCGGAGAACGAGATGAAGATCTTGTCGAGGAAGGAGCGGGAGGCGTTCTTGGACGCGGACTTGCGCACCTCGGCGAAGACCGTGCGGGATATCTGCCCGACGATGTAGTTGTTCGCGTCGTTCGTCCGCACCTCCAGCGCCCCGGTCTCCGGGGCGTCGCCGGAGGCGGAGGCGATGCGCTCGCTGAAGTCGGCGGGCATGGTCAGGGACAGGTAGTACGTACCGTTCTCGACGCCCTCGCGGGCGTCCCGGGCGCCCACCTCGTGCCAGTCGAAGACATCGCTCTCGCGCAGGCCCTCAGTGATCTCGTCGCCCGCGGCGATCTTCTTCCCGGCGGCGGTCGCGCCCTTGTCGTCGTTGACGAGCGCCACGGGGATCTTGTCGAGGCGGCTGTACGGGTCCCAGAACGACCACAGGTACAGGGCGCCGTAGAGCAGCGGAAGCAGCAGTATCGCCACGAGCGCGGCGCGCGGCAGCCTGCCCCTGCCGAACCGCTTCAGCTCAAGCGCGGCCAGTTTCGGCGAGCGCATCGGCCGCCCCCTCCTCGGTGTCGTGCGTGGTCCGGTGCGTGGCGCCGGTCCCGCCGTCGTGCGCGCGGGTGCGGTCGGCGGAATCCGCTGCGGTGACCTTGTCCGCGTCCGCGTCCGTACCTGCCGCGGTGCCGGGTCCGATGCCGGCGTCCCCCGCGTCCTTCGCCGACGCGGCCGGCTCCGCGCCGGAGTCCGTCACCCCGGCGGTCCCGCTGGCGGCCTCCCGCGGGTTTCCGCCCCCGGCCGCAGGGGGCTTCGGTGCGCCCGCGGCATCCGCGGCCTCGGCGCTGCCCCCGTGCTCGGCGCCGTTACCGCTCTTCGCGGCGGGCGCGTCGGGCGTACGGTCCGCCGTACCGCCGCCCGGCTCGTCCGCAGCGGCCGGGTGCGGCGCCCCCGCGCCGGTACGGACCACGACCGCGTCCCGAGGCGCCTCACTGCAGACCGCGAGCACGGTCGTGCCCCCGGCGGTGATGCCGCGCAGGAGGTCCCACGCCTCCGCCCGGTCCGCCTCGGAGAGCTTGAGGTCGGCGTCGTCGACGGCCAGCAGCCGCGGACGGCCGATCAGGCTGAGGGCCACGGAGAGGCGGAGGGCCTCCAGCCGTTCGAGATCCCGCACCGCCGTGCGCTCCGCCTTCGGCAGGGCGTCCACGTCGAGCCCGACGCGGCCCAGGGCCTCATCGATCCGCGCCCGGGCCGCCGCGGCCCGTTCCCCCGACGGCCTCAGCAGCGCCCGGAGCCCTCCGTCGAACCGCCGCTGCATCAACGCCCGCTCCCGCAGGTGCTCGGCCACGGTGAGCGCCGGGTCGAGATCGCTCACCCCCGGGACCGGCCCCAGCGCGCTGATCCGCCGGACGGCCGCCATCTTGCGCGGCAGCCGCAGCCCGCCCACCTCCGCGTACCCGTCCGCCGCCTTCATGCGTCCGGTGAGCGCGAGCAGCAGACAGGTGCGGCCCGAGCCCGACGGGCCCTCGATCGCGATGAGCGAGCCCGGGCCGGCCTCGACGTCCACCTTCCGGAACGCCCAGCCGCGCGGCCCCTTGAGGCCGAAGCCCTCGGCTCGTACGGCTGCCCCGTGTGGGCTGTCCACGCGGCCTCCCCCTTTTGAACTGACTGGTCAGTGCAAAACTTACTCCGTACCCGGGAACGAAGCAAAACGGGGGGAGGGTTCAGCGGTCGCGCGGTTCGATTCCCGCCACGATCTCGGCCAGCCGGGCGCAGACGCGTCTGATCTCCTCGTGGGTCTGGTTGCGCTCAGTGATCACGGCCGCCATCAGCAGCGCCGTCAGTGCCGTGACCCCGTTGAAGGCCTGCAGCGTGACCATGTTCGCGAACAGGTCCCGTCCGGCGAACGGCCCGAGCTGCCCGGCCGCGGCCGTGATCGCGAGCGTCGACACCAGCAGCGCGCATGGTGCGGCCCCCGCAAGCTGGAACCGGAAGGCCGCCCAGATCAGGCAGGGGGAGACCAGGAACAGCAGCGACGAGTTGCGCGTCGAGGTCGCCAGCAGTGTCACTCCCAGCGTGCAGAGCCCGAGCGCCGTCGCCTCCGCCCAGCGTGCCGGTCCGGCGGGGACCGGCCACCGCGCCCGGCGCAGTACGAGCAGGAACGGAGTGACCACCAGCACGCCCATCGCGTCGCCCGTCCACCACACCGACCACGCGGGCCAGAAGCCTTCCGGCTCCAGTGCCCCGGCCTGGACGAGGGTCGCGGTGCCGACGGTCGAGCTGACCAGCATCCCGCCCAGCGCCCCGAGGAAGACGAGTGCCAGCACGTCCCGGAGCCGGTCCAGTTCCTGCCGGAACCCCGCGCGGCGCAGCATCAGGTAGGCGCAGACCGGCGCGGCGGTGTTTCCGGCGACGATGGCCAGCACCGCGAAGGCGGTCGGGCCGATGGAGAAGTTGACCAGGAAGGCCCCGAGCGCGATGCCGGGCCAGACCCGCGGTCCGAAGAACAGCAGCGCGGCGAGCGCCACGCCCGTCGGCGGCCACAGCGGGGTGACCTGGCCGCGCACCAGCTGCTGTAGCAGCCCGAGCCTGGCGGAGCCGTAGTAGACGGCGGCCACAGCGAGGATCCGCAGCGCCGACGAGGCGTAACGCCGGATCTCCTCATTGCGCACGACAGCAGTGTCCTTCGCCGGTGCCGCGGAGGCGAGTCGGCCGTCCCGGAGCCGAGCGGAGCGGGGCCGCGGGCCCGGCGGGGTGGCCGTCCCGGACCGGTCCGGTGTTCGGGGCCGCAGGCCGGTCGTAGCGGGCCACGAGCACCGCGGCGTCGTCCCGCTGGCCGGGTCAGGTCGGCCGCCTCGATCGCCGCGGAGGCGAGTACGTCGGGGACGGCCTCGGATCCGGTCCGCACCGGCTCGGCCATCTCGGCCATCTCGGCCAGACCGGCCTCCATCGGGTACGTGGGGCCCTCCACCACCCCGTCGGTGCGCAGGACGAGCACCGCCCGGCTCCGCCAGTCCGCGGTGCGGCACGGGGTGCTGCTCGCCGTCGACGATCCCGAGGGGGCGGGCCGCCGCGGTCCGGAGCGACGCCGTAGCCGCCGCCCCCGGTGGCCCACGCCGTCGGCACCTGGCCGCGCGGGAGACGTGGGTCGCCGCCCAGCGCGGGCAGGACACCCCCTTCGCCCGGGACAAGCCCAGGTCAGGGCGAATTGTCAGTGGTGCCCCCCACCATGGTTCACGGACGGCCGGAGTGCCGTCACCCGACGACAGGAGGCTCGTCATGGCCAGCTCGTACGCCGCTGCCGCAGGCCGGCTCCGCGCAGGCGGCCCTGCCCCCTCACCGACCGGTCCCGCGACCGACGTCCACCCCGTGCCGCGGCGCTCGTCCGCACCCCCTGCCGCACTCGACCTGCTCGCCCAGGCGCGGGCGGGCCTGGCGGAGGCCGCGTGCCTGGAGACGCCGAACCAGCGGTACGCCACGGCCCATCTCGCCGCGCTGCGCACCGCGGCGGCCGTCCTCGCCGCCCGAGGGCGGCCGGAGACCAGCCCGCGCCGGCGCGCACGCATACGCTCCGCCTGGGAGGTCCTGCCGGAGATCGCCCCGGAGCTCACCGAGTGGAGCGCGCTCTTCGCCTCCGGCGCCGAGCGCCGGGCCCGCGCCGAGGCGGGCATCCGGGGCGCCGTAGGCAGCCGCGACGCCGACGACCTGCTCCGCGACGTCGCCCTGTTCCTGCGGCTGGTGGAGCGGATGCTGGTGCTCCAGCCGGTGCTGCCGCAGCCCAGCCCCGAGCAGCACGGTCCGGGCGCCCCGAGGGTGTGCCCGGAGGACGCCGCGGGATGAGAAGGCCCGGGGCCGGGTGACGCCGGGCCGGACGGCGGGTTCGGCCGGCCCGGGGGCGCCCCGGGGGGGACCGGGGCGCCCGGCCGAGGCAATAGGGTGGAGTCAGCCTGCACCGTTCACGCCCCGTCAGCAGGGGCGGCACCCGCGCCGAGGAGTCAACTGCCGTGTCGGACCAGACGCCCCCTGTTCGACCTCGCCGTGGGGAGACCCCGTCCCGCGCCTCCCTTCGCACGGCCGTGGTCTGGGAGGTGCTCAGGGACGCCCTGGACCGCCGGGTCAAGGCGACCGGCCGTGACGCCCTGGACGTCCTCGACACCGGCGGCGGCTCCGGCAACTTCGCCGTGCCCGCGGCGCGCCTCGGCCACCACGTCACCGTGGTCGACCCCAGCCCCAACGCGCTGTTCGCTCTGGAGCGCCGGGCGGCCGAGGCGGGGGTTGCCGACCGGGTGCGCGGGGTCCAGGGCGATGTCCACGGACTGTTCGACGTCGTGGAGCGCGGCGGCTTCGACGCCGTGCTGTTCCACGGCGTGCTCGAGTACGTCGAGGACCCGGCCGAAGGCGTGCGGAACGCGGTGGAGGCGCTGCGCCCCGGGGGCGCCCTCAGCCTGCTCGCCGCCGGGCTCGGCGGTGCCGTCCTCGCCCGGGCCCTGGCCGGACACTTCACCGAGGCCCGGAGGGCGCTCGGCGACCCGGCGGGGCGCTGGGGCGAGGGCGACCCGACGCCCCGCCGCTTCACGGCCGAGCAGCTCACGCAACTCGTCGGCGACTCGGGCCTGGAGGTCGGGTCCGTGCACGGTGTCCGGGTCTTCGCCGACCTGGTCCCGGGGGTGCTCGTGGACACCGAGCCGGGTGCGCTGGAGGCCCTGCTGAAGCTGGAGGAGGCCGCCGCCGAGTCGCCCGCCTTCCACGCCGTCGCCACCCAGCTCCACGTCCTCGGTGAGAAGCGTGGCTGATCACCGGCTTCCCGGCGCGGCGGGCCGCCGCTGATCAGCCACGCAGCTGCACATGGAGTACGCCACAGGCCCCCCGATCGAGGCGTTCGCCCCGTATGATCGGGGGACACGATCCGGCATGACGGACAGGCGGTTGGGGAATCAACGCCTCAGCAGTCGATCCGGCATGGCAGGCCCCTCAGGGCAATCGGGCACTCGGCGGGTTTCACGGGGGCGATTCCCTGCCTATCCTGAAAGGGCCGCATACCGGTCGCCCCCCGCGACCGACGACTAGGAGGACTCCGTGCCGCTCTCGGAGCACGAGCAGCGAATGCTCGAGCAGATGGAGCGAGCGCTGTACGCCGAAGATCCCAAGTTCGCGACAGCGCTTGAGGGAAGCGGGCTGCGTACGTACACCCGACGACGGGTCTACCAAGCGGTCGCCGGCTTCCTGGTGGGTATCGCGCTCCTCATGGCCGGAATGGTCGCCCAGCAGATCTGGATCAGCGTGGTGGGTTTTCTCGTCATGCTCGGCTGTGCGGTCCTGGCGGTCACCGGCTGGCGCAAGGCGCCGAAGCCGGGTGAGCAAAGCGGCCCCGGGGCCGAGGCCACGCGCCGACAGCCCAGGCAGCGCCGGTCGATGATGGACCGGATCGAGCAGCGGTGGCAGCGCCGCCGCGACGAGCAGGGCCACTGAGCCCCGGCCACGTCCACGCACTCCGACATGGCTGAGGGGTGACCGCACGGCGGTCACCCCTCACGCGTCTCTCCGCCCGGGTACTCGTTCGCCGCGGACACCTCCCGTCGGCCCCGGGAGCCCCGCGCTTCCGGATGCGCCACGGGCAGGGCACTCGCCCGAGGGCATCGCCCCCGCCATCCGTGGCGCACCGCTCCCGCCACCCGCCGGCATCGCTTCCTCCGACGAGCACGGCGCCCCCGAGCGCCGAGCCTGGCAGCAACCCATCCCGGGCCGCGGAAGAACTCTCACAGTTATGTTTTCCGCGGTCCTGCCCGTTGGGACGAGGGCCGGGCCCGGCGGGAAGCACGTCCCGCCGGGCGCGGCCGCTGCTCGTCAGCCCCGCTGCCGCAGTGGCCTCCGCAGTTGCGCCGTCGCGCGGTCCAGCAACCGCCGCCGGATGGCGGCGGCGCGTTCCGCCAGGGCGTTCCAGCGCTCCGAGCACGCCCATACGACGCGCACCGTGGAACGCGGCAGCAGCAGTGCCCGCAGCCCGGCGACGCGGCCGGCCCGCTCGCCCAGGCCCCCCCGCACCCGGCCGGCGTCCTCGGCCAGCCCGGTGCCCGGGACGGGTCTCGGCGCGTACAGCACCTGCTCCACCGCATGGGCCACCCGGTGGACCGAGTCCGCGGGTGCGCCCTCCAGCCGGCCGAGCCGGACGATGCGCGCGGCCGCCTTCCTCGGCGACAGCGACTCGTCCGGTGGGATGCCGTGGTCCCAGGCGGTGTCGGCGATCTCCCGCCAGACCAGAAGCGTCCGCGCCGCGGCCTCCTCGGCCGTACACCCTTCGGAGCCGAGCCGGACCCTGCGCAGTCTCGTCCGCCAGAGCATCGGCAGCAGCGGGATCACCAGCAGTGCGGCGACCGCCCCGGTCCATACCAGGACCGTGCCGAGCGACGGGCCCTGGTCTTCGGACACCGCGACGTCCTGCGGCGTCGTGGCCCCGCACTCGCCGAGCTGGCGCTCCTGCGGCGAGCAGTCGGACGACCGCGACGGGGCGACCGGCACGGCCTGGGACGCCCCCGCCTCCGGGTCCGCCGGGCTGCTCGGCCCGTCGGACGGGGTGGCCGCACGTGTGTAGTCGGGTGCGCTGCCCCGGCTCGGCGTCGGCTCGAACCGGGTCCACCCCACGCCCTCGAAGTACAGCTCGGGCCAGGCGTGGGCGTCCTGGTTGCTGACCGACGTCGAACCGTCCGCCGCGGGGGTGCCGGGCGTGAAGCCCACCGCCACCCGGGCCGGTATCCCCAGGGTCCGCGCCATGGCGGCCATGGAGAACGAGAAGTGGATGCAGAACCCTTCCTTGTTCCTCAGGAAGCGCGAGATCGCCCCGACGCCGCCGCCCGAATCCACCTGGGTGTCGTAGGTGAAGCCGCCGTCCGCGGCGAACCAGTCCTGGAGCCTGACCGCCCGCTCGTAGTCGTTCGCGGCGCCCCGCGTCACCCGCAGGGCCGTGGACCTCACATCGGCCGGCAGCGTGTCCGGCACCTCGGTGTACTCCTCCAGCAGCGCGGCGGGGGCCTTCGGCGCCTCGGCGAGCTGCTTCGCGGTGGGCTTCACCTGGAGGCTGGTGACCGAGTACTGCAGGCCGCCGGTCGTCTGCCCCCGGTCTCCGACGATCGTGCGCCGGGCCGGGTCGAAGCGCCAGCTGCCGTCCACGGCCACCTCGGTCGCCGGGTACGGCATGGGCAGCCAGCCCTGCTTGTAGGCACCCGCGGCGGAGATGCTCGTCCTGATCTCCGTCGTGCCGACACCACCGCCGAGGCCCTCCGGGCGGGGCAGCTCGGCGGGGATGTCGGTGACCTTGCGGACCGAGAACTTCCAAGCCCCGCCGTCGAACTGGTCCAGTGCCATGATCCGCAGATACATGTCACCGGTGGCCTTCGCGTTCGTCGTGTACTTCAGCCATTCCCGGTTTTCCGGCTGGTTCAGGCTGTCCTGCAGCGTCACCACCGGGTTCACCGCGTTGATCGTGCCGCCGCCGGAGCCCGTGCCCGCACCGCGGCCGCCCTGGCCGATCAGTCCGCCGCCCAGAGCCGGGAGCGACCAGTGGACGACCAGGGCGACGCCGAGCGCGGCCGCACCGATGCGCCGGCCGGTGCGCACCTGCGCTTGCGCGGTCCCGTCCTCGCGGTCGAACGCGTCCCTGCCGCGCGGCGGGGCGCCGCCGAAGACCCGGCCCCACTGGGACAGCCGGTCCCGGCCCTCGGCCAGCAGAAGCATCAGATAGCCCGAGGCCGCCAGCAGGAACGACCACCAGCCCGCTCCGCCCCCGGACAGACCGGCGGCCACCGAGAACAACGCCAGCAGGGGCAGACCCGCGGGGGCGGCGCTGCGGTACGTCACGGCCAGCGCGTCCACGGCCAGGCCGATCAACAGCACCCCGCCGATCAGCATCAGCTTGATGCCGTCGGTCGCCGGCGCCGGGATCGCGTACCGGCCGACGTCCTGCGCACCGCCGGCCAGCAGCTCGCCGAACCTGGTGAGCACGTCCGGCCCGGGGACCAGCCCGAGCACGGCGTGCTCGCGGGCGAAGACCAGAGTGAGTATCAGCAGCGCCAGCACGGCCTGGGCCGCTACTGTCAGCGGCCGTGCCAGCGGCACCCGCCGCGCCGCCGCACCGGCCCCGCTGACCAGTGCCGACAGGAACGCGGCCTGAAGCAGCCACGTGGATGGATCGACCAGCGGGACCATCGCGGCCGCCGCCAGCAGCGTGGCGCCGTAGGCGCACAGGGCGAGCCTGCCACGGCCGCTCATGACCGTCCCCCCGAAGGATCCGTCGTACCGGCCGGGGCGGAGTCCGCGCGCTCGCGCGCCGCCCGCCGCCACAGCTCGGGCAGCGCCGCGCCCGGCCCGGCGGCGACCACGGTCCACCCGGCCTCGCGCAGCCGTGCCTCCACCGCGTCGTCCACCGCTCCGTTCGCCGTCCACAGGCGGCTGTCCGTCACGAACGCGACCGCGCTCCCGCTGCGCTGACGCATCCGAGCCGCCACCGCCGCCTGCTCCTCGTCCAGGTCGCCGAAGAAGGCGACCAGCAGTCCCTCGCCGCCGCCGCGCAGCACGTCGTAGGCGCGCGAGAGACCCGGACCGTCCGAGTGGTCCACGACCGCGAGCGCGTCCAGCATCATCCCGGCCGATTCGGCGGACTCCTGCGGGGAGCCGGCGAGGCCGTCCCCGCCGTCGCCGGGCACCGAGGTGCCCGTGTCCGTCAGCAGCCGGACCGAGAAGCCCCGCTCCAGCATGTGCACCAGGGCGGAGGCCGCGCCCGAAACCGCCCACTCGAAGGCCGAGTCGGGCCCGGAGCCCCGGTAGGCCCTGCGCCGGGTGTCGAGCAGTACCGTGCATCTGGCCCGCTGCGGCTGCTCCTCGCGCCGCACCATCAACTCGCCGTAGCGGGCGGTGGAACGCCAGTGCACGCGCCGCAGGTCGTCCCCGTGCCGGTAGGTCCGGGGGATCACGTCGTCGTCCCCGGCCAGGGCGAGGGTGCGCTGCCGTCCGTCGCCGTACCCCGTGGCATCCCCCGAGAGCCGTACCGGCGGCAGCGGCTCGGTGCGGGGGATCACGGTGAGGGTGTCGGCGGAGCTGAAGGAACGGGTCAGCTCGCACATCCCGAACGGGTCGTTCAACCGCAGCTGCAGCGGACCGAGGGGATAGCGTCCGCGCAGGTCGGACCGGACCCGGTAGGACACCTCACGCCGGCCTCCGGGCTCCACGCGGTCCAGCACGAACCGGGGCCGGGGCCCCAGTACGTAGGGCACGTGGTCCTGGAGCATCAGCAGCCCCGTGGGCAGCCGGGAGACGTTGTCCAGACGCAGATGCACCCGCGCCTCGGACCCGGCGGGCACCCGGGACGGGAACAGCCTCCGGCTGCCCGCCACCCGGTGGCGGGTGCGGTACAGCACGGCCACGCAGATCAGGGGCAGCACGGCGAGCAGCAGCCCGATCCGGAGCAGATCGCTCTGCCCGAGGACCACGGCACACACCGCCGCGGCCACCCCGGCCGCCAGGAACGAGCGGCCGCGTGTGGTCAGCCCGCCGAGAGCCGACCGCAGACCGCCCCTCTCCTCATCGCCGGCGACAGGGCTCCCGGCCGTCATCAGATCCGCCGGACGCCGGGCCGCTGCCGGCCGTAGGCCGGGCTGCCGGGCGCCTGGCGGGCACCGATCCCGTACGCGGTGTCGTTTCCCGAGGTCGGCACGGGCGTGTGCTGGAGGATCTCCAGCACGACCTGCTCGGCGGTGCGGCGGTTCAGCTGTGCCTGGGCCGTCGGCAGCAGGCGGTGGGCGAGCACCGGCACGGCGAGGGACTGGACGTCGTCCGGCAGTGCGTAGTCACGGCCGCTCAGCGCAGCCGAGGCCTTGGCGGCGCGCAGCAGGTGCAGGGTGGCGCGCGGTGAGGCGCCCAGCCGGAGGTCGGGGTGGTTGCGGGTCCCGGCGACCAGCTCCACCGCGTACCGCCGGACGGAGTCGGCGACATGGACCGTCCGCACCGCGTCGATCAGCTTCACGATGTCATGCGCGTGGGCCGCCGGCTGGAGGTCCTCGAGCGGGGACACCGCGCCGTGCACGTCGAGCATCTGCAGCTCGGCCTCCGGTGTCGGATAGCCCATCGACACCCGGGCCATGAAGCGGTCCCGCTGGGCCTCGGGCAGCGGGTAGGTGCCCTCCATCTCCACCGGATTCTGCGTGGCCACCACCATGAAGGGAGTGGGCAGTTCGTACGTCTGCCCGTCGATGGTGACCTGCCGCTCCTCCATGGACTCGAGCAGCGCGGACTGGGTCTTGGGGGACGCCCGGTTGATCTCGTCGCCGATCACTATCTGCGCGAAGATCGCGCCGGGCTTGAACTCGAAGTCCCGTCTCTGCTGGTCGTAGATCGACACGCCGGTGATGTCCGACGGCAGAAGGTCCGGCGTGAACTGGATGCGCCGGACCGAGCAGTCGATCGACCGCGCCAGTGCCTTCGCCAGCATCGTCTTGCCCACGCCCGGCACGTCCTCGATGAGGAGATGCCCCTCGGCGAGCAGCACTGTCAGCGAGAGCCGTACGACCTCAGGCTTGCCCTCGATCACACCCTCCACCGACCTGCGGACGTGCTCCGCTGTGGTGGTCAGATCCGTGAGGCTCGCTCGATCGTCATAGGTCGTCACCCGGCCCTCCTCGGCCCGTTCCATGGGCCGGTGCACTGCTTGCGGCACGGCCCACCCCGAAACACGGACACCTTCTCCGGTCGGTTCCGCGAAGGTGCCACACCCGCATTCTTGTTGCCGTTGCCGCGTCGTGTCACTCGCCTGTGGACAAGTGGGCGCCATATGTCTGAGGTTGCCGCGTTTGGCCGTTCACGCAGCGCTGTGATCCACCCCACGCCGGGTCGGTGCGGCGACCCGGTGCGACGCCGTAAGGACATCCCGTACGACGGCGTACGGACATCCCGTGCGACGGCGTACGGACATCCCGTGCGACGGCGTACGGACATCCCGTGACGGCGCGGCACGGGCCCTCCCGTCCCGCGCCGTCACGGTCGCGGACAGGCGGACGGCGCCGCGCTGTGGGCTCGCGCGGCGTCGTCCGGAGCGTGCCTCAGCCGGTGGGGTCGATCTCCCGCAGCAGACCCGACGTGACGTCGAAGACGAAGCCGCGCACGTCGCCGGTGTGCAGCAGGAACGGCGAGGTGCGCACCCGCTGCATCGACTGGCGCACGTCCTGGTCCACGTCGCGGAACGCCTCGACCGCCCAGGAGGGCCGCTGGCCGACCTCGTCCTCCAGCTCGTGCCGGAAGTCCTCGGTCAGGCTCTCCAGTCCGCAGCCGGTGTGGTGGATGAGGATGACGCTGCGGGTGCCCAGCGCGCGCTGGCTGATGGTCAGGGAGCGGATCACGTCGTCGGTGACCACTCCGCCCGCGTTGCGGATCGTGTGACAGTCGCCGAGCTGCAGGCCCAGTGCGGCATGGAGGTCGAGACGGGCGTCCATACAGGCCACCACGGCGACCCGGAGCACCGGCCGGGCGTCCATGCCGGGGTCGGTGAAGCCCGAGGCGTAGTGCTGGTTGGCTTCGACGAGCCGGTCGGTGACCGTGCCGTCGGCGACGGCGGTCTCTGCGGGGAGGTGCGCGGAAGTCGACATGTCTCCGACGGTAATGGTCACCGGCCTGCTCAGCTCGCTGTGAGAGGGGACAAAGAACGTCAACGCGGCTTGTTGTGAGCTAACCCACAGGCAGGGGCGGACCGTGTCCGTTCGGGTCAGCCGCCCGCTCCCGGACCCCTCGCCGGCCGCCGCTGCGACGCGCCAGCCGGTTGATTGACCGGCACGACCAGTGGACTAAAGTGACGCGCAGTTCACGGACACATCCAGCACTTTTCCGCGACTTCCCCGCGGGTGCGGCAAACCTACGGCCCGGCCAGCGCCCGTGCCGGACCTGAGAGGGCGCATTGAGCCAGCGACACGTCCCGGTGATGCTCCAGCGGTGTCTGGACCTGCTGGCGCCGGCCCTGGAGCGTCCCGACGGTGGCGGTCCCGCCGAAGGCCCGGCCCCCGTGGTCGTCGACTGCACCCTCGGCCTCGGCGGGCACAGCGAGGCGCTCCTGGCCCGCTTCCCCGCCGCCCGGCTCGTCGCGCTCGACCGGGACAAGGAGGCGCTGCGGCTGTCCGGTGAGCGGCTCGCGCCGTTCGGCGACCGCGCCACCCTCGTGCACGCCGTCTACGACGAGCTGCCCGACGTCCTCGACCGGCTCGGCATCCCCGCCGTCCAGGGCGTCCTGTTCGACCTCGGCGTCTCCTCGATGCAGCTCGACGAGGCCGACCGCGGCTTCGCCTACGCCCAGGACGCCCCGCTCGACATGCGGATGGACCAGACGACCGGCGTCAGCGCCGCCGAGGTCCTCAACACCTACCCGCCCGGCGAGCTGGTCCGCATCCTGCGTGCGTACGGCGAGGAGAAGCAGGCCAAGCGGATCGTGGCCGCGATCGTGCGGGAACGGGAGAAGGAACCGTTCTCCAACAGCGCCCGGCTCGTCGAGCTGATCCGCGACGCGCTCCCGCAGGCCGCCAAGCGCACCGGCGGCAACCCGGCCAAGCGCACGTTCCAGGCCCTGCGCATCGAGGTCAACGGCGAACTGACCGTACTGGAGCGGGCGATCCCGGCCGCGGTGAAGGCACTCGCCGTCGGCGGCCGGATCGCGGTCCTCTCGTACCACTCGCTGGAGGACCGGCTGGTCAAGCAGGTCCTCGCGGAGGGTGCCGCCAGTACGGCACCGCCCGGACTGCCCGTCGTCCCCGAGCGCTACCAGCCGCGGCTCAAGCTCCTCACCCGCGGCGCCGAACTCCCTTCCGAGGAAGAGGTCGCGGAGAACCGCCGGGCCGCGCCCGCGCGGCTGCGTGGCGCCGAGCGCATCCGCGAGGACGTGCGGTGACGGCGGCCGCACCGAGGGAGCGCGACCGGTGACGGCAGCCGCGGTGAGGGAGGGCTCGGGGTGAGGAAGGCCGCCGGACAGCTCAAGGGGCGTGCCGCACGGCTCGTGCGGCTCATGCCGTCCGGGCCGAGCACCGCGGCCCGCACCCCCTTCGTCCTGCTGGTCGTCGTCCTGCTCGGCGGTGGACTGATCACCCTGCTGCTGCTCAACACCTCCCTCAACGAGGGCTCGTTCCGACTGAGCGAGCTCAGGAAGAAGACCACCGAACTCACCGACCAGGAACAGGCGCTGCAGCGGGACGTGGACGAGCGCTCCGCCCCGGACGCACTGGAGCGGCGGGCGCGCGAGCTGGGCATGGTCCCCGGCGGCAACCCCGCGTTCCTCGGCCCCGACGGCACGGTCCGCGGCGTTCCGAGGCGGGCGAAGGCCGACCCGTCGCCCGTCCGGCGGCCGGATCCGTCGCAGCGGCCGGTCGGGCCACCCGTGGCCGCGCCGCCGCCCGCGTCCGGCGCGCCCGCGCCGGCTCCCGCCTCGCCGAAGCCGTCGGCCGCAGGCGCGTCCGCGGCGCCCGCGGCACCGTCCGCGCCGGCGCAGCCGCCCCCCACGACCCCCGGCAGGTGACGCAGTGCCATCCAAGGAACCACCGCGGCGCCGTGTTCCGGGCCCCGCGCGCCGGGGCGGACCGGCCGGCCGGATCCGGCCAGCGCCCCGCCGCACCGCGTCGCCCCGGCGGCCCGCGGCGCCCGGCCGGATCCGGCTCGGCAACCCCCGCCCCCGGCTGAGGCTCGTCAGCCTCGCGCTCACGCTCGTCATGCTGACGTTCGTGATCCGGCTGCTGCAGGTGCAGGCCGTCGACGCCGGCACGTACGCCGCGATGGCCGAGAAGAACCGCTACACGAGCCACAAGCTGGCTGCCGAGCGCGGCCGGATCACGGACCGTGCCGGGATCGCGCTCGCCACCACCGTGGACGCGCACGACATCACCGCCGACCCGAAGATGTTCACACCCGGGGAGAGCAAGGCCCCGGACGCGCCGGAGCAGGCCGCGGCGCTGCTGGCGCCGATCCTGGGCGCCGATGCCGCGGAGCTCGCGAACAAGCTCAAGGCCCCCAAGTCCCGGTACACCGTCCTCGCCCGCCGCCAGACCCCGCAGGTCTGGAAGCAGATCAAGGACCTCAAGGCCGTCTTCGCCGAGAAGGCCGCCGCCGACAAGGCCAAGGGCGGGCCCGGCGCCAACGTGCTCGCCGGCGTCTTCCAGGAGACCAGCAGCCGACGCGTCTACCCCAACGGCGATCTCGCCGCCGGGATACTGGGCTGGGTCAACGCCGCCGGCCGCGGCGCGGGCGGCCTGGAGTCCATGCTCGACGAGGAGCTGGCGGGCAAGGACGGCAGCATCACCTACGCGCAGTCGGGCGGCCGCCGGGTGCCCACCGCCGGGACCCGGGAGAAGCCCGCCGTCCCCGGCTCCGACATCGAGCTGACGATCGACCGCGACATCCAGTGGGCCGCCCAGCGCGCGATCAGCGAGCAGGTGACGAAGTCCGGGGCCGACCGCGGGTACGTGGTGGTCCAGAACACGATGACCGGCGAGGTCCTGGCGATGGCCAACGCGCCCGGCTTCAACCCCAACGACATCGTGCGGGCCAACCCCGCCGCCATGGGCAACGCGGCCCTCCAGGACGTCTACGAGCCCGGCTCCACCAGCAAGGTCATGTCCATGGCCGCCGTGCTGGAGGAGCGGGCCGCCACCCCGGGCACCCATGTCACCGTCCCCAACCGGCTCCACCGCGGCGACCGGCTCTTCAAGGACGACATCGACCACCCCACGTGGTACCTGACGCTCAACGGGGTCCTCGCCAAGTCCAGCAACATCGGGACCATCCTGGCGACCGGGCAGCTCGGGAAGACCCAGAGCCAGGCCAACCGCGTCCTCTACTCCTACCTCCGGAAGTTCGGCATCGGCAGCCCCACCGGCCTCGGCTACCCGGGCGAGACCCCCGGCATCCTCGCCAAGCCGCAGGACTGGTCGACCTCCCAGCAGTTCACGATCCCGTTCGGCCAGGGCCTGTCGATCAACGCCATGCAGGCGGCCTCCGTCTACTCGACCATCGCCAACGGCGGCGTACGCATCGAGCCCACCCTGGTGCGCGGCACCCGCGGGCCCGACGGACGCTTCAACCCGGCGGAAGCGCCGGAGAAGACCCGTGTGGTCAGCGAGAAGACCGCGAAGACCCTCGCCACCATGCTCGAATCGGTCGTGGGCGACGAGGAGGGCACCGGCACCAAGGCCCGGATCCCCGGCTACCGGGTCGCAGGCAAGACCGGCACCGCGAACCGGGTCGACCCCGAGCTCGGCCGCTACCGGGGCTACACCGCCTCCTTCGCGGGCTTCGCGCCCGCCGACAAGCCTCAGATCACCGTTTACTGCGCCATCCAGAACCCGACCCGCGGCAGCTACTTCGGCGGCCAGATCTGCGGACCCATCTACAAGAAGGTCATGGAGTTCGCGCTCAAGACCCAGCAGGTCGCGCCGACCGGCGCGGCTCCCGCGCGACTGCCGGTCGCTTTCGACCCCGGCGCGTGACCCGGGAGGAACAGCCAGTGAGAACCATCACGCCGGACCCCGGGAACCGCCGCCCGGGGTCCGCCTCGCCCCGGCCCGCCGGGAGCCCGTCCCCGGGTGCCCCCAGCCCCCGGCGGGGGCCCTCATTTAGCGCCGGTCCCGGTGCTGCCGGTACGCTCACCGCCGTGCCACAAGCTGATCAGTACCGAACCGCCCCTCCCCGTCCGGCCGAGGTCCGCCCGATCGGCCTCGCAGATCTGGCCGCCCGGCTGGGGGTCGAAACCCCGGGCTCCGGCGCGGTCACCGGCATCACGCACGACTCCCGCGCGGTGCGCCCCGGGGACGTGTACGCCGCTCTGCCCGGTGCCCGGCTGCACGGCGCCGACTACGTTGCCCAGGCCAGGGATCTCGGCGCGGCCGCGATCCTCACCGACCCGACGGGCGCCGACCGCGCCGCCGCGACCGGACTGCCCGTCCTGGTCACCGAGAACCCGCGCGGCAGAATGGGCGAGCTCGCCGCCGAGATCTACGGACGCCCCGGTGCGGCGCTGCTGCAGATCGGCATCACCGGGACCTCCGGCAAGACCACCACGGCATACCTCGTGGAGGGCGGTCTACGCGGCGCCGGCCGCAGCACCGGCCTGATCGGCACGGTCGAGATGCGCATCGACGAGGAGCGCATCAAATCGGAGCGCACCACCCCCGAAGCCACCGATCTGCAGGCCCTGTTCGCCGTGATGCGGGAACGCGGCGTCGATTCGGTCGCCATGGAGGTCTCCAGCCACGCCCTGGTGCTCGGCCGGGTCGACGGCTGCGTCTTCGACGTCGCAGTCTTCAACAACCTCTCGCCGGAGCACATGGAGTTCCACTCCGGCATGGAGGACTACTTCCAGGCCAAGGCCCAGCTGTTCACCCCGGCCCGCGCCCGGCGGGGCGTCGTCAACCTCGACGACGAGTACGGCCAGCGCCTGGTGACGGAGTCCTCGATCCCCGTCGTCACGTTCTCCGCCGAGGGCCACCCCGACGCCGACTGGCGCGCGGACGACGTCGAAGTGGGCCCGCTGGGTTCCACGTTCACCGTCATCGGCCCGCAGGACGAGCGGGTGCGCGCCCGGGCACCACTGCCGGGCCCCTTCAACGTCGCCAACACGCTCGCCGCGATCGTCACCCTCGCCGTCGCCGGCATCGACCCGCAGACCGCGGCCGACGGTGTCGCCGCGGTACCGGGCGTCCCCGGCCGGCTGGAGCGCGTGGACGCCGGCCAGCCCTATCTCGCGGTGGTCGACTACGCCCACAAGACCGACGCGGTCGAATCGGTCCTGCGCTCCCTGCGCAAGGTCACCGAGGGCAGGCTGCACATCGTGCTCGGCTGCGGCGGCGACCGCGACCGGACCAAGCGCGGCCCGATGGGCGCCGCCGCGGCCCGCTACGCCGACACCGCCGTCCTCACCTCGGACAACCCCCGCTCCGAGGATCCCCTCGCGATCCTCGCCGCGATGCTCGCGGGCGCCGCCGAGGTGCCCGCCCACGAGCGCGGCGACGTCCTCGTGGAAGCGGACCGGGCCGCCGCCATCGCCGCGGCCGTCGCCCGCGCCGCGCCCGGCGACACCGTGCTGATCGCGGGCAAGGGACACGAGCAGGGGCAGGACGTCGCCGGGGTGGTCCGCCCCTTCGACGACCGGCAGGTGCTTCGCGAGGCGATCGAGCACAGCAACAAGAACAGTGAGGGATGAGCCGTGATCGCCCTCTCCCTCGCCGAGATCGCCCGGATCGTCGACGGGCGGCCGTGCGACATACCGGATCCGTCCGTGCGCGTCACCGGGCCCGTCGTCCGGGACTCCCGTGAGGTGGTGCCCGGCAGCCTGTTCGTCGCCTTCGCCGGCGTCCGCGTCGACGGCCACGACTACGCCGCGGACGTGGTAGCCGCGGGCGCGGCCGCCGTGCTGGCCTCGCGTCCCGTCGGTGTCCCCGCGATCGTCGTGGACGACGTCCGGAAGGCCCTCGGGGCACTGGCCCGCGCCGTCGTGGAACGCCTCGGCGCCACCGTCGTGGCGCTCACCGGCTCCGCCGGCAAGACGAGCACCAAGGACCTCATCGCCCAGGTGCTGCGCCGGTTGGCGCCGACCGTCTGGACCCCAGGCTCCCTCAACAACGAGATCGGGCTGCCGCTGACCGCGCTCAGCGCCACCGACGAAACCCGGTTCCTGGTCCTGGAGATGGGTGCCCGCGGCATCGGCCACATCCGCTACCTCACCGAACTCACCCCGCCCCGCATCGGCGTCGTGCTGAACGTGGGCAGCGCCCACATCGGGGAGTTCGGCGGCCGTGAGCAGATCGCCGAGGCCAAGGGCGAACTGGTCGAGACGCTGCCCACCGCGGCCGAGGGCGGAGTTGCCGTCCTCAACGCCGACGACCCCCTGGTACGCGCGATGTCCGCCCGTACCGAGGCGCGCGTCGTGCTGTTCGGGGAGTCGGACGAAGCGGACGTACGCGCCGAGAACGTCCGGCTCATGCCGGGCGGACAGCCCGCATTCCTCCTTCGCACACCCTCCGGGTGCAGCGACGTGACCTTGCGGCTGTACGGTGAGCACCACGTGTCGAACGCGCTCGCCGCGGCCGCCGTCGCCCATGAGCTGGGCATGTCCGTCGACGAGATCGCCACCGCGCTCTCGGAGGCGGGCACCCTCTCCCGCTGGCGTATGGAGGTCACCGAGCGTCCGGACGGTGTGACGGTCGTCAACGACGCCTACAACGCGAACCCCGAGTCCATGCGAGCCGCACTGCGCGCGCTCGCCGCCATGGGCGCGGCCGCCCAGGCCGCCGGGGGGCGCACGTGGGCGGTGCTCGGTCCGATGGCCGAGCTCGGCGGCGAGGCGCTGACGGAGCACGACGCGGTCGGACGGCTCGCCGTCCGGCTCAACGTCAGCAAGCTCGTCGCCGTCGGGGGCAGGGAAGCGTCCTGGCTGCAGCTGGGCGCATATAACGAGGGTTCGTGGGGTGAGGAGTCGGTGCACGTGTCCGACGCGCAGGCGGCGGTCGACCTGTTGCGCAGAGAGCTGCGCCCGGGAGACGTCGTGCTGGTGAAGGCTTCCAGGTCGGCCGGGCTCGAGCGGATCGCCGAGGCGCTGCTCGCCGACACCGGTTCGACCGAGGGGCAGGTCGCCGGCCGATGAGGCAGATCCTCTTCGCGGGAGCCATCGGGCTCTTCCTGACGCTCATCGGTACCCCGCTGCTGATCAAGTTGCTGGCCCGCAAGGGCTACGGCCAGTTCATCCGTGACGACGGCCCGCGCAGCCACGGCAGCAAGAAGGGCACGCCCACCATGGGCGGCATCGCCTTCATCCTGGCCACGCTGATCGCGTACGCCCTGACCAAGGTGATCACCGGCGAGGACCCGACCATCCCGGGTCTGCTGGTGCTGTTCCTGATGGCGGGCATGGGACTGGTCGGCTTCCTCGACGACTACATCAAGATCGTCAAGCAGCGGTCCCTGGGCCTGCGGGCCAAGGCGAAGATGGCCGGCCAGCTGATCGTCGGCATCGCCTTCGCGGTGCTGGCGCTGCAGTTCCCGGACAACCGCGGCAACACGCCGGCCTCCACCAAGCTGTCGTTCGTCACCGACTTCGGCTGGACGATCGGTCCGGTGCTGTTCGTGGTCTGGGCGCTGTTCATGATCCTCGCGATGTCGAACGGCGTGAACCTCACCGACGGCCTGGACGGCCTGGCCACCGGCGCCTCCGTGATGGTCTTCGGCGCGTACACCTTCATCGGCCTCTGGCAGTTCCAGGAGTCCTGCGCCAACGCGATGACCCTGACCAACCCCGCCGCCTGCTTCGAGGTGCGGGACCCCCTCGACCTCGCGGTCGTGGCCGCGGCGCTGATGGGAGCCTGCTTCGGCTTCCTGTGGTGGAACACCTCGCCGGCGAAGATCTTCATGGGTGACACCGGCTCCCTGGCCCTCGGCGGCGCGCTCGCCGGTCTGGCGATCTGTTCGCGCACGGAGCTGCTCCTGGCGCTCCTCGGCGGCCTCTTCGTCCTGATCACCCTGTCCGTGATCATCCAGGTCGGTTCCTTCCGGCTCACCGGGAAGCGCGTCTTCCGGATGGCCCCGCTGCAGCACCACTTCGAGCTCAAGGGCTGGTCCGAAGTCCTGGTCGTGGTCCGTTTCTGGATCATTCAGGGCATGTGCGTCATTGTGGGACTGGGCATCTTCTACGCGGGCTGGGCGGCCGACAAGTGAGCACGCAGGACTGGCAGGGCAAGCGCGTCACCGTCGCCGGGCTGGGCGTGAGCGGCATCCCGGCCGCCCGCGTCCTGCACGGCCTCGGTGCGGTCGTCACGGTCGTCAACGAAGGCGACGACGAGCGCGCGCGGGCCCAGGCGGCCGAGCTGGAGTCGGAGGGGGTCACCGTCCGCCTCGGCGACGCCGCCACCCTGCCGCAGGGCACCGAGCTGGTCGTCACGGCGCCCGGCTGGAAGCCCGACAAGCCCCTGTTCACGGCCGCCGCGGAGGCGGGCGTCGAGGTCTGGGGCGACGTCGAACTCGCCTGGCGGCTGCGCGGCCTGGACGGCAGGGAAGCCGCTCCCTGGCTCGCGGTCACCGGCACCAACGGCAAGACGACGACCGTGCGGATGCTCGCCGCTATCCTGGAGGCGGCCGGTCTGAGGACCGCGGCCGTCGGCAACATCGGGGTTTCCCTGCTGGACGCGGTGCTCGGCGACGAGAAGTACGACGTGCTCGCCGTCGAGCTCTCCAGCTACCAGCTCCACTGGGCCCCCTCGCTGCGCGCCCACTCCGCCGCCGTCCTCAACCTGGCGCCGGACCACCTCGACTGGCACGGCTCCATGGAGGCGTACGCCGCCGACAAGGGCCGTGTCTACGAAGGCAACACGGTCGCCTGCGTCTACAACGCCGCCGACCCCGCCACCGAGGACCTGGTGCGGGAGGCGGACGTCGTCGAGGGCTGCCGCGCCATCGGCTTCACCCTCGGTACGCCCGGACCCTCCCAACTCGGAGTCGTGGACGGCATCCTCGTCGACCGCGCCTTCGTCGAGAACCGGCAGAAGCAGGCACAGGAGCTGGCGCAGGTCTCCGACGTCCACCCGCCGGCCCCCCACAACATCGCCAACGCCCTCGCCGCAGCCGCGCTGGCCCGCGCGTTCGGCGTCGAGCCCGCGGCGGTGCGGGAGGGGCTGCGGGCCTTCCGGCCCGACGCGCACCGTATCGAGCACGTGGCCGAGGTCGACGGCGTCGCCTACGTGGACGACTCCAAGGCCACCAACACCCATGCCACGGAAGCCTCCTTGGCGGCGTACGACCCGATCGTCTGGATCGCGGGCGGCCTCGCCAAGGGCGCGACCTTCGACGAACTCGTCGGGAAGTCCGCCGGCCGGCTGCGCGGCGCGGTGCTGATGGGCGCGGACCGGGCGCTGATCGCCGAAGCCCTGGCGCGACACGCGCCCGAGGTCCCGGTGGTCGACCTCGACCGGACCGACACTGGGGCGATGTCGGCGGCGGTCCGCGAAGCGGCACGGCTCGCACGGCCCGGGGACACGGTCCTGCTGGCCCCCGCCTGCGCCTCGATGGACATGTTCGCCAACTACAACAAGCGAGGCGAGGCGTTCGCGGACGCGGTCCGCACCCTCGCCGCCGAGCGCGCCTGACCGGCCCTGGCCCCGCCGCCACGACCCGGCGGCGTGGGCCACGACCTGGAGGGGACAGCGACATGCCACCCGACGCGACCACGACGCCCGACCCCCGCCGCCCCGGCGCCGCGGACTCGCTGTGGCCCGACGGTCCCCACGGCGCTCCGGAACCCACCGGCCGTACGACGACCGCCGCGGATCCCGGCCGGGGGAGGCGCGACGCGGCTGCCGCGGACACGACCGGTTCCGGGGTGGGCCCGGGAATGGCCCCGGACGGGGAGACAAGCGGCTCTGCGGTGCGCGCCGGCCGGCCCGCGGACACGGTCGAGAACGGCCCCGCAGGTCACCCGGACGGGGCCGTCGGCACGGACGCTGCCGGTTCTGCGGCGCCCCTCGGCGGGTCTCTCGCCAGGGGAGCGAACGCTTCTGCCGCGCACCCCGACCCGGCCGCCGCGCGAGGCGCGTCGGCCCCCACGACCCATCACGCCGCGCGCGGCGGCGGGGCTGCGGAGCCGTCCGGTACGCCGCCCGCCCGGCGGGTACGCGCGCTCGGCCGGCGCCTGGTGCCCTCGCCGGCCCTCGCCGGACTCCCCGCGCCGGCTCTGGCCGGACTGCCCGGAGTCGCACTGCGCGGCAGGACCGCCAGGTCCGGGCCGCGTCCGGCGTACGGCTGGGGCGGAGGCGGCGGCCGGACCCGCCCGCCCCGCGGCGGCGGACTGCGTCGGCTGTACGAGCAGGCCCGCCGGGCCTGGGACCGGCCGCTGACCGCCTACTACGTGATCCTCGGCGCCGGTCTGCTGATCACCGTGCTCGGTCTGGTGATGGTCTACTCCGCCTCGATGATCACGGCGCTGAAGTACTCGCTGCCCTCCTCGTACTTCTTCCGCAAGCAGTTCCTCGCCGCCGTGATCGGCGCCGGACTGCTTCTGATCGCCTCCCGGATGCCACTCCGGCTCCACCGGGGCCTCGCCTACCCGATCCTCGTCGTCAGCGCCTGTCTGATGGTCCTGGTGCAGGTCCCCGGGATAGGGCAGTCGGTGAACGGCAACCAGAACTGGATCTCGCTCGGCGGGCCCTTCCAGCTGCAGCCCAGTGAGTTCGGCAAGCTGGCCCTGATCCTCTGGGGCGCCGACCTGCTCGCCCGCAAGCAGGACAAACGGCTGCTCACACAGTGGAAGCACCTGCTCGTCCCGCTGGTCCCGGTGGCCTTCATACTGCTGGGGCTGATCATGCTCGGCGGCGACATGGGCACCGCCATCATCCTGACCGCGATCCTCTTCGGGCTGCTCTGGCTGGCCGGCGCCCCGACCAGGCTGTTCGTGGGCGTGCTGTCCGTCGCCGCGGTGATCGGCGCGGTCCTGATCAAGACCAACGCGAACAGGATGGCCCGCTTCCAGTGCGTCGGCGCCACCGACCCCGGCCCGGACGACAGCTGCTGGCAGGCCGTGCACGGGATCTACGCCCTGGCCTCGGGCGGCTGGTTCGGTTCGGGCATCGGGGCGAGTGTGGAAAAATGGGGTCAACTACCCGAAGCGCACACCGACTTCATCTTCGCCATCACCGGGGAGGAACTGGGCCTCGCGGGGACACTGTCGGTGCTCGCTCTCTTCGCGGCTCTAGGCTATGCGGGTATCCGCGTGGCCGGACGCACGGAGGACCCCTTCGTGAGGTACGCCGCGGGAGGCGTGACCACCTGGATCACGGCCCAGGCCGTGGTCAACATCGGTGCGGTGCTCGGGCTGCTGCCGATCGCCGGCGTCCCCCTCCCGCTGTTCTCCTACGGGGGCTCCGCCCTGCTGCCGACCATGTTCGCGGTCGGACTGCTGATCGCCTTCGCGCGGGAGGATCCCGCGGCGAAGGCGGCCCTGGCCGTGCGGCCCGGGATGAGATGGAAGACGATGAGACGGCGCGTCAAGGAACGTCCGTCCGGAGAGCGGTGAATTTCGGTGCATGTCGTACTCGCCGGCGGGGGGACCGCCGGCCACATCGAGCCCGCGCTCGCCCTCGCGGACGCCCTGCGGAGGCAGGATCCGACGATGGGCATCACGGCCCTCGGTACCGAGCGCGGCCTGGAGACCCGGCTCGTCCCCGAGCGGGGTTACGAGCTGGCGCTGATCCCCGCCGTGCCGCTGCCGCGCAAACCGACGCCCGAGCTGATCACCGTCCCGGGCCGGCTGCGCGGCACGATCAAGGCCGCCGAGCAGATCCTGGAGCGCACGAAGGCGGACGCCGTCGTGGGCTTCGGCGGGTATGTCGCGCTGCCCGGATACCTGGCCGCCAAGCGGCTCGGGGTGCCCATCGTCGTCCACGAGGCCAACGCCCGCCCCGGCCTGGCCAACAAGATCGGTTCGCGGTACGCCGCCGCGGTCGCCGTGTCGACGCCCGACAGCAAGCTGCGGGGCGCGCGCTACGTCGGGATCCCGCTGCGCCGCTCCATCGCCACCCTCGACCGGGCCCGTGTCCGGCCCGAGGCGCGTGCCGCCTTCGGCCTGGACCCCAATCTGCCGACACTGCTGGTCTCGGGCGGTTCGCAGGGCGCCCGCCGCCTCAACGAGGTGGTCCAGCAGGTCGCTCCGCTGCTCCAGCGCTCCGGTATCCAGGTCCTGCACGCGGTCGGGCCGAAGAACGAACTGCCGCACGCGGACAACATGCCCGGGATGCCGCCCTACATCCCGGTACCGTACGTGGACCGGATGGATCTCGCGTACGCCGCAGCCGACATGATGCTGTGCCGTGCGGGCGCCATGACGGTCGCCGAACTCTCCGCCGTGGGCCTGCCCGCCGCGTACGTACCGCTGCCGATCGGCAACGGCGAACAGCGGCTCAACGCGCAGCCCGTGGTGAAGGCCGGCGGCGGGCTGCTGGTCGACGACGCCGAGCTGACCCCCGAGTGGGTCCAGGGCCATGTGCTCCCGGTGCTCGCCGATCCGCACCGGCTGTACGAGATGTCCCGTGCCGCAGCCGAGTTCGGGCGCCGGGACGCAGACGATCTGCTTGTCGGAATGGTCTACGAGGCGATCGCCTCGCGCCGATAGGCACGGCGAAGGGCAGGGAGCATGGCCGGACCGACGACCGCCGAACGCGGCACCCGCAGGCCGAACGGACCGTCGTCGCCCGGCCGGCTCCGCAGGGGCCCGGCCCCGCGCCGCCCCCGGCTCCCCGTCCCCCGGTTCCTGCTCCCCCTGGTCGCCGCCGCCGTTCTCGCCGGCGGCGGCCTGTGGGTGCTGTACGGCTCCTCCTGGGTCCGGGCCGAGCAGGTGGAGGTCTCCGGCACAAGGGTCCTGACGCCCCGTGAGGTCGAGGAGGCGGCGGGTGTGCCGCTCGGAACCCCTCTGGTCTCCGTGGATCTGGACGGCATCGGGCACCGGCTCCGTGACCGGCTCGCGCGCATCGACTCGGTCGAGGTCGAACGCTCGTGGCCGCACGGAGTCGTGCTCCGGGTGACGGAGCGGGTGCCCGTTCTCCTCATGCGCAAGGGTGCCCGGTTCGTCGAAGTCGACACCAAGGGCGTCCGGTTCGCCACGGTGGACAAGGCGCCCAAAGGTGTACCGCTGGTGGAGATGGCGGAGAATCAGTCACCCAGCGCCGCGCGCTTCGGGGGCCGGCGGCTGCTGGAGGGGGCGGCACTGGTCGTCTCCCAACTCCCCGCCGGGATCGCCGGGGACCTCCGGAGCGTACAAGTCATTTCGTACGATTCCCTCACTCTCAAGTTGACGCGCGACCGTGAGGTGATGTGGGGCAGCAGCGAGGACGGCGAGGTCAAGGCCCGTACGCTCAGCGCCCTGATGAAGGCCGCTCCCCGTGCGCGGCATTTCGACGTGAGTGCCCCCACCGCCCCTGCCGCGTCGGCGAGTTGACGCACAAATGCGCAGGCCAGCACCCTGGTTGGTCAGCGCAACGGCTGATCACATAGGGTGAAAAGAAAAACGGGAGGTTCGGCGTGTTCGTTGAACGCACGCCACTTGTCGACTTAGTGTCTCGTTCGAGAGAGTCCAGGAAGCAGAGACACTGGTAACCCTAAACTTCAACGTTAGGGTTTGGGTCGGCATTTCGGACCGTCCCAATCGGCATCCGTCGTCGCGGCGCGGCCACCACCGCGAAGCGGCGACTCGTAACTCGAGGCGAGAGGCCTTCGACGTGGCAGCACCGCAGAACTACCTCGCAGTCATCAAGGTCATCGGTGTCGGCGGCGGTGGTGTCAATGCCATCAACCGAATGATCGAGGTCGGCCTCAAGGGCGTCGAGTTCATCGCGATCAACACCGACGCGCAAGCCCTGCTGATGAGCGACGCCGACGTCAAGCTCGACGTCGGCCGCGAACTCACCCGCGGGCTCGGGGCCGGAGCCAACCCGGCAGTCGGTCGCAAGGCGGCAGAGGACCACCGAGAGGAGATCGAGGAGGTCCTCAAGGGGGCCGACATGGTCTTCGTCACCGCCGGCGAAGGCGGCGGCACCGGCACCGGCGGCGCACCCGTCGTGGCCAACATCGCGCGTTCGCTCGGTGCCCTCACCATCGGTGTGGTCACCCGGCCCTTCACCTTCGAGGGCCGCCGCCGCGCCAACCAGGCGGAGGACGGCATCGCCGAGCTCCGCGAAGAGGTCGACACCCTCATCGTCATCCCGAACGACCGGCTGCTGTCCATCTCGGACCGCCAGGTCAGCGTGCTCGACGCGTTCAAGTCCGCGGACCAGGTGCTGCTGTCCGGCGTCCAGGGCATCACCGACCTCATCACCACGCCCGGTCTCATCAACCTCGACTTCGCCGACGTCAAGTCCGTCATGTCCGAGGCCGGCTCCGCCCTCATGGGCATCGGCTCGGCCCGCGGCGACGACCGAGCGGTGGCCGCGGCCGAGATGGCGATCTCCTCGCCGCTGCTGGAGGCGTCCATCGACGGCGCCCGCGGCGTACTGCTCTCGATCTCCGGTGGTTCGGACCTCGGCCTGTTCGAGATCAACGAGGCCGCTCAGCTGGTGAGCGAGGCCGCCCACCCCGAGGCCAACATCATCTTCGGCGCCGTCATCGACGACGCCCTGGGCGACGAGGTGCGGGTCACCGTCATCGCGGCCGGCTTCGACGGCGGCCAGCCCCCCGCCCGCCGCGAGAACGTGATCGGTTCCTCCTCCGCCAAGCGCGAGGAGCCCGCGCCGGCCGCCCGGCCGGAGCCGGCCCGCTCCCTCGGCGGACTCGGCACCGTATCGCCGCGCGAGGAGCCCGCCCCCGCGGAGCCGGCCCCCGCGGCGAACGAGGCCTCCGTCCCGCAGGCCCCGTCGCCGCAGGTGCCGCCGGCCCGGCCGTACGACAGCTCGGCCGAGGAACTGGACGTCCCGGACTTCCTGAAGTGACCTTGAAGTGATAGGGGAGCACAACAGAGTGAGCGGCGCCCACTTCGCCTTCACCGACCGGTGGGGCGGGGTGAGCGCCGCTCCGTACGACGAGCTCAATCTCGGCGGCGCGGTCGGTGACGACCACGTCGCCGTCCGTACGAACCGGGAGCTCGCATCCGGGCGGCTGGGCATCGACCCGGGGCTCGTCGTCTGGATGAACCAGGTGCACGGCCGGGACGTCGCCGTCGTCGACGGGCCCTGGACCGGCCCGGACATCCCGGCCGTCGACGCGGTGGTCACCTCCCGGCGCGGGCTTCCGCTCGCGGTCCTCACCGCCGACTGCACGCCGGTACTGCTCGCCGACCCGGTCGCCGGAGTGGTGGGCGCGGCCCACGCCGGACGCCCCGGGATGGTGACCGGGGTGGTGCCCGCCGCGGTCGAGGCGATGGTCCGGCTCGGCGCCGAACCGTCCCGCATCGCCGCCCGGACCGGGCCCTCGGTCTGCGGGCGGTGCTACGAAGTGCCCGAGACCATGCGGGCGCAGGTCGCCGAGGCCGAGCCGGCGGCCTGGGCCGAGACCAGCTGGGGCACCCCGGCCGTGGACGTCGCCGCCGGAGTGCACGCCCAGCTCGAAGCGCTCGGCGTACGTGACCGGAGTGCGTCGCCGGTCTGCACACTGGAGTCGGGAGACCACTTCTCCTACCGACGCGACCGCACCACCGGGCGGCTCGCCGGATATGTCTGGCTGGACCGCGAAAGAGACGACGCATGACCGACCGCAGGACCGAACTCGCCGAGAACCTCGCGCGGGTGGAGGAACGTATCGCCTCCGCCTGTGCAGCGGCCGGACGCAAGCGGGAGGAGGTGACCCTCATCGTGGTCACCAAGACCTACCCCGCGAGCGACGTCCGCCTGCTGCACGAACTCGGTGTGCGGCACGTCGCCGAGAACAAGGACCAGGAGGCGGCCCCGAAGGCGGCTGCCTGCTCGGATCTGTCGCTCACCTGGCACTTCGTCGGTCAGCTTCAGACCAATAAGGCCCGTTCCGTTGCCGGTTATGCCGATATCGTGCAGTCCGTGGACCGGCTGAAGCTCGTCCGCGCCCTGTCCGCGGCGGCGGTCCGCGCCGAACGGGAACTGGGCTGCCTCATCCAGGTCGCCCTCGACGCGGAGTCCGGGCGGCAGGGCGACCGCGGCGGTGTCGCGCCCTGCGACATCGGGGAGTTGGCCGCCGCGGTGGACGGGGCCCCCGGGCTCCGGCTCGACGGACTGATGACGGTCGCCCCGCTCGAGGGGCCTTATGCAGGGCGTCAACAGGCCGCTTTCGAGCGGCTGATGGAATTCTCATCCCGCCTGCGCGCGGACCGTCCGGCTGCGAACATGGTCTCGGCAGGGATGAGTGCGGACCTCGAGCAGGCCGTGGCGGCCGGAGCGACACACGTGCGCGTCGGTACGGCGGTGCTCGGAGTCCGACCCCGGCTCGGGTAACGTCGCGAAGCAAGTCGGACCACAGCAGAAAATATGGTCATTTCCGTCGAAAGGCGGACGGGCCGAGTGGATCGCGGGCACTTGGTGACGTAGCCGAACGAAGCCGATCCACCACAGAGCGGAGGACTCAGAGAATGGCCGGCGCGATGCGCAAGATGGCGGTCTACCTCGGCCTCGTGGAGGACGATGGGTACGACGGCCGGGGATTCGACCCCGATGACGACTTCGAACCCGAGATGGAGCCGGAGCCCGAGCGGGACCGTCGGCGCCACCAGCCCCCGCATCAGGTGGAACGGGAAGAACCGGTGCGCGTGGTCCAGCCCCCGGCGCCGCGTGAGTCCGCGCCGCGACCGGCTCACGCGTCCGCGCCGGCGTCCGCACCGCTGTCCACTCCGCTCTCCGCGGAATCCGGACGTCCCGCACGAATCGCCCCCGTGGCATCCATCACACCTGAACGTCCCAGTCTGGAGAAGAACGCACCGGTGATCATGCCCAAGGTTGTGTCCGAGCGGGAGCCGTACCGCATCACCACGCTGCACCCGCGGACCTACAACGAGGCCCGTACCATCGGGGAACACTTCCGCGAGGGCACCCCGGTGATCATGAATCTGACCGAGATGGACGACACCGATGCGAAGCGACTTGTCGACTTTGCCGCGGGACTCGTCTTCGGCCTCCATGGCAGCATTGAGCGGGTGACTCAGAAAGTCTTCCTCCTCTCGCCTGCTAACGTCGATGTCACGGCGGAGGACAAGGCCCGCATCGCAGAGGGCGGGTTCTTCAACCAGAGCTAGAACGAGCCAGAACACGACCGAGGGAACGACCCGGCCGCAAGGCCGGCAACGAGAGCCAGGGGAGAGGGAAGCGCGGGATGAGCGTCGCACTGCAGGTGATCTACATCGCTCTGATGTGCTTCCTCATCGTGCTGATTTTCCGGCTGGTCATGGACTACGTCTTCCAGTTCGCCCGCTCGTGGCAACCCGGGAGGGCGATGGTGGTCGTTCTGGAGGCCACCTACACTGTCACCGATCCACCGCTCAAGCTTCTGCGGCGGTTCATTCCGCCGCTGCGTCTCGGGGGCGTGGCACTCGATCTGTCCTTCTTCGTTCTGATGATCATCGTTTACATCCTGATCTCCGTCGTGAGCAGCGTGGGGAGAGGGATGTGAACGACAGGGTCTTGCCGACTGCCGACGACTACGTAGAGGTGAAGTAGAGATGCCGCTGACCCCCGAGGACGTGCGGAACAAGCAGTTCACGACCGTCCGCCTCCGAGAAGGCTATGACGAGGACGAGGTCGATGCCTTTCTCGACGAGGTCGAAGCCGAGCTGACGCGCCTCCTCCGAGAGAACGAGGACCTGCGCGCAAAGCTGGCGGCGGCGACCCGTGCGGCCGCGCAGAACCAGCAGCAGCAGGGCATGCGCAAGCCGCCGGAGCCGCAGGACGGCCGCGGTCCCGGCGCTCCCGTGCCCGCCGCCATATCCGGACCCCCGGTCCAGCAGCAGCCCCCGCAGATGGGTCCCCCCCAGCTGCCCGGTGGAGCTCCTCAGCTGCCGGCCGGTCCCGGTGGTCACGGTCCCCAGGGGCACCCGCAGGGTGGTCCGATGGGGCCCGGCCCGATGCAGGGTGGTCCCATGGGCGGTCCGATGGGCGGCCCCATGGGCGGTCACGGCGGCCCGCAGCTCCCGGGCCAGGGCCCGGGCGGCGACAGCGCCGCGCGCGTGCTGTCGCTGGCTCAGCAGACCGCCGACCAGGCGATCGCGGAGGCCCGTTCCGAGGCCAACAAGATCGTCGGCGAGGCCCGGTCCCGTGCCGAGGGCCTGGAGCGGGACGCCCGCGCCAAGGCCGACGCGCTGGAGCGGGACGCGCAGGAGAAGCACCGCGTCGCGATGGGCTCGCTCGAGTCCGCCCGCGCCACGCTTGAGCGCAAGGTCGAGGACCTGCGCGGCTTCGAGCGCGAGTACCGCACCCGACTGAAGTCGTACCTGGAGAGCCAGCTGCGCCAGCTGGAGACCCAGTCCGACGACTCGCTGGCCCCGCCGCGGACTCCGGCGGCCGCGTCGCTGCCCCCGTCCCCGTCGATGGCTCCGGCCGGCGCCGGTGCCCCCTCCTTCGGCGGGAACCAGGCGATGGGCGGCAACCAGGGCATGGGCGGCGCCCCGTCGTACGGCGGTCAGCAGCAGATGTCTCCGGCGATGACCCAGCCGATGGCACCGGTGCGGCCGCAGGGCGGTCCGCAGCCGATGCAGCAGGCGCCGTCGCCGATGCGCGGTTTCCTCATCGACGAGGACGACAACTGACGGCGGGCCACGGCGCGGAGCGCGCTCGGCCGTCGGCAGGCTGAAACGGGCCGGGCCCGGGACCAACGTCCCGGGCCCGGCCCGTTCTTGCGCTCGGACTGCGCGGCGGCGGGCGCCGCGATCCGGGGCGTGGCCGGGCACGTGGGCGTGACGTCCCCCGGTGCGGGGCCTTACCCCTGCGGCCGTGGGAGGCATGGCCCGCGGACGGCGGGGGCCGTGCCCCGCGTCCACGGTCCGTGTCGAAGGCGCTGCCCTGCCGGCGCGTGCCGCGCGGACGCCCGACGCGAAAGGGTCCGGCCCCCGAAGGAGCCGGACCCACGATGCGAGGCGCGGTGCGGGTTACGCCTTGCGGAGGCGGAACGTCAGCGACAGACCCTCGTCCGTGAACGGGGAGCCGTACGCGTCGTCGCCCTCACCCGTCGCGAAGTCCGTCGCGAGGACCTCGTCCGCGATCAGCCCGGAGTGGTCCGTGAGAGCCGAGGCGACCTCGGCGTCCGAGGAGGACCAGCGGAGCGCGATGCGGTCGGCGACGTCCAGGCCGCTGTTCTTGCGCGCCTCCTGGATCAGCCGGATCGCGTCGCGGGCGAGGCCCGCCCGCCGCAGCTCCGGAGTGATCTCCAGATCGAGCGCTACCGTGGCGCCCTGGTCGGAGGCGACCGACCAGCCCTCGCGCGGGGTCTCCGTGATGATGACCTCCTCCGGGGACAGGGTCACCTCCTCGCCGCCGACCTCGATCACGGCCGAGCCGGACCGCAGTGCCAGAGACAGCGCCGCCGCGTCCGCCGCGGCCACGGCCTTCGCGACGTCCTGCACGCCCTTCCCGAAACGCTTGCCCAGAGCCCGGAAGTTCGCCTTCGCCGTCGTATCGACCAGCGATCCGCCGCCCGCTGGACCGGCGGAGGAATCAGTCAGCGACGCCAAGGAGGAGACGTTGAGCTCCTCGGTGATCTGCGCGTGCAGTTCCGGCGACAGGGAGTCGAATCCCGGGGCCGCGACGAGTGCCCGCGACAGCGGCTGGCGGGTCTTCACACCCGACTCCGCGCGCGTGGCACGGCCCAGCTCGACCAGCCGGCGGACCAGCGCCATCTGCTGGGACAGCTCCGGGTCGACGGCGGAGAGGTCCGCCTCCGGCCAGGTCGAGAGATGCACGGACTCCGGGGCGTCCGGCCTCACCGGAACCACCAGGTCCTGCCACACCCGCTCCGTGATGAACGGGGTCAGCGGGGCCATCAGCCGCGTGACGGTCTCGATCACGTCGTGGAGCGTGCGCAGCGCGGCCGCGTCGCCCTGCCAGAACCGGCGGCGCGAGCGGCGTACGTACCAGTTCGACAGATCGTCCACGAATGACGAGATCAGCTTGCCGGCGCGCTGGGTGTCGTACGCCTCCAGCGCCTGCGTCACCTGGTCGACCAGCGCGTGCAGCTCGGAGAGCAGCCAGCGGTCGAGCACCGTGCGCTCCGCCGGAGCCGGGTCGGCGGTGGACGGCGCCCAGCCCGAGGTCCGGGCGTACAGTGCCTGGAAGGCCACCGTGTTCCAGTAGGTCAGCAGCGTCTTTCGCACGACCTCCTGGATCGTGCCGTGGCCCACCCGGCGGGCCGCCCACGGCGAGCCGCCTGCGGCCATGAACCAGCGCACGGCGTCGGCGCCGTGCTGGTCCATGAGCGGGATCGGCTGCAGGATGTTGCCCAGGTGCTTGGACATCTTGCGGCCGTCCTCGGCGAGGATGTGGCCCAGGCAGACCACGTTCTCGTACGACGACTTGTCGAAGACCAGCGTGCCGACCGCCATCAGCGTGTAGAACCAGCCGCGGGTCTGGTCGATCGCCTCGGAGATGAACTGCGCCGGGTAGCGCTTCTCGAAGATGTCCTTGTTCCGGTACGGGTAGCCCCACTGCGCGAACGGCATGGACCCGGAGTCGTACCACGCGTCGATGACCTCGGGCACCCGTGTCGCCGTCGAGGAGCACTGCGGGCAGGCGAAGGTGACGGCGTCGATGAACGGCCGGTGCGGGTCCAGGCCCGACTGGTCCGCCCCGGTGAGCTCGCCCAGCTCGGCGAGCGAGCCGACGCAGGTGAGGTGGTCCTCCTCGCAGCGCCAGATCGGCAGCGGGGTGCCCCAGTAGCGGTTGCGGGACAGCGCCCAGTCGATGTTGTTGTTGAGCCAGTCGCCGTACCGGCCGTGCTTGACCGACTCCGGGAACCAGTTGGTGTTCTCGTTCTCCTCGAGGAGCCGGTCCTTGACCGCGGTCGTGCGGATGTACCACGACGGCTGCGCGTAGTAGAGCAGCGCCGTGTGGCAGCGCCAGCAGTGCGGGTAGCTGTGCTCGTACGGGACGTGCCGGAAGAGCAGGCCGCGGGCGTCCAGGTCCTGGGTGAGCGCTTCGTCGGCCTTCTTGAAGAACACGCCGCCGACCAGGGGCACGTCCTCCTCGAAGGTGCCGTCGGGTCGGACCGGGTTCACCACGGGGAGCTCGTAGGCGCGGCAGACCTTGAGGTCGTCCTCACCGAAGGCGGGGGACTGGTGGACGAGACCGGTGCCGTCGTCGGTCGTGACGTACTCGGCGTTGACCACGAAGTGCGCCGGGGCCGGGAACTCGACGAGCTCGAACGGCCGGCGGTAGCCCCAGCGCTCCATCTCGGAGCCGGTGAAGGTCCGGCCCGTGGCCTCCCAGCCTTCACCGAGGGCCTTCTCCAGCAGCGGCTCGGCGACGACGAGTTTCTCCTCGCCGTTCGTGGCCACCACGTAGGTGACCCCGGGGTGGGCGGCCACCGCGGTGTTGGACACCAGCGTCCACGGGGTCGTCGTCCAGACCAGCAGCGACGCCTCGCCCGCGAGCGGGCCGGAGGTCAGCGGGAAGCGGACGAAGACGGACGGGTCGACGACGGTCTCGTAGCCCTGCGCCAGCTCGTGGTCGGACAGCCCGGTGCCGCAGCGCGGGCACCAGGGGGCGACGCGGTGGTCCTGGACGAGCAGGCCCTTGCCGAAGATCTCCTTCAGGGACCACCACACGGACTCGACGTACTCGGGGTCCATGGTCCGGTACGCCTCGTCGAGGTCGACCCAGTAGCCCATGCGGGTCGTCAGCTCGGCGAAGGCGTCGGTGTGGCGGGTCACGGACTCGCGGCACTTCGCGTTGAACTCCGCGATGCCGTACGCCTCGATGTCCTTCTTGCCGTTGAAGCCGAGCTCCTTCTCGACGGCGAGCTCGACCGGCAGCCCGTGGCAGTCCCAGCCGGCCTTGCGGGCCACGTGGTAGCCCCGCATGGTCCGGAAGCGGGGGAAGACGTCCTTGAAGACGCGGGCCTCGATGTGGTGGGCGCCGGGCATGCCGTTGGCCGTGGGCGGGCCCTCGTAGAAGACCCACTCGGGGCGGCCCTCGGACTGCTCGAGGCTCTTCGCGAAGACCTTGCTCTCACGCCAGAAGTCGAGCACGGCGTGCTCGAGCGCGGGCAGGTCGACCTGGGCGGGCACCTGGCGGTACTGCGGCGGCGTCATGTACGGGCTCCTCCAACGGAGTGTGTCTCTTCCGTCGGAGGGACGAGAGCCGATGCGCTGCGCTCCCGCGGTACCACCCTCCTTGGCCCTCCGGCGCGTGGCCGGACAGCCCCCTCATTGGGGTCGCGATGCCGGTTCTACTGGCCCTGGGCTGCCCGTGGGCGTTCTTCCGGCGGCTCCGGGGTGATCCTTCGCACCGCGCTCGCCCCCGGGCTCTCACCGTCCCCGGGTCGCTCATGGCTGCGTACGACGCTACTCGTCCCCATCCACGCCTTTCGCTTCGCCCAGTGTACGGGCCCGGGCGCGTGGGGGCCGACCGGATTTCCCGGCCGGCGGACGGGTCGGAGGCCGGGCCGCGCTTGACCCGAATGGCCACACGGGGCGCGGCGGGTCCCGCGCGGCACCCGCCCGGCGGATTAGGGGGCGGGGAGCTGGGCACAACGGATGCAGGCTCGCGTTGGGGAAGGCGCGGGGCGGGCCGGACAGGCGGCGTGCCCCGTTGCCGCGGCGCTGGGGTCGATTTATCGTCCCAGCACGATTCGCGAGCAAGATCACAATATGTGAAGGGGCCGCGGCCATGGTGGCGAAGAAGACCGCCGTGAAGAAGACGGCGTCAGCGAGGTCCACCGCCGCTGCGGGGGCGGCGGCCAAGGAGACGAACGGCAAGAAGAGCGCCGTCGCGAAGAAGACCACCAGGAGGGTGACGAAGACGGTCCCCTCCGGCGCGAACGCGCACGACGCGGCCGGGGCCAAGCCGGCGGAACCCGCCAGGAAGGCCGCGCGGAAGACCACGGCGGCGGCGGCCAAGCGGTCCGCCGCCGGTCCGTCCGCGGGGGCCGGGAAGTCGGCGAGGAGCCCGAAGGGCCGCGCCCGGGAGCACCCGGCCGAGGAGGCGGGGAAGCGGCGGGCGGAAGCGGCCGCGGAGCCGGCGAAGGAAGCCGCGGAGGCACCGGCGAGGGATCCGGGCCGGAAGGCCGCGAGGAAGGCGACCGCGCGGGCCGCCGCGCGGGCCGGCGCCGGTTCGGGGGCCACGGGTACCGGGAGGGCCTCGGGCACGGGCTCGAAGGCTCCGGACGCCGGCTCGAAGGCCACCGAAGGCAGGAAGACCGCCGCGGGTACGAGGAAGAGCGCGGTCGCGCGCAAGACCGCGGCCGGCACGGAGACGGCGGGGCGCTCGGCGGCCGCGGCCGCGAAGGCGCCGGGCAGGAAGGCGACTGCGAGGGCAGGCGCCAGGAAGGCCGCCACGGCGGCCGGGGAAGCGGTCGAGGCCGCGAAGCAGACGGGAGCCAGGACGGTGGCAGCCAAGAAGAGCGAGGGCGGGTCCGGTACGGCCGCGGAGGACACCGCGTCGCCGGTGCCGCAGGCCCGTGTCGCCGCGGCACCGGGAGACCTCGCCGTACGGCCGGGGGAGGACCCGTGGACGACGGAGGAGGTCGCCGAGGCGCGCGCCGAGCTGGAGAGCGAGCTGGCCCGGCTGCAGGCCGAGATCAGCCACTCCGAGGAGGCGCTGACCGGGCTGATGCGGGACTCCGGGGACGGCGCCGGGGACGACCAGGCCGACACCGGCACCAAGAACATCACCCGGGAGCACGAGATGGCGCTGGCCGCCAACGCCCGCGAGATGGTCGAGCAGAGCGAGCGGGCCCTGCACCGGCTGGACGCGGGTACGTACGGCCTCTGCGAGATCTGCGGCAACCCGATCGGCAAGGCGCGGATGCAGGCGTTCCCCCGGGCCACGCTGTGCGTGGAGGACAAGCAGAAGCAGGAGCGTCGGGGCTGAGCCCGCCCCCGGCTCCGGGCCCCCTCCACGGTGTCCGGAGCCGGGTCCGCACGTGTGTGCCGTACCCTCGTGACCAGTCGGCACCTAGGTTGAGGGACTCACGTGGCAGAGGCGGAGCGCATCATCGGTACGCCGGACGTAGACGACGAGGCGGCGGCTCCCGCCGAGCGGCCCGGGGGCAGGCGCCGGATCTTCGCCCTGTTCGCCGTGGCCGCCGTGGCCTACGCGCTGGACCTCGTCACCAAGATGGTGGTCGTCGCCAAGCTGGAGCACCACCAGCCGATCCAGGTGATCGGTGACTGGCTGCGGTTCGAGGCGGTCCGCAACCCCGGAGCGGCGTTCGGCTTCGGCGAGGCGTTCACGATCATCTTCACGATCATCGCGGCGGTGGTGATCGTGGTGATCGCGCGGCTGGCGCGCAAGCTCTACAGCCTGCCGTGGGCCATCGCGCTCGGCATGCTGCTGGGCGGGGCGCTGGGCAATCTCACGGACCGGATCTTCCGTTCGCCGGGGGTCTTCGAGGGCGCGGTCGTCGACTTCATCGCGCCGAAGCACTTCGCCGTGTTCAACCTGGCCGACTCGGCGATCGTGTGCGGCGGCATCCTCATCGTGATCCTGTCCTTCAAGGGCCTGGACCCGGACGGCACCGTCCACAAGGACTGAGGCGGCCGGACTCCGGCCGCGACGGTCACGGGACCGAACCGGCGGCGGGGGCCGCGGTCGGGGCGGACCCGAGTCCGGTTGTCCACAGGCGGCCCGGTCCGGGCGGCCCGGGGCCCGGTTGTCCACAGGCGGGCCCGGTCACAGGGACCGACAAGGCATACTCGACGGGTGAGCACGATTCCCGAAACCCGCACCCTGCCCGTTCCCGACGGTCTCGAGGGCGAGCGCGTCGACGCCGCCATATCGCGCATGTTCGGCTTCTCCCGGACGAAGGCGGCCGAGCTCGCCGCCGGGGGCAAGGTCCAGGTCGACGGCTCGGTCGTGGGCAAGTCCGAGCGGGTGCGCGGCGGTGCCTGGCTCGAGGTCGAGATGCCGCAGGCCCCCGCGCCGGTCCAGGTCGTCGCCGAGCCGGTCGAGGGCATGGAGATCGTGCACGACGACGAGGACATCGTGGTGATCGTGAAGCCGGTCGGTGTGGCCGCCCACCCGAGCCCCGGCTGGACGGGGCCGACGGTGATCGGCGGGCTGGCCGCGGCGGGGTACCGGATCTCGACGTCGGGCGCCGCCGAGCGGCAGGGCATCGTGCACCGGCTGGACGTCGGCACGTCCGGGCTGATGGTGGTCGCCAAGTCGGAGCGTGCGTACACCCTGCTGAAGCAGCAGTTCCGGGAGCGCACGGTCGACAAGCGGTACCACGCGCTGGTGCAGGGCCACCCGGACCCGCTGAGCGGCACGATCGACGCGCCCATCGGCCGCCACCCCCAGCACGACTACAAGTGGGCCGTGACCGCGGAGGGCAAGCCCTCCGTCACGCACTACGACCTGATCGAGGCGTTCCGCGCCGCTTCGCTGCTGGACATCAAACTGGAGACCGGCCGCACGCACCAGATCCGGGTTCACATGTCCGCCCACCGGCACCCGTGCGTCGGCGACCTCACCTACGGGGCGGACCCGACGATGGCGCGGCGGCTGGGGCTGACCCGGCAGTGGCTGCACGCGGTGCGCCTGGGGTTCGAGCATCCTGCGGACGGCCGGTGGGCCGAGTTCGGCAGCGACTATCCCGAGGACCTGCAGGCGGCGCTGGACCGGATCGCGGCGGAGAGCGCATGAGCGGGGACGCGGAACGCCCGCCGGAAGGCGTCGCCCCGGGCGGTTATGCCGTGAGGGAGGCGACGGATCCCGCGGACCGTGAGGCCTGCTTCAGGGTGCGCAAGGAGGTGTTCGTCGTCGAGCAGCGGGTGCCCCAGGAGATCGAGTACGACGCGTACGACGCCGAGGGCGCGGACACGATCCACGTCCTGGCCGTCGGCCCGGAGGGCCCGCTGGGCACGGGCCGTCTGCTGCACGGCCCGGCGGCGGCCGGCAGGACCGGCGGCGACCCGTCGGTCGGCTCGCTGGGGCGGCTCGCGGTGACCAGGGTCGCGCGCGGCCGGGGCGTCGGGGTGGCACTCGTCCGCGCGATCGAGTCCGCGGCCCGTGAGCGCGGCCTCACCGCGGTCGACCTGCACGCGCAGACCCAGGCGCTCGCGTTCTACGAGCGCCTGGGATACGAGGCCTACGGTCCCGAGTTCCCGGACGCGGGCATCCCCCACCGGGCCATGCGCCGAGCGCTCTGACGGCCGTTCCGCCCGAGTCCCGCCCTGCCCGCACCGTCCGCCGCGCTCGTACGCCCCCGCCGGACACCGAAGTGACCGTTGCCGGGGCGGCGAATGCGTGCCCCGCCCCGGGCCGGTGACGGGCGTACAGCAGACGGACCGGTCGGGCGTATGCGGATGAGTCGGGAGGAACACATGGCACGCCGGATGTGCTGATCGGAGAGCCGACCGTTCCACAGGTGCTCGTGGACCAACCGGCCCCGCTGTTCGTGCTGTTGCCGGGGCCGTGATCACCGTGCCGCTCGGGGAGCGGCTCGGACTGCCCGCGCCGCTCCTGAACCCGCTGTCGCCCGCCCGGCACGAGGTGCCGGCCGCACGCAGCGAGCCGGGGCCGCCCCGGGGGTCGTCGAACGCGTCCTGCTGCGCCTGGACGTCCGCAGTCCGCGCTGAGCACCTCCGCTCGGGCGCGGCACGCCACGAACCGGCCGCGCGGGCGGGGCGGTTTCGGACCGGCGCCGGGCGGTCGGCCGGCCGTAGGATCGGCTCATGGCGCGCACCGTGGTGATCAGTGGCGGGGGTACGGGAATCGGGCTCGCGACGGCGGAGGTGTTCGCCGCTGACGGCGAGCGGGTACTGCTGCTGGGGCGCCGCGAGGAGGTGCTCGCGCGGGCGGCCGAGCGGATTCCGGGCGCGCGCTACTGCGCCGCGGATCTCAGTGAGCCCGAAGGGGCCCGCCGCGCCGCGGGGTTCGCCGCCCGGGAGTACGGCACGGTGGACGTGCTCGTCCACAGCGCGGGCGGCAACGGAGGGCTGGAGGACCGGCCGGAGTACGAGGACCCGCTGGAGGCGGTCGCCCACGACTGGACCCTCAACTTCCGCCTCAACACCCTCACCGCCGTGCTCCTCACCGAGGCACTCGAGGGCCACCTCGCCACGCCCGGAGGTCGCGTGCTCTTCCTCAGCTCCATCGCGGCCTATCGGGGGTCCGGCTCGGGCGCGTACGCGGCGTCCAAGGCAGCTCTGCACCCGTACGCGCACGACCTGGCCCGCCGGCTCGGGCCGCGCGGCATCACGGTCAACCTGGTGGCGCCCGGCTACGTCGAGGAGACCGGCTTCTTCGGCGACGGGATCGGCGAGGATCGCCGCATGCGGCTCATCGCCGAGACGTCCACGGGCCGGCCGGGCCATCCCGGCGACGTGGCCCGGACCCTCCACTGGCTCGCCTCCCACGCGGCGTCCCACATCACGTCCCAGGTCGTCCAGGTCAACGGCGGCGCGGAGCGCGGCCACTAGGGCGTGTGGCGAAAGTCCCTCCTGGCCCGCGACGCCTGGCACGCACGCTCGCTGCGTTGTCGGAGTCATCCGAGTACGTCCAGTACGAGGATGATCCTCCGCCTTGCGATCTTCCCCTCGGCCCGGAGGGCCGGGGGGAGGCCCCATGCACCAGACGCCGCAGGCCCCGCCCTACGGGCGGACGGAGCTACTTTCGCAACTCGCCCTAGTGCCGCGTCAGGCGACGTCCACCCCGACGGGACGCCCGGGAGCGGTCCAGCACGCTACCCGCGGCCGGTCCGCTGGGCGGGGGTGTCGGGCTGGGTGTGCGTCGCGGGCGGGGGGACCGCCTGGGACGTGGCGATGCGCGGGAGGGCGTGCGGGTGGTGGTCGCAGAGCCAGGCGATCAACTGCTCGCGCACGGCGCACCGCACCGTCCAGATGTCGTCCGCGTCCTTCGCGGTGACGACGGCGCGCACCACCATCGTGTTCGGTGTGGTGTCCGTGACCGCGATCGACCAGTCGCGGCCGTCCCAGGCCGGGCACTCGCGCAGGACGTCGTGGAGTTTCTCACGCATCTCGTGCACCGGTGCCGTGTGGTCGAGGTGGAAGAAGACCGTCCCGGTCATCTGCGCACCGCCGCGCGACCAGTTCTCGAACGGCTTGCTTGTGAAGTACGACACAGGCATCGTGATCCGCCGCTCGTCCCAGGTCCGCACCGCGAGGAAGGTGAGCGTCACCTCCTCCACCGTGCCCCACTCGCCGTCCACGACGACGGTGTCCCCGATGCGCACCATGTCGCCGAAGGCGATCTGGAATCCGGCGAAGAGATTGCCCAGCGTGGACTGGGCCGCGACACCGGCGACGATACCGAGGACACCGGCGGAGGCCAGCAGCGAGGCTCCCAGCTTGTCCATGCCGGGGAAGGTCAGCAGCATCGACGCCAAGGCCACCACGGCGACCAGGGCGGTGACGATCCGCTGGACCAGCGCGACCTGGGTGCGGACCCGGCGTACCCGCGCGAGGTCCCGGGAGGTGGCGGCGAAGCGGGAGTACGAGGCCTCCACCACCGCCGCGGCGATCCGCACCACCAGCCAGGCCGAGGCGGCGATGAGGACGAGCGTCAGGACATGGCCGATGAAGGCCTCGTTCCGTTCGACGACCTCGACGGCGGTCTCCGTGTAGGTCCCTCGCAACAGCCCGGTCAGCACCACCACCTGCAACGGCACCCGGCAGCGGCGCAGCAGCCCCCACAGCGGGGTCTCGCTGTGGCGGGCGTCCGCGCGCCGGAGCAGCAGATCGGCGAGCCACCCCAGCAGCAGCGTGAGCAGGACCGAGCCGACGAGGACGATCAACGGGCGCAGCACGTTCTCCATGCCCTCGAACGTAACCTGACCGCATGGACATCATGCTTTTCCATTCGACGTACGGCGTGCGCCCCGCCGTGCTCGCCGCCGCCGAGCGCCTGCGAGATGCAGGTCACCGGGTGTGGACCCCGGATCTGTTCGACGGCCGGGTGTACGACTCCGTGGAGGAGGGCAGGGTGTACAAGGACGAGGTCGGGGTGGACGAGCTGCTGAAGCGGGCGATCGTGGCCGCCGCGCCGCACTCGGAGCGCGGGCTCGTGTACGCGGGGTTCTCCCTGGGGGCGGCCATCGCCCAGAACCTCGCCCTCGGCGACGAGAAGGCCCGCGGTCTCCTGCTGCTGCACGGCACGTCCGACATCGCGGAGAACGCGCGGGCCGAGGACCTGCCCGTACAACTGCACGTCGCCGATCCGGACCCGTTCGAGCCTGACGACTGGCTCACCGCCTGGTACCTGCGCATGGGCAGGACGGGCGCGGACGTCGAGGTGCACCGCTACGCCGGCGCCGGGCACCTGTACACGGACCCCGACCTTCCGGACTGGGACGAGGAGGCGGCCGGTCGGACGTGGCGCGTGGCGCTCGGCTTCCTGGAGACGCTGGGGGAGGCCGAGGGGACCGTGTGACCGCGTGACGTGCGACCGGGGGTTCGCGTGCCGGAGAGGTCCGGGCAGCGCACCGGAGGCCCGGCACCCGGAGGGGCCTGCGCTCCGGGGATGTCGGCGTCATTGAACACTTCCACTGGCAGGCGCCGCGCGAGGATACGCGACGCGGCGGACGTGTGGCTCCGCTGCCGGAACCACACGTCGTGGTTTTCTGTCTCTGGGGTCTAGGGCTCAGCGGCCGTTGCCATGGCCGCCGCGGCCGTTGTCGTTGCCGTGACCGTTGCCGTAGCCGCCGCGGCCGTTGTCGTTGCCGTAGCCGCCGCGGTCGTTGTCGTGACCGTTGCCGTAGCCGCCGCGGCCGTTGTCGTTGCCCCACCAGTTGTCGTCGTCGCCATAGCCCCAGCTGTAACTGCCATTGTTGCAGTTGTCGTTGCCGTTGCTGTTGGACGCGGACGCAGTGCCCGCCGCGCCAAGCGCGACTCCTCCGGCCAGCAGCAGACTGGCAGCGGACGCCGCGATGACACGCTTCGCGCGTTGTACTCGCATGGGGAATACCCTTCGTTACATCTTTCCCGTGTACTCCGCTGAAGGAGTGTGAGGTTGATGGCCGCCGCAGCACACAGTGGGACGTGCGGTACAGCGGTCTCAGGGTTGCCGCGCGTGCAGAAGGCACAGGCTCGATCCCGCGGACGCACGGTGGACATCCGTACAACAGGCCGTGTGAACCGGGTCGGCCGGCGGTGCCATTCAGTGCGGCTTTCCACTGCCGAGTTTAGTCCCGTTTGCGCAGGTCGGCACCTCGGGGATGGCTATCGGCCGCGTGGTACGCGGCCCTTCTAGTCGCGGCCGCAGCGCCCCGACGGGTTGTCCGCCGGGGGACGGCACTGGAGCGCCGAGTCGGCCGCGTGGGGGCTGAGATAGCGGCCCAGGCAGCTGTCGGCCGTGGTGCGGTCGCGTTCGGCGCAGAACCTGAGCGCGGCCCGGCCGTCGTCGAACGGTCCCTCGGCGTAGATCACCCAGTAGCCGGGCCGCAGTGACGCGTAGTCGTCGCTGCGCAGGTACCGGGCCTCGGGGACCGTCTCGCGGATCCGGGCGAGCCGGACGTCGCGGGCGGCCGTGCCGGATCCGACGGGCTCGGAGAAGAGCTGCGCGATCCAGCGACCCGAGGACGGCGGGGACGCGGCGGGATCGGCCGGAGTGCTCGGAGTCGCCGACGCGGTGACGGTGACCGTCGGCGCCGGCGGCGTGCTCGGACTCGGTGCCGTGCTCGAGGCGGGTGCGGCGGAGGCGTGGACCGAGGGGCCCGATGCCCCACCCGGGCCCTTCGCATCGTCCGTGGCCCGTCCGCCGGGATCCCGCAGCGCCAGCGCGACCGCGCCGGCGGCCGTGATCGCGAGGGCCACGGCGATGACGGCGGCGACGAGGGGCGCACGGTTCGCCGGTCTGCCCTCCGGGAGCCGGGAGGACGGCTGGGGGGCCGTCGCCCGCGGGTTGTCCAGCCGGGTCGGCACCGGCGGAACCGGTCCCGGCACCGGCCCGGGCGGCGGTGTCGCCGTCGTCATCGTGGGCTGCGCCCAGTACGGCGCCGTCCCCGTCTCGACCTGCGCCAGCATGGCGTCCAACCGTGCCGCGTCGGGCCGGTCCGCCGGGTCCCGTACGAGCAGGGCCTGGAGTACGGGTGCGAGCGGTCCGGAACGCACCGGCGGCGGCACCGCCTCGTCGAGCACGGCCGCGAGTGTGGCCAGTGTCGTCGGTCGGCGCAGCGGGCTGACGCCCTCCACGCCCACGTACAGCACCAGGCCCAGCGACCAGAGGTCGGATGCCGGGGTGTCGTCGAGGCCGCGGACGCGTTCGGGCGCCATGTACTCGGGCGAGCCGATCAGTTCGCCCGTGGCGGTCAGTGCGGTCGAGCCCTGCAGCGCCGCGATCCCGAAGTCGGTGAGCACGGCGGTGTCGCCGCCGGTGCCGGAGTGCCCGGTGGCATCGTCCGGGCGGAGCAGGACGTTGGCGGGCTTGACGTCCCGGTGCTGGATGCCGGCCGCGTGCGCGGCGCGCAGCGCGGAGAGCACCTGCCGTCCGATGCGCGCCGCCTCGGGCGGGGTCAGCGGCCCCTGGGCCAGGCGGTCCTGGAGCGAGAGCCCGGGCACCAGCTCCATCACGATCCACGGATGCGGTTCGGCGTCCACGATGTGATGAACCGTCACCACGTTCGGGTGGTTCAGCCGGGCGAGCGCCCGGGCCTCGCGCAGCACGCGTTCGCGTACGGCCGCGGAAGCGGAGGCGTCGGATCTGACCGCCTTCAGGGCGACTTCACGGTGGAGCACGGTGTCGCGGGCCCGCCACACCGTGCCCATGCCTCCGCTGCCGAGCCTCTCGATCAGCTCGAACCGCCCGTCGACCAGTTCCCCCGGCGCATTCATGGCGCCAGGTTAGGGGAACCACCGCGGGGGGTGCGGCCTCAGCGCACCGGCTGGTTGACGCGCTCGACCTTCTGCGTTCCGTTCAGCGTCCGGTACGAGCGGGTCCAGGCCGCGGTCGCGTCGGGCCGGGTCTTGTCGGAGACGGTGTAGTAGTCCATCTGCGACCGTTCGGCGGTCACGTCGAGGACGCCGTAGCCGTGGTGGTCCATGTCGAGCCACTTCACATGGCGGTTCGCGACCTTGACGGCGGTGGCCGCGACCAGCGAGACGGTGCCGGGGGCGACGTGCAGCATGTCGTCCAGGTTGTCGGAGGTCACCGACGTCACCACGAACTCGGTGGCCGCCGACCGCGACAGCGGGTACGTCGCCGCCTTCACCGGCACGTCGTTTGCCCATGCCATGTGGATGTCGCCGGTGAGGAAGACGGTGTTCTCGATCCCCCGGTCCGTCAGGTGCTTCAGCAGCTCCTTCCGGTCGTCCGTGTAGCCGTCCCACTGGTCCACGTTGGCCGCGAGGCCCTCCTTGGGCAGGCCGAGCAGTTCGGCGATCGGCCCCAGCAGGTGGGCGGGTACGGAACCGAAGGCCACCGGCGAGATCATCACCGAGGTGCCGACGAGCTTCCAGGTGGCGTCCGAGGACGCCAGGCCGGACTTGAGCCAGTCCAGCTGGGCGCGGCCGGTGATCGTGCGCTCCGGGTCGTCGACCTTGCCGCTGCCCACGGACGCCTGCTCGGAGCGGAACGAGCGGAGGTCCAGCAGATGCAGGTCGGCCAGCTTGCCGAAGCGCAGCCGGCGGTAGACGGTGCCCTCGGTGGAGGTGCGCACGGGCATCCACTCGAAGTAGGCCCGCTTGGCCGCCGCGGCGCGGGCCGCGTAGTCGCCCTCGGTGCCGGGCGTGTGGTTCTCCGCGCCGCCCGCCCAGGCGTCGTTGGCGATCTCGTGGTCGTCCCAGATCGCGACGAGCGGATGGGCGGCGTGCAGTGCCTGGAGGTCGGCGTCGGTCTTGTACTTGCCGTGCCGGACGCGGTAGTCGGCGAGGGTCGTGATCTCGTGCGCGGGCTCGTGCCGGCGCACGACGTACTCGTCGGCCGGGTAGCCGCCGGTGCCGTACTCGTAGATGTAGTCGCCGAGGTGCAGGATCGCGTCCAGGTCGGCGCGGGCCGCGAGATGGCGGTACGCCGCGAAGTATCCGGACTCCCAGTTGGCGCAGGAGACCACGCCGAAGCGCACCCCGGGCGCGGCGGCGTCGGCGGCGGGCGCGGTCCTGGTGCGGCCGGTGGCGGAGACGGTGCCGCCGGAGGCGAAGCGGAAGAAGTAGGCGGTGGCCGGGGAGAGCCCTCTGACGTCGACCTTGACGGTGTGGTCGGTGGCCGCGGTGGCGTTGGTCCGGCCGCCGGCGACGACCTTGGTGAAGCCCCTGTCCTCGGCGATCTCCCAACTCACTTCGGTGTCGGGGCCCTTGCCGGAACCGGGCAGGGCGTCGGGGGCCGGGGTGACCCGGGTCCACAACAGCACGCCGTCGGGGAGCGGATCCCCGGAGGCGACCCCGTGGAGGAAGGCCGTGCCCTGTTCGGCGGCGGAGGCGGGGGATGCGGCCGCGAGCGCGGGAGCGGCGGCGGCAGTGGCGACAGCGGTGGCGGCAGCGGCTTTGACGACCGAGCGGCGGCTGGGGGTTGAGGTGAGTCTTGTGGTCACGGGCGGTCAGACTACTGACCGGTAAGGCGAACGGGCAGGCGAATTCGAGAAAGTTCGCCTGCGCGTTTTCGCTTGTCCGCGCGCCGTTGCCTGACGGTGGGCCGGGCGACGGCGCGCGGCGGGCTCCGCGCGGGAAGCGGCGCGCCCGGGGCGAGTCCGCGGTGGAGCGACGTGCCCAGGCCGCCGGCGCAGTGCCCGAACGCCGAGCGGGCCGTGTGCCCGGGGAGTTCCCGGGCACACGGCCCGCGTCGGGGACCGGCTCTTTGAGCCGTCAGCTCTTGAGCGCCTTGTCGACCGCCGCGTTGAACTGCTCGACCGTCATCGGGGCGCTGTCGCTGCCCTCCGCGACGACCTTCTTGCCGTCCATCCTCAGGGTCGGCGTGCCGGTCACCCCGCTGTCGTCGAAGGTCTTCGACATCTTCAGCGCCCAGGAGTCGAACGTGCCGTTCTCGACGTTCTTCTTGAACCCGGCGTTGTTCTTGAGCGCGTCCACCGAGTCGGCGATCTCCAGCAGGTACGCGTCCTTGGCGAACTTGTCGTCGCTCTCCTCCGGGTGGAAGTTCGCGGAGTAGAGGGCCGCCTTGTACTCCATGAAGGCCTCGGGGCTCACGTCGAGTGCCGCGCCGAGGGCGGAGAGGGCGTTCTTGGAACCCTCGCCGTTGTCGCTCTTGTCGATGAACGTCGCGCCGATGTACTTCAGCTTGTACTTGCCCGCGTCCACGTCCTTCTTCACGGTCTCGCCCACCGCCTGCTCGAACGTCGCGCAGACCGGGCAGCGCGAGTCCTCGTAGACCTCGAGGGTCTTCTTCGCGGCCGGCTTGCCGATGACGACGGTGGTGCCGTTCTCTCCCTCGGTGTTCTTGGGCTTGACGACCTTCGCGTTCTTCGCAGCCTCCCAGGCCGAGGGCTTGTTGGCCTGCATGACGGCGTAGCCGATGCCGCCCGCGGCCGCCAGGACCGCGACGGTCGAGGCCGCGACGACGACCTGCCGCCTGATCCTGTCCTTCTTGGCCTGGCGCTCGCGCTCCAGACGCAGACGCTCGCGGGCGGCGGCCTTGTTCGCGCGGCTGTTGCGTGCACTCATGATCGTTTTCTCCGTGGGGAAGGTGTGAAAGGGGTCGGTCGGGGACGTGCCGGGGCTCAGGCGTGAGCCGGAGCGGGCAGAGGTGGTCCCCTCCGTCGCACGGAGTGCACGAAGTGGCGGGTACGGGCGAGGGCCGGGCGGGCCGCCGTCCGCACCGGGGGGCGGGCGGCGGCGGCGCGGCGGTGCACGACGGCGACGGCGGTCAGCAGCGGCCGGAACGCCGCCAGGGCCGCCGTGCGGAGCAGACCCGCGAGCGCCGACTCGCCGTGGCGCAGCCAGGCCGCGGCGAGCAGCCCGACCGAGACGTGGGCGGCGAGCAGCAGCCAGGGCGCATACGGATCGGGGGAGTCGACCAGCGCGGCGAGCCGGCCGTCGGCCGCCGCCACACCGGGTAGCCGCGCCCCGGCGCTGCCACCGCAGAGCACGTCCACGCCGACCGCGCGGAGCGACCCGGCGACGGGCCCGCCCGCGGCGCCGTAACAGACGTGCTGTCCGGCGGTGAAGACCGTGTCCGCGGCCAGTTCCAGGGGGACCAGTGCGGCCGCGATCGGCCCGTACCCCCGCTCCCGGCCCGCCAGGGCGTACGTGACCAGGAACACTCCGCCGGCGACCGCCGCGACGGTCGTCAGCGGCAGCGGCGCCCGGGAGAGCAGCACATGGGAGGCCACGGACAGCGTCACGACGAGTGCCGTGAAAACCGCCGCCCGCAGCCCTCTGAGCCGGGTCTCGCCTATCTGCACGGGGCTCCTGACTGGTGGACGTCCGCACTGCCGGTCCCGGGACCGCCCGCGGGGAGGAATCCGGCATCGTCTGGAGTGTGCCATGCCGTTCGGTAAGGGGCTGCTAAGGATCCGGCCTCCCTGCGGCGGTCGCCCGTCCGGGACGGGCGACCGCGGTCGCCGTTCCCATGTGCCGGGCGGTCGCCGTCCCTTGGTCGCTTCGTGCGTGCCGGGCCGCCGCCTTGTGGTTGCCCTCCGTGCGTGCCCGGCCGTCGTGCCGCTCTCCGTCCGCGAGGTCCATGGCGGGCCCCGCGGCCGCCGCTCCGCCGGGCCGAGGCGGTCCCCGGCCCGGCCGGGCCTACAACCCGGGGATCCGGCCGTTGCGGAACAGGTCCAGGAAGATCTGGTGGTCGGCACGGGCCCGGGCGCCGTAGTCGTGCGCGAAGTCCACCAGCAGGTCCCCCAAGCCGTCCTCGTCCGCCGCGATCGCCGCGTCGATGGCCCGCTCCGTCGAGAACGGCACCAGCGAGTGGCCGCTCTCGTCGTCCGCGGCCGCGTGCATGGTCGCCGTGGCCCGGCCGAGGTCCGCGACCACCGCCGCGATCTCCTCCGGGTCGTCGATGTCCGACCAGTCCAGGTCGACCGCGTACGGGGAGACCTCGGCGACCAGCTGACCCGAGTTGTCGAGCTCCGTCCAGCCCAGCCAGGGGTCCGCGTGGGCCTGAAGGGCCCGCTGCGAGATCACCGTGCGGTGCCCCTCGTGCCGGAAGTAGCTCCGCACCCGCTCGTCCGTGATGTGCCGGGACACCGCCGGGGTCTGGGCCTGCTTCATGTAGATCACGACGTCGTTCTCGAGGGCGTCGCTGTTGCCCTCGAGCAGGATGTTGTACGAGGGCAGACCGGCGGAGCCGATACCGATGCCGCGCCGTCCGACCACGTCCTTCACGCGGTACGAGTCGGGCCGGGCGAGGCTGGACTCGGGCAGGGTCTCCAGATAGCCGTCGAACGCCGCCAGCACCTTGTAGCGGGTGGCCGCGTCCAGCTCGATCGCCCCGCCGCCCCCGGTGAAACGGCGTTCGAAGTCGCGGATCTCGGTCATCGAGTCCAGCAGCCCGAAGCGGGTCAGCGAGCGGGCGCTGCGCAGCGCCTCCAGTAGCGCGCCGTCCGCCGTGTCCAGGGTGAAGGGCGGCACCTCGTCGTTCTTCGCTCCGGTCGCCAGGGCGTGGACGCGCTCGCGGTAGGCGGCGGCGAAGATCCGCACCAGCTCGGTGATCTGCTCGTCACCGAGGGCCTTCGTGTAGCCGATCAGCGCCAGCGAGGCGGAGAGCCGCTTGAGGTCCCAGATGAAGGGGCCCACGTACGCCTCGTCGAAGTCGTTGACGTTGAAGATCAGCCGACCGTTGGAGTCCATGTACGTGCCGAAGTTCTCGGCGTGGAGGTCGCCGTGGATCCACACCCGGCTGGTCCGCTCGTCCAGGTACGGACCGGCGTGCTGCTCGCGCTCCAGGTCGGCGTAGAACAGGCTCGCCGAGCCCCGGTAGAAGGCGAAGGCCGAGGCCGCCATCTTGCGGAACTTCACCCGGAACGCGGCCGGGTCGGCGGCCAGGAGCTCGCCGAAGGCGGTGCCGAACACGGAGAGGATCTCCTCACCGCGCTCGCCGGCCGGGGGCTGGTGGACCGACATCGCTGGGTGCCTCCTGGTGCATGTCGTGAGGGACGGGTGTTCCGTCCCACTCAACGCACGACGGTAGTGCCGAGTGCCCGGCGCGCCCACCTGCGACTCCCCGCCGGGTCGTGGTGCCCGGCCCCTTCTGTCGGTGCGGAGGCATAGACTTCCACGCTGTCCACCCAGACCGTCCTGGAGGCCTCCCGTCGTGACCAAGCCGCCCTTCACGCACCTTCACGTCCACACCCAGTACTCGCTGCTGGACGGTGCCGCGCGGCTCAAGGACATGTTCAATGCCTGCAACGAGATGGGCATGACGCACATCGCCATGAGCGATCACGGCAACCTCCACGGCGCATACGACTTCTTCCACACCGCGCAGAAGGCCGGGGTCACCCCGATCATCGGCATCGAGGCCTATGTCGCGCCGGAGTCGCGGCGGAACAAGCGGAAGATCCTGTGGGGCCAGCCGCACCAGAAACGGGACGACGTCTCCGGTTCCGGCGGCTACACCCACAAGACGATCTGGGCGGCGAACGCGACGGGTGTGCACAACCTCTTCCGCCTCTCCTCGGACGCGTACGCCGAGGGCTGGCTCCAGAAGTGGCCCCGGATGGACAAGGAGACGATCTCCCAGTGGTCCGAGGGCCTGATCGCCTCCACCGGCTGCCCCTCGGGCGAGCTCCAGACCCGGCTGCGTCTCGGCCAGTTCGACGAGGCCCTGAAGTCGGCGTCCGAGTACCAGGACATCTTCGGCAAGGACCGGTACTTCCTGGAGCTGATGGACCACGGCATCGAGATCGAGCGCCGCGTCCGCGACGGGCTGCTGGAGATCGGCAGGAAGCTCGGCATCCCGCCGCTGGTCACGAACGACTCGCACTACACGTACTCCCACGAGGCCGGCGCCCACGACGCGCTGCTGTGCATCCAGACCGGCAAGAACCTCTCCGACCCCGACCGCTTCAAGTTCGACGGCACCGGCTACTACCTGAAGTCGACCGACGAGATGTACGCGATCGACTCGTCGGACGCCTGGCAGGAGGGCTGCCGCAACACGCTGCTGGTCGCCGAGCAGGTCGACACGACCGGGATGTTCGAGAAGCGCGACCTGATGCCGAAGTTCGACATCCCCGAGGGGCACACGGAGGTCTCCTGGTTCCGTGAGGAGACCATGCGCGGCATGCAGCGCAGGTTCCCCGACGGCATCCCGGACGACCGCATGAAGCAGGTCGAGTACGAGATGGACACGATCATCTCGATGGGCTTCCCGGGCTACTTCCTCGTCGTCGCCGACTTCATCATGTGGGCGAAGAAGCAGGGCATCGCGGTCGGCCCCGGCCGGGGCTCCGCGGCCGGCTCCATCGTCGCGTACGCCATGGGCATCACCGACCTGGACCCCATCCCGCACGGACTGATCTTCGAGCGCTTCCTCAACCCCGAGCGCGTCTCCATGCCCGACGTCGACATCGACTTCGACGAGCGCAGGCGCGTCGAGGTGATCAGGTACGTGACGGAGAAGTACGGCGCGGACAAGGTCGCCATGATCGGCACGTACGGCACCATCAAGGCCAAGAACGCCATCAAGGACTCCGCCCGCGTGCTCGGCTACCCGTACGCGATGGGCGACCGGCTCACCAAGGCCATGCCCGCCGACGTCCTCGGCAAGGGCATCCCGCTCTCCGGCATCCTCGACCCCCAGCACCCGCGCTACAGCGAGGCCGGCGAGATCCGCGGGATGTACGAGAACGAGCCGGACGTCAAGAAGGTCATCGACACCGCCCGCGGCGTGGAGGGCCTGGTCCGGCAGATGGGTGTGCACGCCGCCGGCGTGATCATGTCCAGCGAGACCATCACCGACCATGTCCCCGTGTGGGTGAGGCACACCGACGGGGTGACCATCACCCAGTGGGACTACCCGAGCTGTGAGTCGCTCGGCCTGCTGAAGATGGACTTCCTGGGCCTGCGCAACCTCACGATCATGGACGACGCCGTCAAGATGGTGAAGGCCAACAAGGGGATCGACATCGATCTCCTGAGCCTGCCGCTCGACGACCCCACGACGTTCGAGCTGCTGCAGCGCGGCGACACCCTCGGTGTGTTCCAGTTCGACGGCGGCCCCATGCGCTCGCTGCTGCGGCTCATGAAGCCCGACAACTTCGAGGACATCTCCGCCGTGTCGGCCCTCTACCGGCCGGGCCCGATGGGCATGAACTCGCACACCAACTACGCCCTCCGCAAGAACGGCCAGCAGGAGATCACCCCGATCCACCCCGAGCTGGAGGAGCCGCTCAAGGAGGTCCTGGACGTCACCTATGGCCTGATCGTCTACCAGGAGCAGGTGCAGAAGGCCGCCCAGATCATCGCCGGCTACTCCCTCGGCGAGGCCGACATCCTCCGCCGCGTGATGGGCAAGAAGAAGCCCGAGGAACTGGCGAAGAACTTCGTCCTCTTCCAGGAGGGCGCCCGGAAGAAGGACTACAGCGACGAGGCCATCCAGGCCCTGTGGGACGTGCTGGTCCCCTTCGCCGGATACGCCTTCAACAAGGCGCACTCCGCCGCCTACGGCCTCGTCTCGTACTGGACTGCCTACCTCAAGGCCAACCACCCGGCCGAGTACATGGCGGCGCTGCTCACCTCGGTCAAGGACGACAAGGACAAGTCCGCCGTCTATCTGAACGAGTGCCGCCGCATGGGCATCAAGGTCCTGCCGCCCAACGTGAACGAGTCGGAGCCGAACTTCGCGGCCCAGGGCGACGACGTGATCCTCTTCGGCCTCACGGCCGTCCGGAACGTCGGGCAGAACGTCGTGGACTCGATCATCAAGTGCCGCAAGGCCAAGGGGAAGTACGCGACGTTCCCCGACTTCCTGGACAAGGTCGAGGCGGTCGTCTGCAACAAGCGGACCATCGAGTCGCTCATCAAGGCCGGCGCCTTCGACGAGATGGGCCACACCCGCAAGGGCCTGGTCGCCCAGCACGAACCGATGATCGACAACGTGGTCGCGGTCAAGCGCAAGGAGGCCGAGGGCCAGTTCGACCTCTTCGGCGGCATGGGCGACGAGTCGAGCGGTGAGCCGGGCTTCGGGCTCGACGTCGAGTTCTCGGACGTGGAGTGGGAGAAGTCGTACCTGCTCGCCCAGGAGCGCGAGATGCTCGGCCTGTACGTCTCCGACCACCCGCTCTTCGGCATCGAGCACGTGCTGAGCGACAAGACCGACGCGGCCATCGCGCAGCTCACCGGCGGGGAGCACTCCGACGGCGCCGTCGTCACCATCGGCGGCATCATCTCGGGCCTGCAGCGGAAGATGACCAAGCAGGGCAACGCCTGGGCCATCGCCACCGTGGAGGACCTGGCCGGCTCGATCGAGTGCATGTTCTTCCCGGCGACGTACCAGCTGGTGTCCACCCAGCTCGTCGAGGACACGGTCGTCTTCGTGAAGGGCCGGCTCGACAAGCGCGAGGACGTCCCGCGGCTGGTCGCGATGGAGCTGATGGTCCCCGACCTCTCCTCGGCGGGCACCAACGCGCCCGTGGTGATCACCATTCCGACGGTGAAGGTCAACCCGCCCATGATCAGCCGGCTCGGCGAGATCCTGGGCCACCACAAGGGCAACACGGAGGTGCGGATCAAGCTCCAGGGCGCCCGCAAGACCACGGTGCTGCGTCTCGACCGGCACCGGGTCCAGCCCGATCCCGCGCTGTTCGGCGATCTGAAGGTGCTGCTCGGCCCGTCCTGCCTGGCGGGCTGAGGGCCGTGACCGCGCGGTGCCCGGGCCGTTGACGGCCGCGGCCCGGCACGTGCGGGATCCGGATCCGATGGGCGGGAGCCCGCCGACAGCGCACGGCGGGCGGCGTAAGCGAGGGGCGCGGCGCATGTGAGGGGCGCGCCCGACGGCCGGGCGCGCCCCTCATGCATACGTCACACAGGGAAACCGTATGCCGGGCGTGACGCGTCAGTTGTGGCCGAAGCGCTTCTGCCGCCCCTTGTGGGCCACGCCCGTCGCGATCGGCGCGTCCGCCTGGGTCTCGGGGGTACGGGCCTCCTGGCCGCCGCGCTCACCGGGGGAGCCGCTCTGGGCCTTGCGTTCTCGGTTCTTGTTCTTGGCCATGGTGATGCCTCCCGTGGGATGTAGGGGCCAGGGCCGTCCTCAGACTCACATAGCCGAATACTCTGCGCACTTCGGATCGTTGCAGTGAGTAACGGGCTGCTGTTACGGTGCGGCTTCACTCCCCGCCACGCCGATGATCGAGTTCCGGCGGTCAACCCTGCGGCGTTCGGGCAGACTCGAAGGAAACCCGAAGCAACTCCGATCCCGAGGTTCCCGAAAGAGGGTGGAACGCGTGGACCGCTGCGTCGTCCTGGTGGACGCCGGCTATCTGCTGGGAGCCGCCGCGAGCCTCCTCGCCGGGGAACCGGCCCGTTCCCGCATCACCGTCGACCACGCCGCCCTCATCCAGGCCCTGCGCGAGCGCGCGGAGGCCGACACCGAGCGCCCCCTGCTGCGCATCTACTGGTTCGACGGCGCTCCCGACCGGGTTCCCCAGCCCGAGCACCGCCGCCTCCGGGTCATGCCCCGGGTCACCGTCCGGCTGGGCGCGCTCACCCGCAGCGACGGCCGCTGGGCGCAGAAGGGCGTCGACGCCGCCATGCACGCGGAGCTCACGGAACTCGCCAGGAACCGGGCCTGTTCGGACGTGGTGCTGGTGACCGGGGACGGCGATCTGCTCCCCGGACTGATGTCCGCGAAGGAGCACGGCGTCGCCGTCCACCTCTGGGCCGTCCAGGCCGCCGACGGCGACTACAACCAGTCGGAGGATCTGGTCGCCGAGGCCGACGAACGCCGCGTCCTCGACCGTGCCTGGATCACCCAGGCGGTGCGCGCCAAGGAACTCACCGGTGTCTGCGCCCCGCCGCCCGCGCCCCGACCCGAGATCGCGGCCATCCTCTCCGCCCCGCTTCCCGAGTCGGCGCCGTCCGCCACGGAACACTCTGAGGAGACCGCCGCCCCGGCGGCGGGCGGCAACGGCGCGGCGCCCCCGGCCGCGTCAGCCGCGAGCGGCACGGAGAACGGCGCCGCCGAGCCCGTCGCCCACCACCACACGAAGGGGGTCCCCACCCCCAAGGACCTGGCGGGCCTGCGCGGCCCGTCCGGCCAGGCCGAGCGCCATCCGGCCGCCGGGGCGACCCTGCGCTGGTCCTCCGACAAGGGCTGGATCGAACGCCCGGGCGCCGGTGCGCCCGCCGAGTCCCCGGAGGCGGCGTCCCTGCCCACCCTGGCCCAGCTCACCAGCGCCGAGCAGCGCTGGGCGGACCGCGAGGAGGACATCACCACCGTCGGCGGTGACCCCTTCGAGGTGGGGCAGGTCTTCGCCCGGCGCTGGATGGAGCGGCTGCCGGACCCGGCGCACGTGGAGAAGCTGTCCGGCATGTACCCGCGCGTCCCGCACCGCATCGACGGCGAACTGCTGCGGTACGCGGCCCGGTTCGGGCTCCTCGCGCACAAGGACGACCAGATCGACGAACACGACCGCTACGCCATCAGGGCCGGATTCTGGCGGGAGATCGATGTCCGAGCGGCCACCGAACGCGCCCCGGCCGGGGACTAGGCCGGGCGACCCCTTAGGCTCGTCCCTCGTGAGTACGGTGTGCGTGGTGCGGGATCTGGTCAAGACGTACCCCGCCGCGCGTGCCCGGCGGGGGGTTCCCGCGACCCCCGAGGTGCGTGCCAACGACGGGATCGGCCTCGACGTGGGGCGCGGTGAGATCTTCGGGCTGCTCGGCCCCAACGGCGCCGGCAAGTCGACCCTCGTCCGGCAGCTGACCGGTCTGATGCGCCCGGACTCCGGCACCGTCGAGGTGCTCGGCCACGATCTCGTACGCCACCCCGAGCGGGCGTCGCGGCTCATCGGCTACCTCGGCCAGGAGTCCACCGCCCTCGACGAGCTGACCGTCGCCCTCGCCGCCGAGACCACGGGCCGGCTGCGCGGGCTCGGGGCGCGGCAGGCGCGTGCCGAACGCGACACGGTCCTGGAGGAGCTCGGCCTGACCGGCCTCGCGGGGCGGCCCCTGAAGAAGCTCTCCGGTGGGCAGCGGCGGCTCGCGTGCTTCGCCGCCACTCTGGTGGGGGAGCGTCCGGTACTGGTGCTGGACGAGCCCACCACCGGGATGGACCCGGTCGCGCGGCGGGCGGTCTGGGCCGCCGTCGACCGCCGGCGCGCCGAGAACGAAGTGACCGTCCTCCTCGTCACCCACAACGTCATCGAGGCGGAGACCGTTCTCGACCGGGTCGCCGTGCTGGAACGGGGCAAGGTGATCGCCTGCGACACGCCCGCCGGGCTCAAGGAGCGCGTGGCCGGCGAGGTCCGGGTGGAACTGGTCTGGCGCGAGCGGGCCCCGCTCGACGTGCCCGAGGTCGCCGCGCTCCGGCCGTCCGCCCAGGAGTCCGGGCGCCGCTGGGTCCTCCGGCTCGCCCCGGACGAGGCCCGGGCGGCCGTGGCCGCCGTGACCGGCGGCGAGGCGTTCTCGGCCCTCGACGACTTCGCCCTGGCCACGCCGAGCCTGGAGGACGTGTACCTCGCGCTCGGCGGCCACGCGACGAAAGGGCTGGTGAAGGCGTGAGACGTGAGCCGTCGCCCGCACCGACGTCGTCCGTACCGAACAGGAGCAGCGCCAGGTGAGCATCGTGCCTGCGGAGGCCGTTTCCGCGCGTGTGCGGGGGGCGTACGGCGCCCGATCCGGGGACGAAGAAGGGGGTGCCGCGCCGCTCGCCCCGCGCGCCCGGCTGCTGCCGGCGCTCGCTGCGGTGTACCGCGCCCAGCTGTCCCGGGCCCGTGTCGCGCGGATACCGCTGCTCTTCGTCGCCACGTTCCAGTCCGTCGGGATCATGGTGCTGATGCGCGGTGTGGTCGATGGCGGAGCGGAGGCGCGGGCCGTGGTGGCCGGGTCGTCCGTCCTGGTCGTGGCCTTCGTCGCGCTCAATCTGCTGGCCCAGTACTTCGGCCAGCTTCGCGCTTCCGGTGGTCTGGACCACTATGCGACGCTGCCGGTGCCGCCGGCGGCGGTGGTGCTCGGGGCGGCGGGGGCCTACGCCTCGTTCACCGTGCCGGGAACGGCCGTGACGGCGGTCGTCGGCTCGGTGCTGTTCGGGTTGCCCCTGACCCATCTGTGGGTACTCGTGGCGGTGATCCCGCTCGCGGGCGCCGCGCTGGCCGGGCTCGGCGCGGCACTCGGGCTGCTCGCGCCACGCCAGGAACTGGCGACGCTCCTCGGTCAGTTGGGCATGTCCGCGGCCCTGCTGCTGGGGGTGCTCCCGGCGGGGCGGCTGCCGGGGCCGATCGCGCTCGCGCGGGATCTGGTGCCGTCCACGTACGGAGTCGAGGCTTTCGCCCGTACGTTCGACGCCCATCCGCACTGGCCGACGGTCGCGATGGACCTCGCGGTCTGTGCGGCCGTGGGGGTGGTCTCGCTGGCCGTCGCGACCCGGGCGTACCGGCGGGCCGCGGTCCGCTGAGTCACGGCCGGTGAGGCGGGCCACAGGGACGTTTGGCACGATGTCAGGGTGACAGCACCCCTGACGCCGCCCCAGCGGCCCGCCCCGCACGACTCGTCCCGGAGCCACCCGCATCCCGCGCCGGACCCGGACGGAGAAGGGCTGGAGATGAGGAGCGAACTGCGCCGGGCGGCGGTCGTCCTGGTGGCCGTGACGCTCGCCGGCATCGTGCTCGGTCTGCTGTGGCTGTGGCTGGCTCCGAAGGTGCCGCTGGTCTCGACCGACAAGGCGGTCTTCTTCGCGGACACCGAAGGCGAGGAGGCGGCGGGCGCGGACGGCACGTTCGTCCTGCTGGCGCTCGGCTTCGGCGTGCTCAGCGCAGCGGTCACCTTCTGGTTCAACCGCCGCGGGGGCATCGCTGTCGTCGCCGCGCTCGCCCTCGGCGGCGTCCTCGCGTCCGCTGTCGCCTGGGGCACGGGCTATCTGCTCGGACCCGAGCAGGACGTCGTCGCCCACGCCCGCGCGGTCGGCCAGGGCGTCGTCTTCGACGCGCCGCTCCGCCTCCGCGCGAAGGGCGCGCTGCTGGCCTGGCCCATCGCGGCGATGGTCGTGCACCTCGCCCTCACCGCCCTCTTCGCCCCGCGCGACCCCGAGCCGGAGTGGCCTCCGCTGGGCCCGGAACACCGGCGCTGACCGCCCGGCGGGCGGGGCCCGGTGCGTCGGGCCGGTTTGACGGGTGGGCTCGTGGCCACCGCCGACCGGTGACGGTTCTCGCGCGCGGCCCCGCGCCGAGCGGGCCGCCGCTCACTGCGGTTCTGCGGTCGGCTCGCGCTCACACACGGCCCTGTGCCCCGGGCGGGCCCCGCGCACCTCGTGCTCGTCGTCCGGCCGGCAGGGGGGACCGGCAGGTCGGGGGCGGTCGGCGGCGGGGCCGCCCGCGCGAGCACCCCGCATGCGTCGCCCCGCGGCCGCCGAGCATGCCGCCTGCGGAGCCGCGGCGCCCACGTCGTGCCGGTCGACGCCCCCGCGCTGCCGCGTGGTCGAGGCATGCGGCTCGGCGTCCGCGCGGCGAGCCGTCGCCGTCCCGCCGCCCGGAGGAGGCGGGACGGCGACGGTCGCTCGTCAGGCCGGCCGACGGCCGTGGTTCGCCCGGCGCTTCCTCAGCCGCCACTTCCGTTTGCGCGTGCGCTTGGACACTGCACCTCCTCGGGTCGGCATGTCCTTCGGGCGTAGCGAAGGACGGGCCGGCCGTCGAGGGGGCGTGCGGGGCGCGGGCGGTGCACGCGGAGGCGCTGAACGGGGTCCGTACCGGGGGACCGCGGGCGGCGTACGCGGGGCACCGAGCGCGCCCCGGGCGTCAGGAGGCCGCGGGGTAGCGCGCTCGGTGACGCTACACGCGCCCGATCGGTGCCAGGACGGCGTTCGTCAGCGAGGCCAGGTCCGAGGGGGACAGCTCCACCTCGAGCCCGCGCCGGCCCGCCGAGACGCAGATCGTCGGGTGCGCGGAGGCGGAGGCGTCCAGCACCGTGCGCAGACGCTTGCGCTGGCCCAGCGGGGAGATGCCGCCACGGACGTAGCCCGTGGTGCGCTCCGCCGCCGCCGGGTCGGCCATCGACGCGCGCTTGCCGCCGACCGCCGTGGCCAGCGCCTTGAGGTCCAGTTGCCCGGCGACCGGCACGACGGCGACCGTCAGCTCTCCGTCCACGTCGGCGACGAGCGTCTTGAAGACCCGCTCCGGCGCCACGCCCAGTGCCTGTGCCGCCTCCTCCCCGTACGACGGGGACGCCGGGTCGTGCTCGTACGCGTGCACGGTGAACGCCGTACCCGCGGCCGTCAGCGCCACCGTTGCCGGCGTGCCTCCCTGCTGCTTCCTGGCCTTCTTCGCCACGGTCCTGCTACTCCCTCGCCCCGGTCGGTCCGGCTCAGTTCGGGCTCGTCGGCGAGCGGGTCAGATCGACCGCGGGCAACGACGGCAGATGACGTATCACCGCGGTCTCGGACCGCAGCAGCTTCAGCTCCTCGCGCAGCCGGGTCGCCGTGTCCGGAGCCTGCAGCAGTTTCTGCTTCGACGGCGTGTCGAGCACGGCGGCGGCGGCGACCAGGTACGAGACCACCGACGGCTCGTCCGGAAGCTCCGAGGTCGTCGACAGTGAGCGCTCCCGCGCCCCGGCCAGCCGCTTCTGGTAGTTGCGGAACGCCCGCAGCACGCCTTCGGCCAGCATGCCCGCGCCCTCCCCCGACTCCTCCGGGATCTCCTCGAGCTCGGCCGTCAGGAACGGTCCGCTCGCGTCGACCGAGAGCAGTTTGACCCGGGTGGTGCCGGTGGCCAGCACCTCGAAGCTGCCGTCGGCGCGTTCCCGGATCGTCGCGGCGTCCGCGATGCAGCCGACGCGGTGGAACGCCTGGAGAGGGTCCGGGCCGAAGCCCGCGGCGGGGCCCTTCTCGGGCCGGGCGGTCTGGTCGGGCATCCCGGGCGCGGTCGGAGCGACCTCGCGGCCGTCGCGGATGGCGACCACGGCGAACCGGCGGGGCTCGGACTCGTCGGTCTTCAACAGCTCGCGCATCATGGCGCGATAACGCTCCTCGAAGACGTTCAGCGGCAGCACGAGGCCGGGGAAAAGCACCGCGTTGAGCGGAAAGAGAGGCAGGCGAGCGGTGGTCACAGCGGTCAAGCGTAGTGGTCGCCGGGCACGGCGCGTCCGGCCGCCCGTCCCTGGCCGGCAACGGCCGTGCCGGCGGAGCGGACGCGCCGCCCGCCGCGGATCGGCGTCGAGGACGCCACCTCGATGCGGACCCCGTCCCGCGCCTCCAGGAACTGGCCCAGCGGATCGTCCGTCACCTGGCTCCACGGGAACGACGTGGCGTACGGGCCGATCGAGCGGAACTGCTCCAGCGCCTCGTTCCAGCGGCTCCGCGCGATCAGCACGTACACGAGGAGGTTGCGGACCTCGGCGGGCCAGGGGTCACCGGGCCGGTACCGGGCGGACAGTTCCGCCGCCCGGTCGGCGGCCGTGTCGATCCGGTCCGTCTGTACGGCCGTGACGCCCCCCGCGAGCAGCAGTGTGAGGGCGGCGCGCACCGGCAGGGCCTGCACCAGCGAGCCGGGCAGGGAGTCCTCGGCCGCGCGCTCGGCGAAGTCGAAGCACTCCCGGTGCGAGCCGTGCCAGACCGCCGAGAGGTAGCGCAGCGCGGCGACATGGCAGCCGTAGTGGTGCGAGGAACGACGCACCGCCTGCCCCCACAGCGCCTCGAAGGCGGTGTGCGTGGCGTGCGTGCCGCGGGCGTGGTCCAGGGCCAGCCGCCAGGGGACGGGGTCGCGCGGGTCGGCCTCGGCCGCGGCGTGGACGAGGGGGCCGACCTCGCGCAGCCGCTCGACGCTCGCGGGCGACCCCCAGGCCCTGCGGACTTCGAGTTCGGCCTTCACGAGCAGGGCGTCGGGGTCGCGCGGCGTGGCGGCGAGCCAGCCGGCGAGCCAGTCGGGCCTGTTGTACGCGAACGCCGCGAGCCGTACGACGTAGCGGTCGCGGTTCTCCCACTCGGCCGCTCCCCGGGTGGTGGCGAGCAGCTTGGCGGCCGGTTCGTGATCGCCGAGCGCGGCGGCCAGAAGCGCGGGCCCGAGATCCCCGTCCGGGGCGTCGAGCAGGACCGCATCGTCCGGGGGCAGTCCGTCGGCGAGCCGCGGGGTGTGCCGGACCATACGAGCGGTGCTGATCAGGGCGCGCAGCAGAGACATGGTGCGGACCATTGAAAGCCGCAGGTCGGGGTCGCGCCAGAGGGCATCTGTGAAGTTTTGGTAGGAGGTGGAATGGTTGTCCTGGCTCGGGTCAAGAAAACGCAAAGGAGCGCGCATTCGCGGTGCATTCGGGGCGCGCGACACGCTCGACGGGAGCGCCTTCCGCGCCCCGGTGGCCGGGCACCGCTCAGCTGCGTCTCAGCAGCCGGGACGCGCCCGCCGCCACCGTCGTCGCGAGTATCCAGCCCAGCAGCACCAGCGCCGCGGCGCCCCACTGCCAGTGGCCCTCCAGCCGCCAGTGGCCGTCCTGGCCCAGATTGATCACCGGCAGGAGCAGATCGAGGGCGTAGAGCGAGGGGTTCCACTCGGGATTCTCGCCCGGCTTCATCGCGTCGGGGGCGTAGCGGGAGAACGCCAGCGCGCCGGCGGCCCAGAGCACCGCCATCCACAGTGCCGCGCGGCCCGGACGGTAACCGTACGCGACCGTCCAGTCCTGGACGTAGCCCCAGAGCTTCGCGGCGAGCGGCAGCGTCTCGCGGCGGCGGCGCTGCTTGGCGAGGAGCACCTCGCGGGCGTCCGCGTCCTCCCCGCTGTTGCGCAGTACGGTCGCCAGCCGCTCGTACGGCTCCGGCTGGTACTCGGGAGTGGCCGCGGCGACCCATTCCAGTCGCCGCGCGAGCGGGAAGCGGCTGTAGGGCACGAGGTTCTCGTAGACGAACCCGCCCATCGCCAGCCCGCCCGGACCCGGCCAGCTCGTCGAGTGGTCGATGAGCGTGACGACCTTCGCCCCGTTCAGCACCACGCGCCCCTGTTCCGGCCGCTCCCCGGTGAAGCGCAGCTCCGGAGTGACGATCCGGCGCAGCGACAGCTCCTCCCGGCGCGCGCCCGACAGCACGAACCGGGCGTGGTGGAGGTCGACGGCGTCACCGAACCGGCCGTCGTCCAGCCGCACGCCGCCATGGCACTCGAAACGCTGCTCCCGAGCGCCCGCCCGGTGCCCCGGGGCGTCGAAGGAGAGACCGAACGGTGGAGTGGCGCCCTGGTCGCCCGCGCAGTCCACCCACGCCCTGGTCAGGTACAGCGTGCGCTCCACCGTCAGCTGGGGGGCGTTCAGTGCGCGCCGGCCCTCGGCCGCCCGCAGCCGGCTTCCGCGCAGGCTCAGCGACACCCCGACCTTCGCGCCGCGCAGACTGACCTCCCCGTACGTCTCGATCAGCTCGGCCTGCAGATCCTGACCGACCGACAGGCCGTCGGCGGTGATGGCCCTGCCGTGCCGGTCCGGCCGCACCCGGATCTGGTTGATCAGCAGATCCGTGCCTATCTGCGCGTCCGTGAGCCGTATTCCCTGCTCGACGCGGCAGCGCGGAAGATGCAGATCGCCCTCGGTGTGCAGCCGGGCGGCCTCCAGCCGGGGCATCGCGCACCCCAGCAGCCGCAGCGTGGTGAACCGCGACTCCGGCAGCGTCAGCTCGCTCTCGAAACGGCACCCGGTCAGCTCGACGTACGGGGCGATCGTGCCGCCCGCGAGCGTGAGCTTCCCCGTCACGTACGCGCCCAGCAGCTTCAGCGCACAGACCCGCCCCGGGCGCGCCGGTGGGCCGCTGAGCAGCAGCAACGCGATCACATCGGCGCGGACGCTCCGCCCGGGGCCCCACTCCAGTTCGGAGAAGGGGTCGTTCAGCAGCGGATTGCCGTCGCGAAGATCGCAGGTCATTCCGTACTCGAACGAGGTCCACATCGTGCGTTCCGCCGTGGTGAGATCGTTGGGCATGTCGACGCCCTGCGGCTCGGTCAATGCCGCTCCCTCGCTTTCCCCCGGTCCGCCTACCCGGTCTCGTACTGCCGTTCTTCCCGCTGGGTAACGCACTGAACACGAGTGGTCATGACCGACATCGGTGCCGTGCGGGGCGGGCCGGCCGCCCGGGGCCCCGGGTCCCACGGGGGAGCACGCGGTTCACGTCCCGTGACCGTCAGACGGGTGGGCGTGTATCAGCCAGTGATACGGAAGGCCGGTACGCGGATTCCGTCTGAGAGAATTGAGCCGTGATCTCTCGTATCGACCTCCGCGGCGACGCCCTCCCCGAGGGCGCCGCGCTGCGCGACCTGCTGCCCCGTGCCGAGTTCGACGTGGAAGCCGCCCTGGAGAAGGTGCGGCCCATCTGCGAGGACGTGCGGCATCGCGGGACGGCGGCGCTGATCGAGTACGCGGAGAAGTTCGACGGCGTGCTCCTGGACCGGGTGCGGGTGCCAGAGAAGGCCCTCGTGGAGGCGCTCGAACAGCTCGACCCCGAGGTCAGGGCCGCCCTGGAGGAGTCCGCCCGCCGGGCCAGGACCGTCCATCGCGCCCAGCGCCGCGAGGCGCACACCACCCGGGTCGTGCCCGGTGGCACGGTGACCGAGAAGTGGGTTCCGGTCGGGCGGGTCGGGCTGTACGCGCCGGGCGGCCGTTCGGTCTACCCCTCGTCCGTGATCATGAACGCGGTGCCCGCGCAGGAGGCCGGCGTCGAGTCCGTCGCGCTCGCCTCCCCGCCGCAGAAGGAGTTCGGCGGACTGCCGCACCCGACGATCCTCGCCGCCTGCGCGCTGCTCGGCGTCGACGAGGTGTACGCCGTGGGCGGCGCCCAGGCCGTGGCGATGTTCGCGTACGGCACCTCGGGACCGGACGGGTGTGCGCCCGCGAACATGGTGACCGGCCCCGGCAACGTCTGGGTCGCCGCCGCCAAGCGCTACTTCACGGGCCGTATCGGCATCGACACCGAAGCCGGTCCCACCGAGATCGCGGTCCTGGCCGACGCCACCGCCGACCCGGCCCACGTCGCGGCCGACCTGATCAGCCAGGCCGAGCACGACCCGCTGGCCGCCGCCGTGCTGGTCACCGACTCGCCCGGGCTCGCGGACGCGGTCGAGCGCGAGCTGGAGTCCCAGATCGCCGCGACCAAGCACGTCGAGGACCGGATCGTCCCGGCCCTGTCCGGGAAGCAGTCCGCGATCGTCCTCGTCGACGGCGTCGAGGAGGGCCTGCGCGTCGTCGACGCGTACGGCGCCGAGCACCTGGAGATCCAGACCACCGACGCTGCCGCCGTGGCCGACCGGGTGCGCAACGCGGGTGCGATCTTCGTCGGCCCCTGGGCGCCGGTCTCCCTCGGCGACTACTGCGCCGGGTCCAACCACGTGCTGCCGACCGGCGGCTGCGCCTGCCACTCCTCCGGTCTGTCCGTCCAGTCCTTCCTGCGTGGCGTCCACATCGTCGACTACACGCGCGAGGCGCTCGCCGACGTCGCCCACCACGTGGTGACCCTCGCCGAGGCGGAGGACCTCCCGGCGCACGGCGCCGCCGTGAAGGCAAGGTTCGACTGGAAGGTGCCCTCGAGCAAGTGAGCACGACCGACATCGGCATCGACGACCTGCCCATCCGCGAGGAGCTGCGTGGCAAGTCGCCGTACGGCGCGCCACAGCTCGACGTGCCCGTGCAGCTGAACACCAACGAGAACCCGTACCCGCTGCCCGAAGCGCTCGTCGAGCGGATCGCCGAGCGGGTGCGCGAGGCCGCGCGTGGCCTCAACCGCTACCCGGACCGGGACGCGGTAGAACTGCGCACCGAACTGGCCGGGTACCTCACCCGCACCGGGAAGCACCCGGTCGCCCTCGAGAACGTCTGGGCGGCCAACGGCTCCAACGAGATCATCCAGCAGCTGCTGCAGACCTTCGGCGGGCCGGGGCGCACCGCCATCGGCTTCGAGCCGTCGTACTCGATGCACGCGCTGATCGCGCGCGGCACCGGCACCGGCTGGATCTCCGGCCCGCGCAACGACGACTTCACCATCGACGAACGGGCGGCCGCGGCTGCGATCGCCGAGCACCGGCCCGACGTCGTCTTCATCACCTCGCCCAACAACCCCACCGGCACCGCCGTCGCACCGGAGACGGTCCTCGCGCTGTACGAGGCCGCCCAGCAGGCCAGGGCGGACGGCGCGGGGGCGCTCGTCGTCATCGACGAGGCATACGTCGAGTTCAGCCACCGGCCCTCGCTGCTCCCGCTGATCGAGGGCCGGCCGAACCTCGTCGTCTCGCGCACCATGTCCAAGGCATTCGGCGCCGCGGGACTGCGTCTCGGCTATCTCGCCGCGCACCGCGCCGTGGTCGACGCCCTGCAGCTGGTACGCCTCCCGTACCACCTCTCGGCCGTCACCCAGGCCACCGCCCTGGCCGCCCTGGAGCACACCGATACGCTGCTGAAGTACGTCGAGAGGCTCAAGGACGAGCGGGACCGGCTGGTGGACGGGCTGCGCGCCATCGGCTTCGAGGTGACCGACTCCGACGCCAACTTCGTGCAGTTCGGGCGGTTCGACGGCGAGGGCGGCGCCCACGCGGCCTGGCAGAGGATCCTCGACCGGGGGGTCCTGGTCCGTGACAACGGCGTACCGGGCCGGCTGCGGGTGACCGCCGGTACCCCCGAAGAGAACGACGCGTTCCTCGATGCGGTGCGCGCACTGAAGAGTTCCGTGGGGGACGCCCCCACACCCCCGAAGGAGCAGAAGCGATGAGCCGGGTAGGACGCGTCGAGCGCACCACCAAGGAGACCTCTGTCGTCGTCGAGATCGATCTCGACGGCACCGGGAAGGTCGATGTGGCGACCGGGGTCGGTTTCTACGACCACATGCTCGACCAGCTGGGCCGCCACGGTCTGTTCGACCTGACCGTCAAGACCGACGGCGACCTGCACATCGACAGCCACCACACCATCGAGGACACCGCCCTCGCGCTGGGTGCCGCCTTCAAGCAGGCCCTCGGCGACAAGGTCGGCATCTACCGCTTCGGTAACTGCACCGTGCCGCTGGACGAGTCGCTCGCCCAGGTGACCGTCGACCTCTCCGGCCGCCCGTACCTCGTGCACACCGAGCCGGAGAACATGGCACCGATGATCGGCGCGTACGACACCACGATGACCCGGCACATACTGGAGTCCTTCGTGGCCCAGGCGCAGATCGCGCTCCACGTCCACGTGCCGTACGGACGCAACGCCCACCACATCGTGGAGTGCCAGTTCAAGGCGCTGGCGCGGGCGCTGCGCTACGCCTCGGAGCGCGACCCGCGCGCAGCCGGAATCCTGCCGTCCACGAAGGGTGCCCTCTAGTCGTGAACGGGCTTTCCACGGTTCTGATCGTCGTCGGGTTCTTCCTGATCGGCGGCATCATCTCCTTCGCCAAGCAGCAGATGCCCAAGGGCCTGATCGCGCTGCTGTCCGTCGGCGCCGCCATGTGCCTCGCCGCCGGCGTCCTGCGACTGGACGTGTGGTCATGAGCGGGCGGAGGAACGTCGTCGTCTTCGACTACGGCTTCGGCAACGTACGGTCCGCCGAGCGGGCTCTCGCACGCGTCGGCGCGGACGTCGAGATCACCCGCGACTTCGACCGGGCGATGAACGCCGACGGGCTGCTCGTGCCGGGCGTCGGCGCCTTCTCCGCGTGCATGACGGGGCTGCGGGAGGCCCGCGGCCACTGGGTCGTCGACCGCAGGCTCTCCGGAGGCCGCCCCGTCATGGGCATCTGCGTGGGCATGCAGATCCTCTTCGAGCGCGGCATCGAGCACGGCGTCGAGACCGAGGGCCTCGACGAGTGGCCCGGGGTCGTCGGCCCGCTGAATGCCCCGGTCGTGCCGCACATGGGCTGGAACACCGTCAAGGCCCCCGAGGACTCGGAGATGTTCGCCGGCCTCGACGCCGACGCCCGCTTCTACTTCGTGCACTCCTACGCCGTGCGCGACTGGGACTTCGAGGCGACCAGCGCGGCCATGGCCGTCCCGAAGGTCACCTGGGCGACCCACGGCGAGCCCTTCGTCGCGGCCGTCGAGAACGGCGCCCTGTGGGCCACCCAGTTCCACCCCGAGAAGTCCGGCGACGCCGGCGCCCAGCTGCTCACCAACTGGATCGAGACCCTCTGATCATGGCTCAGAAGCTTGAACTCCTCCCCGCCGTCGACGTCCGCGACGGCCAGGCCGTCCGCCTCGTCCACGGCGAGTCCGGCACGGAGACCTCCTACGGATCCCCGCTGGAGGCCGCCCTCACCTGGCAGCGGGCGGGCGCCGAGTGGCTGCATCTGGTCGATCTGGACGCCGCCTTCGGCACCGGTGACAACCGGGAGCTGATCGCCGAGGTGGCCGGTGCCATGGACCTCAAGGTCGAGCTGTCCGGCGGCATCCGCGACGACGCCTCGCTCGCCGCCGCCCTCGCCACCGGCTGCACCCGGGTCAACCTCGGCACCGCCGCACTGGAAACCCCCGAGTGGGTCGCCAAGGTCATCGCCGAGTACGGCGACAGGATCGCGGTCGGCCTGGACGTACGGGGCACGACCCTGCGCGGCCGCGGCTGGACCCGTGACGGCGGGGACCTCTACGAGACCCTGGCCCGGCTCGACTCCGAGGGCTGCGCCCGCTACGTCGTGACCGACATCGCCAAGGACGGCACGCTCCAGGGCCCCAACCTGGAACTGCTGCGCAACGTCTGCGCCGCAACCGACAAGCCGGTCGTCGCCTCCGGCGGCGTCTCCTCCCTCGACGACCTGCGCGCGCTCGCCGGGCTCGTCCCGATCGGCGTCGAGGGCGCGATCGTCGGCAAGGCGCTGTACGCCGAGGCGTTCACGCTGGAAGAGGCCCTGGAGGCGGTGTCCCGGTGAGCGACGACATCCGACGCGTCGGTTCCGCCGGCCCCTGGGAGGACGCCTTCGGGTACTCCCGCGCGGTCGAGCTGCCGAACGGCCTGGTGCTGGTGTCCGGCTGCACCTCGGTCGTCGACGGCGTGGTCGTCGACGGCGGTCCGTACGACCAGGCCGTCAACGCCTTCAACGCGGCGCTGGCCGCGCTGAAGGAGCTGGGTCTGGACAGTGAGCACGTCGTACGCACCCGGATGTACCTCACGCACGCCCGGGACGTCGACGAGGTGGGCCGGGCCCACAAGGAACTGTTCGGCGGTGTGCGCCCGGCCGCGTCGATGCTCATCGTCTCCGGGTTCGTCGACCCGCGGCTGGTCGTCGAGGTCGAGGTCGAGGCGTACCGCGGGGAGAGCGCATGACCCTCGCCGTCCGAGTCATCCCCTGCCTCGACGTGGACAACGGCCGCGTCGTCAAGGGCGTCAACTTCCAGAACCTGCGCGACGCGGGCGACCCCGTCGAGATGGCCAAGCTGTACGACGCGGAGGGCGCCGACGAGCTCACCTTCCTCGACATCACGGCCTCCTCCGGCGACCGGGAGACCACGTACGACGTGGTGCGACGCACCGCCGAGCAGGTGTTCATCCCGCTCACGGTCGGCGGCGGGGTCCGCTCCGCGGACGATGTCGACAAGCTGCTGCGGGCCGGCGCCGACAAGGTCGGCGTCAACACCGCGGCGATCGCCCGGCCCGAGCTGATCCGTGAGATCGCCGAGCGCTTCGGGCGCCAGGTGCTGGTGCTGTCCGTCGACGCCCGCCGCACCCCGGAGGGCACCGTCACCCCGTCCGGCTACGAGGTCACCACCCACGGCGGACGGCGCGGCACCGGCATCGACGCCGTCGAGTGGGCCCACCGCGCGGCCGAGTTGGGCGCGGGGGAGATCCTGCTCAACTCGATGGACGCGGACGGCACCAAGGACGGCTACGACACCCGGATGATCGAGGCCGTCCGCAAGCACGTCACGGTCCCGGTGATCGCCTCCGGCGGCGCGGGCAGGGTCGGCGACTTCGCCCCCGCCATCGCGGCCGGGGCGGACGCGGTGCTGGCGGCGTCCGTCTTCCACTTCGGTGATCTGCGGATCTCCCAGGTCAAGCAGGCGCTGCGCGAGGCGGGGCACCACGTCCGCTGACCCATTCCCGTTCCACCCTTGGCCCGGCCCGTCCCTGACGGCTCGAGGGCCCGACAGCCTGGCGGCTGCCTCGGCCAGGGTGGGAGTCAGCCCATCCCCAGCTGCGTCCTGCCGACCCGGTCGACCGCCTCCTTGTCGCCCTCGACCTCCACGTGCGCCGCGTCCTGCCGGCCGAAGGCGTACATGGTCAGCTCGCCGGGCTCACCGGTCACCGTCACCACCGGGGCACCGCGGTGCGCCACCGCCGTCTGCCCGTTCGGACGCCGCAGCACCAGCCCCACCGGCGCCTTGCGGCCCAGCAGCCGGGCCGACTTCTCCAGCCGGGACCACAGCGCGTCCGCGAACACCGGATCCAGCTCCCGCGGCGTCCAGTCGGCCTGCGCCCGCCGCACGTCCTCGGCGTGCACATAGAACTCGACCGTGTTCGACGCCTCGTCCACCGGCTTGATCGCGAACGGCGACATCCTCGGCGGGCCGGTGCGGATCAGCCGGATCAGCTCCTCGAACGGCCTCGCCGCGTACTCGGCCTGCACCCGGTCCAGCCTGCTCCTCAGGGGACCCAGCACGATCCCCGCGGCCTCCGGCCGCCGCTCGCGCACCACGACGTGGGCCGCGAGGTCCCGGGTGTTCCACCCCTCGCACAGCGTCGGGGCGTCCGGGCCCGCCGCCTCCAGCAGATCGGCGAGCAGAAGTCGTTCACGCTTCGCATGGGTCGACATGGCCGCCAGCCTACGACCGGCACGCCACGTCCGCCCAGTGGACGCACGCCCGTCACGCCCCCGCGGGCGCGGCACAATGGCGGCATGACCAGCACCCCCAGCGCACTCGACCCCGCCATCGCCGCCCGCCTCAAGCGCAGCGCCGACGGCCTGGTCCCGGCCATCGCCCAGCAGTACGACACCGGTGAGGTGCTGATGCTCGGCTGGATGGACGACGAGGCACTGCACCGCACCCTCACCACGGGGCGCGCCACCTACTGGTCCCGCAGCCGCCGGGAGTACTGGGTAAAGGGCGACACCTCCGGCCACGTCCAGCACGTGAAGGCCGTCGCCCTCGACTGCGACGCCGACACCGTCCTCGTGAAGGTCGACCAGATCGGGGCCGCCTGTCACACCGGCGACCGCACCTGCTTCGACGCCGGCGTGCTCGCTCTGGGCCAGTAGGGTCGTACGTCATGGATCTCGAGACGTTCCGCAAGCTGGCGGCCGACCGCCGCGTCATCCCCGTGAGCCGGCGCCTCCTCGCGGACGGCGACACCCCGGTCGGCCTCTACCGCAAGCTCGCCGGCGAGCGTCCCGGCACCTTCCTCCTCGAGTCGGCCGAGGGGGGCCGCTCCTGGTCCCGGTACTCCTTCGTCGGCGTACGGTCCGCCGCGACCCTCACCGTCCGCGACGGCCGGGCGCACTGGCTCGGCACCCCGCCCGTGGGCGTCCCCACGGACGGCGACCCGCTGCAGGCCCTCCGGGCGACCGTCGAGACCCTCCACACCCCCCGGCAGGACCTCGACGAGGGCATGCCGCCCTTCACCGGCGGCATGGTCGGCTACCTCGGCTACGACATCGTCCGCCGGCTGGAGCGGATCGGCGAGCACGGCAGGGACGACCTGCGGCTCCCCGAGCTGACCATGCTGCTCACCTCCGACCTCGCCGTGCTCGACCACTGGGACGGCTCCGTGCTGCTGATCGCCAACGCGATCAACCACAACGACCTCGACACCGGCGTCGACGAGGCGTATGCGGACGCCGTCGCCCGGCTCGACGCCATGGAGGCCGACCTGGCCCGGCCCGTCGAGAGCCGGCCGCGCGCGCTCCCCGCCTCCGAACTGCCCCCGTACACCGGGCCCATGTGGAGCGGCGAGGACTTCCGGGCCGCCGTAGAGGACGTCAAGGAGCGCATCCGTGCGGGCGAGGCCTTCCAGGTCGTGCCGTCGCAGCGGTTCGAGACCCCCTGCGAGGCGAGCGCCCTCGACGTCTACCGGGTGCTCCGGGCGACCAACCCCAGCCCGTACATGTACCTGCTGCGCTTCCCCCACGAGGAGGGCGGGTTCGACGTCGTCGGCTCCAGCCCGGAGGCGCTGGTCAAGGTCGAGGACGGGCGCGCCATGGTGCACCCCATCGCCGGCACCCGCCCGCGTGGCGCGACCCCGCAGGAGGACCAGGCGCTCGCCGACGAGCTGCTCGCCGACCCCAAGGAGCGGGCCGAGCACCTCATGCTCGTCGACCTCGGCCGCAACGACCTGGGCCGGGTCTGCGAGCCGGGCTCCGTCGAGGTCGTCGACTTCATGTCGATCGAGAAGTACTCGCACGTCATGCACATCGTCTCGACGGTGACGGGCCGGGTCGCCGAGGGCCGCACCGCCTTCGACGTGCTCACCGCCTGCTTCCCCGCGGGCACCCTCTCCGGTGCCCCCAAGCCCCGTGCGATGCAGATCATCGAGGAACTGGAGCCGTCGCGGCGCGGTCTGTACGGCGGCGCCGTCGGCTACCTCGACTTCGCCGGCGACTCCGACACGGCGATCGCCATCCGTACCGCGCTGCTCCGCGACGGCACCGCCCATGTGCAGGCCGGGGCGGGCATCGTCGCGGACTCGGACCCGGTCGCCGAGGACAACGAGTGCCGCAACAAGGCGGCCGCGGTGCTGCGGGCCGTGCACACCGCGAACCGGCTGAACGGCGGCGGGACGCGTAAGGGATAGTGAGGGCGTGACTGCTGTACCCGTACCCCATTCCAGCGGAGAGACCGAGCGGACGGCCGGGGCCGCCGCGAGCGGCCGGCGCAGCCTCGCGGCGACCCTCTTCCTCGGCGCCGTCGGCGCCGCCGTGGTGCTGCTCGCCTCCGGGCAGACCTGGGCCGAGGGCACGGCCGCCGTCGGAGCCGGCAGCGTGCCGCTCGAGGCCGACGGCCGTGACGTCACCGGGCTGCCCGCGGCGCTCGCCGTCGTCGGCCTCGCCGCACTCGTCGCGGTCTTCGCGGTCCGCCGGGCGGGCCGTGTGATCGTGTCCGCCCTGCTCGCGCTGAGCGGGGCCGGGGCCGCGGCCGCCGCCCTCCTCGGCGCCTCCGACGGGGCGGCGCTCGACGAGAAGGCCCGGCAGACCACCGGCGACACGGCCGCGGCCGTCGACGGCCTCGCCCACACGGCCTGGCCGTACGTCACCGCCGTCGCCGGGCTGCTGATCCTGGCCGCCGGGCTGCTCGCCCTGCGGTACGGCTCCTCGTGGCCCGCCATGTCGGGGCGCTACGAGCGCGAGGGCGGCGCCCCGCGCGGGGCCGGCCCGGCCGCCGACCCGGACCGGCCCGAGGAGCTGTGGAAGGCCCTCGACCGGGGTGAGGACCCCACCGGCGACCGGTGAGACGTTCCCTCCGCGATCAGTGACGACCCCCACGTCCCGGCAGCCCCACGGGTACGGGACAATGGGGCGCAGGGCATCCGACCCACCCCCAGCGCAACACCAACGAGGAGCACTTCATGGCGGGCAGCAGCCACGGACACACCCCGGCCGCCTGGACCGGTGTCACCATCTCCTTCATCGGCTTCAGCATCGCGGGAGTCTTCATGGTGGCCGCAAACCCGCTCGGGTTCTGGGCCGGCATGGGCGTCGTCGTCCTCGGCGGGGTCGTCGGCGTCGCGATGAAGGCCGCCGGCCTCGGGCAGAAGGAGGCGGCCGTGCCCGTCCCCGCCCGCACCCCGGCCGCGCAGCCGGTGGCGGCCGAGGCGACCGCCTCCTGACCGCGGAGATCCCCGCCAGAGGCGCGGCCCGGCGAGCCCGGGCTGCGCCTCTGCGCACGACCGGGGACAATCACGGGGTGGATGCCACACCTGCCGCCACCCCCGTTCCGGGACCGTCCGCCGAAGCGGGACCGTCCCACGCCGCCGCGCCGGGACCCGAACCCGCACCCGGGCCCTGGTACCTCCAGGGTCCGCCGCCGGTGCCCCCCGCGCCGCCGCCCCTGCACCGCCGCCTCGCGGCGCCGCTGGCCACGATGGGCGTCGTCGTCGGGGCCTTCGCCTACGTGGGCGCCGTCGACCCGAACGAGCCGGGCCACTACCCGGTCTGCCCGCTGCTGCAGTTCACCGGGATCTACTGCCCTGGCTGCGGCGGGCTGCGCAGTGCCCACGCCTTCGTCCACGGCGACCTGGACACGGCCTTCGGCGCCAACGCCCTCGCCGTCGCCGGATACCTGGTCTTCGCCGTGCTCTGGGCCGTGTGGCTCGTCCGCGCGGCCAGGGCGAAACCGGTACGAATCGCTCTGGGGCCCGTCTGGTGGTGGGGTCTCGGCGCGCTCCTGGCCGTTTTCACGGTTGTCCGGAACCTGCCGTTCGGCTCGGGGCTCATCCCCTGATCCGGGGAAGAAATCCCAGGTAGTGGGACGGGCTGTCAACCGGATGCGGAGCCATCGCCTTCATCCGGATACCATCGGGATTGCCGACAGTGATCCATCATCAACATCCCGGAAGGGGGCCGCTCGCGTGAGTGTGCTCGACGAGATCATCGAAGGCGTGCGCGCCGACCTCGCAGAGCGGCAGGCGCGGGTCAGCCTCGACGAGCTCAAGGAGCGTGCCGCCAAGGCGCCCCAGGCCAAGGACGGCGTCGCCGCGCTGCGCGGCGACGGCGTGAAGGTCATCTGCGAGGTGAAGCGCTCCAGCCCCTCCAAGGGCGCGCTCGCCGCGATCGCCGACCCCGCCGGCCTGGCCGCCGACTACGAGGCGGGCGGCGCGGCCGTCATCTCCGTCCTGACCGAGCAGCGGCGCTTCGGCGGCTCGCTCGAGGACCTGGAAGCCGTGCGGGCCCGGGTGGACATCCCCGTGCTCCGCAAGGACTTCATCGTCACGTCCTACCAGCTGTGGGAGGCCCGTGCGTACGGCGCCGACCTGGCCCTGCTGATCGTCGCCGCCCTCGACCAGGAGGCCCTCGTCTCCCTGATCGAGCGCGCCGAGTCGATCGGACTCACGCCGCTCGTCGAGGTCCACGACGAGGACGAGGTCGAGCGGGCCGTGGACGCCGGAGCCAAGATCATCGGTGTCAACGCGCGTGACCTCAGGACCCTCAAGGTCGACCGCTCCACCTTCGAGCGGGTCGTCCCCGAGGTCCCCGCGGGGATCGTCAAGGTCGCCGAGTCCGGCATCCGAGGCCCGCACGACCTGATCGCGTACGCCAACGCCGGCGCCGACGCGGTGCTGGTCGGGGAGTCGCTGGTCACCGGTCGGGACCCGAAGGCCGCCGTGGCCGACCTGGTCGCCGCCGGCGCCCACCCGGCCCTGCGGCAGGGGAGGGACTGACCCACCCCGTGACCGCCGTCGTCCGCCGCGCGCACACCGCCACCGGGCCGGGCCTTCCCCGGCCGGGCCGGGCGGCCGGGGGCGCCTGCGTGCCGCACGCCCCGCTGGCGCGCGGCTGCCGTCCCCGCGGCTGCCGCGCCCCGGCCCGGCGGGTGCACGGACGACGGGTCAGGTACGTCATCGGGGACGAGCCCGGCCAGGTCAACGGCATGCGATGGCGCCGCTGAGCGACACGCTCAGCACCGCACGTCATCACTCATTTCTCTTCGGCTCACACGCATACGAGGAGTTCTGGCATGCCCAGTCAATACTTCGTTCCCGACCCCGAGGGCCAGGTGCCGAACGCCGCCGGCTACTTCGGCGACTTCGGCGGCAAGTTCATTCCCGAGGCGCTCGTCGCCGCGGTCGACGAGGTGGCCGTCGAGTACGACAAGGCCAAGTCCGACCCGGCCTTCGCCGCCGAACTCGACGACCTGCTCGTCCACTACACGGGCCGGCCCAGCGCCCTGACCGAGGTGCCCCGCTTCGCCGAGCACGCGGGCGGCGCGCGGGTCTTCCTCAAGCGCGAGGACCTCAACCACACCGGCTCGCACAAGATCAACAACGTGCTGGGGCAGGCGCTGCTGACCCGGCGCATGGGCAAGACCCGTGTCATCGCCGAGACCGGCGCGGGCCAGCACGGTGTGGCCACCGCCACCGCGTGCGCTCTCTTCGGCCTCGACTGCACGATCTACATGGGCGAGATCGACACCGAGCGCCAGGCGCTGAACGTCGCCCGCATGCGCATGCTCGGCGCCGAGGTCGTGCCGGTGAAGTCCGGCAGCCGCACCCTGAAGGACGCCATCAACGAGGCGTTCCGCGACTGGGTCGCCAACGTCGACCACACGCACTACCTGTTCGGCACGGTCGCGGGCCCGCACCCGTTCCCGGCGATGGTCCGCGACTTCCACCGGGTGATCGGCGTCGAGGCCCGGCGCCAGATCCTGGAGCGCGCCGGCCGCCTCCCGGACGCCGCCGTGGCCTGTGTCGGCGGCGGCTCCAACGCCATCGGCCTCTTCCACGCCTTCATCCCGGACGAGGGCGTGCGCCTGGTGGGCTGCGAGCCCGCGGGCCACGGAGTCGAGACCGGCGAGCACGCGGCCACCCTGACCGCGGGCGAGCCCGGCATCCTGCACGGCTCCCGCAGCTACGTCCTCCAGGACGACGAGGGCCAGATCACCGAGCCCTACTCGATCTCGGCCGGTCTGGACTACCCGGGCATCGGCCCTGAGCACTCGTACCTCAAGGACACCGGACGCGGCGAGTACCGGGCCGTGACCGACGACGCCGCCATGCGGGCGCTGCGGCTGCTCTCCCGCACGGAGGGCATCATCCCGGCCATCGAGTCCGCCCACGCGCTGGCCGGCGCCCTCGAACTCGGCAGGGAACTCGGCGCGGACGGACTGATCCTGGTCAACCTGTCCGGCCGGGGCGACAAGGACATGGACACCGCCGCCCGCTACTTCGGGCTGTACGACGCGGACGGCGGCGCCGGCACGGACGCCGTCGTCGAGGCGGACGCCGCCGGCGAGGTCGCGGAGATCGAGGGGGACGCCAAGTGACCGGGAACATCCGACTGCTGAGCGACACGCTCGCGCGGGCGAAGTCCGAGGACCGGGCCGCCCTCATCGCCTATCTTCCGGCCGGTTTCCCCACGGTGGACGGCGGCATCGAGGCGATCAAGGCCGTTTTCGACGGCGGCGCCGACGTCGTGGAGGTGGGCCTGCCGCACAGCGACCCGGTGCTCGACGGACCGGTCATCCAGACCGCCGACGACATCGCCCTGCGCGGCGGCGTCCGGATCGCCGACGTGATGCGCACGGTCCGCGAGGCCCACACGGCCACCGGCAAGCCGGTGCTCGTGATGACGTACTGGAACCCGATCGACCGGTACGGCGTCGAGCGCTTCACCGCCGAGCTCGCCGAGGCGGGCGGCGCGGGCTGCATCCTGCCGGACCTGCCCGTCCAGGAATCCGAGCTGTGGCGCGAGCACGCCGACAAGCACGGGCTCGCCACGGTGTTCGTCGTCGCGCCCAGCAGCAGGGACGAACGGCTCGCCGAGATCACGGCCGCGGGCTCGGGCTTCGTCTACGCCGCCTCGCTGATGGGGGTCACCGGCACCCGGGAGTCCGTCGGCGCCCAGGCCCAGGACCTGGTGGGACGCACCCGCGCCGGCACCGAGATGCCCGTGTGCGTCGGGCTGGGCGTCTCCAACGCCGAGCAGGCCGCCGAGGTCGCGGGCTTCGCCGACGGGGTGATCGTCGGTTCGGCCTTCGTCAAGCGGCTGCTCGACGCCGAGGACCACGAGGCCGGGTTCTCCGCGGTGCGGGCGCTTGCGGCCGAGCTGGCAGAGGGCGTCCGCAAGCGCTGACGGCGGGCCCGTCCGGTCACGGACGAGTGATCTGATCGGACCGGCTCACCCGTCCGGGTGGACATGGGACCGGGGAGGCGCATGGGCGCCTCCCCGGTTCGTTGCTGTGGGCGTGAGCGAGAACAACCAAGACGGAAGGCGGGCCGCGCGCGAGCGGCTCATGCGCGATCGCGAGCTGCAGAAGGCCCGCGAGAAGCGACGGCGCCTGTTGATCGTGTCCGCCGCCGTGGTCGGCGTCCTGGGCCTGGCCGCGGTCGTCGGCGTGATCGCGGCGGGCGGCGGGGGCAAGGACGAGGGCTCGGCCGCGGACGGCCCGGTGGTCGCCCCGAGCGGCGCCCAGGGCGAGGACGCGCTCGCCCTCCCGGCGGGCGCCGACGACGCGCCGTCCACGCTCACGGTCTGGGAGGACTTCCGCTGCCCGGCCTGCGCCCAGTTCGAGAACGTGATGAGGGACACCATCCACGACCTGACCGCCTCGGGGCAGCTCAGGGTCGAGTACCACCTCGCGACGATCATCGACGGGGGCATGGGCGGCGACGGATCGCACCGCTCGGCGAACGCCGCCGCGTGCGCGCAGGACGCCGGGAAGTTCGTGGAATACCACGACGTGCTGTACCAGAACCAGCCGCCGGAGACCGATGACGCCTTCGCGGACAACAAGCGGCTGATCGAGCTGGCGGGCAAGGTGCCGGGGCTCGTCACCCCCGCGTTCACGGAGTGTGTGGAGTCCGGCAGGCACGACGGCTGGGTGGACAAGTCCGGTCAGGCGTTCCAGGAGAAGAACTTCCGGGGCACCCCGACGGTGCTGCTCAACGGCGAGTCCGTGTTCCCGCAGAAGGGCAACGAGCAGATCAGCCCCGAGAACCTGCGCAAGTGGGTCACCGAGGCCAACAAGGGCAAGAAGCCGGGCTCCGCGCAGCCGAGCCCCGCGGCCTCCTGACGGGCCGGCGCTCCCGGTGGGCGTTCCGCGGCACGGCCGGGGGACGCCCACCCGCGTGGTCCGCCGGGTCGCGTGTCCGCGCGTCAGCGTGCTCGTGCGCCCGCCGGGCCGGGTGTCCGCGCCTCCGGGTGTCCACGTGCTCGTGCGCCTGCTGCCCGTGCGCCCACGTGTCGGTGCGGCCGCGTGTCCTCGTGGGCGTACCGCGCCGAGGAGGGCGGAGGCCGCGCCGCGCCACGGGGCTCGTTATGCAGACGTTGCGCGGTCGCTTGCCGTGCCCGGGGCCCGGCAAGGTAGCGTCGGACCTGCCATGGACCTTGCCTACATTCCCAGCCCGTCCACGGGTGTCGTCCACCTCGGACCGCTTCCGCTGCGCGGCTACGCCTTCTGCATCATCATCGGTGTCTTCGTGGCCGTCTGGTACGGCAACAAGCGCTGGATCGCCCGCGGCGGCAAAGCCGGCACGGTGGCCGACATCGCCGTGTGGGCCGTCCCCTTCGGCCTCGTCGGCGGCCGTCTGTACCACGTGATCACCGACTACCAGCTGTACTTCGGCGAGGGTGAGAACTGGGTCGACGCGTTCAAGATCTGGGAGGGCGGCCTCGGTATCTGGGGCGCCATCGCGTTCGGCGCGGTCGGCGCGTGGATCGGCTGCCGCCGCCGGGGCATCCCGCTGCCCGCGTACGCCGACGCCATCGCACCGGGCATCGCGTTCGCCCAGGCGATCGGCCGCTGGGGCAACTGGTTCAACCAGGAGCTGTACGGGAAGCCGACCGATCTTCCGTGGGCGCTCGAGATCAGTGAGGGCGCGAACCGGGAGGCCGGCCTCTACCACCCCACGTTCCTCTACGAGTCGCTGTGGTGCGTCGGCGTGGCGCTGCTGGTGATCTGGGCGGACCGCCGCTTCAGGCTCGGCCACGGGCGCGCCTTCGCGCTGTACGTCGCCGCGTACTGCGCCGGCCGGGCGTGGATCGAGTACATGCGCGTCGACGAGGCGCACCACATCCTCGGCCTCCGGCTGAACGTCTGGACCGCGCTCCTGGTCTTCGTCCTGGCCGTGGTCTACATCGTGCTCTCCGCCCGGTTCCGCCCGGGCCGCGAGGAGATCGTCGAGCCCGCGGCGGTGCAGCAGGACAAGGCGGGCTCCGGCTCTGGATCCTCCGGCTCTGGATCCTCCGGCTCTGGATCCTCCGGCTCCGGGGCCCTGCCGCCGGCCGAGGGCGCTGAGGACGCCGAGGGCGACCCCGCGGACTCGGGGTCCGCGAACAGAAGCTGACCGGGAGCCTAGGCTCCGCACAAGGCGTTCCCCAGGGCCGCCCGGCCGTCACGGCCGGGCGGCCCTGATCCGTCTGCGGGGCCATCGCCCGGCCGCCTGCGACGAGCGTGCGCCGCCCGGGCCCTTCGGGCCGGGCCGCCGGCGTACGGGACACGGGACGCATCCGCCGCAGCGCGTGGTCGTCGGCGGCGCGGGATGCACCCGCCGCCGTGCGTGTCGACGGCGGAACCTGCGCCCGTCCGCGTGCCTCGTCCGCTTTCTCCGCGCTGCCCGAGCACGGTCGGTGGGTTCGCTGCCGTCAGCGGCCGGGCAACAGGCGTCGACTGCCCGACTGCCCGACTGCCCTGCCGCAGTCCGCGTCACGCGCCGTCGCGGCCGGCGAGGGAGAGGGTGCGGTGGGCGGCGGCGACGACCGCCGCGTCCACGAAGCGGCCGTCGGGGAGGGCGAGGGCGCCCGCGTCCGTCGTCGCCGCCTTGACGATCTCCTCGGCCGCCTCGACCTCCTCGGGGCCGGGCAGATAGGCGCGCTCGATCACCGGGAGCTGCCGGGGGTGGATGGCGGCCCGGCCGAGGAAGCCCAGGGAACGGCCGTGGGCGCAGGAGGCCGCCAGCCCGTCCAGGTCGCGGATGTCGGGGAACACCGACTGCGTCGGCGGCGGCAGCCCCGCCGCGCGGGCGGCGACGACGACGCGGCTGCGCGGCCAGTCCAGTCCGGTGTCGTTCCGCACGCCCAGGTCCGCCCGGAGATCCGCCTCGCCGAGCGCGATGCCGCGCACCGCGGGGTCGGCGGTCGCGATGGCGTAGGCGTGCTCCACGCCGCCGGCCGACTCCAGCAGCGCGTAGAGCGCTTTCCCCGGGGCCAGCTTCGCCGGGACCCGGATGTCGGAGGCGTGTGTCACCTTGGGGATGCGCAGCGCCGCCAGGCCCGGCAGAGGGGCCAGCGGGGCGATGTCGCGTTCCGCGTGGATGCGGACGTGGACCGGCACGGGCTGGGGGGAGGAGAGCAGTTCGACGGTGGACGCGAGCGCGTAGGCCTTGCGGTGCGGCGCGACCGCGTCCTCAAGGTCGACGATCACGATGTCGGCGCCCGCGGAGAGCGCCTTCTGCACCACCTCGGGGCGGTCTCCGGGGACGTACAACCAGGTCAGCGGGGTCATAGCACGCCTTCGCTGCGCAGGGCGGCGATCCGGCCGGGGGTGAGCCCGAGTTCGCCCAGGACGGTGTCGGTGTCCGCGCCGTGCGGCCGGCCGGCCCAGCGGATTCCACCAGGGGTCTCGGAGAGGCGGAAGAGGATGTTCTGCATACGGATCGGGCCGAGTTCCGGATCGGGGACCTCGGTGACGCTGTCCAGCGCCCGGTACTGGGGGTCGTCCATGACGTCCCGTACGTCGTAGACGGGGGCGACCGCGGCCTCGGCCTTGTCGAAGGCGGCGATGACCTCGTCCCGGGTGTGGCGGGCGATCCAGGTGCCCACGGCCTCGTCGAGCACGTCGGCGTGCTCGGCCCGCCCGCTGCCCGAGGAGAACCACGGCTCGGAGATCAGCTCCGGACGGCCGACGAGCCGCATCACGCGCTCGGCCACGGACTGCGCGGAGGTGGAGACGGCGAGCCAGGAGCCGTCGGCCGCCCGGTAGGTGTTGCGCGGGGCGTTGTTGCGGGAGCGGTTGCCGGTGCGCGGCTGGACGTAGCCGAGCTGGTCGTACCAGATGGGCTGCGGCCCGAGCACGGTGAGGATGGGTTCGATGATGGCCATGTCGACGACCTGGCCGCGGCCGGTGGAGGCGCGCGCGGTGAGTGCGGTCATGACGGCGTAGGAGGTGGCGAGGGCCGCGATGGAGTCGGCGAGACCGAAGGGCGGCAGCGTGGGCGGGCCGTCCGGCTCGCCGGTGATCGCGGCGAACCCGCTCATGGCCTCGGCGAGGGTGCCGAAACCGGGCCGGTGGCAGTACGGGCCGAACTGGCCGAAGCCCGTGACCCTGGCCAGCACCACCCGGGGACTGGCGGCGCTGAGTTCCTCCCAGCCGAGCCGCCACCGTTCCAGCGTGCCGGGGCGGAAGTTCTCGATGACGACGTCCGCGGTGGAGGCGAGCCTCAGGAAGGTCTCCCGCCCGCCGTGAGTGGACAGGTCGAGCGTGATGGTCCGCTTGTTGCGGCCGAGCAGTTTCCACCACAGCCCGACGCCGTCCTTGCCGGGGCCGTGACCCCGTGACGGGTCGGGTTTGCGAGGGTGCTCGACCTTGATCACATCGGCGCCGAAGTCGCCGAGCATCGTCGCGGCGAGCGGCCCGGCGAAGAGGGTGGCGAGATCGAGGACGCGCAGCCCGGCGAGCGGCCCGTCCGTGGCGGGCGCCCCGGCCGGGGCGGACTGGCGGGCGGCGAAACCGTCGGCGTCGGGGTCGTGCATGGGGGCTCCTTGCGAGTCTCCTGTGTGTGCGGGTGTGCGGGTGTGCGGGTGCGCGTGAGTGCGGCGACGGGGGCGTCGGGAACGGCCGGTCGGGGCGTGTGCGGGTGCGGTGCGTGGGGGCGGACGGGCTGCGTGGGGCCGGGCCGGAGTGCGGGCTCGGTGGCGTGCGGCGGGCCGCGACCGTCTGAGCAGGCGTGGGTCCGGGCGGCTGTCGGGGACGGGGCCCGCAGCGCCGTCCAGGGCGGACGGCCCGTCGCGGGACCGGGCCGCGCGTCCGCGGCGGACACTCCGCGGGCGGACCACCCCGGCTCAGCCGTCCGTGGCGCCCTCCAGCCGGCCGGCGTCGATCTCGGGGCGGTACGGCATGGACGTCGAGGCGCCGGGGCGCTGGACGGACAGCGCGGCCGCGGTGGACGCCCAGGCCATCGCCTCGGCCGTCGGCCGGCCCTCGACCAAGGCCACGGTGAGGGCGCCGACGAAGGTGTCCCCCGCGGCCGTCGTGTCGACGGCACGCACCCGGGGTGCCGGGACCGTGACGATCCCGGTGTCACGGGCGGCGTGGATGCTGCCTGCCGAGCCGAGGGTGATCACCACCTCCGGCACCTCCCGGAGCAGCGCCTCCGCCGCCGCCGGGGGGTCGGCGATTCCGGTGAGCAGTGCGGCCTCGTGCTCGTTGGGCACCAGCAGGTCGGTGACCGCGAGCAGCTCGGGCGGAAGGGAGCGGGCCGGGGCGGGGGTGAGGACGGTCCGTACCCCGTGCCGGTGGGCGGCCTCGGCGCCGGCGATCACTCCGGCGAGGGGCAGTTCGAGCTGGAGCAGCAGCGCGTCCGCGGCGCCGATGAGGGTCTCGTCGCCGGGTGTGAGGTGGTCCACGGTCGCGTTGGCACCCGGGATGACGACGATCGCGTTGCCGCCCTCGTCGTCCACCACGATGTGCGCGGTTCCGGACGGCCCTTCTGCGGTGCGGAGCAGATCGGTGTCGACCGCGGAGTGTTCGAGCGTCTCCCGCAGTACGGCGCCGTAGTCGTCCGTGCCGACGGCGCCGATCATCGCCACGTCGCCGCCGGCCCGGGCGGCGGCGACGGCCTGGTTGGCGCCCTTGCCACCGGGAACGGTACGGAACTCCCGGCCCGTCACGGTCTCCCCGCGCAGCGGAGCCCTCGGGACGTGGACGACGAGGTCCATGTTGGTGCTGCCGAGTACGACGATGCCGGTCATGGGCGCGGGTCCTCCCGGAGAGTGATGCGGTCGCACGTGAGGCGGGCGAGCGAGTCGAAGCCGATGCCGTCGAACCCTCCGACGGTGGTGGCGAGACGGTTCTTGAGCGGGGCGGTCCAGCGCTCGGGCAGCCGGTCGGGGCGTCCGGCGAGCAGCCCGGCCAGCGAACCGGCCGTGGCGCCGTTGGAGTCCGTGTCCCAGCCGCCCGACACGGCACGGCAGACGGAACCGGTGAAGTCGCCGTCGGCATGGGTGAGCGCGGCGGCGAGCAGAGCGGCGTTGGGGACGACGTGCACCCAGTGGTAGGTGCCGTGCGCGGCGTGCAGCCGGTCCACGACCGTGTCGAAGTCCCCGTGCGCGGCGGCGGTGGCGATCGCGTGCCGCACGGCCCGCGCGAGTCGCGAACGGGGCGGGACGACACGGAGCCCCTCGCGCAGGCACGCGTGCACGTCGGCGCCGCCGCCGGCCGCGACGGCGAGTGCGGCCGCGACGAACATGGCCCCGTACACGCCGTTCGCGGTGTGGGTGAGCACCGCGTCGCGGTGGGCCTGTTCGGCCGCGGCGGCCGGGTCGCCCGGGTGGGTCCAGCCGTGGACGTCGGCGCGGATCGCCGCGCCGATCCACTCCCGGAAGGGGTTGTGCCGGGTCGCGGTCTCCGGCGGTTCCACGCCGTGCAGGAGATTGCGGTACGCGACCCGCTCGGCGGTGAAGGTACGGCCTGCGGGGAGTTCGTCCAGCCAGAGCCGGGCCACGTCGGCGGTGCCGAAGTCCTGTCCGTACTGCTGGAGGAGGAGCAGGTTCAGCAGCGGGTAGTCGAGGTCGTCGTCCTCGGGCACGCCGTCGATGTTCTCGGCGAGCGAGGTGGGGGCGGAGCGGCGGTTCCAGGGGTGGGCGGCCAGCAGTCCGGGGGGCACGCCCTCGGCGGTGAACCAGGTCGACAGCGGCCAGTTGCCGGCGGCGCGGGCGAGTGCGCGGATGGCGTGCAGGGGGAGCTTCTCCACGGGCTTGCCGAGCAGACAGCCGGCCGCCCGGCCGAGCCAGGCGGCGTGCAGCCGCTGCTCCAGCGGCTCGCGCGGACCGCCGCCCGGCGGGCCTTCCGGCAGGTCGTCCGTCCCGTGCCGTGGCGGCTGGTCCGGCCTGACGGAGGACGTGTGCGCGGGCAGGTCGTCCGTCCCGACCCGCGCCCCCACCGGCGAACGGGACGCGGGCCAGTCGGGACACGCGGCCCGGATGGCCGGCAGGCTCGTCGGCTCGCGGTCGGCGAACGGAGCGGGGAGCGCTTCCAGTTCGTCCAGCAGCCGGGTCGCCAGCGTCCGCAGCCCGGGGTCGGCGGGCCGGGGCGAGGCACCCGCGGCCGGGGGCGCGGGGGTGCCGCCCGCGGTACGCCAGCGGAGTGCGGCCGCAGAGGCGTCGCGGCCGTCCTCTGCGGCCTGTCGGAGTTCGTGGCCTACCAGGTCCTCGGGCTGGACCCAGGTGAGCCGGAGGTTCACCGGGCGTCCGTCAGCCGGGCGAAGGCGGCCTCGTGCGCCCGGCGCCGCCGGGTGTCGCGGGCGAAGACCTCCTGGGCGACCTCCGTGAGCGTGCGGGCCGGGGCGTGCAGATCCAGACGGCTGGCCTCGGAGACGGTCTTGACCCATTCGGCCGGGACCGGCTCCTCGCCGTACAGCGCGCCCGCGATCGCGCCGGACATCGTGGCGATCGAGTCGCAGTCCCGGCCGTAGTTCACCGAGCCCAGCACGGTCCTGCGGTAGTCGCCGTCGCCGATGAGCAGCATGCCCAGCGCGATGGGGAGTTCCTCGACGGAGTGCAGCCGGGAGGGGCGGCGGGCGGCGAGGGAGGGGGAGCGGTAGTCGGGCCCGACCGTGTCGAAGGGGGCGACCGCCTCGCGCAGGGGACGGAGCGCGGGCTCGAAGTCGCCGTACCGGCAGGCGACTTCGGCCACCGCCTCGATCGCGGAGCGGGTGCCGTCCTTGGCGAGGGACAGAGCGGTCTCGATGACGGTCTCCGGGCCGGCGCCGGGTGTGCAGGCCGCGGCGACGGCGGCTGCGAGGACGCCGGCGGCCTCGCGCCCGTAGGAGGACTGGTGGGCGCCCGCCACGTCCAGGGCCTCCGCGTAGGCGGCGGCCGGGTCGGCGGCGTTGACCAGGCCGACGGGGGCCATGTACATGGCCGCACCGCAGTTGACGATGTTTCCGGCCCCGGCCTCGCGCGGGTCGACATGGCCGTAGTGCAGCCGCGCCGCGAGCCACTTCTCGGCGAGGAACACCCGCTGCAGGGGGAGGGCCTCGGCCTCCAGCTCGGGAATCCAGCGGGGGGTGGAGACGAGGTCCGGTACCAGGTGGTCGGCGACGGCGTACGCGTCGAGGTGGTCCCGGACGGTGGCGTAGACGCGGACCAGGGCATGCGTCATCAGGGTGTCGTCGGTGACGTGCCCGTCGCCCTTGTGGTACGGCGCGATGGGGCGGGCGGTGCGCCAGTCGTCGCCGTGCCAGGGGCCCACGATGCCCTGGACGCGGCCGCCGTGGCGCTCCACGATCTGCTCCGGCGTGTAGCCCTCGACCGGCCCGCCGAGCGCGTCGCCCACCGCCGCGCCGACGAGAGAGCCCGTGATGCGGTCGTCGAGCGCGGCGACCGGGTGCGCTGAGAGTGTCATGTCGGAATTGTCCACCCGGGGTGGGTGCGGGTCGGGCAGGCCGCGTCGGGGATTCGCGCACGGGAGAGGCGAGTTACGGGCCCGTGGTCCGGTCGGCGCCGTGCAGGGGGGCGGCCCCGGCCGACGACAGGAGGGGCGCCGCGCCCGGCGGTGCGGTGGACGGCGGGCTGGGCGGCGCGTCCGGCGGACGGACCCCACGGGCGAGCCGTCCCGCGAGTTCGACGAGGTCCGTGCCGGCGAGACGGGGGAGGACGCAGCCGGCCAGGGTACGGCAGGCGTCCCGCCACGCCGCCGGCACCGCCGCGCCGCCGGAGAGGGCCCCGGACAGCGCGCCGGCCAGGGCGGGCGCCGAGTCGGCCACGCGTGACAGGCACGCGGCGGCCGGCAGCGCCCCGGCCATCCCGCCGCGCGCCGCCGTCACCAGGGCGAGGGCGACGGGCACGGTCTCGGCGGCGGCGATGCCGTAGCTGTAGACGTGGTCGACGATCTGGTGCTCCAGCAGGGGCACGAGGGAGAAGGCTTCCTCGGCGCCACGGGCGAGCGCGAGGGCGTGCCGGGCGTTGCGGCCGATCTCGGTGGCCTCGGGGAGTTCGGCGAGGGCGGCGCCGACGGCCGCGTCCACCCCTGCGCCGCCGAGCGCCGCGGCGACGGCGGCCGCCATGGCGCGGGCGCCGTGCACTCCGTCGCCGTCCTGGGTGTAGCGGGCGTCGAACTCGGCGAGGTCGGCGGCGTTCCGCGGATCGCCCGGGTGGACGACGGCGAGCACGGCGGCCCGGACGCAGGCGGCGTCGTCGAAGTAGTGCGGGTTGTCGTGGCCGGTGGCGGGCGGGCGCAGCCCGGTCGCGAGATTGCCGAGTCCCGCGCGCACGGAGATCCGGGCGCGGAGGGGCGGCACGGCCGCCTCGACCTCGGGGGCGCGGGCCTCGGCCGCGGCGATCTTTCCGGCCAGGGAGTTCCAGGCGGCATCGACGGCAGCGCGCATACGGCGATAGGGGTCGAGTCCGTCGAAGCGCTCACCGGCGGAGGCGAGGACGGTCTCGGCGGTGAAGGCGGCCCACTCGGCGTCGTCGGACGGGCCCAGGCGCAGTGGTTCCGGGGGCTGGTTCAGGGCGATGGGGACCGGGAGCGTGGTCGTGGCGTTCTGTTCGGCGAACGTGTCCAGCTCACGGGTGAGACGCCGGGTCCACTCCGGCATCCGGGCGGCCCGGTGCCGGGCGGCGGGCCACCCGGCGGCGTCACCGGCGGCGAGGCCCAGCAGCAGCCCCTCGATCCGTGCGCGGTACGCGTCGTGGGCGGGGGTAGCGGTGCGCCCCCGGGAGCCGGGGGCCTCGCCGGGGCGGACCGCGGTCCGGTGCGGCCAGGAGGAGTAGCCCCAGCCCGACACGGGACCGCCGGCGCCGTGCGTGTCCCGTGGCCGGGCCCGCCCGGCGGCCGTGCCGCCGTCCGCCGCCGGGCCGCGCGACCGGCTGCCCGGCGCCGTGTGCCGCCGCAGCGGGTCCGCGCCGTCCCCCGGCCGCCCTGCCGGGCGCGAGTGCTCCGGTTTCCCCGGGCGCTGCCGCGCGGTGCGGTCCGCACCCAGCACTCCGGCCGAGGGCCCGGGCGCCGGGCGGGGACGAGCACCGGGCGCAGCGTCGCCGCCCGCCGGGCAGGTGCCCGCCGGCGCCCCGCGGTGCCTCTCCGCCTGGTCCTCGTCCCCGTCGTGCCGGTCCTGTTCTTGACGCCTGCCTTCGTTGTGCTGGCCTGTCCGGTCGTCGCTCCCGTTGTGTCGGTCTTCGTTGTGCTGGTCCTCTTCCCGGCGGCTGTCTTCGTCGTGCCTCTCCGCCTGGTCCTCGTTCTTGTCGTGTCGGTCTTCGCCGTGCCGGCCCTCCTCCCGACTGCCGCCCTCGCCCTCCCCGCTCCCGCCGCGGCGATCGTGCCCCGCCGCGTCCTCCCCGTCCCGGAACGGCCCGGGGTCCGGGGCCGGCGCTCCCTCGCCGCGGGCCTCGTCGGATGCGCCCGAGGAGCCCGACGTCAGGTCCGGAGGGGAGTCCGGGGTGCCGGGGGCGGGGTGGTCCGGGGTGGCCGGGTCGAGGGGGCGGGGGGTCATGACAGTGCCTCGGAGTCGTCGTACGGAGTGAGCAGGTCCGCGATGTCCAGGACGTGGTGGCCGCGCATCGAGGGGAGGCAGCTTCCGCGGACGGGGCCGATCGCGGCGGCCCAGTCCGGCGGGATGGCGGAGGCGCCCGACATCGCGCCGGCCAGCGCGCCCGCGACCGCCGCGGTGGTGTCGGCGTCGCGGCCCATGTTCACCGCGGTCAGCACCGACGTGCGGAAGTCGCCGCGGGCCGCCGCGAACGCCCCGAAGGCGAGGCCGACGGCCTCGGGAGCCAGGTCGGTCCACGGGTAGCCGCCGATGACGACCGCGGAGCGGACCGTCCGTTCGCGACCGAGCGGGTCCGTCCCGGCGCGTTCCGCCGCGACGACCGCCCGGCGCATGGAGCGCGAGGTCCAGGAGTCGAGGGGGACGACGGACAGGGCCGCGCCGATCACTCCCGCAGGGCCGGCCCCGGTCATCGCCGCGGCCACCCCCGCCGCCACCGCCTGCCCGCCGTAGATGCCCTCGCCGTCATGGCTCACGGAGCCGTCGACGGCCACCAGCCGCGCGGCCTCGTCGGGCCGGCCCGCGGCGAACACGCCGAACGGCGCCGCCCGCATCGCCAGCCCGTCGCTCCAGGCGTGCCGGTGCTGCGCGGTGATGGGAGCCGCCAGCCCCCGGCGCAGGTTCTCCAGCGTGCCGCGCTCGCTGAAGCCGGCGCCCCGGAACGGCCCCTCGTCCAGGTCCGCGATCCAGTGGTGCCAGGCCTTCTCGACATGTGCCACCGTCAACGCCGACCCGTGCCGGGCGAGCAGCAGCCCGGAGAAGATCGCGTACTCCGTGTCGTCCGTGCCGGCGGGGCTGTCGGTCACGAAGCCCTCGATGCGGCCCCAGCGGCGGCGGATCTCGGACGGCCGCATGTTCTCCGCCGGTGCGCCGAGGGCGTCGCCCACCGCCAGTCCCAGAAGCGCGCCGCGGGCCCGATCGCATGCAATCCAGTCCACCGCGCCACTCCTTCGCACCCCCTCGGGCCTGTTCCCCGATCTGTCCCCCGCGGGGCGCCGGGTGGGGGCACGGGGAACATCGGTTCACACGTCCGGCCCAAGGGCGGAGCGCACCGCCCTGCCAGGTAAGTAAAGCCTGCCTTGCTGGCGCGCCCCTTACATCGCGCGTACTTTCGAGAGCGGAAAAAGGGGCGGGACGCAGGAGCGGACCGCTCGGGTCGAGGGGAGAGCTGTGTCCATCATCGAGACCGAGGCGACGCTTCACGAGGCGCACCGCGACAACCACACGCACCGTGACGTCAACGGCGGCTGGCTGCGTCCCGCGGTGTTCGGCGCGATGGACGGACTCGTGTCCAACCTGGCCCTGATGACCGGGGTCGCCGGCAGCTCCGCCTCCCCGCAGACCATCGTGATCACGGGCCTCGCCGGCCTCGCGGCCGGCGCCTTCTCGATGGCCGCCGGCGAGTACACCTCGGTCGCCTCGCAGCGCGAGCTCGTCCAGGCGGAACTGGACGTCGAGCGCCGTGAGCTGCACAAGCACCCGGTCGACGAGATGGAGGAGCTGGCCGCGCTGTACGTGGCCCGCGGAGTCGAGCCCGGACTGGCCCGAGAGGTGGCCATCCAGCTGTCCAGGGACCCGGAGCAGGCACTGGAGATCCACGCCCGCGAGGAGCTGGGCATCGACCCGGACGAACTGCCCTCGCCGGCCGTCGCCGCCGTCTCGTCGTTCGGATCGTTCGCCCTGGGTGCGATGCTGCCGGTCCTGCCGTACCTGTTGGGCGCCACCTCGCTGTGGCCCGCGGTGCTGCTGGCGCTCCTGGGGCTGTTCGCCTGCGGCGCGCTGGTGTCCCGGGTGACCGCCCGCGGCTGGTGGTTCAGCGGGCTGCGGCAGCTGGCCCTGGGCGGTGCCGCGGCGGCGGTGACGTACGGGATCGGAAGCCTGGTCGGGGCCGCGGTGTAGGGCGTGCTCCGCAAGTGGCGCCGCCACGGCCTCCGGGGCCTTCCCCGGAGGCTGTGACCTATGCCCTCTGCCCTATCGGGCCGCGAGGTGCGACACTTGTTCTTGGCCTCACACCATGAGCCGTTACCCGGCGGTTTCGAATCCTTAACCGCGGGGCATGAGCCACAAGCGCTGCGGGCAACGAAGCCTGCTCAGCATCCCGGGTCCGTGGACGCCGATCCCAAGCCGATCTTGTCCGCACCCTCCCCCACCTGCGCCGCTATCAGATCCCCATAGCGCGGTGTCCGCATGTTGGAATGGGCTATCCGCTTCCCGAGAACCGCTCCATCATGTAACCTGCACGAAATTTCAGCGGAGGGCCAACGTCGTCCCTCGGCACCGCCACATGCCACGACGACGACGGGAGAGCCGATGCGTTCCGACGCCTGGTCGCCCATGGACGGTCGCCCCGCTCCGCAGGGGATGTACGACCCCCGTAACGAACACGACGCCTGCGGCGTCGGGTTCGTGGCCACCCTCACCGGTGTTGCCAGCCATGAGCTGGTCGAGCAGGCGTTGACCGTTCTGCGCAACCTCGAGCACCGCGGCGCCACCGGCTCCGAGCCCGACTCCGGCGACGGGGCCGGCATCCTGCTCCAGGTGCCTGACGCCTTCCTGCGCGAGGTCGCCGGATTCGAGCTCCCCGAGGCCGGTTCGTACGCCGTCGGCATCGCCTTCGTCCCCCAGGGCGCCGAGGACGAGGCTGTCTCACGGATCGAGACGATCGCCGCCGAGGAGGGTCTCGACGTCCTCGGCTGGCGTGAGGTCCCCGTCGCGCCCGAGCTGCTCGGCGCCACCGCCCGCTCGACGATGCCCGCCTTCCGCCAGCTCTTCGTGAGCGGGGGCACCTCCCGGGCCGAAGGCTCCGGGGGAGGCGCGATCAGCGGTATCGCCCTCGACCGCAAGGCGTTCGTGCTGCGCAAGCGCGCAGAGCGCGAGGCCGGCGTGTACTTCCCGTCGCTCTCGGCCCGCACCATCGTCTACAAGGGCATGCTGACCACCGGCCAGCTGGAGCCCTTCTTCCCGGACCTCTCGGACCGCCGTCTCGCCACCGCCGTGGCCCTGGTCCACTCGCGCTTCTCCACGAACACGTTCCCGAGCTGGCCGCTCGCCCACCCGTACCGCTTCGTGGCGCACAACGGTGAGATCAACACCGTCAAGGGCAACCGCAACTGGATGCGGGCCCGTGAGTCGCAGCTGGTCAGCGAACTGTTCGGAGAAAGGGACCTGGACCGGATCTTCCCGGTCTGCACCCCGGACGCCTCCGACTCCGCCTCCTTCGACGAGGTCCTGGAGCTCCTCCACCTCGGCGGCCGCTCGCTGCCCCACAGCGTCCTGATGATGGTCCCCGAGGCGTGGGAGAACCACGACTCCATGGACCCGGCCCGGCGCGCCTTCTACCAGTACCACTCCACGATGATGGAGCCCTGGGACGGCCCGGCCTGCGTGACCTTCACCGACGGCGTCCAGGTCGGCGCGGTCCTCGACCGCAACGGCCTGCGCCCCGGCCGCTACTGGGTCACCGACGACGGCCTGGTCGTGCTCTCCTCCGAGGTCGGCGTCCTGGACATCGACCCCGCCAAGGTCGTCCGCAAGGGCCGCCTCCAGCCGGGCCGGATGTTCCTCGTCGACACCGCCGAGCACCGCATCATCGAGGACGACGAGATCAAGGCGTCGCTGGCCGCCGAGCACCCCTACGAGGAGTGGCTCGAGGCCGGGATCATCGAACTCGGCGACCTGCCCGAGCGCGAGCACATCGTCCACACCCACGCCTCGGTCACGCGCCGCCAGCAGACCTTCGGCTACACCGAGGAGGAGCTGCGCGTCCTGCTCGCGCCGATGGCCCGCACCGGCGCCGAGCCGATCGGCTCCATGGGCACCGACTCGCCGATCGCGGCCCTCTCCGAGCGCCCGCGGCTGCTCTTCGACTACTTCACCCAGCTGTTCGCGCAGGTCACCAACCCGCCGCTGGACGCCATCCGCGAGGAGCTCGTCACCTCGCTGATCTCCTCGCTCGGTCCGCAGGGCAACCTGCTGGAGCCGACCGCGGCGTCCTGCCGCTCGGTCACCCTGCCGTTCCCGGTGATCGACAACGACGAGCTGGCCAAGCTCATCCACATCAACGCCGACGGCGACATGCCCGGCATGAAGGCCGTCACCCTGTCCGGACTCTTCCGGGTCTCCGGCGGCGGCGACGCCCTGGCCGCCCGGCTGGACGAGATCTGCGCCGAGGCCGACGCCGCCATCGAGGGCGGCGCCCGGCTGATCGTGCTGTCCGACCGGCACTCCGACGCCGAGCACGCGCCGATCCCGTCGCTGCTGCTCACGGCCGCGGTCCACCACCACCTCATCCGCACCAAGCAGCGCACCCACGTGGGCCTGCTGGTCGAGGCCGGCGACGTCCGCGAGGTGCACCACGTCGCGCTGCTCATCGGCTTCGGCGCCGCCGCGGTCAACCCGTACCTGGCGATGGAGTCGGTGGAGGACCTGCTGCGCGCCGGTACGTTCATCGAGGGACTGGAGCCCGAGCAGGCGATCCGGAACCTGATCAAGGCCCTCGGCAAGGGCGTTCTCAAGGTCATGTCCAAGATGGGCATCTCGACCGTCGCCTCCTACCGCGGCGCACAGGTCTTCGAGGCCGTCGGTCTCGACGACGCCTTCGTCGCCAAGTACTTCGACGGCACCGCGACGAAGATCGGCGGGGCCGGCCTCGGCGTCGTCGCCGAGGAGGTCGCCGCCCGGCACGCCAAGGCGTACCCGGCCAGCGGCATCGCGCCGGCGCACCGCGCGCTGGAGATCGGCGGCGAGTACCAGTGGCGCCGCGAGGGCGAGCCGCACCTGTTCGACCCGGAGACCGTCTTCCGCCTGCAGCACGCCACGCGCACCAAGCGCTACGACATCTTCAAGCAGTACACGGGCCGGGTGAACGAGCAGTCCGAGCGCCTGATGACGCTCCGCGGACTGTTCGGCTTCAAGTCCGACCGCCCGTCGATCCCCCTCGACGAGGTCGAGCCGGTCAGCGAGATCGTCAGGCGCTTCTCCACCGGCGCCATGTCGTACGGCTCCATCTCCAAGGAGGCGCACGAGACCCTCGCCATCGCCATGAACCAGCTGGGCGGCAAGTCCAACACCGGTGAGGGCGGCGAGGACCCGGACCGCCTGTACGACCCGGCGCGCCGCTCCAGCATCAAGCAGGTCGCCTCCGGCCGCTTCGGGGTGACCTCCGAGTACCTGGTCAACGCGGACGACATCCAGATCAAGATGGCCCAGGGCGCCAAGCCCGGCGAGGGCGGCCAGCTGCCCGGCCCCAAGGTCTACCCGTGGGTCGCCAAGACCCGGCACTCCACCCCGGGTGTCGGCCTGATCTCCCCGCCACCGCACCACGACATCTACTCGATCGAGGACCTGGCGCAGCTGATCCACGACCTCAAGAACGCCAACCCGGCCGCCCGCATCCACGTGAAGCTGGTGTCCGAGGTCGGCGTCGGCACGGTCGCCGCGGGCGTCTCCAAGGCCCACGCGGACGTGGTCCTCATCTCCGGCCACGACGGCGGCACCGGTGCCTCGCCGCTCACCTCGCTGAAGCACGCGGGCGGCCCCTGGGAGCTCGGCCTCGCCGAGACCCAGCAGACGCTGCTGCTCAACGGCCTCCGTGACCGGATCGTCGTGCAGACCGACGGTCAGCTGAAGACCGGCCGCGACGTCGTCATCGCCGCGCTCCTCGGCGCCGAGGAGTTCGGTTTCGCGACCGCCCCGCTCGTCGTCTCCGGCTGCGTCATGATGCGCGTCTGCCACCTGGACACCTGTCCGGTCGGCATCGCCACGCAGAATCCGGTCCTGCGCGAGCGCTTCACCGGCAAGGCCGAGTTCGTCGTCAACTTCTTCGAGTTCATCGCCGAGGAGGTCCGTGAACTGCTCGCCGAGCTGGGCTTCCGCACTCTGGACGAGGCGGTCGGTCACGCCGAGCTGCTGGACACCACCCGGGCCGTGAACCACTGGAAGGCCCAGGGCCTCGACCTGGCGCCGCTGTTCCACGTGCCCGAGCTGCCCGAGGGCGCCGTCCGCCACCAGCTGGTCGAGCAGGACCACGGCCTGGAGAAGGCCCTGGACAACGAGCTGATCAAGCTGTCCGCGGACGCGCTGGCCGCGGCCACCGCCGAGGAGGCCCAGCCGGTCCGCGCCCAGGTCGCGATCCGGAACATCAACCGGACCGTCGGCACCATGCTCGGCCACGAGGTGACCAAGAAGTTCGGCGGTGCCGGCCTGCCCGACGACACCATCGACATCACCTTCACCGGATCGGCCGGCCAGTCCTTCGGCGCCTTCCTGCCGCGCGGCGTCACGCTGCGCCTGGAGGGCGACGCCAACGACTACGTCGGCAAGGGTCTCTCCGGCGGCCGGGTCGTCGTCCGCCCCGACCGCGGCGCCGACCACCTGGCCGAGTACTCGACCATCGCGGGCAACACCATCGCCTACGGCGCCACCGGCGGCGAGCTGTACCTGCGCGGCCGCACCGGCGAGCGCTTCTGCGTCCGCAACTCCGGTGCACTGGTGGTCTCCGAGGGCGTGGGTGACCACGGCTGCGAGTACATGACCGGCGGCCACGCCGTCGTCCTCGGCGAGACGGGACGCAACTTCGCGGCCGGCATGTCCGGCGGTGTCGCGTACGTCGTCGACCTCGACGAGGACAACGTCAACGCCGGCAACGCGAACGCCGTCGAGACCCCGAGCGACGCCGACAAGGAGTGGCTGCACGACGTCGTGCGCCGCCACCACGAGGAGACGGGTTCCACCGTGGCCGAGAAGCTCCTCGCCGACTGGCCCGCAGCAGCGGACCGGTTCAGCAAGATCATCCCGACCACGTACAAGGCCGTGCTCGCCGCCAAGGACGCCGCTGAGCTCGCCGGTCTCTCCGAGCGGGAGACCACCGAGAAGATGATGGAGGCGGCGACCCATGGCTGACCCCAAGGGCTTCCTGACCACCGGGCGCGAGGTCGCCGAGACCCGCCCGGTCCCCGAGCGCGTCAAGGACTGGAACGAGGTCTACGTCCCCGGCTCACTGCTGCCGATCATCAGCAAGCAGGCCGGGCGCTGCATGGACTGCGGCATCCCGTTCTGCCACAACGGCTGCCCGCTCGGGAACCTCATCCCGGAGTGGAACGACTACGCCTACCGCGAGAACTGGCAGGCGGCGAGCGAGCGGCTGCACGCCACGAACAACTTCCCGGAGTTCACCGGACGGCTGTGTCCCGCCCCGTGCGAGTCGGCGTGCGTCCTCGGCATCAGCCAGCCCGCCGTCACCATCAAGAACGTCGAGGTCTCGATCATCGACAAGGCCTGGGACACGGGTGACGTCAAGCCGCAGCCGCCGGAGCGGCTGTCCGGCAGGACCGTCGCGGTGATCGGCTCCGGGCCGGCGGGCCTCGCCGCCGCCCAGCAGCTGACGCGGGCCGGCCACACCGTCGTCGTCTACGAGCGCGCCGACCGCGTCGGCGGTCTCCTCCGCTACGGGATCCCCGAGTTCAAGATGGAGAAGCGGCACGTCAACCGGCGTATCGAGCAGATGCGCGCCGAGGGCACCAAGTTCCGTACCGGGATCGAGATCGGCCGTGACCTCACGGCGACGGACCTGCGCAAGCGGTTCGACGCGGTCGTCATCGCCGCCGGTGCCACGACCGCGCGCGACCTTCCGGTGCAGGGCCGTGAACTGAACGGCATCCACCAGGCGATGGAGTACCTGCCGCTCTCCAACAAGGTCGTCGAGGGCGACTTCGTGACCCCGCCGATCACCGCCGAGGGCAAGCACGTCGTCGTCATCGGCGGCGGCGACACCGGCGCCGACTGCGTCGGTACCGCCCACCGCCAGGGCGCGGCGTCCGTCACCCAGCTGGAGATCATGCCCCGGCCGGGCGAGGAGCGCAGCTCCGGCCAGCCGTGGCCGACGTTCCCGATGCTCTACAAGGTGACGTCCGCGCACGAGGAGGGCGGCGAGCGGGTCTACTCCGTCTCCACCACCCACTTCGAGGGCGACGCGGACGGCAACGTGCAGTCCCTGCACCTCGTCGAGGTCGAGTTCGTCGACGGCAAGCTCACCCGCAAGCCGGGCACCGAGCGTGCCATCCCGGCCCAGCTGGTCACCCTCGCCATGGGCTTCACCGGCACCGACGTCGAGAACGGCCTGGTCTCCCAGTTCGGCCTGGCGCTGGACGAGCGCGGCAACATCGCCCGCGACGCCGACTTCGCCACCAACATCGACGGCGTCTACGTCGCCGGCGACGCGGGTCGCGGCCAGTCCCTGATCGTCTGGGCCATCGCCGAGGGCCGCTCCGCGGCGCGCGGGGTGGACCACTACCTCACGGGCGCGAGCGAACTGCCCGCCCCGATCCGCCCGACGGACCGCGCCCTGACGGTCTGACCGGGCAGTCCCACCAGCCGGACCGTGTGCTGACGGTCCCTCATATACGTCCCGTACAAAGGCGTACGGAACAGACGCGGCGCCTGCCCCCGTCCCCGACCGGATGATGGGCGGGCGCCGCGGCATCTTCCGGGGTGACGGTACGCGCGCGTAGCCTCGCGGTCCGCGCGCCCGGGTGGTGCGTGTCCGGATTCCTGCCCGGATTCCTGCCCGGATTCCGGGTATTCGTCTCCTGTGCATCCCGGTCCGGCGCGTGGTCTCACGGCGCGGGCGCGGCCCGCAGTGGCAGCCGGGAGTCCGGCGAACGGGCGCGCCCGGGTGGTGCGTGTCCGGATTCCTGCCCGGATTCCGGGTATTCGTCTCCTGTGCATCCCGGTCCGGCGCGTGGTCTCACGGCGCGGGCGCGGCCCGCAGTGGCAGCCGGGAGTCCGGCGAACGGGCGCGCCCGGGTGGTGCGTGTCCGGATTCCTGCCCGGATTCCGGGTATTCGTCTCCTGTGCATCCCGGTTCCGCGCGTAGTCTCACGGCACGGGCGCGGCCCGCAGCGGCACCCGGGAGCCCGGCGAACGGAGACACGTCCATGGCGGCCATCAGCCTGCGCAAGATCGAGGAGACCGCTCCGGCGCTCGTCAGCCTCTACAAGTCCGCGGCGGTGTCGCTGGCGAAGCACGGGCTGAGCGGCCGGCGTGCGGCGGTCTACCTGGTGCTCGACTACTCCGGTTCCATGAGGCAGTACTACGGGGACGGCAGCGTCCAGGCCCTCGCGGACCGTGTCCTCGGGCTCTCGGCCCATCTGGACGACGACGGGCGCGTCCCCGTCGTCGTCTTCTCCACGGACATCGACGCCGAAACCGACATCGAACTCGCCGACCACGAGGGCCGGATAGACCGGATCGTGGCCGGGCTCGGTCACATGGGCAGGACCAACTACCACCTCGCGATGGACGCGGTCATCGACGACTATCTGGACAGCGGTGCAACCGATCCCGCACTCGTCGTCTTCCAGACCGACGGCGGCCCCAGCAACCGGGCCGCTGCCGAACGCTATGTGTGCAAGGCGGCCAGGCTGCCGATGTTCTGGCAGTTCATCGGCTTCGGCGACCCCGACAGCAGGCAGTTCGACTTCCTGCGCAGACTCGACGACCTCGCGGTCCCCGCCAAGCGCCCCGTCGACAACGCGGGCTTCTTCCACGCCGGGCAGGACCCGCGGAAGGTCCCGGACACGGAGTTGTACGACCGCCTGCTGTCCGAGTTCCCGGCATGGCTGGCGAACGCGCGGGCGATGGGCATCGTGCGCGCCTGACGCCGGGTACCCCGTCGGACGTCGACCGGGCCGCGGTACGAGGTGGCCGCCGGTCGGACCCCGACCGTGCCGCGGTACGAGGTGGCCGCCGGTCGGACGTCGACCGGGCCGCGGATACGAGGTGGCCGCCGTCGGAGTGACGTGGTGGCCGTCACGGCGATCCGCTCCGGATACCCGACGGCAGATGTCCGGTATTCGGGGTTTCCTTGGCCCATGAGCAACAGCTGGGCAGACTTTCAGGCGGCGGAGCCGGACTTCGCCACGGTGGTGCGGGAGCGCTTCGAGAAGTACAAGCACCATGTCCTCGCGACCCTCCGCAAGGACGGATCACCACGGCTCAGCGGGCTGGAGGTGACCTTCCGTTCCGGCGAGCTGTGGCTGGGGATGATGCCGGACTCCCGCAAGGCGCTGGACCTGCTGCGCGACCCGCGGTTCGCGATCCACGCCAACCCGGGCGCGGACGACTCCATGGCCGACGGGGACGCCCGCATCGGCGGACGGGCCGTCGAGGTGACCGACCCGGAGGCGAAGGCCCCGTTCCAGTCGGCGACCGAGGCTCCGGAGCCGTTCCACCTCTTCCGAGTGGAGCTGACGGAGGTCGTGCGGATCGGGGTGGAGGGCGACGAACTGGTCGTCCGCGACTGGCAGCCGGGCCGTGGCCTGCGGACCGTGCGGCGCCGCTAGGTGTAGTGACCCGAGCGTGGACAACGCAGGGCCGGGCTGCGCGAGGTGGTGTCGGTGCCCCGTTCGCCCGGTCACCGGACCGGCGCCCCGCGCGGTGCCGAGCGGAGGCTCAGAGCCCGGCCACCTTGGCGCTCGCCGACAGTTCGTAGACCAGCGTCACCGTGCGGTGGCCTCCCGGTGGGAGGGCGATGTCCCAGCGGGCGATGCCGTCGGCGTCGAGCACGTCGGGCGGCGGCGAGCAGGCTTCCTTGCGCAGGGACACCTCCACGGCCGAGACCTCGGAGACCGGGATCCGTTCGCGGAGGGCGACCATCCGCTCGTCGTGCTCCCCGGGTGCGGAGAACCGGGACAGGTGCAGCCGGACCGTGCGGGTGACCACGGTCCGCTGCGTGATGCCGGCGGTGCCGCGGGTCTCCTCGGTCTCCCGCACCACGCGGTGGTCGTCGGAACTGCCGAAGGCCAGCTCGACGGGAGCGCCGGGTGCCGTGAAGGCCAGCGTGCCACGGCCGGTGAAGCCGCTGTCGCGGATCAGGTCAACGGGCCCGGCGAGCAGCGCGTGGCCGGACCGGTTGTCGCCCCGTACGACCTGTGTGACCAGCGGTGACAGCTCGGGCGAGCAGGCGTACTCGCTGCGCGCGGCCGAGGTGAAGGCGGAGACGGGCACCCGGTGGGCACGGCCGTCGCCGGCCACCGAGACCGGAGTCGGTGACTCCAGCACCCTTGCCTCGCCGCCGTCGTCCACCCCGGGCAGACCGACCACCGGGGCCGGGCCGAGGTCCCCGACCTCCTCCTCGCGCAGTTCGACGTCGACCGTGCGGCGCTCGGCCGCAGAGCGGTCCCTGAGCGACAGCCGGTCCTCGTCGAGCCGCGGTGGGTCGGTGGCCAGCGCCGAACGGGCCGTCGAGAACGTCAGCCGCACGCCCGACCAGTCCTCGCCGGTGCGCTGCCAGACCATCGCGTCGGTCTCCAGCGTCAGGGTCCCGCCGTCGAGCACGGCCCGGTAGGCGGGCCGCCACAGGGCACACGGAGTCAGATGACTCAGCCGGAGCCGGGCCGGACCGGCCGCCGCGGCGTCCACGGTCAGCTCGATGTGGCCGGTCAGCTCGGCGGGCTCCGTCTCGGTGAGGGCCAGCGCCCGGCGGGTCTCCCCGAGTCCGGCCGCGACGGCGGCCAGCCGGGCTTCCACGGTGCGGAGCTCCTCGCCGTAGGTGTCGCGCTCGGTGTCCACCCGGTCCAGTTCGCGGGACCAGCGCTCCGGTTCGGTCTCGCCCGCCCCGGCGCCCTCGCCGATCTCCCGCAGCAGATCGGCGGCGAGCCGGCCGAGCAGGTCGAGGCGGGCCCGAAGACGGTCGCGCCGCTGTTCCAGGGCCTTCTGTTCCTCTTCGAGTTCATGCTCGCCACGGCGGAGCGCCGAGTCGTCGCCGGTGGGCGGCTGCGGGCTCCGCGGCGTCCAGTCGCGGACGATCCGCAGATCGAGCACGCTCGCCGGACGGTCCGGGTGATCGGTCGTCAGCTCGGCGTGCAGGGTGCGGTCGAGGGCCAGCGCGCTGACCGGCCCGAGACGCAGCAGCTGGACACCGGCCGCGAGATCCAGCACGGTGACGCGCTCGACGTGGGCCCGGTCCTCCAGGCAGGTCGCGGCGGTGACGGGCAAGGGAATCGGCAACGGGGCCGTGGGCATGGCTTCAGCTCCTCCGGTTGCCGCCGGCGAGGGCCTTGCCGGCCGGGATGCGGATCTCGTAGCCGCCGTCGAGCGCGGCGGTGGCGCCGGCGGGAAGGTCCACCCGCCAGATGCGGGTACCGGGCGCGTGGTGTTCGGGTCCTTCACCGTCCACGGGTGCCGTCCAGTCGGCCCGTTCCTCGATCCTCGCGTCCGGTTCCGAGGTGACCGGCACGCGCTCGCGGACCTCCACGGTGACGTGGCTCCCGAGCCGGTTGGCCAGCTCCACGTGGATCCGGTGGTCGAGCACGGTGGTGTTGTTGCGCAGGCCCGCGGTGGATTCGTGCAGCTCGGTGCGGCGGGTGACCCGGACGGCCTCCGCCGGGCCGAGACCCACGCGGCGGACCCCGCCCGGGGCGAGCGTGGGCAGTGCGGCGGTCAGCACGAAGCGGTCGTCGACGGTGACCTCCACCGGGCCGGCCAGGAGGGCCCGGTCGGTGGCGTTGGACAGTACCAGCGTGGCGTACACGGTCTCCTCCACGGACGGCACGCAGAGGTACTCGGTGCGCAGACCGACGGGCATCTCGGCGACGGTGACGGTGTGCCAGGTGCCGTCCGACGGGATGTCGGCGCGGGCGGCGGCGTCGTAGCGGTGGTCGAAGGAGCCCGCCGACTCGCGGGGCGGCACGGCGTGCCCGGGCAGCGGCAGCGCGGCCACCGCCTCGGCCCGGCGGCGGTACTCGGCGGCCACCGGGTCGCCGGGGGAAGCGGGGAAGAGCCGCCCCCTGCGACTGTGCTGCTCGTCCGGGCCGCTCAGGACGAGGGCGGCGTAGTCGAGCTCGGCACCGCTCGGCCGTGGAGGACCGGCCGCCGGTGGCGCGGCGGAACTGCCGGGGGCGGCCGGAGCCATGGGGACGCGGGCCGCGAAGGCCGCGCCGCGCGTGCGCGGCCCGGCGCCCGGTCGCGCCCCGGCCGGGCGTGCGAGATCGCGTGCCCCGCCGCCGAAGGCTTCCGGGGCGGCGCCGGGCGGACCGCCGGGGTCCGGGAGCGCGGCGGGCGGGGAGCCGTAGCCCTGCGGAGCCGGTGGCGGTGGCAGTGGCGGTCGGGGAACGGGCGCGGAGCCGGCGGCCACCGGAACGGGTACGGAGCCTGCCCCGGCGGCGGGGCGCGGGCCCGCAGCGTCGTAACCCGTGAACAGGTCGGCGAGCCCTGCCGGGGGCTCGCGCCAGCCGGAGGGCGCGGGGGCGGGCTGACGGCGCCCGATACGGACCGAGCGGAGCCTCGGCAGGTCCGTGCGCCGCCGCAGGTCGGCGGTGGACACGCCGATGCGTACGCCCGTCCAGTCCTCGCCGGTGCGCTGGGCGACCGAGGCGCGCAGCACCAGTCGGCCGCCCCCGTCGCCCTGACGGTGGGTGAGCCGGTAGGCGGGCACCCAGACCGCGCCCGGCACCCCGTACTCCAGCTCCACCTCGACCTCCGCCGCGTCCGTCCCCGGCTCCCGCTCGCCGTCCCCGGATCCGGACCCGGCTTCCGCTCGCGCTCCGACCCCGACCCCGGACCCGGCTTCCGCTCGCGCTCCGACCGCGGCTTCGGCCCCGGTTTCGGCTCTGCTGAGGGTCAGGACGACGGAGACCGTGGTCTCCACATCCGCCGACGGTGCTTCGGTGGAGGCGCGTTCGAGCCTGGCCACGGCGACGTCGAACTCGTGGTCGACCGCGCGCAGCGCCTTCTCCAGTTCGGCGAGCCGGGCGTGCAGAACCGTCAGCCGCTCGTCGACGAAGTCGCCGAGTCCCAGCCAGGCGTCGACCGGTGTGCGGCGGTGCGGGTCCTCGCGCCTGCGGGCGGGCGGGACCGGACGCAGCGCCTCGACCTCCCCGATCAGACCGAGTTGACGGTCCCTGCGCCCCTCCGCCGCCGCGCGCTCGTCGCGCAGCCGTTCGACCTCGCGCCACAGGCCGCCGGAGTTCTCGGCGGGGGCCGGCTCCGCCTCGACCTCCACCCGGGCCTCGACGACCCGTACGCCGGACCCGCCCAAAACCCGGGCCCGCAGGGAACCGGCGTCCAGCGAGCGGGGGAGTCCCTTCACCCGCACCCGGCCGTCCGCCGGTACGACTCCCCGGGCCAGCCGGCGGCAGAGCGCACCCCGCGCGTACACCACCACCGAATCGAGGGCAGATCCCCACCGCTGCGCCGTCTCGGCCGTCATCCGCCCGCCCCCGCCCCCAGTTGCGTCCACGTGGAGCGAAGCCTACGCGAGCGGCTCCCCACCCGGCGGCGTCCGGCCGACCCGGACCCGGCCCCGCTCGGCCCGGCGGTACCGGGCGCCGGCGCCTATGGCGGCGTCGGCGGTACGCGGCTAAGGAGGTTCCGGGCCCCGGCTTCGCGGTAGTGGACGTGCTGGGTCCCGGTGGTGTCGGACGTCTGGGCCTGTGGTGGCGTCGGAGCGTTCCGGCGGCTTGTGCTGCTCCGGCGGTTCCCGGCCCTGCTCGGCCCGGCGGTACCGGGCGCCGGCGCCTATGGCGGCGTCGGCGGTACGCGGCTAAGGAGGTTCCGGGCCCCGGCTTCGCGGTAGTGGACGTGCTGGGTCCCGGTGGTGTCGGACGCCGGCGCCTATGGCGGCGTCGGAGCGTTCCGGCGGCTCCGGCTGTCAGCGGCACTGGGCCGGCCCCCGGCGGTACCGGCCGCACTGCGGGACCGGCGGGGTCGGCGGGCACCCGCGTACCGGCGGGCCGGGCCCGCCGACGGCCGGGCGGCCCACCGGCGACAGAGGCGGTTCGGCAGCGCCGGCGCACCGACGCCTCCGTACGCCGTGCGCCCGCCCGCCGGCCACGCCCCGTGCTGCCGCCCGGCTACGCCCGGGCCGGGGCCGAGCCCTCCAGCACCGCCGCCCTGCACTGCGCCGGGGTGCCCCACGCGTCCCGCAGCGGGCGCGCCTTGCGCAGCCACAGGGACAGGTCCAGCTCGTCGGTGTAGCCGACGGCGCCGTGGAGCTGGAGCGCGGTGCGGGCGGCGGCGTACGCGGCCTCGCCCGCGGCGGTCTTCGCCGCCGCGACATCCGCGGCGGCGAGCGTGAGTGCCGCCCCGTGTACGAGCGGGCGGGCGAACTCCAGGGCGATCAGCGTGTCCGCCAGCCGGTGCTTGACCGCCTGGAAGGAGCCGATCGGCGCCCCGAACTGGCTGCGCTGCCGCACGTGGGCGACGGTCCGCTCCAGCAGCGCGAGCCCGACGCCGAGCGCCTGGGCCGCCGTCACGAGCCGCGCCCAGTCCGTCGCCTGCCGCACCGCCGCCGCGACGTCGGGCCCGGCGGCGACCACCTCCCCGCCCGTGCCCGGCACGGAGAGCCGCCGCACCGGGTCGACGGAGGCGCGCACCGGCCCGTGCCCGGCGGCGATCCGCAGTGCCAGGCCGTCGCCGTCGCCGTCACCGTGGTCGACCACGAGCAGGCGGTCCGCCGCGTCCGCGTCCAGGGCGTACGGACCCGTCCCCGGCGTGTGCAGCGAGAGCAGCAGGCCGCCCGACGCGATGCCGGGCAGCAGGTGTTCGGCGAGTGCGGGCTCGTTCAGGGCCGCCACGAGCACCGCGCCCGCGACCGTCTCCACCAGTGGGCCCGGCGCGGCGTGCCGGCCCAGTTCGACGAACGCGAGGGCCAGTTCGACCGGCAGCGGCCCGACCCCCTCGTACGCCTCGGGCACGGCCAGCGCCAACACGCCGGAACCGGCGATCCGCGACCACAGCGCCCGGCCGGGTGCGGGGTCGCCCGCCGCCCAGGCGCGCGCCACCGTGGGCGTGTCCGCGGCCGACAGCAGCGCGTCCAACGAGCGGACGAACGCCAGCTGTTCGTCGGTCGGCAGGAAGCGCATGGTCAGCGGCGTCCCTTCGGCAGGCCGAGCAGCCGCTCGGCGATGATGTCGCGCTGGATCTCGTTCGTGCCCGCGTAGACCGGCCCGGCCAGGGCGAACACGTACCCCTCCGCCCACCCGCCGGGTCCGTCCGCCGGCTCGCCCGCCGCGCCGAGCAGGTCGAGCGCCGTCTCGTGCAGGGCGATGTCGTACTCGGACCAGAACACCTTGTTCAGGCTCGACTCCGCGCCGATCACCGAACCGGCCGCGAATCGCGAGGCGCCCGCGCACGTGAACAGCTGGTACGCCCGCGCGCCGATCACCGCGTCCGCGACGCGGTCGCGCAGCGCCGTGTCGGAGGGGTCGGCCGCGGCGCCCCACAGCTCCACCAGGCGCCGCGCCGCGGCAAGATAGCGGCCGGGGGAGCGGAGCGTGAGCCCCCGTTCGCTGCCCGTCGTCGACATGGCGATGCGCCAGCCCTGCCCCGGTTCGCCGATCACGTCCTCGTCCGGGACGAACACGTCGTCCAGGAACAGCTCGGCGAACGCGGGCTTCCCGTCCAGCCGGCGGATCGGCCGGACCGTGACCCCGGGGGCCCGCAGGTCGAACATCAGGTACGTCAGCCCCCGGTGCGGCCGCCCGGCGTCCGGGTCGGTGCGGAAGATGCCGAACGCCCGGTCCGCGAACGCCGCCCGCGACGACCACGTCTTCTGGCCGGACAGCAGCCAGCCGCCCGCCGTTCGGACCGCTCGGGAGCGCAGCGACGCGAGGTCCGAGCCGGCCTCCGGCTCGGACCAGGCCTGGGCCCACACCACCTCGCCGCTCGCCATGGGCGGCAGGATCCGCTCCCGCTGCTCCTCCGTGCCGTGGTCGAACAGGGTGGGCGCCAGCAGGCTGATGCCGTTCTGGGAGACCCGGCCGGGGGCGCCCGCCGCGTAGTACTCCTCCTCGAACACCAGCCACCGGAAGACGTCCGCCCCGCGGCCGCCGTACCGCTCCGGCCACGACACCGCCGACCAGCGGCCGGCGGCCAGCCTCGCCTCCCACCGCCGGTGCTCGGCGAAACCCTCCCCGGTCTCCAGCGAGGGCAGTGGCACGTCCGGGACGTGCGCGCGCAGCCAGGCGCGGGCCTCGGCGCGGAACGCGTCCTCGTCCGCCGTGTGCGTCAGGTCCATCAGCGCACCTCGGTTCCCTAACAAGTGTTTGGTAGGTTAACGTGCCGGTGTGACGGACAACAAGGCTCAGTACGTTCCGGGGCACGCGCTGCTGGCCGGCCGGACCGCCGTCGTCACGGCCGCCGCCGGGGCCGGGATAGGCGGGGCCACCGCCCGGCGGCTCCTGGAGGAAGGTGCGCGGGTCGTCATCGGAGACGTCCACGCGCGACGCCTGAAGGAGACGGAGGAGGCGCTCGCGGACGAGTTCGGTCCGGACGCCGTCGCCTCACTGGTCTGCGACGTCACCGACGAGACGCAGGTGCGGGCCCTCTTCGGCGAGGCGGCACGGCTGCACGGCGGCCTCGACGTCGTCGTCAACAACGCGGGCCTCGGCGGGACGGCCGCGCTCGTCGACATGACCGACGCCCAGTGGTCCCGCGTCCTCGACGTCACCCTGAACGGCACGTTCCGTTGCACCCGGGCCGCGCTGCGGGCCTTCCGCGACACCGGCCGCGGCGGAGTCGTCGTCAACAACGCCTCCGTGGTCGGCTGGCGTGCCCAGGCCGGACAGGCCCACTACGCGGCCGCCAAGGCCGGGGTCATGGCCCTCACCCGGTGCGCCGCCGTCGAGGCGGCGGGGTTCGGGGTCCGCGTCAACGCCGTGGCGCCCAGCCTCGCCATGCACCCGCACCTGGTGAAGGTCACCTCCGCCGAACTGCTGGAGGACCTGACCGCCCGGGAGGCCTTCGGCCGGTACGCCGAGCCCTGGGAGGTCGCCAACGTGATCGTCTTCCTCGCCAGCGGATACTCCTCGTACATGACCGGCGAGACCGTGTCCGTCAGCTCCCAGCATCCCTAGTGCCGTGACCGCACTGGGGGCCGCGGTGGACCGGACATCCGCAGGCCCGGGGCGGGACCGGGTACCCCCGCCACCCGCACCGGACCGGGCGTGTCCGGCATCCGGAGGGGACCGGCCGTCCGCGGGCCGCCCCGAGCCGGACCAGAATGGACACGTGGCCACGACCAAGAAGAAGAACCAGGTGAGCGCCTCGCCCGAGCGGCGCCGCGAACTCCTCGGCACCGCCGCCGAGGTGTTCGCCGCCCACGGCTACAACGCCACCACCGTGCGCAGGATCGCCGACGAGGCGGGAATGCTCGCGGGCAGCCTCTACTACCACTTCGACTCCAAGGAGTCGATCGTCGACGAGATCCTCTCCACCTTCCTCGACGAGCTGTGGGCGGGGTACGACGCCGTCCTCGCCGCCGGGCTCGGGCCGAGGGAGACCATCGAGGCGCTCGTCACCGAGTCCTTCCGGGAGATCGACCGGCACCGCGCGGCCGTCGCCATCTACCAGAAGGAGTCCCGGCACCTCTCCGCCCTGCCGCGCTTCCGCTATCTCGCCGACTCCCAGGAGAAGTTCGAGAAGGCGTGGCTGGGGACGCTGGAGCGCGGGGTCGCCTCGGGCGCCTTCCGGGACGACCTGGACGTCCGGCTCACCTACCGCTTCGTCCGCGACACGGTGTGGGTCGCGGCGTCCTGGTACCGGCCGGGCGGCCACCACGCCCCCGAGGAGATCGCCCGGCAGTACCTGTCGATGGTCCTGGACGGCATCGCCGTACGGGACTGAGCCCCGCACGTCCGCCGACCCCCGGCCCTCCCGGGCCGCCCAACGACCTACGGAGCAGCCATGGCCGATGCATTCATCGTCGAAGCGGTCCGCACCCCGGTGGGCCGGCGCGGGGGCGGCCTCGCCGCCGTGCACCCCGCCGATCTGGGCGCGCACGTCCTGAGGGCCCTGGTCGACCGCGCCGGGATAGACCCGGCGGCCGTGGACGACGTCGTCTTCGGCTGTCTCGACACGGTCGGCCCGCAGGCCGGCGACGTCGCCCGGACGAGCTGGCTGGCCGCCGGGCTGCCCGAGGAGGTGCCCGGCGTCACCGTCGACCGTCAGTGCGGCTCGTCGCAGCAGGCCGTGCACTTCGCAGCCCAGGGCGTGATGTCGGGCACCCAGGACCTCGTCGTCGCCGGCGGTGTGCAGAACATGTCCCGGATACCCATCGCCTTCGCCTCCCGGCGGGCGGCCGAGCCCCTGGGACTCACCGAGGGGCCGTTCGCCGGCAGCGAGGGCTGGCGCGCCCGGTACGGCGACGCGCCCGTCGACCAGTTCCACGGCGCCGAGCTCATCGCACGGAAGTGGGGCATCACCCGCCGCGCCATGGAGGAGTTCGCCCTCGGCTCCCACCGGCGGGCCGTGCGTGCGATCGACGAGGGGCGCTTCGCGCGGGAGACCGTCGCGTACGGCAGCGTCACCGAGGACGAGGGCCCGCGCCGCGACACCACCCTGGAGCGGATGGCGGTCCTCCCGCCCGTGGTCGAGGGCGGCACGATCACCGCCGCCTGCTCCTCCCAGGTGTCGGACGGGGCTGCGGCGATGCTGCTCGCGAGCGAACGCGCCGTACGGCGGCACGGGCTGACCCCGCGCGCCCGTGTGCACCACCTCTCGGTGCGCGGCGAGGACCCGATCCGCATGCTGTCGGCGCCCGTCCCGGCGACGGCCCACGCGCTGAAGAAGACCGGCCTCACCATCGACGACATCGACCTGGTCGAGATCAACGAGGCCTTCGCGCCGGTCGCCCTCGCCTGGCTCGAGGAGACGGGCGCCGACCCGGCCCGCGTCAACGTCAACGGCGGCGCCATCGCCCTCGGGCACCCCCTGGGCGCCACTGGGGTCCGGCTGATGACCACGCTGCTGCACGAACTGGAACGCACCGGCGGCCGGTTCGGGCTCCAGACGATGTGCGAGGGCGGCGGCCAGGCCAACGTGACGATCATCGAACGGATGTAGGGACGCACACCGGGCGCGGGCCCCGGCGTGCCGATCGCCGGGGCCGGACCGACCGCATTTCCCGGGCGCGCGGGGCGGAACCGCCGAGTGGGAGAGCCGGGACCGCGGCGGAGCGTGCTAGGTTGTGAGGGTTGCAGTTTGGTACCCATGAACTTTATGCGCGCCTGACGGGAATGATCCGCAGGCGCTTTATCGTTTTTCCGGCATCTCCGGATGGGGCCCCTACCTATCGGGAGAATGACATGGCCACCGGCACCGTGAAGTGGTTCAACTCGGAAAAGGGCTTCGGCTTCATCGCGCAGGACGGCGGCGGCGCCGACGTCTTCGCCCACTACTCCAACATCGCCACCCAGGGCTTCCGCGAGCTCCAGGAGGGCCAGAAGGTCAGCTTCGACGTCACGCAGGGCCCGAAGGGCCCGCAGGCGGAGAACATCGTCCCCGCCTGACCCTCGGGACGCGTACCACGCGGCCGGGGCCCGCACCTTCGCGGTGCGGGCCCCGGCCTGTGCTGTGCTCAGCACCAGGAAGGCAATTTCGCATGACTCGTTCCGCACGCCCCGCACGCAAGCGGCCGGCCGAGCGCACGGCGAAGCGGGCCCCGAAAGGGGCCGGCGGTGTCGGCCGTACGGTGGGCCCGCAGGACTTCACCGTTCCGGAGCCCCGTGTCCCTGCCCTGGCCGCCGTCCGGGCCTTCGAGGAGCTGACGGACCTGCCGGCGGCGCTGCTGAAGGCCCTCGCCGCGCAGGGGGTCACGGAGCCGTTCCCGATCCAGGCGGCGACGCTGCCGAACTCGCTCGCCGGCCGTGATCTCCTCGGGCGCGGGCGTACCGGATCCGGCAAGACCCTCGCCTTCGGGCTGGCGCTGCTCGCCCGTACCGCCGGGCGCCGGGCGGAGCCGGGTGCTCCCCTCGGGCTCGTGCTCGTTCCCACACGGGAGCTGGCGCAGCAGGTGACGGACGCCCTCACCCCCTACGCGACCGCGGTGAACCTGCGTCTGGCGACGGTCGTCGGAGGGCTGTCGATCACCAAGCAGGCCAACCAGCTGCGGCGCGGAGCCGAGGTGCTCGTGGCGACGCCGGGCCGGTTGCAGGACCTCGTCGAGCGGGGCGACTGCCGTCTCGGCGAGGTGGCGGTCACGGTGCTGGACGAGGCCGACCAGATGGCCGACATGGGTTTCCTCCCCCAGGTCACCGCCTTGCTGAAGCAGGTGGAGCCCGGCGGGCAGCGCATGCTGTTCTCGGCCACCCTGGACCGGAACATCGACCGGCTGGTACGGGGGTTCCTGAGCGACCCCGTGGTGCACTCGGTCGACCCGTCCGCCGGTGCCGTCACCACCATGGAGCACCACGTCCTCCACGTCGCCGACGAGACCGACAAGAAGGCCGTCACCGTGCGCATAGCGGCCCGCGACGGCCGCGTCATCCTCTTCCTCGACACCAAGCGTTCCGTGGACCGTCTGGTCAAGCGGCTGCTGGCCAGCGGTGTACGGGCGGCGGGCCTGCACGGGGGCCGCACCCAGCCCCAGCGCAACCGCACCCTCGACCAGTTCAAGAACGGCCAGGTCAGCGCGCTGGTCGCCACCAACGTCGCCGCCCGCGGCATCCATGTGGACGACCTGGATCTCGTCGTGAACGTCGATCCGCCGATGGACCACAAGGACTATCTGCACCGGGGCGGCCGCACCGCGCGGGCGGGCGAGTCGGGCAGCGTCGTGACCCTCGTACTGCCGGACCAGAAGCGGGAGATGACCCGGCTGATGGCGGACGCCGGGATCACTCCGTGTACCGCCGCGGTCAGGTCCGGGGACGAGGAGCTGGCCCGGCTGACCGGAGCCCGCGAACCGTCTGGTGTGGCGGTGACCGTCGAGGCGCCCCCCGCCCCCCAGTCGGCCGCCGCGAAGTCCCGGCCGAAACGGAGGCGCGCGCAGGGCGGCGGCCGTGCCGGTGGACGTGGCGAGGCCGTCCGCGAGGACACCGGTGCTCGCACCGACGGCGGGCGCCGGACCGGTGCGCGAGACGAGGCCGGCCGCACGGAGCGGGGATCGGCCGACGGCGGGCGTGCCAAGGGCGGCCGCGCAGCCCGGGGCGGTACCGGCCGTGACGACGGCGGACGTGCGAGGGGCGGCCGCGCCGCCCAGGGCGGCACCGGGCGCGGCGAAACCGGACGCACCGGTGCCGGGCGGGCCGGGGGCGGCGCGGGGCAGCAGCGCGGACGCACCGCGGGCCGGCCTCAGGGCGGGTCCAGGGGCAGCAGCGCCGCGGCCCGCTGATGCAGTGACCGGGACCACGGGGCAGCCGCCCCGCGGTCCCGGCCCGGGGACGCGGGCCGCCGCCCGGGGCCGGTGGCAACGGTTCAGTCCACGGTCCGCAGCCCCCGCAGCACCCCCTCCGCCTCCGCCATCACCCGGCCGACCAGCTCCGCGCAGCTCGGCAGGTCCCCGATCACGCCCGCGACCTGGCCGGACGCCATCACACCGAGATCGGTACGGCCCTCGACCATCGCCGCCCGCAGCAGCATCGGGGTGTTGGCGGCGAGCAGGACCTGGCTCCAGGAGAGGTCCTTGCCGTGCCGCAGCGCCAGGCCGTCGCGGACCATCTCCGGCCAGGACAGCCCGGAGAGCTTCCGGAAGCCCGCCGCCCTGCGCAGCGCGTGCAGCAGGGCGCGGGTGCGACCGGAACGTTCGAGGGTCTCGACGAGGTCGGAGCGGAGCATACGGTGCGGCAGGCCGTCGACGGCGGTGGTGACCGTGACGTCCCTGACGGACGCCGCCAGATAACGGGCCTTCACCGCGTCCGGCACCGTCGAGTCGGACGTGAGCAGGAAGCGCGTGCCCATGGCGATGCCCGCGGCCCCGTACGCGAGCGCCGCCACCAGACCGCGCCCGTCGTGGAAACCGCCCGCCGCGACGACCGGGATGTCCACGGCGTCCACCACCTGCGGCAGCAGCACGGTCGTCGCCACGTCGCCGGTGTGCCCGCCGCCCTCGCCGCCCTGCACGATCACGGCGTCGGCACCCCAGGCCGCGACCTTCTCGGCGTGGCGCCGCGCGCCGACCGACGGGATCACGACCACGCCCGCGTCCTTGAGCTCCGCGATCAGCTCCCGGGACGGGGCCAGCGCGAACGACGCCACCCGTACGCCCTCGTCGACGACGATCCGCACCCGTTCCCGGGCGTCCCCTGCGTCGGCCCGCAGATTGACCCCGAACGGCGCCTGAGTGCGGGCCTTCACCTCGCGGACCGCCTGCCGCAGCCGGGCCGGCGTCATCGTCGCGGAGGCCAGGACCCCCAGGGCGCCGGCGTTCGCGGCCGCCGAGACCAGCCGAGGTCCCGCGACCCAGCCCATGCCGGTCTGGACGACGGGGTGCCGCACTCCGGTGAGCTCGGTGAGCGCCGTCCTCATCGGGCGCCGATCTCACGGTCGCGCCGGCCGTCCGGATCGAGCACCTCGCGGACGAGCCGCAGCTCCTCGGTGGTGGGTTCGCGGGTGCGCGGGACGGAGCCGCCGCCGGGGACGGCGAGCGGGAAGCCGGTCGCCTCCCGGACCTCCTCCAGGGTGACGCCCGGATGCAGGGAGGCGAGCCGCATCGACCGGTCCGGCGTCTCGAAGTCGAAGACCCCCAGGTTCGTGACGACGCGAGGGATCCGGTGGAAGCGCGCCCCGCCCGCGCGGTCGTACCCGACGCCGCTGACCATGTCGACCTTCTCGACGAAGACCCGGGTCGAGTGCCGGGGGACCCAGTAACTGACCCGGTTGTTGAGGGTGTTCACCGGCGCCCCGCGCACCCCGAGGAGCTGGCGCGCCGGCCGGGACCAGTCGCCGATGCAGGAGATGTTCTGGTTGCCGTACCGGTCGAGCTGGCTCGCGCCCATCATGACGTGCCGCTTGCCGCCGGTGACCACCGTGAGATGGCGACGGTACGGAAGCCAGCCCTCCACCTCCCCGTCCGGACCGACGAGCAGCGCCTCGCCGTCGGTGAGCAGGAGGTCGGGGGAGAAGGTGCGCCGGGCGAGCCGGGCGCCGAGGGAGGGGATCAGCCCCATGGGGCTCGCCAGCACCTCGCCGTCGCCGCGCCACGCCTCGGCGCAGGCGATCACGCAGTACTCGGAGCGGGACGGCACGGGGGTGCGGACCTGGTCGACGCTCACCGCTGCTCCTCGTGCCAGGCCCGCACGGCGGACCGGTAGGCGTGCTCGTCGGGACCCGACAGGAAGCGCTCGGCGAACTCCGGCCACGGCGTGGTCGCGTACAGCTTCTGGAAGGACTCGTCACGGGCGTGATCGGGGGCGCAGGACGTGAAGTGCGCCCCGTCCGGGGCCTCGACGACGCCCGTGACGGTGTGCCGTCCGACGAGCAGGGTCTGCGGGGCGGCGTCCTTGGTCAGCTCGGCCGTCTCCACGAGCCGCTCGCACGAGACGTACGCCTCGTCGGCCGCCTCGCAGAAGAGGTCGTCGAAGTAGGGGTCGGGCCCGAGGTACTGGCCGTTGCCGAGCCGGTCGGCACGGTTGAGGTGGACCAGGGCGGCGTCCAGGCGCAGTGCCGGGACCGCGACGAACTCCTCGCCGTCGCCGTACGGCGAACGGACCGTGCGCAGTTCCGGGTTGACCCGCATGACGTCCGAACCGAGGCCGGCCCGCACGGGCATGAAGGGGAGCCGGTTGGCCGCGGCGTGCAGCCCCCACATGAACATCGCCTCGTCCAGCTCCGTCATCGCGATCGTGCCCGCCTCGCGGGCCGCCCGGAAGTGGGGCTCCAGCGGTACGGAGTCGAGCGTCGCGAACGGCGCGACCAGCCTGCGCACCCGCCCCGCCGCACACAGCATCCCCACGTCCGGGCCGCCGTAGGAGACGACGGTCAGGCCGGTGGCCCCGGACCGCAGCAGCGCCCGTACCAGGGCCATCGGTTTGCGGCGCGAGCCCCAGCCGCCGATGCCCAGGGCCATGCCGCTGCGCAGCCGCCCCGCGACGTCGTCGGCGGTCATCGTCTTGTCCGCCATGGGTCAGGCCTCCTTGCCGAAGGTGTCCCGGACGCGGCCCGCGGTCCCGGCGAGGTTCGCCTCGAAGGTGAAGCCCTGCTCGTACCGGTAGCTGCGGTGCACGTCCACCGGGTCGATGCCGTTGATGGCGGCCTTGGCCAGCCGGATGAGACGGCCGTCCTTGGCGGCGACCTCGCGCGCCAGCCCCAGGGCCGCGGCCCGGAGCCCGTCGCGGGGGACGACCCGCCAGACCGAACCGTGGGCGCGCAGTTCGGCGGCCGTCACGGTGCGGGAGGTGTAGTACAGGGTGCGCATCAGGTGCTGGGGGACGAGCCGGGCGAGGTGCGTGGCCGCCCCGAGCGCGCCCCGGTCCAGCTCCGGCAGCCCGAAGACGGCGTCGTCGGAGGCCACCACGGCGTCGGCGTTCCCGACGAGTCCGATCCCGCCGCCCAGACAGAAGCCGTGCACGGCGGCCACGACGGGGACCTCGCACTCGTAGACGGCCCCGAAGGCCTCGTGGCAGCCCCGGTTGGCGCCGATCAGGGCCTCGTGCCCGGCGTCGCGCTGCAACTCCTTGATGTCGACGCCCGCGTTGAAGCCGCGGCCCTCGGCGGCCAGGACCACACAGCGGACCTCCGGGTCCCGGCCGGCGCGGCGCACGGAGTCGGCGAGTGCGTACCAGCCGTGGACGGGGAGGGCGTTGACGGGCGGGAAGTCGACCGTCACGACGCGAACGCCCTTCTCCGGGCTTGCGGTGGAGACACCCATCAGCGGATCAGCTACCTTTCCACCAAACGTTTGTTAGGTGACTGCTCGTCAGGAAGGTAGCAGCCGATGGAGCTGGACGGGAGGGTCGCGGTCGTCACCGGCGGAACGCGCGGTGTCGGCGCGGGCATCGCAAGGGCGTTCCTGGCGGCCGGGGCGGACGTCGTCGTCTGCGCCCGCAGACCACCCGGCGCACCCGTCGCCTCCGCAGGACGCACGGCCCGGTTCCTGCCCGTCGACCTGCGGGAGCCGGCGGCCGTCGACGACTTCCTCGCCGAGGTCGCCCGCAGCCACGGCCGGCTCGACGCCCTGGTCAACAACGCCGGCGGGGCGCCGTACCGGCTGCTGCGGGACGGCGGCCCGGCGCGGCACGCGCGGGTGCTGGAACTGAACCTGGTCGCACCGCTGACGGTCTCGCTCGCCGCGCACGGACTGCTGCGCGCCGCACGCGGGTGCGTGGTGATGGTCGGCAGCGTGAGCGCGACCCGGCCGTCGCCGGGAACCGCCGCCTACGGAGCGGCCAAGGCGGGGCTGGAGAGCCTCGCCCGGTCCATGGCGGTGGAGTGGGCGCCGGAGGTCCGGGTGAACACGGTCGTGCCCGGAATGGTGCGCACGGAACTGTCGCACCTGCACTACGGCGACGAGCAGGGGGTCGCGGCGGTGGGCCGCACCGTACCGCTGGGCCGGCTCGCCGAACCGGGCGAGATCGGCGACGCGGCCGTGTTCCTCGCGTCCCCAAGGGCGGCGTACATCAGCGGGGCGTCCCTGCTGGTCCACGGAGGAGGGGAGCGCCCCGCGTTCCTCGGCGCCGCGACGGTCAACGGGGGCGGGTCGGGCGGCGGGCCCGCGGTCGCCGGTGGGGCGGTGGTGGACGGCGCCAGGGCCGGGGTGGACCGCGACCGGTCCGGTGCGGGCGGCGAAGGGCCCGGTGCGGGCGGCGCCGCGGGCAGGACGGCCTGCGCCCCCGCGAGGGCCGCCGACGACAAGGAGGGCTGAGATGAACGCAGTTGCCGGGATCTGCCGTGACCGGGTGGTGGCCGTGACGGGTGCGGGCCGTGGGCTGGGGCGCGCACACGCGCTGGCGTTCGCGGCGGAGGGCGCGCGGGTCGTGGTCAACGACCTGGGAGTCGGGCCGGACGGCACCCCTGTCGGGGACAGCCCGGCCGGCCGGGTCGTCGAGGAGATCCGCGCGCGGGGCGGCGAGGCGGTGCCCCACTCGGGCGACGTGGCCTCGGCCGAGGGAGCCGCCTCGCTGGTGGCGACGGCGCTCGGCTCCTTCGGGCGGCTCGACACGCTCGTCAACAACGCCGGCTTCCTGCGCGACCGGATGCTGGTCAACCTCGACGAGGACGACTGGGACGCCGTGGTGCGGGTCCATCTGAAGGGCCACTTCCTGCCCCTGAGGCACGCGGCGGTCCACTGGCGGGCCGAGACCCGGGCGGGGCGCGAGCCCTCGGCCCGCGTCGTCAACACCTCCAGCGGGGCGGGCCTGCTGGGCTCGGTCGGCCAGGGGGGCTACAGCGCGGCCAAGGCCGGCATCGTGGGCCTGACCCTCGTCGCGGCGGCGGAACTGTCGCGCTACGGCGTCCAGGTCAACGCCATCGCCCCGGCCGCGCGGACGCGCATGACGGAGCGGACCTTTGCCGAGGCGATGGCGGCGCCGGAGGACCCCGGAGCCTTCGACGCGATGGCGCCGGAGAACGTCTCGCCCCTGGTGGTGTGGCTGGGCTCGACGCCGTCCGCGGGCGTGACCGGCCGGGTCTTCGAGGCGGAGGCGGGCCGGATCACGGTCATGGAGGGCTGGCGGCGGGGCCCCACGGCCGACCGCGGTGCCCGCTGGACCCCGGCGGAGGCGGGGGAGGAGGCACTGAGACTCCTCGCGGAGGGGACGCCGCCGCAGCCGGTGTACGGGGCGCGGTAGCCGGCCCCGCCGGCCGGACCCGGGTGCCCGGGCCCGGTGACGGCGGGGCGCGGTCAGGGGCGCCGGCGCGGGCGCTCGCGACAGGATGACCGCCGCCCGTGGTCCGCTGCCTGTCGTTCGGTGTGGCGGGGTGACGGAAGCTCCCTCAGGTGTCGCATTCGAGAATCGTCCGGCAGAGCCCGCACCGCGCCCGCACCCGGCCCCGCACCGGGACCCGGATCCGCTGGTGGCAGGTGGGGCAGGGGAACGAGACCCGCAGCCCGCCGCCCGGCGCGTGCTCGAAGGCGTACGGCGAGCCGTGCCCGGGCCGGTCCGGCCCCGGATGGTCCGCTGCGTACCGCCGGTCCTTGGCGTAGCGGCGCCGCCCGTTCCACCCGGCCGCCGAGAGCGGGGGCTGCCGGCCGTCGCGCAGCGCCCGGTCCCGGCCCTTGGTGTACGCGGTGTACCCCTGTGGGCTGGTGAACCAGACCGACGGGTCCTCGTCGAAGACCAGGGCGCGTTTGGCGAGCACGTAACCGAATTCCTCCGGGGTCAGATAGCCCAGTTTCTGGCTGGACAGCTCGTCCTCGCGGTAGGCGTCGAGCAGTAGCCAGCCCGCCCCGAGATAGGTCGTCACCGTGTCGGTGAGGATCTCGTTGTCCCGGGTCCCGTGGAACTCCAGCCCCAGCCGGTGCAGCAGCACGTGCGTGATCTCGTGCGCGAGGGCCGCGCCGATGTCGCGGCGGTGGCGGCGGAACCGGTCGTTCAGTTCGATGAAGTACTCGGGGCCCGCGGTGAGTTCCACGCTCGCGGCGTGGTGCATCTCCCGGAAACTCACGATCATCCGGGCCTCCGGCAGCCGCAGTTGACGGACCAGCGCGCGGGCCACCCGCTGGGCCCCCAGATGGAGGTCGTCGTCGTCGGCGAAGGCGACGTCGGCCGGCGGGACGCTGCCCGCGTAGGCGCGCACGCCGTCGTACGAGAGCCGCTTGTGCAGCGCCGTGATCGCCGCCCGCACCGTGTCGAGGTGCGGGAAGCCGTGTACGACCTCGCTGCCGTTCGCCATGCCCGAACCCCCTGTGGGTGCTGTCCGAGGCCGGTCCGCCACCGGCCGGGAGGATGTCCGGACCCTCCCGACTCTACGGCGCGCGACGGCGTCTCGACGGTTGCCCGCGGTGCCGTCGAGGGTTCTCGTCTGGCCGAAAAGTACTTCTTGTGGGGCTCGTGTGACGCTCCCCATAATCCGAAACACGCTTTGACGGGCTCATGTCACTACCCAGGGCAAGGGCCCGCCTGTGCGCACGCGTCAACCCCCCACGAAAGAAGGCAGACCTTGAACAAGCTCGTTCGCGCCCTCAAGAGATGCGCGGTCGTCGGCGCCGTCGCCCTCGCGGCCGTCAGCCTCCAGCCCGCCTCCGCCTCCGCCGCCGCCCCGCCCGTCGTCGGCGGAACCCGCGCCGCCCAGGGCGAGTTCCCCTTCATGGTCCGGCTCTCCATGGGCTGCGGCGGTTCCCTGCTCACCCAGCAGATCGTCCTCACCGCCGCCCACTGCGTCGGATCCTCCGGCAACAACACCAGCATCACCGCCACCGCCGGTGTCGTGGACCTCCGCAGTTCCAGCGCCATCAAGGTCCGGTCCACCAAGGTCCTCCGGGCCCCCGGCTACAACGGCAACGGCAAGGACTGGGCGCTGATCAAGCTCGCCCAGCCGATCAACCTGCCGACGCTGAACATCGCCGAGTCGGCCGCGTACGACAACGGCACCTTCACCGTCGCCGGCTGGGGTGCGGCTCGCGAGGGCGGCCCGCAGCAGCGCTACCTGCTCAAGGCGCAGGTCCCCTTCGTCTCCGACGCCTCCTGCCGGCAGTCCTACCCGAGTCTGATCGCCGACGAGGAGATCTGCGCGGGCTTCACCCAGGGCGGCATCGACACCTGCCAGGGAGACTCCGGCGGACCCATGTTCCGCCGCGACAACGCCGGCGCGTGGATCCAGGTCGGCATCGTCAGCTGGGGCCAGGGCTGCGCCCGCCCCGACTACCCCGGTGTCTACACCGAGGTCTCCACCTTCGCCTCCGCGATCAAGTCCGCCGCGGCGACGCTGTAACCAGGCCGGGCGCCCCTCGCGCCGCACCGGCCGCGCACTGACCTGAGGGCGCGGCGGGGAAGCCGTCGCCGGCACCGCCGGCGTACGTCCTCCCCGCCGCGTTCCAGCTCCGGCACCGACAGCTCGTCGGTCACCTCGCGCCAGGCCGGACACGAACGGCGACTCCTACGGCGCCGCCGACCGGTACCGGCCCCGGGTAAAGCCGTGGACCCAGCCGAATGCCCGCGCCAAGCACGGCAGTTCCAGCGCCGCGTCCCCGGGGAAGCCGCCTCCGCGACCGCCCGGTACAGCCCGGACAAGCCCCGCAGTGCCCCGTCCCGCCCGCCGCCCCCAGCCGGCGCCGCCGCCGGGCCCCAGCCCCCGTCCCGACGAGCCACGACGACCCCGCCCGCTGCGCCCGGCCGTTCACCCACCGTGCCTGCACCGCTGCGACCCGCTTCCGCGAACGGCAGGGTCGGAGCGTCCCCGGCGGCCGGAGCGACCGCGTCCCGGATCCCGAACACCCCCCGACCGTCACCCCCCGGCCGACGTAAGCTCACACTCCATGACCACCAGCGAGACGAGCGGCACCGACGACTCCGTCCTGGCCGAGCTCACCAGGCTGCGCGAAAGCATCGACAACATCGACGCGGCCGTCGTCCACATGCTCGCCGAGCGCTTCAAATGCACCCAGCAGGTCGGCCACCTCAAGGCCGAACACGATCTCCCGCCCGCCGACCCGGCCCGCGAGGCCCGCCAGATCGCCCGGCTGCGCCGGCTCGCCGAGAGCGCCAAGCTCGACCCCGGCTTCGCCGAGAAACTCCTGAACTTCATCATCGCCGAGGTCATCCGTCACCACGAGCAGATCGCCGACACCCCCGGCGCCGCCACCGGCAAAGGCTGATCAACACACATACCCCCGTGTACGGGACCGGGGCCATCGGGCAGCATGGCCCCATGCCCGTACTCACGCATGACGAAGCGCAGACCCGAGCCCAGCTCCTGGACGTCCGCCGCTACTCGGTCGAACTCGACCTCACCACCGGCGAGACCTTCGCTTCACGCACCGTCATCGAGTTCACCGCCCGCGCCGCCGGCGACACCTTCGTCGAACTCAAGCCCGCGGCCCTGCGCTCGGCGACCCTCGACGGACAGCACCTCGCCCCGGAGAAGCTCGTCGACAACCGGCTCCCGCTCACCGGGCTCACCGAGGGAGAGCACGAGCTGCGCATCGACGCCACCATGCGCTACTCCCGCACGGGCGAGGGCATGCACCGCTTCACCGACCCCGCCGACGGCGAGACGTACGTCTACACCCAGCTCTTCCTCGACGACGTGCAGCGCGTCTTCGCCGCCTTCGACCAGCCCGACCTCAAGGCGGTCTTCGAACTGTCGGTGACCGCCCCCGAGGGCTGGACCGTCCTCGCCAACGGCGTCACCACCGACCACGGCGACGGCCGCTGGACCGCCGCACCCACCCCCCGCATCTCCACCTACCTCGTCGCCGTCGCCGCCGGACCCTGGCACTCCGTACGCACCGAGCACCGGGGCCTGCCCTTCGGCATCCACTGCCGCCGCTCCCTCGCCCGCCACCTGGACGAGGACGCGGACGAGATCCTCGACATCACGCGGCAGTGCTACGACCGCTACCACGAGAAGTTCGAGGAGCCCTACCCCTTCGACTCCTACGACCAGGCCTTCGTACCCGAGTTCAACGCCGGCGCCATGGAGAACCCCGGACTCGTCACCTTCCGCGACGAGTTCGTCTACCGCTCCGCCGTCACCGACACCGAACGCCAGACCCGTGCCATGGTCATCGCCCACGAGATGGCCCACATGTGGTTCGGCGACCTCGTCACGCTCCGCTGGTGGGACGACATCTGGCTGAACGAGTCCTTCGCCGAGTACATGGGCTACCAGACCCTCACCGAGGCCACCCGCTTCACCGACACCTGGACCGACTTCGCCATCGGCCGCAAGTCCTGGGGATACGACGCCGACCAGCGCCCCTCCACCCATCCCGTCGCCCCCGACCCGGACAAGGTCCCCGACACCGCCTCCGCGCTGCTCAACTTCGACGGCATCTCCTACGCCAAGGGCGCCTCCGCGCTCCGCCAACTGGTCGCCTGGCTCGGCGAGAAGGACTTCCTCGCCGGGATCAACATCCACTTCGCGCGCCACCGCTTCGGCAACGCCACCCTCGCCGACTTCATCGACTCCCTCGCCGAGGCCACCGACCGCGACGTGCACACCTGGGCCGCCACCTGGCTGCGCACCACCGGCGTGGACACCCTCACACCGCGGATCACCACGGGCACCGGCACCTGGCGCCTCGACATCGACCAGGACGGAAGCCGGCCGCACCGCATCGCCGTCGGCGCCTACGACCGCGACCCCGTCGACGACCGCGCGCTCGTCCTGCGCGAACGCTTCGAGACCGACGTGCCCCAGGCCGAGAGCGGCACCGTCCGCACCGGCCGCCGCCCCGACCTCGTCGTCCTCAACGACGGCGACCTCACCTACGCCAAGATCCGCCTCGACTCCGCGTCCGAGGAACCGGCCCTGCGCGGTCTCTCCGGTATCCCCGACGCGCTCACCCGCGCCGTCGTCTGGAACAGCCTCCGCGACATGGTCCGCGACGGCAGGCTCGAACCCGCCGCATACCTGGAGACCGCCCGCGCCCACCTCCCGCACGAGCGCGACCTCGCCGTCGTCCAGGGCGTCCTCGCGTTCGCCCGGGCCCAGATCGCCGACCGCTACCTCACGCCCGGGGAACGCCCCGCCGCGCTCGCCCTGCTCACCGGCCTCACCCGCGACCTCATCCGCCGCACCGAGGACGGCAGCCACCCCGACCTCCGCCTCACCGCCGTACGCCACTTCATCGACGCCGCCGCGCACCCCAACGGACTCCACGACTGGCTCGCCGACGGCAGCGTGCCCGGCGGCCCCGCCCTCGACGCCGAGCTGCGCTGGCGCGTCCTCGGCCGGCTCGCCGTCCTCGGCGCCACCGACGAGGCCGAGATCGCGGCGGAACTCGACCGCGATCCCAGCGCCACCGGGCAGGAGGGCGCCGCCCGCTGCCGTGCCGCGCTGCCCACCCCGGAGGCGAAGGCGGCCGCGTGGTCCCGGCTGTTCGACACCGACGACCTGTCCAACTATGTCTTCGCCGCGACCGCGCAGGGCTTCTGGCAGGCCGAACAGGCCGAACTCGTCAGCGCGTACGTGCCGCGCTTCTTCCCGGCGGCCGTCGCCCTCGCCGACCGGCGCGGGCCCGCGATCGCGGAAGCGGCCGGGCGCTACGCCTTCCCCCTCCACGCCGTGGACGCGCAGACGCTGCGCCTCGGCGAGGAGTGCCTGCGCGACGCGACGATGATCCCGCTGCTCCGGCGCAAGCTGGTGGACCAACTGGACGACCTGCGGCGGGCGCTGGGGGTGCGCGGGCACGGCGCGTAGGGCGGGCGCGTTGCGGGTGCGCGGCGCGTGGAGGGGGCGCCGCGCCGCCCCCCGCGCGGGCACCCGTCGCCGGGCCCCGCCCCGGCGACGGGCGGCCCCGTGGCGCGGTGCCTCGTGCCCGCACGGAATCGGAACCTCTCGTACTGGCGTCCGTGGCGGTGATTCCGTCGTGCGGGAGGCGGAACGTCCTCGTATCGGCGCCTGTGCGGAGATCGCGTCGCCCGAGTGCGGTTCCGTCGCCGGGGGTCGGTCCCGCATTCGCCCCTGGACCGTGGCGCGTTGAGCGGGGCGGTTCTGTACCTGCCGGGCGTGATGCTGTGCCGGACTGTTCGACACTCCGGCGCGTTGCCCGGGGCGGTTCTGTACCTGCCGGGCGTGATGCTGTGTCGGACCGTTCGACACTCCGGCGCGTTGCCCGGGGCGGTTCTGTACCTGCCCGGCGTGAAGCCGTGCCGCACCGTTCGACACCCCGGTGCCCCGCCCGGAAACCGTCGCACGACGAGCACGGGCCCCGGTGGGCGCACGGCGCCCGCCCAACGCCCCACGGCAGAGGACGCGTACCGCTTTCGGGTTCCGATCGTTGAGTTCTGCGGGCAGCCCACCCCGACCCCGTACACCCTGGCGGGAGGCCCGTCCGCGCCCCGCAGGGCCAACGCCGACGTCCCCTAAGGACCCCGCATGACGACGCCGCCGCGCCTGACGTCGAGCCCCGGCCCCGGTGGCGGAATCCCGCCGCTCGCCGGCGGGGCCGAAGGGCCCGACGCGCTGCGGCCCCTCCTCGGCGTGGTGCTGGACGCGCTCCGCGCGGGCGCCGTCGCGCGGAACGGGCCGCTGCCGCCCGGCGGGCCCGAACCCCTGGGCAGGGCCGTGGCGGAGACCGTCGCCCCCGTGATCCCCGACCATGGCCGCGGCGCCGAGGAAGCGCTCCGAAGCCTCGTCGAGGCCGTCGCCTACGGCGCCGCCGACCCCGCCGACCCCCGCTGCGCCGCCCACCTCCACACCTCACCCCTCGCGCTCGCCGTGGCCGCCGACCTGGCCGCGTCCGCGCTCAACCCGTCCCTGGACTCCTGGGACCAGGCGCCCGCCGCCTCCGCGCTGGAGACCGAGGTGACCCGCGCCCTCGCCGCCGAGGTGTACCCGCGGGCCGCGCGCCCCGACGCCCTCGTCACCACCGGAGGCACCGAGGCCAACCAGCTCGCCGTCCTCCTCGCCCGCGAGCACCACGGACCGGTCCGGATCGTCTGCGGCGCCGACACCCACCACTCGGTGCGCCGCTCCGCCTGGCTCCTCGGGCTCCCCGAGCCCGTCACCGTCCCCGCCGCGGACGGCATCACCGACCTCGCCGCCCTCGACGCCGCGCTCACCGCCCTGCCCGGAGGCCCCGTACTCGTCACCGCCACCGCGGGCACCACCGACGCCGGACTCGTCGACCCGCTCCCCGCCATCGCCGACCTCTGCGCACACCACGGCGCCGAACTGCACGTCGACGCGGCCTACGGCGGCCCGCTGCTGTTCAGCCGCCGCCACCGGACGCTGCTGCGCGGCCTCGACCGCGCCCACTCCGTCACGTTCGACCTCCACAAACTGGGCTGGCAGCCGGTAGCCGCCGGCATCCTCGCCGTCCCCGACGGCACCCGGTTCGCCCCGCTCGCCCACACCGCCGACTACCTCAACCCGGACGACGACACCGAGGCCGGCCTGCCCGACCTCCTCGGCCGCTCCCTGCGTACCACCCGCCGCCCCGACATCCTCAAGATCGCGGTCACCCTCCGGGCCCTCGGCCGCGACGGCCTCGCGGACCTCGTCGACCGCACCTGCGCCGCCGCCCGGGAATGCGCCGACCTGATCGAGAAGCACCCGGCCCTGGAACTCCACCGCCGGCCCGTGCTGACCACGGTCCTCTTCCGGCCCCGCGGCGCGAGCGACGCCGCCGTCGCCGCGCTCCGCCGCCGGCTCCTGTACGACGGCCGCGCCGTCCTCGGCCGCGCCCATGCGGACGGCAGGCTCTGGCTCAAGGCCACCCTGCTCAACCCCCACACCACCGCGCACGACCTCGACACCCTCATCGCACTCGTGGAAGGCAGCAGCACCCGATGACCGGCACGTCCGCCCCCGGCGCCCCCCACACCGACCGGCCCCACGACCTCGTGGGCATCGGCATCGGGCCCTTCAACCTCTCCCTCGCCGCCCTCGCCCACGGGCTACGGGCCGGGGACGCCGCGGGCGGCCTCACCACCGCCTTCTACGACCAGCGCCCCGCGTTCCACTGGCACGCCGGACTGCTCATCGACGGCAGCACCCTCCAGGTGCCGTTCCTCGCCGACCTCGTCACCCTCGCCGACCCCGCCAGCCCCTGGTCGTTCCTCCGCTACCTCAGGGACCGCGACCGGCTCTTCCCCTTCTACTTCGCCGAGCGGTTCCACATCGAGCGCGCCGAGTACGACGCCTACTGCCGCTGGGTCAGCGACCGGCTGCCCGGCCTCCACTTCGGGCACCAGGTCGACGCCGTCCGCTGGAACCCGGAACGCTCCCTGTTCGAGGTCGACTTCACCCAGCTCGACCCGCACGGGGGAGCCGAGTCACTGGGCCGCGCCCACGCCCGCCACATCGCCGTCGGCATCGGCACCGAGCCGCACGTGCCCGAACCGCTGCAACCCCTCGTCGACGCCCCCGGTGTCGCCGTGATCCACTCCGCCGACTACCTCGAGCACCGCGAACACCTCCTCACCGCAGGGCACATCACCGTCATCGGCTCCGGCCAGTCAGGCGCCGAGGTCTTCCTCGACGTGCTGCGCGCCCGTCCCGCCGGCACCGAGCGGGTCCACTGGCTGGCCCGCACCGAGGCGTTCGCGCCCATGGAGTACTCCAAGCTCGGCCTGGAGCACTTCACGCCCGACTACACCCGCTACTTCCACGCCCTGCCGGAGACCGTGCGGGACGACCTCGTCCCCCGGCAGTGGCAGCTCCACAAGGGCATCGACACCGCCACCATCGCCGCCATCCACGACGAGCTGTACCGGCGCGCCCTGCACACCGGCTGGCCCGACGCCGTCCTCACCCCGGGCGTACGCGTCCGCACCGCGGGCCGGGTCGCCACCACCAAGGTCGAACTCCACCTGGAGCACCTCCAGCAGGGCAGCCGCTCCCGGCTCACCACCGACGCCGTCGTCCTCGCCACCGGCTACCGCGAGCGCCCCCTCGACCGGATCCTCGTCGGCCTCGACCCGTACATGCGGCGCGACGCCTCCGGCAGGCCCCGCGTCGACGAGCACTTCCGGCTCGTGCTCGACCCGGCGGTCAGCGGCTCCGTGTACGTGCAGAACGCGGAGCGCCACACCCACGGCGTGGGCGCACCCGACCTCGGACTGGCCGCCTGGCGCAGCGCGACCATCCTGAACTCCCTCACGGGCAAGGAGCCCTACCCGCTGCCCCGCCGCACCGCCTTCACCAGCTTCGGCCTCGAACGGCGCGAGGCGCCCGGCATTCCCGGCCAGGCGCCCCGGCCCGCACTGATCGAGGAACGGCACCGGGCCCGCTAGGGCGTGCTGCGAAGCCGCCCCGTCCGCCCTCAGGCCAGGCGGGACACTCCCCACCCGCCCTCGGGGGTCCGGCACTAGGGCGTTTTTCGAAAGTCCCGTCTGGGCGGGGCCTCTGGCACGCACCCTCGCGGCGTCGTCGGTCGTCGGCGCAGCCCGCTGCGTTCTCCTCCCTGCGCCTCGCGATCTTCCCCTCGGCCCGGTGGGCCTGGGGAGGCCCCGCCTCCTCGGCCCGGTGGACCTGGGGAGACCCCACCCCCTCGGCCCGGTGGGCCTGGGGAGACCCCACCCCCTCGGCCCGGTGGGCCTGGGGAGACCCCACCCCCTCGGCCTGAGGGCCTGGGGAGACCCCACCCCCTCGGCCTGAGGGCCTGGGGAGACCCCACCCCCCCCGGCCCGGAGGGCCTGGGGAGTCCCCATGCACCAGAGGCCCCCGCCCCCGCCCTGGGGCGAACGACGCTACCTTCGAAACACGCCCTAGAAGACCGGAACACCGTCCCGGGTCAGCCTCCAGCCCACCGACGCGAACGCCGCCGGGTCCACCGTGCCCTTCGCCTGGACCCACTGGATGATCGTGTTGCGGATCTCGTCCGAGTTCGACCACAGCTGCCGGGCGTCGGCGACGTGCGGGAACGCACCACCGCCACTGGCCCGGTAGTTGTTCACGGCCAGGACGAACTGCGCCGCCGGGTCCAGTGCCCTGCCCTCGAACGACAGGTTCACGATCCGCGACCCGGCGGGCTTCGCGATGTCGATCTCGTACGTCAGACCCGCGACGGCGTCGTAGTTGTAGTCCGGAACGCCGTCGGCGTTCGTCAGCTTCGCCGTGTCCACCGGGGCCCCCGCCGGGGTCTGCGCGTAGTACCGCGCCGAGTACTCCAGATAGTCCTTCAGCTGGGCACCGGTCATCAACCGCGCCTCCAGCGTGTTCTCGAACGGGTACAGGCCGGCAGCGTCCCTGATCGTCACCTGCCCGGCCGGGATCGCCGCCGTGCGCGAGAAGCACGACGCCTGCGACAGCACCGGCAGCGCCGCCCACTGCCCGCCCGCCAGCGCCGACTTCACCGTCTCCGCCTGCACATGGTTGATCAGGTCGATGATCGGCTCGTCCTTCCACGGCGCCTCCGCCGTGGCCATCGCCGCCGTCGAGGTGCCGATGACCTGGTTGACGTACGCCACGACCTTCGCGTGCTCGTCCCCCAGCAGCTTCGTGACCCGCGGGTCCTCCGGGACCGTGTTGGAGTTCAGGACCTTCGCCCCCACGTTCGCCACCGTCCACCGGCCCCGCTCCCACACGAGGTCGAAGTCGAAGAGGGTCAGCCGCTGGCCCCACTTCAGCGGCTCGGACAGCACGACCGGCCTGCCCGTCTCCTTGTTGGTGACCGTGTACTCGGCGATCTCGGTGTGCGCGTGACCCACGAGGACCGCGTCGATCCCCGGGACCTGCTCGGCCACCAGCGCCGCCGCGTTCTCGACGTACGGCAGCTGGTCGCCGTACGAGGAGGTGCCGCTGGACCCGGAGTGCGCCGACACGATCACCACGTCGGCGCCCATCGAGCGCAGTTTCGGCACCCACTTCGCCGCCTGCTCCTCCAGGCCGGGGAACACCATCCTCCCGCTGACGTTGGCCTTGTCCCAGATCGCGATGCCCGGGTTCGTCAGCCCCAGCACCGCCACCCGCACATCACGCCCGTGCGGCGTGCGCAGCCGGTGCATGCTGTACGGCGGGAACGCCGGCCGCAGCGTCCTCGCGTCCAGGGCGTTGGCGCCGAGCAGGGGGAAGTCGCACTGCTCCTGGAACTTGCGCAGCACCGGGATGCCGTAGTTGAACTCGTGATTGCCGAGCGCGGCGGCGTCGTATCCGATGGCGTTCATGGCCTGCGCCATGGGGTGCACCGGGCCGCGGCGCGCGGTGATCGGGTCGACCTTGGCGTAGTAGTACGACAGCTGCGTGCCCTGGATCGTGTCACCGGCGTCGATGAGCAGCGTGTTGCGCCGGCCCTTCTCCTTGCGCACCTGCTCGACCAGGGTGGAGATCTTGGCCAGGCCGACGTCGTTGTGGGCCTTGTCGTCGAACTCCCGGTCGGTGAAGTAGTCCCAGTTGAAGACGTTTCCATGGAGGTCGGTGGTGCCCATCACGGTGAACGAGTACCGCTTCTCCCGCCCCGGGCCGCCGTGGGCCGCGGCGGGGACGGCGGTACCGCCCGCGATGGCGGCACCGGCCCCTGCGGCGGCCGAACGGCCCAGGAACGTCCTGCGATTGAGCGGCATGTGATCTCCCCTGTCTTCCATGGCGCTACGCGTGTGGAACAACGCGCGTAGAGTCTGACGCAGGGCGGCCCGGTCGCGAAAGAGCCGGAGACCGATCAGCGAGAGAGCCCACATGAACAGCGGTGTGCCGACGCCGGCCCCGCGCCCTACGGCACCCCGGAGACTCCAGAGTCGCGGTGAGCGGTGAGGCCCGTCGCCAGGCCGTCCTCGGAGCCGTACAGCGGGCCCGCGAGTACGCCGCCGCTCTCGGCGCCCGCCTGGCCGCGCTGGTCGAACTCGCCGACCTCGGCGCCGAGGCCCCGGCCCCCAGGGAATGCCAATGCCCCGGCGACCGGAGCGCTGCGCTCCGCCGCCTTCGCCGGCGCCACCGGCGAAGCAGCCCCGGCCCTCGATCTCGAACCCCAGCGGCAGACGGTGTACGTCCAGGTCAAGGCCGCTTCACCAGGACGCCACCGGAACTCCGACGCCGCCGCGGGTGCCCGGATGCTCAGAAGAGCACCCCCATGCACAATTCAATACTTGTCAATAAGGCTTCATGGAAAGGTTGTTGAGTAGTCACGGACAGCCAACTCTCTACCGGCGGGTAAGACATAGGCTCGAACCATGCGCCGAGCAAAGATCGTCTGCACACTTGGGCCCTCCACCGACTCGTACGAGCAGATCAAGGCACTCGTGGACGCCGGAATGGACGTCGCCCGCCTCAACCTCAGCCACGGCACCTACGTCGATCACGAGGAGCGGTACCGCCACGTCCGCAAGGCATCCGACGAAACCGGCCGCAGCGTCGGCATCCTCGCCGACCTTCAAGGCCCGAAGATCCGCCTCGGACGTTTCCGCGAAGGCCCCGTACTCCTTGAACGCGGCGACGAATTCACCATCACCGTCGAACCCGTCGAGGGTGACCGCGACATCTGCGGCACCACCTACGCCGGCCTCGCCTCCGACGTCACCCCCGGAGAGCGCATCCTCGTCGACGACGGCCGCGTCTCGCTCGAAGTCACCGCGGTCGACGGTCCCCGCGTCCGCACCACCGTCGTCGAAGGCGGCGTGATCTCCGACCACAAGGGCCTCAACCTCCCCGGAGTCGCCGTCTCCGTCCCCGCCCTCTCCGACAAGGACGTCGACGACCTCCGCTGGGCCATCAGAACCGGCGCCGACGTCATCGCCCTCTCCTTCGTCCGCAGCGGACGCGACATCGAGGACGTCCACCGCGTCATGGACGAGGAAGGCCGCCGCCTTCCCGTTATCGCGAAGATCGAGAAGCCCCAGGCCGTCGACACCATCGACGACATCGTCGCCGCCTTCGACGGCATCATGGTCGCCCGCGGAGACCTCGGCGTCGAAATGCCCCTGGAACAGGTGCCCCTCGTCCAGAAACGCGCGATCAAACTCGCCCGGCGCAACGCCAAACCCGTCATCGTCGCCACCCAGATGCTCGACTCGATGATCGACAACTCCCGGCCCACCCGCGCCGAGGCCTCCGACGTCGCCAACGCCGTCATCGACGGCACCGACGCCGTCATGCTCTCCGGCGAGACCAGCGTCGGCAAACACCCCGTCGAAACCGTCCGCACGATGAGCCGCATCGTCGAAGCCGCCGAGCAGGAGATCCTCGCCAAGGGCCTCCCCCCGCTCACCGAACGCAACAAGCCCCGCACCCAGGGCGGTTCCGTCGCCCGCGCCGCCGCCGAGATCGGCGACTTCCTCGGCGCCAAGTTCCTCGTCGCCTTCACCCAGTCCGGCGACACCGTCCGGCGCCTCTCCCGCTACCGCTCGCCCATCCCCCTCCTCGCCTTCACCCCCGACCCGGCCACCCGCTCCCAGCTCAATCTCACCTGGGGCGTCGAGACCTTCCTCGGACCCCGCGTCGACTCCACCGACGCCATGGTCGGCCAGGTCGACGAGGAACTCCTCCGCATCGGCCGCTGCGAGCGCGGCGACACCGTCGTCATGACCGCCGGATCCCCGCCCGGCGTCGCCGGCTCCACCAACCTCGTGCGCGTCCACCACATCGGCGAGGCCGACACCCCACGCCCCTGACCCCGGCCGCGCCGGGGCGACGGCGTGTTTGTGCGGAGAGGTCCTGGGCAGTCGGCCCCACAAGAGGCCCCGACACAAAGGGCCCCCGCCGACAACGGATGCATGCGGAGGTCCGGATGTCCACAGGAACACTCATCGCCGTCATCGTCTTGATCGTCGTCGTCCTGCTCCTGATCGCGGTGGGCGCATGGCTGACCATCCGCCGGCGCCACCTCCGGGAACGCTTCGGCTCCGAGTACGACCGCACCGTCGAGTCCGGAGACAGCAGGCGCGCCGCCGAGCGCGAACTGCGCTCCAGGGAGCAACGGCACCGCGACCTCGACATCCGGGAACTGCCCCCGGAGGCCAGGGACCGCTACTCGGCGGAATGGACCGGAGTCCAGGAACGCTTCGTCGACGACCCCTCCCGCTGCGTCGACGACGCCGACCGGCTCGTCACCCGGCTCATGAGCGACCGCGGCTACCCCACGGAAGGCTACGAGCAGCAACTCAGGGACCTCTCCGTCGAACACGGAGGCACCCTGGAGCACTACCGGGCCGCCCACGACGTCGGCCTGCGCAACAGGGAAGGCCGGGCGACCACCGAGGAACTGCGCGGAGCCATGGTGCACTACCGCGCCCTCTTCCAGGAGCTGCTCGGCGACTCCCACACGAGCCCGGATCCGACCGTCGACACCCGACGACGTCACGACGCCGCCTGACACCGCGACGCACGAGGTGAGTTGACATGCGAGACCCCAAGAGCAGGCAGGACACGACCAGGAGCGGTCTCACGACCGACGACCTGGCACACCCCCGGACGACCGGGAAGCCCCCCGAGGACAACGGCGTCGGCGAACGCCCCCCTCCCACCTTCCCCGGTGAGGCGACGGACCTGCCGGGGAACAGCACCGGGGCCCCCGCGGAACGCCGCGACCGCCCCGCCGGGCCGCGCGGCGCCGAACAGACGACCCGCCGCGCCTCCACGACGGAACCCATGACCGAACGGGAACCCGCGGCGGACCGGGAACCCGCAGCGGAACGGGAGACCACGGCGGACCGGGGACCGGTGGCGGAACGGGAGACCACGGCGGAACCGGAACCCGGGGCGGACCGGGGACCCGCGGCGGACCGGGGACCGGTGGCGGAACGGGAGACCACGGCGGAACCGGAACCCGGGGCGGACCGGGAACCCGGGGCTGAGCCGGAGTCCGAGGCCCCCGCGGCGACGGAGGGGCGACCGGGGCCCGACCGAGGCACTCCCCTGATCGCGGTCGAGGACGCCGAGAGCTACCGGGACCGCTGGCAGCAGATACAGGCGAACTTCATCGACGACCCCCGGGACTCCGTCCGCGCCGCCGACTCCCTCGTCGCCGACGTGATCCAGACCCTCGCGGCGACCTTCGCCGACCACAAGCAGGACCTCGAGTCCCGGTGGAGCAGGGGCGAGGAGACGGAGACGGAGGACCTGCGCGTCGCACTGCAGCACTACCGGATCTTCTTCAACCAGCTCCTCGACGCCTGACGCCACGGCCGCCACCGACGCACCCGCATATCGGGCCCGCTCAGTACTTGGGCCCGATACGCGCGTCCATGAGGGCGACGGAGGTGCGCCGGGCGACGGGATATGTTGTACGGCCTGCCGTACCGGGTGCATTCCTTCCACTCGACCCCGAGCCGGTCGAGCGTGTCCGTGTAGAGCCGGCGGATGTCGTCGGAGACGTTCGTGAACCAGTAGCGGGGATACTCGTAGCGCTTGGGCACTCCGCCGACGAGTCGGGTCGTCCAGTTGATGTTGCGGCACCCGTCGGAGTGAATCAGTCCGCGGACGAACTCCCACGGATGGGCGTCCACGATCTCCCGCTGCCACGACTGCAGGACGATCCGGCGTTCGTGCTTCCTGCCGGGCCCGTGTTGGGGGAAGAGGCACGACAGATGGTTCGAGTACACCTTGACGTTGCGACAGCCCTGCCTGCGCACCCGGCAGACGGAGTTGTCCGGGAAGACCGCCCGCATGGCGGTCTCGCACTCGTCCATCACGCCCTGCCACTGCTCCGCACACGTGATCATGAGGCTGGGCACACGGTGCCCCGAGTAGCGGATGATGTGCCCGTCGCCCAGGTACTGTCCGAGCAGATAGGCGTAGGCGGCTCCGTCGATCTCCCGGCCGTCGCATCTCGGGCACTGAGGTGCGTGCCTCCCGGGGCATTCGCCACGCTCCGCCCGGTCCCGGTGCCGCCAGTACGCCACGGTGCCGGCGGGCACGCCCAGCAGACGGCCCACGTCGGCGTTGCGGGCGCCGCCGCTCAGCAGGGCCAGCGCCTTCAGACGTACGTCCGTGCCATGGAGCTTCATATGACTACATTGCGCGATGGCTCGTCGCAGCGGGTGACAAGAAGCGGATGTTCACGAGAACGTGAACATCCGCTTGCTGTGCCGGGTGCGGGACTCGAACCCGCACGCCCTTTCGGGCAGATGTGTTTGAGACATCCGCGTATGCCACTTCCGCCAACCCGGCGAGGCCGCTGGTGGGAGTGTACCGGGTGAAGGTCGAGGGCTTCAGCTAGGTAGGCTTTCCAGTGCAGCACCGGCCCCGCAACGAGGAGCTCCCGTGACCGCCCCCGAGTCGCCCCAGCCCGTCGCCGACGACGGCGATGCGTCGCACGTCCCGCCGCTGACGACCCGTGTCGTCATCGCAGAGGACGAGGCCCTCATCCGCCTCGACCTGAGAGAGATGCTCGAGGAAGAGGGCTACACGGTCGTCGGGGAGGCCGGGGACGGGCAGCGAGCCGTCGAGCTCGCCCGGGAGCAGCGGCCGGACCTGGTGATTCTGGACGTGAAGATGCCGGTGCTCGACGGGATTTCCGCCGCCGAGAGGATCGCGGAGGAGTCGATCGCACCGGTCCTGATGCTGACGGCCTTCTCCCAGCGCGATCTCGTCGAGCGCGCGCGGGACGCCGGGGCGATGGCGTATCTGGTGAAGCCGTTCAGCAAGAGCGACGTGGTGCCGGCCATCGAGATGGCGGTGTCGCGGTTCGCGGAGCTGCGGGCGCTGGAGAAGGAGGTCGCGGATCTCGCCCAGCGGCTGGAGACGCGGAAGCTGGTGGACCGTGCGAAGAGCATTCTGCAGACGCAGTACGGGCTGACCGAGCCGGCCGCGTTCCGGTGGATCCAGAAGACGTCGATGGACCGGCGGCTGTCGATGCAGCAGGTCGCGGAGGCGGTCATCGAGGATGCCGAGGAGAAGAAGGCGGCCAGGGGGCGGTCGGAGCAGTAGCGGCGCACCACCGGGCAGGGCCCTCGGTCACAGGGTGATCGAGGGCCCTGTGATGTCGAGGGGGAAGTTGTGAAGGCCGATTCGCATTCGCCGGTGTGGCGGGCCGCTGCACACTAGGGTGACGTGACCTGCCCGCGGGGACTGACCGGTGAGACGGGCGGTGTTGCGGGAAGGTGCGCATCAGCCGGCGGGGGATGGTGATCCGGCCAGTTCGAGAACCCGCCGCCGACGGAGGATCCCCTGGTCAGAGCGCATTCGGGGAGCTGGGCGATACGGTGACGAAGATCCCGTACGGGCATGTCGGGGCGTTCTGGATCATGGCTGATACGTCCGGTCGCCGGTAAGGAGTGTTCTGTTTCCGGCGCATGACTCAGGTCACAGGGCGATCACACATCGTTCTGTCACCTATCCGTGCGCCCGAACGCGCGATTACATTCCCCGCACACCGCACCGTTTGGCGGTGTCCTGCGAGGAAAGGCCAACTTCCTCCGCAGACAAGATCGTTCGGGCGGCTCCAAGGGGTTCGTAGTGCTGAACAAGAACATCGTCAAGCTGGGCATACCGCTGGCAGTGGGCGCGCTCGCGCTCACCGGATGCGCCAACGATTCCGGCAGCAGCGGCGACACCGTCAAGATCGCCTTCCAGGGTCCGCTCTCCGGTGACAACGTCGCGCTCGGTCAGAACATGGAGCGTGGCATCCAGCTGGCCATCGAGCAGGCCAACGCCAAGGGCGACCTCGGCGTCAAGCTCGAGTACTTCCCGGTCGACGACCAGGGTCTGCCGGAGAAGGCCACGGCCGCTGCGCAGAAGGCGATCGACGACACGGACGTTGTCGCGCTGGTGGGTCCGGCGTTCTCCGGCGCCACCAACTCGGCGGCTCCGCTGCTCGGTGACGCGGGCCTGACGGCCATCTCCCCGTCGGCCACCAACCCGGGCCTGACCGAGCAGGGCTTCAAGACCTTCCTGCGCGGTGTGCCCAACGACAACGCGCAGGGCGCCGGTATGGCGGACTACTACGCGAAGAAGCTGAAGGCCAAGAAGGTCTACCTGCTCGACGACAAGTCGGACTACGGCGTGGGCCTGGCGCAGGTCGCCAACGACAAGCTCACGGCTGCCGGTGTCGAGGTCGTCAAGAAGTCGGTTCCGGCGAAGACCCCGGACTACAGCGCCACGGCGAAGGACGTCGTCAACTCCAAGGCCGACGCGCTGATCTACGCGGGCTACTACCAGGACGCGGCGCCGTTCGCGAAGAAGCTGGCGGAGGCCGGTTACAAGGGTGCCGCGATCTCCGGCGACGGCACGAACGACATGAAGTTCGTCGAGCTGGCGGGTGACGCGTCGGAGAACTGGTTCCTCACCTGCCCGTGCACCGACGCCACGGTGGAGGCGAGCACCAAGCAGTTCACCGAGGACTACAAGAAGAAGTTCAACGTCGCCCCGGGCACCTACTCGGCGGAGGCGTACGACCTCACCAACTACGTCATCCAGGAAGTCAAGCGCCTGGGCGACAAGGCGGACCGTGCGAGCATCTACGACGCGCTGGCGAAGGGTTCCTACAAGGGCCTGACGAAGGAGTTCTCCTTCGACGGCAAGGGTGAGCTGAAGATCTCGAACATCTACCTGTACCAGGTCAAGGGCGGCAAGATCGCCTACCAGGGGTCCATCCAGGAGCTGGCCGGTAGCTGATTTCGGCCGCCGGGCCGCGTCCAGTCCCGCCAGGACGCGGCCCGGCGTCGTCCCTGCACACGTGGCGCGGGTCCCACAGTCGTGTGCCGATCGCACCGCAGACCCCGCCCGCTCAGCTCCCACAAGGAAGTACGTTTGATGTCCCTTGTTGAATTCTGGGACTATCTGGTCCTAGGGGTGGTGCTCGGCTCCATCTACGCCGTCATCGCCATCGGTTACACACTCGTCTACGGTGTCCTCCAACTGATCAACTTCGCGCACAGCGAGGTGTTCATGCTGGGTGCCTACGGCGGTCTCATCGCCCTGACCGTGGTCGCGCCGGGGAACGCTCCCTCGGGTCTCGCATCGGTCGGATACGTGGTACTCGGTCTCGCGGCCGGCGCCGCCTTCGGTGCTCTCACCGCGTACGGCCTGGAGAAAGTGGCCTATCGGCCGCTGCGCCGCAGAGGCTCTCCACGGCTCATCTTCCTGATCACCGCGATCGGTGCGTCGTTCTTCCTGTACAACCTCGCGGGCAAGCTCTTCGGCCGTGACCCGCTGCCGATGCCGGAGGCCTACGAGAACAAGAAGGTTCTCACGGTATTCGGCGCCGATCTCAACGTGACGCAGTTGCTGCTGCTCGCATCCGCCGTGGTCATGATGGTCGGCCTCGACATGGTGGTGAACCGCACCAAGCTCGGATCCGGTATCCGGGCGGTGTCCCAGGACGCCGAGGTCGCCGGCCTGATGGGTGTGGACATCGACAAGGTCGTCTCGCGCACCTTCGTCATCGGTGGTCTGCTCGGTGGCGCCGCGGGATTCCTGTACGGCACGTTCACGCAGGTCAAATTCGACATGGGCTTCATCCCCGGCATCACCGCGTTCGCCGCGGCGGTCGTCGGCGGCATCGGCAACATCCGCGGTGCCATGCTCGGCGGACTGATGCTGGGCATCGTGGAGACGCTGACGGTGCCGGCCTTCGGAGGCGAGTGGCGCCACGTCGGCGCGTTCGTCGTACTGATCGCCGTGCTGATGTTCCGTCCGACCGGCATTCTCGGTGAGCGTGTGGGGAGGACGGCATGAGCACGAACACGACCGTGAAGTCGCCGTCCACGGCGGCGAAGCTGCGCAGGACCGCGTGGTACCAGCAGCCCCGGTACACGCGGCTGGGCGCGCTGATCGCGCTGGCCCTGGTGCTCACCCTCATGGTGGGCGAGCAGGGCAACACCCGTGACCTCTTCTACTCCGTGCGCACGAGTCTCACCGGGGTCAACCTGTGGATCTGCCTGGGCGGCGCACTGGTCATCTGGCTCGTGCGGGAGTTCGGCTCGCGGCAGGTCTCCGGCGCGGTCGGCGGCATCAGGTCCGTGCACAACCTGGGCCCGTGGAAGCGGGCGCAGGAGGCGTTCCGTACCCAGCCGAGGGTCAAGTGGACCGTGATGATCGCGCTGCTGCTCGCAGCGCTCTTCATCCCCGGCCAGCTGACCGGGTACTGGCAGACCGTGCTGATCGACCAGATCGCCACGTACGCGCTGCTGGCCATCGGCCTCAACGTGGTGATCGGCTGGGCCGGCCTGCTGGACCTGGGCTTCGTCGCCTTCTTCGCGGTCGGTGCCTACAGCGCGGCGTTCTGGACGGGCAGTCTCCCGGTGGAGCCGCCCATCGTGCTGAACAACTTCCTGATCATTCCGGTGGCCGTGGTCACGTGTCTGATCGCGGGTGTGCTGCTCGGGGCGCCGACACTGCGACTGCGCGGTGACTACCTGGCCATCGTGACGCTGGGCTTCCACGAGATCGTGTACCTGGTGGCGAAGAACGCCGACGGGGTCACGGGTGGTCCCGCCGGTGCGCGCCAGGTGCCGAAGTTCTCGGCCTTCGGATACGAGTGGGGCCTGGAGAAGATGCCGTACTGGTATCTCCTGGTCACTCTGATCGTCGTTCTGATCATCGTCTTCGTGCGGCTGGAGCATTCGCGGGTGGGCCGAGCCTGGACCGCGATCCGTGAGGACGAGGTCGCTGCTGCCGCGAACGGCGTCGACACGGTCCGCTTCAAGCTGATGGCCTTCGCCATCGGTGCGTCGACGTCCGGTGTCGCCGGTGTCGTCTACGCGAGCAAGGTCGGGTACTTCAACCCGGAGAACTTCATCATCCTCAACTCCATCCTGGTGCTGTCGTACGTCATCTTCGGCGGCATGGGATCGATCCCGGGCGTGCTGCTGGGTGCGGCGATCCTGGTGTGGCTGCCGGAGGTGCTCCGCGACTTCGTGGACCCGGCGGACCGGTACATGTATCTGGGCGCACTGCTGGTGGTCATGATGATCTACCGCCCGCAGGGTGTGTGGCCTTCCCGCCGACGGCAACGGGAGCTGAAACTGACGCAGGAAGGCATCGGCGACGCCGATGCGATGACGGAGCCGGCGGGAGGTGCGGTCCGATGACCACGGATGTGACGAAGGGCGTGGCCGCCGGGGCCGACGGCTCGGCGGCCGGTCAGGACAACGTTCTGGAGGCCTCCGGTGTGACGCTGAGGTTCGGCGGTCTGACCTGCCTGAACAGCGTCGAGCTGGGGATGCGCCGCGGCGAGGTCCTCGCCGTGATCGGCCCGAACGGCGCCGGCAAGACGTCGCTGTTCAACTCGCTGACGGGCGTCTACAAGCCGCAGGAGGGACGGATCTCGTTCCGTCCCAAGGACGGTGGCGAGAAGCAGCTGCTCGGCAGCAAGCCGCACCTGGTGAACCGGCTGGGACTGGCGCGTACGTTCCAGAACATCCGGCTGTTCTCCGCGCTGACGGCACTGGAGAACGTGAAGATCGCGGCGGAGACCCGGCAGCGGGTGGGCCCGGTCTCGATCATGCTCGGTCTCCCGAACGCCCGCCGGGCGGAGCGGGAGAGCGACGAGCGGGCCCACCGGCTGCTGAAGTTCGTCGGCCTGGAGAGCAAGCTCAACGAGATCGCCGGCAGCCTGTCCTACGGTGACCAGCGCAGCCTGGAGATCGCGAGGGCACTGGCCACCGATCCGCAGGTGCTGCTCCTCGACGAGCCGGCCGCGGGCACGAACCCGACGGAGAAGCTGGAGCTGGAGCAGCTGATCCGCCGTATCAACGCCGAACTGGGCGTCAGCGTGCTGCTGATCGAGCACGACATGCGCCTGGTGATGTCGGTGGCGGACCGGGTGATGGTCCTCAACTTCGGCAAGAAGATCGCCGAGGGGACACCGAGTGAGGTGCAGCAGCATCCGGCGGTGATCGAGGCCTATCTCGGTGCCGAGGCCGCGGCCGAGGCGGAGCCGGTTCAAGCGGTGATCGCCGAGCAGCGGCGCCCGGTGGACGGGGACGAGAGCACCGCCGCACCCGCGGGCGATGATGCGGAGGGTCCCGGTTCGGAGGGCGGCTCCGATGCGGATGGCGCATCCGGTTCGGACGAGACGCCGTCGGATGAGGGGCCGTCGTCGGACGACACGACGCCGGACGGTTCCGCGTCGGACGACACGACGCCGGACGGTTCCGCGTCGGACGACACGACGCCGGACGGTTCCGCGTCGGACGAGGAGAGCGGCAAGTGACCACGACCGAACTCGAGAAGGACGCCGGCGGAGCCGGCGCCGTGACGGACAACCTCCTCGAACTCAAGGGCGTCCGGGTCTTCTACGGCGCCATCGAGGCCATCAAGGGCATCGACCTGACCGTCCGCAAGGGTGAGATCGTCGCCCTGCTCGGCGGCAACGGCGCGGGGAAGACCACCACGCTGCGCACGATCTCGGGCATGCTCCGGCCGCGCCACGGCGAGGTCCTGCTGCACGACGAGCGCATCGACGGCATCAAGTCCCATGAACTGGTCCGGTTCGGTGTGGGACACGTGCCGGAGGGCCGCAGGGTCTTCGCACGGATGACCGTGCGGGAGAACCTGGAGATGGGCGCCTATCGGTTCAAGTCGGTCGACTCGGCCGAGATGGATCGGGTGTTCACCCTCTTCCCGCGGCTGGCGGAGCGGCGCTCGCAGCTCGCCGGGACCCTGTCGGGTGGTGAGCAGCAGATGCTCGCCATCGGACGGGCCCTGATGGGCAAGCCCGAGCTGCTGCTGCTCGACGAACCGTCGATGGGCCTGGCTCCACTGATCGTGCAGCAGATCTTCGACATCGTCGAGGAGATCAACAAGCAGGGCACGACGGTGCTGCTGGTGGAGCAGAACGCCACCCAGGCGCTCGCCCTGGCCAACCGCGGCTACGTCCTGGAGACGGGTGAGATCGCCATGTCGGGTCCCTCGGCGGACCTGCTGGCGGACTCCCGGATCCGTGAGGCGTACCTCGGTGAGGGCGCGGCCTGACTTCCGCAGAGCCGGCAAGGGCCGGGGAGCGTTCGCTCCCCGGCCCTTGCCGTCGTGCCGGCCGCCGTTCTGCGGGCGGTGTGCCGGGGTGCCGCCGTGCTCAGTCCCGGGGAGCCTCGCGCAGCAGGCAGGTCAGCCGGGCCGTGCAGACCCGCTTGTCCTGCTCGTCGGTGATCACGATCTCGTAGGTGGCGGTGGAGCGGCCCCGGTGCACCGGCGTCGCCACGCCCGTGACCTGCCCGGAGCGCACACCCCGGTGGTGCGTGCAGTTGAGGTCCACACCGACGGCGATCTTCGAGCTGCCGCCGTGCAGCATCGACCCGACCGACCCGAGGGTCTCGGCCAGCACCGCGGACGCCCCACCGTGCAGCAGGCCGTACGGCTGGGTGTTGCCCTCCACCGGCATCGTCCCGACGACGCGCTCCGCGGAGGCTTCGACGATCTGCACACCCATCCGGTTGCCGAGGGACCCCGCCGAGAACAGCGAGGGCAGGTCGACACCGAGCGCGGCGTACTCGTCGATGACCTCCTGCGGGAACTTCACCGTCGTCTGCTCACCCATGGGCCGGCTCCGATCGTCGTGCGTCTGTGGTGTCCTGGGGCTCCGTCGCCTGAGCGAACGCTCAGTCGGTCGGTGATTGTTCCAGACGCACGATCACGGACTTGCTGGCGGGGGTGTTGCTGGTGTCCGCGGTGGCGTCCAGCGGCACCAGGACGTTGGTCTCCGGGTAGTACGCGGCGGCGCAGCCCAGGGCGGTCGGGTAGTGGACCACACGGAAGCCGGGGGCCCGCCGCTCCGCCCCGTCCGTCCACTCGCTGACGAGATCGGCGTACGCGCCGTCCGCGAGTCCCAGCTCCGCCGCGTCCTCCGGGTGGACGAGGACGACACGGCGGCCGTTCCTGACACCGCGGTACCGGTCGTCGAGCCCGTAGATCGTGGTGTTGTACTGGTCGTGGGAGCGCAGGGTCTGCAGCAGCAACCGGCCCTTGGGGACCTCCGGGTACTCCACCGGCGCCGCCGTGAAGTTGGCCCGCCCCGTCGCCGTGGGGAAGCGGCGCTCGTCGCGCGGGGCGTGGGGCAGGGTGAAGCCGCCGGGGCGGGCGATCCTCGCGTTGAAGTCCTCGAAGTCGGGCACCACCCGGGAGATCCGGTCCCGGATCGTGGCGTAGTCCTCCTCGAACTCCTCCCACGGGGTTCTCGACCCCGGGCCGAGTACCGCCCGGGCCAGCCGGGCCACGATCGCCGGCTCGGACAGCAGGTGCTCACTCGCCGGCGGCAGGTTGCCGCGGGACGCGTGCACCATGCCCATGGAGTCCTCGACCGTCACGAACTGGCGGCCGCTCCTCTGCTCGTCCCTGTCGGTCCGTCCGAGCGTGGGCAGGATCAGCGCCCGCGTCCCGGTCACCGCGTGCGAGCGGTTGAGCTTCGTCGACACGTGCACGGTGAGCCGGGCGCGGCGCATCGCCGCCTCGGTGACGTCCGTGTCGGGCGTGGCGGCCACGAAGTTGCCGCCCATGGCGAAGAACACCTTCGCCTCGCCGTCCCGCAGCGCTCTGATGGCCCGGACCGTGTCCAGGCCGTGGTGCCGCGGCGGGGCGAAGCCGAACTCCTTCTCCAGGGCGTCGAGGAAGGCGTCCGAAGGGCGCTCGAAGATGCCCATCGTGCGGTCGCCCTGGACGTTGGAATGCCCGCGCACCGGGCACACGCCCGCGCCGGGACGGCCGACGCAGCCGCGCAGCAGCAGCAGGTTGACGATCTCGCGGATGGTCGCGACGGCGTGCTTGTGCTGGGTCAAGCCCATCGCCCAGCAGACGATCGTCCGCTCCGAGGCGAGGACCATGCTCGCCGCCCGCTCGATGTCCGCGCGGTCGAGGCCGGTCGCGGCCAGCGTCTCGTCCCAGTCGGCGGCGCGCGCCGCGGCGGCGAACTCCTCGTAACCGTGCGTGTGCTCCCGGACGAACGCCTCGTCGACTCCGCCGGGCGCCTGAAGGACCAGCTTGTTCAGGAGCCGGAAGAGGGCCTGGTCGCCGCCGATGCGGATCTGGAGGAAGAGGTCGGTGAGCTGGACGCCCTTGAGCATGCCCCGCGCCGTCTGCGGGTTCCTGAACCGCTCCAGCCCGGCCTCCGGCAGCGGGTTCACCGAGATGATCCTCGCTCCGGACCGCTTGGCCTCCTCCAGCGCGGACAGCATCCGCGGGTGGTTCGTCCCCGGGTTCTGCCCGGCGACGACGATCAGGTCCGCCCGGTGCAGATCCTCCAGGGAGACGCTGCCCTTGCCCACGCCCAGCGTCTCGGTCAGCGCCGAGCCCGAGGACTCGTGGCACATGTTGGAGCAGTCCGGCAGGTTGTTGGTGCCGAACTCGCGGGCGAAGAGCTGCAGCAGGAAGGCGGCCTCGTTGCTGGTGCGGCCCGAGGTGTAGAAGAGGGCCTCGTCGGGGGAGCCGAGCGCACCCAGTTCCTCGGCGACGATGGCGAAGGCCCGCTCCCAGGGCACCGCCTCGTAGCGGTCGGCGCCCTCCGCCAGGTACACGGGCTGGGTGATGCGGCCCTGCTGGCCCAGCCAGTAACCGCTGCGGGAGGCCAGGTCGGACACCGGGTGGGCGGCGAAGAAGTCCGGCGTGACCCGGCGCAGCGTCGCCTCCTCCGCCACCGCCTTCGCGCCGTTCTCGCAGAACTCCGCCACATGGCGGCGCTCGCCCTCGGGCCAGGCGCAGCCGGGGCAGTCGAAGCCGTCCTTCTGGTTCACCCTGAGGAGGGTGCGCGCGGTGCGCGACAGCCCCATCTGCCGCTGCGCGACCCTGAGTGTGTGCCCGATCGCCGGGAGCCCGGCCGCGGCGTGCCGGGGCGCCTCGACCCGGGGTGCGTCCTGCACCGGGTCGTCTTCGGGCGGCTTGGTGGCCATCGTGCTCTCCTTCGAGCGCGGACGGGAGGACGAGCTGAACGCCACTGATCCTGTCACGCGTGCGCGGTGGCCGGACCCCGGCGGCCGTGGGCGGCTTTGTCGGTGGTCCGTGGCAGGATCGTGTCCGTGGCTGAGACAGCATCGAGGAAGACCTCAGAGGAAACCCGTCCCCGCCTGCTCCTCATGGACGGGCACTCGCTGGCATACCGGGCGTTCTTCGCGCTGCCCGCGGAGAACTTCACGACCGCGAGCGGCCAGACGACGAACGCGGTCTACGGCTTCGCGTCGATGCTGGCGAACACGCTCCGCGACGAGGCACCCACGCACTTCGCCGTGGCCTTCGACGTGTCCCGCAAGACCTGGCGCTCCCAGGACTTCCCCGAGTACAAGGCAAACCGCTCCTCGACGCCGGACGAGTTCAAGGGCCAGGTCGAGCTGATCGGCGAGCTGCTCGACACGATGAACGCGGTCCGGTTCGCCGTGGACGGCTTCGAGGCCGACGACATCATCGCGACCCTCGCCACCCGCGCCGAGGCCGCCGGCTTCGAGGTCCTGATCGTCACCGGCGACCGGGACTCCTTCCAGCTCGTCTCCGACCACGTCACCGTGCTGTACCCGACCAAGGGCGTCTCCGAGCTGACCCGCTTCACCCCGGAGAAGGTCCAGGAGAAGTACGGGCTGACCCCCTCCCAGTACCCGGACTTCGCCGCCCTCCGCGGCGACCCGTCCGACAACCTCCCGGGCATCCCCGGCGTCGGCGAGAAGACGGCCACGAAGTGGATCAACCAGTTCGGCTCGTTCGCGGAGCTCGTGGAGCGCGCCGACGAGGTGAAGGGCAAGGTCGGCCAGTCGCTCCGGGACCATCTGGAGGCCGTCAAGCTCAACCGTCACCTGACGGAACTGGTCCGTGACGTGGAGCTGCCGAAGTCCGTCGGCGACCTCGAGCGCGCGCCCTACGACCGGACCGCGCTGAAGGGCTTCCTGGAGGTCCTGGAGATCCGCAACCCGAGCCTGCGCGAGCGGCTGCTCGCCGTCGACCCGGGCGCCGCCGAGGACGAGCCCCCGGCCCCGGCGGCCGGTGTGGAGCTCGACGGCAGCGTGCTCGGCGCGGGCGAACTGGCCCCCTGGCTGGAGCGGCACGGCGCCCAGCCGCTCGGTGTCGCCACGGTCGCCGCCTGGGCGCTGGGCGTGGGCAGCGTCAGCGAGATCGCCCTCGCGGCCGCCGGGGGAGCGGCGGCCTGGTTCGACACGACCCAGCTCGACGAGGCCGACGAGCGTGCCTTCGCCTCCTGGATCTCCGACCCCGATCGCCCCAAGGTCATGCACGGCGCCAAGGAGGCACTTCGGGTCTTCCCCGAGCACGGCTGGGACATCCGGGGCATCACGATGGACACGGCCTTGGCCGCCTACCTGGTGAAGCCCGGGCGCCGGTCCTTCGCGCTGGACGCCCTCTCCGTCGAGTACCTCCACCGCGAGCTGGCACCCGCCGCCGCCGACGGGCAGCTGGCCTTCGGTGCGGAGGACGAGCAGGCCGAGGCCGACGCGCTGATGGCGCAGGCCCGCGCCGTCCTCGACCTGGGCGAGACCTTCGGCGGCAGGCTCGGTGAGGTCGGTGCCGGCGAGCTGCTGCACGACATGGAACTGCCCACGTCACTGCTGCTGGCCAGGATGGAGAGGCACGGCATCTCCGCCGACCGGGCCCATCTCGAGGCCATGGAGCAGCAGTTCGCGGGAGCCGTGCAGCAGGCGGTGAAGGAGGCCCATGCCTCCGTGGGCCACGAGTTCAACCTCGGCTCGCCCAAGCAGCTCCAGGAGGTCTTCTTCGGGGAGCTCAACCTCCCCAAGACCAAGAAGACCAAGACCGGTTACACGACCGACGCCGACGCGCTGGCCTGGCTCGCGAACCAGACCGACCACGAGCTGCCCGTCATCATGCTCCGCCACCGCGAGCAGGCCCGGCTGCGCTCCACCGTCGAGGGCCTGATCAAGACCATCGCCGCGGACGGCCGGATCCACACCACCTTCAGCCAGACCGTCGCCGCGACCGGACGGCTCTCCTCCACCGACCCGAACCTGCAGAACGTGCCGGTGCGCACGGACGAGGGCCGGGCGATCCGCCGCGGCTTCGTCGTCGGCGAGGGCTTCGAGTCCCTGATGACCGCCGACTACAGTCAGATCGAACTGCGCGTCATGGCCCATCTCTCGGAGGACGAGGGCCTGATCGAGGCGTTCACCTCGGGCGAGGACCTGCACACGACCGTGGCCTCCCAGGTCTTCGGCGTCGAAGGGTCCGCGGTCGACGCGGAGATGCGCCGCAAGATCAAGGCGATGTCGTACGGACTGGCCTACGGCCTGTCCGCCTTCGGCCTCAGCCAGCAGCTGAACATCGAGGCGGCCGAGGCGCGGGCCCTGATGGACACCTACTTCGAGCGGTTCGGCGGCGTCCGCGACTATCTGCGCCGTGTCGTGGACGAGGCACGCGCCACGGGCTACACGGCGACGATGTTCGGCCGCCGTCGCTACCTCCCGGACCTCAACAGCGACAACCGCCAGCGCCGTGAGGCGGCCGAGCGCATGGCGCTGAACGCGCCGATCCAGGGCACGGCGGCGGACATCGTCAAGATGGCGATGCTGCGGGTGGACGCGGCGCTGCGGGAGGCGGGTCTCGCCTCGCGGATGCTGCTCCAGGTCCACGACGAAATCGTTCTGGAGATCGCCCCGGGCGAGCGCGAGCGGGTCGAGGAACTCGTCCGCCGCGAGATGTCCGCGGCAGCGGAACTGCGCGCACCCCTCGACGTCTCCGTGGGCGTGGGCCCGGACTGGGAGTCCGCCGCGCACTGACGCCGCCGGGAGCGGGCGTCCCGGGCCGGTACGGGCGTGATGGGGCCCGCCGGACGGTGCACGTCCGTTCGGCGGCCGCCGCGCCCGCGTGCGTCCGTGAGGCGGTTCGCGTCCGCGGGGCGGTCCGACGGTCGTTTGGCGGGACCCGTTCATCCCCGCGCCCGCACGCCCGCGCGGGCGCGACGCCCGCGTTCGTCCGTGAGGGGGTGGGTGCCCGCTGGGTGGTCCGACGGTCGTTCGGTGGGGTCGATGGGCGATGGCGTGAGGGACACGGCGGCCGCCGCGCCCGCGTGCGTCCGTGAGGCGGTTCGCGTCCGCGGGGCGGTCCGACGGTCGCCCGGCGGGATCCGTCATCCCCGCGCCCGCACGCCCGCGCGGGTGCGAGGCCCGCGTTCGTCCGTGAGGGGGTGGGTGCCCGCTGGGTGGTCCGACGGTCGTTCGGTGGGGTCGATGGGCGATGGCGTGAGGGACACGGCGTGTGCCCGGCCCGGATGTCCGCGGCGGTGGGCGCCCGCACGCCCCTGCGGGGTGCGAGGCCCGCGTGCGTCCGTGAGGCGGTTCGCGTCCGCGGGGCGGTCCGACGGTCGTTCGGGGCCGGCGTCCGTTCGGCGACCGCGCGCCGGCCGCTGCCCGTACCGGCCGGCGCGCCCCGTGGCCGGCGTCTCCGCGTTCGGGCCTCCCGGCTCCGACGCGGGATCCCGAAGGGCGGCACCCGTCAGGACACGCCCGCGGGCTCCCGGGAGGGCGCCGCGTCCTGGCTCGCGCCGCGGCGTGACCGCAGCCGGACCGCCGCGCCGTACAGCACGACCCCCGCGGCGAGCCCCGCCCCCGCCCCGAAGCACGCGGTCGGGATGATGTCGAGCGGCGTGTCGACCCGGCCCCAGTACGCGTACCAGCGCACGCAGCGGTGCACGGTTCCCGCGAGGACGCACAGCGTCAGCAGCGCCACGGCGGCCCATCGTCCGCGCCGGCCCAGCGACGGCACGGGTACCGGCCCGGTGCTCCCCGAGGTGCGCTTCCACGCGGACCCCGCGAACCAGCCCATCGCCACCAGCGCCACGATCGAACTCCCGTACTGGATGTACGTGTAGAGGGGGAATCCCGCGACGGATTCGGCCAGCACCGGCAGCGCCCGCGTGCCCCAGCGGTCGAAGTGCGTGAACGCGTCCCAGACGACGTGCGTCGCAGCGCCGATCGCCGCCGAGACCCAGAACCACAGCGCCAGCGACGCCCGCGTCCGGTCTTGCGGGGCGTGGCCGCGCACCACGGCATGGGCGCGTGCCTGCAGGTGCTGCGGTAGCAGGGCCAGCAGCGGTTCACGCACCATCAGCCAAAGACCCACCAGCCCCGCCGCGATGACGACGTCGACCGTGAGCACCCCCAGCGGGCCGTGCGTCACTTCGCCGAACCGCATCGCATCCGGCAGGGCGCTCGCTGCGAAGTAGGTCATGTCGGGCGCGAACGAGCCCGCGACCAGTGCCGACGCGACCAGCGGTCCCCGGGCCGCACCGTTCCGGCGGATGCCGGGCAGGACCGCCGCGGCGTGGCTGAGTGTGAATGGCATGGTGCCGTCCCCCGTGAGACCGTGTCCGAGCGATGCGGCCCAGTATGCGGGAACCCGGCCGGGCGCCGTGCGTGCCGGATGCCCGCATGCCGTCCGTGGACGCGGGGTCAGCACCGGGCGCCGACGGCCGGGGTGACTGTTACGCGGCGCCGGGAGTTGCCGTAATGTCGCACCGGACGTTGCGCGGGGAGCGCGAACGGCCGCTCATGGGGAGGGATCAGGGGTATGGCAGCGCAATTCGGCCGTCGGCTGCGCAAGGGGGCCACCACGACAGCGGTGGCGGCGGTCGCGGTGGCCGCACTCTCCGCGTCGCAGGCGCCGGGTGTCGCGCCCACCGCCACAGGCGGCGACGCGCAGGCCTCCGGGTCCACCCCGTCGTCGGGCTCCTCGGCGACCGGGAACTCCCCCTACTTCACGGACCTGCCACCGCTGAACAGCCCCAACAAGCCGGGCGCGTCGCCCCATCTTCCGGTCGTCGGCCCGGCGGAGGCCGGTATCCCGGCCACGGTGCTGGCCGCGTACAAGCAGGCCGAGCAGGCCGTCGCCGCCAGCGACCCCGGCTGCAGGATCCCCTGGCAGCTGCTGGCCGCGATCGGCAAGGTCGAGTCCGGGCAGGCGCGCGGCGGCCGGGTCGACGCCAACGGCACGACCTTCTCCCCGATACTCGGCCCGGTGCTGAACGGTGTCGGGTTCGCCAACATCTCCGACACCGACAACGGCGCCTACGACGGCGACCGCACCCACGACCGTGCCGTCGGCCCCATGCAGTTCATCCCGTCCACCTGGGCCACCTGGGGCCAGGACGCCAACAGCGACGGCCGCAAGGATCCGAACAACATCTACGACGCGGCCCTCGCCGCCGCGAAGTACCTCTGCGCCGGCGGCCGAGACCTGTCCGTCAAGGAGGACCTCGACAAGGCGATCCTGAGCTACAACCGCTCCCGGGAGTACCTCCGGACGGTTCTGTCCTGGTTCGAGTACTACAAGCGCGGCACGCACGAGGTCCCCGACGGCTCGGGAGTGCTGCCGGTCGGTCGCAGCAAGAGCGGCTCCACCGGGACGGTCGCCACGTCGCCCGCGCCGGGTGCCACCCCCGGAACCTCGCCGTCCCCCTCGAACCCCGGCGGTTCGACCGGGAGCCCCAAGCCGTCCCCGGACCCGTCGAAGCCGGACACCGGCACGCCGTCCCCGGGTCCGTCGACGCCGAGCACCCCGAGCCCGAGCCCGACGCCCACCCCGATTCCGACCCCGATTCCGACGCCTCCGCCCGCCGTGACGGTGTTCGCCATCGAGAACGCGGGCGACGGTCGTCCCACGGCCGTCGCCGGCGAGGACTTCGCCGTCCTGCCCAAGGTCCGGGCGAAGAGCCGCTCGGGCCAGTCGGTCGTCGGAGCCGACCTAGTCTTCGAGATCGTCGGCGCGACCGACGCCCGGTTCTCCGGCAACCGCACCACCGCGGTCGTGCGCACCGGCGAGGGCGGCGTCGCCGTCGCACCCGCGCTGAAAGCCGGTGAGGAGGCCGGCGACTTCACCATCCGCGTCACCGTCGCCGGACGAGCCGTGCCCCGGCTCGACTGCACCGCGACCGTTACCGCCCGCCAGGCCGACGCGCTCGTCCGCACCGGCGACAAGGAGCCGACCGCCGCGCCGTCCTCGGAGTTCGCCGACGCGGTCGAGGTCAAGGCCACGTTCAAGGGCGAGGCGGCCGCGGGTGTGGCGGTCACGGCCACGATGGTCACCTCGGCCGACGACCCGGCCGAGAACACCGGGGGACCGTACTTCAAGGACGCCGAGGAGAAGCCCGTCCGCACCCTCACCGGGCTGAAGACCGGCGCCGACGGTCTGCTGGTGCTGCCGCAGATCTTCTCGGACGAGCAGTCCGGCACGTTCCTGCTGCGTCTGACGACCGAGGGCGGCGCCACGCTGACCGTCGAACTGAAGGTCGCCGCCCCCGAGGCCCCGCCCGTCTGACCTGCCCCGCCCCGGACCACCGCCCCTTTCGCGCGTATCCCGCGCGGAGGGGCGGTGCCGTGTGCGGTGCGACGTGTTCTCATCTCGACGCCCCGTTGCTACGGTGCCACCGCCCGCTGTTCTGACGCATCATCAGATCGCGTACCCGGGAGGCCGACCATGCGCGCCCTCGTCGCCGCCGCCGTCGGGCTGGCCCCGGTGCTGCTCGTCGTGCTGCTCATCGCCGTGCTCGACGTATCGCCCGGGGAGACCTCGCCCAGACCGCTCCTCACCACCGTCCCCGGCCCCAAGAAGTAGCGGGAGGAGCAGCGCCGTGCGCCGCCGAGCCAGTCTCGTGCTCCTGTCCTTCGCCGTCTTCTTCGCGGCGCTGGCGCCGGTGCTGCGCTGGTACGCCTTCCCCCGGCTCGCGAAGATCCCGCCGAGCCAGTACCAGGAGATGGTGCTCGAGGCGAGGCCCGCGACCCTGCTGCAGTACGACACCATGCAGCCGGAGCAGGTGGAGAAGGTCACCATCGTGCAGACCCTCAAGGGCAACGTGGAGGAGTCGGAGCGGATCGAGCGCGACGCGGGCCGGGACGTGGTCGTCTGGGACTCGCTCTCCTACGTCCAGGGGCCGGACGGGAAAGCGGTCTCCCAGATCCCCGAGCGGTACATCTTCGACGCCCACACCCAGGCCCCCGTGCACGCCACGGGGGAGAGCGTCGACGGGGACCCGGTCCGCCGCGAGGGCATCGAGTTCAAGTGGCCCTTCCTCACCGAGAAGCGGGACTACGCGTACTTCGACGCCCAGACCAGGACCTCGGCCCCCATCCACTACCGGGGGACCCGCACCTTCCGCGGCCTGGAGGTCTACTACTTCGAGCAGACGGTCCCGTGGACCAAGGTGCCGTACCCGAAAATGATGCCGATACCCGGAATCGACGCGACGACGCTGGAGAAGCAGACCGGCACCACGCGCTGGTACACCACCAAGCGCATGTTCTGGGTCGAACCCGTCACGGGGGCGCCCGTCAACGGCGAGGAGATCCACACCGAGGAACTGCGCGGGGGATCGCTCCTCGGCGGCCGCGACAAGGTGACCGCCTTCTCCGGCCACGTCAAGATGCGCGAGGACTACGTGGACCACACCGTCGCCCTGGTGTCGTCCAACCGCGGCCTCGTGCTCCTCCTGGTCTCCCGCCTGCCGTGGACGTTCCTGACCCTCGGCACAGGCCTCCTCGCGCTCTCCCTCCTGCTTGAAGCGCGTTCGCGCCGGCCGGACGGCGGCTCCGCGTCCGCACCCGGGCCCGAACCGGCCCGGGCGTGACAGGCCCGGGCCCCACCCCGTGGCCGCGTCCGCCGGTCAGCGTCGGCGCTTCACACCGCGCGTGGGCTCCGCCGTCCCCGGATCCTCCGGCCAGGGATGCTTCGGATAGCGCCCGCGCAGCTCCGCGCGCACCGCCCGGTACCCGTCGCGCCAGAACGACGCCAGGTCCGCGGTCACCGCCGCGGGGCGGCCCGCCGGGGAGAGGAGATGGACGAGTACGGGCACCCCGGCGAGGCGAGGCGTCTCCTGGAGCCCGAACAGCTCCTGGAGCTTCACGGCCAGCACGGGCTGCTCGCCCGAGTAGTCCACCCGGATCCGCGAGCCGCTCGGCACCTCGATCCGCTCCGGGGCCAGTTCGTCGAGGCGTGCGGCCTCGCCCGCCGCCCACGGGAGCAGCCGCCGCAGGCACTCCCCGGCGTCGATCCTCGCCAGATCGGCCCGGCGCCGGGCCCGGGACAGCTCCGGTTCCAGCCACTCGCCGGCGCGATCCAGCAGGGACGTGTCCGACACGTCGGGCCAGGGCGTACCCAGCACCCGGTGGAGGAAACCGAGCCGCTGCCGCAGCGCCGCGGCGTCCCGCGACCAGGAAAGCAGCCCCGGACCCTCGCGCCGGAGCCCCTCCAGAAGCGCGTCCCGCACCAGACCGGGCCCCGGCTCCGGAAGCGGGCGCACCGACAGTTCCACCGCGCCCAGCCGGTCCACCCGCCGGGCCACGACGTCGCCGTCCTCCCAGCGCACCTCCTCGCCCAGGGCGGCCAGATGCCCGGCGGCGGTGCGCGCGGTCGCCTCGTCCACGACGGCGGCGAGCCGCACCCGTGCGGACGCCGCCTGCGCCTGCCGGTCGGCCACCGCCACCGCCAGCCAGGGAGCACTCCGCAGCGGTGACCCCTCGCCGAGCTCCGCGCCGGTGCCGGAGACCATCAGGTACGACGTGCCGCCGCGCGCCCGCGCCAGCCGCTCGGGGAACGCCAGCGCGGTCACGAACCCCGCGACCGCGTCGTCGGAGGCGGCCGCCGGACGGCCCGGGGCGCTCCCGGTGCCGCCGAGCGAGCGGGCCAGCCGGTCCGCCTCCGCACGCCAGCGCGCACCGTACGCGTCACCGCCCCGCCTGGCCGTGCGCCAGGCGGCCGCCAGGTCGTCCCCGTACTCACGCGGGGGCTCCTCGCTCAGCAGCGCGACGACCTCCGCGGCACGGCGGGAACCCACCTCGGGCGCGCCGTCGACCAGGGCCCGCGCGAGACGCGGGTGGAGGCCGAGACGTGCCATGCGCCGTCCCCGGTCCGTCGCCCGGCCCGACGGGCCGACCGCACCCACGGCGCCGAGGACCGAGCGGGCCGCGGCCATCGCACCCGCGGGCGGCGGATCCAGCAGGGCGAGCCCGGAGGCGTCCGGATCACCCCAGCACGCCGCCTGCAGGGCGAACGCCGTCAGGTCCGCCACCTTGATCTCCGGCGCGGGGAAGCGGGGCAGCCCGGCGTCCTCCGCCTCGGCCCAGCAGCGGTAGACCGTGCCGGGCGCCTCCCGCCCCGCCCGGCCCGCCCGTTGCCGGGCCGCAGCCCGGGAGGCACGTACGGTCGTCAGCGAGCCGAGGCCGCGCGCGTGGTCGGTGCGCGGCTCCCGCGCCAGTCCCGAGTCCACGACGACCCGCACGCCCGGGACGGTCAGCGACGACTCGGCGACCGACGTCGCCAGCACGACCCTGCGGCGCCGCCCGGGGGAGAGCACCGCGTCCTGCACGGCCGCCGGCGCCCGCCCGTGCACCTGCAGCACCTCGGCCCCCGCGCCGTCTCCGAGCAGCCCGGCGACCCGCGCGATCTCCCCCACCCCCGGCAGGAAGCAGAGCACGTCCCCGCCCCGCTCGGCGAGGGCCCTGCGGACCACCGACGCCACGTGCGCGAGCAGTGCCGGATCGACCCGCATGCCGTGCGGCGGACGCACCGGCCGCCCCGGCGGCGCCCACACCACGTCGACGGGATGGGCGACGCCCTCGGCCTCGACCACCGGCGCGCCGCCGAGGAGCCGGGCCCAGCCCTCCGCGTCCGTCGTGGCCGACGCAGCCAGCAGCCGCAGTTCCGGCCGCAGCGTCTCGCGTACGTCCAGCAGGAACGCGGCCACCGTGTCCGCGTCCAGATGCCGCTCGTGGCACTCGTCGAGGACGACGGTGCCGACCCCGGCGAGCTCCTGGTCGCGCTGGAGCCGCTGGAGCAGCACACCCGTGGTGACGACCTCGATCGCGGTGTCCGGCCCCACGACCCGCTCCCCGCGCACCGTGAAGCCGACCCGGCCGCCCACCCTCTCGCCCAGCAGCCACGCCATCCGCCGGGCGGCCGCGCGTGCCGCGATCCGCCGCGGCTCGGCGACCACGACCCGGCCGCGGGTGCCCGTGCCGCCGCTCTCCAGGAGCCCGGCGAGCGCGATCGGCACCAGCGTCGTCTTGCCCGTGCCGGGCGGGGCGCACAGCACCGCGGCGCCGTGCGCGTCGAGGGCGCGCTCCAGCACGGGCAGGGCGCCGCGCACGGGAAGCCCGGCCAGGGCGTCCTCGCGGATCACGTCACCCGTCCTCCGCCCGGGGACCCGTCCCGCTCCGCTCGCAGACGAAGACCGCCGTCCCCGGGATCAGGTTCCCGCGCAACGGGGACCAGCCGGCCCACTCCTGGCCGTTCCACGCGGGCCACTCCGGCTCGACCAGGTCGACCAGCCGGAAGCCGCCCGCCACCACGTCGCGGACCCGGTCCCCGATCGTCCGGTGGTGCTCCACGTAGACGGCCCTTCCCTCCTCGTCCTGCTCCACGTACGGGGTGCGGTCGAAGTACGAGGCGGCGACGCTCAGCCCCTCGGGGCCGGGCTCGTCGGGGAACGCCCAGCGGATCGGGTGCGTGACCGAGAAGACCCACCGCCCGCCCGGCCGCAGCACCCGGCGCACCTCCCGGAACACGCCCACCGGGTCGGCCACGAACGGCACGGCCCCGTACGCGGAGCACGCCAGGTCGAAGGAGCCGTCGGCGAAGGGCAGCGCGCCTGCGTCCGCCTCGACGAGCGGGAAGCCGGTGCCGAGCCGGAGGGCGTGCTGGAGCTGGCGGTGCGAGAGGTCCAGTGCCACCGGCCGCGCACCCTGGGCCAGCAGCCAGCGGGAGCACTGCGCCGCGCCGGCGCCGATCTCCAGCACGTCGGCGCCCCGCAGGGCCTCCGCCGGGCCGAGCAGCCGGGCCTGCTCCTCGTCCAGCCCCTCGGGCCCCCAGACGAAGCGGTCGTCCCCGAGGAAGGAGCCGTGTTCGGACTGGTACTCGTCGGCGTTGCGGTCCCACCAGCCGCGGTTCGCCCGGCTGCTCTCCGCGCCGCAGGCGTCACGCCTGGTCGCCTCCGGTTCGTACTCTTGGATCATCTCGCCCGTCGTTGTACGTTGCTGGTACCTCGCCCGGAAGGGCCGGGACGGGCCTGCGGCCGTGTCGCGGGGGAGCGAGGCGCGGCCATCATGGCCTCGGCAAACCTTAGTTGTGCCGGGTATGCGGTGTTCCGCCCCGGGTGGGGGCCTTCGCGCATTGACCGTGCCCTGCCGCCCCCGTATGCTAAAGGTTGCGCTGCGGGCTTGCGCGCCTCAGACGGAGCAGGCCGCGCTTGCATCTGTTGTATGTCCCCTCGGTTCTCGAGGCGCCATTCCCCTCGGGTTGGCGCTTCCTTGGCTGTCCGGCTTCTTCAGCTGCGATACGGGCTCACGGCGTAGCAGTACCTACGACTTCAATGTCCGTACCGGAGCCCTTTCCCACATGACGAGCAGCACCGAGACCACCGCCACCACCCCGCAGGTTGCGGTCAACGACATCGGTAACGAGGAAGCCTTCCTCGCCGCGATCGACGAGACGATCAAGTACTTCAACGACGGCGACATCGTCGACGGCGTCATCGTGAAGGTCGACCGGGACGAGGTCCTGCTCGACATCGGTTACAAGACCGAAGGTGTCATCCCGAGCCGCGAGCTCTCGATCAAGCACGACGTCGACCCGAACGAGGTCGTCGCCGTCGGTGACGAGATCGAGGCCCTGGTCCTCCAGAAGGAGGACAAGGAAGGCCGCCTGATCCTCTCGAAGAAGCGCGCCCAGTACGAGCGTGCCTGGGGCACCATCGAGAAGATCAAGGAAGAGGACGGCATCGTCACCGGTACCGTCATCGAGGTCGTCAAGGGTGGTCTCATCCTCGACATCGGCCTCCGTGGCTTCCTCCCGGCCTCCCTGGTCGAGATGCGCCGCGTCCGCGACCTCCAGCCGTACGTCGGCAAGGAGCTCGAGGCCAAGATCATCGAGCTGGACAAGAACCGCAACAACGTGGTCCTGTCCCGCCGTGCCTGGCTGGAGCAGACCCAGTCCGAGGTCCGCCAGACGTTCCTCACCACCCTGCAGAAGGGCCAGGTCCGCTCCGGCGTCGTCTCCTCGATCGTCAACTTCGGTGCCTTCGTGGACCTGGGCGGCGTCGACGGTCTGGTGCACGTCTCCGAGCTGTCCTGGAAGCACATCGACCACCCGTCCGAGGTCGTCGAGGTCGGCCAGGAGGTCACCGTCGAGGTTCTCGACGTCGACATGGACCGCGAGCGTGTCTCCCTGTCGCTGAAGGCGACGCAGGAGGACCCGTGGCAGCAGTTCGCCCGCACCCACCAGATCGGCCAGGTCGTCCCGGGCAAGGTCACGAAGCTGGTGCCGTTCGGTGCGTTCGTCCGCGTGGACGAGGGCATCGAGGGCCTGGTCCACATCTCCGAGCTGGCCGAGCGCCACGTGGAGATTCCGGAGCAGGTCGTCCAGGTCAACGACGAGATCTTCGTCAAGGTCATCGACATCGACCTCGAGCGTCGCCGGATCTCGCTGTCCCTGAAGCAGGCCAACGAGTCCTTCGGTGCCGACCCGGCGTCGGTCGAGTTCGACCCGACCCTGTACGGCATGGCCGCGTCCTACGACGACCAGGGCAACTACATCTACCCCGAGGGCTTCGACCCCGAGACCAACGACTGGCTCGAGGGCTACGAGAAGCAGCGCGAGGAGTGGGAGCACCAGTACGCCGAGGCGCAGCAGCGCTTCGAGCAGCACCAGGCGCAGGTCATCAAGTCCCGCGAGGCCGACGAGGCCGCCGCTGCCGAGGGCGGCCAGGCCGCTCCGGCCGCCGCGCCGCAGGGCGGTTCGTACTCCTCGGAGTCGGACGACAACTCCGGCGCCCTGGCGTCGGACGAGGCCCTCGCCGCGCTCCGCGAGAAGCTGGCCGGCGGCCAGAGCTGAGAAGCTCCCTGTCAGCCACCAGGCGACCGGCACGGAGGCCCGCCCCTTTTCGGGGGGCGGGCCTCCGTCGTTGCCCCGAACGCGCCGCGGCCCGCCCCTCCTGGAACTCCGAAGCGGACCGACACCGGGCGGGAATGATCGCGCCGACCGCGAGGTTGACACCGGAGACACGGAGAAGGGGCGGTAACGGTGCGAGATCCGCAGAGTCTGTACGAGTGGGAGCCGAAGGGCCTGGCGGTCGTCGACGTGGCACTGGCGCAGGAGTCGGCCGGACTCGTCATGCTGTACCACTTCGACGGGTACATCGACGCGGGCGAGACGGGCGAGCAGATCGTCGACACCCTGCTCGGGTCACTGCCCCACCAGGTGGTGGCCCGCTTCGACCACGACCGGCTCGTCGACTACCGCGCCCGCCGTCCGTTGCTGACCTTCCGCCGCGACCGCTGGACCGGTTTCGAGACCCCGTCCTTGGAGGTCCGCCTGGTCCAGGACGCCACCGGCGCCCCGTTCCTGCTGCTGTCCGGTCCCGAGCCGGACGTCGAGTGGGAACGGTTCGCCGCGGCCGTGCGGCAGATCGTCGAGCGGCTCGGCGTACGTCTCTCCGTCAACTTCCACGGCATCCCCATGGGCGTACCCCACACCCGTCCCGTCGGCATCACCCCGCACGGCAACCGCACGGACCTCATGCCCGGTCACCGCAGCCCCTTCGACGAGGCCCAGGTGCCCGGAAGCGCGGAGTCCCTCGTCGAGTACCGGCTGGCGCAGTGGGGCCACGACGTCCTCGGCGTCGCCGCCCACGTTCCGCACTATGTGGCCCGCTCCGCGTACCCGGACGCCGCGCTGACCGCCCTCGAGGCGATCACCGCCGCGACCGGTCTGGTCCTCCCCGCCGCCGCGCACACCCTGCGCACCCAGGCCCAGCGCATCCAGACCGAGATCGAACGCCAGATCGGCGAGGGTGACGAGGAGTTGACGTCCCTGGTGCGGGGGCTCGAGCACCAGTACGACGCGATCGCCGGCGCCGACACGCGTGGCAGCCTGGTCGCCGAGCCGGTGGAGTTGCCGTCCGCGGACGAGATCGGCAGGCAGTTCGAACGGTTCCTCGCCGAACGCGAAGGCGACTCCTAGTGCCGCGTCGGGCGGGGTTCGCCCGTGGCGACGGGGCAGAGCTCGGCTGACGGCACCGGGCCCCGGCCGATCGTCCCGCCCGGTACCCGCGTACGGGCTCTCCCGCAGCCCCTGGCGGACCGGCGCGCCGCGTCGGACGCGGTGCATCGCAAGGCCGAGAGCCGCCCTCATACCGGGTGTACTCGGGTGATTCGACAACACGTCGAGGCGCCGTGGCTGCCGTCGTCCGCCTGCCGGGGATCGCGGGACAGCCCTTAAGCTTCGGCCCATGCTGAAGGTGGGTCTGACCGGCGGAATCGGCGCCGGCAAAAGCGAAGTGTCCCGGCTCCTCGCGTCGTACGGCGCGGTACTGATCGACGCGGACGAGATCGCCCGGGAGGTCGTCGAACCCGGCACGCCCGGACTGGCGGCCGTCGTCGGGGCGTTCGGCCCCGGCGTCCTCACACCCGAGGGCACCCTCGACCGGCCACGGCTCGGCGCGATCGTCTTCGCGGACGCCGAACGGCTCGCTCGGCTCAACGCCATCGTGCACCCGCTCGTCGGGGCGCGGTCGGCCGAGCTGGAGGCCGCGGCCGGCCCCGACGCGGTCGTCGTCCACGACGTCCCGCTGCTCACGGAGAACGGCCTCGCCCCCCTGTACGACCTGGTCGTCGTCGTGGACGCCGCCCCCGAGACCCAGCTGGACCGGCTCGTACGGCAGCGCGGTATGACCGAGTCGGACGCGCGCGCCCGGATGGCCGCGCAGGCGACGCGCGAGCAGCGCAGGGCCGTCGCCGATGTGGTCATCGACAACGACGGGCCGCTGGAGGCGCTGGAGCCCCAGGTCCGCCGGGTGTGGGCGGAGCTGAGCGAGCGGGCGCGGCGCTAGGGCGTGTGTCAAGAGTCCCGTCTGGGCGGGGCCTCTGGCACGCACCCTCGCGGCGTTGTCGGTCGTCGGCGCAGCCCGCTGCGCTCTCCTCCCTCCGCCTTGCGATCTTCCCCTCGGCCCGGTGGGCCTGGGGAGGCCCCACCCCCTCGGCCCGGAGGGCCTGGGGAGACCCCACCCCCTCGACCGGAGGGCCTGGGGAGACCCCACCCCCTCGGCCGGGAGGGCCAGGGGAGACACCATGCACCAGAGGCCCCCGCCCCCGCCCTGCGGGCGGACGGCGCTGCTTTCGACACACGCCCCGGACGTATTCGGTCAATGACCGTGGCCGACGGTTCGGCCCGGCCCCAGGACGGGGCCGTCGGAGCGGGCCGTCGGGGCCGTGGCGTGGGTGACGGGACGGGGCCGCCCGGCACCCGCACCGCTTTGTGCCCGGCCACGGGAATCCCCCGCGGCCGGGAATGTTGAACACATGAGGGGGAGGGAAGGATGCGAGCGTGCCCGAGACCAACCCGGAGACCCACGTCATCGACTTCCGCGCGGCCGAGCAACTGCTCGCCTCGCGGGACCCGCGCGGGGCGATCAAGCTCCTCGACTCGGTCATCGCCGCCCACCCGGAGAGCAGGGCGGCCCGTCTGCTGCGGGCACGCGCCTACTTCGCGTCCGCCCAACTGCGCGCGGCCGAGCGCGAGTTCCAGCACATAGTCGACCACGAACCCGACAACGCCTTCGCCCACTTCGCGCTGGCCCGCACCTTCCAGCGCGCCGGCCGCCCGGACCAGGCACAACGGCACTTCCGCCTCGCCGCCGCACTCGATCCCAAGCCCGAGTATCTGGAAGCCGCACGCTTCGACACCTGAGACCGAGGAGGCGGACACGGCGCACGGCGAGAACCCGGAGGGAGCGCCGACACCTGGGGCGGAGCACCGGGACCCGGGACGGCGCGCCGACACCTGGGGCGGAGCACGGCACCCGGGGCCGGAGCACCGGGATCTGCGACCGAGCTCCTGGACGCCGGGCGCCGCGCCGCCCGAGCCCGGAAGGCCCTCACCCGTTCGAGATCCCTCAGCCGAGACCTGCGTCACCCGTCCACAACCTTCCGGGACAGAACACCTAACGCCGCCGCCGGTTGTCCCCGTGGTCCGGCTCGTAGGGCGGGATGCCGCGACCGGGCTGGTAGTGCGGCCCCTGGTGCAGCCGGTGCACCACGATCATCAGGTCGGTCATGACGACCAGGGTCAGCACCGCGCAGGCGATCGCCCACCCCGGGCGTTCGGCGAGCGCGAAGAGCGCCGTCCCCGCGACCGCCCACAGCAGTCCCCAGACACCCAGCCAGAAGCGCATCCGCAGCGGACTGCGCGCCGTGGCCGGCTCGTTTCCTGTACGCATCGGCATCGCCTCTTCCCCTCCAGGATCCACCCGGACCGCGCGGGACGGGCCGGGCGGGCGCCGGATTCCTCCGGGGCCGCCCCCGCGGGGCCCCGGGAGAACGGCCGGGGACCGGTCACGGGCCGGCGATGAGTTCGCGGGGTGTTCCCGGTCTGAACTCCGTGCGGGCGCCACGAGGTGCCCGCACGGACCGCCTGCACGGCACACCCCGCAGAGGAGAACTCCATGTCCGCTCCCGCCCCGCGCACCCCCGCTCCCGTCGGTCCGGCCGGCGCGCCCGCCACGGACCACGGCTCCGGAACCGGCCGCCGGGCGCATCTGACGGCCCTGACGCTGCAGGTGCTGCTCGCCCTGTTCCTCGGCGGTGCCGGCGCCCTCCCCAAACTGATCGGGCACTCCTCGGCCGCGGAGTCCTTCGACAGGATCGGATTCGGGGACTGGTTCATGTACGCCGTGGGCGCGCTCGAACTGGCCGGCGCGGTGGCGCTGCTGATCCCCGTCCTCTCCGGGGCCGCGGCGCTGGCGCTGATCGGCCTGATGGCCGGGGCCTTCGTCACCCAGGTGACCGTCTTCGACGGGCAGTACGCCTTCACGCCCGTGCTGGTGGCGCTGCCGCTCGCGGTCGTCGCCCGAGTCCGCCGGCACCGCAACGCCGAACTCGTCGCGCTCCTCCTCCGGCGCCGGTGAGGCGGGCCCGCGCCCGGCGGCCCGGCGCCTGCTCAGTGGACCCAGCGGTAGCTGAGCCAGGGCTGGGTGCCGGGGGCGATGTTGTTGAACAGCGTCGTCGCGATGTACGTCGTGCCGCCGCCCGTGCAGTCCGGTGTCCGGTATGCGATGAGATCGATCAGCGTCGCGTTCTCGATACGCACCGCGCCGGCCGGCAGGAGCTTGTGGCAGCCGGTGACCACGGGATTGGACACCGTGACGACGCGGTCCTCACCGGCCTCGTAGTTCACGGTGCCCACGGCCGTCCGGCCCAGGCCGGAACAGCCCGCGAGGGCGGTGGTCAGAAGCACTGCCCCGGCGACGATGCCGGGGCGCCGGTGATCGGCCATGACTGGTCCCCGTCTGTGATTGCGGACTCCTGCTCAGACCCTGCCGGACGTCCTCGGGGGTCCGCACGCCGGATGCGCCCGCTCAGGGGACATCCCACCCCGCACGGCGCTCGACCACCGCACCGGACAGGAATACCGTTGAAGCACAGACCGAACCTCCCGGACGTGTGAGACTGCAGGGGGTGCCGTGATGGTTGAGGATCTCGTGGCGGTCGGTGTCACAGCGGGTGTCGCGTGCGCCGCCTACGTCATGGCCGCGGCCAAGGTCGTCAAACAGTACGAGCGGGGCGTGGTCTTCCGCCTGGGCCGCCTGCGCGACCGGGTCCGCGGCCCCGGATTCACCATGATCATCCCGATCGTGGACCGGCTGCACAAGGTCAACATGCAGATCGTGACGATGCCCGTACCCGCGCAGGAGGGCATCACCAGGGACAACGTCACGGTCAGGGTCGACGCCGTCGTCTACTTCAAGGTGGTCGACGCGCCCGACGCACTCGTGAAGGTCGAGGACTACCGCTTCGCCGTCTCCCAGATGGCACAGACGTCGCTGCGCTCGATCATCGGCAAGAGCGAACTGGACGACCTCCTCTCCAACCGCGAGAAACTCAACCAGGGCCTCGAACTCATGATCGACAGTCCGGCGCTCGGCTGGGGCGTGAGCGTCGACCGCGTCGAGATCAAGGACGTGTCGCTGCCGGAGACGATGAAGCGCTCCATGGCGCGCCAGGCGGAGGCCGACCGCGAGCGCCGGGCACGCGTCATCAACGCGGACGCGGAACTCCAGGCCTCGAAGAAACTGGCCGAAGCGGCCCACCAGATGTCCGAGACCCCGGCGGCACTGCAGCTGCGCCTGCTCCAGACCGTGATGGCGGTCGCCGCCGAGAAGAACTCCACCCTGGTCCTCCCCATCCCCGTCGAACTGCTGCGCTTCCTGGAACGCGGTCCCGGCCCCGACCGGGACGCCGAGCACCACCACGAGGCACACGCGGTGAAGCCCCCGCTGAACGCGCCGGCGACCAACTCGACGGCGCTGCCCGCCATGCCGGACCTCCCGCTACCGGTCGTCCCGGAGAGCCCGGCCGCCCTCAGCGACCAGGCACACGGCGGCCACGAGTCCCTGGACGACGGAAGGAGATGAGACGGAAGGAGACGGGACACCGCCGGCCCGGCGGCAGCGGGCCCACCCCGCGCACCCGCCCCGCGGACCCCGAACGGCACCCGGCCGCCCGCACGCCCGGGTCCGCTGTCAGACCCGCCCCGTAAGGTCGTTCACCCATGGCGCGGTCCACGTCGCGCCGCCCGTACGACCGAGCGGAACGGAGGCGACCGGGCATGCTGCACACCCTTGCCGCCGTCTTCCGTCCGGCGGCCCTGCCCCGCGACGGACGGGTCGCCTTCTGGAGCCCCGACGGGGAGCCGCTGCCCGACGGCGCCACCGCGGGAGACACCCCCGCCGTCCCCGGCGAGATCACCGTCGTCCGCAGACACGGCGCCGGGATCCGCCGCCGCACCGTCCCCGCACTGCTGCTGCCCGTCGCCGACGCCGTGCCGCTCCTCGCCGGCACCCGGCACGACACCGCCGCCCACCCCGCCACGGCCTGCTGGGGCGCCGCCGCCCTGCACGCCCTGCACCTCGTCGCCCGCGGCAGACTGCTTCCCGGCCTCACACCCACCGACCACGACGCCTGGCGCGCCGGGCCACTGGACGCCGACGACATCGCCCAGCTCCGGGCCATCGCCGCCGCCATGCCGCCCGAGGCGCACGCCACCCCCCTCCCCGGGCTGCGGCCACTCCGGCTGACCGAGCCCGAAGCCCTGGTCAGAGCATTCCTCGACGCGGTCGCGGACAGCCTGCCCCGCACCCCCGCCGCCGAGCACGCCGCCGGCGGGCCGTTCGCCGCCACGGCACCGCAGCATCTGCCGCACGCACGCGAGTGGGCGGCACAGGCCGCGGCCGGCATGGACGCCGGTGTCCGGATCTCCCTCCGCCTCGACCTGACCGCCTACGAACTCTTCGACACGTCCGAGGAGAGCCGGGACGGCCGGCAGGCCGCGGCAGCCCTCGTCCAGGTGCACAGCCTCGCCGACCCGACACTCGTCGTCGACGCCGCACGGCTGTGGGCGGGGGAGGGCGACGATCACTTCGGCCCCCGCGCCCGCGTCGACGCCGTGCTGGCCCTGCGCCGCGCAGCCCGCGTCTGGCCCCCACTCGGCCGGCTCCTGGAGCGCGACGTGCCCGACGTCCTGCCCGTCACCGAGGACGAGCTGTACGAGCTGCTGGGCCCGGCGGCCCCCCGACTCGCCGACGCCGGGATCGCCGTGCACTGGCCCAGGGAACTCGCCAGGACCCTCAGTGCCACCGCGGTCGTCCGCGCGACCGCACCCGGCTCCGCCACCGACGGCACGCCGTTCTTCGACAGCGGGCGGCTCCTGCGGTTCGACTGGCGGCTCGCGCTCGACGGCGACCCCCTCACCGAGCAGGAGATGGACACCCTCGCCGAATCCCACCGGCCCATCGTCCGGCTGCGCGACCAGTGGGTGGTCGTCGACCCCGACCTCGTACGCAAGGCCCGCAAACGGGAACTCGGCCTGATGGAACCGGTCGACGCCCTGGCCGCCGCCCTCACCGGCACCGCCGAGGTCGACGGCGAGAGGGTCGAGGCCGTCCCCGAGGGCGCGCTGGCCGCCCTGAGGGACCGGCTCACCCACGGGCCCGCCCCCCTGGCCCAGCCCACCGCCCTCGCCGCCACCCTGCGGGAGTACCAACTGCGCGGACTCGCCTGGCTCGATCTGATGACCTCACTGGGCCTCGGCGGCTGCCTCGCCGACGACATGGGCCTCGGCAAGACCGTCACCGTCATCGCGCTCCACCTCCACCGCGCCGAGCACCGGGCCCGCACGGCCCCCACACTCGTCGTCTGCCCCGCCTCCCTGCTCGGCAACTGGCAGCGGGAGATCACCCGCTTCGCACCCGGAGTGCCCGTCCGCCGCTTCCACGGCCAGCAACGCAGTCTCGACACCGGCCCCGGCGGCTTCGTCCTCACCACCTACGGCACGATGCGCGCCAGCGCCTCGGACATCGCCGCCCGGGACTGGGACATGGTCGTCGCCGACGAGGCCCAGCACGTCAAGAACCCCTTCTCCGCGACCGCCAAGGCCCTGCGCACCATTCCCGCCCCGGCCCGCGTCGCCCTCACCGGCACCCCCGTCGAGAACAACCTCTCCGAGCTGTGGTCCCTCCTCGACTGGACCACACCGGGACTGCTCGGGCCACTGAAGGCCTTCCGCGCCCGCCACGCCCGCGCCGTCGAGAACAACGAGCACAACGCCAACGAGGAGGCGGTCGAACGTCTCACCCGGCTCGTCCGCCCCTTCCTGCTGCGGCGGAAGAAGAGCGACCCCGGGATCGTGCCCGAACTCCCTCCGAAGACCGAGTCCGACCACCCCGTCCCCCTCACCCGGGAACAGGCGTCGCTCTACGAGGCGGTCGTCCGGGAGACCATGGCCCGGATCGAGACCGCCGAAGGCATCGCCCGCCGCGGCCTCGTCATGAAACTGCTCACTTCGCTCAAGCAGATCTGCAACCACCCGGCGCAGTTCCTGAAGGAGGACCGGCCCCGCCTCACGGCCCGGTCCGGAAAACTCGCACTGCTGGACGAACTGCTCGACACGATCCTGGCCGAGGACGGGTCCGTGCTGGTCTTCACCCAGTACGTGGCCATGGCCCGGCTCATCACGGACCATCTGGCCTCCCGGGCGATCCCGTCCCAGCTGCTGCACGGCGCCACCCCCGTACCGGAGCGGGAGCGAATGGTGGACCGCTTCCAGTCCGGCGAGATCCCCGTCTTCGTCCTCTCCCTCAAGGCGGCGGGCACCGGACTCAACCTCACCCGGGCCGGCCACGTCGTCCACTACGACCGCTGGTGGAACCCGGCGGTGGAGGACCAGGCCACCGACCGCGCCCACCGCATCGGACAGACCCAGCCCGTCCAGGTCCACCGGCTGATCACCGAAGGCACGGTCGAGGACCGCATCGCCGAACTCCTCCAGTCCAAGCGGGCGCTGGCGGACGCCGTCCTCGGCTCCGGCGAGGCCGCCCTGACCGAACTCACCGACCGCGAACTGGCCGACCTCGTCTCCCTCAGGAGGCCGTCATGACCCCGGCCCCGTCCCGCCGCACGCAGGCGCGCCCGCACCGCACCGGCGGGCCCGCCCGGGAGACCCCGCACCACCCGGACGACCGGCGGCGCACGTTCCCCGCCCTCGCCGCCCGGCCCGGGAAGGACGGCATCGCCGCCTCCTGGTGGGGCAACGCCTGGGTGGACGCCCTGGAGGAAACCGCCCTCGACCCGGCCCGTCTCACCCGCGGCCGGGCATACGCCGGACGCGGCCACGTCGACGCGATCACCGTGACCCCCGGACGAGTCGTCGCCTACGTCCATGGCTCCCGGCCGCGCCCCTACCGCGCCGAGATCCGGCTGCGCACCCTCGGCGACGACGACTGGGAGCGGCTGCTGGACACCGCGGCGGCCCGCCCGGACCACATCGCGGCCCTCCTCGACAAGGACGTCCCGCACGCCCTCGCGTCCGCCGCCGACCTGCTGCCCGCGCCCGGCGACCTCATCCCCGACTGCTCCTGCCCCGACGACGGATTCCCCTGCAAACACGCCGCGGCACTCTGCTACCAGACCGCCGGGATCCTCGACGAGGACCCCTTCGTGCTCTTCCTCATGCGCGGCCGCGGCGAGCAGGAGATCCTCGCCGAGCTCACCCGGCGCAACGCCGCCCGCTCGGCGGCCGAACACGGCGGCGCCCGGCGCCGCGCCGCCCCCACCGGACACCCCGCCGACGAAGGCGACGGCACCGCCCCGGCCCTCGCCACGGTGCGCGCCCGCGACGCCCTCGCGCCGCGCACCCGCCCCCCGCTCCCGCCCCCGCTGCCCGCACCACCGCGGCCCGGCCGCCCGCCCGTGTACCCCCAGGCCGCCGGTGCACCCGACCCCCTCGCCCTCGACCTCCTCGCCGGCGAGGCCGCGGCCCGCGCCCACACCACCCTGCGCACCGGCAGGGACCCGGTCGGCGGACTCAGCCTCTGGCAGGACGCGGTCCGGCTCGCCGCCGCCCACCCCGGATCGGGGCTCACCGCGTCCACCCGCGCGCTGTACACCGCGCTGGCCCGCGCCGACGGCCGCACCCCCACCGACCTGGCGCGCGCCGTGGCCGCCTGGCGCCAGGGCGGGCTCGCGGGACTCGCGGTCCTGGACGAGGAATGGGATCCGCCCGCCGGCCCCTTCGACCGGGCCCGCCCCGCCCTCGCCGCCGCGGACTTCCCGCACTTCCGTCCCCGGCGCAATCGCCTCTCCACCCCCTCGCTCCAACTTCGCCTCGGCCGCGACGGATTGTGGTACGGATACGAGTCGGACCCGGGCCGCGACGACTGGTGGCCCCGGGGCACACCGGACGAGGACCCGGTGGGCGCCCTCACGACCCTGCTGGGCCGTTGACCACCGGCCGCACCGGGCCCGGCCGCACCGGGCCCGGCCGCGCCGATCGGCCCACCGAGCGCCCACACCGGCGCCGAGTCCAGGACCGCGACGCCGGGAGCCGAACACATCGACGGTGCCGGACAGTTCTGCCCCACCCCACCCGAAGGGGTGAAACGCGTCGCGGCCATAACCCGGTCGGCTCCATGGCGTTATCTCCGGTGCGGGTGAGCACCCGTGTTCATCCACCGGAAGGCAGAAATCCATGAGGCACATTCGCCGAACAGGTCTGGTCGCAGCGATGGTCACCGGCGGCGCGCTGGCCGCCGCCGGGGCCGCCCACGCCGACTCGGGCGCGCAGGGGAGCGCGGCCGGATCACCGGGCCTGATCTCCGGCAACACGGTGCAGATCCCGGTCCATGTGCCGGTGAACGTGTGCGGCAACACCGTGAACGTGATCGGTCTGCTGAACCCGGCGGTCGGCAACAGCTGCGAGAACGCAGGAAACGACGGCGGAGACGACGGCGCGGCAGACGGTGGAGCGGTCGCCGGGACGACCGCGAACGACTCCCCCGGAGTCCTCTCCGGAAACGCGCTCCAGCTGCCCGTAGACGTCCCCGTGAACGTCACCGGCAACTCCGTGAACGTCGTCGGCATCGGCAACGCCGCGGTCGGCAACTCCTCCTCGAACTCCGCCAACCCGCCGGCCCCGCCCCGGCAGGTGACGCCGCCGAAGACGGTCACACCGTCGGAGGTCCGCCCCGCCACGCGCGACCTGGAGCCCCAGCAGGGCCCGGTCCACCTGGCCGAGACCGGCACACCGGCGTCTCTGGGCCTCACCCTCCCGGCAGGCGCCGCCCTGGTCGTGGGCGGAGCCGTGCTGTTCCGCCGGTCCCGCGCCAGGGCGTAGACACGCAGGCGCCCGCGTCGTACACGGGGCCTGTGCTGCTTCTGCCGCCCGGTCCGGAGCCGTCCGGGCCCGGCCCCGCGGCGCCACCCTTCCCCCCGGCCACGTTCCGCCCCTGCGGTACCCCGTGACCATCGCTCCGGACGTCACGCCGTCACGCCGGAGGCGTGCGCCAGGCCGTGAGCGCCGTGTCGACGGCCGCAGCGACCCGTCGGCGTGCCTCGCGGCGAGGGACACCACGCATCAGCAGCCCGTCGTACGGCGTGTCCCGGTGGCGTACCGAAGCCCGCACCGCCGCCGTGACCGCGCCCTCGTCCAGGGCGCGGCCGGCCGCGGTACGCCCCACCCGCCCGCTGCCCCGCACCGAGGTGTGCGCCGCCACGTCCAGCGCGCGGTCCAGCGGGCAGGACGGAAAGAGCCGCAGGATCTCCGCGGTGAGTCGGGCGGTGAATCGGACGTCCTCCGCCGCCCGCCGGGCCGCGTCCCGCTCCCGTCGGCGTGCCCGCGCCTCCGCGTCGGCCAGGCACGCCGCCTCCGCACGCGCCAGTGCCGCCTCCTCCACCAGCAGGCCCTGCCGTTCGTACCGGGTGCGCTGTCTGTTGTGCCGTACGACGACGGCCCACAGGGAACTCGCCTCGCGAGCCCGCCGGGTCAGCGCCGCGTCACCGCGCGCCAGGAAGACCAGATGGCCCAGGTCCGCGCAGTCGAGACAGCGCGGGGCGTTGAACTCCAGCACCAGCCGCTCCAGCGGACCCCGCCGGCATTCAGCGCAATGCCGCCGCTTCAGCGGCTCGACGACGACGAGCGGATCCACCGGTCCCTCGCCCCCTCCCCGCGGAACGCCTCACGAACGGGAAATGACGGCTGACAGAAGACGGTCGTCCAATAATCGTTCGGGAAAAGGACATTGGTCTTGCTAGATTCCCGCACGTGGCGAAACTCAATCAGATCATCGCAGTGGAGAAGGGCGTCAAGTCCAAGGCGCACCAGGACCTGACGACGGCTCACCACGGCCTCCAGAAGCCGGCCCTGCTCGCCGGAATCGCCCGCACCTACCAGCCCAAGGACGAGGAGGGCGAGCAGCTTCCGCCCGAGTCGACGCTGGTGCAGGTCAAGGCCGAGGACGTGCTGCGCGACACCGCGAGGACGCTGACCCGGTTGTTCGACGTGACCGCCACCAAGGACTGGGCGAACTGCGCGGCCCGCGCGGACGTCACCGTCGACGGGCGGGTCCTGGTCGCCGGCGTACCCGTCGCGTACCTCCTCTTCCTGGAGAAGCAGCTCACGGACATCAACACCTTCGTGCGCAGGCTCCCGGTGCTGGACGCGGCGGAGTCCTGGACCCAGGACCCGTCCACCGACTCCTGGAAGACCGAGCCGGTCAAGACGGTCCGTACGAAGAAGGTGCCCCGCAACCATGTGAAGGCGGAGGCGACCGAGAAGCACCCCGCGCAGGTCGAGGTGTACTACGAGGACATCCCGGTGGGGTACTGGACCACCGTGAAGTTCTCCGGTGCCCTGCCCGCCCGCCGGGTCAACGAGCTGCTGGACCGGGTGGAGAAGCTCCAGCAGGCGGTGAAGTTCGCCCGTGAGGAGGCGAACGGCGCGGAGGTCACCGACCAGCGGGTCGGCGACGCCGTGTTCGGCTACCTCTTCGGGTAGCCCAGGTACTCCCCGGCCACCACGCACCACGGCCGGGGTGCGCGAGGAGCGCAAAGCTGAAGCTGAAGCTGGTCGTGAACCGCGCGGCCGGCAGGAGACCGGCCGCGATGAATCTCAGACTCTCGCTCCAGACTCAGCATTCGCCGCTCATCGCCGGATCGACCGGGCCCGGGCCCTGGTGCGTCGAGATGCCGGTTCAAGTCCGGCCCGCGGAGCTCGGTCCGCGGTGGTCCAAAGGAAGGACGCGGCGCAATGACGACTGACCCGGGCCCTCAAGCGTGCCGGCGTGTGAATGTGAGCGGCATCAACAGGGCCCGGAGGCCGGCTACGCCTCCGGGCCCGCTCCCGTTCACCAGCGCCTTCCGCCCGTGCCGGGCGGCACGGTCCGGCTCGCCCGGCGCGCTGTGAGCCACCCCGGCTGTGTGGGCGCTCCGGCGCGCGCCGCGTCGCCCGGCTCACACGCCCCGGCGGCCGGCGGCCTCTCGCCTACTGGCGGTATCCGCTCAGGAAGCGCCCGATCCGGCTGATGGCGGCATCCAGGTCGTCCGCGTGCGGCAGGGTCAGGATGCGGAAGTGGTCCGGGCGCGGCCAGTTGAAGCCGGTGCCCTGCACCACCTGGATCTTCTCCCGTAGCAGCAGGTCCAGCACGAACCTCTCGTCGTCGTGGATGGGGTGCACCTCGGGGTCGATGCGGGGGAAGGCGTACAGCGCCCCCCTGGGCTTCACGCACGAGATGCCGGGGATCTCGTTCAGCCGTTCCCACGCACGGTCGCGCTGCTCGCGCAGCCGTCCGCCCGGCGCGGTGAGCTCGTGGATCGACTGGCGTCCGCCGAGCGCGGCCTGGATGGCGTACTGTGCGGGCGCGTTGGGGCACAGCCGCATCGACGCGAGCATCGTGAGCCCCTCCAGATAGCTGCGCGCGTGCTGCTTGGGGCCGGTGACGACCAGCCAGCCGGAGCGGAAGCCCGCCACCCGGTAGGTCTTGGACAGTCCGCTGAAGGTGAGGACGACCAGGTCCGGGGCGAGTGCGGCCGCGGTGTGGTGGACGGCGCCGTCGTAGACGATCTGGTCGTAGATCTCGTCGGCGAAGACCATCAGCTGATGGCGGCGCGCCAGGTCCAGGATGCCCTCGACGATCTCGCGCGGATACACCGCTCCGGTGGGGTTGTTGGGGTTGATGATCACGACGGCCCGGGTCCGGTCGGTGATCTTCGACGCCATGTCGTCCAGGTCCGGGTACCAGTCGGACCCCTCGTCGCAGAGGTAGTGCACGGGCTTCCCGCCGGAGAGGGTCGTGACGGCGGTCCACAGCGGGAAGTCGGGTGCGGGGACGAGCACTTCGTCGCCGTCCTCCAGCAGCGCCTGCACCGCCATGGACACGAGTTCCGAGACGCCGTTGCCGAGGAACACGTCGTCGACGGAGACGTCCGTGAGCCCGAGCGCCTGGTAGCGCTGGGCGACGGCGCGCCGGGCGGAGAGTATGCCGCGCGAGTCCGTGTAGCCGTGGGCCTTCGGCAGCATCCGGATCATGTCCTGGACGATCTCCTCCGGCGCCTCGAAGCCGAAGAGCGCGGGGTTGCCGGTGTTGAGCCGCAGCACACTGTGGCCGGCCTCCTCCAGCGCGTTGGCGTGCTCGATCACCGGGCCGCGGATCTCGTAGCAGACCTCGCTGAGCTTGCTCGACTGCCGGAACTCCATGCGGAGGCCTCCCCAGGACTGACGCGGACGGTGGTACCCGCTGTCACTTGGTTTTACCAAGTGACAGCTTGGAAAGTCCAACAACGGGTCTAGACTGCCCTGCATGCCCCGTCCTCCGCGCCGCCGAAGCTACGACCAGTACTGCGCCGTCGCCCGCGCCCTCGACTCCGTCGGCGACCGCTGGACACTGCTGATCGTGAGGGAACTGCTGGCGGGCCCCCGCCGGTACACCGATCTCCATGCCGATCTGCCCGGAGTCAGCACGGACGTCCTCGCCTCCCGGCTCAAGGACATGGAGCGCGACGGGCTGACGACCCGCCGCCGGCTGCCCGCCCCCGTCTCCGCGTACGTGTACGAACTGACCGAACGCGGAAGGTTGTTGCTCCCCCTGGTCGGAGCCCTGGCCGAATGGGGTGCGCCCGCACTCGACGGCCCCCGCCCGACGGACGCGGTACGGGCCCACTGGTTCGCCGTCCCGCTGCTGCGCCGGCTGGAGGTGGCGGGAATGACCGGCACCGTCGAAGTCCACCTCCCGGAGGGGGAGTTCCATCTGAGGCTCGCTCCGGACGGATCCGGGGAGTCCGGTTACGGGGACGGTCCGGCCCCCGCCGGGGTCCCGGCCACCCGGCTGGAGCTGGACGGCGGCACCTGCCTCGCCGTCAGCCGGGGCGACCTCGGCGTCGCGGAGGGCGTACGGGACGGACGCATCCGCGTCTCCGGCGGCGGGGCCGCGGCGGCCGCGCTCGCTGAAGGGCTCGACGGGGAGCCGCCGGGCACCGGCCGGGACACGGGCATACTCGTCGACGCGTCCTGCGGCCGGTCGCGGGGTGCCGCGGAGCAGGGCGACGGCCGGGAGCGATGACGGACGGGTGCGACTGGAACCGATCACCTGGGAGCGGCTGACCGAGGCCGTCGCCGACCGGATCGCCGAGAGGCGGGCCGAGGACGGCAGCCCGTGGCTGCGCGTCGCCGTCGACGGCGCCCCCGCCGCCGGCACGGCGGGTGCGGCCGAGGCCCTCGCCGAGGCTCTGCGGCTGCGCGGACGTGCGGTGCGGGTGGTGGGCACGGGCGGGTTCCTGCGGCCCGCCTCGCTGCGGTTCGAGCTCGGGCGCGAGGATCCCGACAGCTTCTACGACGGCTGGTTCGACGTCGGGGCGCTCTGGCGCGAGGTGTTCGGGCCGCTGGAGCCGGGCGGTTCGGGACGGGTGCTCCCGGACCTCCGGGACCCGCTCACCGACCGTGCGACACGCAGCCCCCGCGCCGAACTGCCGCCGGGCGGCGTGCTGGTGCTCCACGGCCCGCTGCTCCTCGGGCACTGGTTCCCCTTCGACCTGACCGTCCACCTGCGTCTCTCGCCCGGAGCCCTGCGCCGCCGCACCGACGCCGGCGAGCTGTGGACGCTGCCCGCCTTCGAGCGCTACGAGCACGACGTCTCGCCGTCGGTGTCCGCCGAGGTGGTGGTCCGTGCCGACGACCCGCGCCACCCCGCGTGGAACGCGCCGTGGGAAGGCCGCGACGAGAACGAACGGTGAGTGCGACTGGTGCACTCGCGGTGCGCGCTCCGGGTGACGGGCACGGCCGGCCCGGCGGCGCGCGGGCGGTCCGGGAGTCTCCGGCCGGCGCGGTGAGGTGTCCGGGGAGGTGCTCGGGGACGTGGACTACGGCCGCGTACCCGTGCTCCCCGGCGGCCGGCCCCCGCACACCGTGACCGCGTGGGCCCCGGCGCGGCACCCCGCCGACGCCGCGGCGACCGGGGACGCGCCTGAGAGCAGGGCGGCCAGGAAGGCGCCCGTGAAGGCGTCGCCCGCGCCCGTGGAGTCGACCGCAGTCGCCGGAACAGGGGCGACCCGGGCCGTCACCGCGCCCGACTCCGCGACGAGCGCGCCGCCCGCGCCGAGCGTGACGACGGCCAGCGGGACGCGGCGGCTCAGTTCGGCCGCGGCGTCGGCGGGATCGGAGAGGCCGGTGAGGAGCCTGGCCTCGTCCGCGTTGGGGAGCAGCACCGCGGCGCCCGCCGCCGTCGCGAGGAAGCGGTCCACGCCCAGAGTGGCGATGAACCCGGCGGAGGCCGGGTCGACGCTCACCGGAACGCCCCGTTCGAGCGCGTCCGCGAGAGCCAGTCGGGCCAGCTCCCGGCTGGGTTCGGAGAAGAAGAGGTACCCGGAGAGGTGGAGTCCGGCCACTCCGTCCAGCAGCCCCGCCGACCAGTCGGCGGGGCACAGCCGCAGCGCCGCTCCACTGTCGGTGAGGAAGGTCCGCTCGGCCTTCGCGTCGACCAGCGCGACGATCGTGGCCGTCGGTGCCTCCTCGTCGGGGATCAGCGTCGGGCGGACTCCGGAGTCCCGCAGCAGTGTGCCGTGCCACTCCGCGCCTCCTGCGCCGACCCGCCCGAGCAGCCGTACGTCCGCGCAGCCCGAGTAGGCCGCCCAGCAGGCGGCGTTGGCGCCGGCACCGCCCGGCAGCGTCCGTATCTCCGCCGCGGTGTCTGTCCCGTACGTGAGCGGCTCGGTGTGGCGGGCCACCACGTCCGTGGCCACGTCTCCGACGACCAGCAGCGCTCCTCCGGCCGCACCGGGCCACGCCGTCTCCTCTCGGCCCGCTGCCGCTTTCACAGCGCGGCCGCGATCCGTGCCGCCAGCCGTACGTTGCCGCGTACCGCCGCCAGATTTGCCTCCAGCGAGGCGCCGCCCGTCCGCTTCATCAGGAAGTCCAGCAGGAACGGCGTGACCGCCTGGCCGCCGATGCCCCGCTCCCGGCATTCGTCGAGCGCCTCCGCGAGCACACGGTCGTGCAGCGCCGGGTCCAGCTGCTCGTCCTCCGGCACCGGCCGCGCCACGATCAGTGCCGTGTCCGGCCCGCCGAGCGCTTCCTGTGCGCGCATCACGTCCGCCACCTCCTCCGGGGTACGGACCGTCCAGTCGACCGGCAGGCCGGAGGAGGACAGATAGAACCCGGGGAAGTGCCCGGTGCCGTAGCCGATCACGCCGACCCCGAGGGTCTCCAGGCGCTGCAGCGTCGCCGGGACGTCGAGGATCGACTTGACCCCGGCGCAGACGACCGTGATCCCGGTCCTGGCGAGCAGCCGCAGGTCCGCCGACTCGTCCTGGGTGACCGACCACTCCCGGTGCACCCCGCCGAGCCCGCCGGTCGCGAAGACCCGGATCCCGGCGCGTGCCGCGAGGAACGCCGTGGCGGACACGGTCGTCGCCCCGCTGGCCCCGGCGGCGAGGGCGGGGGCCAGATCGCGGTGCCCGAACTTGCGCACCCCCCTGTCCGTGGCGATGCGCTCCAACTCGTCCTTGCCCAGGCCGACATGGGCCCTGCCGTCCAGTACGGCGATCGTTGCCGGCACCGCGCCGGCGCCTCTGACCAGTGTCTCCAGCTCCTCGGCGACGGCCAGATTGCGCGGCCGCGGCAGTCCGTGGGCGATGATCGTGGATTCCAGGGCGACGACGGGCCGGCGCGCGTCGAGCGCCTCCCGTACTTCTTCGGACAGCATCAGTGTGGTCTCGGGCATGTCCACATCCCTGGCACGGCAGCGGTGTGCCCAAACGTTTCGGCAGTCGCGCCGTCACGGCCCGGCCGACATGGTGCGCGTGCTCGTGCCTCGCCCCGTCCGGCGTGCCCGTTCCGTTCCTCGCCGCCGCCCCACCGGGACCCTCCGGCTCGGCAGCCGTCCGCCGCCGGACCACCAGCCTCGGCCCACCCCTCCCGGACCACCGGCCCCGCCCCTTCCCGGCCACCACCGGTGCCGCGGTCACTGGTCCCGAGGGTCCGCGACCACTGGTGCCGCGGTCACCGCTGCCGACGCCCGCGCACCGCGCCCGGGCACGGGGCTCGTGCACCGCCTGGGGCAGTGGCCCGTCCACCGCCTGGAACGGCGGCTCGTGCACTGTCTGGGTCGGCGGCTCGTGCACTGCCTGGAACGGCGGCCCGTGCACCGCCCCGAACGGCGGCTCGTGCACTGCCCGGGCACGGGGCTCGTGCACTGTCTGGGTCGGCGGCCCGCACACCGCCCCGAACAGCGGCCCGTGCACCGCCCCGAACGGCGACTCGTGCACCGCCCGGGCACGGGGGGCCCGAGCGGTGCTCCGCGTCTCAGCCGCAGTCGCGCGGCTTCGGCAGCCTTGGCAGCCGGTCCGCACGCACGACCTGGATCACCGACCGCGCACCCGGCCCCTTCGTCTGGTCCTTGTTGTAGGCGACGGCCAGCGCGCCCGCTCTGGCCTGGGCGTAGCCGTACTGCGGGGTGATCCGCGTGTACGCGGAGGTCCGCAGGTCCAGGGCGTAGGCGGCCTCGGGCGTACGCCACGTGATCAGTTCACCGCTGATGCGCAGCTGGTCGAGCCCCTCGGCAGCGGGGGCACCGGAGAGCCGCGCCACCGGTGACGACTGCCCCTGCCGCCAGACCACCAGCCTCGGCTCACCCCCGTCCTTCCCCTCCTCGATCCAGGCCCAGGTGGCGCCGTCCGAGGCCGGAGACCTCAGATCGCGCAGTGCGGCGAGGGGCCCCGGCAGTCCGGCGGGGCGCAGGGTGGCGAACGACAGCGCGGACAACTGCGTCGACCGGCCGTCCGCGCTCGCCTCCCGCCAGGCCAGCAGCCCGCCCGCGGCGAACGGGGCGTCCAGCACACCGGAGTGCAGGGCGCGCGGCGAGGGCGCCCGGTTCCCGGAGCCGGGCCTGCGGACCGGACTGCTGAAGATCGTGGCCCGGCCCTTGCCCGTGCCCTGCGCCCAGAAGACCGAACCGTTCCGGACGACGGGCTGGGGGAGTGGGCCGGGGAGGGTTGACCGCGCGAGCCTGCGCATCCCGCCCTGGGCGTCCTGCACGTATAGCGACCACGGACTGTCGAGCGTGCGGCCCTCCAGGACCGCGAACGCCGTCCACCGCCCGTCCGCCGAGACGTCGGCCGCGAGGAGCTGGTGTTCGACGGGATCGGTGAACGTCAGCAGGGTGCGCGGTGCCTCGGCGTCCTCGACGACGGCCGCCCGGCGGCTCCGCCCGTCGGAAAGCTGGACGACGGTCCACCTGGCCCGGGGCCCGACCTCGGTGAGGACCGCACGCTGGCCCGCCGGCGCACGGAACTCGCCTGCAGCGAGCGCGGACCGCCAGCTCTCGGGCAGGGGCGCCTCGCATGCCGCCCGGACGACGGTGGCCGGCGGGGAAGCCGTCCGAGCGGAGCCGGACGGGAGCGCGTGCGCCGGTTCCGACGAGGAGGGAGCCGAGGGAACCCGAGAGGCGGTGTCCGTCGGGGCCGACTCGTGGGCCGGCGAGCACCCCAGGCCCGCGAGCACGAGCAGGGCCGAGCCGAGCAGCGCCGGGACCCGTGGTGCGCCGGAGCGGTGCCATCGTTCCGGTGGTGCCGGTGGTGCGCCGGCGCGGCCCCACCGGCCGCACCGCCGGTCCGGACGGTCCGGCGCCCCGCCCGCCGGACGGGGCCGGCCGGCCGGGAAGTCCCGGCCGGAGGGCTTACCAGACGTAGCCACGGCCACCCATGATCGTCGTGATGGTGTCCGCGGAGATCCGGGCGGACTTCGGGACTCCGCCGGCCCACGAGATCACGCTGGTGCTCACCCCGCCGACCGGGTCCAGGTAGCGGACCTGCCGCGCGTCCGTGTCGCTGTTGTAGCCGTCGATGGCGACCCAGTGGAAGATCTCGATGTTCGGGTGCCCGGCCAGGTGCGGACCGCCCGGTACCTCCCAGGCGTTGCCTGCGATCGCGTAGTCGTAGTCCGTGTTGTGGACGATGTGCTCCCGGAAGTCCGCCACATCGGCCGACGTCGGGCTGTACGGCAGCGACCTCGGCACGTAGTTGGCGCCGGGGAGACGGTGGTTGAGGGCGTCGGCCATCGGATAGCCGGTCGGCTCCTCGACGTCGATGCCGACCCCGTACCAGGCCGTGCCGCTGGTGTCGGTCTCCAGGAGGTCCGCCGCGCTCTGCTGGGAGCGCCCGCCGACCTCGTCGTGCGCGGACTGGGCGATGACGAGGGCGGCCGGGCCGCACCAGTACGACCTTCGCTGGGACTGGTGCAGCCCGCCGGAGACGATGTAGCCGGCTCGCTTGGCGCGGGGGGCGGGCCGCCCGAACCACGCGGCGGCCTCCGCCTCCTTCCGGGCGGTGACGCGGCGCTGCTCGGCGGTGAGTCGCTGCGGCCCGAGGGTGTCCAGGGCCTGCTTGTAGAAGGCGCCTGGCGCCCTCCGGGACCCGGATCCGGGCAGGAGGCCCGGGAACGGGTCGGTGTCGTGCCCCGCCGTCGCGCGGGCGTCGGCCGGCTCCGCGGCGGCGGCCGGCCCGGTCGCGGTGAGGGCGGAGAGGAGGCACACGGCCGTGAGGAGGGCGAGGCAACGCCCTGTGCGCACTGCTGACATCGGTGGTCGCTTCCTGTACGAGGGGGGACTCGGGCAAGCGCTGCCGTGGGTGTCGCACGACTCTTGCGCGTGGGCAGCTGGGGGCGTACCTCGACGGTGCCCCGTGCCCCTGTGCCTCTCGGGGCGGCTCGCCGCGTGCCGCGGATCTTTCGCCCGCTAAGGTGAGCCGCCATGACGACCTTTGATCACTCAGTTGCCGGGCCCTCTTCTCCTTCGTTCGTCGTGCACATCCCGGACGCGGAGCTGGAGCCCGAGCCCCTCGACCCGGCGCAGATCGTCTCGGGGAACCCGGTGGTGACGGGCAAGGTGCTGTGGGAGTCCGAGGACGGGAAGCAGGTGCGAGGCCTCTGGCAGATCACGCCCGGCGTGGTCACCGACACGGAGGCGAACGAACTGTTCGTCGTCGTGAGCGGGCGCGCCACGGTCGAGGTCGAGGGCGGTGCCACGCTGGAGATCGGGCCGGGCGACGCCTGTGTGCTGCGCGAGGGCGACCGTACGACGTGGACCGTCCACGAGACGCTGCGCAAGGCCTACCACATCAGCCAGTGACGGCGTCGGCGGGCGGTCAGTCCCCGGCCGCCGCGCCGTTGCGGGTGACGGCGCGGCGGACGGCGAGGGCCGCGAGTGGCAGTAGCAGACACGCGCCGACGAGGTTGAGCAGGCCGTAGCCTCCCTGCGCCACGATCAGCCCCGCCATGACACCGCCGATGCCCGCTGCCGCGTTCATGGTCAGGTCCGACAGGCCCTGGACCGCCGCCCGGGCGGGGCCCGGCACGGAGTCGGTGAGCAGAGCGGAGCCGGAGACCAGGCCCGCCGACCAGCCGAGGCCGAGCAGGAACAGACCCGCCGCGGTACGGCCGTGGCTCGCTCCCGCCGTGCCCGCGAGCAGTGCGGCGCACGACAGCAGGCCCACGGCGAGTCCGATCACCGACAGCCTGCCGAAGCGGTCGGACAGTACGCCCATCACCGGCGAGAAGGCGTACATACCGGCGATGTGGCCGCTGATGACCAGGCCGATCAGCTGGATACCCGCGCCGTGGTGGCTCAGCGCGACGGGGGTCATCGACATGATCGACACCATCGCGGTGTGCGAGACGGCGACCGTGACGAGCGCCAGCCTGGCTCCGGCGGACTCCCGTACGGCACGGACTCCCGCACGCAGCGACCGCTCCTCCTTGTCCCCTTCCTCCGACGGCGCGAGCGCACGGGCCGTCAGCAGCGGATCGGGCCGCAGCAGCACGGCGACGACCACCGCCGCGATCAGGAAGACCCCGGCCGCCCAGACGAACGGCCCGGCGGTCTCCGGTATCCCCGACCCGGAGACACTCCGGCCCGCCGGTGCGGCGATGTTCGGTCCCAGGACCGCCCCGATGGTGGTCGCCCACACCACCAGGGAGATGGCGCGGGCGCGTCGAGCCGGCTCCGCCAGGTCCGCTGCGGCGAAGCGCGCCTGGAGGTTCGCCGAGGAGGCGGCCCCGAAGGCGGCCATGCCCAGCAGGAGGAGCGGGAAGTTGCCGAGCACCGACGCGAGTACCACCACACCGGCGCCCACGGCCCCGATCACATAGGCCAGTACCAGCCCGGGACGCCGCCCACGGGCGGTCATCAGCGAGGCGAGCGGAACGGACAGCAGCGCCGTGCCGGCAACCGTCGCGGTGGGGGCGAGGCCCGACAGCGCCTCCGACCCGCTGACCTGCTGGGCCAGTACGGCGGCCAGCGCGATGCCGGTCGCGACCCCGAGACCGCCGAGGATCTGGCTCGCGATCAGCACGGGAGTGATCCGGCGGCGCAGGGCGGGCAGGTCCGGGGAGCCGGCGGCTATGGGCACGTCGTGAGAGGTACTGGTCACTGCCGCAGTGTGCCAGTGACATCGGCTCCACGGCACCCCGGCCGTCGCGCCGCGGTGGGCCGCCGCACGCCGTCCGCGCGGTCCGGTCCGGTCAGAAGAGCGGCTGCGGCAGCACTCCCTCCAGTGCCAGCAGCTTCCGCTTGGTCTCGAGGCCGCCGCCGAAACCGCCCAGGCCACCGTCGCTCTCCACCACGCGGTGGCACGGCACCACCAGGGGCAGGGGATTGGACCCCATCGCAGCGCCCACCGCCTGGGCGGCACCGGGCCGGCCCGCCCGCTCGGCCAGCTCCCCATACCCCACGACCGTGCCGTACGGCACGGTCTCCGCGAGCTCGTGCAGCACCCGGCGGTTGAAGCCGGACGTCAGCGACCAGTCCAGCGGCAGCCCGAACTCCGAGCGCCGCCCCGTGAAGTACTCCGCGAGCCGGCGTATCGGCTCGGCCAGCAGCCCCGAGCCCCGGACGTCCTCGACCCCCCGGCGGCCCAGGCGCTCCGCGAGCCGGCCGACCGCTCCGGCCCGCACCGGCTCCCGGGCGTGGAAGGCGATGCTCACCAGTCCGTCCTCGGTCGCGGCGAGCAGCAGCGGCCCGATGCCCGAGTCCACGACGGTCCACTCGAAGCTCTTCATGCGGACCACCGTACGGCCGGGCACCGACAGCCGACCCGGCCCGTGGGAACGCCGGACCGGGCTCCCGGGCCGGTATCGGATCGCCGACGGGCCGGGTGTGCGCACCGGTCCGCCACGGGCGGGCGCCCGGCGCGCGTGTCGGTGCTCCGACGAGGACGTCTCCGCCGAGTCCGAGTCCGAGTCCGCCCAGGCCACCGGGGCCGGCTGAGTCGGGCCGGGCTGAGCCGGGCTGAGCCGGGCTGAGCCGGTCAACGTTTCAACGGGCTCCCGGACCGATCACTTACGGTCGCAGGATGGCCACAAGATGAACGGAACCCTCGCGCTGCGACTCCCGGCCCACGCTTTCGTCGCGGATAAATCTCCGTCCCGAGGTTTGCTTGCCGGGGCGCTCGCCATACGCTCGCCCAGGACGGCCTTCTCGACGGGACGCACGAGGACACCTGGCGACACATGGGGCGAAGGGCATAACGCGATGCAGGGCACAGTGGACGGTTTCAGCCATGGGCTCGTCACGCCCGTGGCCGCGTACCTCATGGCGTGCCTGGGGGGTGTGCTCGGGCTGCGCTGCACGACCAGGGCACTGCGGAGCGGGGGCGCCGTGCGGCCGGGCTGGCTGGCGCTCGGTGCCGTCTCCATCGGTTCCGGGATCTGGACGATGCACTTCGTCGCCATGACGGGCTTCGCCGTGGACGGGGTTCCGATCGGCTACGACCCCGTGATCACCTTCGCCAGCCTCGGCGTCGCCGTCGTGATGACCGCGATCGGGACGTTCGTCGTCGGCCATCGCGGCGCGAACACGATGGCCCTGGTCACCGGCGGCATGATCACGGGCCTCGGTATCGCGACCGTGCACTACCTGGGCATGGCGGGCATGCAGCTCAGTGGCCGGTTCGAGTACGACACCCCGACCGTGGCGCTGTCGGTGGTGATCGCCGTCGTGGCGGCGACGGCCGCGCTGTGGGCGGCGGTTTCGGTCCGCGGTCTCCTGCCGAGCCTCGGCGCCGGACTGGTGATGGGGGTGGCGGTCAGCGGGATGCACTACACCGGTATGGCCGCCGTCACCGTCCATGTGGACGGCGCCGCCTCGCCGTCGGTCGAGGGCGACAGTCCGCTCACGCTTCTCGCCCCGATGCTGGTGGGGCCCGTGGTGTTCCTGGTCCTGGCGGCGGTGATCGTCATGTCCGACCCCGCGCTCCTCACGGGCGACCCGGACGTACGGCACGCTCCTGTCCTGGGGCGTGCCGCCGCCGTGGGCGTGCCCGCGCAGCGCCGCCCCCCTCACGCCGAGCCGGCGAACTGGGCGGCGCCGTCCCGAGAGGCCCGTCCCGGCTTCCAGCGCGCCCGCCGGCCCTGACGGGCCCGCCCGCGCCGCGGTGGCACCTGCCGGGCAGGACGGGCCGCCGCGTCCGCCGCGCGGCCGTCACGAGCGGTCCGGGCCGGTTGTCGGTGGGGGGCCGTACGGTTGATGGCATGCGGCCCGTTACCGAGATCGAACGCACGATGGCGCCCTTCGAGGTCGTCAGTCCCTACCAGCCCAGCGGCGACCAGCCCGCGGCCATCGCCGAGCTCGACCGGCGCGTCCGCGCGGGTGAGAAGGACGTGGTGCTGCTCGGTGCGACCGGCACCGGCAAGTCGGCCACCACGGCCTGGATGATCGAGAAGCTCCAGCGCCCGACCCTCGTGATGGCGCCGAACAAGACCCTGGCCGCCCAGCTGGCGAACGAGTTCCGCGAGCTCCTGCCGAACAACGCGGTCGAGTACTTCGTCTCGTACTACGACTACTACCAGCCCGAGGCGTACGTCCCGCAGTCCGACACCTACATCGAGAAGGACTCCTCGATCAACGAGGAGGTGGAGCGGCTGCGCCACTCCGCGACGAACTCCCTGCTCACCCGCAGGGACGTCGTGGTGGTCGCCTCCGTCTCGTGCATCTACGGCCTCGGCACCCCGCAGGAGTACGTGGACCGCATGGTGCCGCTGCGGGTCGGCGACGAGATCGACCGCGACCAGCTGCTGCGCCGCTTCGTGGACATCCAGTACGCGCGCAACGACCTCGCCTTCACCCGTGGCACCTTCCGGGTCCGCGGCGACACCATCGAGATCTTCCCGGTGTACGAGGAGCTCGCCGTCCGGATCGAGATGTTCGGCGACGAGATCGAGGCGCTCTCCACGCTCCACCCGATCACGGGCGAGGTGATCAGCGACGACCGCGAGCTGTACGTCTTCCCGGCCAGCCACTACGTCGCCGGCCCGGAGCGCATGGAGAAGGCGATCACCGGCATCGAGCGGGAGCTCGAGGAGCGCCTCGCGGAGCTTGAGAAGCAGGGCAAGCTCCTGGAGGCCCAGCGGCTGCGCATGCGCACCACGTACGACATCGAGATGCTGCGCCAGATCGGCACCTGCTCCGGTGTGGAGAACTACTCGATGCACTTCGACGGCCGCCTCCCGGGCAGTGCGCCGAACACCCTTCTCGACTACTTTCCGGAGGACTTCCTCCTGGTCATCGACGAGTCCCACGTCACGGTCCCGCAGATCGGCGCCATGTACGAAGGCGACGCCTCCCGCAAGCGCACCCTCGTGGACCACGGCTTCCGGCTGCCCTCCGCGCTCGACAACCGGCCGCTGAAGTGGGAGGAGTTCCAGGAGCGGATCGGGCAGACCGTCTATCTGTCGGCGACCCCGGGCGCGTACGAACTCTCCCGCGCCGACGGCTCGGTCGAGCAGATCATCCGCCCCACCGGCCTCGTCGACCCGGAGATCGTCGTCAAGCCCACCGAGGGCCAGATCGACGACCTCGTGCACGAGATCCGCACGCGCACCGAGAAGGACGAGCGCGTCCTCGTCACCACACTCACCAAGAAGATGGCCGAGGACCTGACGGACTACTTCCTGGAGCTCGGCGTCCGGGTCCGCTACCTGCACAGCGACGTGGACACGCTCCGCCGGATCGAGCTGCTGCGCGAACTGCGCGCCGGTGAGTACGACGTCCTGGTCGGCATCAACCTCCTCCGGGAGGGCCTCGACCTCCCCGAGGTGTCGCTGGTGGCGATCCTCGACGCCGACAAGGAGGGTTTCCTGCGCTCCGGCACCTCGTTGATCCAGACCATCGGCCGCGCGGCGCGCAACGTGTCCGGACAGGTCCACATGTACGCCGACAAGATCACTCCGGCGATGGAGAAGGCGATCGAGGAGACCAACCGGCGCCGGGCCAAGCAGATCGCGTACAACGAGGCGAACGGCATCGACCCGCAGCCGCTCCGCAAGAAGATCAACGACATCGTCGCCACCATCGCCCGCGAGGAGGTCGACACCGAGCAGCTCCTCGGCACCGGCTATCGGCAGGGCAAGGACGGCAAGGGAGCCAAGGCCCCTGTTCCGTCCCTGGCCGCGCACGCCGTCAAAGGCGCCGACGCAAAGGGCGCCAAGGCGGGCAAGGGCGCGGTCACGAGCGACCGGCCGGCCGCCGAACTGGCGGGGATCATCGAGGAGATGACGGACCGGATGCGAGCCGCGGCGGCGGAGCTCCAGTTCGAGGTGGCCGCGCGGTTGCGGGACGAGGTGGGCGAACTGAAGAAGGAGCTGCGGCAGATGAAGGAGGCCGGTATCGCCTGAGCCGGGCCGGTGTCGTCCGGGACGCGGCCAGTGTCTCAACACCGCCACAAAAACACACCAAGTCTGCTGCACGGTCGGAGCGACTGCGTAGGGTGCAGGCAACCGCACACACGGACGGTTGCGGGGGAACCATGGAGAGGGGACAGCGCGTGGTGGACGTATCCAAGGGCAATGCGCCCGGGGGTCCCGGAGTCAATCTGACCAAGGGACAGGCCATCAGCCTGGAGAAGAAGGGCGGCGGCACCCTCACCGCGGTGCGGATGGGCCTCGGCTGGCAGGCGGCCCCCCGCCGGGGACTGTTCGGGTCGCGCACCCGGGAGATCGACCTGGACGCCTCGGCGGTGCTCTTCGCCGACAAGCAGCCGGTGGACGTGGTCTTCTTCCGGCACCTCGTGAGCGACGACGGCTCGGTCCGCCACACCGGCGACAACCTGGTCGGCGGCGCCGGCCAGGGCGGCGACGACGAGGCGATCCTCGTCGACCTGCAGCGGGTGCCGGTGCACATCGACCAGATCGTGTTCACCGTCAACTCCTTCACGGGCCAGACCTTCCAGGAAGTGCAGAACGCGTTCTGCCGCATCGTGGACGAGACCAACGGCCAGGAGCTCGCCCGCTACACGCTGGACGGCGGCGGTCAGTACACCGCCCAGATCATGGCCAAGGTGCACCGCGCCGGCTCGGGCTGGCAGATGACCGCCCTGGGCAACCCGGCCAACGGCCGTACGTTCCAGGACCTGATGCCGTCGATCGTGCCGCACCTGTAGGCACGCGGGCAGGTCCGTCCGCACCAGAGGTCACGGCGGCGCCCCGCCGTGACCCGCGCAGCTCCCGGAGGCGAGCAGGTCACCGGGAGCTGCTCCGCACACCACCGAGGGGGACAGAGGCGATGACGGCCGAGCTGGTCAGGGGACAGAACCATCCCTTGCCCCACACCCGACTGGAGATCCGGGTGTCGGCCGGCAAGCCGGTCGTGGCCGCCGCCGCGTTGAGCGACGAGGACGGCCGGGTTCCGGGGACCGAGTGGGTCGCCCACCCCTCACAGCCGGCCCTGCCCGGCGTCGAGGTCTCCCGCCAGGCCACCGCGGACCATCTGCTGGCCGTCGATCTGAACGCCGTACCCGCCTCCGCCCACCGGGTGACGGTGCTGCTGGCGCTGCCCATGGGGCCGGGGCGCCCCGTACGCTTCGGGGCCGTCGCCGCCCCGTTCGTCTCCGTCGGCTCCCCGGGCGGCGACGAGATCGCGAGCTACACCGTCACCGGCCTGGACACCGAGTCCGCCGTCGTAGCCCTGGAGCTGTACCGCCGCCAGGGGGCCTGGAAGGTCCGCGCCGTCGGCCAGGGTTATGCGGGCGGTCTTGCCGCATGTCTCACCGACCAGGGCCTCGACCGCGCCGGCGAACTCGCCGCGGTCGTCCACGAGGCCGTCGCCCCCGGCCTCTCGCGCACCCTCGGCACGCCGCCGCCCCGGACGACGGAGGTGCGGCACAGCGCGGCTGCGGCCGCCGCTGCGGGCGACACCGGCCCCTCTCCCGACCCCGGCCCGCCATCGGGCGCGGGTGCGGGTACACAGCCCTCGGGCCGGGCGACTCCGCAGCCGCCGGCCCAGACGCACGGCGGTCCCGTCAACTACTCGCACCCGCGCAGGCAGTCCGCCGCGCCGCCGTCTCCGCCCCCGGCGGTGCCGCACGCCGAGCCCGGGCGGCCGCCGGTTCCCGTCGCGGGTGACGCCACCGGCTGGTCCATGGAGGAGCGGCTGTACAACCAGGTCTGGGGCATGTTCGAGGACCTGGCCCGGGCGACGGCCGCCTACCGCGGCGCGGTGGACTTCGCCGACTCACGGCTCGACCAGGAGCTCGACCGCGCCCTGTCCGATCCGCGCAGCCGGATAGCCGGCGGCGACAGCGCACGTGGGACGGCCCGTGCCAAGCACGACGAGCTGACGGGGCGCGCCCGCGAGGCCCTCGACCGCGACCTGGCCCAGCTGGCCGCGGAGTCCGAAGCCGTCGAGCCCGCCCTGCCGCCGGCGTTCGCCCGCTGGGACAGCCCGGTCTGGCACGGCTACCGCGTCCCGATGGAGATCCCCATGGCCCTCCGCCTCGGCGAACTCCACCTGCCCGAGCGGCCCGAGCTCAGGATCCCGATGCTGGTCCGGCTGCCGCTGGAGCGCGGACTGTGGGTGGACAGCGGCCGGGCCACGTCGGAGGCCGCCGTGACGCTGGACGAAGTGCGGTTGCGCGCGCTCGCCGTGGACACCGCGGTCGCCCACGCGGCCCGGCTGCTCGCGGTCTATCCGGCCGGGGAGTTCACCGTGCACGTCATCGACCCCGCGGGTTCGGCGGCGCGTTCGCTGGCCCCGCTGGTGCGGTCGGGCGTGCTGGACGGGCCGCCGGCGGCCGGGGCCGAGGGCGTCTCCACGGTGCTGGCGAAGCTCACGCAGCGTGTGGACCTGGTGCAGATGGCCGTGCGCGGGGGCGCGGCCGACGCACTGCCGCCGGACCTGGACACCGCCCAGCAACTGCTGATCGTCAACGACTTCCCGCACGGTTTCGACGACCGCGCCGTCACACAGCTTCGCTACCTCGCCGACGAGGGGCCCGCGGTCGGCGTCCATCTGCTGATGGTCGCCGACCGGGAGGACGCCTCCGCGTACGGGCCGGTGCTCGACCCGCTGTGGCGCTCGCTGCTGCGGATCACCCCGGTCCCGGACGACCACCTGGCCGATCCATGGGTCCAGCACGCCTGGACGTACGAGCCTCCGTCGGTGCCCGAGGGCAGCGATGTGCTCGGGCTGGTGCTGGCGAAGGTCGCGGAGGCTCGGCGCACCTGGCGGCGCTGACCCGCGTACGCCGGCGCGCTCCGGACCTCGCGCGCCACCGGCCGGCTCAGGCGGCACCGGTCCGCCCCCGAGCTTCCCCGTGCCCGGAGCCGCCCGCCCTGTCCGCCCCTCGGGACGATTCCGGGCTCAGCTCACTGAGCTGAGACTTTGACCCTTCATTACCCTCGTCTTTACCGTCCTTTGGTCTTTCGGGTAGTGTTTCCTGCGCGGAGGGGAGTACTCCCACCTGCGGCGTGCCCGTCAGTACGGATCGACAGACCCAGAGCGGTCCCGGGGCGCCGGCCCGCGGTTCGGCGACCAGCCACCCGGGTGGAAGAGACCTCCGGCAGCGACGACGCTGATGAGTAGCCGTACGACGCCGGAGGCGCAATGGACGTTTCGTTGACCATGTGGCTGGTGACCATCCTTGGTCTCTCCGCCCTGATCGCGGTCGACTTCTTCATCGGGCGAAAGCCCCATGACGTGTCGATCAAGGAAGCGGGAATCTGGACGATCGTCTGGATCGTCCTGGCAGTGATCTTCGGTGTCGGACTGCTGATGGCCGGTGAGAGCCAGGCCTCGGGTGAGTTCTTCGCCGGCTACATCACGGAGAAGTCGCTCAGCGTCGACAACCTCTTCGTCTTCGTGCTGATCATGGCGAAGTTCGCGGTGCCGTCGCAGCTCCAGCAGCGCGTCCTGATGTTCGGTGTGCTCATCGCGCTGGTGCTGCGGGCCATCTTCATCGCCGCGGGTGCCGCGATCATCGCCAGCTTCTCCTGGGTCTTCTACATCTTCGGCGCGTTCCTGATCTACACCGCCTGGAAGCTCATCCAGGAGGCGCGGTCCGACGAGGACGAGGACGAGTTCGAGGAGAACAGGCTCCTCAAGTCCGTCGAGCGGAAGTTCGGCGTCGCCGACAGGTACCACGGCACCAAGCTCTTCATCCGCGTCAACGGCAAGCGGGTGCTGACGCCGCTGATGGTCGTCATGCTCGCCATCGGCACCACCGACGTGCTGTTCGCCCTGGACTCGATCCCCGCGATCTTCGGTCTGACCCAGGACCCGTACATCGTCTTCACCGCGAACGCCTTCGCGCTGATGGGTCTGCGGCAGCTGTACTTCCTCATCGGCGGACTGCTCAAGAAGCTGGTCCACCTCAGCTACGGCCTATCGGTGATCCTCGGCTTCATCGGCGTCAAACTGGTGCTGCACGCACTGCACGAATCCGGAGTCCATGTCCCCGAGATCTCCATCCCGTTCTCGCTGACGGTCATCTGCGGCGTTCTGATCATCACCACGATCACGAGCCTCATCGCCGCCAGAAAGCTGGAGAAGCGGGAGGCGGAGGCCAAGGCCGCGGACTCCTCCGAGAAGGACAGCGTCGAGGCCTGAGTCACCGCGGATGTCCGGATCGGCGAGGGCCGCGCGGATGTCGTCGGCGCGTTGGCGGGGTGTGGACCCCATCGTGCGGGTGGCCGGGTACTCGACCGGAACCAGCCCGAACTCCTTCTCCAGTCGTTCGTGTTCCGGCTCGTACGGCAGGGGCAGCAGACCGGGCAGGCCCGAGGAGGGGGAGATCACGGCGATACGGCCCCGGGCCGGGGCTTGGGCGGGTAGACGGGTACGGGGACCGTGGAGGCGGTGCCGGGCGGTGCCATGGGCTGCAGGCTGGTGCCGCTCAGGCGACGCCGCTCGGCCCGTCGCGAAACGCCCGGCACGGCGACTCGCGGCGTTGCCGAGTCAACCGAGCAGGCCCACCGCGAGGTCGATCCGGCGCCCTGCGATCCTTTCCCCCGGCCCGGGAGGGCCGGGGGAGACCCCGTGCACCGGACGCCGCTCCCCGACGGGCACCCCGCCTCACACGGCACTGGCCGGATGCCCGGGTGCCGGCTCCGGGATCACCCGTGCCACGCGCCCCTTTCGGACACCCTCCTCCGGCCCGTCGTCACCAGCCGCGCCGGTGCCACTCGGAGAGGTGCGGCCGCTCGTCGCCGAGCGTGGTGTCGTTGCCGTGGCCGGGGTAGACCCAGGTCTCGTCCGGCAGCACGTCGAAGAGCTTCGTCTCCACATCGCGGATCAGCGAGGCGAAGGCCTGCGGGTCCTTCCACGTGTTGCCCACGCCGCCGGGGAAGAGGCAGTCGCCCGTGAACACGTGCGGGTGGCCGTGCGGGTCGTCGTAGACGAGCGCGATCGAGCCGGGCGTGTGGCCGACCAGGTGGCGGGCGGTGAGCTCGACGTGGCCCACCCTGATCGTGTCGCCGTCGTCGAGCAGCACGTCGGTCGGCACCGGGATGCCGGCGGCGTCGTGGCGGCCCGCGTACGTGCGCGCGCCGGTCGCGCCCACCACGTCCGCCAGCGCGCCCCAGTGGTCGCCGTGCCGGTGTGTGGTGACGACGGACGTGATCCCGTCGTCACCGATCAGCCGGAGCAGTGTCTCGGGCTCGTCGGCCGCGTCGATCAGCAACTGCTCGTCGGTGGTCCGGCAGCGCAGCAGATAGGAGTTGTTGTCCATGGGGCCGACGGCGACCTTGGAGATCATCAGGGCCGCCAGCTCGTGGACGTCCGCCGGGCCGCCGACCGTCACCGCTCCGCTGTAAGTCATGGGGCCAGCGTACTCAGCCGGTCACAGCGGCGGCAGCACCGGCAGCGGGCCGCCGGTGACCTCGAGCGCCGAGCCGTCACGGCGGCCCGCGAGCCAGCCGAGCAGGTCCGCGGCGGCGCCCCGGACGGTGACCGGTCCGCCCGCGGCCCCGCCGCCCGTCGTCCAGGTCCGTCCGCAGTCGTCGGCGACGGTCGTGGGCGGCACGTCCTTGTGCCCGTCGAACCGTTCCGCGAGGAACTCGGTCTCGCGCTCGGTGAAGCCGGCCGGCAGGTCCTCCAGCTCGTAGCCGATACCGAGGTCCACGTGGTGCAGCTCGACCTCGATCAGCCGCCGGAAGGGGATGCGGGACGCGGCGTCCCTCACGCCGTTGCGGAGCTCCAGGGTCCGCGACCAGTCGGCGTCCGCCGTCGCCGCCGCCAGGAAGCGCTCCCCGGACTCGCGCACGTCGTCGAGCTGGTCGGGGAGCGGGCGGGGCGCGTCGCGCTCGATGTCGGTCTCGCGCGTCTCCGCGTTCGCGTACATGGGGCGGCCCTCGAAGACGTTCACGAGGGCGTCGGCATTGCGGGCGAGGTGGGCGAGGACGTGGCCGCGGCTCCAGCCGGGGAGCCGTGACGACCCGGCAACCGCCGCGTTGTCCAGGGCGGCGGCTGCGTTCAGCAGTCGCTCGGTCGCTTCACGCACGGAATCCAGGTCGGCTACGGGATCGATCATGGGGAAGACAATAGCCACGCCACACGTTCGAGTGAAGGTGGCCGGAGACCGGCGTTAATCGAATGCGCGTGCTATAGGCTCGGGGCAGAGCATTATGGAGGGCCGGGCTTCCGTCCGGCAGCCGTCGATCTCGTGGTCGCCCTAACCTGGAGCAGTCCGGGCCGGGGGCTGTGCCCCCGATGCTTCTCACGACCTGTCTCAAGAAAGGTGCGGACCCGGCGTGGCCGACCGTCTCATCGTCCGTGGCGCTCGCGAGCACAACCTGAAGAACGTCTCGCTCGACCTCCCGCGTGACTCACTCATCGTCTTCACCGGGCTCTCGGGGTCGGGCAAGTCGTCGCTCGCGTTCGACACGATCTTCGCCGAGGGGCAGCGCCGCTACGTCGAGTCGCTGTCCTCCTACGCCCGGCAGTTCCTGGGTCAGATGGACAAGCCGGACGTGGACTTCATCGAGGGCCTCTCCCCGGCCGTCTCGATCGACCAGAAGTCCACGTCGCGCAACCCCCGCTCCACGGTTGGCACGATCACCGAGGTCTACGACTACCTCCGGCTGCTCTTCGCGCGCATCGGCAAGCCGCACTGCCCCGAGTGCGGCCGCCCCATCACGCGCCAGTCCCCGCAGGCCATCGTCGACAAGGTGCTGGAGTTGCCCGAGGGCAGCCGCTTCCAGGTGCTGTCGCCGCTGGTGCGGGAGCGCAAGGGCGAGTTCGTCGACCTCTTCGCCGACCTGCAGTCCAAGGGGTACTCGCGGGCGCGGGTCGACGGGCGGACGATCCAGCTCACCGAGCCGCCGAAGCTCAAGAAGCAGGAGAAGCACACGATCGAGGTGGTCGTCGACCGCCTGACCGTCAAGGAGAGCGCCAAGCGCCGTCTCACGGACTCCGTGGAGACCGCGCTGGGACTGTCCGGCGGCATGGTCGTGCTGGACTTCGTCGACCTTCCCGAGGGCGACCCCGAGCGCGAGCGGATGTACTCGGAGCACCTCTACTGCCCGTACGACGACCTCTCGTTCGAGGAGCTCGAGCCCCGTTCGTTCTCCTTCAACTCGCCGTTCGGTGCCTGTCCCGACTGCACCGGCATCGGCACCCGGATGGAGGTCGACCCCGACCTGATCGTCCCGGACGAGGACCGCTCCCTGGACGACGGCGCGATCCACCCCTGGTCGCACGGTCATACCAAGGAGTACTTCGGGCGCCTGATCGGCGGGCTCTCCGACGCCCTCGGCTTCCGCACGGACATCCCATGGGCCGGGCTGCCGCAGCGCGCCAGGAAGGCCCTGCTGTACGGCCACAAGACCCAGGTCGAGGTCCGCTACCGGAACCGGTACGGGCGGGAACGCGCGTACACCACCCCGGCGTTCGAGGGCGCGGTGTCCTTCGTCAAGCGGCGCCACAGCGAGGCGGAGAGCGACTCCAGCCGGGAGCGCTTCGAGGGCTATATGCGCGAGGTGCCCTGCCCCACCTGCGACGGCACCCGGCTGAAGCCGATCGTCCTGGCCGTGACGGTCATGGACAGGTCGATCGCCGAGGTCTCGGCCATGTCGATCAGCGAGTGCGCCGACTTCCTGGGCAGGCTGACGCTCACCGCGCGCGACAAGAAGATCGCCGAGCGGGTGCTCAAGGAGGTCAACGAGCGGCTGAGGTTCCTGGTCGACGTCGGCCTGGACTACCTCTCCCTCAACCGGGCCGCGGGCACGCTGTCCGGCGGCGAGGCCCAGCGCATCCGCCTCGCCACCCAGATCGGCTCCGGCCTCGTGGGCGTGCTGTACGTCCTGGACGAGCCGTCGATCGGACTGCACCAGCGCGACAACCACCGGCTCATCGAGACCCTGGTGCGGCTGCGCGACATGGGCAACACCCTGATCGTCGTCGAGCACGACGAGGACACGATCAAGGTCGCCGACTGGGTCGTGGACATCGGCCCGGGAGCCGGCGAGCACGGCGGCAAGGTGGTCCACTCCGGACCGTTGAGGCAACTGCTGGCCAACCAGGACTCGATGACCGGGCTCTATCTGTCCGGGAAGAAGTCCATCGCGACGCCGGAGATCCGGCGGCCGCTGGACCCGGCGCGGCAGCTCACCGTGCACGGCGCCAGGGAGAACAACCTCCGGGACATCGACGTCTCGTTCCCGCTCGGTGTGCTCACGGCCGTCACCGGTGTCTCCGGCTCCGGGAAGTCCACGCTGGTCAACGACATCCTGTACACGCATCTGGCGCGCGAGCTGAACGGCGCCAAGTCGGTGCCGGGCCGGCACACCCGCGTGGACGGCGACGACCTCGTCGACAAGGTCGTCCACGTCGACCAGTCGCCCATCGGCCGTACACCCCGGTCCAACCCGGCGACGTACACCGGCGTCTTCGACCATGTGCGCAAGCTCTTCGCGGAGACGATGGAAGCGAAGGTGCGCGGCTATCTGCCGGGCCGCTTCTCCTTCAACGTCAAGGGCGGGCGCTGTGAGAACTGCTCCGGCGACGGCACGATCAAGATCGAGATGAACTTCCTGCCGGACGTGTACGTCCCGTGCGAGGTCTGCCACGGTGCGCGCTACAACCGGGAGACCCTGGAGGTCCACTACAAGGGCAAGTCCATCGCCGAGGTGCTGGACCTGCCGATCGAGGAGGCGCTGCACTTCTTCGAGGCCGTGCCGACCATCTCCCGTCACCTCAGGACGCTGACGGAGGTGGGCCTCGGGTACGTCAGGCTGGGTCAGCCGGCGCCGACGCTCTCCGGTGGCGAGGCGCAGCGGGTGAAGCTGGCGAGCGAGCTGCAGAAGCGGTCGACCGGCCGGACGGTCTACGTGCTGGACGAGCCGACCACGGGTCTGCACTTCGAGGACATCTCCAAGCTGATCAACGTACTGTCCGGACTGGTCGACAAGGGCAACACGGTGATCGTGATCGAGCACAACCTCGATGTGATCAAGACGGCCGACTGGGTCGTCGACATGGGCCCGGAGGGCGGCAGCGGCGGTGGCCTCGTCATCGCCGAGGGCACGCCCGAACAGGTCGCCGCGGTCCCGGCGAGCCACACCGGCAAGTTCCTGCGGGACATCCTGGGCCCTGAGCGCATCAGCGACTCGGTGCCACCGCAGTCCCGGAAGACGGCGGCGAAGAAGGCCTCGTCCCGGAAGCCGGTCTCGGCCAACTCCACCGCCGTGAAGAAGAGCACGGTCACGGCCAACGCGACCCCGGTGACGAAGAAGGCGGCAGTGTCGCGGACCCGCGCCCGCAAGGCCTGATCCGGGCCCTGGCCCCGGGCCCGCCGGCCGGCCCTGAACGCCCGTCGCCCCGGGTCCTGCCACCAGGAACCGGGGCGACGGGCGCTGGATCCCGCTTCCCGGGGCCGCGGCCCGCCCCGGGCCGATGTGTCCGACTCCCGGTCCGATGTGTCCTGGGCCCGACGCCGATGACCGAACAGCGACCGGCGCGGCCACCTGCACATCGCTTCGGGTCGTCCGTGTGCGGGCGTCGCCATGCCACCGGTCCCGTTTCCGGTTGGGCTTCCCGGCCCGCGTCCGGGCGGCTGTCGTGTCGCCGTTGCCGGGCCGCCCTGCCGCAGATCTCCGGCCGCAGTGTCCCCGTTCGGTGATTCTCCCCAGCGCCTCCGGGCCGGGGGACCCCGCGGCCGCCGTGCCGCGTCCCCGGGGCGCCGCGGTGCCGTCTTCCGGCGCCCGGCCGCCGGGCCGGCCCTCGCGTGCCCTCCGGGTCAGGCCAGTTCGGAGGCGTATGGGGGCTCCGCTCCCGTACGGGAGCAGGTGACGGCGGCGGCGCGGGCGGCGAACGCGAGCACCTCGGTCCAGCCGGCGGCGTCCAGGGCGAGCAGACCGCCGGGGGAGAGGGCGCCACGCCGGTGCAGGTCGTGCAGCAGTGCCGCGTTCACGGTGTCGCCCGCGCCGATCGTGTCGGCCACCGTCACGGCCGCCGCCGGGACGGCGGTCTCCACACCTTCCCGGGTGCGTACCGCGATGCCGCGGTCGCCGCGGGTCAGAACCACGGCGGCGGGGCCCTCGGCCAGCCACTGCTCCGGGGAGCCGCCGAGCCATGCGGCGTCGTCCTCCGAGAGCTTCAGCAGCGACACCGAGGGAAGCCAGCCCCCGAACCGTGCGCGGTAGGCGTCGGCGTCGGGCACGAGCCCCGGCCGGATGTTGGGGTCGAGCAGCGTGAACACCCCGCGCCGCGCCTCGCGTCGCAGCAGCGCCTCGTACGCGCTCGCCCCCGGCTCCAGCACCAGCGAGCACGTGCCGAGCGCGAGCGCCCGCACCCCGGCCGGCAGTTCCGGCGGCAGCTCGAACAGCCGGTCGGCGGTGCCGGTCATGTAGAAGCCGTAGCCGGCTGAGCCGTCCGCGCCGACCTCGGCGACCGCGAGGCTCGTCGGCTCCGGGCCGCGCTGCACCAGCGACGTCCGAACGCCCGCCGCGTGCAGACCGCCCAGCAGCGCCTCTCCGAAGCCGTCCGCCGACACGCGGGAGCAGAAGGTCACGGGGGATCCCAGCCGGCCCAGGGCCACCGCCGTGTTGTACGGGCCGCCGCCGGGCCGCGGCAGCAGGGGCGGCAGGCGGGCGTCCCCGGCGGCCGTCCGCTGCGGGACCAGGTCGATCAGGGACTCACCGGCGACGACGATCACGGCTGAGAACGTAACCCATCGCTCCCGGGCACGACAGTCCCTTCCCGAACGGCAGACCCGCCCGGAGGGGCCGCGATCTGCGCCGGTATCGTCGGGTTGGTCACCCACCCCGCCCCCCACTCGTGGAGATCTTCATGTCCGGCCGATCCACCGCCCGCCGTACCGTGCTGAAAGGCGCCGCCCTCGCCGGGGCCGCCGGGCTGGGGGTCGCCGCCTGCTCCACCGAGTCCAAGGTGGGCCACGCACAGGTCCCGACGCCGACCGCACCGGTCGACCTCGGCGCCGCCGAGGAAGTCCCCGTGGGCGGCGTCCGGCTCTACCGAGAGCAGCGGCTCGTCGTCCACTGCCCGGCGGAGGGCCGGTACAGGGCGTTCAGCGCCCAGTGCACCCACGCCGGCTGCGTGCTGGACAAGGTGGAGGGCACGGAGGGCAACTGCCCCTGCCACGGCAGCCGGTTCGACGTGACGACCGGCACGGCGCTCCGGGGGCCGGCGACCGTGCCGCTCCCGGAGGTCCCGGTGCGGGTGCGGGACGGGAAGCTCGTGGCCGGCCCGGAGGCGTGAGGGGCCCCGCCGTCCGCGCCCTGGGGCGTGAGCGGCCCCGCCGACCGAGCCCGGCGGGGTGAGCGTCTCCGCGTCCGCGTCCTGGGGTGCGAGCCGCTCACGCCCGAGGAGCCCGGCACGCGGTCCCCGACCCCGGCGGTCCGGCCGACGCCCGTGCGCGGCGGTACGGCGGCGGTACCGGGTCCCGGCGCACACCGCGGCAAGCCTCCGGGCGAGGCGCTGTCCCCCTCGGGCGTGCGCTGACCGTCTCCGTCAGCGTTCCCACTCCCACTCGATCCCCTGGATCCCGGGCCGGACGTCCTGCTCGACCAGGTGCACCGCCGGGTGTGTGCCGCTCGGGGCCAGTTCCGCGCGGCAGATCCGTGCCGCGCCGGGGGAGTTCTGGGCGAAGTGCCGGCACCGTACCGGCAGCGCCGCCCCGTCGAAGCGGACCTGCAGTACGTACTGACCGCCGGCCGCGCGGAAGCCCCGTACGTACTCACCGCTCGGGCCCGCCGTGCCGTCCTCGAAGCCGTAGCCGAGGAGGTACGTCTCACCGGACCGCAGCCCGGCGTCGAGGAGCAGTTCCGCGACCAGCACCCCCGCCTCCCGGTCGTACCGGACGCGCCCCGGGCGGCAGTTCTCCGTGGCCCGCACGGTCACCCGCGCCGGATCCCACCCGGGATCCCCGCGATGCACCGCCAGTAGCCGGTCGACGCCGTCGCGGTGGGCGCGCACCACCTTCTCCGAGTCCCGGCCCAGCAACTCGCGGTCCGGCCCGATCCGTACGCGCTCGTGGTGCCCCACCGTGTGCAGCCCGCCGTCCGCGGGCCGCCCGAGTCCGGCGAGCAGCCGCTCCACCGCCCCGGACACCTCGCCCGGCGCACGCGGCGAACGGGCCGCGGGGCGCTGGGGGCCGGGCCCGGCCTCCTCGGGGAGCAGCCGCAGCAGGGAGTTCTCCGGCAGCCGGAGCACGTCCTCCAGCGCCCGTACGGCCCGCAGCGACTCGGGGCGCTGAGGGCGCCGGGCGCCCTGCTGCCAGTAACTCAGACTGGTCACCCCGACCTTGATCCCCCGGTGTGCGAGATGGTGCTGCACCCGCTGCAGCGGCAGCCCCCGCACCGCGAACGCGGCGCGCAGAGCGAGGTGGAAGGGGCCCGTGCGCAGCACCCGGTCCAGTTCGGCCTGGGTGTGCGCGGGGTGCGCGGCGTGCCCCATGGGTCTCCTCGATGGACGTTCACGGCCGTCCGGTGGGCCCTCGCGCCGAGGGGCGGGGCGTGCGGACGGGACCGGCGGCAGGCGGCGCGGTACGGACGGGACCGATGGCAGGTGTCACGGGGCCTTCGGTGCCGCCGTCACAGCCGCGTGTCACCCCGCATTGAAGCGTGCCGGTCCCGTCCGGACAACGGTTGTCCGGGTGCCGGTCCGAATGCCGCGGGAGCCTGGCCGAAGCGTCCGTATTGCGCCGTCGCACGGTGAGGGGCCGGACACCGGCCGTAGCGGCGGCGGCCCTCGGGGCTCTTCCGGCGAGGACCCGGCGTCGGGGCCGGCGCCCGGGCGGGAGGGCGGGTGCCCGGGCCCCTCCGGCGGCCCCGGTTGTCCGTGCCCGCCAGTAGGGTGGGCGGCATGGCAGACCCCTCCAGCTACCGCCCCAAGCCGGGACAGATCCCCGACTCGCCGGGGGTCTACAAGTTCCGCGACGCGCACCGCCGGGTGATCTACGTCGGCAAGGCGAAGAGTCTGCGGCAGCGGCTGGCGAACTACTTCCAGGACCTGGCGGGTCTGCATCCGCGCACCCGCACGATGGTCACGACCGCGGCCTCCGTGGAGTGGACCGTCGTCTCCACGGAGGTGGAGGCCCTCCAGCTGGAGTACTCCTGGATCAAGGAGTTCGATCCCCGCTTCAACGTCAAGTACCGGGACGACAAGAGCTACCCGTACCTCGCGGTGACCATGAACGAGGAGTTCCCGAGGGTCCAGGTGATGCGCGGCGCCAAGAAGAAGGGCGTGCGCCACTTCGGTCCGTACGCGCACGCCTGGGCGATCCGCGAGACGGTCGACCTGATGCTCCGGGTCTTCCCGGTGCGCACCTGCTCCGCCGGGGTCTTCAAGAACGCGGAGCGCACCGGCAGGCCCTGTCTGCTGGGGTACATCGGCAAGTGCTCCGCGCCTTGCGTCGGCAGGACCGGCGCCGCGGAGCACCGCGAACTGGCCGAGGAGTTCTGCGACTTCATGGCCGGTCGCACCGGCACCTACATCCGCCGCCTGGAGAAGGAGATGACGGCGGCGGCCGAGGACATGGAGTACGAGCGGGCCGCCCGCCTGCGGGACGACATAGAGGCCCTGAGGCGCGCCATGGAGAAGAACGCGGTGGTGCTGGCCGACGCCACCGACGCGGATCTGATCGCGGTCGCCGAGGACGAGCTGGAGGCCGCCGTCCAGATCTTCCACGTCCGCGGCGGGCGCGTGCGCGGCCAGCGCGGCTGGGTCACCGACAAGGTCGAGGCCGTCGACACGTCCGGACTCGTCGAGCACGCGCTGCAGCAGCTGTACGGGGAGGAGAGCGGTGACTCCGTCCCCAAGGAGGTCCTCGTCCCGGCTCTGCCCGAGGACCTCGCCGCGGTCACCCAGTGGCTCGGCGACCGCCGGGGTTCGGCCGTGTCGCTGCGCATCCCCCAGCGCGGCGACAAGAAGGACCTGATGGAGACGGTCGGGCGGAACGCCCAGCAGGCCCTCGTCCTGCACAAGACGAAGCGCGCCAGCGATCTGACGACCCGCTCCCGGGCCCTGGAGGAGATCGCAGGGGCGCTCGGCCTGGACTCGGCGCCGCTGCGCATCGAGTGCTTCGACATCTCGCACCTCCAGGGCGAGGACGTGGTCGCGTCCATGGTCGTGTTCGAGGACGGGCTGCCCCGGAAGAGCGAGTACCGGCGCTTCCAGATCAAGGGGCGTGTCGGAGATACGCAGATCTGGCACGGCGAGGGCCAGGACGACGTCCGCTCGATGCACGAGGTGATCAGCCGGCGCTTCCGGCGCTACCTCGCGGAGCGGGAGAAGACCGGCGAGTGGGCGGTCCCGGAGGACGGCGAGGTCGTGGCGGGCGGTGAGGTGCCGTCGGCGCCGGTGGACGACGGCAGACCCAAGAGGTTCGCCTACCCGCCTCAGCTGGTGCTCGTCGACGGCGGGCAGCCCCAGGTCGCGGCTGCCCAGCGGGCCCTGGACGAGCTGGGGATCGACGACGTCGCCGTCGCCGGCATCGCCAAGCGCATGGAGGAGGTGTGGCTCCCCGGAGAGGACGACCCGGTCGTGCTGCCCCGCTCCAGCGAGGGGCTCTACCTCATCCAGCGGGTGCGTGACACCGCTCACGACTTCGCGATCCGCTACCAGCGGTCCAAGCGCAGCAAGCGGCTGCGGACCGGTCCGCTGGACTCCGTGCCGGGCCTCGGCGAGTCCCGCAAGCAGGCGCTGATCAAGCACTTCGGCTCGGTGAAACGGCTGCGGCAGGCGACGATAGAGCAAATCTGCGAGGTCCCGGGCTTCGGCAGGAAGACCGCGGAGTCCGTGGCCGTCGCCCTGGCGCAGGCCGCTCCGGCCGCCCCTGCGGTGAACACGGCGACAGGCGAGATCATGGAAGAGGACCACGGGGCAGCGGAGACGGAAGGAATCGGGGGAACCACGGAATGACCGAGCGGAACAGACAAGAACACGGAGCAGGAGACGTGAGTACGGGCACGACCGAGGCCGGGCAGGCCGCAGAGGCGGCCATCCCCGAGCTGGTGATCATCTCCGGAATGTCGGGCGCCGGCCGCAGCACCGCGGCGAAGTGCCTGGAGGACCTCGGCTGGTTCGTCGTGGACAACCTGCCGCCCGCGCTGATCCCCACCATGGTGGAGCTCGGCGCACGCTCCCAGGGCAACGTGGCCCGGATCGCCGTCGTCGTGGACGTCCGCGGCCGGCGGTTCTTCGACAACCTCCGCGAGTCCCTCGCGGACCTCGACACCAAGCAGGTCACTCGCCGGATCGTCTTCCTGGAGTCGTCCGACGAGGCCCTGGTGCGCCGTTTCGAGTCGGTACGCCGTCCGCACCCGCTGCAGGGCGACGGCCGGATCGTCGACGGCATCGCCGCCGAGAGGGACCTGCTGCGGGAGCTGCGCGGCGACGCCGACCTCGTGATCGACACCTCCAGCCTCAACGTCCACGAGCTGCGCGCCAAGATGGACGCCCAGTTCGCGGGCGACGAGGAGCCGGAGCTGCGGGCCACCGTGATGTCGTTCGGGTACAAGTACGGCCTGCCCGTCGACGCCGACCTCGTGGTGGACTGCCGCTTCCTGCCGAACCCGCACTGGGTCCCGGAGCTGCGGCCCTTCACCGGGCTGAACGAGGAGGTGTCGGGCTATGTGTTCGACCAGCCCGGGGCCAAGGAGTTCCTCAACCAGTACACCGAACTGCTGCAGCTGATCGCCGCGGGTTACCGCCGCGAGGGCAAGCGCTACGTGACGATCGCCGTGGGCTGCACGGGCGGCAAGCACCGCTCCGTCGCCATGTCCGAGAAGCTCGCCGCCCGGCTCGGCTCCGAGGGGATCGAGACCGTCGTCGTCCACCGGGACATGGGGCGCGAGTGACCGCACGCAATCTCCGGCTGCGCCGGCTGCGGGGCAGTGACGCGCTCCGCACCGGCCGCAGACGCGGAACCCAGCCCAAGGTCGTCGCCCTCGGCGGCGGTATGGGCCTCTCCGCGTCCCTAGCGGCGCTGCGCCGCATCACGGGCGACCTCACCGCCGTAGTCACCGTCGCGGACGACGGGGGCTCCAGCGGGCGGCTCCGCAAGGAGCTCGGGGTGCTGCCGCCCGGCGATCTCCGCAAGGCGCTCGCGGCGCTGTGCGGGGACGACGACTGGGGCCAGACCTGGTCCCGGGTCATCCAGCACCGCTTCCAGTCCCAGGGCGAGCTGCACGAGCACGCGGTCGGCAATCTGCTGATCGTCGCGCTGTGGGAGCAGCTCGGCGACCATGTGCAGGCCCTGGACCTGGTCGGCAGGCTGCTCGGCGCCCACGGCCGGGTGCTGCCCATGTCCGCCGTGCCGCTGGAGCTCCAGGCGCTGGTCAGGGGGCACGATCCGGCGCGCCCCGACGAGGTGGGCACGGTGCGCGGCCAGGCGACCGTGGCGCTGACCCGGGGCGAGGTGCAGTCCGTGCACCTGGTGCCGAACGATCCGCCGGCCGTCCCGGAGGCCGTCGAGGCCGTGCTGGACGCCGACTGGGTGGTCCTCGGCCCCGGCTCCTGGTTCTCCTCGGTGATCCCCCACCTCCTCGTGCCCGAGCTGCTGGACGCGCTCGTCGAGACCAAGGCCCGGCGTGTCCTGTCGCTCAACCTCGCTCCGCAGCCCGGGGAAACGGAGGGCTTCTCTCCGCAGCGTCATTTGGAGGTTTTGGGGCGACACGCCCCTAAACTCGCCCTGGACGTGGTGCTGGCCGACGAGGCCGCCGTGCCCGACCGCGAGTCCCTCGCCGACGCGGCGAAGCGGCTCGGTGCCGCGGTCGAGCTGGCGCCCGTGGCGAGACCCGACGGGGCTCCGAAGCACGATCCGGAGCTGTTGGCCGCCGCGTACGACCGTATTTTTCGGATGCATGGAAGGATCGGCCCATGGCGATGACGGCAGCGGTGAAGGACGAGATCTCCCGGCTCCCCGTCACCCGGACCTGCTGCAGAAAGGCGGAGGTCTCGGCGATCCTGCGGTTCGCGGGCGGACTGCACCTGGTCAGCGGCCGCATCGTGATCGAGGCGGAGCTGGACACGGGCATCGCGGCGCGCAGGCTCCGCAAGGACATCCTGGAGATCTTCGGACATTCCTCGGACCTCGTGGTGATGGCCCCCGGTGGGCTGCGGCGCGGTTCGCGCTACGTCGTCCGCGTGGTGGCGGGCGGTGACCAGCTGGCCCGTCAGACCGGGCTGGTCGACGGCCGGGGCCGGCCCATCCGGGGCCTGCCGCCCCAGGTGGTCTCGGGCGCCACCTGCGACGCGGAGGCCGCCTGGCGGGGCGCCTTCCTCGCCCACGGCTCGCTGACCGAGCCCGGCCGTTCGTCCTCGCTCGAGGTGACGTGCCCCGGCCCGGAGGCCGCGCTGGCGCTGGTCGGTGCCGCGCGCCGGCTCTCCATCGCCGCGAAGGCCCGCGAGGTCCGCGGAGTGGACCGGGTCGTGGTGCGCGACGGCGACGCGATCGGCGCGCTGCTGACCCGGCTCGGCGCCCACGAGTCGGTCCTGGCCTGGGAGGAGCGGCGGATGCGCCGTGAGGTCCGGGCCACCGCCAACCGGCTGGCCAACTTCGACGACGCCAATCTGCGCCGCTCGGCCCGGGCCGCGGTCGCCGCGGGCGCGCGGGTGCAGCGCGCGCTGGAGATCCTCGGCGAGGAGGTCCCCGAGCACCTCGCGGCGGCGGGCCGGCTGCGCATGGAGCACAAGCAGGCGTCGCTGGAGGAGCTGGGCGCCCTCGCGGACCCGCCGCTGACGAAGGACGCGGTCGCGGGCCGTATCCGCAGGCTGCTGGCGATGGCCGACAAGCGTGCCCAGGACCTCGGGATCCCGGGTACGGAGTCCAATCTGACGGAGGAGATGGCCGACGGCCTGGTGGGCTGAGCCCGCCCGGGGGCGCACCGGCTGTCCGAGCGGCGGCGCCCGAGGCCGCGCACACGGAGGCCCCGTGGCCGAGGCCGCGTCCCGGGTGGCGCGCTCCAGGGCCGTGCTCGCCGGTCCGCTCTCGTCGGGTCGCGTTGGCGACGAGTGCTGCCGCTGAGGCCGCGTTGCGCGGGCGTGTTTCCGGCGGCCCCGTGCGCAGGGCCGTGCTCGCCGGTTTCGCCGTTCACCGGGGCGGCGCCCGTGAGCGTCCTGCGAGCACGAGGTCCCGCGGTCCGTGCCGCTCGGTCGGGCTCACCGGGCCGCGCCTGCCGAAACCCCCGTCCGCTGAGGCCGCGTTGCGCGGGCGTGTTTCCGGCGGCCCCGTGCGCAGGGCCGTGCTCGCCGGTTTCGCCGTTCACCGGGGCGGCGCCCGTGAGCGTCCTGCGAGCACGAGGTCCCGCGGTCCGTGCCGCTCGGTCGGGCTCACCGGGCCGCGCCTGCCGAAACCCCCGTCCGCTGAGGCCGCGTTCCGCGGGCGAATGCCCCGCGCCCCAGCCCGCGAGCCGTGCTCCGAACGTCATGGCCCCACAGAGCCGCGAGAACGGATCCGCTGCACCGATCCGTTCCACCGGGCCCCGGCCGGGGCGGATCGCCGAAGTCCCTCCCGCCCTGCGGGCGAACGCAGCTGCCTCCGCAACACACCCTGGCCGCAGGCCGTCTCGCGTCCGTTCGTGGGTATCACGGCCCGTCAGGCCGTCCCGCGTCCGTCCGTGGGTATCACGGCCCGTCAGGCCCTCCGTGGCCGGACGGGCCTTTGCGCACCCGGCACCCACCGCTCCCGCTCGACACCAGCACGCTTCCTTACCAACGCCCGGCGTGCGGGCGCCACTTGGCCGTCGAGGGCATCTTGACATGATCATGAACTGTCATGAGCCTGGCATCTGTTTTCTTTCGCGACAGACGAAAGCAAGGGGGGCCAATGAGACGAAGAGCGAGATCGATCCTCGCCGCGACCTCACTCCTGATGGCCGGTCTGGCCGCCGCGCCGCTCGCCCGGGCGGACACGGGCGCGGACGACGCCGGACTCTCCGTGTGGCAGGCGGAAGTCACCAAGGAGCAGGTGCCACTGCTTCTCCAGGCAGGCGCCGACGGTCATGAACTGACCGAGCAGGTGCCGGCCGAGGGCACCGCCACGGTCGAGGTGTTCCTCACCGACGACCAGGCGGGCGCGCTCCGCGACAAGGGCGTGAGCCTCACCGAACACACCGTGTCCGGCGCCGCGAAGAAGCGCGTCGCCGCCGCCGGGGACGGTGTCTTCCGGCCGTACGGCGGGGAGGGCGGCCTCCAGGAGGAGATCCTCGCCGTCGCCGCCGCCAACCCGTCGATCACGAAGGTCGTCAGCATCGGCAGGACCGTGCAGGGCAAGGACATCCTCGCCCTCAAGCTGACCAAGGGCGCCAAGAAGTACCGGGACGGCGCCAAGCCGTCGACCCTCTACATGTCCAACCAGCACGCCCGTGAGTGGATCACGCCCGAGATGACCCGGCGGCTGCTCCACCACTACGTGGACGGCTACGGCGAGGACCGGCGCATCACCCGGATCGTGGACCGCACCGAGCTGTGGTTCCTGCTGTCCGCCAACCCGGACGGCTACGACTTCACCCACGTCGCCGACGGCAACCGCCTCTGGCGCAAGAACCTGCGCGACAACAACGGCGACGGCAGGATCACCACCGGCGACGGCGTGGACCTGAACCGCAACTTCGCCTACAAGTGGGGCTATGACAACGAGGGGTCGTCCCCCAACCCCGCCAGTGAGACCTACCGCGGCTCCGGTCCCTCCTCCGAGCCCGAGACCGTCGCGCTGGACCGCTTCCAGAAGCGCATCGGCTTCGAGTACGGCATCAACTACCACTCCGCCGCCGAACTGATCCTGTACGGCGTGGGCTGGCAGGTCGCCACCCCCACGCCGGACGACGTGCTCTACAAGGCGCTGGCGGGCACCCCCGACAACCCGGCCGTACCCGGCTACTACCCCCAGGTCTCCTCCGAGCTCTACACCACCAACGGAGAGGCCGACGGCCACGCGGCCAACGTCAACGGGACGATGATGTTCACCCCGGAGATGACGACCTGCCAGACCGCCTCGGCCATCGACCCGAACGACCGGTGGCGGCCCGAGGACTGCCGCTCGGGCTTCAACTTCCCCGACGACGAGAAGCTGATCCAGGCGGAGTTCGCGAAGAACGTCGACTTCGCGCTGTCCGTCGCCGAGACCGCGGTCCACCCCGACCGGCCGTCGTCGGCGGTCGGTCTGGAGGCCCCCGACTTCACCGTCGACCCGTTCACGACCTCCTACTCGCGCGGCGGCGACCAGGAAGTGTCCGTCATCGCCCGCAAGTCCCTGCGGGACAAGGAGCTCAAGTACCGCGTCAACGGCGGCCGTACCCACGACATGGCCCTCCGGCCGTGGCGGGGCGGGGAGACCTACGGCGGCGAGGACAACATCCGCTTCGACCAGTACCGAGCCAAGGTCAAGGACGGGGACGTCGGCGACCGGGTCGAGGTCTGGTTCACCGGCGAGACCAGAAGCGGAAAGCGAGTCTCCAGCGAGCACTTCACCTACACCGTCGCGGTCCGGCCCAGAGCGGAGACCGTGGTGGTGGCGGAGGAGGGCGCGCCGGCCCAGCACGCCCGGACGTACGTCGACGCGCTCCGGGCCAACGGACGCAAGGCCGTCGTCTGGGACGTCGCCACGCAGGGCGCCCCTCACCCGCTCGGCGTCCTCGGCCACTTCTCCACCGCCGTGCACTACACCGGCGCGCAGGCGCCCGGCGGAACCACCCAGCTCGCCCTGCGCGACTTCCTCAACGAGGGCGGCAAGCTGATCGAGGCCGGAGAGCTGGCCGGCGGCAACGCCCAGGTCGGCAGGGCCGCGACCAACGACTTCAGCCAGTACTGGCTGGGCGCGTACAGCCGTGCCTCGGCGCCCGGTGCCACCGGGTTCGCCGGAGCGGGAACGCTCACCGGATCCGGCGGGCCCCTGTCCGGCGCCGCCGGCAACCCGCTGAACGCGCCCGGTGCGTACACGGTCACCTCCGACACCCTGCCGGCCGCGCGGTTCCCGCAGTTCGCGAGCGCCCAGGCGGGCCGCTACGGCGGGGTGAGCAATCCCTACACCCCGTACGAGGGCTCGTCGATGGCCAGCGCGACGCACGAGGACAACGACTGGAAGCGTCTCACCCGGACCGTCGACCTCACCGGGGTCACCGCGGCAGACAGGCCGCGGCTGAAGCTCGCGCTCAACTGGAACACCGAGCCGGGCTACGACCACGCGGTCCTGGAGGCCCACACCGTGGGGGCCGAGGACTGGACGACGCTCCCGGACGAGGGCGGGCTCAGCGGCACCGCGGTACCGGAGGAGTGCGAGGCCGGGTACTTCCTGGGCGGGCATCCCTTCCTGCGCCACTACCTCACCCTCGGCTCCGGCGTCTGCACCGCGACCGGATCCAGCGGCACCTGGAACAGCTTCACCGGCTCCTCCGCCGGCTGGAAGCAGGTGTCCTTCGACCTGAGCGCCTACGCGGGCAGTCGGGTCGAGCTCTCCCTCGCCTACGTCACCGACCCGGGCAGCGGCGGACGCGGCGTGTTCGCCGACGACGCCGCCCTGGTCGTCGGCGGGGCGGAGAGGGAGAGCGAGGGCTTCGAGACCTCACTCGGTCCGTGGACCACGCCGGGGGCGCCGGAGGGCAGCCCCGCGCTCGGTGGTGACTGGGCGCGCACAGGTGAGCTGTTCGTCTCCTATGCGGCCGTCACCACCCGGGACACCGTCCTGCTGGGCTTCGGCCTGGAGCACGTCACCGCGCCCGCGGACCGCAGCGCACTGGTCCGCAAGGCGCTCGCCGCGCTCCGTCGCTGACACTGCGTAGTCACCGAAAGGCGCCGGTGGTTCGTACTTGTCGGTAGGTACGGGCCACCGGTTTCGGCTCGATCCGGGGGCGTGCTCGATGCCACTCCGGCTGCCCCGGGGAGGTAGGGTCGTAAGCGGTCGGGGACATCCCATATCAGCTCGCCGGCGTCGAAACCGGCGTACCACTGAGGAGATCGGTTCGTGACGATCCGCGTAGGCATCAACGGCTTTGGCCGCATCGGTCGTAATTACTTCCGCGCGCTGCTGGAGCAGGGTGCAGACATCGAGATCGTGGCTGTCAACGACCTGGGTGACACCGCGACCACCGCTCACCTGCTGAAGTACGACACCATCCTCGGCCGTCTGAAGGCCGAGGTCAGCCACACCGCAGACACCATCACCGTCGACGGCCACACCATCAAGGTGCTCTCGGAGCGCAACCCGGCCGACATCCCCTGGGGCGAGTTCGGCGTCGACATCGTCATCGAGTCCACCGGCATCTTCACGAAGAAGGCGGACGCCGAGAAGCACCTCGCCGGCGGCGCCAAGAAGGTCCTCATCTCGGCTCCGGCCACCGACGAGGACATCACCATCGTGATGGGTGTGAACCAGGACAAGTACGAGCCCGCGCAGCACAACGTCATCTCCAACGCCTCGTGCACCACCAACTGTGTGGCCCCGATGGCCAAGGTCCTCGACGAGAACTTCGGCATCGTCAAGGGCATGATGACGACGGTCCACGCCTACACCAACGACCAGCGCATCCTCGACTTCCCGCACAAGGACCTGCGCCGCGCCCGCGCCGCCGCGGAGAACATCATCCCGACCTCGACGGGTGCCGCGAAGGCCACCGCCCTGGTCCTCCCGCAGCTCAAGGGCAAGCTGGACGGCATCGCCATGCGCGTCCCGGTCCCCACCGGCTCCGTCACCGACCTCGTCCTGGAGCTCGACCGCGAGGTCACCAGGGACGAGATCAACTCCGCCTTCCAGAAGGCCTCCGAGGGCCAGCTGAAGGGAGTCCTGGAGTACACCGAGGACCCGATCGTCTCCTCGGACATCGTGAACTGGCCGGCTTCCTGCACCTTCGACTCGAAGCTGACCATGGTCCAGGGCAAGCAGGTCAAGGTCGTCGGCTGGTACGACAACGAATGGGGCTACTCCAACCGCCTCGTCGACCTCACGGTCTTCGTCGGCAACCAGCTCTGATCGCCTGCCGGCGACGGTAAGCACACCGATGTGAGCGGAGCAGGGCTCGGGCAGCGCAACGGCGCGCTGCGCGGGCCCTGTGGCGTGTCCCCGACCTCTCCCTAGGAGCCAACACAGCATGAAGACGATCGACGAACTCCTCGCCGAAGGCGTCTCCGGCAAGCGGGTCTTCGTCCGCGCCGACCTGAACGTGCCCCTCGACGGCACCACGATCACCGACGACGGCCGTATCCGCGCCGTGCTGCCGACCGTGAAGGCCCTGGCCGGCGCGGGTGCCCGGGTCGTCGTCGCCTCGCACCTCGGCCGCCCGAAGGGTGCCCCGGACCCGGCCTTCTCGCTCGCCCCGGCCGCCGCGCGGCTCGGTGAACTGCTCGGTGCGGAGGTGCCGTTCGCCACCGACACGGTCGGCGAGTCCGCCCGCGCCACCGTGGCCGGTCTCGGCGACGGCGGCGTAGCCGTCCTGGAGAACCTGCGCTTCAACCCCGGGGAGACGTCCAAGGACGACGCCGAGCGCGGCGCCTTCGCCGACGAGCTCGCCTCCCTCGCCGACGTCTACGTCGGCGACGGCTTCGGCGCCGTCCACCGGGGGCACGCCTCGGTGGACGACCTCCCGGCCCGGCTGCCGCACGCAGCCGGCTACCTCATCGCCGCCGAGGTCTCGGTACTGAAGAAGCTCACCGAGGACGTCAAGCGGCCGTACGTGGTCGTCCTCGGCGGTGCCAAGGTCTCCGACAAGCTCGCCGTGATCGACTCGCTGCTGGCCAAGGCCGACCGCCTGCTGATCGGCGGAGGCATGGCCTACACCTTCCTCAAGGCCCAGGGCCACGAGGTCGGCATCTCCCTCCTCCAGGAGGACCAGGTCCCGGTGGTGAAGGAGTACATGGAGCGCGCCGAGAGGAACGGCGTCGAGCTGGTGCTGCCGGTCGACGTCCTCGCCTCCACCGAGTTCCCCGACCTCAGGACCAAGGCGCCCGCCGAGTACACCACGGTGGACGCCGACCGGATCCCCGCCGACAAGGAAGGGCTGGACATCGGCCCGAAGACGCGCGAGCTGTACGCGTCCAAGATCGCCGACGCCGCCACGGTGTTCTGGAACGGCCCGCTGGGCGTCTTCGAGCACCCGGACTACGCCGGCGGCACCCGCGCCATCGCCCAGGCACTCGTGGACAGCAAGGCCTTCACCGTCGTCGGCGGTGGCGACTCGGCCGCCGCGGTCCGCACACTGGGCTTCGACGAAGACGCGTTCGGCCACATCTCGACCGGTGGCGGCGCGAGCCTCGAGTACCTCGAGGGCAAGACGCTTCCCGGACTCGCCGCACTGGAGGACTGAACACCACATGAGCACCCGCACCCCGCTGATGGCGGGCAACTGGAAGATGAACCTCAACCACCTCGAGGCCATCGCCCACGTCCAGAAGCTCGCCTTCGCCCTGACCGACAAGGACTACGACGCCGTGGACGTCGCGGTCCTGCCCCCCTTCACCGATCTGCGCTCCGTGCAGACCCTGGTGGACGGTGACAAGCTGAAGATCACGTACGGCGCCCAGGACCTCTCGGCGCACGACTCCGGCGCATACACCGGTGAGATCTCCGGCACGATGCTCGCCAAGCTGAAGTGCGCCTACGTGGTCGTCGGTCACTCCGAGCGACGCCAGTACCACGCCGAGTCCGACGCGCTCTGCAACGCCAAGGTGAAGGCCGCGTTCCGGCACGGTCTGACCCCGATCCTCTGCGTCGGCGAGGGCCTGGACGTCCGCAAGGCCGGCCAGCAGGTCCAGTACACCCTGAACCAGATCGACGGCGGCCTGAAGGACATCACGGCCGAACAGGCCGAGACCCTCGTGATCGCCTACGAGCCCGTCTGGGCCATCGGCACCGGTGAGGTCGCCACCCCGGAAGACGCCCAGGAGGTCTGCGGGGCGATCCGCGGCCGGCTCGCGGAACTGTACGGCCAGGAGGTGGCCGACAAGATCCGCATCCAGTACGGCGGCTCGGTGAAGTCGAACAACGTCGCGGCGATCATGGCTCAGCCCGATGTCGACGGAGCCCTGGTCGGCGGCGCGTCCCTCGACGTGGACGAGTTCGTCAAGATCGTGCGCTTCCGGGACCAGTGAGCGGACGGTAGCGCTGCCCGCCCTCCTCGTCACCTGCGGTGAGGAGGGTCGGCCCGCGGCGAGGGTCGTGGAAATGGGTAACCTCGTCGTACGCTTGCGGGGGTCGAGGCTCGTGGACTCGGCCCCCGTTTTCCCGATCAGTTGTTCAGTCTGATTCGTTCGTCCGAGGAAGTTGGTCCAGCCGTGGTTATGGGGTTCTCGATCGCCCTGATCGTCTTCAGCCTGCTGCTGATGCTGCTGGTGCTGATGCACAAGGGGAAGGGCGGCGGCCTCTCCGACATGTTCGGTGGCGGCATGCAGTCGTCCGTCGGCGGCTCCTCGGTCGCCGAGCGCAACCTGGACCGCATCACGATCGTGGTCGGCCTGATGTGGTTCGCGTGCATTGTCGTACTTGCTCTGCTGATGAAGCTGGGCGGCTGACCACAAAGAGCGTCCCGGAGGTGGGGGTGTAACTCCAATCACTGGACGAGCGTTGGGCCTTACGTAGACTGGGGCATCTTCGAGCACCATCACGCAGGGAGTTACGACCGTGGCAAGTGGCAACGCGATTCGGGGAAGCCGGGTCGGGGCGGGGCCGATGGGGGAGGCGGAGCGGGGCGAGTCCGCGCCGCGTCTCCGCATCTCCTTCTGGTGCTCGAACGGGCACGAGACGCAGCCGAGCTTCGCCAGCGACGCACAGGTTCCGGACAGCTGGGACTGCCCGCGCTGCGGGTTCCCAGCGGGCCAGGACCGGGACAACCCGCCGGACCCACCGCGTACCGAGCCGTACAAGACGCATCTGGCGTACGTGCGCGAGCGGCGCAGCGACGCGGACGGTGAGGCCATCCTCGCCGAGGCGCTCGCGAAGCTCCGGGGCGAGATCTGAGCAGCTGACGCCGGGCCCGGCCGGCGGCGGAATCCCAGGATTCCGCCGCCGGCCGGGCCCGCTGCGTTTCGCCCGCACGCCGTTGCGTCGCGCCGGCCGGCCTCACGATCAATTAGGTTGGTGGGGCAGCGGGGACGCAGTCAGGTACGAGAAGAAGTGGGCTGAAGATGAACGCAATCCGGCTCAACCGGAGGCCCGAATGGGCTGCTCTGACCAAGCACCGTGAGCAGATGGCGGACACGCATCTGCAGGAGTTGTTCGCCGCGGATCCCGGGCGCGGCAGCCGGTACACCCTGAGGGCCGCCGATCTGCACCTCGACTACTCCAAGCACCGGGTGACCGACGAGACGCTGGCACTGCTGCGTGACCTCGCCGCCGCCACCGGGGTCGCGGAGCTGCGGGACGCCATGTTCCGTGGTGAGAAGATCAACATCACCGAGGACCGGGCGGTCCTGCACATCGCGCTCCGCGCCCCCCGGGACGCGGTCATCGAGGTCGACGGCGAGAACGTGGTGCCGGCCGTGCACGCCGTGCTCGACAAGATGAGCGCCTTCTCCGGGCAGATCCGTTCGGGCCGATGGACCGGCCACACCGGAAAGCCCATCAGGAACGTCGTCAACATCGGCATCGGCGGCTCCGACCTCGGCCCCGCGATGGCCTACGAGGCGCTGCGCGCCTACACCGCACGGGACCTGACGTTCCGATTCGTCTCGAACGTGGACGGGGCCGACATCCACGAGGCGGTCCGCGACCTCGACCCCGCCGAGACGCTGTTCGTCATCGCCTCCAAGACGTTCACCACCGTCGAGACCATCACCAACGCCACCACCGCCCGCGAGTGGCTCCTGACCGGCCTCGGCGCGGGCCAGGAGGCCGTGGCCAAGCACTTCGTCGCGCTGTCCACCAACGCGGAGAAGGTCGCCGACTTCGGTATCGACACCGCGAACATGTTCGAGTTCTGGGACTGGGTCGGCGGCCGCTACTCGTACGACTCGGCGATCGGGCTCTCGCTCATGATCGCCATCGGCCCGGAGCGCTTCCGCGAGATGCTGGACGGATTCCACCTCGTCGACGAGCACTTCCGCACGGCGCCGCCGGAGGAGAACGCGCCGATGCTGATGGGCCTCCTCGGCATCTGGTACGACGACTTCTTCGACGCCCAGTCGCACGCGGTCCTGCCGTACTCGCACTACCTGAGCAAGTTCACCGCGTATCTCCAGCAGTTGGACATGGAGTCGAACGGCAAGTCCGTCGACCGGGAGGGTGAGCCCGTCGACTGGCAGACGGGACCGGTCGTCTGGGGCACCCCGGGCACCAACGGGCAGCACGCGTACTACCAGTTGATCCATCAGGGGACCAAGCTCGTGCCGGCCGACTTCATCGGCTTCGCCGAGCCCGTCGACGAGCTGCCGGCCGGACCGGCGGGCCACCACGACCTGCTGATGGCGAACTTCTTCGCCCAGACCCAGGCGCTGGCCTTCGGCAAGACCCCGGAGGAGGTGCGTGCGGAGGGCGTGCCCGAGGAACTGGTGGCGCACAAGACGTTCCGCGGCAACCACCCGACCACGACGATCCTCGCCGGGGGGCTGACGCCCTCCGTCCTCGGCCAGCTCGTCGCGCTCTACGAGCACAAGGTGTTCGTCCAGGGCGCCGTCTGGAACATCGACTCCTTCGACCAGTGGGGCGTCGAGCTCGGCAAGGTCCTGGCCAAGCGGCTGGAGCCGGTGCTCACAGAGGGCCGCGGGGGCGAGGACCTCGACAGCTCCACCGCCGCGCTGGTGTCCACGTACCGCACTCTGCGCGGCCGGAGCCCGCTGGGCGGCGGGGCGTAGGACGGCGGTCCGATGACGGGGGAGGGGACCGTGCGGCTGAGGCCGCCGAACAACAGACTGAACGAACGGGCCGTCGGATGGTGGCGGGCGCGGTGCCTGCTGACGGCGGCCGTGCCGGTGGCGGTGCTCGCCGCCCTCGGCGCGTTCGTCGGGCCCGCCAGGACCTGGCTGTGGTTCGCGGCCGGGGTACTGGCGGTCCTCGGCCTGGCGGGCACGGCCCTTCTCCCCTCCTGGTGGTACCGGATCCACCGCTGGGAGGTCACGGATGAGGCCGTGTACGTCCGCACGGGCGCCCTCCTGCAGGAGTGGCGCATCGCCCCGATGTCCCGGATCCAGACCGTCGACACCGTACGCGGTCCGCTGGAACAGCTCTTCCGGCTGGCCACCGTCACCGTCACCACCGCCTCCGCCAAGGGCGCGCTCAGGATCGAAGGCCTGGACCACGAGGTCGCCGCCGGACTGGCCGAGCAGCTGACGCGGATCACCCAGGCCACCCCCGGGGACGCCACATGACCACCGCGGGCGGCCCGGACGAGCGCTGGCGGCGGCTCGACCCGCGCACGGTGCTCGTCACGGCCGCCGTGATGGCGGGGGTGGCGGGCGGTGCCGGACTGCCCGTCCTGCTCGGTCTGGCCGGGAGCATGCCGTGGTGGCAGGCGCTCGGCTGGGTGCTCGCCGGGGCCCTGGTACTCATCGCCGGGGGCGCGGGCGCGGACTGGCTGCGCTGGAGGCGCACGCGGTACCGCATCGGCCCCGAGCGCGCCGAGCTCCACACCGGTCTGCTGCTGGTGAAGCGGCGGTCCCTGGCGCGCGAACGCATCCGCACCGTCGATCTGACGGCCCATCCGCTGCTGCGGATACTCGGCCTGGTCAAGGTGCGGATCGGCACCGGTGAGCACACCGGCGGCGGAGAGTCCACGCTGGAACTCGACCCGGTCACCAGGGCCGAGGGCGAGCGGCTGCGCCGGGAGCTGCTGGCGCGGCGGGCCGCCGGGGTGCCGGAGGCCGAACGGGACGGGACACTGGCGGCCCTCGACCCCCGCTGGATCCGCTACGCGCCGGTGTCCTTCGTCGCCCCCTTGCTCGGCGGCGCCGCGGTCGGAGCGGTGATGCAGGTCAGCCAGTGGTTCGGGGTGCAGACACAGGTGATCGACTGGGTCGGTGAGCGGTTCCGGGACACCCCGCTGCTCTGGACGGCCGTGGTGCTGGCGGTACTGGCCCTGTTCGCCGGGATCGTCGGAGCACTCGGCCTCTGGGTGGAGATGTGGTTCGGCTATCGGCTGGAACGCGAACCGGGCGGCACACTGCGGGTCCGCCGGGGGCTGTTCACCTCCCGCTCCCTCTCGATTGAGGAGCGACGGCTGCGCGGAGTCGAACGCGTCGAGCCACTCGGCGTGCGGCTGTTCGGCGCCGCGCGGGTGGACGCCGTGGCCACCGGCCTGGTCGAGGACGACGAGGACGGCAAGGCCGACCACAGGACGCTGCTGCCGCCCGCGCCGGGGCCCGTGGCCGACGACGTCGCCGCCCGGGTGCTGCGGGAGCATCGCCCGCCCACGAGCACCCCGCTCGCCGCGCATCCGCGGGCGGCGCGCTCCCGCAGACTGCGCCGGGCCCTCGCGGCCGCCCTCGCGCCGGTCCTGGTCCTCGTCGTTCTGGGTCTGTCGGTGACGGACGTTCTGCTGTACGCCGCCGCGGCGTGCGCGGCGGTGTCCCTGCCGCCCGCGGTGCTGCTGGCCCTGGACGCGTACCGGAGCCTGGGCCACGCGCTCGTGGGCGACTATCTGGTCGCCCGCTCGGGGACCGTCCGGCGGGGCACGGTGGCGCTGCGGCGCGGCGGCGTCATCGGCTGGACGCTGAGGCAGTCGTGGTTCCAGCGGCGTGCCGGGCTGCTGACCCTGATCGCCACCACGGCGGCGGGCGACGGTGCGTACCCGGTGTACGACGCCGACGAGCACGAGATCCTGGACTTCGCCGCCCGGGCGGTCCCGGGGCTGCTGGAACCGTTCCTCGAGCGGCCGGGCGGTCGCAACGAGCACGGGAGGTAAGGGGCGTGAGCGATGCCACGTCCGGAACGGGCGGCTCCGCCCGCCGGAGACGTGATCATGTCCCTCATGAACATTTCAGCAGATCGCCGTTCGGTGCTCACCGCGCTCGTCGGGGCCGCCGTCAGCGGCTCCGTGCTCGGCGGATTCGGGGCCGCGCCCGCGTACGCCACCGGAGAGAACGACGTCTACACGTCCAACACCGATCTCTACACCAAGCTCGCGGGCAAGGAGGGCACCGACTTCGGCCGTCGCTGGAAGCGCCATCAGCACGCCGACGAGAGCCGGACCGGGACGGCGCCGTTCAACCGGACGACGATCATGGCACTGCACGGGGGCGGTATCGAGGGCGGCACCTCCGAACTCTGCCTCGGGATCGCCGGCTACCACCCCGCCACCCTCGAAGCCGTGCAGGACGGCCACCCCGTACACGACTACTGGATGTTCGAGGGACTGCGCTCCTCCGGCAACCGGGAACTCCACGTCACGTCCACGAGCTGCGACGACCGGATCGCCCTCTCGCTGGCCGGGGGCAGTCTCAACGTGCTGAGCCTGCACGGCTGTACGGCCGCTCAGGCCGGTGCCCCGGCCTCCTCTCCCGAGGCCGTCGTGGTCGGCGGCCGCAGCGCCGACTTCAAGGCAGCCCTGCACCTGGAGCTCGGGAATGCCGGGTTCACCACCATCGACGGCTCCGCAGTACCGGACCTCGCGGGCGTCAAGACCGACAACCCCTGCAACCGCACCGTGCTCGGCGAGGGCGGACAGCTGGAAATCACCGCGGAGCTGCGTGCCGCCATGTTCGGGGTCTACACCAACGCGGGACGCCCCGGGAGCACCACCGAGGTGTTCTGGCGCTTCACGGCCGCCGCGCGGGCGGCGGTGGCCCGCCTGGAAGCCAAGCCGGGTCAGGTCCTGCTGTGACGGGCGGCGGGCGCTGAGACGACGTACGGCCCGGCCCGCCGGTGGGGGCGGACCGGACCTCGTCGCACCGGGCGGTGAGACCGCGTCAGGCGGAGGCGGGCGGATAGAGATCGCGCGGCAGCTGGGACGCCGCCGCCGCGTCCAGCAGCCACAGCGTCCTCGACCTGCCGTACGCCCCTGCCGCCGGGGCCTGGATCTCGCCCGCGCCCGACAGGGCGATGCGCGCGGCGTTCGCCTTGTCCTCGCCGGCCGCCAGCAGCCACACCTCGCGCGCCGCCCGGATCGCCGGGAGCGTCAGGGAGATGCGCGTCGGCGGGGGCTTCGGCGCGCCGTGGACGCCGACGACCGTGCGCTCCGTCTCCCGTACCGCGGGAAGCTCGGGGAACAGGGAGGCGACGTGCGTGTCGGGGCCCACGCCCAGCATCAGGACGTCGAACGCCGGCACATCGCCGCCCGTGTCGGCAGCCGCCGACCGGTAGTGCTCGGGGCCCGCGGCGGCGGCCAGCTCCTCCGCGTACGCGGCCGCCGCGGCGTCCGCGTCCTTGCCGTACCGTCCGTCCGACGCGGGCATCGGGTGCACCCGGGCCGGATCCAGCGGTACCGAGTCGAGCAGGGCCGCCCGGGCCTGGGTGATGTTGCGCTCCGGGTCCCCTTCGGGGAGGAAGCGCTCGTCGCCCCACCACAGGTCGAGCCTCGACCAGTCGACGGCGTCCCTCGCGGGTGCCGCGGCGAGCGCGGCCAGCAGGCCGTTGCCGTTGCGCCCGCCGGTGAGCACCACCGAGGCGGAGTCCCGGGCGGCCTGGGCGTCCACGATCTTCGTGATCAGCCGGGCCGCTGCGGCCCGGGCCATCAGCTCCTTGTCGCGGTGGACGACGAGTTGGGGGGCGCTCACTTGGACGCCGCCTTGCTCGCCGGTGCCTTCGCGGGGGTCTCTTCCCCGCTCTTCTCCCCGGGCTTCTCCGCCGTCGGGTCAGGGCGCTCCGCCTCGGCCTTCCTCGCGGCGGAGCCGTCGCCGGCCGCCGCGGGCCGCTGGTCGAGCCGGTCGACCCCGAACCGAAGCGTCGCGGCGTAGATGTCGTCCGGGTCCAGCCGCCGCAGCTCCTCGGCCATCAGCTCGGCGGTGTCGCGCCGCTTCAGCGCCACCGCACGGTCCGGCTGGCCCTCGATGGACAGCGTCGCCAGGGAGCCGTCCGCGCGGTCCAGCACGATGGTGCCGCTGTCCGTCAGCAGCCGCACGGCGGTGAGGCCGGGACCACCGGAGGCCGTGCGCGCCACCGGTACGTCCAGCCGGTCGCCGAGCCACATCCCGAGCAGCTCGCAGCTCGGGTTGAACTCCTCGCCCTCGACCTCGGCCCCGGTGATCCGCCAGTCGACCTGGTCCAGCGCGGCCGCGAGCATCGAGCGCCACGGGGTGATGCGGGTCCAGGACAGATCCGTGTCACCCGGGGTGTAGGCGTCGGCGCGGGCGGTCAGCTCGGCGACGGGCCGCTCGCAGGCGTATGTGTCGGTGACCCTGCGCTGTGCCAGTGCGCCCAGGGGGTCGGACGCCGGATCGACCGGCGCGTTCACCGGCCACCACACCACGACCGGCGCGTCCGGCAGGAGGAGCGGCAGCACCACGGACTGGGCGTGGTCGGCGACCTCGCCGTAGAGCCGCAGAACCACCGTCTCGCCGGTGCCGGCGTCCGCGCCCACCCGGACCTCGGCGTCCAGCCGCGCCTTGGCCCGGTCGCGCGGGGAGCGGGAGACGCGCTTGATGACGACGAGCTTGCGCGAGGGGTGCTCGCGGGCGGCCTCGTTGGCCGCCTTCAGCGCGTCGTAGGCGTTCTCCTCGTCGGTGACGATGACGAGGGTGAGGACCATTCCGACGGCCGGGGTGCCGATAGCCCGTCGGCCCTGCACCAGCGCCTTGTTGATCTTTCCGGAGGTGGTGTCCGTAAGGTCGATCTTCATGGCCGGCGCCAGCTCCGTCCGTCTCGTGCGAGCATTTCGTCCGCCTCGACCGGACCCCATGTCCCGGCTGGGTACTGCGCGGGCCTGCCGTGCTTCTCCCAGAACTCCTCGATCGGGTCGAGGATCTTCCAGGACAGCTCGACCTCCCCGACCCTCGGGAAGAGGTTGGAATCGCCGAGCAGCACGTCGAGGATCAGCCGCTCGTAGGCCTCCGGGCTGGACTCCGTGAAGGACTCGCCGTAGGCGAAGTCCATGGAGACGTCGCGGACCTCCAGCGAGGTGCCGGGGACCTTCGAGCCGAAGCGCAGGGTCACGCCCTCGTCCGGCTGGACCCGGATGACCAGGGCGTTCTGCCCGAGTTCCTGGGTGGCCGTGCGGTCGAAGGGGGAGTGCGGGGCGCGCTGGAAGACGACGGCGATCTCGGTGACACGGCGGCCGAGCCGCTTGCCGGTGCGGAGGTAGAACGGCACGCCCGCCCAGCGCCGGTTGTCGATCTCCAGCTTTATCGCCGCGTAGGTGTCGGTCTTGGAGGTGGGGTCGATGCCCTCCTCCTCCAGATAGCCGACGACCTTCGCGCCGCCCTGCCAGCCGGCCGCGTACTGCGCGCGGACGGTGCCCGCGGCGAGGTCCCTGGGCAGTCTCACCGCGCCCAGCACCTTGGTCTTCTCCGTCGCCAGCGAGTCCGCCTCGAAGGAGGCGGGCTCCTCCATCGCGGTCAGCGCGAGCAGTTGGAGCAGGTGGTTCTGGATGACGTCGCGCGCGGCGCCGATGCCGTCGTAGTAGCCGGCACGGCCGCCGATGCCGATGTCCTCGGCCATGGTGATCTGCACGTGGTCGACGAACGACCGGTTCCAGATCGGTTCGAAGAGGGTGTTGGCGAAGCGGAGCGCCAGGATGTTCTGGACGGTCTCCTTGCCCAGGTAGTGGTCGATGCGGAAGACCTGGTCCGGTTCGAACACGTCGTGGACGAGCGAGTTCAGCTCCATCGCGGAGGCCAGGTCGTGGCCGAAGGGCTTCTCGATGACGGCGCGCCGCCACGAGCCGTCCTTCTGCTCCGCCAGCCCGTGCTTCTTCAGCTGCCTGACGACCTTGGGGAAGAACTTCGGCGGCACCGAGAGGTAGAAGGCGAAGTTGCCGCCCGTGCCCTGCACCTGGTCGAGTTCCGTGATGGTCTTCTTCAGGGTCTCGAACGCGTCGTCGTCGTCGAACTCTCCGGGCACGAACCGCATGCCCTGGATGAGCTGCTGCCAGACCTCCTCCCGGAAGGGAGTGCGGGAGTGCTCCTTCACGGCCTCGTGGACCTCGTGCGCGAAGTCCTGGTCGTCCCACTCACGGCGGGCGAAGCCGACGAGGGAGAAGCCCGGCGGCAGGAGCCCGCGGTTGGCGAGGTCGTACACAGCGGGCATCAGCTTTTTCCGTGACAAATCGCCCGTGACGCCGAAGATCACCAGGCCCGACGGCCCCGCGATGCGCGGGAGCCGTCGGTCCGCGGCGTCACGGAGCGGATTCGCTCCGTGTGCGGAAGTCAAGGTGCTCAGCCCTCCGAGGGAGCGAGGCGCTGGAGCTCCGCCTCGGTCGACTTGAGCAGGTCGTTCCAGGACCCCTCGAACTTCTCGACGCCCTCGTCCTCGAGCAGCCGGACGACGTCGTCGTACGAGATCCCGAGCTTCTCGAGGGCGTCGAGCTCGGCACGGGCCTGCTCGTACGTCCCGCGCACCGTGTCGCCCGTGATCCGCCCGTGGTCGGCGGTCGCCTCCAGCGTGGCCTCCGGCATGGTGTTGACCGTGCCCGGTGCGACCAGCTGGTCCACGTACATCGTGTCCGGGTACGCCGGGTCCTTGACGCCGGTCGAGGCCCACAGCGGACGCTGCGCGTTGGCCTGCGCCTTGTCGAGGGCGGCCCAGCGCTCCGACGGCGGCGTCGACTTGTCGGCCGAACCGAACACCGCCTCGTAGGCCTGGTAGGCCAGCCGTGCGTTGGCGAGCGCCGCCTTGCCGCGCAGCTGCTTCGCCTCGTCCGTGCCGAGGGCGTCCAGCCGCTTGTCGATCTCGGTGTCCACCCGGGACACGAAGAACGACGCCACAGAACGGATCTTCGACAGGTCCAGGCCCGCGGCCTTCGCCTTCTCCAGCCCCGCCAGGTAGGCGTCCATGACCTCGCGGTACCGCTCCAGCGAGAAGATCAGCGTGACGTTGACGCTGATGCCGAGGCCGATGACCTCGGTGATCGCCGGAAGGCCGGCCCGCGTGGCCGGGATCTTGATGAACGTGTTCGGCCGGTCCACCAGCCAGGCCAGCTGCTTGGCCTCGGCGACGGTCGCCGCCGTGTTGTGCGCCAGCCGCGGGTCGACCTCGATCGACACCCGGCCGTCCTGGCCGCCCGTGGCGTCGAACACCGGCCGCAGCACGTCCGCGGCGTCGCGCACGTCCGCGGTGGTGATCATGCGGAGGGCTTCCTCGACCGTCACCCGGCGGGTCGCGAGGTCGGAGACCTGCGGCTGGTAGCCGTCGCCGGACGAGATGGCCTTCTGGAAGATGGACGGGTTGGTGGTGACGCCCACGACGTGCTGCTGGTCGATGAGCTCGGCCAGGTTGCCGGACGTGATGCGCTTGCGCGACAGGTCGTCGAGCCAGATCGCGACGCCTTCGTCGGAGAGGCGCTTGAGTGCGTCTGTCATGAGAGTTGCATCTCCTACTAGTCGTATACCGGCGTCAGCGCGCGGTGGCGGCGATCCCAGTCGTTGAATCGAGCGCGGCCCGCGCGGCGGCGGCCACCGCCTCGGGGGTGAATCCGAACTCGCGGAACAGCACCTTGCCGTCGGCCGAGGCACCGAAGTGCTCCAGCGACACGATCCGGCCGGCGTCACCGACGAAGCGGTGCCAGGTCAGCCCGACACCGGCCTCGACGGCCACCCGCGCCTTCACCGACGGCGGCAGCACCGAGTCCCGGTAGGCCTGGTCCTGCTGGTCGAACCACTCGACGGACGGCATCGAGACGACCCGCGTCGCGATGCCCTCGGCCTGCAGCTGCTCGCGGGCCTCCACGGCCAGGTGCACCTCGGAGCCGGTGGCGATCAGCACGGCCTGCGGCTCGGTGCTCTCCCCGCCGGGACCCTCGGCCTCGAACATGACGTAACCGCCCTTGGCCGCGTCCTCGTTCGGCTCGTACGTCGGCACGCCCTGGCGGGTCAGCGCCAGACCGTGCGGCGTGCCCACGCGGAACTCCTTCGTCCAGCGGCGGAGGATCTCGCGCCAGGCGATCGCGGTCTCGTTGGCGTCGGCCGGGCGCACGATGCTCAGACCCGGAATCGCGCGCAGCGACGCCAGGTGCTCCACCGGCTGGTGCGTCGGGCCGTCCTCGCCGAGACCGATCGAGTCGTGGGTCCAGACGTACGTCACCGGCAGGTGCATCAGCGCGGACAGCCGGACCGCGTTGCGCATGTAGTCGGAGAAGACGAGGAACGTACCGCCGTAGACACGGGTGTTGCCGTGCAGCGTGATGCCGTTCATGATCGCGGCCATCGCGTGCTCGCGGATGCCGAAGTGGACCGTGCGCCCGTACGGGTCCGCCTCCGGCAGCGGGTTGCCCCTGGGGAGGAACGACGAGGTCTTGTCGATCGTGGTGTTGTTCGAGCCCGCCAGATCGGCGGAACCGCCCCACAGCTCCGGGACGACCGCGCCCAGCGCCTGCAGCACCTTGCCGGACGCGGCACGGGTGGCGACCGCCTTGCCGGTCTCGAAGACCGGGAGCTTCTCCTCCCAGCCGGCCGGGAGTTCGCCCGCGCGGATGCGGTCGAACTCGGCGGCGCGCTCCGGGTTGGCGGCACGCCACTCGGCGAACGTCTTCTCCCACTCCTCACGGTCGGAGCGCCCGCGGTCGAGGGCCCGGCGGGTGTGCCGGATGACCTCGTCGGAGACCTCGAAGGTCTTCTCCGGGTCGAAGCCGAGGACCCGCTTGGTGGCCGCCACCTCGTCGTCGCCCAGCGCCGCGCCGTGCGCGGCCTCGGTGTTCTGGGCGTTCGGGGCCGGCCAGGCGATGATCGAGCGGACGGCGATGAAGGAGGGACGCTCGCTCTCCTCCTTGGCCGCCTTCAGCGCCTCGTACAGACCGACCGGGTCCAGGTCGCCGCTCGGCAGCGGGGCCACGCGCTGGACGTGCCAGCCGTACGCCTCGTACCGCTTCAGGGTGTCCTCGGAGACCGCGGTCTCCGTGTCGCCCTCGATGGAGATGTGGTTGTCGTCCCAGAGCAGCACCAGGTTGCCGAGCTTCTGGTGGCCGGCCAGCGAGGACGCCTCGTGGGAGATGCCCTCCTGGAGGCAGCCGTCGCCGGCGACGGCCCAGACGGTGTGGTCGAACGGAGAAGTGCCGGGAGCGGCGTCCGGGTCGAACAGGCCGCGCTCGTAGCGGGCGGCCATGGCCATGCCGACGGCGTTGGCGACGCCCTGGCCCAGCGGGCCGGTCGTGGTCTCGACGCCCACGGTGTGGCCGTACTCGGGGTGGCCCGGGGTCTTGGAGTCCCACGTGCGGAAGGACTTGAGGTCGTCGAGCTCCAGGCCGTACCCGGCGAGGTAGAGCTGGATGTAGAGCGTCAGGCTGGAGTGACCTGCGGAGAGCACGAACCGGTCGCGGCCGGTCCAGTCCGTGTCGGCGGGGTCGTGGCGCATCAGCTTCTGGAAGAGGACGTACGCCGCGGGGGCCAGGCTCATCGCCGTACCGGGATGGCCGTTGCCGACCTTCTGTACGGCGTCAGCGGCGAGGACACGTACGGTGTCCACGGCCCGCTGGTCCAATGCGGTCCACTCGAGGTCTGTAGTGGTCGGCTTGGTGCTCACCCTGGGTCAGGGCTCCTCTCCACATGTTCGGGTCCCGGTGACTGAGGCGTTTACCGGGCGCTGTCGAGCCTACCCTCGCAGCAACGTGCATCCTTTCGAGTGCACGTCTCTCCAATCGGACACATCAACCAGCCTGCGGGTACCGGCCCGACTTCGCCTGTTGTCGGTGCTTGACTCCGGTGAGTACGGACGGCGCCGCCGCAGCGCTCAACACGACCCACCCCCGCGAAGATCGGCATGGGGCCAACGTCTAGAGTGGCGTGGTACGCGCAAGCCTTCACCGGGCATTCACGCCTCCATGACCCTCCGGGTACGAGGGATGCCCCCGCGAAGCTTGCTGGGAATTTCTCTGTCAGGGGTGTGCGTGACGGCCGTCGAGTCCCGACCCGCCGGGGTCGTCTTGACTCCCAGCCCGGGGGGCCATCGGCCGTTCGGGGCCCGCGTCAAGGCATTCGTGGCGCTGACCAAGCCGCGGATCATCGAGCTGCTTCTCATCACCACCGTACCGGTGATGTTCCTGGCCGCGCAGGGCGTGCCGGACCTCTGGCTCGTGATCGCCACGTGCGTCGGCGGATACCTCTCCGCGGGCGGTGCCAACGCGCTCAACATGTACATCGACCGCGACATCGACGCCCTGATGGACCGCACCGCGCAGCGCCCGCTGGTCACCGGCATGGTGTCGCCGCGAGAGGGCCTGGTCTTCGGCATGACCCTGGCCGTGGTCTCCACGCTCTGGTTCGGACTTCTCGTCAACTGGCTGTCGGCGGCCCTGGCGCTCGGCGCGCTCCTCTTCTACGTGGTCGTCTACACGATGCTGCTGAAGCGGCGCACCGCGCAGAACATCGTCTGGGGCGGCATCGCCGGCTGCATGCCGGTGCTGATCGGCTGGTCGGCCGTCACCGACTCCATGTCGTGGGCCGCCGTCGTCCTCTTCCTCGTCATCTTCTTCTGGACGCCGCCGCACTACTGGCCGCTGTCGATGAAGGTGAAGGAGGACTACGCGCGCGTGGGCGTGCCCATGCTCCCGGTGATCGCCTCGAACAGGGTCGTAGCCCGGCAGATCGTCGTCTACAGCTGGGTGATGGTGGCGGTCTCGCTGCTGCTGACCCCCCTCGGCTACACCGGCTGGTTCTACACGGCGGTGGCGCTGGCGACCGGCGGCTGGTGGCTCTGGGAGGCGCACGCGCTGCAGAGCCGTGCCAAGGCCGGGGCGACGGGCGGGAAGCTCAAGGAGATGCGGCTGTTCCACTGGTCCATCACCTATGTCTCGCTGCTGTTCGTCGCCGTCGCCGTGGATCCCTTCCTGCGCTGACCGGCCGCCCCGGGGCGCCCCGGGCACGGCGTGGCCGAGGCCACGTGGCCGGGCGGTCGCCAGTCGATCTACCCGCGAGTAGCATCCTGGTCATGGCAGACACCCAGGTTGACGAGAAGCAGTCCGCGAAGGCCGAGCGGAAGGCGGCGAAGCTCGCCAAGCAGATCGGCGCCTTCGCCAAGGCGCACGGCGGCGCCGAGGGCCAGCTCGCGTACATCGGCCAGACGGGCACCCGCATCGTGCTCGTCGGCGAGGACGGCGGCTGGGGCGACCTGGTCGCGCCGACCCACGAGATCGCCGTCAGGGCCGCGGAGAAGTCCGGCATCACCCTGCACGAGTCGTTCGACGGCGACTTCGCGCTGAAGGTCCGCACCGGACCGTACGAGTGGACCCGGATGGCCGGCATCCAGATCGGCGGTCCGTCGAACGGCTGACCGCTCCGTGCCCTGCGGGGGCACGGGAGAGCGGCCGTTGCGGCCCGGGGCAACACCTCGCGCGGGGCTCACCCGTTAGGAGGGGTGGAACGACGTCCACCGCTGGGAGCCCCGGATGATCGACACGCCGTCCTTGGTGGATCAGTACTGCCACGGCGTCCTCCGCACGGAGCTGGGCCTCGGTGCCTTCGAGGCCCACCTCGGCAGGACCGCCGGGCCGCCCGCACCCGGGACCACCTTCTTCGACACCCAGACCGGCTTCGCCGTACGCCGCTGGTGCCCGCCGCTGCTCGGCCTCGAACCCCACTGCCCGCCCACGCACTACCTCGCGCGCCGACGGGAGCTCGGCGTCCTCGAAACCGGCAGGCGGCTGCTGCGGGCCACCGGGATCTCCACCTACCTCGTGGACACCGGACCGCCCGGGGACCTCACCGGAGTGCCCGAGATCGCGGCCGCGGGCAGGGCGGACGCCCATGAGATCGTGCGCCTGGAACTGCTCGCCGAACAGGTCGCCGACACCTCGGGCACCGTCGACTCGTTCCTCGCCAACCTCGCCGAGGCCGTGCACGGCGCGGCCGACTCGGCCGTCGCCTTCACCTCCGTCGCCGTACGGCACGGGGTCTCCCTCGTGCCCGAGCCACCGGGGCCCGGCGAGGTGCGCGGTGCCACCGGGCGCTGGCTGGACGGCCGGACGGTCGGCGGCCGGCTCACCGACCCCGTGCTGCTGCGCCATCTGCTCTGGGTCGCCGTCGCCTCGGGGCGGCCGCTGCAGATCCACGTCGGGGTGGGCGATCCGCTGTCGCTGACCGGCTTCGCGGCGGCCACCGCGGGTCTCGGCACCGACCTGGTGCTGCTGCACGGCTATCCGTACCACCGCCACGCCGCGCATCTGGCGAGCGTCTTCCCGCACGTGTACGCCGACGTCGGGCCCGCCCTGGCCCACACCGGGGCGGGAGCGGCGGCCGTCCTCGCCGAAACCCTCGAACACGCCCCCTTCGGGAAGCTGCTGTTCTCCAGCGGGGCCCGGGGGCTGCCCGAGCTCCATGTCATCGGCGCCAGGATCTTCCGGGAGGCGCTGGACCGGGTGCTCGGCGGCTGGGTCGGGGGCGGCGCCTGGTGCCGGGCGGACGCCCGGCGGGTCGCCGGGATGATCGCGGCGGACAACGCCCGCCGCGTCTACGGGCTGGCCGGCTGAACCGAACCGGCCGGATCAGGCCGCCGTGAGGGCGGCGTCCGGCGCGGCCGGGGCACCCGGGGCGTCGAACGGACGCTCCCGCAGGCTCAGGGCCAGGCGCAGCACGGCGATCCACATCAGCGAGGACCCGAGCATGTGCGCGCCGACCAGCAGTTCCGGCACGTCGGTGAAGAACTGCACATAGCCGACGGCGCCCTGCGCGATCAGAACGAAGATCAGCTCCCGGGCGCGCGCCCGGGTGTCGTCGGGCGCGTCCACGATCCGCAGCGCCAGCCACATCCCCACGGCGAGCACGCACACCAGCCAGGCCAGCGCCGCGTGCACATGGGCCGCGTCCACCCAGTCGAACGGCATCCTCGGCACGTCGCTGCTGTCGCCCGCGTGCTTGCCGGAGCCGGTCACCACGGTGCCCGCCGCGATCAGCAGTCCCGCCGCGCCGGTCAGCGCCCAGGACAGCCGCCGCACGGGAAGCGGGACCCGGGGCCGGGGCGCACGGTCGCCCTCGCCCGCCCGGATCCAGGTGACCGTGGCCACCGTCAGCAGCGCGTTCGCCGCCAGGAAGTGCCCGGCGACCGTCCAGGGGTTGAGCCCCGCCCACACGGTGATGCCGCCGAGGACCGCGTTGCTCGTCACCACCCAGAACTGGGCCCAGCCGAGCCGGGTGAGCCCCCGCCGCCAGGGCTTGGTGGAGCGCGCCGCGATGATGGCCCAGCCGACCGCCGCGGACAGGACGTACGTCAGCATCCGGTTGCCGAACTCGATGGCGCCGTGGACGCCCTGTTCGGGCGTCGCGAACAGACTGTCGTCCGTGCACTTCGGCCAGGTGTCGCAGCCGAGTCCGGAGCCGGTCAGCCGGACCGCGCCGCCGGTGACGATGATGACCACGCTCATCACGACGGGTGCGAGCGCGGCGCGCCGGAGGGTCTCGGGGGACGGCGTCCAGCGCTTGGCGATGTAGGCGAGGGGGGTTTGCACGGCGACTATCGTAGAGGGGCGCTTGTGCGTGTTTTCACGAGGGGCCCCGGGGTGTCGTCGGCAGGCCGTTCCGGGGGCCGGAGGCGCTCATTCCCAGCGGAAGAACCTCGCCGCCGCGGCGAGTCCCAGCACCGCCCAGCCCGCCAGGATCCCCAGATCGCCCCACGGCAGCGCCGCGCCGTCCCGGAGCACGTCGCGCAGCCCGTCGGACAGCGCGGAGATCGGCAGCAGCGAGAGGACCGTCTGCGCCGCGTCCGGGAATCTGTCCAGTGGCACGATCACCCCGCCGCCGACCAGCAGCAGGATGAAGACCAGATTGGCCGCGGCGAGCGTCGCCTCGGCCCGGAGCGTGCCGGCCATCAGCAGACCCAGGCCCGAGAAGGCCGCGGTGCCCGCGACGAGCAGCAGCGCCACGGCGACCGGACCGCCCCGCGGCGACCAGCCGAGCCCGAGGGCGATCAGCGTCAGCAGCGCGACCTGCAGGACCTCCGTGACCAGGACGGCGAGCGTCTTGGCCGCCATCAGCGCCCAGCGGGGGAGCGGGGAGGCGCCCAGCCGCTTCAGCACGCCGTAGCGGCGCTCGAAGCCGGTGGCGATCGCCTGTCCCGTGAAGGCGGTGGACATCACGGCCAGCGCCAGGACCCCGGGAGCGAGGAAGTCGACGGCCCGGCCCCCGCCCGTGTCGACGATGTCGACGGTCGAGAAGAGCACCAGCAGCAGCGACGGGATGATCACCGTCAGCAGCAGCTGCTCGCCGTTGCGGAGCAGCATCCGCGTCTCCAGCGCCGCCTGCGCCGCGATCATCCGGACGACCGGCGCACCGCCCGGCCTCGGGGCGTACGTACCCCTGCCGCCGGGCGATTCCGGTGTGCCCGACGTCCGGTCCGTGGTCACCTCAGCGGTCACGACCGCAGCTCCTTCCCCGTGAGCTCCAGGAAGACGTCCTCGAGGGTGTGGCGCTCCACCGAGATGCCGTCCGGCATCACCCCGTGCTGCGCGCACCAGGAGGTGACGGTGGCGAGCAGCTGCGGGTCGACGGTGCCGCTGATCCGGTACGCGCCCGGCGTCAGCTCGGCCGCCGCGGTGCCGTCCGGCAGCGCCTTCAGCAGGGAGCCGAGGTCCAGGCCGGGACGGCCGGTGAAGCGGAGCGTGTTCTCGGCGCCGCCGCGGCACAGCTGCTCGGGGCTGCCCTGGGCGGCGACCCGGCCCGCGTCGACGATCGCGACGTCGTCGGCGAGTGCTTCCGCCTCGTCCATGAAGTGCGTGGTCAGCACGACCGTCACCCCGTCGGCGCGCAGCTCGCGCACGAGGTTCCAGGTGGCGCGCCGGGCCTGGGGGTCGAGTCCGGCGGTCGGCTCGTCCAGGAAGACCAGTTCGGGGCGTCCCACGACGGCCATGGCCAGCGCCAGCCGCTGCTGCTGGCCGCCCGAGAGCCGCCGGTACGCCGTCCGGCCGCAGGAGCCGAGGCCGAGCCGTTCGACCAGGGCGTCCACGTCGAGGGGGTGGGCGTGCAGCTTCGCCATGTGGCGCAGCATCTCGTCCGCTCGGGCGCCCGAGTACACGCCGCCGGACTGCAGCATCACACCGATCCGCGGGCGTAGCCGCGCGGCGTCGGCGACCGGGTCGAGGCCGAGGACGCGGACCGTGCCGGAGTCGGCGCGGCGGTAGCCCTCGCAGGTCTCGACGGTGGTGGTCTTCCCGGCCCCGTTCGGGCCGAGGACGGCGGTGACCGTGCCGGTGCGGACGTCCAGGTCGAGCCCGTCCACCGCGGTTCTGGCTCCGTACCGTTTGACCAGGCCCCGTACCCGGACGGCGGACTCGTTGTTCATGCCGGGCAGTCTAGGGAGGGGTGAGGGGCCACCGGCGCCCCGGGGCGGGATCCCGGCCCGGGGGAGGGCACGGATCCGGCCACCCGCCGTGGTGCCCGGGAGGTGGTGGCCGCAGCCTCGGGACGGCGCTGCGCAAGGCGCTCCGGGAGGGACGAATCGCCGGTCAGCGGGGGTGGGCGGGCACCGGGTGCGCCCTCCGCCGGCCCGTGCCGGACGCCGCCGGATCGATCCCACGGCTGATCGTTTCCGCAGGTCAGGTTAGGTTTCCCTAAGTGATGCACGGCACCGCCCGCCCGGCGGGGCGCGGCTTGTCAGTCTCTCGGGAATTACGCAACAATGGCGTTGTGAAAAACGGCGGAGCTGTGGGGGAGTCCCCCCAGGAGGAGCTCGCGACCGGGGAGCGGTCCACCCGCAACCGGGTCGCGCGGTCGATCCTGGACCACGGCCCGTCCACCGTCGCCGATCTCGCCGGGCGTCTCGGACTCACCCAGGCCGCCGTGCGCCGTCATCTGGACGCACTCGTCTCAGACGACGTCGTCGCGGCCCGTGAGCAGCGCGTGTACGGCGCCCGCACCCGCGGCAGGCCCGCCAAGGTCTTCGCGCTCACCGACTGCGGTCGGGATGCCTTCGACCAGTCCTACGACGTGCTCGCCGTGGACGCCCTCCGCTGGATCGAGGAGAACGCGGGAGGCGAGGCCGCCGTAGCGGCCTTCGCCCGTGACCGCATGGAGGCCCAGGCCGAGGCGTACCGCCGGGCCGTGGAGGCCGCCGATCCCGAGGCGCGTACCGATGCTCTGGCCAGGGCGTTGACCGCGGACGGGTACGCTGCCACGGCGCGTAACGCTCCGGTCGGCGAGCAGCTGTGTCAGCACCACTGCCCCGTCGCCCATGTGGCCGAGCGGTATCCGCAGCTGTGCGAGGCGGAGACCGAGGTCTTCTCCCGTCTGCTCGGCACGCACGTACAGCGTCTGGCCACCATCGCCCACGGCGACGGCGTGTGCACGACCTTCATCCCGAAGGCCGGCCACCGGCCCGACGGCCGGCCGGCCGACGGATCCGGCGGGACCAGCACGACCAGCAACACCGACAAGACCACTTCGCAAGCATCTGCAAGCACGGCCGGGAGGAACCCCGCATGACTCTCCCCACGGAGACTGCCCACCCTGAGCTCGAGGGCCTGGGCAAGTACGAATACGGCTGGGCCGACTCCGACATCGCGGGCGCGTCCGCGAAGCGCGGCCTCTCGGAGGACGTGGTCCGGGACATCTCCGCGAAGAAGTCCGAGCCCGAGTGGATGCTGAAGATGCGTCTGAAGGGCCTGAGGCTCTTCGACAAGAAGCCCATGCCGAACTGGGGCTCCGACCTCTCCGGCATCGACTTCGACAACATCAAGTACTTCGTTCGGTCCACGGAGAAGCAGGCGGAGTCCTGGGAGGACCTGCCCGAGGACATCAAGAACACGTACGACAAGCTCGGCATCCCCGAGGCCGAGAAGCAGCGCCTCGTGGCCGGTGTCGCCGCGCAGTACGAGTCCGAGGTCGTCTACCACCAGATCCGCGAGGACCTGGAGGAGCAGGGCGTCATCTTCCTGGACACCGACACCGCGCTGAAGGAGCACCCTGAGCTCTTCAAGGAGTACTTCGGCACGGTCATCCCCGCCGGTGACAACAAGTTCGCCTCGCTGAACACCGCGGTGTGGTCCGGCGGCTCCTTCATCTACGTGCCGAAGGGCGTGCACGTCGAGATCCCGCTCCAGGCCTACTTCCGGATCAACACCGAGAACATGGGCCAGTTCGAGCGGACGCTGATCATCGTCGACGAGGACGCCTACGTCCACTACGTCGAGGGCTGCACCGCCCCGATCTACTCCTCGGACTCGCTGCACAGCGCCGTGGTCGAGATCATCGTCAAGAAGGGCGCCCGCTGCCGCTACACGACCATCCAGAACTGGTCGAACAACGTCTACAACCTGGTCACCAAGCGCGCCGTGGCGTACGAGGGCGCGACCATGGAGTGGGTCGACGGCAACATCGGCTCCAAGGTCACGATGAAGTACCCCGCCGTGTACCTGATGGGCGAGCACGCCAAGGGCGAGACCCTGTCCATCGCCTTCGCGGGCGAGGGCCAGCACCAGGACGCCGGCGCCAAGATGGTCCACATGGCGCCGAACACCTCGTCGAACATCGTCTCCAAGTCGGTGGCGCGAGGCGGCGGCCGCACCTCGTACCGCGGTCTGATCGAGATCGGCGAGGGTGCCCCCGGTGCCAAGTCCAACGTGCTCTGCGACGCTCTGCTCGTCGACACGATCTCCCGGTCCGACACCTACCCGTACGTCGACGTCCGCGAGGACGACGTCTCCATGGGGCACGAGGCCACCGTCTCCAAGGTCTCCGAGGACCAGCTCTTCTACCTGATGAGCCGCGGCCTCTCCGAGGACGAGGCGATGGCGATGATCGTGCGCGGCTTCGTCGAGCCGATCGCCAAGGAGCTGCCCATGGAGTACGCCCTGGAGCTCAACCGGCTGATCGAGCTGCAGATGGAGGGCGCGGTCGGCTGACGCCGGCGCCCCACCCGCAGCGACGCAGAATTCTCACGTAGGAAGCGAGCAACACGACAGCCATGGCTGAGGCTCAGAACATCCCGGTGGGCTCCACCACCGCCGGCTCGATCGCGGTGGCCGCGGAGTCGACCGTCGCCACGCGCATGAGCGCGCCCCCGTCCTTCGACGTGGCGGACTTCCCGGTCCCGCACGGCCGCGAGGAGGAGTGGCGGTTCACGCCGCTGGAGCGCCTGAAGGGCCTCCACGAAGGCACCGCACGGGCCGACGGTTCGATCAAGGCGGAGGTGAACGCCCCCGACGGCGTCACCGTCGAGTCCGTCGGCCGTGACGACGCGCGCATCGGCAGGGCGGGCACGCCCGTCGACCGCGTCGCCGCGCAGGCGTTCTCCTCGTTCGAGAAGGCCACCGTCGTCTCGGTCCCCAAGGAGACGGTCCTGGCCGAGCCGGTGCGGGTCACCCTGCACGGCGAGGGCGGCACCACCTTCGGGCACACGGTCTTCGAGATCGGCGCCTTCTCCGAGGTCGTCATCGTCATCGACCACACCGGTGACGCCGTTCGCGCCGCCAACGTGGACTTCCTGATCGGCGACGGCGCCAAGGTCACCTTCGTCTCCGTCCAGGACTGGGACGACACGGCGGTGCACTGCTCGCAGCACAACGCGCTCGTCGGCCGTGACGCCACCTTCAAGTCGGTCGTGATCACCTTCGGCGGCGACGTCGTGCGCCTCCACCCCCGTGTCGAGTACGCGGGTCCGGGCGGCGAGGCCGAGCTGTTCGGCCTGTACTTCACCGATGCCGGCCAGCACCAGGAGCACCGCCTCCTGGTCACCCACAACACGCCGCACTGCAAGTCCAACGTCGTCTACAAGGGCGCGCTCCAGGGCGACGACGCGCACGCCGTCTGGATCGGTGACGTCCTCATCGAGGCCAGGGCCGAGGGCACCGACACCTACGAGATGAACCGCAACCTGGTTCTGACCGACGGCGCCCGCGTCGACTCCGTGCCGAACCTGGAGATCGAGACCGGTGAGATCGTCGGCGCCGGCCACGCCTCCGCCACCGGCCGCTTCGACGACGAGCAGCTCTTCTACCTGATGGCCCGGGGGATCCCGGAGGCCGAGGCCCGCCGCCTCGTCGTCCGCGGCTTCTTCGCCGAACTCGTCCAGCAGATCGGTCTGCCGGACGTGGAGGAGCGCCTCATCGCCAAGATCGAGGCGGAGCTGGAGGCGTCCGTCTGATGGCCTTCGTCCGCGCCTGTGGGCTGAGCGAGCTGGAGGAGGACACCCCGAAGCGGGTGGAACTCGACGGCACGCCGGTCTCCGTCGTCCGTACGGAGGGCGAGGTGTTCGCGATCCACGACATCTGCTCGCACGCGAACGTCTCCCTCTCCGAGGGCGAAGTGGAGGACTGCCAGATCGAGTGCTGGCTGCACGGCTCCAGCTTCGACCTCCGCACCGGCAAACCGTCCGGCCTTCCCGCGACGCGCCCCGTCCCCGTGTACCCCGTAAAGATCGAAGGGGACGATGTGCTCGTCTCCGTCACCCAGGAGTCCTGAGTCACCCATGGCAACGCTTGAAATCCGCGACCTGCACGTCTCCGTCGAGGCCGAGAACGGCCCCCGGGAGATCCTCAAGGGCGTCGACCTGACCGTTAAGCAGGGCGAGACCCACGCCATCATGGGCCCCAACGGCTCCGGCAAGTCGACCCTCGCCTACTCCCTCGCGGGCCACCCCAAGTACACGATCACCGGTGGCACCGTGACCCTGGACGGCGAGGACGTCCTGGAGATGTCCGTCGACGAGCGCGCCCGCGCCGGCGTCTTCCTCGCCATGCAGTACCCGGTCGAGGTCCCCGGTGTCTCGGTCTCCAACTTCCTGCGCACCTCCGCCACCGCGATCCGCGGCGAGGCGCCCAAGCTGCGTACCTGGGTGAAGGAGGTCAAGGAGACCATGGCGAGCCTCCAGATGGACCCCTCGTTCGCCGAGCGGAACGTGAACGAGGGCTTCTCCGGCGGGGAGAAGAAGCGCCACGAGATCCTCCAGCTGGAGCTCCTCAAGCCGAAGATCGCGATCCTCGACGAGACGGACTCCGGCCTCGACGTCGACGCGCTGCGCACGGTTTCCGAGGGGGTCAACCGCGTCCGCGAGACCGGTGAGGTCGGCACCCTGCTGATCACCCACTACACGCGCATCCTGCGCTACATCAAGCCCGACTTCGTCCACGTGTTCGCGAACGGCCGCATCGCCGAGTCCGGCGGAGCCGAGCTCGCCGACAAGCTCGAGGCCGAGGGCTACGAGGCCTACACGAAGGGTGGCGTATCCGCGTGACACAGATGCCGGGCCTCCTCGACACCGAGGCGATCCGCAAGGACTTCCCGATCCTGGACCGCGTGCTCCACGACGGCAGGAAGCTCGTGTACCTGGACAACGCGGCGACCTCGCAGAAGCCGCGCCAGGTGCTGGACGCGGTCGCCGAGTACTACGAGCGCTACAACGCCAATGTCCACCGCGGAGTGCACGTGCTCGCCGAGGAGGCCACGGCACTGTACGAGGGCGCTCGCGACAAGGTCGCCTCCTTCGTCAACGCGCCGAGCCGCGACGAGGTGATCTTCACCAAGAACGCGTCGGAGTCGCTGAACCTCGTGGCGAACATGCTGGGCTGGGCCGACGAGCCCTACCGCGTGGACCGCGAGACCGAGATAGTCATCACGGAGATGGAGCACCACTCCAACATCGTTCCTTGGCAGCTGCTGGCCCAGCGCACCGGCGCGAAGCTGAAGTGGTTCGGCCTCACCGACGACGGCCGCCTCGACCTCTCCAACATCGAGGAGGTCATCACGGAGAAGACGAAGATCGTCTCCTTCGTGCTGGTCTCCAACATCCTGGGGACGGTCAACCCGGTCGAGCAGATCGTCCGCCGGGCGCAGGAGGTCGGCGCGCTCGTCCTGGTCGACGCCTCGCAGGCCGCCCCGCACATGCCGCTGGACGTCCAGGCCCTCGGCGCCGACTTCGTCGCCTTCACGGGCCACAAGATGTGCGGCCCGACCGGCATCGGCGTGCTCTGGGGCCGCCAGGAGCTGCTGGAGGACCTCCCGCCGTTCCTGGGCGGCGGCGAGATGATCGAGACCGTCTCGATGCACTCGTCGACGTACGCCCCGGCGCCGCACAAGTTCGAGGCCGGGACGCCCCCGATCGCCCAGGCCGTCGGCCTCGGTGCCGCCGTGGACTACCTCGACGCGATCGGCATGGACCGGATCGCGCAGCACGAGCACGCGATCACCGAGTACGCCGTCCAGCGGCTGCAGGAGGTCCCCGGCCTGCGGATCATCGGCCCGGTCACGGCCGAGGACCGCGGCGCGGCGATCTCCTTCGTGCTCGGGGACATCCACCCGCACGACGTGGGGCAGGTGCTCGACGAGCAGGGCATCGCCGTCCGGGTCGGCCACCACTGCGCACGGCCGGTGTGCCTCCGGTACGGAATTCCCGCGACCACCAGGGCGTCGTTCTATCTGTACTCCACGCCCGGCGAGGTGGACGCCCTGGTCGACGGCTTGGAGCACGTCCGTAACTTCTTCGGCTGAGGGGCCTGACGTGAAGCTTGATTCGATGTACCAGGACGTCATCCTGGACCACTACAAGCACCCGCACGGGCGGGGCTTGCGGGACGGCGACGCCGAGGTGCACCACGTCAACCCCACCTGCGGCGACGAGATCACGATGCGGGTGAAGTACGACGGCACACGTATCGAGGACGTCTCCTACGAGGGGCAGGGCTGCTCCATCAGCCAGGCGTCGGCCTCCGTGCTGAACGAACTGCTCGTCGGCAAGGAGCTCGCCGAGGCGCAGAAGATCCAGGCGACGTTCCTGGAGCTGATGCAGTCCAAGGGCCAGATCGAGCCGGACGACGCGATGGAGGAGGTGCTGGAGGACGCGGTCGCGTTCGCCGGCGTCTCCAAGTACCCGGCGCGCGTGAAGTGCGCCCTCCTGAGCTGGATGGCATGGAAGGACGCGACGGCGAAGGCGCTGTCCGAAGGGAAGACCGCATGACTGAGAACCGCGAGACCACGGCGGAGAAGGACTGGCCGGACGAGGAGACCTTCTCCTCCGAGGCCGCGGCGCCGACGGGCGCGAAGGCGTCCGAGGAGGAGGTCCGCGAGGCCCTGTACGACGTCGTCGACCCCGAGCTGGGCATCGACGTGGTCAACCTCGGGCTGATCTACGGCATCCACATCGACGACGCCAACATCGCGACCCTGGACATGACGCTGACGTCCGCGGCCTGCCCGCTGACGGACGTGATCGAGGACCAGGCGAAGGCCGCGACCGACGGCATCGTCAACGAGTTGAAGGTCAACTGGGTCTGGATGCCGCCGTGGGGACCGGACAAGATCACGGACGACGGCCGTGAGCAGCTGAGGGCGCTCGGCTTCAACGTCTGAGACCCTTCGGCCCCGCCCCGACACCCGGGGCGCGGTGCCGTGGCGCGCTCCGGCACGGAGGCCTCCGTCACAGGAGGCCGTCCGTCGTGGGAGGGCGTCCGGGACGTCCGGGGCACGGAGACGTGATGGTCCACGGGACCGGTACGGCCGTGCCCGCCAGGCAGACTGGCGGGCACGGCCGTTCGTGCGTACGGGCCCCGTCCCGGGGTCAGCCGGCGACCGGCGGGGCCGACGGACGCGGTCCCGTACCGCCCGCCGCGGAGGCCAGCACCGGCGCCAGGTTCTCGACGCGGATGCGCTGGTCGACGTAGAGGAGCCCGGTCACCAGCTGGGGGAACGTCGAGGTGACGATCTGCGCGACCAGCTGGCCGACCATGGCCAGGGCGAGCCAGCCGGACATCCCGACGAGGAGCGTCGCGAGGTCCTCGCCCTCGTCCAGCGGCGCGGTACCCGCCATCGGGAAGACGCTCGCCACGTCGACCGCCTCGCGGATCACGATGCTCACCACCGCCGCCATCAGATAGCCGAGCAGCGAGATCCCGAAGATCCGCCACCAGCCGCCGCGCACCAGGTCCCAGGAGCGGCGCATCGAGCGGATCGGGCCCTGTCCCTCGAAGACCGCGACGTGGGCGGCCAGGCTGAACTTCACCCAGAGCCAGACCGTGACCGGCGCGGTGGCCAGTACCCCGAGGAAGCCGAGGGCGGCGAGCCCGCCCGCCGCGCCGCCGTCTCCGTCCAGCGAGGACAGCAGGCCGACCGTGACGGCCACGAAGCCGAACATCAGCAGGGCGATGGGCACGAGAGCGATCAGGCCGGTGAGGAGGACGGTTCCGAGCACCGCCGGAACCCTCGCCCAGGCCCGGCGCCAGACCGCGCCGAAGACGACCGGCCGGCCGAGAACCGTGTCCTGGAGGACGGCGGGGACCGCGGCCGTGACCACCCCCGTGGACAGGAGCATCACCACGAGGGCGAACACCCAGACGCACACGAACGCGACGACCAGGGGCTGAACCTGGTCCCAGGAAGGCTCCCCGCTCCGGGGCAGGTCGATGATCTCGTGCAGCCGGTCTCCGACCGCCGAGTACGCCACCGCGATCGCCCCGCCGACCAGCAGCGCGGCGGCGAGGTAGACGGCGACGGCCGTGCCGTACAGCTGCTTCCAGCCACGGCCGATCGATGCGAACACGCCGGCCAGGACGTCACCGAGATCGAGCGGACGCAGCGGTATCACTCCCGGCTTCGGTGCCGGGGGAGGTCCCCAGCCGCCCCAGCCGGGCCCCCCGCCGTATCCCGGCGTCCCGCTCCAGCCCGAAGGGTGGCCGTGGCCGGGCACACCACCCGAGCCTGGTGTGCCGTCGTACGGTCCGGATCTCGGCCCCATGTTGTCCGGCATGTGTCTTGCCCCCCACCCAGTCGCCTCATCTGACCGGGACACGGTAGCTGTCCCGAACACATCGGAGGACGCCGGTACCCGTCTCCTCGTGTACGACCGGGCCCCTTGTTGTGTACGGTCGTACACATGGCATACGGACTGCTGGCCGCAGCGATCGCGGCGGAGGTCGCCGGCACCACGGCGATGAAGTACAGCGAGGGCTTCACCCGGCTCTGGCCCTCACTGGTCACCGTCATCGGGTACATGATCGCCTTCGTCCTGCTTGCGCAGACACTGAAGACGCTCTCCGTCGGTACGGCGTACGCGATCTGGGCGGGCGTCGGAACCGCCGCCGTCGCGGCGATCGGCATGGTGTTCCTGAACGAGTCCACCAGCCTCGTGAAGATCGCCGGCATCGCGCTGGTCGTCGCGGGTGTCGTCGTGCTCAACCTCGGCGGCGCGCACTGATGGGACGCCGGTACGACCCCGATCGGCGCCAGCGCATCATCGACGCCGCCATCCGGGTGGTCGGGCGCCGCGGCATCGCCGGACTGAGCCACCGCACGGTCGCCGCCGAGGCGGACGTGCCGCTCGGCTCGACGACGTATCACTTCGCCTCGCTGGACGAGCTGCTCGTCGCCGCGCTGCGCCAGGCCAACGAGAGCTTCGCGGCCGCCGTCCGGCACAGCGGGGCCCTCGCGGACCCCGGCCGGGATGCGGCCGCTGAGCTGGCCCGGCTGATGGGGGAGTGGCTCGGGCGCGAGCGGAGCGGGGTGGAGCTGGAGTACGAGCTCTATCTCGCCGCCCTGCGCCGCCCCGCGCTGCGCCCCGTCGCGGCGGAGTGGGCCGACGGCGTCGCCGAGGTGCTCGCCCGCCGCAGCGACCCGGTGACGGCCCGGGCCCTGGTGGCGCTGATGGACGGGATCTGCCTCCAGGTCCTGCTCACGGACACCGTCTACGACGAGGAGTACACGCGCGAGATGCTGGACCGGCTCCTGTCCGCCGGGCGGGTCGCCGACCGGTCCGGTCTGACGGACGGGCCGCCGGGGCGCACGACCGGCACCTGAGACCGGTTCGCCCCCGCCCGGCCCCGCCGGTTAGGTTCTTCTCATGACTGACTCGCCCGACAGCACCACCGCACCTCGCCCCACCGGCGCCGTCGCCGCCGGCCTCGCCACCATCGCCGGTGACGGCACCGTGCTCGACACCTGGTTCCCCGCCCCGGAGCTCTCCGCCGAGCCCGGCCCTGCCGGTACCGAGCGGCTCACGCCCGACCAGGCGGTCAACCTGCTCGGTGAGGGCGCCGCCAGGGCCGTCGGTGTGGACGCCCGGCGCGAAGTCGAGGTCGTCGCCGTACGCACGGTCATCGCCTCGCTCGACGAGAAGCCGATCGACGCGCACGACGCCTACCTGCGCCTCCACCTGCTCTCGCACCGGCTCGTGCGCCCGCACGGCCAGAGCCTCGACGGGGTCTTCGGGCTGCTCGCCAACGTCGCCTGGACCTCCCTGGGACCGGTCGCCGTCGACAACGTCGAGAGGGTGCGGCTCAACGCCCGTGCCGAGGGTCTCCACCTCCAGGTGACCTCGATCGACAAGTTCCCGCGGATGACGGACTACGTGGCGCCCAAGGGCGTCCGGATCGCCGACGCCGACCGCGTCCGGCTCGGTGCGCATCTCGCCGAGGGCACCACGGTCATGCACGAGGGCTTCGTCAACTTCAACGCGGGCACCCTCGGCACCTCCATGGTCGAGGGCCGTATCTCCGCCGGCGTGGTGATCGGCGACGGCTCCGACATCGGCGGCGGCGCCTCCACCATGGGCACGCTCTCCGGCGGCGGCAACGTGGTCATCGCCGTCGGCGAGCGCTGTCTGATCGGTGCCGAGGCGGGTGTCGGGATCGCGCTCGGCGACGAGTGCGTCGTCGAGGCCGGTCTGTACGTCACCGCGGGCACCCGGGTCACCATGCCCGACGGACAGATCGTCAAGGCCCGTGAGCTGTCCGGCGCCTCGAACATCCTCTTCCGCCGGAACTCGGTGACCGGCGCCGTCGAGGCCCGTCCGAACAACGCGGTCTGGGGCGGCCTCAACGAGGTGCTCCACAGCCACAACTGAGGTCCGCGGCCGCCGCCCCGGGGACCGGAGGTCCACTCCCCGGGGTTCGCCGACGCTTTCGGGTGACTCCACGTGACCTCCGGCGCCGCCGGACGGATGAACAGGTGACCGTGGAGTCCTACGAAACGCCAAGGCGAGGAATCGACATGAAGACCAGGCCGGTCGTGCTCGGAACGCTGACGCTGTGGGCCGTGGCGGGACCGTGCGGGCTCGCGCACGCCGACGAGACCCACAGCGACTCGCACAACGCCCCGGTGGTGGCGCTGGTCTCGACCGGCCAGATCGACGATCCCCTCGAGGACGTCCTGGAGCACGCCGCAGTCCTCGGCTCGACCTACGTGTACGACTGAGCCCGGCCGGGGACCTCCGGGGCCGTACCGGCCCGGTGCGCGCGCGGCGTCGCCGGGTGCAGCCGGGCGAGCCGAAGCGTCCGCCCTGACAACTGTGAAGGTCCACTTAGTTCTGCTTGGGTTCAAGGAAAAGCGTTGCTGAAGAGTTTGGCGCGGTGAGGTGAAACGCCGGGCCTGGGGCCGCTGCCACGGACAGCGCCCGTGTCCTCGACCGGCCGAGCGGGAGGGCGGGCAGGCGCACCGGGGAGGCGCTGGGGGCGCCGGGGCCTGCTTCCCTACCGCGCAGTGGCCGGGGCCACGACCGCCCGGCCCGACGGGCGGCCGCGTGACGCGCCGGACGCCCGCGCTCGGGGAGAGCGCGGGCGTCCGGGACCGCCGCGGCCGACCTGCCCGGTGCCGCGACGGAGCCGGGCGCCGCGACGGGCGCCCGGCCGCTGTGCGTCCCGCCGGGCGTTCCGGCTGCTCCGCGGTTACGGGCGGAAGCGCAGCACCTGCGGGTCGTGGTCGCTGTTCTGGTCCGCGAACTCCGCGTTGATGTGGACGCTGTCGTAGCTGAAGTCGCGGATCGACGGGCTGGTCAGGATCTGGTCCAGCACCTGGCTGTTGCCCTGGTACACGTACGAGTAACGCTCCGCGCGCGGCAGCGACTTGATGGCCGGGTACAGCGCACCGCCGTCCGTCAGCGCCTTCGTGGTCTGGGAGAACTCGAAGTCGTTGATGTCCCCGAGTACGACCACGTCGGCGTTGCGCTGGGCCTTCAGGATGTCCTTCACGAAGGTGTTCACGGTCTGGGCCTGCTGGAGGCGCTGGGCCTCGGAGGACCGGGCCGGCGGCTGGTGGTGCGAGGTCAGGCTCTCGTCGCCGCCCTTCGAACCGAAGTGGTTGGCGATGACGAACACCGTGCGGCCGCAGAAGACGAACTCTCCCGCGAGCGGCTTGCGGCTGTTCTCCCAGGCCGCGTTGGCCGGGTCGACCCGGCCGGGGGAGAGGGTCAGGGCGGCGCGGCCCTTCTCCCGCACGACACCGGTCGCGGCGGTCGCCGTGCCGCCCGCACGGTCGGTGAAGGAGACCCGCTCGGGGTTGAAGAGGAACACCTGGCGGATGTTGCCCCCGGGCTGGCCTCCGTCCTTGTTGTTCTCGGGGTCGACCGAGCGGAAGTCGTACGCCGGACCGCCGGCGGCGACGATCGCCTCCGTGAACTTGCGGACGGTCTGGTCCGCGGCGACCACGCCGTCGTTCTTCGCGCCCGTGTTGTCCTGGATCTCCTCCAGGGCGATGATGTCCGGCGTGGCGAGGTTCTCGACGACGGCCCGGGCCAGGGCGTCGAACTTCTCCTGCGGGTCGGACGGGTCCAGGTTCTCCACGTTGTACGTGGCCACGGACAGCTCACCGCGGCGCTCCTGGCGGGCGCGCTCGCGCTCCAGACCGCGGTCCTTCACCGTGCCGAGGGTCCGGGCCGTGATGGTGTAGCCGCCGAACTGGCTGAAGTCCAGCGGGCCCTCGGTCGTCCCGGACAGCACGTCACCGACGTTCGCCTTCGGGAACGGCTGCTGGGCGGTCGGCACGAGCGACTGGATCTGGAGCCGGCCCGTGTTCTGGGAGGCGTACGAGCCGTAGCGGGTGCCGCCGCGCACGGTGCGGTTCTCCCACGGCTTCACCGTGACCCACAGCTCCGAGTACGGGTCGGTGGCGCCGACGACGCGCGAGGAACCGATCCGGACGTTGCTGCCCTCCAGGGACTCGTAGTAGTCCAGGGCGTACGCACGGGGTCGCAGCGGCAGCGCGTTGATGCTGTTCCCGGCCGCGGGGTCGCCCTCGGGCGCGTACGCCGACGGCACGGAACGGGCGGTGATCGTCACCGGTGCGGGCAGCGCGTTCCCGGAGGAGACCACGGTGATCGTCGGCTTGGAGATCTGGGTGATCGACTGGTTGCCGGAGTTGAGGCCACCGGGTACGTACTCGCCGACCGTGCCCGAGACCCTGACCGCGTCGCCGGCGGCGACCGTCGGGGTGGAGCCCGTGTAGACGAAGATTCCCTCGCTGGTGGCGGGGTCGGCGTCGGCCTGGGGGTCCTGGATCCAGAATCCGCGGGAGGAGCCGTACGTACGGACACCGATGACGATGCCCTCGACGTCCGTGACCTGGTGGCCGACGAGTGGGGACGTACGGGTCGTGCCCTGGATGTCGTGAATGCGGACGGTCGGGTCCGCGTTCACGGCATCGGCGGCGGCCGAGGAGGAACCGGCGAGCAGGCCGGCGGCCAGTGCGGAGGCCACGACGGCTGCGACGGCGGCTGATCTCGGTATGGAAGACATCAGGGAACTCCGGTGTGAGGGTTGAGGGGTGGCATGTGGGACCACTGATGGTTCTACGCGCGTCAATGTCTTGTGTGGATGCCTGAGTTGTCAAGGGGTGCCGGGTGTACGGGGGTTGACGGGCACATGAATCGGAAGGCATCGGGCGATTTGCGTCTACGCTGGGGGCCGCCACGAGCCGGATCGCCCACAGTCGAGGAGAGCCTCCAGATGCCAGCAGACCGCCCCGCCGGGCGCCGTGCCCTGCCGCCCGTGCGACTGCACTCGGACGCGGAACTGGCGCGGGACGCGCTGGGCGCGCCCCTGCTCGCCCGGGCGGTGCGGCTGGCCCGCTGGGCCGGACCGGAGACCAGGGTCGGCGCGGGCGGTGAGCTCCCCGACGAGCAACTCGCTCCAGCGGCTGAGGCGTTGGGGATGTCCCCGGACGAGGACGGCCGGGCGTACGCCAGCGAGGCATGGCGGATCGCCGTGGACACCGGGCTCGTCGAGGTCACGGATCCGGAGGGCGAAGGCGCCGACTTCGGCACGGTCACCGCCGGCGGCGCGCTGCCGCTGGTCACCGGCGGCAGCCCGCAGGACGTGCTCGCACTCTGGCAGGACGCCTTCGACGCGGTCTTCGACGACGCCATCGCGCCCGTGCTGGAGGATCCGGACGCGATCATCGGCCAGGACGGCGGGATCGACTTCGACGCGCTCGGCTGGGACCCCGAGGCGGAGACGGAGTTCCTCGACGGCGTCCTCGGCAACCTCTACCTGCTGACGGCCGGGGGGACGGGAGATGTGGAGGAGCAGGTTCCGCTGCCGGCCCTCGCCGCGTCGATGATCGTGCCGGACGACATGCGGGAGCCCACCGACGCCGTGCTGGAGCAGGTCTCCGACGCGATGATGCGCCTCGACGACCAGTTCCGGGTACTGGAGCCGATCGGGCTGGTGGAGTACCGGCCGGTCGACGAGGCGCTGATGGCCGAGGAGGGCGCCGAGCCCGCGCTCCCGGGCGTCGAGGAGGACATCTCCCGCTACGGGCTGGTGAAGCTCACCCCGCTCGGACTGTACGGAGTCAGGAACCGCCTGGTCGAGAGCGGGGAGTCGGTTCCGGTCGTCGGCGACCTCGCCGGCAAGGACGCGGACGCGCTGCTCGACGGCGTGGCGTACTACCCCGACGGGGCGGCGCGGGCGGAGACCGCGCAGTGGCTCGGCGCGCGTGCCCCGCTGCAGGCCGCCCGTGAGCTGCTCGCCGCCGCACGGGGCACCGACCCCGGCGCGCCGATGCGCCGGCTGCGCTGCCAGCAGGCGCTCGCACTCGCGGGCCCCGAGGCGGAACCGGCCGTCCGGGACGTCCTGGACGACCGCGAACTCGGCGGTCTCGCCCGCGTCTGGCTCGCCGAGCGCGGCGCACCGGACGTTCCGCCGCCACCGGAGGCCATGGTCTTCTGGCTCGCCGTCGACACCATCGCGGCCCAGCTCGACGCCGAGGGCGACCTGGCGGAGGTCCAGGACCTGATCGTGGGCCTGGTGGGTCAGCATGGCGGCTTCTTCGATGCGGTCTGGCGCGTCGACCACCCCGCCACGGTCGACGTCCTCGAGGCGATGGGGCGTCTCCACCCCGACAGGAAGACGGCGAAGGACGCCCGCAAGGCGGCGTTCAAGGCCCGCTCCCGCGGCTGACACCGCGTTCCGCGCCGCCGGCCCCGACACCGCGTCCGCGCCGCACCCGAGGTGGGCGTCGCGCATCCGTGCGGGGCCGGTCGGGGGAGGCCGGTCCTCCGCGGGGTCGGTTCCCGGGAGCGGGTGGGAGGGCACATACTGCAGGCGATGACTGAATCTGCCGGTTCCCGGCGTCACCTGCCCACCAGTCCCTTCCACCGCCCCGCCCCGCCCGCCCCGCCGATCGAGCGCTTCGACGTCGGAGACCGGGTATCGCACGACCAGTTCGGACTCGGAAGAGTCACCGGCGTCGAGGGCGCCGACGCCGTCCTCGTCGACTTCTCAGGGCGACGAGGCAGGATCCTCAGCCCGTTCACAAAACTGACCAAACTCTGACGCAGCCTGCCCCGGCCGCCGCCGCACGGCGGCGGCCCGGGCTTCAATCGACGGTTTGATCAGTGCGACCGGTGCCGTCGATCCGGCGTCTCGCGGTCCATGTGACGCGGCACGCCCTAGAGCGACTGGGCGGCGGGCTTGACCATGCCGCGGACCGTACGGGACTTCACGAACTCGCCCATCGCCGTCATCTCCCACTCGCCCGAGTACTGGCGGATGAGCTTCGCCATCATCACCCCGGTCTGCGGTTCGGCGCTGGTGAGGTCGAAGCGGACGAGCTCCTCGCCCGAGGCGGCGTCGATCAGCCGGCAGTACGCCTTGGCGACCTCGGTGAACTTCTGGCCCGAGAAGGAGTTCACCGTGAAGACCAGTCCCGTGGCGTCGGCGGGGAGCCTGCCCAGGTCCACGACGATCACCTCGTCGTCGCCCGCGCCCTCCCCGGTCAGATTGTCGCCGGAGTGCTTGATCGCGCCGTTCAGGATCGACAGTTTGCCGAAGTAGCAACTGTCGAGGTGGTTGCGCTGCGGGCCGTACGCGATCACGGAGGCGTCCAGGTCGATGTCCCGGCCGCGGTAGGCGGGCTCCCAGCCGAGGCCCATCTTGACCTGGGAGAGCAGCGGACGGCCGCCCTTGACCAGGGAGACGGTCTGGTTCTTCTGGAGACTGACCCGGCCCTTGTCGAGGTTGATCTTGCCGGAGCCGGCCGGGGCCGCGGACGCGGCGGGTGCCGCGGGTGCCTGCGCCGGGGGTGCGGCCGCCGCCGGAGCGGGCGCCGGAGCGGGCGCGGCGGCCGGTTCCTCGTCGACGGAGACGCCGAAGTCGGTGGCGATGCCGGCCAGCCCGTTCGCGTACCCCTGGCCGACGGCACGGGCCTTCCACGCCCCGTTCCGCAGGTAGATCTCCACGACGACCAGGGCGGTCTCCGCGCCCAGACGCGGTGGGGTGAAGGTCGCCAGCGCCGCGCCGCCGTCGGCGTCGCGGATCGTGGCGGTGGGCTCGATGCCCTGGAAGGTCTGCCCCGCGGCGTCCGGGCTGGCGGTGATGACGATCTTCTCGATTCCGGCCGGAACCGCCGTGGTGTCGACGACGATCGCGTCCGGCGCGGAGCCACCGCCCGACCGGTACGTCACTCCGGGGCCCGAGGGCTGGTTGTAGAAGATGAAATCGTCGTCTGAGCGCACCTTGCCGTCGGCGGTGAGCAGCAGGCCCGATACGTCGAGCCGCACCGGAGCGGCGACGTCCACCGCCACGCGGGCGGCGGCCAGGGGGATGTTCGAGCCGGGGGTCATAGCTGTCATGACTGGCGTAACGAGCGAGGTCGCTTTGCCGTTCCCTTACCTTCGGCCGAATCGGTACGGACGGTGCCCGGTCCTCAGGTTCCCCGGCCCGGGGCGGCCGGCGGGCGGCCCGCCCGGACCACGGAGCGACGCGGCGCCCGGCACCGGCCCGCGACGGCGCCGGGCAACGGTGGGTCCCGTTCGCCCCGGCGGTCCAGTCGGGTAACGCCGTGGCCAAGTAACGTGGCGAAAACCTGAAGGTCGCTCCCGGCGGGCACAATCCAGCCGTCCGACACGCGTGGAATCGTCACCCGCCGAGGAGAGCCCATGCCGGAAACCCCAGCGAGAAACACCTTCGACCGCTACTTCCGCATCTCTGAACGGGGGTCGACCGTCGCCCGCGAAGTGCGGGGCGGCATCGCCACGTTCTTCACGATGGCCTACATCCTCGTGCTCAACCCGATCATCCTCGGCAGCGCCCAGGACAAGTTCGGCAACCAGCTGTCCACTCCCCAGCTGGTCACCGTCACCGCCCTGGTGGCCGCCGTGATGACCGTGATCATGGGCGTCGGCGGCAACGTGCCGCTCGCCATCGCGGCCGGCCTCGGCCTGAACGCCCTCGTCGCCTACCAGATCGCGCCGCTGATGAGCTGGCCCGACGCGATGGGCCTGGTGGTGATCGAGGGCATCGTCATCTCCGTCCTCGTCGTCACCGGGCTGCGCGAGGCGATCATGCACGCCATCCCGCAGGAGCTGAAGCAGGCCATCAGCGTCGGCATCGGGATGTTCATCGCCTTCGTCGGATTCATCGGCGCGGGCTTCGCGACCCGCATCCCCGGCGAGGCGGGCACCGTGCCCGTCCAGCTCGGCGCCACGGGCCATCTGTCGGGCTGGCCGGTGCTCGTCTTCTGCCTCGGTGTGCTGCTGACCATCTCCCTGGTGACCCGTAAGGTGCGCGGCGCGATCCTGCTGTCCATCGTCACGATGACCGTCGTCGCCATCGTCATCGACGCCGTCGCCGACGTCGCCCCGCCCGTCTGGGGGCTGACCGTGCCGTCCATCCCGGACGACCTGGTGGCCCTGCCGGACTTCGGACTCGTGGGCTCCTTCAGCCTCTTCGGAGCCTTCGAGCAGGTCAGTGCCGTCACCGTCGTCCTGCTGGTGTTCACCCTCGTTCTCAGCGACTTCTTCGACACCATGGGCACGGTCGTCGGGGTCTCCAACGAGGCCGGGCTGCTCGACGAGAAGGGCGACGTGCCCAACCTGGGGCGGATCCTGCTCATCGACGGCGCTGCCGCGACCGCGGGCGGTCTGGCCTCCGCCTCGTCCGCGACGTCCTACGTCGAGTCCGCCGCCGGTGTCGGCGAGGGCGCCCGCACGGGCTTCGCCAACGTGGTCACGGGCGCGCTCTTCGGCCTGGCCCTGCTGCTCACCCCGCTCGCCACGGTGGTGCCCGCCCAGGCGGCCGCACCCGCCCTGGTCGTGGTCGGCTTCCTGCTGATGACCCAGGTGCGGCACATCGACTGGCTGTCGTACGAGATCGCCATCCCCGCGTTCCTGACGATCGCCGTGATGCCGTTCACGTACTCCATCACCAACGGCATCGGCGCGGGCTTCATCGCCTACGTCGTCCTCAAGACGGTGCTGGGCAGGGCGCGGGAGGTGAACGCACTGCTGTGGGTCACGGCGGCGCTGTTCGTCGTGTACTTCGCGATCGACCCGATCGAGCAGCTGATCGGCCTCAGGTAGTGGCACGCCGTGCCTCGTGTCGGAGGGCCAGGCCCGTCGCCAGCGCGCCGAGGCCTTCCCAGAGGCCCACGCCGAGGAAGCCGGCCGGGGCTCGCCCGCCGATCACGGCCAGGGTGAAGACGGTGCAGGTCAGCAGGCGGAACGGGACCGTCCAGCGAAAGAAGGGGCGCCAGTCGGAGAGCGCGGCCAGGACGTAGTAAGCGCCCATGTTGAGCGCGGCCACCGAGGACGCGGTCAGAAAGACCACCGTGTGGTCCCCCTCCGTCCGTGCGGGGTCCGGCACCGCCTCGAATCCCGTCAACGAGAGCAGTGCGTCCGGGGCGACGAGTCCCGTCACGCCCATGGCGGCGGCGAGAAGACCGAACACGGCCATGGTCCAGCCGGACAGGGAGCGGGGCAGTGGCTGCACGAAGTCCTCCATGCGCAAGAGAAGTTGACGCGTGAACGACTCCTGCATACCGCGTGCCCCGTTCCCGGCCGCGCGCGGGGGCTACCTCAGCGCCGCCCGCATCATCTTCTCCGCCACCGGCGCGGCGAGCCCGTTGCCGCTCACCTCGGAGCGGGCCGCCCCGGAGTCCTCGACGATCACCGCGACCGCCACCTGCTTTCCGTCGGCGGCCTTGGCGTACGAGGTGAACCAGGCGTACGGCGTCTTGCTGTTGTTCTCCCCGTGCTGGGCCGTTCCCGTCTTGCCGCCGACCTCGGTGCCGTCGATCCGGGCGTTGCTGCCCGTGCCGTCCTCGACGACCGTGACCATCGCGCTGCGCAGCTGCTCGGCCGTCTCCGAGGAGACGATGCGCTCGGTCTCGGAGTCCGGGTACTCCTGCAGCGTGGTCCCGTCCGCGTCCACGACCTTGGACACCATATGCGGCGACGCCATGAGACCGTCGTTGGCCAGGGCGGCGGACACCAGGGCGATCTGCAGAGGAGTGGCTGTGACCTCGAACTGCCCGATGCCCGTCAACGCCGTCTGGGCATCGTCCATGTCCGTCGGGTACACACTCTTCGCGGCGCGCACGGGGACGTCCTGCTCGGAGTCGTTGAAGCCGAACTTCTCCGCCATCGCGCGGACCTTCTCCTCGCCGAGCTGCGCCGCCATCTTCCCGAAGACGTTGTTGCACGAGTACCGCAGCGCGGTGCGGATCGTGGCGTTCTCGCACGGCGCGGACGCGTTCTCGTTGACCAGTACCGTCCTGGTGTGCGGCAGCGTGTAGGGCTGGGGGCTGTCGGTCGGCTCGTCCACGGAGGCGTAAAGGCCGTCCTCCAGCGCGGCGGCGGCGACCACGAGCTTGAAGGTCGAACCGGGCGGCAGCGGCTGCCGCAGGGCCCGGTTGACCATGGGCTGGTCCTCGTCCCCGGTGAGCCGCTGCCATGCCTCGCCGTCCGTGGTCCCGCTGATCTCCGACGGGTCGTACGACGGGGTGCTCACCACTCCGAGGATCCGTCCGGTCTCCGGGTCGACGGCGACCGCGGCGCCCTTCTTGTCGCCGAGCGCCTCGAAACCGGCCTTCTGCACCGCGGGATCGATGGTGGTGAGGACGTCCCCCGGCTGGGCCCGCTTGCCGGTGAGCGCGTCCAGGGGGTTCTTCAGCCGGTTGTCCGTGCCGTCGAGCACATCGCCGTAGATGCCTTCGAGCTGTGTGGTCCCGTACGCCTGCGAGCTGTAACCGGTGACGGGTGCGTACAGGGCGCCGTCCGTGTGCGTGCGCCGGTACGCGAGATCGCCTCCCTCCGTCCGCTGCGAGCCGGTGACCGGGGAGCCGGCCACCACGATGTCGCCGAGCGGCTGCGCGTACCGCGCGATGGTGTTCCGCCGGTTGTGCTTGTCGTCCGCGAGGGCCTTGGCCTCGTAGCCCTGTACCCAGGTCGCCCGCAGCAGCAGGGCGAACACCAGGAGCAGGCTGAAGACCGCGGCACGCCTGATCGTCTTGTTCATCCCGCAGGAGGACGAGCGGTACGGAGAGCTTCGTTCCGGATCGGCCGGTTTTCTCACCGGATCCTCATCCTCGGGAGGAGCCCCGACGCCTCCCCACGCGGGGGTCCGCCCGGCCCGCGGCGGCCACCTGCGGGGGGTCGGTCCGGTCCGCGGGGGATCGGCCCGGGCTCCGCCCGCCCGCCCGAGGGAGTCCCGCGACCAGGCGGGCGGCTGCCGGGAGACGGCGGGCGGCTGCCTCAGCCGTCGAGCCGCAGGAGCAGTTCCTCGGTTTCCTCGCCTCTGGCGTGGGCGAAGCCGCTGTCCCGCCCGGTCACCGTGAAACCGCACTTGACCAGTACCCGCAGGGAACCTGCGTTGTCGGCGGCCACGCGGGCGTGCAGCGGCCGTTCCGGCACGATGAGCAGCAGCGCGCTCAGCGCGGCCGTGGCCACACCCCGCCCCCACAGGGCGCGGTCGATCCAGTACGTCACCTCGCGTTCGCCGGGCGGTCCGTACACGGCGGCGTGCCCCGCCACGGCGCCGTCGACGAGGACGGTGCGGTTGACGTCGTCCGTGCCCAGGACCCGCTCCCAGTGGGTGTCGAACCGGGCCCGGTCGCCCGGGTCCTCGGCCGTGAACGCGGCCATGCGCCCGGCCTCGGGGTCCTGCATCAGCGTGAAGAGGACGTCGAGGTCGGCGGGCCGTACCTCGCGGAGGACGACCTCCGTCCGAGCCTCGCGAAGAGGGCCTTCCGCAGCGGCGGGGTGGGGAGTGGCCTCTCCGGGCCGCTCTGACCTCAACGCGGTCCGCTGATCTGCGTCGTTCATCGGTACCTGTCTCTCTGCCGTGCTCGGCCTGTCGTGTGCGTGGTGATCGCGTGGCTGTGGCCAGGACGTTCCGCCGGTTTTCCGGCGGGTTGCGGTCTCGGGCTCCACACGGTGTGGTGCCCGAAGCACCAGGAGCCCGGCGACCGGGCCCGGCGCTGGGGAGCCATCAGAGCCGCCGCGTGGCGAGCGTCAGCCGGTCCCGCGCGTCGAACAGCGCGTCCTTGATCATCTGCTCGTGCGCGGGGGTCAGCCGGGCCACCGGCACCGAACAGCTGATCGCGTCGCGGGCCGGGGTGCGGTAGGGGATGGCCACGCCGAAGCAGCGCAGGCCCAGCGTGTTCTCCTCCCGGTCCACGGCGTAGCCCTGCTCGCGGATCTGCCGCAGCTCGTCGATCAGCCGCTCGCGGTCGGTGACGGTGTGCTCGGTGAGCGCGGGCAGCGTCTCCGGGAGCATCTTCCGCACCTGTTCGTCGCTGTGGGTCGCCAGCAGCGCCTTGCCGAGCGAGGTGGAGTGCGCGGGCAGCCGGCGGCCGACGCGGGCGAACGGCCGCAGATAGTGCTGCGACTGGCGGGTGGCGAGGTACACGACGTTCGTACCGTCGAGCCGGGCCAGGTGGATGGTCTCCGCGGTGTCGTCCGAGAGCCGGTCCAGCGTGGGGCGCGCCGCCGCGACGACCTCGTCGCCGTCGATGTACGACGTGCCGACGAGCAGGGCCCGTACACCGATGCCGTAGCGGGTGCCGGTCGCGTCCGTCTCCACCCAGCCGAGCTCGACGAGGGTGCGCAGCAGCATGTAGAGGCTGGACTTCGGGTAGCCGACGGCCTCCTGGACAGCCGCCAGCGGGTGCATTCCGGGGCGGCCCGCGAAGTACTCGAGCAGTTCCACCGTCCGCACCGCTGACTTGACCTGTGCCCCACCCTGGTCGGCAGTCGCCATGGCCCTCAACCCTTCTTGACCGCGCAGAACGCCCGGAAATAGAGTCACCGTCGACCCTGCTATTCATCATCGGGAACCCTGTTCAGAATACCGAACGACTCGGGGAAGGAAACCGCGGTGGGAGCAGCACCAGTCTGGAGTGTGGACCCCCGAACCGGGAAGCCGCGTGAGCAGGTCGCGGTCGAGGCCACGGCGGAGGAGGTCGACCGCGCGGTACGGTCCGCGGAGGCCGCCCGTGCCGCCCTGGGCGACCGCGGGGCCAGGGCGGCCCTGCTGCGGACCGCCGCGGACCTCCTGGACGAGTCGGGCCGGCACGTCATCGAGGCCGCCGACGCCGAGACCGCGCTCGGCCCGGTTCGGCTGACCGGTGAACTCGCCAGGACCACGGCCCAGTTGCGGGCTTTCGCGGACGTGGTCGACGAGGGCTCCTTCCTGGACATCCGCATCGACCGCGCCGACCCCGCGCGCACCCCGCCGTGGCCCGACCTGCGCCGCTGGAAGATCCCGCTCGGCGTGGTCGCCGTCTACGCGGCGAGCAACTTCCCCCTCGCGTTCTCCGTGCCCGGCGGCGACACCGCGAGCGCGCTCGCCGCCGGCTGCCCCGTGGTCGTCAAGGCCCACCCCGACCACCCGGCGACCTCCGAGCTGTGCGCGGCGCTGCTGCGCGCGGCGGCCCGGCGCACCAGGCTGCCCGAGGACGTCGTCGTGCTGGTGCACGGCTTCGAGGCGGGCGTGGAGCTCGTGGGCCATCCGCTGGTCGCCGCGGCCGGGTTCACCGGCTCGGTGCGCGGCGGACGCGCCCTCTTCGACGCGGCCGCCGCCCGCCCGGTGCCGATCCCCTTCCACGGGGAACTCGGCTCCCTCAACCCGGTCGTGATCACCGAGGCCGCGGCCGCGGAGCGCGCCGAGGCCATCGGCGGCGGGCTGGCCGGCTCGATGACCCTGGGGGAGGGGCAGTTCTGCACCAAGCCCGGATTCGTCCTCGCCCCCGCCGGTGACGCGGGCGACCGGCTGCTGGAGTCCCTGACCGCCGCGGTGAGCGAGACCGACCCCGGGGTCATGCTCGACCACCGGATGCGGGACGCCTTCATCGCGGGCGTGGGCGAGCGGGCCGGACTGGAGGGCGTCGAGTCGCCCGTCACCCCCGGCGCGTGCGGCGACCACAGCGTCAGCGCCGGTTTCCTGACCGTGCCGGCCAGGCGGCTGACCGCGGAGGGACCGCACGACCTGCTCCTGGAGGAGTGCTTCGGCCCCGTCGCGGTCGTCGCCCGCTACGAGGGCACGGACGAGGTGGAGGCGGTGCTGTCCCGGCTGCCGGGCAATCTCACGGCCACGCTGCACGTCTCCGAGGAGGAGGCCGGGGGCCCCGCCGCGGAACTGCTCGCCTCGCTCACCGCCCTGGCGGGCCGCGTCCTCGTCGACGGCTGGCCGACCGGCGTCGCCGTCGCCCCCGCGCAGCACCACGGCGGCCCCTACCCGGCCACCACGTCCACCTCGACCTCGGTCGGCGTCACCGCGATCGAGCGCTGGCTGCGGCCCGTCACCTACCAGTCGGCGCCGTCCGCCCTGCTCCCGCCCGAGCTGCGCGACGACAACCCGCTGGGGCTGCCGCGACGGGTAGACGGGTATCCGGAGGCCCTGCGAGGCTGACCGGGTGGCCGACGAGACGGACCCGCCCGAACTCCCTTCCCTCTGTCACCGACCCGCCCGGCCGGACGGCCTCCGCGACGGCTCCCCACCACCCCGCCGGTCCACCGGTCCCGGTCCGGGCCCCGTCACGGCCTTCCGCGGGCCGGCCGACCGGTCCTCGTCACGGCGCGGGGGCACGCGCCGGCCGCTCCGCCCGTCCCGCGTCCCCGCGGCGGACGGGCGCGACCGCCGCGCGGTCGGAGACTCAACGCACGCCCGGCGTGCGCGTTGGTGTGCCGCGCGGCCGGAGGACGGACGCCCGGCCCCGGCGGCCCGTGCGGGGGAACGCCGGGGGCCGACGCTCCGGCCCCGGGAACGAAGCGCCCTCCGCCTTGCGTCGACCGCCTCGCCGCCGGGCTGACCGCCGGCCGCGGGACGGATCACCCGGTGCGCCCGGACGCGCCGTAGGGTACGGACACATGGACACCCTGGGAGGCGCCGAGTTCGCGCCCACGTCGACCTATCTGAACACCTCGAGCTGCGGTCTGTGGCCGAGGCGCTCGGTGGAGGCCGTCGGAATGCTCGCTCAGGAGATCGCCGACGGCCGCCCGGAGGGCTCGGGGAGCACCGGTGCCGTCGAGGCGGCCCGGGCCTCCTTCGCACGGCTGACGGGCGTGTCCGCGGACCGCGTGGCACTGGGCGGCTCCGTCGCCGTCCATGTGGGGCTGATCGCGGCATCCCTCCCCGCCGGATCCGAAGTCCTCGTCCCCGAGGGCGAGTTCAGCTCCATGGTCACCCCGTTCACCACCCGGGACCTGAAAGTGCGGTACGCCCCGCTCGACTCGCTCGCCGAGGCGGTGGCGTCCGGCACCGCGCTGGTGGCCCTCTCCGCGGTGCAGTCCGCCGACGGCCGGATCGCGGACCTGCCCGCGGTGCGGGCCGCGGCGGCCGCGCACGGGGCGCGCGTCCTGCTGGACGCCAGCCAGGCAGCCGGCTGGCTGCCGCTGGACGCCGGCCGGTACGACTACACGGTCACGGGCGGTTTCAAGTACCTGATGTGCCCGCGCGGCGCCTCCTTCCTCACCGTCACCGAGGAGGCCCAGGAGTCACTGGTCCCGGTGCACGCGGGGCTGTTCGCGGCCGAGGACCCGGAGGGCAGCACGTACGGGCCCGTCGAGCGGTTCGCCCGTTCCGCCCGGCGCTACGACGAGCCGCCCTCGTACCTCGCCTACCACGCGGCCGCGCGGTCACTGCCCCTGCTTGAGGAGATCGGCATCGCGGCGGTCCACGCCCACAACACCGCGCTCGCGGCCCGGTTCCGGGAAGGACTGAGGGAGCTCGGGCACGAGCCCGTACCCGGCGACTCGGGCATCGTCGCCGTGCCCGGACTCGGCGAGCGCCGGCCCCTGCTGGCCCGCGCCGGGATCGTCGTGTCGGCCCGCGCCGGCAATCTGCGGGCCTCCTTCCACCTCTACAACTCGGCGGCGGACGTCGACCGGGCGCTCGACGTGCTCTCGGGCTGAGACGAGGGTGCCGACGGCCACGGCCGGGCCCGGCGCAACGGATGCGCCGGCGCACCCGGAGCGCTCCGACGGGTCCTGCGGCAGGGCGCACGTCGGCCCGGTCCCGGGGCGGTCCGGCGTGCTTCCGGGCCGGGATGTCGGCGCCGCCGCGCGGTGGCGGCACGCCGCCGCGGCCTCCGCGCACGGATCGCCCTCGCCCTCGGCCGGCAGCCGGCCCGGTTCGGTGCGCTCGACCTGAGGGGACTGCGTGGCCGACCTCGTCTCCTACGGCGCGCTGTTCCCCGCCGACCCCGACCCCGACCCCGACCCGGCGGCCCGGGCTGAGGGCGGACGGCCGTTCAACACCCCCGACGCCGCCACCTTCTCCGGCGGCGGGGACAAGGGCCGCACCGGCTTTCCCGGCTCTGGCCGGCTGAGCGCGGCCCGGGACGGTCATCGACCGGCTCGCGAAGGAGGGCGACCCGGAGGCGATCGCCTTCCCGCGCGGGCCGACCGGTCCCCGCGACCCCGGGCACGGGAAGGGGCCGGCCGCATGAGCGGCCGGCCCCCTGCCCGCACCTCACGGTGGCCGCACCGGGGTGCGGCCACCGCGCTCCGACGCCGTGCTCCGGAGCGTCCCCCGGAACCGGCCCCGAGCTCACCTCACCGGTGTGAAGTCCCGCGCCCCGATGAAGTCCGGGCGCGGCACCGGTGCCGCGAACGGCTCCCGCGCGGCGTTCTCCACGCTGTTGAACACGATGAAGACGTTGCTGCGCGCGTACGGGGTGATGTTGTCCCCGGAACCGTGCATCGCGTTGCAGTCGAACCAGGTCGCCGAACCGGCCTTGCCGGTGAACAGCCGGATGCCGTGCCGGTCGGCGAACGCGGTCAGCGCCTCGTCCGACGGGGTCCCGGCGTCCTGCATCTGCAGCGACTTCTTGTAGTTGTCCTTGGGCGTCTCACCGGCGCAGCCGAGGAAGGTCTTGTGCGAGCCGGGCATGATCATCAGCCCGCCGTTGGTGTCGTGGTTCTCGGTGAGGGCGATCGACACCGACACGGTCCGCATGTGCGGCAGCCCGTCCTCGGCGTGCCAGGTCTCGAAGTCCGAGTGCCAGTAGAAGCCCGAGGCCCCGAAGCCCGGCTTGACGTTGATCCGCGACTGGTGGACGTAGACGTCCGAGCCGAGGATCTGCCGCGCCCGGCCCACGACGCGCTCGTCGCGGACCAGGGCCCCGAAGATCTCACTGATCTTGTGGACCTCGAAGACCGAACGGACCGACTGCGACTTCGGCTCGACGATCGAGCGCTCGTCGGCGCGGATCAGCGGGTCGTTGACCAGCCGGTCCAGCTCGGCGCGGTAGACGTCCACCTCGGCCGGGGTGATCAGCTCCGGCATCGCGAGGAAGCCGTCGTGTTCGTACCCCTGGAGATCGGCCGCGGAGATCGGGCCCGGCGCTCCGGGCGCCGACCACACGACCGGGTCCTGGCGGGGGACGGCCGTCTCCGTGGCGCCGCGGGTCGGGTAGAGATCGGTGATCGCGGTGGTCATGGTCAGCCCTCCTCGGTGTGCTGGGGGTCCCCCCAGGCCTCGGGCTCTGGGGGAGGATAGGCGCCGTTCTCGTCGTGGTCCTCCCGCCCGGTGACGGGCGGGTTGAAGACGCAGACGCAGCGGAAGTCCGTCTTGGGACGCAGCGTGTGGCGCTCGTGGCCGTCCAGCAGGTACATCGTGCCGGGCTCGATCCAGTGCGCCTCACCGGTCTCGTCGTTGGTCAGCTCCGCCTCGCCCTCCACGCAGAGCACGGCCTCGACGTGGTTCGCGTACCACATCGACGTCTCCGTACCCGCGTACAGCACGGTCTCGTGGAAGGAGAAGCCGACCTTCTCCTTGGCGAGCACGATGCGCTTGCTCTCCCAGGTGCCGGACTTCGACTTGACGTGCCGGTCGGTGTTCTCGATGTCCTTGAGCGATCGGACGATCACGGTGTGTTCAGAACCTTTCTTTTCCTCGCCGTACGGGTGGGCCGCCGCGGGGGCGGCGTCAGGCGGTCTCGCGGACGGCTCGGGCCAGCGTGCGCAGGCCCTCGTCCAGCTCCTCGGGCGTCACGGTGAGCGGCGGCAGCAGCTTCACCACCTCGCTCTCCGGCCCCGAGGTCTCGAGCAGCAGACCGAGGTCGAACGCCCGGGCGCAGACCGCCGAAGCACGGCTCTTGTCGGTGAACTCCAGGCCCCAGACCAGACCGCGGCCGCGGTAGTGGGCGCCGAGGGCGGAGTTCTCGTCGCAGATGCCCAGGAGGGCCTGCTCGGCCTGCTCGCCGCGGGCGATGGTCTGCTTCTCCATCTGCCCGTCGGCCCAGTACGTGTCCAGCGCGGCGGCCGCCGTGACGAAGGCCGGGTTGTTGCCGCGGAACGTGCCGTTGTGCTCGCCCGGCTCCCAGAGGTCCAGCTCCGGGTTGAACAGGCAGAGCGACATGGGCAGGCCGTAGCCGCTGATGGACTTCGACAGGGTGACGATGTCCGGGGTGATGCCCGCCTCCTCGAAGGAGAAGAAGGCACCGGTGCGGCCGCAGCCCATCTGGATGTCGTCGACGATGAGCAGCATGTCCTGGCGCCGGCACAGATCGGCCAGCGCGCGGAGCCACTCGGCGCTGGCGACGTTGATGCCGCCCTCGCCCTGCACGGTCTCGACGATGACCGCGGCGGGCTTGTTCAGCCCCGACCCCTGGTCCTCGAGCAGCCGCTCGAACCAGAGGAAGTCCTGGACCTGGCCGTCCAGGTAGTTGTCGAACGGCATCGGGGTGCCGTGGACCAGCGGGACGCCGGCGCCGGCGCGCTTGAAGGCGTTGCCGGTCACGGCGAGGGAGCCGAGCGACATCCCGTGGAAGGCGTTGGTGAAGGAGACGATCGCCTCACGGCCCTTCACCTTCCGGGCCAGCTTCAGCGCCGCCTCGACGGCGTTGGTTCCGGTCGGGCCGGGGAACATCACCTTGTACGGCAGGTCACGCGGCCGCAGCACGACGTTCTGGAAGGTCTCCAGGAAGGCGCGCTTGGCGGTCGTCGCCATGTCCAGGCCGTGGGTGATGCCGTCGCGCTCCAGGTAGTCCAGCAGCGCGCGTTTCAGTACGGGGTTGTTGTGGCCGTAGTTGAGTGATCCGGCGCCGGCGAAGAAGTCCAGGTAGGTGTGACCGTCCTCGTCGGTGAGGCGTGCGCCCTGCGCGCGGTCGAACACTGCGGGCCAACCGCGGCAGTAGCTGCGCACCTCCGACTCCAGGGTCTCGAAGACACTCAGGGCGGGCGGGGTGATCGTCACAGCGTTTCACTCCTGATAGGGGGTGGACGGAGCTGGGATGCGGGTCGTGCGGTGGTCGCGCCGGGCGGGCCGGAGCCGGCCCTGCGCGGAAAGTGGGGTCCGGGATCGGCCGGTCCACCGGTCTCAGTCGCCGATGGGGCCGATGCGGTACAGCACCTCGGGCTCGTGTCCCCCGTCGGGGAAGAGCCCGCCGTCGAACAGGACCTCGCGGTCCAGTGACGCGCCGTGCCGGGCCGCGTAGGAGGTGAAGAGGCGGTCCGAGGCGGTGTTGTCCGGAGTGACGGTCGTCTCGACCGCGCGGACTCCGTGCGGGACGACTCGGTGGGTGAGCGCGTCGAGGAGCGTGCCGGCCAGTCCGCGGCCGCGGTGATCCCCGTCGACGGCGACCTGCCAGACGACCAGCACGTCAGGCCGCTCGGGCCGGATGTAGCCGGTGACGAAGGCGATCGGCTCACCGTCCGGGCCGCGGGCCACCACGGAGGTCGCGGCGAAATCGCGGCACCACAGCAAATAGCTGTACGAGGAGTTGAGGTCCAGGACCTCGGAGTCGCGGGCGATACGCCAGATGGCGGCTCCGTCCTCCACGCTCGGGCTGTCGATGCTCAATGCGGTGGTCATGCGGATTGAATTTACCGAGCAAATTCGTAAATTGCATCGTGGAGAGGGGTTGGCAGAGCTCGATGTGTGTGCTATCACGCGGGCGCGCGCACTGGCGCGAGCCGAGGGCGAACTCTGCGTATTTGACCGGGAGTTATCGGACATAAAAACATCTGTGTGGTGTCCGTCACACAGATGTAATGCCCGTGGAACGACCTCGGGATCGCGTGGGAACTCATGCGTTTAGGGTCCGAAAAAGCGGGCAGACGAATGCAGGGCGCCACTCGCGATAAATGCAGTTCCCCATGCATTCATTTAATAGTGCGCTGTTTATTTCTCGGTGAGATCGAGAGGAAGTCGGGGGAATTGGCTCTGCCGGGTTTCCGCGACCGCGCGGCGGGCGCCGACGGCATCCGCGCATGGCCGTGTTCGACGGGCGCCGTCCCCGGCGCGGTGAGTGAGGAGGGCGTCACGCCCCGGCGCGGTGAGTGAGGAGGGCGGCGACCCGTCGCCCGACGGCCGCGAAGTGCGCGGCGGTCAGCGGGGTCGGGGCCGGGTGCGGATGGGGCGCGGCGGTGCTCGCTCCGCTCGGATGGGTGTCCGGTGGTCTCCTCGGTCGAGGGTGGGCCGGGGCTCGTAGAGTGCTCGGCATGAGCGATGACGCGGTGCTGCATGTCAAGGGGCGGGTGCTCGTCGGGCCGGACGACGTACAGGACGAGCTGTGGGTGGTCGGCGGCCGCGTCACCTACCGGCGCCCGGCCGCCGGGGACGTCCGCACCGTCCGGGGCTGGGCGCTCCCCGGCCTGGTCGACGCCCACTGCCACGTCGGGCTCGACCGGCACGGCGCGGTGGACGAGGCGACCAGCGAGAAGCAGGCGCTGACCGACCGCGACGCGGGCACCCTCCTCATCCGCGACGCCGGATCTGCCGCGGACACCCGCTGGATCGACGACCGCGAGGACCTCCCGAGGATCATCCGCGCCGGTCGGCACATCGCCCGCACCCGCCGCTACATCCGCAACTACGCCCACGAGATCGAGCCGGAGGACCTCGTCGCCTACGTGGCTCGGGAGGCCCGGCGCGGCGACGGCTGGGTCAAGCTCGTCGGCGACTGGATCGACCGGGAGGCCGGCGACCTCACCGCCTGCTGGCCGCGCGGCGCCGTCGAGGCCGCCATCGCCGAGGCGCACCGCCTCGGTGCCAGGGTCACCGCGCACTGCTTCGCCGAGGACTCGCTGCGCGACCTCGTCGAGGCGGGCATCGACTGCATCGAGCACGCCACGGGACTGACCGATGACCTGATCCCGCTCTTCGCCGAGCGCGGTGTGGCCATCGTCCCGACGCTCGTCAACATCGCCACCTTCCCGGAGCTCGCGGTCGGCGGCGAGAGCAAGTTCCCGCGCTGGGCGGACCATATGCGACGGCTCCACGAGCGCCGGTACGACACCGTCCGCTCGGCCTGGGACGCGGGCATCCCCGTCTACGTCGGCACCGACGCGGGCGGCTCCCTGCCGCACGGGCTCGTCGCCGCCGAAGTCGCCGAGTTGGTCGAGGCGGGCATCCCGGCGGTGGACGCGCTCTCCGCGACCGCCTGGCGCGCCCGGAGCTGGCTCGGCCGGCCGGGTCTGGAGGAAGGCGCACCGGCGGACCTGGTCGTGTACGACAGCGACCCGAGGGCGGACGTACGGGTGCTGGCGGCGCCCCGGACGGTGGTCATGCGGGGACGCGTCGTCGGTTGACGGACCGTGACGCGGGCCGGCGCCGGCCGTTGAACCCCTTCGGTTTCGGTTCGCCCCGCGTTGCGCGTCATCCGGGAGCCGACCGGAATGCGCCCTTCGCGCCCACCCTGCGGGGGACTCGAAGGGAACGCCCGTGCCCCGGTAATCGAATGCGGGCACGGAAACATCACTTTGGAGTGAACTCACCCCAGGTGTCGGACGGTTCACTCTCGGTGCGTAAGTATTCCGGTGTTCCCGGTCGCCGCCGCCCCGCACGGTCCCTGTCGCGGGCGTGCGGCGACGTCGTGTCTCCCGTGGGGGTTCCACCACCGTGAAGAGCAACACCTTCCGCATGCCCGTACGCCGCTCGACGGCCGCGGTGGTCGCCGCCACGCTGGCCGTCGGGCCCGTGGCGCTCGCCGCCCCGGCCCGGGCGGCGGGCGGCGGCGACGGACGGTCGAGCGCGGTCGTCCTCCGGACCGGCCTGGACGTCTCGCTGCTCAACAAGAGCGTCCAGGTACCGCTGAAGACGTCCCTCAACGAGGTCCAGGCGCCCGCGAGCGCCGAGAAGACCGCGCTGGCCGTCCAACTCGAAGGTGTCGACCAGGGCAGGCCGTTCAACGTGCTGCAGGCCGAGGTGGCGAGCGCGAAGGCCTCCGCGGACAGGGACAGCGCGGAGGGCCGTGTGGAACTCGCGCACGCCAAGGTGCACGTGCCGGGGCTGCCGCGGCTCTCCCTCGTCGAGATCGGCCAGGTCACGGCGGAGGCGGTCTGCGAAGTGGGGAAGAAGCCGCTCGCCCGGTCCAACCTGCTCGGTTCCGTCACGGTGCTCGGCAGGAAGACCACGCTGTCCACGGGCGGCCCGACCGAGGTCGAGGTGCCCGGCGTCGGCGTCGTCACCCTCGACCTGTCCCGTACCGGCACGACCTCGCGCACGGCCGCGGCCACGGCGCTCGAACTCAAGCTCTCCGTCAACCCGCTGAAGCTGAACGTCGCAGAGGTCGACGGCACGCTGACGCTCGCGGAGGCGACCTGCGAGACCCCGTCGGGCGAGTCCGTCGACGAACGGCCCGTCGCGACGGCGCCCGACGTGAGGCCCCGGATCGGCGGGGAAGAGGCGAAGCCGCCCGCGACGGACGGCCTGGCGGCGACCGGCGGGGACGCGTCGATCCCGTGGTTCGCGGCGGGCTCGGTGGTCCTCCTCGCGGCCGGCGGCGGCGCGGTCGCCCTGGCCCGGCGCCGCGCCTAGGGCGTGTTGCGAAAGTAGCTCCGTCCGCCCGCAGGGCGGGGCCCCTGCGGCGTCTGGTGCATGGGGTCTGGCCCGGCCCTCCGGTCGAGGGGTGGGGTCTGGTCCGGCCCTCCGGTCGAGGGGGGTGCATGGGGTCTGGTCCGGCCCTCCGGTCGAGGGGGGTGCATGGGGTCTGGTCCGGCCCTCCGGTCGAGGGGGGTGCATGGGGTCTGGTCCGGCCCTCCGGTCGAGGGGGTGGGGTCTCCCCAGGCCCTCCGGGCCGAGGGGAAGATCGCAAGGCGGAGGATCACCCCCGTACCGGACGTACTCGGATGACTCCGCCAACGCAGCGGGCGTGCGTGCCAGACGTCGCGGGCCAGGAGGGACTTGCGCAACACGCCCCAGCCGCCGCGCCCGCCGGTGGGGCGGCGGGTCCGTGGAGCCTCCCGGGCTCCTCCGGTGGGCCCCACGGGGGCGAAGCACACACGCGTCACGCGCCCTCGGCGCAGCCACCCGCACGAAACCGCGACGCCCCGCGACGCCCGCGCCCGCGCCCGCGGCGGCGCCTACGCGCCGACGAGGGCCAGTGCCTGGTCCAGCGCCTGGAGGAAACGGTTCGTCGTGGCGCGGTCGCGGACCGCGAGGCGCAGCCAGTCACGGTCCAGCCCCGGAAACGTGTCCCCGCGCCGGGCCGCGAAGCCGAGCGCCCGCAACCGTCCGCGCACCTCGTCCGCCCGGTCGATGCGGACGAGGACGAACGGCCCCGCCGCCGCCGGCACCGCACGCACCTCGTCGAACTCCGCGAGACCGGCGAGCAGATGCGCCCGGTCCGCCGCGATCCGCTGCGCCGCCTCCGCCGCCTCCGCGAGTGCGTGCGGCGACATGCAGGCCTCGGCGGCCGCGAGCGCGGGGGTACCCACCGGCCAGAGCGGCTGGGCCCGTTCGAGCCGGGCGACCGTACCGGGCTCGGCGAGGACGTAGCCGATCCGCAGCCCCGCGAGCCCCCAGGTCTTGGTGAGGCTGCGCAGCACGACCAGCCCGGGTACGTCGGTCCGCGGTGCGAGGGCTTCCGGCTCGCCGGGCACCGCGTCCATGAACGCCTCGTCGACGACCAGGATCCGCCCCGGCCGGGCGAGCCGGGCCAGCTCGCCGGCCGGATGGAGCACCGAGGTGGGGTTGGTGGGGTTGCCGACGACGACGAGGTCCGCGGACTCGGGCACGGCCGCCGGGTCCAGCCGGAAGCCGTCCTCCGCGCGCAGCACCACGCGCGCCACGTCGTGCCCGGCGTCCCGCAGTGCCGCCTCGGGCTCCGTGAACTGGGGGTGCACCACGACCGGCCGGCTCACCCGCAGGGCCCGTGCGATCAGTACGAACGCCTCCGCCGCCCCCGCCGTCAGCAGTACGCGCTCCACGGGCAAACAGTGCCGTTCCGCGACGGCAGCCCGTGCCGCGCGGCCGTCCGGGTAGGCGGCGAGGGACGTCAGCGACGCCGCGATGCGCTCCCGCAGCCACTCCGGCGGGGTACCGGTGCGGACGTTGACCGCGAGGTCGGTCAGACGGCCGTCGCGTACCTCCGCGTCACCGTGGTGCCGCAGATCGTGGAAGTCGCCGTTCACGGGCGCCCCGCGGAGGCCGGAACCGGTGGGGCGACGGCCTCCCGGTAGCGTTCGACGACCAGATCGGCCAACTCCTCGGCTGCGCCGATCACTCCGGCCGGCCGCACGTCCGTGTCCGGGTGGGCCTCGGCCCAGCCCTCGGCGTGCAGCACGGCCCGTTCGGCCGGGCCGCCGTCGAACAGGGCGTACGGGAGGACCACGATCCGGCGTGCCCCGAGCCGTACGCACCGGTCGAGCCCCGTCGGCACGTCGGGCGCGGCCGTCGAGACGAACGCGGTCTCGACCCCCGCGTACCCACGGCCCTCCCAGAGAAGCCGCGCCGCCCGGTACACCTCCGCGTTGGCCTGTGGGTCGGCCGAGCCGGGCGCGACCAGCAGCACCGTCACGTCGGCGCGGTCCCGCGGCGAGCGCGCACCGCCGCCCAGCGCCTCGTCGAGCCGCTGTTCCAGCAGCGCGAGCAGCACCGGGTCGGGGCCGAGTGCGCGGCTCGCGCCCACGGCGAGTCCGGGCCGTTCCTCGCGGACGGCGTCGAGCGCCCTGGACAGGGCCTCCCCGCTCCGCCGGTCCGGTACCAGCGTCAGGGGAACGGCGGCCAGCCGATCGGCTCCGGCGGCGACGAGTTCGCCCACGGCCTCTTCGATCGGCCAGCGGCCGGTGCCGACGAGGCCGGCCGCGACGGGTATTCCGGGATGGCGGCTGCCCAGGTGCTCCACGAAGTCCAGCAGTGCCGCGGCTCCGGCGTCGTGTTGGACGCCGTCCGCGGCGATGAGCAGGGCGGGCGGGGAAGTCACAGGTTCTCCTTGCGGTGGTGGCGATGCCGCCGGTGCCGGCCGACCGGCCCGCCGTCGTTCACGTCCGAGATCATGTCCGGCGTCACCGGTTCCACGCACGGCGGGACCGGTCCCGGACTCGAAGTATCCGCAAGCCGCACGATGGCACAGGTCACCGCACCGGGTCGCCCCTGACCTCCGGATTTCCGTTTCCCCACCACGAGTTCTCCCCCGTCCGCGAGGGCCGCGGCCTCCGCCACCGAAGGTGTGCCCACCGCGGCCGCCGCCGCGGACGGGTTCGGCACCGGTACCCGGGCGAGCTCCGCGGCGGCGTACGTCCGCAGCGGGACGCCGAGCGCGGCCGCCGCGGCCGCGATGCCCGGTTCGCGTGCCTTGGCGGCCACCGTCGCGACCGCGACGACCGAACTCGCCGACGCCCCCGCCTCCCGCAACGCGTCCCGGACGAGAGCGAGCACCTCGTCCGCGGACGCGCCCCTGCGCGCCCCGACACCGACGACGAACCGGCCCGCGCGGCCGGTCATGGCGTGGCACCCGGCGGGGCGGTGGCGGGATCGGCTAGCAAGAACCCATGGCGGTGTTCGTCGCGCTCGGCGCGTTCCTGATGACGCTGTTCGGCGGCTGGGCGGCGCAGCGCGTCACCGACCGCCGGCACCTCGTGCTCGGTCTCGCCGGGGGACTGATGCTGGGGGTCGCCGGACTCGATCTGCTGCCGGAGGCGATGGCGGCCGCGGGGGAGGAAGTCTTCGGCGTACCGCAGGCGATGCTGCTGTTCGCCGGCGGCTTTCTGCTGGCCCACGTGGTGGAGCGGCTGCTCGCCGGCCGGCAGGCCGCGCACGGGGCGTACAACGGCGGCCGGCACGCCCACGACCACCGCGTACCGCAGGTCGGTATGACCGCCGCCGCGGCCATGGTGCTGCACAGCCTGATGGACGGCATCGCCATCGGCGCGGCCTTCCAGGCGGGCGGCGGGATGGGGCCCACCGTCGCGCTCGCGGTCATCACCCACGACTTCGCCGACGGGTTCAACACGTACACCGTCACCAGCCTGTACGGGAACGAGCGCCGCAGGGCCGTCGCCATGCTGTTCGCCGCGGCCCTCGCCCCGGTGGTCGGCGCCGCCTCGACCCTGCTGTTCACCATGCCGCCCGAGGTGCTCGGCAGCTATCTCGGCTTCTTCGGCGGCGCGTTGCTCTACCTCGCCGCCGCGGAGATCCTCCCGGAGGCCCACCACGCGCACCCGGCCCGGTCTACCCTGCTGTGCACGGTCTCGGGCGTGGCGTTCATCTGGCTGGTGACGGGCCTGGCGGAGTGACGCGCCGGGACCTGGGGCGTGTTTCGAAGGTCCCGTCTGGGCGGGGGCGGACGGAGCTGCTTTCGCAACACGCCCTGGGGCGCCTATACCGCCGCGTCCCACGCCGCGCACCTCTCCGTGAACCGCCGTGCCGCGCCCGGCGCGCCCGCCCAGTGCGTGTGCACATAGCTCGCGTGCACCCCGCCCCGGACGAAGCCCTCCACCCGGGGCTCCGGCTGCCGGAGCCCCCAGGCGGGGTCCGCGCCCGCGCCCGGCTCCGTGACGGTGCGGTGGAACTCGTGGCCGCGCATCCGGGTCCCGGCCTGGGCCAGGACGCTGTCGCTCACCGCCACGGCGTCCCGGTAGCCCAGCGTCAGCCGTTCCGACATCCGCGCGTCGGCGTCCAGCACCCCGCACATGGGCCGGCCGTCCAGCGAGCGCGCGAGGTACAGCAGCCCGGCGCACTCGGCGGCGACGGGCGCCCCCGAGCGAGCCAGCCCGGCGACCGCCTTGCGCAGACGGGAGTTGGCCGACAGCTCCGGCGCGTACACCTCGGGGAAGCCGCCCCCGACGACCAGGCCGGCCGTGCCGGCGGGCAGTTCCTCGTCGTGCAGCGGGTCGAAGGTGACGACCTCCGCGCCGGCGGCCGCCAGCAGCTCCGTGTGCTCGGCGTACGAGAAGGTGAACGCGGCGCCCCCGGCCACGGCGACGAGGGGCCGCCGGTCCCGCGCCCGGACGGCGGGGGAGCCCAGCGCCGTCCCGGGATCCCAGAGGTGCCCGGGGAGCGGCGGCGCGCTGCGCGCCAGGGCCAGCAGCGCTTCCAGGTCGCAGCCCGCGCGTACCTGCTCGGCCTGCGCCGTGACCGCGTCGACCGCCTCGCTCCGCCGCTCGGCGACCGGCACGAGCCCCAGGTGCCGCGACGGCGTCGCCACCGAGGGAGCACGCCGCAGCACCCCCAGTACCGGCACCCCGGACTCCTCCAGGGCCTCCCTCAGCAGGGCCTCGTGGCGGTCGGTGGCGACCTTGTTGAGGATCACCCCGCCGAGTCGCACCTCCGGGTCCCAGGAGGCGAATCCGTGCACCAGGGCCGCCACCGAGCGGGACTGCGAGGACGCGTCGACGACCAGCACCACCGGTGCCCCGAGCAGCTTGGCGACCTGGGCCGTGGAGGCCAGCTCACCGGCGCCCGCGGCCCCGTCGTACAGCCCCATCACGCCCTCGACGACGGCCAGTTCGCAGCCGCGCGCGCCGTGCGAGAACAGCGGGGCCATCAGCTCCGTGCCGCACATGTAAGCGTCGAGGTTGCGTCCCGGGCGCCCGGTCGCGAGCGCGTGGTACCCGGGATCGATGTAGTCGGGACCCACCTTGTGCGGGGAGACGGTGAGCCCGGCGGCCGTGAAGGCCGCCATCAGACCCGTCGCGACGGTGGTCTTGCCGCTGCCGGAGGCCGGTGCCGCGACGACGAGACGCGCTACCACGTTCTGCCTGCCACTCGCTCTACCACTCGATGCCCCGCTGGCCCTTCTGGCCCGCGTCCATCGGATGCCTGACCTTGGACATGTCGGTCACCAGGTCGGCGAACTCCTGCAGCTCCCGCGGGGCGTTGCGGCCGGTGATCACGACGTGCTGGGTGCCGGGCCGGTCGCGCAGCACCTCGATCACCTCGGCCGTGTCGATCCAGCCCCAGTGCAGCAGATAGGCGAACTCGTCGAGCACGTAGAACCGGTACGTCCCGGCGGCCAGATCGCGCTTCACCTGCTCCCATCCCTCGCGCGCCTTGTCCTCGTGGGACTGCTCGCCCTCGGCCGTCGGGCGCTGGATCCACGACCAGCCCTCGCCCATCTTGTGCCAGTGGACGGTGCCGCCCTCGCCGCTCGCCCCGAGGACCTTGAGCGCGTTCTCCTCGCCGACCTTCCACTTCGCCGACTTGACGAACTGGAACACCCCGACCGGCCAGCCCTGGTTCCAGGCGCGCAGCGCCATCCCGAAGGCGGCCGTGGACTTCCCCTTGCCGATGCCCGTGTGCACCATCACCAGCGGCCGGTTGCGGCGCTGGCGGGTGGTGAGACCGTCGTCCGGAACCACGTCCGGCTTTCCCTGCGGCACTACGCTGCCCTCCTGTTGCGGACCGTGCTGTCGGTTCCCGTCGTCGCCGCCCGTACGTCCCGGACCAGCCCCGCGATGCTGTCGGCGCGCAGCTCGTCCAGGGTGACGGCGGTGCCGCCGAGGTCACGGGCGAGGTTCCCGGCGAGGCCGAGCCGCACCGGGCCGGCCTCGCAGTCCACGACCACCGAGGCCGTGCCCTCGGCGGCGTGCAGCCGGGCCGCGCGCCCCGCGAGCGCCAGGGCGTCGCCGCCGCGCGCCCCGGTGGCCCGTCCGTCGGTCACGACCACCAGCAGCGGCCGCCGCGACGGGTCACGCAGCCGCTCCACCCGCAGGACGTCATGGGCCTTCAGCAGCCCGGCGGCCAGCGGCGTCCGGCCGCCCGTCGGCAGTTCCTCCAGCCGTGCGGCCGCGGCGTCCACGGACGAGGTCGGCGGCAGCGCCACCTCGGCGCCGGTGCCCCGGAAGGTGACCAGTCCGACCTTGTCCCGGCGCTGGTAGGCGTCCAGCAGCAGCGACAGCACCGCGCCCTTCACGGAACTCATGCGCCGGCGGGCCGCCATGGAGCCGGAGGCGTCCACGACGAAGAGCACGAGATTGCCCTCGCGGCCCTCGCGGGCGGCCTGCCGCAGATCGTCCCTGCGCACCACGAGGCCCGGCCCGGAACGGCCGCGGGCCCGCTGGTGCGGTGCCGCGGCTCGCACGGTCGCCGCCAGGTGCAGCTTGGTCAGCATCCCGCGCGGCCGGCGCGCCCCGGTGGTCCTGCCGTGCTCGGTACGGGCCCGGGAGCGGCGTCCCGCGGCGCCCTCGCCGAGGCCGGGCACGCTGAGCACCTTCGTACGGAACGGCTCCGCGGCCCGCTCGGCGGCCCGCTCGCCCGGGCCGGTGCTCGCGGCGGGCGGCCCTGCGGGTTCGGACGGCTCCGGCTGCCCGGCGGGCGACTCGGACGGCTCGGGCTGTCCGGCGGGCGGGGCGGAGTCGGGCCCCTGGCCCTGCGGCGGGACGCCTCCGCCGCCGGGGCCGCCGTCCGGGCCGGACGGGTCCGTGTCGGGGTCCGGATCGGGGTCGGCGTCCGGGTCCGGCCGGTCGTCCCCGCCGAACTGCTCCAGCGTCTCGTCGAGTTTGTCCTCGTCGAGGCCGGGCGCGTCGAACGGGTTGCGCCGGCGCCGGTGGGGGAGTGCGAGGAGCGCGGCCTGCCGCACGTCGTCCTCGCGTACGTCCGTACGGCCCGCCCACGCGGCCAGCGCCGTCGCGGTGCGGGCCATCACGATGTCGGCGCGCATGCCGTCCACCTCGAACGCCGCGCAGGTGGCGGCGATCTGCCGCAGGGCGGCGTCGCCCAGTTCCACCCGGGGCAGCAGCGTCCGGGCGGTCTCGATGCGCTCCCGCAGCGTCGCCTCCTCGTCCGCCCAGCGGGCCGCGAAGGCCGCGGGAGCGTCGTCGTAGGCGAGTCTGCGCCGGACGACCTCCACCCGCTGCTCCGGCTCCCGGGACGCGGCGACCTCCACCGTCAGCCCGAAGCGGTCGAGCAACTGCGGCCGCAGCTCCCCCTCCTCGGGGTTCATCGTGCCGACGAGCAGGAACCGCGCGGCGTGCCGTACGGACACGCCCTCGCGCTCGACGTAGGAGGCGCCCATCGCGGCCGCGTCCAGCAGCAGGTCGACCAGATGGTCGTGGAGCAGGTTGACCTCGTCGACGTACAGCACGCCCCGGTGCGCGTCGGCGAGCAGACCGGGCTCGAACGCCTTCACCCCGTCCGCGAGGGCCCGTTCGATGTCGAGCGCGCCGACGAGCCGGTCCTCCGAGGCGCCGACGGGCAGTTCGACCATTCTGGCCGGGCGTGCCGTGGCGGACGCGGCGTCGTGCGGCCCGTCCGGGCAGCCCGGGTCGGGTGCGCCGGGCGCGCAGGAGAAGCGGCAGTCCGCGACCACGTCGACATCGGGCATCAGCGCGGCGAGGGCGCGCACGGCCGTCGACTTGGCGGTGCCCTTCTCCCCGCGGACCAGCACTCCGCCGACGGCGGGGCTGACCGCGTTCAGCAGCAGCGCGAGCCGCAGGTCGTCCATGCCGACGACCGCCGTGAACGGGTAGTGGGGTGCGTTGCTCACTGTGCGGCTCCAGGGGTTCCGGCGGCGGGCGCACCGGGGAGGTCGGGTGCGCCCGGCGGGATGAACGGCAGGCCCGAGGGCGCGCCGCCCTCGATGAGACGGAGGAGCGCGTCCGTGTCCGCGTGCTCCTCCACGAGGTCGCCGAGGCGGTCGAGCTGGGCCTCGCGCAGAGCGGCGAAGGAGGTGTCCGGGGCGGGGACGAAGCGGCGGCCCGTCGCCGCGGCGACGGCCCGCAGGAACGCCCGGCGGAAGTCGTCGCTCTCCAGCGATCCGTGCCAGTGGGTGCCCCACACCTCACCGACCCGGCAGCCGTCGAGGAAGGGCTCGCCGCCGAGCACCTCGGCGACGCCGTGGTGGATCTCGTAGCCCTCGACCGGCTGCCCCAGCGCCGTGCCGGAGGGCCGGGCGAGCGTCTTCTCCGCGGCGAACCGCACCCGGACGGGGAGCAGTCCGAGCCCCGGCACGGCTCCGGCCCGGGACTCGACCTCGTCGTCGATGTGCCGGCCGAGCACCTGGAAGCCGCCGCAGATGCCGAGCACCGGCCAGCCCTCCGCGGCACGCCGGGCGAGCGCGCCGGCGAGACCGCGCTCGCGCAGCCACTCCAGGGCGCGCACGGTGCCGCGTGTGCCGGGCACGATCACCAGGTCGGCGTCGGCCAGTTCCTCGGGGCGGTCGACGAATCGCACGATCACGCCCGGTTCCGCGGCCAGCGCGTCCACGTCGGTGAAGTTGGACATCAGCGGCACGGCGCACACGGCCACGCGCAGCACGTCCTCGCCGACCGGCGGGGCCACCGCCGACTCGCGCACGGTGCCGCGCAGCGACACCCGCAGTCCGTCCTCCTCGTCGATGCCGAGCCCGTGCGCGTACGGCAGCACGCCGAACGTCCGCCGCCCGGTGAGTCCGTGGAGCATCTCCAGTCCCGGCTCCAGCAGCGTGACGTCGCCGCGGAACTTGTTGACGAGGTATCCCGCGATCAGTTCCTGGTCCTCCGGGGCCAGCAGCGCGGTCGTACCGAAGAACTGGGCGAAGACCCCGCCCCGGTCGATGTCGCCCACGACCAGCACGGGCAGGCGAGCGGCGCGGGCGATGCCCATGTTGACGATGTCCGTGCGCCGGAGATTGATCTCCGCGGGGCTGCCCGCGCCCTCGCAGATGACCGCGTCGTACGTGCTCCGCAGCTCGTCGAGGCAGCCCATCACCGGTTCGAACAGCGCCTTCTGGCGCCCTCCGTGGTAGCCGCGCGCGCTCAGCTCGCCCACGGGCCTGCCCATCAGCACGACCTGGCTGGACCGGTCGCCGCCGGGCTTCAGCAGCACCGGGTTCATCAGGGCCGTGGGCTCCACCCGTGCGGCCTGCGCCTGCATGGCCTGTGCCCGGCCGATCTCGGCGCCCTCGCGGGTGACGAAGGAGTTGAGGGACATGTTCTGCCCCTTGAAGGGTGCGACCTTCACGCCCCGGCGCACCAGCCAGCGGCAGATCCCCGCCGTGACGACGCTCTTGCCGGCGTCCGAGGTGGTGCCGGCGACCAGCAGCCCGCCCCCGCTCATGCGCGCCTCCGACTCAGGGTCCCGGCCGCGAGGCGCGCGCCCGCGCACACCGCGAGCGCCAGCACCCCCACCCGCCGCGAGAGCCGTACCGCCCGTTCGATGTCCGCGACCTCGACGGCCCTGCCGCCGGCGCCGTTGAGCACGGGCCGGTGCTCGACCCGGCCGCCGTACGAGAGCGTCCCGCCGAGCCGTACGCCGAGGGCTCCGGCGAACGCGGCTTCCACGGGACCGGCGTTGGGGCTCGGGTGCTTCGCGGCATCCCGGCGCCAGGCGCGGGCCGCGCCGCGCGGGTCGCCGCCCGCGGCGGTCGCGAGCGCCGCGGTGAGCCGGGCCCCGGGCCAGCCCAGGAGATCGTCGAGCCGGGCCGAGGCCCAGCCGTACCGCCGGTAGCGGGGTGACTTGTGACCCACCATCGCGTCCAGGGTGTTGACGGCGCGGAACCCGACGAGACCTGGCACGCCGCCGATCGCGCCCCAGAACAGCGCGCCCACGACCGCATCCGAGGTGTTCTCGGCGACGGACTCGACGACGGCGCGGGCGATGCCGGGGCCGTCCAGCGCCTGGGGGTCGCGTCCGCACAGATGCGGCAGCCGCTCCCTGGCGATCTCGATGTCCCCGGCCGCCAGCGCCCCGCCGATCGCCCGGGCCTCCCGGCCCAGCGAGGTGCCGCCGACGACGGCCCAGGTGGCGGCCGCGGTCAGGGCGGCGGCGGCGCCGCGCGACCGGCGTGCGGAGGCGGCGGCCAGTGCGCCCGCGGCGACCGCGCCGCCGGCGCACACCGCGGTGTGCAGGGCGCCCCAGCCGCGGTGGTCGCGCCAGAGTCTCCGTTCGACCGCGGCGGCGGCCCGGCCGAAGGCGGCGACCGGGTGCCCGCGGCGTGGATCGCCGAGGAGCAGGTCGCCGGCCAGCCCGGCCGCGGCGCCGTACGCGAACGTGATGTCCGGGCGCGGCACGCCCGGCCCCCCCGGTTCGGCAGGCATGTTCGTCCTCACTCAGGGTCCGCGCCCTGGCTCGACGTGACCGGCGGGAGAGAGTTCCTGGCTCCGGGGCGCTCCGTGAGGGGGAGCGCACCCGTGACAGTGGCGGGACCGCGCCGGATTCGCACCGGCTTCCTCTTCTGCCGCCGTAAATGGCTCCGGAAGTCCACCACGGTCCCCGAACGCCCGTCAACTCGCCCTTGACCTGCGACGGGACAGTGTGCCGAGGCCCACACGGGGCGGGTGCGGGCACACACACGACAGGGGCCGGACCCACCCGGAGGTGCGCCCGGCCCCTGTGCGAGGAGGTGCCGTACGGCCGTCAGACCACGATCAGATAGATCCCGAAGGCCACCGCCGCCACGCAGAGCGCGAAGCAGGCGTACGCACCCGTGCGGGCGAGGCCGGCGGAGCCTCCCTGCGCCGCCGCGGCCTCCTGCTTGGAGAGACCCGCGACACCCAGGGTGAACAGGCCCACCAGGGCGACGGTCACGACGAGACTCACGCCGAAGACGGAGCCCAGAGCTGCCCAGTCGATCTTCATGCTGTTCTTTCCTTACACCGTGGCGGCGGGCGCCGGAGTGGACTCGGATGCCTGGGCCGGAACGGTGGCCTTCGGCGCCTCGGGCTCGGTCACCGAGGTCCCGACGACACCGGCCGGGGGCGGGGTGACGGCCGCGATGGCGGCGGTGATGACGCCCGCCGGCTCGATCTCGTCGTCCGTGACGTTGGTGTGGTCGACCGGCTTGCGGCGCGAGATCACCCAGATGGCCCCGGAGCCCGCGACGAGCAGCACGGCCACGGCGGCGATGCCCCAGGTGCCCTGCTTGGTCAGGAACTCCGCGGCCGCGGCGACCAGGCCGGCGGCGGGCAGGGTCAGACCCCAGGCGACGAACATCCGGGTCGCGGTGGACCAGCGGACCACACCGCCCTTGCGGCCGAGACCCGCACCCATCACGGCACCCGAGCAGGACTGGGTGGTGGAGAGCGAGAAGCCGAGGTTCGAGGAGGCCAGGATGACCGTCGCCGCGCTGGTCTGGGCGGCGAAGCCCTGCTGCGGCTGGAGGTCGGTCAGGCCCTTGCCCATCGTGCGGATGATGCGCCAGCCGCCGAGGTAGGTACCGAGCGCGATCGCGACGCCGGCGGAGACGATGACCCACATCGGGGGGTTCGAGCCGGGCGCGAGGACGCCTCCGGTGACCAGGGCCAGGGTGATGACGCCCATGGTCTTCTGCGCGTCGTTGGTGCCGTGGGCGAGGGACACCAGGCCGGCGGAGGCGATCTGGCCGGCGCGGTAGCCCTTGGAGGTGGCCTTGTTCTCGGTCGTGCCACCGATCCGGTACGTCAGCCTGGTGGCGACCAGGGCCGCGAGGCCGGCGACGAGCGGAGCCGCGACGGCGGGGATCAGGACCTTGGTGACGATCGTGCCGCCGTTGACGGCCGAGAAGCCGGCGGACATCACGGCAGCGCCGATGAGGCCGCCGAAGAGGGCGTGCGAGGAACTGGACGGGAGGCCCAGCAGCCAGGTCAGCAGGTTCCAGAGGATCGCGCCGACGAGCGCGGCGAAGATCACTTCTGTGCGGATGCCCTCTTCGTTGATGATGCCGCCCGAGATCGTCTTGGCGACCTCGACGGAGAGGAACGCGCCGACCAGGTTCAGCACGGCGGACATCGCCACTGCTGCCTTCGGTCTCATCGCACCCGTCGAGATGGTCGTCGCCATGGCGTTGGCGGTGTCGTGGAAGCCGTTCGTGAAATCGAACACGAGTGCTGTCACGACCACAATCGCGAGCAGCAGGGTGATGTGCTCCATTTACCGGGTACCCAGGCAATCGTTCGGATGTCAGTGGCTCGGGTGAACGTAGGGTTGCCGAGTGAACGGAAGGTGAACTGGGGCGGGCTTTGGAGTGTCTCCAACTGGGGTGAGGCTCCTCCGCTTACGCCTGCGGCGGTACGCCGGGATCCCTCGGGGCCGGGACGCATCGATCGGAATCGGCCAAATCTCGGGCCTTTACCTCCCTCAGGTGGTCGCAGGATGGCTGTTGTGTGATCGGATCCCGTCATCTGGGTGAACATCGAAAGAGATTCTGGTCACTCCGGACTTTCCGTCGCCGAGTCCGTCGTCCCGTCCGTCCTCCGCGCCCGGCCGCCGGAGCGCGGCGACGGCGGCCCGGCACCGTCCCGCCGTCGCCCCCACCGGTCCGGGCTGACACGATCGGCCGCATGACGGAACAGGGGCAGCCCGACGAACATTCGGACGAACAGCCGGAGGGCGAGGAGCGGGAAGCGATATCCCGGGCCTGGTCGGACCTCGTGGCCACCGCACGCAGAACCGTCACGGACGGCCTGGTCGTCGGAACCTCGGGGAACGTCTCCGTACGCGTCCCCGGACGCGCCGGCGACATCGTGCTGGTCACCCCCAGCGGGGTGCACTACGACCGGCTCACCGCGGCGGACGCCGTCGGTGTCCGCCTCGACGGCCGGCAGGTTCTCGGGGAGCTCACACCGACCAGCGAACTCCCGATGCACCTCGCGATCCACCGCACCACCGACGCGGTGGCCGTCGTCCACACACACGCCGTGCACGCCACCGCCGTCTCCACCCTCGTCGACGAGCTGCCGCTGATCCACTACATGACTGCGGCCCTCGGCGGCCCCGTCCGTGTCGCCCCCTACGCCCTGTACGGCACCGGAGAGCTGGCGGCGCACATGCTCCGCGCCCTGGAGGACCGCACCGGCTGCCTGCTCCGCAACCACGGAGCGGTCACCTACGGATCCTCGCTCGACCAGGCCTTCGACCGCACCGCCCAGCTGGAGTGGATGTGCCGCCTCTGGCTCACCGCCGGCTCCGTCCCCGGACGCACCCCCAACCTGCTCTCCGAAGCGCAGCTCCGGGAGGTCGCCGAGAAGCTCCGCGGCTACGGGCAGCCGTCCCGCTGACGTCACTCCCGCCGCCCGGTCCACTGGCACCCCGGCACGGACCTCACCACACTGGAACGGTGCGCCCGGCAACAGCGACGGCAGCGGCCGTCACCACCCTCATCGGTCTCGGCGCGGCCGCGTTCGCCGCCGGCCGCTACGCCAGCGACGCCGCGCTCAGGGCCCCCGCAGGACGACCCCTGCCCGGTGAAGGACGGCTCACCGTGCACGCCACCGGGCCGGGCCGGGTCACCCTCACCCGCAGCCTCGTCTCCCTGCGCCCCGGCACGTACGGGCTCTGCGGGCACGACGTGCACGCCCTCGCGGGCCCCGTCCTGGCCCAGGTGCCGCACGCGGCGGACACCGTGGTCCGCAGGTTGGAGCGGGTCGAGCGCGGCAGCCTCGACCCCGGCACCAAGGTGCGGCTCACCCCTCAGCTGCACGTCGGCGACCCGGACAGCGCGCTCGGCATCGACCACGAGGACGTGGACATCCCCGGCGAACTCGGGCCCCTGCCCGGCTGGTTCGTCCCCGGACCGCGCTCGACCTGGGTCATCGCGGTGCACGGCCTCGGCACCACGCGTGAACTCACGATGAACCTCATGCCGTTCTTCACCGAGCAGCGCCTCCCGGTACTGGCGCCCGCCTACCGCGGCGACCCCGGCGCGCCCGCGTCCCCCGACGGCCTCGGGCACCTCGGCGACTCCGAATGGCGCGACCTCGACGCGGCCGTGCGCTTCGCGGTCCGCGGCGGCGCCGAGCGCGTCATCCTGCACGGCTGGTCCACCGGCGCGTCCATGGCTCTGCACGCCGCCGCCAACTCCGCGCTCCGCGAGCGGATCGCCGGACTCGTCCTGGACTCCCCGGTCCTGGACTGGGAGACCACTCTGCGGTCCCTCGCCGCGGCCCGCCGCATGCCGACCGCCCTGCTGCCGCTCGCGGTACGCGCGGCCCAGGGGCGCACGGGACTCCACGGCGACCGGCTGAGGGCGGCCGCCGACCCGGACGCACTGCGCGTACCCACGCTGGTCTTCCACGGCCCGGACGACACCATCGCCCCCTGGGGCCCGTCCCGGGAACTGGCGGCCCGGCGGCCCGATCTGGTCAGTCTGCAGACCGTGCCGCACGCCCCGCACGCGGCCATGTGGAACGCCGACCCGGCCCGCTACGAGGAGGCCCTCCGGCGCTTTCTGACCCCACTGATCTAGTGCCGCATCAGGCAACGTTCGCCCCGTCGCGGCGCCCGGCACGGCGACTCGCGGCGTTGCCGAATCAACCGAGTAGGCCCACTGCGAGGATGACTCCGGCAACGCAGCGAGCGTGCCGGGCGTCGCGGGCCAGGAGGGACTTGCGCGACACGTCCTCATGGCGCTGCCCACGGAGGCCGGGTGGGGGCGGTGGCGATCACGGGGGTGCGAACCGCGGGGCGGTGGCGATCACGGGCGTGCGAACCGCGGGGCGGGGTGAGGAGGGCGCGGCGGGCCGCGCCGACGACCGGCAACGCCGGCGTGGGGGCACCTTCGGTGCCCGAACGGCCACGGGGGAGTGCGCGCCGGACGGTCCCGCTCTGAGGGACTTCCGACAAGGCGCCCGGTGCCGCGACCGGAGCGGTGTGCTGCCGGCCCTTCCCGGTCACGGAGCCAGGGCCCGCGGCCCGGCCGGGGCCCGGCGGGGCCCCGCGAACGCCGCTCGGCAGGACCTCTGACGACCCCTCGGCACGTGTTCCCCCCTTCCGATTGGGCTTTCGGGCCGACAGCGGGGAGACTGCTCCCCGTGACGTCCCGTAACCTGCGCGACTCCAGGCTCCGTCTTGTCCGCCCGCGGCCCACCGCCACGGCTCGCCGCGCCGTGACGAACAGGCGCACGCGACCCGCTCCGCGCCCACCCGAGGGAACGCCGCCGACCGCGGAGCTGGCCGGCCAGGCACGCGGGGTCCTCGCCGACGCGGTGCGCATCGCCCGCTGGGCGGCAGCCCACCACGCCGAGGGCAGCGCCGCCGAGCGGGAACGGGCCGCCGCGGACCTGCGGCTGACACCGGGACAGGTCCACGCGGGCTGGGACCGCGCCCGGCTCGCCGGGCTCGTGGAACTGCACGGCGGCACGGCACGCCCCGGCTGGCGGCTGAACGCCTGGGACCGCGACGACACCGTCGTCCTGCGCGGCTGGGTCGCCCTGTTCGACGCCTGGTCCCTCGTACACCCCGCCCCCGCCGATGTGGCACCCGCCGCCGTCGCCGAGGTGGTGGAGGCCGTCCCCCAGGTGCTCTCCCTCCTCCAGCTCTCCGCCGGGCCCGTGCTTCTGCCGGTCCTGCTCGACCTGCTCCAGCAGCGGGTTGCGGAACTGCGCGAGGAGCGCTGCGAGGTGCCCTACGGGCCCGAGCCCGCCCCCGCCGACGTGGCGGCCGCGGCCCTCGCCGAACCGCCGGAGGCCGTGCTCCCCGCACTGCTCGACTGGGCCCTGGAGGGCCTCGCGGCCGTCGGCGCACTGACCCTCGGCGACGGCCACGCCACCCTCACCCCGCTCGGCAACTGGGCCGTGTGGGTCAAGCTCGAGCAGATCTGCGTCGCCGCGCAGAGCCCCGCGGGCCACATCGAGCAGTCCGCCGAGGAGATGCTCCGGGGCTGCGCGCGGCTCAGCCCCGGACCCGCCCGCGCCGAGTACCGGGCCTGGCTCGCCGCTCGCACCGTCTCCAGCGCGGTCACCGAACTCGTCGCCGCCGCCCGTGGCGAGGACGCCCTGTTGCGCGGACTGGCGTTCGAAGCCCTCCGGGTCGTCGGTGCGGCCGCCGAGGCCGACGTCCGAGCCGCGGCCGGGGAACCCTCACTGCGCCCGTACGCCCTGCTGTGGCTCGCCGAGCACGAGGGAGGCGACCCGGAGCACGCGGCCGAGGTGCTCACGCGCGAGGAGGCGACCTGGCTCTGGGTGGACACCGCCGCCGCTGTCGCGGACCACGGCGAGAGCGCCCTGCTGGTACGCCATCTGGACTCGGCGGTGCAGGGCACCGTCCCTGCCCTGCTCGACGAGATCCGGGCCGTCGGCCATCCGCGCACCGTGCAGGTCCTGGTCGCCCTCGCGGCCGCGCACCCGGACCCGGCCCTGGCGAAGGCCGTGCGGCGGGCCGCCTTCCAGGTGCACACCGGGGGCGCCTGACCGCGCCCCTGCAACGAGGCCGTTCCACCCGCCCCGGCCGTCCGGGGCAACGGGGTCCCGCCCGCCCTGCCCGGTTCCGCTCCGCCTGGTCGGACCCCCGCCCGCTGCCCCGCCCCCGGTGCCCCGGTGCCGTGGCGGGCGCCACAGAAATCCGGTTGCCCGGTCCCGGTAGACTGGCCCGCATGGCAATTCTCCTCATGGATCAGACGGCGTAGAAGCCTTCGCGCGCCCCGTCGTCCTTCCGCCGTCCATCCGTCCTGGAGTCTTCCCGTGATCACCGCTTCCGGCGTCGAGCTGCGCGCCGGCGCCCGCGTCCTCATCGAGTCCGCCACCTTCCGCATCGCCAAGGGCGACCGCATCGGCCTGGTCGGCCGCAACGGAGCGGGCAAGACGACCCTCACCAAGTGCCTCGCCGGCGAGGGCATCCCCGCCGCCGGCCAGATCGCCCGCTCGGGCCAGGTCGGCTATCTGCCCCAGGACCCGCGTACCGGTGACCTGGATGTGTTCGCCCGGGACCGCATCCTCTCCGCCCGCGGTCTCGACGTCCTGATCCGGAAGATGCGTGAGAACGAGCACCGCATCGCCACGGGCAAGGGCACCACCCGCGAGAAGGCGCTCAAGCAGTACGAGCGCCAGGAGACCGAGTTCCTGACCAAGGGCGGGTACGCCGCCGAGTCCGAGGCCGCCACCATCGCCGCCGCGCTCAACCTGCCCGACCGGGTCCTCGGCCAGCCGCTGCACACGCTCTCCGGCGGCCAGCGCCGCCGCGTCGAGCTCGCCCGGATCCTGTTCTCGGACGCCGACACGCTCCTGCTCGACGAGCCGACGAACCACCTCGACGCCGACTCGGTCGTGTGGCTGCGCGAGTACCTGAAGACCTACCGCGGCGGCTTCGTGGTCATCTCCCACGACGTCGACCTCGTGGAGACCGTCGTCAACAAGGTCTTCTACCTGGACGCCAACCGCTCCGCGATCGACATCTACAACATGGGCTGGAAGCTCTACCAGCAGCAGCGCGAGGCCGACGAGAAGCGGCGCAAGCGGGAGCGCCAGAACGCGGAGAAGAAGGCCGCCGCGCTCAACGCCCAGGCCGACAAGATGCGCGCCAAGGCCACCAAGACCGTCGCCGCGCAGAACATGGCCCGCCGCGCCGAGCGGCTGCTGGCCGGCCTGGAGGACGTGCGCCTCTCCGACAAGGTCGCGAAGCTGCGCTTCCCCGAGCCGGCGCCCTGCGGGAAGACCCCGCTGACGGCCGAGGGGCTGTCCAAGTCCTACGGCTCGCTCGAGATCTTCACCGATGTCGACCTGGCCATCGACAAGGGGTCCCGTGTGGTGGTCCTCGGCCTCAACGGCGCCGGCAAGACCACCCTGCTGCGGCTGCTCGGCGGCGTGGAGAAGCCCGACACCGGCGAGGTCCAGGAAGGCCACGGGCTGAAACTGGGCTACTACGCCCAGGAGCACGAGACGCTCGACCCGGACCGCACGGTCCTGGAGAACATGCGCTCGGCCGCCCCCGATCTGGACCTGGTGGAGGTCCGCAAGGTACTGGGATCCTTCCTGTTCTCCGGCGACGACGTCGACAAGCCGGCCGGGGTGCTCTCCGGCGGGGAGAAGACGCGGCTGGCCCTGGCCACGCTGGTGGTCTCCTCGGCGAACGTCCTGCTGCTCGACGAGCCGACGAACAACCTCGACCCGGCCAGCCGCGAGGAGATCCTGGGGGCCCTGCGCACGTACAAGGGCGCCGTCGTCCTGGTGACCCACGACGAGGGTGCCGTCGAGGCCCTGCAGCCGGAGCGGATCATCCTGCTGCCGGACGGGGTCGAGGACCTGTGGGGCGCGGACTACGCGGATCTCGTCGCCCTGGCCTGAGTCCGGCCCGGACCCGTGTCCGGTGGCCGACCGCCGGACACGAGGCCGTACGTCCGGTTCCGGGGCCCTGGAACTCCGGTCCGCCGTCCGGCGAGGTCCGGTCGGTTCCGGCCCGCGGTTCCGGTCCGTGGAGCCGGTCCGTGGAGGCGGCCCGCGGGTTCCGGTCCGTGGAGCCGGGTTCGAGCGGCCGGGCCCGGGAGGCACGGTCGGTTCCGGTCCGCGGCCACGTCCCGGGCCGCCGCGGGATCACCCCCGTGCCGGCCCGACGGTGCCGTGCCGGACGGGTCCGGGGCCTGACGGGCTCCGGCCGGTGATCCCGTCTGGGAAGATCCAACCGGACTGATCCACTCCGTATAGATCATTCGGCTCACGCGTGATCCTTCATCTGAGTGAGTGCGTCTCGTACCGCGGCGTGGCGGCGGGCCGAAGCGGCCCGCCACCCGTGTGGCCCAACGGTGCCGACGAGGGTGCCCCTGACCTGGAATTTCAGCCTCCGGGACGTTGGGACGGCCCGGAGACGGCCGCCGGAATATTGCATTCCGGCGGGGCTCCGGTGCGTCCCGCGGTCAAAGCTCGTCGTACGGACCTTGTCGAATGGGTGGCCATGAAGCCCGGTAGGGGTGATCATGAGAGTCCAGAGCGCACTTCCCATGAGGAGGCACGGGTGGCCGAGACTCTGAAGAAGGGCAGCCGGGTGACCGGCGCCGCGCGCGACAAGCTCGCGGCAGACCTGAAGAAGAAGTACGACTCCGGTGCGAGCATCCGGGCGTTGGCCGAGGAGACCGGCCGCTCGTATGGATTCGTCCACCGGATGCTCAGCGAGTCCGGAGTCACGCTGCGTGGACGCGGCGGGGCGACGCGAGGCAAGAAGGCGGCTTCGACCTGACGCCCGAGTTCCCGAGCGTCGTCTGAGGCGTACCGGTCTCCGGTGTCGGCCACCCGGCCGATCCCGCGGTCGGCCGGGTGGTTACTGTGCAGTCACTTGATGTTCGCTGCACTGACCGCACCGGAACCGGAGGCGCCTCATGACTTCGCTGGACTCTGTTCTCGACAAGGACGGCGTACGGCTCACCGTCGAAGACGCGGTGGCCACGGTGACCCTCACCAACCCGGCCAAGCGCAATGCCCAGTCCCCCGCTCTCTGGCGGGCGTTGGCCGAGGCCGGGCGGTCGCTGCCGGGTACCGTGCGGGTGGTCGTGCTGCGCGGCGAGGGGAAGTCCTTCTCCGCGGGGCTGGACCGACAGGCCTTCACGCCGGAGGGATTCGACGGCGAGCCGTCGTTCATCGATCTGGCGCGCGGCTCGGACGCCGAGCTCGACGCCGTCATCGCCGAGTACCAGGAGGCCTTCACCTGGTGGCGCCGTAACGACATCGTGTCCATCGCCGCTGTCCAGGGGCATGCGATCGGTGCCGGATTCCAGCTCGCCCTCGCCTGCGACCTGCGGGTCGTCTCGCAGGACGTGCAGTTCGCCATGCGCGAGACCAGCCTGGGTCTGGTCCCCGATCTCACGGGAACGCACCCTCTCGTCTCGCTGGTTGGGTACGCCCGTGCGCTGGAGATCTGTGCCACGGGCCGCTTCGTCCACGCCGACGAGGCGGAGCGGATCGGACTCGCCAACCTCGCCGTGGCCGCCGAGGAACTCGACGCTTCGGCGAGTGACTTGGCTGCCGCACTGCTTGCCGCGCCGCGTGACGCGGTGATCGAGACCAAGGCGCTGCTCCGTGGGGCCCAGTCCCGCACGTACGAGGACCAGCGCACCGCCGAGCGCGCCGCGCAGGCACGCCGCCTGCGTGATCTGGCGGGCCTCGCGGACTGAACGACGCGGGCCGGTCCCGCGTCCGGGACCGGCCCTGCTCGTGTGGCCGGTCCCGCCTGTGCCGCGGCGCAGAGCCGGTCGGTGTGCGACTCGTACGGCGCGGGCCGCCCCGTTCGCACGCGTCGGGCGGACCGGCCCTTCGGGCCGGGTCAGTGCCGGGTCGGTACGGGCGCCTTCGGACCGGGTCAGGGCGGGTCACGGCCGGATGCGGGGCGGGCCGCGGCGTGCGGCCGCTCGCAGGGCCTCCGCCGTGCGCCGGCGGGTTCCGTCTGCCGGAGAGCGGGCGTGCGCCCGCGGACGGCGCTCACCCGCCGGGGCCGACCTCCGTGACGAGGACCGTGACGGGAAGGGGCGACGGCAGGACCGAGGTGACCGCGGCACGGACGGCGCGGGCCACCTCCACGGGAGGATGGCCCGGCGCCGTCGCGCATTCGACCCGTACGGACGACTCGTCGGCCCGTACGGCCGCCCCGAGTGTGCGGGTGAGCCGGGCGACGCCCGGAACGGCGGCAGCGGCGGCGGTGATGACACCCCGAGGCTCCCCGGAACCCGCCTCGCCCCGCGGCTTCCCGTCACCGGCCGCGTCCTTCGCCTCAGCGGCGGCCGGGTGCTCCGGCTCCCGCGGGGAATCCGTGGGGCGTGCCGCGTCCGCCCCTTCCGGTTCCCGCGGTCCGGAGGCGGCCGGCCGCGAGGCCACGGAGGCGCCGGCCGGCCCCGGCATCGGCGCTTCGGGCGTCTCCGGCGGCCCGTCCAGCAGGGCCGTCACCCGGAGGTCGACGACCGCGACCGCCAGGCCGAGGCGTTCCCGGGCGGCTGTGAACAGGGCGGTGTGCAGCAACTCGGCCAGCTCCGGCAGGGGTACCGCTCCAGCGGCCGCGAACTCCGCCTCGATCCGCAGGGGCCCGGGAGGCAGTGCGGCCGGGGGCGGCGGGACGGCCGGCGTCCCGGCCGAGCCGGGGTCGGCGAGTCCGGTCCGGATGGTGCCCGGCACCACACCGGGCACCTCCCCGGCAGCCCGCCGCAGCACCGGCTCCGCCGCCCGTTCCGCCAGCCAGGCGCCGTCCTCCGCGGTACCGAGCGGAAGCAGTCTGCCCAGCCCCAGCCGGGCCCGTACCGCCCCGGTCCAGCCCTCGGCCGTCGTCATCCGTACCGCCTCGTCATTGCTCCAGCCTGCCGCATCCACCGGCGCGGGAGCGGGCAAGCGGACTTAGTGTGGTCAGCGTAGTCGGGAGTTCACCACCGCCCGGAAAGGTACGCATGGCGATGACCGACACGGATGTCAGTGTGACCAAGGAACCGGCCGGCACGGTACGGCGGGGCGGCGGCGATCCGGCCACCCGGGGCCGTACCACCATCGCCGACGGAGTCGTCGAGAAGATCGCCGCGCTCGCGGCCCGTGACGTGGTCGGTGTCCACACGATGGGCAGCGGCCTCTCCCGCACCTTCGGCGCGGTGCGCGACCGGGTGCCCGGAGGCAAACCGCCCGTCACCCGAGGGGTGAAGGCCGAGGTCGGCGAGAAGCAGACCGCCCTCGACCTCGAGATCGTCGTCGACTACGGCGTCGCGATCGCCGATGTGGCCCGCGCCGTGCGCGAGAACGTCGTCGCCGCGGTCGAGCGGATGACCGGCCTGGAAGTCGTCGAGGTCAACATCGCCGTCGGCGATGTGAAACTTCCGGACGAGGAAGACGAAGAGACGGAACCGCGGATCCAGTAGCGGAGCTCACGAGAGGAGCCCGTAATGAGCATGGCGGTGGCCGGTCTGCTGGCCGGAATGGCACTCGGATTCGCCGGGTACTTCGGTGGGTTCGCGGCGTTCCTGCTGGTGGCGGCTCTGGGGGTGGTCGGGTTCGTCGTCGGGCGCATCCTCGACGGCGATCTCGAACCGGGCGACGTCTTCAGGGGCCGCGAGCACGGCGACCGGCGGGGGTGACCCGGCGTGGCCGCCGAGACACCCGCGTCCCCGGTCCCGTCGGCACCGTCGGCGGGTCCGCCCGCACCGGTGCCCCCGCGCGCCGGAGGAGAGGGGATCCGCCCCGCCGAACGGGGGGCGATCACGATCGCCGACCGGGTGGTCGCGAAGATCGCCGCCCAGGCGGCCCGTGAGGCACTCACCCATGTGCCGGAAGGCGGATCCGCACCCCACGCGACGGTCGCCGTTCACCACGACCACGCCCGGGTGCGGATCAGCCTCGAACTCGACTACCCGTGCGACATCGGAGGCCAGTGCCGTGACGTGCGTCGCCATGTCGCGGAGCGGGTAGAGGCGTTGGCGGGAATGGCGGTGCCGGAGGTCGCCGTACAGGTCGAGCGGCTGCACTCCGTCCACACGCGCCGGGCTGCCCAGGGGAGGCTCCGATGAGCGAACCGGTGAAGGGATCCGTGCGGGGGAGCGAACCGGCCGGAGGTTCCGTACGGGACCTGGACCAGTCTGCCTCCTCCGCCGCGTACCGGCCGCTGCCCGCGGCCGAGGAGGACGACGGTGGCCACCGCCGCTTCTGGTCGCGGCGGCGGATTCCCGCCGCGCTGCTCGCGCTGGTCGTGACGGCCGGGGCGGGGCTGCTGCTGTTCGACGTCGTCTCCGTGCGGGCCGAGCGGCCCGGGATGCGCTGGCGGCGGTCGCTCGCCGACGAACTGGCGAGCAGACCGGTGGACGACACCTGGGTGCTGGCGGGCGCGGGGGCGGCCGTCGTGGTCGGAGCGTGGCTGGTGGCGCTCGCCGTGACACCGGGGCTGCGGAATCTGCTGCCCATGCGCCGCCGGGCGGGCGAGGGGGACGTACGGGCGGGACTCGACCGGGATGCCGCGGAACTGGTGCTGCGCGACCGGGCGATGGAGGTCTCGGGAGTGCAGTCCGTGCGGGTGCGGGTGAGGCGGTCCCGGGTCGGGGTACGGGCGGTGTCCCACTTCCGTGAACTCGACGAGGTCCGGTCCGACCTGGACACGGTGCTGGGCGACGGCATCCGCGAGCTCGGGCTGGTGCGGCGGCCGGCCCTGTCCGTGCAGGTGCGCCGCCCGGCGAAGAAGGGGTGAGCGGAATGCTCCGGGGCGTCAACCGCGTACTGATCGGGCTGGCCGGTCTGGTGCTCGTCCTGCTGGGGGGAGCGGTTCTGGCAGCGGGGCTGGGGCTGCCGGTCCCGTCCTGGTGGCCGTGGCGGGGAGCCGGGACCGTACTGCTGAGCGAGAGCCGGCGGCAGCGGTGGGAGGACCACGGCTGGTGGTGGCCCGTGGTGATCGCGGCGCTGGCGGTCGCCGTCCTCCTCGCGCTCTGGTGGCTGCTGGCGCAGTTCCGCCGCTCGCGGCTGGCCGAGGTGCTGGTGGACAGCGGGGACGGGGAGGGGGCGCTGTTGCGGGGGCGCGCCATGGAGGCCGTGCTCGAGCGGGAGGCCGAGGGCCTGGACGGCGTATCCCGTACCCAGGTCGTACTGCACGGCCGCCGCACCGCCCCGGCGGCCCGTGTGCGCCTTCTCCTCGAACCCTTCGCGTCGCCGGGCGAGACGCTGCACCGCCTGTCGGCCGAGGCCCTGGCGCACGCGCGCGACTCGGCGGGGCTGGCGTCGCTGCCCGCGGAGGTCCGGCTGCGGGCCCAGAGGCACCGGGCGAAGCGTGTGACATGACCCGGGCCGACGGGTCGGGGGCGGAGCGCCGCCGCGGGCGGGACGCGCTCGGCAGGTCGCCGCCGTTCCCGGGCGCCCCGCCGGAGTGATCCCTTTTCACTGGTATTCCGGATACGTCCCCCGATGAGTTCCGGGTTCGTGCGGCGTTCGGGATGCGAGCGGGCAGGCGCACTGGTTCGCTGAGAGGGGTCCGCTGAAAGCGACGTCCGAGGAGGCCATGAGCATGTCAGACGAAGTCGGCGGCCGGGTCCGGCAGATGCGGCAGAAGGCCGAGGAGCTGAAGCAGGCCGCGGATCGCGTGAGCGATCCCGAGGAGAGCCGGCGGCTCAAGGAGAAGGCGCGCAGGCTCCAGGAACAGAGTGAGCAGGAGAGCACGATGGGTTCCGGGGACATCTACCCCATGGAGTGACCCTCCGTACCGTACACACCGGCCGGTGACCGTCCGGGTCATCGGCCGGTGCGTACGGCCGGCTCGGCCGACGTGGCCCGGGCGTGGTGCGTACGCCGGCTCGTGTTCGGCCGGCGTGGGCCCGGGCGTGGTGCGTACGGGCCCACGCCCTGGTGCGTTCGGCCGGGACGCGCTCGGGCAGTGCGGGGCTCCGGTCGCGTCTGCCCGGGCGGCACGTGACGGCCGGGTGGGTGTCCGGGCCGCCCCTGCCCGGCCGGGTGACCGCACAGGCACCCGCCGGTGTGCGCACGGGGCAGGCGGCCTCACGCACACCCCGTCAGAAACCGGACCTCGCCCCGCCGTCCACCGGCAGCATCACGCCCGTGAGGTACGACGCCGCGGGCGACAGCATGAACGCCGCCGTGCGTCCGAACTCCTCCGGCGTGCCGTAGCGCCGCAGCGGAATGCGGGACTCGTTGGCCGCACGGGCCGCGTCCACGTCCCCCGACAGCGCGTCGAGCTCGCGCACCCGGTCGGTGTCGATACGGGCAGGCAGCAGTCCCACGACGCGGATCCCGCGCGGGCCCAGCTCGTCCGAGAGCGATTTGGCGAAACCGGCCAGACCGGGACGCAGGCCGTTCGAGATGGTCAGGCCGGGAATCGGCTCGTGGACCGAGCCGGACAGCACGAAGCCGACGACCCCGCCCTCACCCAGCGCCGCCGCCGCGCCCCGGGCCAGCCTGACCGCGCCCAGGAACACCGACTCGAACGCCGTCTGCCACTGCTCGTCCGTGTTGTCCGCGACGAAGCCCGGCGGGGGGCCTCCGACGCTGATCAGTACGCCGTCGAAGCGGCCGAAGTGCGCCCGGGCGGCGCCGATCAGCCGCTCGGCGGTATCGGGGTCGGCGTTGTCGGCCGCGACGCCGACGGCGTCGCGGCCGATCCCGGCCGCCGCGTCCGCGGCGGCCTTCGCGTCCCGTCCGGTGATGATCAGCTTCGCGCCCTCGGCGGCCAGTGCCCGGGCGGCGGCGTTGCCCAGCCCGCGGGTCGCCCCGGTCACGACGTAGACGCGGTCCTTCAGTCCAAGATCCATGGCCCTATCCTGCCGCGCCGCGTGCGGCGAGAGCCAGGGCGGAGCCCACCAGTCCCACATGGCTGAACGCCTGCGGGAAGTTCCCGAGCTGCCGCCGCGCCACCGGGTCGTACTCCTCCGCCAGCAGGCCGACGTCGCTGCGCAGTTCAAGCAACCGCTCGAAGAGGTCCTTGGCCTCCTCCACCCGCCCGGTCGCACGGAGGGCGTCGACCATCCAGAACGAGCAGACGAGGAACGTTCCTTCACGGCCGGGCAGCCCGTCGACGGACGGCCCCTTCGTGCTGTAGCGGTTGATCAGCCCGTTCCGGCCCAGCCCGGCCCGCACCGCGTCGACCGTGCCCACGACCCTCGGGTCGTCGGGCGGGAGGAAGCCCACCCGGGGAATGAGCAGTGCCGAGGCGTCCAGCTCCTCGGAACCGTAGTACTGGGTGAAGGTGTTCCGCTCCGCGTCGAACCCCCTGTCGCACACCTCCCGGTGCACCGCGTCCCGCATCGCCCGCCACCGGGTCACATCGCCGGGGAGCCCGGGGGCGTCCTCCAGCGTCCGTACGGCGCGGTCGGCCGCCACCCACGCCATCACCTTGGAGAACACGAAGTGGCGCCGCGGCCCGCGCACTTCCCACAAGCCCTCGTCGGGCTCCCGCCACGTCGACTCCAGGAAGCCCAGCAGACTCAGCTGGAGGTTCCAGGCGTGCGGCGGGGACTCCAGACCGGCCTCGCGGCCGAGCCACAGCGCGTCCATGACCTCGCCGTAGACGTCGAGCTGGAGTTGGTCGACGGCGCCGTTGCCGATCCGTACCGGCCCGGAGCCCTCGTAGCCGCGCAGCCAGGGCAGTTCGGTCTCCGGCAGCCTGCGTTCCCCGGCCACCCCGTACATGATCTGGAGCCCCGAGGGGTCACCCGCCACCGCGCGCACCAGCCAGTCCCGCCATGCCGCGGCCTCGTCGACGTAGCCGGTGGAGAGGAGCGCGCGGAGTGTCAGTGTGGAGTCGCGCAGCCAGCAGTAGCGGTAGTCCCAGTTCCGTACGCCGCCGGGATCCTCGGGAAGGGAGGTCGTGGGAGCGGCGACGATCCCGCCCGTCGGAGCGTACGTCAGCGCCTTCAGGGTGATCAGCGAGCGGACCACGGCGTCCCGGTACGGTCCCTCGTAGCCGCACCGCGCCGACCACTCCTGCCAGTCGTCCACGCTCGCACCCAGCGCGTGGAAGGGGTCGACGAGTCGGGGAGCCGGCTCGTGCGAGGGGTGCCAGGTGAGGACGAACGCCACGCTCTGGCCGGCGCCGACGGTGAACGACGAGACGGTGCTGAACTGCTGGCCCCAGGTCTTCACCGGCACGGAGTCAGGGTTCTCGAGCCGCAGCCACACGGAGTCGGGGCCGGCGACCGCGATCCGGTGGTCGTCCGCCCGCCGCATCCACGGGACGACCGAGCCGTAGTCGAAGCGCAGCCGCAGGGTCGCGTTCATCTCGACGCTGCCGCTGACGCCCTCCACGATCCGTACGACGTCGGGGGCCTTGTCGCGCTGCGGCATGAAGTCGGTGACCTTGACCGTGCCGGTCCGCGTCTCCCAGAACGACTCGAGGACGAGCGTGCCCGGGACGTAGCGGCGGCGGGTGCAGCTCCCGGCGCCCTTGGGCGCGAGCCGCCAGTGGCCGTTGTCGTCGTCGCCGAGCAGTGCCGCGAAGCAGGCTCCGGAGTCGAAGCGCGGCAGGCACAGCCAGTCGACCGAGCCGTCCCTGCCCACCAGACCCGCGGTCTGCAGATCGCCGATCAGGGCGTAGTCCTCGATGCGTTGGGTCACGACATGCCGTTTTCCCTCGCTGACGGCGGCCTAAGCGGTTGCGCCGACCTCGCGGGAGACGGGCTTCGCGGGCGGAGAGCGCCCGGGCGGCCCTCGGGGGTTCGGGGACGGTGGGCCACGGCTCAGCCGCCTTCGGGGCCGCGGGCCGCGGGGCCCGTTGGACGGGCCTTCCCCGGGGCGGGATCCTGGCCCGTGCCGGTCCCGCCCGTCGGGCTCCGCCGGGACGGTCCCGTCCGTCGGGCTCCGCCGGGACGGTCCCGTCCGTCGGGCTCCGCCGGGACGCTCCGGCGAGCCTGGCCGCGTCGCCGGGGCCGGGCCTGCGGCTCAGCTCGCCGTCGCGCCCGCCGTCGCGGGAGTTTCCGCGGCAGCCGGTTCGGCGGCCGCCGCGGTCCGGTCGCGCTTCTCGCGGCGTACCAGGACCACCCAGCCCACCGGGACACCGGCCGCGAACAGCCACCACTGGACCGCGTACGCCATGTGCGCGCCGATGGAGTCGTGGTCGGGCTCCGCGATCAGTTCGGGGGTGCCGCCGACCGGCTCGGGGGCGGTCTGCTGCAGGTAGCCGCCGAGCACCGGCCGGCCCAGGCTCATGGCCTGCTGCTCGCTGTCGATCAGCATGATCTGACGCGGCGGCAGCCCGCTGAGGTCCTTGATCCCGCTCGCGTCGGTGGTCTCGTCCGCCATGAGCCGGCCCGTGACGGTGACCCGGCCCTTCGGCGCCGGTGGCACGGCCGGGTACGCGGTCTGGTCGGCCGCCGCGGGCACCCAGCCCCGGTTGACCAGGACGGCACGGCCGTCGGCGAGGACCAGCGGGGTGAGGACGTGCACCCCGACCCGCTCGTCGTTGTCGGTGCGGCGGCGCACGACGACCTCGTGGGCGGTGTCGTACGTGCCCGTGGCCGTGGCGTGCCGCCAGTAGTCCGCGCGCGGGACGGTGTGCCCCGGGGAGGTCAGCTCCGTGACGGGTACCGGCCGTGCGGCGAGGTTGTCCGCGATCAGCGCGTTCTGCGCGACGCGGCGCTCGTGCCGGTGCAGCTGCCAGTAGCCCAGCTCGACCATCACGGGAATGAGGACGAGGCTGACGAGGGTGAGGATCACCCACTGCCGGGACAACAGGAAGCGGTACACCCCACGACCGTACAACTCGGTCGTGGGGTGTCCGGCGGCAGGGTCACGGGCGTGGCCCGGGAACGTGCCGGCAGGGAGGAGGGGCGGGGCGGGTGCCGGGAGGCCGCGGGGTCACACCTTGTCGACGATGCCCGTCCTCCCCTCGGCGCGGGCGCAGTGCCCGCCGCAGTACCAGTGGCCCTGGACCTCGACGCCCTGGCCGATGATCTGGACCCTGCAGTGCTCGCAGATGGGGGCCATCCGGTGGATGGCGCAGGAGAAGCAGTCGAAGACGTGCACCGCGCCCTGCGCGTGCACCTCGAAGGACATGCCGTAGTCGTTTCCGCAGACCTCGCAACGTGCCATGCGCCGCATGCTCCGGAGGGCGGCGGACCGGAGCAAGATTCCTCCGGGCGGGTCGGGGCGGCTGCACCCGACCGGCGCACGCGCCGGGCCGCCCGGCCTCCGTCCGTGACCCGTACGCCCGGGAGGCCCGACGGGCCGAAGGCCGTCGGCGGGGCGTCACGCCTCGGCCGGCGCGACGTCCCTGAGGAGCTGGGTGAACGCGGCCTCGTCGATGATCGGCGTCCCGTACGACCTCGCCCGGACCGTCTTCGACGTGGGGGCCTCCGGGTCATTCGTCACCAGGAGGCTCGTCAGCCGGGAGACGCTCGTCGCGACATGGAGGCCGGCCTCGACGGCACGGTCCTCCAGCAGTTCCCGCTCGACCGAGGTGTCGCCCGAGAAGGCCACTCGCATGCCCTGTCTGAGCGGTTTGTCCGCCTCGTAGCGCCCCGGGTTCGGGTACGGGCACGGCGGCCGCTTGCGTGACGGTCGCCAGCCGTTCGGCCGGTAGGAGGACCTCGACGCCTGCCGGCCGATCCGCGGCGCGGAGGGCGTCGTGGACCACTCCGTGAGCGCACGGCACTCCAGCAGGGGCAGCCGCACGCCCCGCTCGGCCGCCGTGTGCAGACTCGGCCGGAATGCCTCCGCCAGCACCCGGGCGTCGTCCAGGGCGTTGTGCGCGTGGCGCTGGACGACACCGAAGTGTGCCGCGAGCGACTCCAGCTTGTGGTTGGGCAGGGGCAGCGACAGCTCCTTGGACAACGCGATGGTGCACAGCCGCTGGCGCACGGGTGCGACGTGCTCCGCCCGCGCGTACTCCCTGGCGATCATGGACCAGTCGAAGACGGCGTTGTGCGCGACGAGCACCCGGCCGTCCAGCCGGTGCGCGAACTCCTGGGCGATGTCACCGAAGAGCGGCGCGCCCTCCAGCATGTCGCTCGTCAGTCCGTGGATCCACACCGGACCGGGATCCCGCTCGGGGTTGACCAGGGAGTACCAGTGGTCCTCGACGTTTCCCTGGGCGTCCAGGCGGTAGACGGCAGCCGACACTATCCGGTCGTCGCGGGCGAGGCCGGTGGTCTCCACGTCGACGACCGCGTACCCCCGTGGATACGCGGCCGGCCACGCTGCTGCTGTCGTACCGTTGTCGAGCATGGTCACAGAGCTTACGGGCCGCCACTGACACGAAAGGCTCCGGCCCGTGTACGCCCGGGCCCGGACACGGCCGGCGGGACGCACGCCTGGGCGGCCGTCAGGCCCGCACGGGAGCGGTGGAATTCACCACGAGACCGGTGCGGATCCCGCCGGATATGTTCGGAATTCCCTGTCGGGGCGGTATGCGGCCCGCTCGGGCCTCAGGTGTTCCCCTGGGCCAGCAGGGACTTGACCAGCGCCCGCAGGGACGCGGCGAACAGCCGCTCCGGGTCGGCGGGGCGCGCCAGCGCACGGGCCAGGGCCGGGTCCTTGCGCGCGCTCACGGACTTCCGCGGCAGCTCCCGTCCGGGTTCCCCCGCCGGCGCCGGCCCGCGCGCGCACTCGACCAGGACGAAGCCGACCACCTGGAACTGCACCGCGCGGACCGCCTCGGCGGCTCGCGCTCCCCGCAGTCCGGCGGTGTGCACCTCGCGGACGAGCGCGCGCTGTGCGGGCAGGAACACCCGCTCGGTCAGGCCGCGTTCATGGACCATGGCGATCAGATGGGGTCGGGCGTGCAGTTCGCCGCGCAGCCGGCGGGCGACCGAGGCGATCCGGGTGGCCGGGGTGCGTCCGGTCGGCTGTATCGCCCCCATCTCCTCCACCGCCCGATCCATGAGCGCGTCGAGCAGCGACTCGCGATTGCCGATGTGCCAGTAGATGGAGGTCACGGCCGTACCGAGCCGGGCGGCGAGCCCCCGCATGGTGAGCGCGTCGGGGCCGTGCTGTTTCACGAGGTCGTCCGCTGCCTCCAGCACCTGCTCGCGGGTCAGTACGGTACGTGACATGTAACCCCCATCTGCGGTCAACCCCGTTGAGGAAACGGATCCTTGTTCTCCATCGGCCGACGGTGTAACTGCGTTACAGGCGGGTGCCCGGCGGTATACCTCGCACCGGCACCGCCTCCGGCGCGCGTGTGGCGTCCGTCCCCGCGCCGCCGGGAGTGAGACCCTCCCTGGCGTGACGCAACCGACACCCCACCACGAGCCCCACGACACCTCCATGGGCACCCGCCTCAACTGGCTCCGCGCCGCGGTCCTCGGCGCCAACGACGGCATCGTGTCGACCGCGGGCCTCGTGGTCGGCGTGGCCGGTGCGACGAGCGACCGCGCGGCGCTGCTGACCGCCGGACTCGCCGGACTGCTCGCCGGATCCATGTCGATGGCCGCGGGCGAGTACGTCTCGGTCTCGACCCAGCGCGACTCGGAGAAGGCGGCCCTGGCCCTGGAGAAGCGGGAGCTCAGCGAACAGCCCGCGGCCGAACTCGACGAACTGACCGCTCTGCTGGCGGCCCGCGGCCTCTCCCGCGAGGTCGCCCGCGCGGCGGCGGAGCAGCTCACCGCACGCGACGCGCTCCGCGCCCACGCCGGGGTCGAGCTCGGCATCAACCCCGACGAACTCGCCAACCCCTGGCACGCGGCCGGCGCCAGCTTCCTGGCCTTCACGGTGGGTGCCCTGCTGCCGCTGCTGGCCATCGTCCTGCCGTCGACCACCGCCCGGCTGCCGGTGACGGTCGTGTCGGTGCTGCTCGCCCTCGCCTTCACCGGGTGGTGGAGCGCCCGCCTCGGCGCGGCTCCGGCCGGGCGGGCGATGGTGCGCAACGTGTGCGGGGGCGCGCTGGCGATGGGGGTCACGTACGCGGCGGGCTCGCTGCTGGGGGCCGCGGGGATCTGACGCCGCCGCGCCGCACCTCCCCGCACACTCGGCGGAAGTCGCCACGCCCTGCCCGCGGGGCGGCTTCCGGTGCTCGCCCGGCAGCGACGGCGGCCAGGGCGGGGCCGTGCGCGTCCCGTTCGCCGACGCGACCCTGGTCGGGCTCCCCGCCGCCGCGCTCTCCGACGAACGGCTGCCGGCCGCGCTCCTCGCCCTCTCCGACGTCCTCGGCAGGGCCACCACGCCGCGCTCGGCGCGGGCGTCACCAAGGGCAGCACCGTCGACGTCGTCGGTGACGGCACGGTCGGCCCGTCTCCGGTCCCCGACCTGACGGTCGGTCTGGACGGCGTCCCCGAGGGCTACCGAGCCATGGACGGGCGCACGGCCCTGAAGGTCCTCGTCAAGCCCTGAGCCGCCGGGGGGCCGCGCCGGACCTCCCGGCCGGGTTCGTCCGGTGAAACCGCGTCAGCCGGTACGGCAGCCGCCGTCCGGCCGCCCACGCCAAGGGGCCCGGGCATGATTCCCACCACGCCCGGGCCCCTCTTCCGTGCCCACGGCCGCCCGGTGGACGGCGAACCGCCTACCGGCCGACGTGACCGGCTACCAGCGCACCGCGTCCAGCGCGTCCGCCATACCGGCGCCGTAGAAGCCGTTCTTGCTCTTGCCGCCCTCGCACACCGCGTCGACCGTGCCGTCGCCGTTGATGTCGTACGGGTTGGTGCACGGACGGTCATCGGCCTGTGCGTACAGCAGGGCCTTCACCCCGGCGGCCGACAGCCGCGGGTGCTTCGACTTGATCAGCGCGACGACACCCGCGACGTGCGGGGACGCCATGGACGTGCCCGCCTTGTAGTTCCAGGTGTGGCCGCCCCTGAACGTCGTCGAGAGGATCAGCCCGCTGGTGGCGGGGGCCTCCGGCGGCTGGAGGGCGGTGGAGTCGCCGCCCGGCGCCGCGATGTCCACGATCCCGAGGCCGTAGTTCGAGTACGAGGACTTGAGCCCCTTGGCCCCGGTCGCCGACACCGTCACCACACCCGGCAGCATGGCCGGGATGTCCGGGCACTCGCGCGGGCTGACGACCCGTGAGACCGGCGTGGTGTCGTTCGGGCTCGTCGTGTCGGTGACCGCGTCGGAGGTGAGGTCGGTCCGGGAGTTGCCGGCCGAGGCGACGTTCACCACGCCCTTGCGCTCCGCGTACCTGGTGGCCCGGGCGAGAGTCTCGACGAGGGCCTTCTGGTCCTCGTCGTTCTTGCAGTTGTAGAGCCACGGGTCGACGTAGTAGCTGTTGTTGGTCACGTCGGCACCGTGGTCCGCGGCCCACATGAAGCCGCAGAGGACCGCCTCGGTGTAGAAGAACCCGTCCGGGTTCGCCACCTTCAGGCTGGACACCTTCACACCGGGCGCGACGCCCGTGACGCCGAAGCCGTTCTTCGCGGCGGCGATGGTGCCCGCCACGTGCATTCCGTGGTCGCTCTCGTCCGCCGCCGGACGCCATGCGTCGTTCTCCGTGACCGGTACGCCGCTCACGCAGTTCGCGGAGGCCCGGCGGTCGAAGTTCGGCGCGATGTCCGGGTGGGTGTCGTCGACACCCGAGTCCAGGACGGCGACCGTGACCTTGCTGCTGCCCAGCGAGCGCTGATGGGCCTTGTCGGCCTTGATGGCGGGCAGGTCCCACTGCAGGGGCTCCAGCGGGTCCTGCTCGTCGGTCGCCCTGGCCGCGGCCGCCTTCGCCTGCGCGGCGGTCAACGGCTGCTCGGCCTCGATGGCGTTGTCCCGCTGGGGGACCAGCGGGTTGGTACGCGTGGCGCCCGCCGAGGCGACGCCCTTCACGGTGCGGATCTGCCGCGCGAAGTCAGGGTTCTGCGAATGGACGACGACGACGCCGATCCGGTCGTAGGCGATCACCACCGTTCCGCCGGCCTTCGCGACCGCCCGCTTCACCCTGGCGACGGCCGATCGGCCGCCGTCCACGTTGACGACGTACGACAGCTTCGGGCCGTTGGTCGAGACGGCGGCGGGCGTGTCGTCGGCGGGGGCGGCGGTCGCCGCACCCGCGGGCAGGAATCCGAGCGAGGCCGTGAGCGCCAGACCCGCGGGCAGTGCTATCGCGCGCGTCCGTCTGGGTCGCAGATGAGCCATGGGATCTCCACATCATCCGGTTGGCCGCCCAGACACCCCGTGCGTATGGGCGGGTACATGACGAGTGAAGCTATCGCCGATCATCCGGGCGCATCAACGACCTGGGGAGTCCGGTTCCGGAAATCGGGCGGAAAAGCGAGCACGAATGCGCCGGGAGGTGAACCGCCTCGCGGTGTGCGCCGTGCCGTTGGCAGAGGGAGGGGCGAGCCGCCCCGCTCCCCGTACGAGACCCCGTCCCGTCCATGTCTGCCGCACCCGCGGCGCGAGGAGAGTCCGTGACCACCGATGCACCGCCGCCCGCAGGGGACAAGGACCTCGGTCCAGCCCAGCCCACGACCGAAGCGTTCGTCGAGGTGCAGGAGAGCGCGGAATTCGCCGAACTGCGCCGCACCTACCGCTCCTTCGCCTTCCCCCTGACCGTCGCCTTCATCCTGTGGTACCTGCTGTACGTCCTGCTGTCCAACTACGCGGGCGGCTTCATGGGCACCCGGCTCTTCGGCAACATCAACGTGGCCTTCGTCCTCGGCCTCGCCCAGTTCGCCACCACCTTCCTCATCGCCTGGTTCTACGCGCGGCACGCGGCCGAGAAGCTCGACCCCAGGGCGGATGCGCTCAAGTCCCGTATGGAGGCCGACGCATGAGCAGCACGACACTCCAGGCCGTCCGGCTCGCGGCGGCGGGCGACGCCGGTGAGCACCGCCCGCTGATCATCACCCTGTTCGCGGCCTTCGTCGTCGCGACGCTGTTCATCACCGTCTGGGCCGGCCGGCAGACCAGGGACGCCGCCGACTTCTACGCCGGCGGACGCCAGTTCACCGGCTTCCAGAACGGACTCGCCATCTCAGGCGACTACATGTCCGCCGCGTCCTTCCTCGGAATCGCCGGCGCCATCGCCCTCTTCGGGTACGACGGCTTCCTCTACTCCATCGGCTTCCTCGTCGCCTGGCTGGTCGCCCTGCTGCTCGTCGCCGAACCGCTGCGCAACTCCGGCCGGTTCACCATGGGCGACGTCCTCGCGTACCGGATGCGGCAGCGGCCGGTGCGCACCGCCGCCGGCACGTCCACGATCGTCGTCTCGATCTTCTACCTGCTCGCCCAGATGGCCGGCGCCGGCGTGCTCGTCTCGCTGCTGCTCGGCATCACCAGCGACGCCGGGAAGATCGCCATCGTCGGCCTCGTCGGCGTGCTGATGATCCTCTACGTCACCATCGGCGGGATGAAGGGCACCACCTGGGTGCAGATGGTCAAGGCCGTCCTGCTGATCGCGGGCACCCTGCTCATCACCTTCCTGGTGCTGTGGAAGTTCAACTTCAACGTCTCCGACCTGCTCGGCACCGCGGCCGCGCAGAGCGGCAAGGGCGCGGCCTTCCTGGAGCCGGGCCTGAAGTACGGCGCCACCGGCACCTCCAAGCTGGACTTCCTCTCGCTCGGCATCGCCCTGGTGCTCGGCACCGCCGGTCTGCCGCACATCCTGATCCGCTTCTACACCGTGCCCACCGCCAGGGCCGCCCGTAAGTCGGTCATCTGGGCCATCGGCATCATCGGCGCGTTCTACCTGATGACGATCGCGCTGGGCTTCGGCGCGGCCGCCCTGGTCGGTCCGGAGGAGATCACGGCCTCCAACAAGGCCGGAAACACCGCGGCCCCGCTGCTCGCCCTGCACATCGGCGGCGCCGACTCCGCCGGCGGCGCGGTCCTGCTGGCCGTGATCTCGGCGGTCGCGTTCGCCACCATCCTCGCCGTCGTCGCCGGGCTCACCCTGGCCTCCTCCTCGTCGTTCGCGCACGACATCTACGCCAGCGTCATCCGAAAGGGCCAGGCCACCGAGAAGGAGGAGGTCCGCGCGGCCCGCTGGGCGACCGTCCTCATCGGCGTCGTCTCCATCGGGCTGGGTGCCATGGCCCGCGATCTGAACGTGGCCGGGCTCGTGGCGCTCGCCTTCGCCGTCGCCGCGTCCGCGAACCTGCCGACGATCCTCTACAGCCTGTTCTGGAAGAGGTTCACGACCTCGGGTGCCCTGTGGTCCATCTACGGCGGTCTGGTCTCGTCGGTGGTGCTCGTGCTGTTCTCCCCGGTCGTCTCCGGCAAGCCCTCGTCGATGTTCCCCTCGGTGGACTTCGCCTGGTTCCCGCTGGAGAACCCCGGGCTCGTCTCCATCCCGCTGGGCTTCCTGCTCGGCTGGATCGGCTCCCTGCTGTCCGGGGAGGAGCCGGACCGGGGCAAGTACGCGGAGCTGGAGGTCAAGTCCCTCACGGGCGTCGGCGCCCACTGAGGAACCTCACCGGCGCCGGCCTGCGCCGAGGAGGAGAACGAAATGCGCCCGTACGCGGTCGCGTCGTAGGGTCCTACGACGCGGCCGCGCCGTACCTCGTGGCAAACGGCCCCTGCCGTTGTCCGAGGTCTCGCGTAGGCTCGCCCGCAGGACGAGTTCCTCATCCATGGGACGCGTGATTCACGGGACGCGTGCCAGTAAGACTTCCGAACCCGGGGAGGGGGCCGACAGTGCTCATCGACACCTACGGCCGTGTGGCCACCGACCTGCGGGTCTCGCTCACCGACCGGTGCAACCTCCGGTGTTCGTACTGCATGCCGGAAGAGGGCCTGCAGTGGCTGTCCAAGACCACCCTGCTCACCGACGACGAGATCGTCCGGCTCGTCCGCATCGCGGTGACGCGGCTCGGGATCACCGAGGTCCGCTTCACCGGCGGTGAGCCCCTGCTGCGGCCCGGCCTCGTCGGGATCGTGGAGCGCTGCGCCGTGCTGGAGCCCCGCCCCAAGCTCTCGCTGACCACGAACGGCATAGGACTGAAGCGCACCGCGACGGCCCTGAAGGCCGCCGGGCTGGACCGGGTCAACGTCTCGCTGGACACGCTCCGCCCCGACGTCTTCAAGACCCTCACCCGCCGCGACCGACACCACGACGTCGTCGAGGGCCTGGAGGCCGCCCGCGAGGCCGGGCTGACCCCCGTGAAGGTCAACACGGTGCTGATGCCGGGGCTCAACGCCGACGAGGCTCCCGAACTGCTCGCCTGGGCCGTCGAGCACGCCTACGAGCTGCGTTTCATCGAGCAGATGCCGCTCGACGCCCAGCACGGCTGGAAGCGTGACGGGATGATCACCGCGGGTGACATCCTGCAGTCCCTGCGTACCCGTTTCGAGCTCACCCCCGAGGGCGAACAGGCCCGTGGCTCCGCGCCCGCGGAGCGCTGGCTGGTGGACGGCGGCCCGCACCGCGTCGGGGTCATCGCCTCGGTCACCCGGCCCTTCTGCAGCGCCTGCGACCGCACCCGTCTGACCGCCGACGGGCAGGTCCGCACCTGTCTGTTCGCCCGCGAGGAGACCGATCTGCGCGGCGCGCTGCGCTCCGGCGCGCCGGACGAGGAGATCGCCCGGATCTGGAAGCTCGCGATGTGGGGGAAGAAGGCGGGATCGGGCCTGGACGACCCCGAGTTCCTCCAGCCGCAGCGCTCCATGTCAGCGATCGGCGGCTGAGCCCCGTCCGTCGCCGGACGCCGGGCTCTCCCACTCGTCGAGCGTCACGACGTCCTTCAGGAAGCCCCGCACCCCGAGGAACCGGGACAGGTGCTCTCGGTGCTCCTCGCAGGCCAGCCACGTCTTGCGGCGCTCCGGAGTGTGCAGCTTCGGGTTGTTCCAGGCCAGCACCCACACCGCGGCGGCTCGGCAGCCCTTCGCGGAGCAGACGGGGATCTCGGCGCTCACCGGGTCGGTACTCACCGGATCATTCTCCACAACGAGGCGACGCCGAGCAGCCACGGGGGGAGCTGCCCGGCGTCGGTCCGTCGCTCCGACGGGGGATGCGGAGCGCACTGGCAGTATGTCACGCGGAACGGGCCGTGGTGCACCGGAACTTCATGATTGATCTGAGCTTTTCCTGAGCTTGCCGGCGCGCCTGCCGTCGGCGTCGCCGAGCCGCCGCTCAGCCCTGCCGGGACTTCCGCGCCGGGGCGTCTTCCGCTCGGCATTCCGCATCGCCCTTCGCGTGCTCCGCCCCTGCCGCTGGCCCGGGGTGCGCCGCGTCCGCCGGCGCCGGCCGAGGCGCCGGCGGACCGCTCTCCAGTGCAGGCCTCGTGGGTGCCGGTACGAAGGTGGCGAGCGGCTTCGGGGCACTCTCGCGGCCCGCGTTGGCGATCACCACGGCGATGTAGGGAAGGACCGCACCGAGTACCAGTGCCACGACCGCCACATGGCGCTCGACGTTCCAGAGGACCGCGGCGAGGATCACCGCGAGGGTGCGGACCGACATGGAGATCACATAGCGGCGCTGGCGGCCGCGCACATCCTCGGCCAGCCCCTGGCGGGCGCCGGTGATCCGGAAGACCTCGGTCTCCTTGTGCTTCCGCATGTCGTTCCGCCGCTCAGCCGCCGCGCCGGGCCCTCCCCGGTGCGAACCTGTTTCCACGGTACGCCGCGGCTCCGTCGCTTTCGAGACCGGGTCCCGGGTGTCGGGCCCGAGGCTGCATCGCGCACCACGTACACCTCTGTCCGACATGCGCCGTATGGCGGATACGTCGAAACTGTCCGTAACTGCTTACGTCGATCCGAAAGCGGGAGGCAGCCATGGGCTGGTTGTGGGCGATCATCGTCGGATTCGTGCTGGGGCTGATCGCCAAGGCGATCCTGCCGGGGAAGCAGCACAGTCCGCTCTGGCTGATCACGATCTTCGGCATCATCGGCGGCATCGTCGGCAACTACCTCGCGGGAGCCTTCGGGATCGGGGAGACCCCCGGTATCGACTGGGGCCGTCACGCCCTCCAGATCATCGCCGCCCTGGTCGTCGTCGCCGTGGGCGACATGCTGTACATCGCCGTCAGCGGCAGGAAGAAGGTGGCCTGAGGGGCCCGCGCGGCTCCGCGGGCCGGACTCCTGCGAGAACGGAAGCGACGGACCCGGGCGCACGGCGGCCGGACGGGAAGGTACCCGCCCGGCCGCCGTCTTGCGTACCGCCGTGTGCCGTCTGCCGTGACCGGGGTCGTGGGCGCGGGCTCAGCCGCCCGTGACCTCCACCGCGGCCAGGTTCTTCTTGCCGCGCCGCAGCACCAGCCAGCGCCCGTGCAGCAGTTCCTCCGCGGCCGGGACCGCGTCCTCCGCGGCCACCTTCACGTTGTTCACGTAGGCGCCGCCCTCCTTGATGGTGCGACGGGCGGCCGACTTGCTCGCCACCAGCCCCACCTCCGCGAAGAGGTCCGCCACCGGAGTCGGCTCCGCCACCCGGGCGTGCGGCAGCTCGGACAGCGCCGCCGCCAGGGTCGCCTCGTCCAGGTCCCCGAGCTCGCCCTGGCCGAACAGCGCCTTCGACGCGGCGATGACGGCGGCGCACTGGTCGGCGCCGTGCACCAGCGTCGTCAACTCCTCGGCAAGCGCCCGCTGCGCGGCTCGGGCCTGCGGCCGCTCCTCGGTGAGCTCCTCCAGCTCCTCCAGCTCCGCACGGCTCCGGAAGCTCAGGATCCGCATGTACCCGGAGACGTCGCGGTCATCCACGTTCAGCCAGAACTGGTAGAACGCGTACGGCGTCGTCATCTCCGGGTCGAGCCAGACCGCGCCGCCCTCGGTCTTGCCGAACTTGGTGCCGTCCGCCTTGGTCATCAGCGGTGTGGCGAGCGCGTGCACGCTCGCGTGCGGCTCCAGTCGGTGGATCAGATCCAGACCGGCGGTCAGATTGCCCCACTGGTCGCTGCCGCCCTGCTGCAGGGTGCAGCCGTGGCGCCGGAACAGCTCCAGGAAGTCCATGCCCTGCAGCAGCTGGTAGCTGAACTCGGTGTAGCTGATGCCCTGGTCGGACTCGAGCCGGCGGGCTACCGAGTCCTTGGTCAGCATCTTGTTGACGCGGAAGTGCTTGCCGATGTCCCGGAGGAACTCGATGGCGGACATGCCCGCCGTCCAGTCAAGGTTGTTGACCATGACCGCCGCGTTCTCACCCTCGAAGGACAGGAACGGCTCGATCTGGGCGCGGACCCGCTCCACCCAGGCCGCGACGGTCTCCGGGTCGTTCAGGGTGCGCTCGGCCGTCGGCTTGGGGTCGCCGATCTGGCCGGTCGCCCCGCCCACCAGTGCCAGCGGGCGGTGGCCCGCCTGCTGGAGCCGGCGCATGGTGAGCGCCTGCACCAGATGTCCGACATGCAGGCTGGGCGCGGTCGGGTCGAAACCGCAATAGAACGTGACGGGACCGTCCGCGAGCGCCTTGCGCAAAGCGTCCTCGTCGGTGGACAGGGCGAACAGCCCGCGCCACTTCAGCTCGTCGACGATGTCCGTCACGGTTCCGGTTCTCCTCGAACAGTGGGAAGAAGGTGATGGCCGCCCCGGGGGGCATCCAGCAGTCTATGGGTTCGCCCGAAGGCTCAGACGCCCTGGCTGACGGAGCTCATGTTGAAGTCCGGGACGCGCAGCGCAGGCATGGCCGCCCTGGTGAACCAGTCGCTCCACTCCCGCGGCAGCGTCTTCTCCGTCCTCCCGGCCTCCTGGGCCCGCGACAGCAGGTCGACGGGTGACTCGTTGAAGCGGAAGTTGTTCACCTCGCCGGTGACCTCGCCGTTCTCCACGAGATAGACGCCGTCCCTGGTCAGCCCGGTCAGCAGCAGCGTGGCCGGGTCCACCTCCCGGATGTACCACAGGCAGGTCAGCAGCAGTCCCCGCCCGGTCGACGCGACCATCTCCTCCAACGACCGCCCGCCGCCCGCATCCATGATCAGGTTGTCGGCGGCGGGGGAGACCGGCAGCCCGGTCAGACCCGCGCTGTGCCGGGTGGTGATCAGTCGCTCCAGCGCGCCCTCCCGCACCCACTCGGTCGAGGGCACCGCCAGACCGTTGTCGAACACCGACGCGTCGCCGCCGGAGGAGTGCGCGATCACGAACGGGGCGCACTCGAGCCCCGGCTCGTCCGGATCGCTGCGGAGCGTGAGCGGCAGCTCGGACAGCCGCTCGCCGATGCGGGTGCCGCCACCCGGCTTGGAGAAGACCGTGCGGCCCTCGACCGCGTCCCGGCCCGAGGAGGACCACAGCTGGTAGATCAGCAGGTCCGCGACGGCCGTCGGCGGCAGCAGCGTCTCGTAGCGGCCCGCGGGCAGTTCGATCCGGCGCTCCGCCCAGCCCAGCCGGGTCGCCAGCTCGGAGTCCAGGGCCGCCGGGTCGACGTCCTTGAAGTCCCGGGTCGCGCGCCCCGCCCAGGCGGAGCGGCTGCGGTCCGGCGACTTGGCGTTGAGCTCCAGCGTCCCGTTGGGCTGGTCGTGACGGAGCCGCACCCCCGTTGACGTGCCGAGGTACGTCGAGGTCAGCTCGTGGTTGGCGAAGCCGTACAGCTCACGACCGCCCGCGCGGGCGCGTGCGAAGGACTCGCCCAGCGCGGGCGCGAAGTCGGCGAAGACGGCCGAGGAGGTCTCCGCAGGGGCGTCGGTGAAGTCGCCCACCGCCGGAACGCCGCTCACCAGCGGCTGAGCGTCCTCGGCGGGTCCCGCGGCCCGGGCAGCCGCCTCGGCCGCCCGCACCAGCGGCTCCAGGTCCGCGGCCGTCACGGCCGACCGGGACACCACTCCGGACGCGGTGCCCTGCGCCCCGTCCACGGTCGCGATCACGGTGAGGGTACGGCCCCGGGTCACGCCGTTCGTGGTGAGGGTGTTCCCGGCCCAGCGGAGATTGGCCGAAGAGTGCTCGTCGGCGATGACGACACAGCCGTCGGCGGTGGACAGTTCGAGGGCACGCTCGACGATCTCGTGCGGCTTGCTGACGGGGCTCATCGACCGGCCTCCTGGGTGGTGTTCAAGATGTTGACGCCGCGGAACAGTGCGGAAGGGCAGCCGTGCGAGACGGCCGCGACCTGACCCGGCTGGGCCTTGCCGCAGTTGAAGGCGCCTCCCAGGACATACGTCTGCGGGCCCCCGACCTTCTCCAGTGAGCCCCAGAAATCGGTCGTCGTCGCCTGGTAGGCGACATCGCGCAGCTGCCCCGTCAGCCGGCCGTTCTCGATGCGGTAGAAGCGCTGGCCGGTGAACTGGAAGTTGTACCGCTGCATGTCGATCGACCAGGACCGGTCCCCGACGACGTAGATGCCGCGCTCCACCCCGCCGATCAGGTCCTCCGTCGACAGCCCGCCCGGTTCGGGCCGGAGGGACACGTTCGCCATCCGCTGCACCGGGACGTGCGACGGCGAGTCCGCGAAGGCGCAGCCGTTGGAGCGGCCGAGGCCCGTGAGGCGCGCGATCCGGCGGTCGAGCTGGTAACCGACGAGCGTGCCGTCCTTCACCAGGTCCCAGCTCTGCGCCTGGACGCCCTCGTCGTCGTACCCGATCGTCGCCAGCCCGTGCTCCGCCGTCCGGTCCCCGGTCACGTTCATCACGGGTGAGCCGTAGCGCAGCCTGCCGAGCTTGTCGAAGGTGGCGAAGGACGTGCCCGCGTACGCCGCCTCGTAGCCCAGCGCCCGGTCCAGCTCGGTGGCGTGCCCGATCGACTCGTGGATCGTCAGCCACAGGTTCGACGGGTCCACGACCAGGTCGTACCTCCCCGCCTCGACGCTCGGCGCGCGCATCTTGGCGGCCAGCAGTTCCGGGATCTCCTCCAGCTCCGAGTCCCAGTCCCAGCCGGTGCCGGTCAGGTACTCCCAGCCGCGTCCCACCGGCGGCGCGATGGTGCGCATGGAGTCGAACTCGCCGGTGGTCTCGTCCACGGCGACCGCGGTGAGCTGCGGATGGAGCCGGACCCGCTGCTGTGTGGTGACCGTGCCCGCCGTGTCCGCGTAGAACTTGTTCTCGTGCACGGTCAGCAGCGAGGCGTCCACGTGCGCCACGCCGTCCGCCCGCAGCAGCCGCGCGCTCCAGTCCGCGAGCAGCGCGGACTTGTCCTCGTCCGGGACGGCGAACGGATCGGTCTCGTACGAGGAGATCCAGGTGCGGTCCGCGTGCACCGGCTCGTCGGCCAGCTCGACCCTCTCGTCGGAGCCGGCGGCCGCGATCACCTTCGCCGACAGCTTCGCCATCGCCACGGCCTGGCCCGCCACTCTGGCGGCACCGTCCATGGTCAGATCGACCCCGGACGCGAACCCCCAGGCCCCGCCGTGCACGACCCGCACCGCGTATCCCAGGTCGGTGGTGTCGGACGAGCCGGCCGGCTTCGCGTCGCGCAGCCGCCACGCGGCACTGCGCACCCGCTCCAGCCGGAAGTCGGCGTGCGCGGCGCCGAGCGCGCGCGCCCGTGCGAGCGCCGCGTCGGCGAGCGCCCGCAGCGGCAACGCCGTGAAGGCTTCGTCGATGGAATGAGCCACGAATGTCTCCTGTCATGGTGGGACCGGTCGGCACAGGACCGGCCGCCCCGATCATGTCGCGCCCGGATGCCCGCTGCCTACCGCTTTCTGTAGGGATCCGACAGTGCATCCGTGACGCCACTGTCAGGGGTCGATCCCCTGTGCAAGGGGTGGTACCGATAGGTTTTCGCAGTGTCAGACCGCTATGGAAAGGGTGATCCGTTGAGCCGCTCGGTTCTCGTCACCGGAGGAAACCGGGGCATCGGCCTCGCCATCGCCCGCGCTTTCGCCGAGGCCGGAGACAAGGTCGCGATCACGTACCGGTCGGGTGAGCCGCCGGCGGACCTGGTGGGGCTGGGCTGCCTGCCCGTCCGCTGCGACATCACCGACGCCGAACAGGTGGAGCAGGCCTACAAGGAGATCGAGGACAAGCACGGTCCCGTGGAGGTGCTCGTCGCGAACGCCGGCGTCACCAAGGACCAGTTGCTGATGCGGATGTCCGAGGAGGACTTCGTCACCGTCCTCGACACCAACCTCACCGGCACCTTCCGTGTCGTGAAGCGCGCCAACCGCGGCATGCTCCGCGCCAAGAAGGGCCGGGTCGTCCTGATCTCGTCCGTGGTCGGCCTGCTCGGCTCGGCCGGCCAGGCCAACTACGCCGCCTCCAAGGCCGGACTGGTGGGCTTCGCCCGGTCCCTCGCCCGCGAGCTCGGTTCGCGGAACATCACCTTCAACGTCGTCGCGCCCGGCTTCGTCGACACCGACATGACCAAGGTGCTCAACGACGAGCAGCGCGCGGGCATCGTCTCGCAGGTCCCGCTCGGCCGCTACGCGCAGCCGGAGGAGATCGCCGCCACGGTGCGGTTCCTCGCCTCCGACGACGCCTCGTACATCACTGGAGCCGTCATCCCGGTTGACGGCGGATTGGGCATGGGTCACTGATCACATGAGCGGAATCCTCGCCGGCAAGCGCATCCTCATCACCGGTGTGCTGATGGAGTCCTCCATTGCCTTCCACGCCGCGAAGCTGGCCCAGGAGCAGGGTGCGGAGATCATCCTGACGGCCTTTCCCCGGCCGACGCTGACCGAGCGCATCGCCAGGAAGCTCCCGAAGCCGACCAAGGTCATCGAGCTCGACGTCACCAACGACGAGCACCTCGGGCGCCTGGAGCAGGTCGTGCGCGACGAGCTCGGCGGTCTGGACGGAGTCGTCCACTCCATCGGTTTCGCCCCGCAGGACGCGCTCGGCGGCAACTTCCTCAACACGCCGTTCGAGTCGGTCTCGACCGCGATGCACGTCTCGGCGTTCTCGCTGAAGTCGCTGACGATGGCCTGCCTGCCGCTGTTCCCGCAGGAGGGTGCCTCGGTGGTCGGTCTGACCTTCGACGCCCAGTTCGCGTGGCCGCAGTACGACTGGATGGGTCCGGCGAAGGCGGCGCTCGAGGCCACCTCCCGCTACGTCGCCCGTGACCTGGGCAAGCAGAACGTCCGCTGCAACCTGATCTCGGCGGGTCCGCTCGGTTCGATGGCCGCGAAGTCCATCCCGGGCTTCAGCGACCTCGCGGACGTGTGGAACCACCGCTCCCCGCTGGAGTGGGACATGTCCGACCCGGACCCCGCCGGCCGCGGCATCGTCGCCCTGCTGTCCGACTGGTTCCCGAAGACCACGGGCGAGATCATCCACGTCGACGGTGGCGTGCACATGATGGGTGCGTGACGCAGCGTCGTCCTCGGACGGCATTTCACCTGGTCGCCTTCGACGCCCCGGTCACCCGCTGTGCGCGGGGGGCCGGGGCGTCGCCCGTTCGGGTCAACGCAGCGGGCGGGCGGGCGCCCGGCCGGGGGAACCTGGAGTGGCAATCCCTCCCTTGTGGTGCAGCAGCGGTGCGAGCCGCAGTACGGCCGAGGAGGTCCTGGTTGTGCGTACGTCGTGGCGATCCGCGTCCGTGCTCGGGGTGCTCGCGGTCCTGGTCTGGCCCGCCTCCACGGCGGCCGTCTCCGAGCCGCCGGGCGAGCCCGCGCCCCGGCCCTTCGGGGCCGCCTGCAGCGTCTACGTCGAGGGCTCCAGGGCCACGGCCCACTGCCACAATCCGTACCTGGACACCGACCGTGTGCAGCTCCACGTCGAGTGCGAACGCTGGTGGGACGTGGACGCGGACAGCACGCCCGTCGACCTCGGCCCGACCGGTCGCGCCACGCTCAGCGAACGCTGCTGGAAGGAGATCCGCAGCGTGCGGGTGAGCCATCTGCGGCGCTGAGGTGTCCGGGGCGGCGGTGTCCCGGTGAGTCCGGGACCACCACCCGACGAAGACGATGGCGAGCACCGCCCGGGCAGAGCCTGACAACCGGCGGCCGGACGCGGGCGCGGCCGTTCCGGTGCGTTCACTGTGTCCCACGTGTCCGAGGCGGAGGCCGGCGGGCCGGCCGACCGGCCTCCGCGCACCGCTCTCGCCCCGCCCGCCCGTCGACGGCCGCGGGGCGGGCGCGCCGGGTATCCCGCCGGGTACGGCTCACGCCCCGCCGCGCAGGCACTGGAACGGATAGCCCGCGGCCTCCGCGGCCGCCGTACCGCCGTCGTGGGCGCGGATCGCCTCGAGGAGCCGGCCGTGGTCCATGTGGTTCTCGGGGCGCAGCTCCCGGCCCACGTCGTCCCGCAGCCAGTCGCGCAGCAGATCGCCCAGGTCGGCGTAGAGCGCGGTCAGCACGTCGTTGTGGGAGGCCGCGACCACGGCCAGATGGAAGGTGGCGTCGGCGGTGACGAACTGCTCGGCGTCGCCGGACTCCCACGCCTCCTCGCGCCGGGCCAGCAGCGCGTCCAGTTGCCTCAGGTCCTTCTCGGTGCGCCGCTCCGCTGCGAGCCGCGCCGCCGAGGACTCCAGCGTGGAGCGCAGCTCGGCGATGTGGCGCGGATCGGCGTCGGCGAACCTGCGGTGCATCACCCCGGCCAGCTCGCTCGTGGCCACCACGTAGGTGCCGGAGCCCTGGCGGATGTCCAGCAGCCCGTTGTGCGCCAGCGCCCGGACCGCCTCACGGACGGTGTTGCGGGCGACGCCCAGCAACTCGACCAGCTCCGGCTCGGTCGGGATCCGTGAGCCCACCGGCCACTCGCCCGAGGTGATCTGGTTCCGCAGCTCGGTGATGACCTGGTCCGAGAGGGCGGACCGCCGGGGAGAGGTCAGCGCCATGGTGCTCCTTGTCCGGGGGAGGGTCCACGACCCGGCCGCCCCGCGTCGGCTCCGGTGCTCCCGCAGCCGGGCCTCGCGCGATCGTCCGGGATTGGACAACCAATCATCCCATGATTCTATGATGGGGCCATGCCGGACGAGACCCAGACCCTGAGCCCCGCCGCCACGGCGGTCCGTACCACCACCGATTCTTCCGCGTCCCCCGCCGGAAAGGCGCCGGCCTGGGTCCTCCGGCTCGTCCTCGCCGGCCTTGTGCTCGCCGCACTCAACCTCCGGCCCGCCATCACCAGCCTCGGCGCCCTCCTGGAGGAGGTCCAGGAGGGGCTCCGCATGAGCGGCAGCGTGGCCGGTGTGCTCACCGCCGTGCCTCCGCTCTGCTTCGCCGTCTTCGGGCTCACCGCACCCAGGCTGGCCCGCCGCTTCGGGCCCGCCGCGGTCGTCTGCGCCGGCATGGTGGCCGTCACCGCGGGCCTGGCGCTCCGCCCCTTCGCCGGAGGCACCGCGGCGTTCCTCGCCGCCAGCGCGCTGGCCCTCATGGGCATCGCCGTCAGCAACGTGCTGATGCCGGTGATCGTCAAGCGCTGGTTCCCGGACCGCATCGGCAGCGTCACCGGTCTCTACTCCATGGCGCTCTCCCTCGGCACCGCCGTCGCGGCGGCCGCGACCGTGCCCATGACCCAGGTGCTGGGAGGCGGTTGGCGCACCGGTCTGGCGGTCTGGGCCGCGCTCGCGGCCACCGCCGTACTGCCGTGGGTGCCCCTGGTCCGCGGCCGGGGCGCGGGCACCTCCGGCACGACCGCGGCCGTCGGCCTGCGCCAGGAGCCGCCGAGCCCGACCGCGACCGCCGCCCCGGGCAGCGGCGCGGCGCGAGTGCCCGGTCGCAGCCAGTACGCTGCCACCGCGCCGGGCCCGGGCCCCGCCACCGGATCGCCCGCTCCGGCGCCCGCCGGGCGCCCGGCCCGGACCGAGCCCGCCCGCGCCGGAGCCGGCCGGGCGTCCGCGCCGCGCATCGCCCGCAGCCGTACCGCCTGGGCCCTCGCCTGCTTCTTCGGCCTTCAGGCCACCGGCGCGTACATCACCATGGGCTGGATGCCGCGGATCTTCCGCGACGCAGGTGTCCCGGCCGGCACCGCGGGCGTGCTGCTCGCGGTGACCATGGTCATGGGCGTGCCACTCGCCTTCGTGATCCCCCGGCTCGCCGCCCGGCTGAGGACACAGGGCCCGATCGTCCTCGCGCTCGGGCTGTGCGGAATGACCGGCTACGCGGGCCTGTTCCTCGCCCCCGCCGCCGGCGCCTGGGCCTGGGCGCTGCTGCTCGGCATCTCCAACTGCGCCTTCCCCCTCGCGCTCACCATGATCGGCATGCGCTCCCGCACCGGCACCGGGGTCGTCCGGCTGTCGGCCTTCGCCCAGAGCACCGGCTATCTGATCTCCATCCCAGGGCCGCTGCTCGTCGGCGTCCTCCACCAGCACAGCGGTGGCTGGGGCCTGCCGCTGGCGCTGATGGCGGGGCTGACCGTGCCGCAGATGGCGGCCGGTGTCCTCGCGGGCCGGGACCGCACGGTCGAGGACGAAGCCGGGATGCGACACTGACCCCATGCCTGTGCTCGACCCGAACCCCCCGAACGGCCAGAAGAAGCTCCTGCTCGTCTTCGGCACGATGATCGGCATCACCGTGATCATCGGAATCATCGCCTCGATCGCCTCGCCGTGACCGCGGTGACGGGGGTTTTCCCCACCGTCCCCTAGGGGGCGAGTGTCAGGGGGAAGTGGGTGGCTCACCGGATGGGCGGCCCGGTCCATGATCCGTAGGTTGGAAGCAGCTCAGCGGGAGCCCAGCTTCGGACCTCACGGAGGCGGCCATGTCGGCCCGTACGCACCCCCGGCACCACGCACCGGCGGCGGCCGACGGTGGCGATGCCTGCGCGGGGAGCGGCGGCACCGGCGCGGGCGGTGCCGGTAGCGGACCGAGGACCACCGGCGGCCCGGAACGGCGCGAGGCCGTCGGCCCGCAGGGCGCCGGCACCGGCCCGTGGGCTGTCGGCACCGGGCTCAGGTGGTGGGCCCTCGTCCTGCCGGTGGTCGCCTTCTCCGCGCTCTTCCTGCTCGCCACCGCCGCGGGCCGGGCACAGGCCGCCGCCCATTCGCCGGTGGTGTTCCTCGGCTGGATCCAGCTGGCACTGACCGGTCCCTGAACCGGGCGCCACCGCCGCCCCGCCGGCCGCCGTCGGACGTGCTCGCGCTTCGTGCGGTGACCCCTCAACACCCTGCGCCCGCTGGCTGATTTCATGCGAAGCTGGGGAGCATGAGCGCCGATACACCGCGAAGGATCGTCCTACTCCGCCATGCGAAGGCCGACTGGCCCCAGGTGTCCGACCACGAGCGGCCGCTCGCCGACCGGGGCCGCACCGACGCCCCCGTCGCCGGCCGTAAGCTCGCCGATACCGGCATCCCCTTCGACCTGGCCCTGTGCTCGACCGCCACGAGGACCCGCGAGACCTGGAAGCTCGCCGTCCAGGAGTTGCCCGAGCGGCCCAGGACCGTGTACGAGGAGCGGCTCTACGAGGCTTCACTCGGAGATCTGCTGGCGCTGCTCAACGAGACCCCGGACGAGGTCACCGATCTGCTGCTCATCGGTCACAACCCCGGAATGCACGCCCTCGCCGACGCCCTCGCGGGGAAGGCGGAGGGCGACACCCTGCAGCGGATGAGCCGCGGCGGCTTCCCGACCGCGGCGTTCGCCGTGGTCGGCTTCTCCGGTTCCTGGAAGTCCGTCGAGCACGGCGTGGGCACGCTCATCGACTACTGGGCCCCGCACGACTGAGCGGGGCACGCCGCCGGGAAACGCTCCGGTGCGCACGCGGTGCACCGGGGCCCGCCCCTCCTCGCCGGCCACCGGCGCCGACCGTTCCGGGCGGCCCGCACCTGCGGCCGGGGCCGTCCGTCCGCAGGTACCGGGGCGGCGACCCCGGCCGGTCCCGGTCCGCCTCTCAGTCCTCGTGGGCGTCCGCGGCCTCGACCTCTTCGCGGGTGATCCCGAGCAGATACAGCACCGTGTCCAGAAAGGGCACGTTGACGGCCGTGTCGGCGGCCCTGCGCACCACGGGTTTGGCGTTGAAGGCGACACCGAGCCCGGCCGCGTTCAGCATGTCCAGGTCGTTCGCGCCGTCGCCGATGGCCACGGTCTGGGCGAGCGGCACCCCGGCCTCCGCCGCGAAGCGCCGCAGCAGCCGCGCCTTGCCGGCCCGGTCCACGATCTCGCCGGTGACGCGTCCGGTCAGCCTCCCGTCGACGATCTCCAGGGTGTTGGCCGAGGCGAAGTCGAGGCCCAGACGCTCCTTGAGATCGTCGGTGACCTGGGTGAACCCACCCGAGACCACGCCCACTTGGAAGCCCAGCCGCTTCAGCGTACGGATCAGGGTGCGCGCGCCCGGGGTGAGCCGCACCTCCGTGCGCACCTTGTCCACCACCGACGCGTCCAGGCCCGCCAGCAGCGCGACCCGGGCGTGCAGCGACTGCTCGAAGTCCAGCTCCCCCCGCATCGCGGCCGCCGTGACCTCGGCGACCTCCGCCTCGCAGCCCGCGTGCGCGGCGAACAGCTCGATCACCTCGTCGGTGATCAGGGTCGAGTCGACGTCCATGACCACGAGGCGCTGCGCCCGGCGGTGCAGTCCGGCCGAGACGACGGCGACGTCCACCCCGATCTCCGCCGCCTCGGTCGCCAGTGCGGTCCGCAGCGGTTCGGTCTCGCAGCCCGACACCGCGAACTCCACGGCGGTGACCGGGTACTTGGCGAGCCGGTGGATACGGTCGATGTTGCCGCCCGTGCCGGTGATCCTGGCGGCTATGGCGGCCGTGGACTCCGCGGTCAGCGGATGCCCGAGCACGGTCACGTGCGAACGCCCGCTGCCCCGGGGCCGGTTGTCTCCGAGACCCGAGATGATCTCGGCCTGCAGTCTCAACGACTCGGCCCAGCTGTGCACGGTGGCCCGCAGTTCGCCCTCGGTGCCGGCGGTCGGCTCGGTGACGAGTGCGCACAGGGTGATGCGCCCCCGCGTGACGACCTGCTCGATGTCGACCACGTCGACCGAGAAAGCGGCGAGGGTGTCGAAGAGCCCGGCCGTGATGCCGGGACGGTCCTTCCCGAAGATCTTCACCAGCAGGGTGGGGACGTCGGGCGTCTGCGGGGGCTGCGATGCGCTCATGGTGCTCCCACCGTATCGGGCACTCCGCGCCGGGCGCCGCCCCGTCCCGCGTACCGGACAGCCCCGCCCCTCCCAGGCTACGTGCAGGTGGCGCCGGGGTTGCCGCAGGGCCGAAGGGGGCCGAACGGGGGACACGGAAGGGTGGGACCCCGCGCGCCCGGCGGCGCGGTCCCGTCCGCGCCGGGGGCGGGAGGGCGGGGCTCACCCGCGCCCGGCGCGCGGAGCCGCCCGGCGCTCGCCGCCGTCCCGTGCGCCGGACGGGCAGTGCGCCACTCGGGTCGTTCCGTGCGGCGGTGCGCGGTGCGCCACTCGGGTCGTCCCGTGAGCCGGACGGCCCGGCGTCCCGTCGCCGTTCCGTGCGGCGGACCTCGGTGCGCCACCACTCGGGTCGTCCTCTGCGGCGGACGGCCCAGCGTTCCGTGCGGCGGACCGGCAGTGCGCCACTGGGTCGTTCCGTGCGGCGGAGCGCGGTGCGCCACTCGCTTCGGCGGGCCCCACCGCGGGGACCGCCGGGCGGACGGCTCGGCCCGCGGTCTTCCCACGGGGCCGCCCGCGTCTGCCGACGGCTACCCCCGCCCGGCCCGACCCGTGGCGCCGCCCGAGCGTCCGCAGCCCCGCAAGCCTCGTCGCCGGAGACCGCCGGCGTCGCGCCCCCGATCCGTTCCGAGTTGCCCCCTTCGCGCATGATTCATGGGTGCTCGTGGGCGCATACCACGTTCCGGGCGTGTTTCTCCACCCTCAACGGCGCACGGGTGGAAGGGCGGTGGCCGTCTTCACAAGGCCCGACTTTTGGATACGCGACCGTGCCTGGAATAGTTCCCCACGATGTTCGCCATCCCTAGACTCCCGTTGGCGGGGGTAGCTCGGGGGACAACTAGTGGGGCATGGAGTGCCGGAACTCGTACTGGAATTGAACGGAAGGACCTGGACCCTCGATCCGTCCAGGTCGTACACCCTGGGGCGGGATCCCCAGGGTGACGTGGTGATCGACGACGCCAGGGTGTCGTGGCGCCACGCCACGATCAGCTGGGGCGGCCGGAGTTGGGCCATCGAGGACCACGGCAGCACCAACGGCACGTATGTGCAGGGCCGGCGCATCCACCACATGGAGCTCGGCCCCGGCTCCGCGGTGCACCTCGGCAACGCCACCGACGGCCCGCGGCTGAGCCTGTCCGGCACCGAAGCCGGCGCGTACAGCGCGCAGGGGGCCGTATCGCAGCAGCCCGCCCAGGCCCAGTCGGCGCCGCAGGCCTCCGCCCAGCAGGCCTCCGCCCAGCAGGCCTCCGCCCAGCAGGCCTCCGCCCAGCAGGGCTGGGCCCAGCAGCCGGCGCACCAGCCCCAGGCCCAGCAGCAGTGGCAGCAGCCGGCCGCCGCCCAGGTGCCGCATCAGCAGGGCCCGCGCGACGACTACGTCCAGAAGACGCCCGGCGGCGCCGCGGGGGCCCCGCCGGTCCACGGCGACCGCAGCCCCACCACGTTCCACCAGCTGTCCCTGGGCCGTGTGATGCGCATCGGCCGTGCGCTGGAGAACGACCTTGTCGTCTCCGACCTCCAGGTCTCCCGCCACCACGCCGAGTTCCGCGCGACGCCCGACGGCTGTTTCGAGATCCGCGACCTCGGGTCGCACAACGGCACGTACGTCAACGGCCAGCCGCTCGCCAAGTCCGGCACCGCGGTCATCGGCCCGAACGACACCGTCGGCGTCGGTCACTCGACGTTCCGGGTCGTCGGCGACCGCCTCGAGGAGTTCGTCGACACCGGTGAGGTCTCCTTCTCCGCCCGCCACCTCACGGTGACGGTCGACGGCGGCAAGCAGATCCTCAGGGACGTCTCCTTCGGTGTCCCGGAGAAGTCGCTCATCGCGGTCATCGGCCCCTCCGGCTCCGGAAAGTCGACCCTGCTCAAGGCGCTCACGGGCTACCGTCCGGCCAACGAGGGCGACGTGCTCTACGACAACCGGAACCTGTACAAGCAGTTCGCCGAGCTGCGCCAGCGCATCGGTCTGGTCCCGCAGGACGACATCCTGCACAAGGAGCTGACCGTGAAGAAGGCGCTCACGTACGCGGCCAAACTGCGTTTCCCGGCGGACACCACGGCGGTCGAGCGCGAGGCCCGCATCGACGAGGTGCTGCGCGAGCTAAAGCTCGACATCCACAAGGACAAGAAGGTCACCTCCCTTTCCGGCGGCCAGCGCAAGCGCGTATCCGTCGCCCTGGAGCTGCTGACCAAGCCGTCACTGATCTTCCTGGACGAGCCGACCTCCGGCCTCGACCCGGGCATGGACCGCGACGTCATGCAGCTGCTGCGTGGCCTCGCCGACGACGGCCGCACCGTCCTCGTGGTCACGCACTCGGTGGCCGAGCTGGCGCTGTGCGACAAGCTGCTGGTGATGGCGCCCGGCGGTTCGGTGGCGTACTTCGGCCCGCCAGAGGAGGCGCTGAACTTCTTCGGCTACGAGACCTGGGCCGATGTGTTCTCCGCCTTCGAGAACTACCGCGACTACGACTGGGCGGGCCGCTGGAAGGGCTCGCAGCACTTCCAGATGTACGCCGCGGACATCGACGCCGTCGCCCCGCAGTCGGTGCACATGCCACCGCCGCAGGCGATGAGGCCGCCGAAGCCGCAGGGCTGGTTCTCCCAGCTCGGCACGCTGATGCGGCGCTATGTCTCGGTGGTCTCATCCGACCGGGGCTTTCTCGCGCTGACGGTGCTCCTGCCCGCCGTCATCGGCGCGGTGAGCCTGCTCATCGATCCGGACAAGGGCCTGCTGCCCAACGGTGTGAACCCGCAGAGCGGGAGGATCATCCCGAACGGCACGGCCACGACCGTGCTGCTGATCCTCGCGGCCGGCGCCTGCTTCTCCGGTGCCGCCAACTCGGTCCGCGAGCTGATCAAGGAACGGGTGATCTACGAGCGGGAGCGGGCGACCGGGCTGTCACGCTCCGCGTACCTGATGTCCAAGGTGATCGTCCTCGGCATGATCACCGTGTTCCAGGGCGCCCTGGTCGGCGCCATCGGCTTCGCCGCCCGGGAGATCCCCGAGGAGGGGCTGGTACTCGGCTCGGCCGCGCTGCTGGAACTCTCGCTGCCGATCATGGCGCTCGGCTTCGCCTCGATGATGTTCGGCCTGGTCATCTCGGCGCTGGTGAAGACGGCCGAGAAGGCCATGCCGCTGCTGGTGATGTTCGCGATCGTCCAGATCGTCTTCACCGGCTGCCTGTTCACTCTCAACGGCACCATCGGCGTGAACGAGTTCTCGTACCTGATGCCGTCCCGCTGGGCGGTCGCCGCGGCCGGCGCCACCCTGGACCTCAACAGGATCAGGCCCGACCAGGACGACCCCGGCAACACCGACCCGCTCTGGGACCACGAGGTCGGCGCCTGGGGCCTGGACATGGCGGCCCTGCTGGCGCTCGGCGCACTGTGCGGCTTCTTCGTGGCCCGCTTCCTGCGCCGCCACGAGCCGGAGGTCATGCGCAAGTAGCGGACCCCTCCGCCCGGCCCCGGGCGGTACGGACGACGCCGGAGGGCGGCACCCGATCGCGGGTGCCGCCCTCCGGCGCATGTGTGTCCCTGCCGCCGCGTCCGTCAGTAGGCGCTGTTGACGTTGTCGATCGAGCCGTAGCGGTCGGCCGCGTAGTTGCAGGCGGCGACGATGTTGGCGACCGGGTCGTACTGGTCCTTGGCGGTGCCGGGGACGTGGTAGGCGTCGAAGGTCGGCTTGATGACCTGCAGCAGGCCCTTCGACGGGACGCCGTTGACGGCGTTGATGTCCCAGTTGTTGATCGCGCGCGGGTTGCCGCTGGACTCACGCATCACGTTCTTGTGGATGCCGTGGTAGGTGCCCGGGATGTTGTGCTTCTTCATGATGTCCAGGGCCTCGCGGATCCAGCCGTCCAGGTTGTTCGCGTAGACGGGCTTGCGGGCGGCGGCACGGCTGGCGGCCTGCTCGACGGCGCGCTTCTTGGCGGCGGCCTCGGCCTTGGCGGCGGCGACGGCCTTCGCCTTCGCCCGGGCGGCGGCCTGGGCCTTGGCGGCGGCCTTGGCGTTCGCGGCGGCCTGGGCCTTCGCCTGGGCGGCGGCCTTGGCCTGGGCGGCGGTGAAGGCGTTCTGCTCGGCGATGCTGGTCTGCAGCGCGGTGGCCTTCGCGGTGTCGACGGTCGTGGACCAGGCGACCTCGGAGGCCGGCGCGGCCTGCGTCTCCGTGCCGGCGACGGCGTTGCCCGGGACGAGCGAGAACGCGAGGGCGGAGGCGCCAACGGCGGCCACACCGGCAATCGAGAACTTGTGGGTCTTGGACATACGGCGGAAGCCGGGGGTGCGGGACGCGGACATGCGAGACGTACCTCTTCGAATAGCGGGAGTCGCTTCGGCCGGGGCGGCGCAGCGCCTGCTCGGCGGCGACGGACGCAATTCTTAGCGGCCGCAAAATGCTGTGGCAAAGGTGTGACCTACGATCCCGGGTAGTGGGTCCGGAACCCCCAAAATCGGACAAGTCGCTCACCTTGGCCTGCTCACATGTCCTTTATGTATCCACTAGCGCGCTTCGTAAGTGATGTGCGTCCTATGTGCGGGCTCACATCGCACCACCGCCGCACTCACGATCCGTTGCTCCAGCAATGCGCTCAGTGAGTGTCCTGGTCCGGAAGGACGAGATGGGCGTCGCCGAACTCGTGCCAGAGGTAGAGACGCCGTACCGCCTCCGTGTAACTCCTGGTCAGCGCCTCACGTCCGGCGATCGCCGCCAGCATCAGCAGATGCGAGGCCGCCGGCTCGTGCAGGCCCGTCAGCAGGCCCTCCACCGCGCGCACTCCCCGCGCGGGTGTGACGACGAGATCCGTCCAGCCCGCCGCGGGACGCACCGTCCCGTCCGGGCCCGTCGCCGACTCCAGCGCCCGCACCGCCGTCGTCCCGACCGCCACGACCCGCCCGCCGCCACCGGCCCGGCGGCGCGCACGGGCCGCGTTCACCAGCCACGCGGTGGCCGCCGGCACCTCGAACCGCTCCGGGTAGGGCGGCTCGTGCGCCTCCGAGGAGGCCACCCCCGTGTGCAGGGTGACCGGGGCGAAGAGCACCCCGCGCCGCACCAGCTCCGCCACCAGCGGCTCCGTGAAGGGCCGCGCCGCGCTCGGCATCTCCGCCGAGCCCGCCCCGTCCCGCGCGGGCAGCGCGAACACCGTCTGGTACGCGGACAGCGGCCGGTCACGCTCGGTGTAGCCGTACCGGATCGGCCTGCCGTACCGCGCCATCAGCCCCGGCACGTCCACCGACGCGGCGGCCCACCACAGCCGGGGCGAGCCCTCCACCAGCGGCTCCCGCGGCACGAGCACTCCGCCCCCGGGGAGCCGTATCCGCGCGCCCGCAGGCCCTCCAGCCCGCGGCAGCGTGCTGCCCGTCCCGTCCGGCGACCGCAGCTCCACCGCCCACAGCCCCCCGTTCCCGGCCGCCGTCCCGGAGCGCTCCCGATCCGCGCGTGTGGAGAAGTGGACGACCAGCCGTTCCCCGCCCAGCCGCGCGTTCACGGCCGCCGGGAGCGTCGCGGAGGTGTTCACCACCAGGACGTCCCCGGCCCGCAGCAGCCCGGGCAGCCCGCGGAACGCGTGGTGCGTCACGGCCGTACCCCGCGACACCATCAGCCGTACGTCGTCGCGCCCGTCCCCGCGCTCCTCCGCCGGGACCCGCGCCGACAGCCCGTCCGGCACCCGCAGGGCCTCCAGCACGCTCATCGGCCGGCCACCAGCGCCGGAGCCGCGTACCGCCCGCTCGCCGGCCGCTCGTCCAGCAGTCGCAGGAACCCCGGCACCACCTCGTCGGGCGCCGGCCTCGGGTCGTCGTCGCCCGGTACCGCGGCCGCGTACAGATCCGTTCCCATGTCGCCGGGGTCGACCGCCCACACCCGCAGCGCCGGTTCCTCGACCGCCAGCACCGCCACCAGCCGGTCGAGGGCCGCCTTCGACGCCCCGTAACCGCCCCACGTCCCGTACGCCCCGGTCGCCGCGTCGGACGACACCGCGACCACCGCGCCCGGCGTACCGGCCCGCAGCAGCGGCAGTGCCTCCTGCACCAGACCCAGCGCCGCCACCACATTGGTCTCCAGCGCCGCTCGCAGTCCCTCCAACGGCAGCTCCTCCAGTCGCACCAGGGGCTCCGCGCCCAGCGCGCTGGCGTTGCTCACCAGCAGATCGAGGGAACCGCCCAGCTCACGGGCAGCGGCCACGAGTTCGGCGCGGTGCCGGGCGTCCGTGACATCCCCGGGCAGCGCCCTCACTCCGGTCCCGTACCGGCGCAGTTCCTCCGCCGAGGCCTCCAGGGCCGGCGCCGTCCGGGCGTCCAGCACCAGATCCCAGCCGCGCCGCGCGAACGCGGCCCCCAGTGCGTGCCCGAGCCCCTTCGAGGCTCCCGTGATGATCGCGACAGGCATGACGTCCGTCCCCTCTTACTGTGCGATGCCGTTCGGATGTGCTTCAGGCTGTCTCCGTGCAGGGGCCCGCCACCTCGTCCCCGCGCCCGTACCGGGCAGGGCACTTCGACCTAGGCCCCGGGACCGGGTCCGCCGCCGTCCACAGGCCGATACGCACCGTCACGGCACCCCGGTACGGTGATCCCATGAGCCATCGACCGAGCTCCGGGCTTGCCGCCGTCAGCACCGCCCTGCTGGCCATGAGCAGGCATCTCGAGGTCCGCGACGTCCTCAAGACGATCGTGGCCTCCGCCCGTGAGCTGCTCGACGCGGAGTACGCGGCGCTCGGCGTGCCCGACGACCACGGAGGCTTCGCCCAGTTCGTCGTCGACGGTGTCAGCGACGAGCAGTGGCGTGCGATCGGGCCGCTCCCGCGCCAGCACGGCGTCCTCGCCGCGATGTTGAGGGAGGCGAGGACCGAGCGGCTCGCGGACGTGCGGAAGGACCCCCGCTTCGAGGGCTGGCCCTCCGCCCACCCGGACATGGCCGACTTCCTGGGCCTGCCCGTCAAGGACGGCGACGAGACGATCGGCGCGCTGTTCCTCGCCAACAAGCGGTGCCCCAAGCCCGACGGGGGCTGCGGGTTCACGGAGGCGGACGAGGAACTGCTGTCGATCCTCGCCCAGCACGCCGCCATCGCTCTCACCAACGCCCGGCTGTACGAGCGCAGCCGCGAACTCACCATCGCCGAGGAGCGCTCCCGCCTCGCGCACGAGCTCCACGACGCCGTCAGCCAGAAGCTGTTCTCCCTCCGGCTGACCGCGCAGGCCGCGGCCCGCCTCGTGGACCGCGACCCGGCGCGGGCCAAGGGCGAGCTGCAGCAGGTGGCCGCGCTCGCAGCGGAGGCCGCGGACGAACTGCGCGCGGCGGTCGTCGAACTGCGCCCCGCCGCCCTGGACGAGGACGGCCTGGTCGACACGCTCCGCACTCAGATCCAGGTCCTCGACCGCGCCCACACCGCCCACGTCACCTTCGACAGCTGCGGGGTCCGCGCCCTGCCCGCCGCCCAGGAGGAGGCCCTGCTGAGGGTCGCCCAGGAAGCCCTTCACAACGCGCTGCGGCACTCCGGCGCGCCCAGGGTCGCGGTGACTCTCGCCCGGCGCGGCCATGGGGCGGTCCTCAGCGTCACCGACGACGGCAGGGGCTTCGAGCCCGCTGCGGTCCGCAGGGCCGGCCGTCATCTCGGCCTGGTTTCCATGCGCGACCGGGCGAGCGGCGTCGGCGGGACACTCACGGTGGAATCGGCGCCCGGAAAGGGCACCACGGTCGAGATGGAGGTTCCCGGTGGCTGAGAGGGAAAGCGGGAGCGCGGAGCGCCCCGCCGGCGGGGCGCCGGGGGACGGGCGGGCGATCCGCGTGCTGCTCGTGGACGACCACCAGGTGGTCCGCCGCGGTCTGCGCACGTTCCTCGAGGTGCAGGACGACATCGAGGTCGTGGGCGAGGCGGGCGACGGCGACGAGGGGGTCGCCCGCGCCGAGGAACTGCGGCCCGACGTCGTGCTGATGGACGTACGGATGCCCGGCACCGACGGCATCGAGGCGCTGCGCAAGCTGCGCGCGCTCGACAACACCGCGAAGGTCCTGATCGTGACGAGCTTCACCGAGCGGCGCACGGTCGTCCCCGCACTGCGCGCCGGTGCCTCCGGCTATGTCTACAAGGACGTCGCCCCCGATGCGCTGGCCGCGGCGATCCGCTCCGTTCACGCGGGCCATGTGCTGCTCCAGCCGGAGGTGGCGGGAGCGCTCCTGGCCCAGGACGAGCCGGGCGGCGGGCAGGGGAGGGGCACTTCGCTGACCGAGCGGGAGCGGGAGGTGCTGGGGCTGATCGCCGACGGCCGCTCCAACCGGGAGATCGCCCGGGCGCTGGTCCTCTCGGAGAAGACCGTGAAGACGCATGTGTCGAACATCCTGATGAAGCTCGACCTCGCGGACCGCACCCAGGCGGCGCTCTGGGCCGTGCGGCACGGGCTCTCCGGCTGACATCCGGAGCCGATCGGAACGTTTCGGCAGGTCATCCTGAGAGGAAAACGGACCGGTTCCCTCCGGTGTGAGATTCATACCGTCGTGTGTATGTCGCCCACACGGCGCATCTCCTCGGGCGTCCCCGGCGTTGTCCAGGGCGAGCCGCGGCGGTCCCGCCGCGGTGAAGCCTAGGAGGATCCTGAAGTGAACAACCTGAAGAAGGCCCTCGCCGTCTCCATGGTCGCCGGTGGAATCGTCGCCGCAGGCGCCGGTGTCGCGTCCGCCACCAGCGCGCACGCGGACGGCCACGCCACGCACTCCCCGGGCGTCGGCTCCGGAAACCTGATTCAGGCGCCGGTCCACATCCCGGTCAACGCCGTCGGCAACACGGTCAACGTCATCGGCGCCCTGAACCCGGCCTTCGGCAACGCGGGCGTCAACGGCTGAACGAGCCGCCGGCCCACCAGCGGCCCGCAGCACCCACCGGACCCCGGCCCCGTCCCGGGGTCCGCTGGCGTGCCCGGTGGTGTCGCGCGTCCCCAGCGGGCCGGCATCGGTGGGGCCTACGACGACGGCCCGTGCCGTCCGTATGCGTCCGTGCGCGGCGCCACTGCCCGACGGACGCTTACGACGAACACCTAAGGGGAGCATCCACGAGGACACTGCGGGGGCATCCACGGGGCCGCACGGCGGCGGCCGCTACCGCGTCCCGACCACGGAGGCGCGGCCGGCACTCGGTGCTGCCCGACCGCGACCGCACACCCCTCGGTGGCGCCCGGCTCGCGAGACGGCCGGCGCATCGATCCGGGCCGCCGACATGAGGCCGCGAGAGCGCCGTCGTCCGGTCACCGCTCCCGCCCTCCGCACACGGCGATCCGTGCCGGATCCGGGCAGGCGACCTGCGGCGGGGGCGACACCGATACCCCGTGCCCGTCAGAGACCCGCCCGGCGCTCCTGGTCCTCCACGTACGCGTTGTACGCCGCCACCTGCGCGCGCCGCGCCACGCGCTCCACCGGCCGCAGTGCCGCCCCACGGGCCGCCATCTCCGACGCGCTCATCGCCCCGCCGTGCCCGTTCTCGTATGCCAGCGACAGCAGGAGCCCGATCCGTCGCGCCAGCTCCAGGACGCGCACCGCCCGGGGCGGATAACCGGGCGCCAGCACCTCGCGGGCCGTCTTCGCCTCGGCCCGTGCCCGATACGCGTCCAGCGCCGCCTCGGCAGCCGGCCCGGAAGCCGCCACGTCCAGCCGGGACAGCACCTCCGTCGCCTCCCGCAGCCCCTCCGCGAGTTCGCGCTCCGCCTCGCCGAGGGAGGGCACGTCGGCGGGCGGGGCCTCCCGCACCGGCAGACAGTGCCAGACCACCTCGACGTGCACATCGCCGTCCGGCCCCGCCTCGTGCACCTCGGGCACCAGGCCGTAGGCGGCACCGTGGCAGACGACCGCCTCCGCCGCCTCCAGCGCCCGCGCGTTGAACTCCGGCGGCCCACTCAGGCCCAGCGGATGCCCCGGTGCGGGCAGGGCGACCCGGAACCCCCGCGCCCCGGCCGTACGCAGCCGTCCCAGCCCCAGCGTGAGCCCGACCGGTCCGTTCTCGCCGGGGAGTTCTTCGAGGCGGTGCACCGCGTCGTCCCCGACAATCGCGGTCACTGCGTCATCGGGTGATACGAATCCGGCCAGAAGGGCATTTCCCCAAGCGGCCAGGCGTCCTGAGCGTGGTTCCGAGAACATGGACCCAGCCTAGGTACCGGACCCGGGGCGGGAGCACAGGGCGGGTGGCGTAGGTTTACCTGGGGAGCCGCGCCCACAGGCGCGCAGGGCCCGAGACCCGACGACTGCATGGGGAGACAACGCGCTCATGAGCGATGTACTGGAGCTGGTGGACGTATCCGTGGTCCGCGACGGACGTGCTCTGGTGGACGACGTCTCCTGGTCGGTCAAGGAGGGCGAGCGCTGGGTGATCCTCGGCCCGAACGGCGCCGGCAAGACCACTCTCCTCAACATCGCCTCCAGCTACCTGTTCCCCACCACCGGCACCGCCACCGTCCTCGGCGACCGGCTCGGCGGGGTCGACGTCTTCGAGCTCCGCCCCCGCATCGGCATGGCCGGCATCGCCATGGCCGAGAAGCTGCCCAAGCGCCAGACGGTCCTGCAGACCGTCCTCACCGCCGCCTACGGCATGACCGCGTCCTGGCACGAGGACTACGACGCCGTCGACGAGCAACGCGCCCGCGCCTTCCTCGACCGCCTCGGTATGTCCGAGTACCTGGAGCGCAGGTTCGGCACCCTCTCCGAGGGCGAGCGCAAGCGCACCCTCATCGCCCGCGCGATGATGACCGACCCCGAACTGCTCCTCCTCGACGAGCCCGCCGCCGGCCTCGACCTCGGCGGCCGCGAGGACCTGGTGCGCCGCCTCGGTCGACTCGCCCGCGATCCGTTCGCACCCTCCATGATCATGGTGACGCACCACGTCGAGGAGATCGCGCCCGGCTTCACCCACGTCCTGATGATCCGTCAGGGCAAGGTGCTCGCCGCGGGCCCGATGGAGACCGAGCTCACCTCCCGCAACCTCTCCCTGTGCTTCGGTCTCCCGCTCGTCGTCGAGCGCAACGGTGAGCGCTGGACGGCCCAGGGCCTGCCGCTCGCCTGATCCGCCGCCGCTTCCCGGTCGCGCCCTGTCGGGGCGGCGTTCGCCGTCCTACCATGCCCTTGTGGACATCGACGCATGGGTGTGGTGGCTCGTCGCAGCGGTCGGCCTGGGGATCCCCCTCGTGATCACCGCCATGCCCGAACTCGGCATGCTCTCCGTCGGCGCGGTCGCCGGAGCCGTCACCGCGGGCCTCGGGTTCGGCGTGGTCGCGCAAGTGGTGGTGTTCGCCGCCGTCTCGGTCGCGCTCATTGCCGTCGTACGCCCCATCGCGGCGCGTCACGGCGCCCAGCGACCCCAACTCGCCACCGGAATCGACGCCCTGCGAGGCCGTCAGGCCGTCGTGCTGGAGCGGATCGACGGCGACGGCGGCCGCATCAAGCTCGCCGGCGAGATCTGGTCGGCCCGGGCCCTCGACGCCTCCCGGGTCTTCGAACCGGGGGAGCAGGTGGACGTGGCCGAGATCGACGGCGCGACGGCCGTGGTGATGTGACATACGGGTGACGGTTCGACATGATCATGTGACGGAACCTCACCCACGACCGGCCGCGGTCTGGGAAACTCGATCATCAGAGACTCATCCGGCAGCGAAGGGCACGGGAAGCACGATGCCATCGATCATCATCGTTCTGGTCATTCTGGTGGTGCTGGTCTTCATCGCCCTGATCAAGACGATCCAGGTCATCCCGCAGGCAAGTGCCGCCATCGTGGAACGGTTCGGCCGCTACACGCGTACGCTCAACGCCGGGCTGAACATCGTCGTCCCGTTCATCGACTCGATCCGCAACCGGATCGACCTCCGCGAGCAGGTCGTCCCGTTCCCGCCCCAGCCGGTGATCACCCAGGACAACCTCGTCGTCAACATCGACACCGTCATCTACTACCAGGTGACCGACGCCCGTGCCGCGACCTACGAAGTGGCCAGCTACATCCAGGCGATCGAGCAGCTCACCGTCACCACCCTCCGCAACATCATCGGCGGCATGGACCTCGAGCGCACCCTCACCTCCCGGGAGGAGATCAACGCCGCCCTCCGCGGCGTCCTCGACGAGGCCACCGGCAAATGGGGCATCCGCGTCAACCGCGTCGAACTCAAGGCCATCGAGCCGCCGACCTCCATCCAGGACTCGATGGAGAAGCAGATGCGCGCCGACCGTGACAAGCGCGCCGCCATCCTCACCGCCGAGGGCATCCGCCAGTCCCAGATCCTCACCGCCGAGGGCGAGAAGCAGTCCGCCATCCTCCGCGCCGAGGGCGAGGCCAAGGCCGCGGCCCTGCGCGCCGAAGGCGAGGCCCAGGCGATCCGCACGGTCTTCGAGTCCATCCACGCCGGTGACCCCGACCAGAAGCTGCTCTCGTACCAGTACCTCCAGATGCTCCCGAAGATCGCCGAGGGCGACGCCAACAAGCTCTGGATCGTGCCCAGCGAGATCGGCGACGCGCTCAAGGGCCTTTCCGGCGCCATCGGCAGCTTCGGCGGACCCCTGTCCGGCAACGGAGGCAACAGCGGAGGGAACTCCGGAGTCCCCCGCCAGAGCGGCGGCACGGAGCGGCGTGAGCAGCCCCCGATCGACTGACACCACCCCCGGTCGTGCATGATCGGTGCGGCCCCCCGACCTCGACGGCGGGGAGGCGACGCACTGATCATGTGAGGAGATGGCCTTGTCCGTCTGGGAAGCGGTCGCGATCTTCGTGGCCGGCACGGCAGCGGGCACGATCAACACGATCGTCGGCTCGGGAACCCTCATCACCTTCCCGGTCCTGCTGGCCACCGGACTCCCGCCCGTGACCGCGACCGTCTCGAACGCCCTCGGCCTGATACCGGGCTCGATCAGCGGAGCCATCGGCTACCGCGCCGAACTCACCGGCCAGAGGCGCCGCATCGTCCGTCTCGGCCTCGCCGCCCTCATCGGCGGACTCGCCGGCGCGATGCTCCTGCTCCTGCTGCCGCCGACGGCCTTCGAGACCATCGTCCCGGTCCTCGTGGCGCTCGCCCTCGTCCTCGTCGTCCTCCAGCCCCGGATCTCCGCCGTCGTCCAGCGCCACCGCGAGCGCCGCGGCACCGGCGCACCGCACCCCGACGGAGGACCGGTCCTCTTCACGGCCCTGATGCTCGCCAGCGTCTACGGCGGCTACTTCACCGCGGCCCAGGGGATCATCTACCTCTCGGTCATGGGCATGCTGCTCGACGACAGCCTGCAGCGGCTCAACGCCACGAAGAACGTGCTCGCCGCGATCGTCAACAGCGTGGCCGCGCTGTTCTTCCTCTTCGTCGCCCACTTCGACTGGACCGCCGTCCTGCTCATCGCGGTCGGCTCCGCGATAGGCGGCCAGATCGGCGCCAGGATCGGCCGCAGGCTCTCACCCGTGGTGCTGCGGACCTTCATCGTGCTCGTGGGATCGGCCGCCATCGTCCAGCTCGTCCTGCGGTGACGGCTCCACCCCCGCCGACAGCACACGGAAGCCCGCCCCACGAGGGAGCGGGCCTGCGCGCACATCCACGACTCACCCCGGACCGCGGGGCAGGTGCCGGCACTCGCCGGTTCAGGCCGCCGAGCACACCGCGTGCTGCTCACCCGCGGGCCCGTTGCCGTGCTGCCCGAGCCACTCCGGCAGCGACGACCGCTCACCGGCCCGCAGTGCCAGCAGCATCGCGTCCGCCGGCGTCGGCACGAACGGCTCGTGCAGCAGAGGCATCCCGGCCTGCTCCGGCGTACGGTCCGCCTTGCGGTGATTGTCCTCCGCGCACGACGCGACCGTGTTCAGCCAACTGTCCGCACCGCCCCGCGACCGCGGCACGACATGGTCCACGGTCGTCGCCCGCTTCCCGCAGTAGGCGCACCGGTGCTGGTCCCGTACCAGCACACCCCGTCTCGACCACGGCGCCTGTCTTCGAAACGGCACCCGTACGTATCTGCAGAGCCTGATCACCCGCGGCACCGGTAGTTCCACCGCGGCCGCACGCACACGGAGCGCGGGGTGGGCCTGCTCGACCACGGCCTTGTCCTGCAGCACCAGCACCACCGCACGGTTGAGCGTCACCGTCGAAAGCGGCTCGAAGCTCGCATTCAGTACCAGCGTGTCCCGCATTGTGCCCCACCTCCCGTGTGCCGGCCCGGCCCTAGTGGCGGGCTCTGGGCTGGGATCAACTCTGGCCGGGCACGCCGCGATGGACAACGCAATATCCGCGCAGACGAAAGATGCCCGCTCCTGATCTCTCCAAGACCAGGAGCGGGCAAACAACAGGCGAACGCTGGTGGAGCTAGCCGCGGTTCTCGTACTCGCCGATCAGTTGAGCCCGCGCCAGCGTGTGGAACCGCAGATTGAAGCCCACGACGGCGGGGGACACGTCGTCACCCGGGCCCAGCTTCTCGGAGTCCACCGCGTACACGGTGAACACATAGCGGTGCGGACCGTCGCCGGGCGGCGGCGCGGCGCCTCCGAAGTCCTTCGTCCCGTAGTCGTTGCGGACGTGGACGGCACCCTCCGGCAGACCCTCGAACTTCCCGCCGCCGGCACCGGCCGGCAGCTCGGTCACCGACGCCGGGATGTCGAACAGCACCCAGTGCCAGAACCCGCTGCCCGTCGGGGCGTCGGGGTCGAAGCACGTCACGGCGAAGCTCTTCGTCCCCGCCGGAAAGCCCTCCCACCGCAGTTGCGGGGACGAGTTGCCCGCCGAGTGGACCTGGGCGTCATGCAGGACGCCGCCGTCCTCGACGTCGGTACTCGTCACGGTGAACGACGGCACCGGCGGGTGGAAGTCATGAGGCAGCGGAGCCCTCTTCGCCTCGGACACGTCTGAACCTCCGTAATCGGGAGTGCTGCGCTTACGCTCGCGCGCTTACGGCACCGAGCCTAGAGCCCTACAGCCAGTTACGACGGCCGCCGACCTCAGCGAGCCACTGATTGAGGTACGCGGCGTAGTCCGTCCCCTGGAAGTCGTGCAGGTCCACCGTGAACGCCCGGTACGAGTCACTGCCCTCGCTGAACAGCCCCGGCTTCTTGTCCATCTCCAGGACCACGTCCATCTCGCGGTCGTCGGCGACGAACGTGACCTCGACCTGGTTCAGCCCCCGGTACTGCTGCGGCGCGAAGAACTCGATCTCCTGGTAGAAGGGCAGCCGCTGGCGCGTCCCGCGGATGTGTCCGCGCTCCATGTCCGCGCTCTTGAAACGGAAACCCAGCTGGATGAACGCGTCGAGGACCGCCTGCTGCGCCGGCAGCGGGTGCACGTTGATCGGGTCCAGGTCGCCAGAGTCCACCGCGCGCGCGATCTCCAGCTCGGTCGTCACACCGATGTCCATGCCGTGCAGCCGCTGTCCGGCGATCGTCGTGACCGGAGTCTCCCACGGGATCTCCAGCCCGAACGGCACCACGTGCACCGCGCCGGCCTGTACCTCGAAGGCGCCCCCGAGCCGCTGCTTGACGAACTCGATGTCCTGCTTGACCTCCTGGTCGCCGCCCTCGACCTCGACCCTCGCCTGCAGCCCGACGGACAGCCCCTCGATCTGCTGGTTGACCGAACCGCCCTGGATGCGCACCTCACCCTGGACGACTCCGCCGGGCACGACGTTGTCCTCGGTGAGCACCGTCTCGACCGACGCCCCGCCGGCCCCGAGGCTCGCGAGCAGCTTCTTGAAGCCCATGTTCCATCCCTCCTGTGTACTGACCTCTACATACGCGCGACGACGGTAACCGGTTCCCCGGAGGGGACGAGTACCCTCGTACGGCATGATCGAGAGCCCCGACCGTACGCCGCTGCCCCGGGACTTCTCCGACCGGCCCGTCCCGGAGGTCGCGCCCGACATCCTCGGCCGGACGCTGGTGCGCCGCACCGGGGAGGGGCCGACCGAACTCCGGCTCACCGAGGTGGAGGCCCGCGCGGAGGAGGCCGACCCCGCCTCGCACGCCTTCCGCGGCCGCACCGCCCGCAACGGGGTCATGCTCGGGCCGCCGGGACACGCGTACGTCACGAGGTGGTCAGCATGAACGTCGACCTCCTCGCCCATCCTGCCGAAGAGGTCGCCCCCAGGCTCCTCGAGAGCGTTCTCACCTGCAAGACCCCCGAGGGAACCGTGAGCATCGCCATCACGGAGACCGAGGCGTACTCCGGTACGGCTGACCCGGCTTCCCATGCCCACCGAGGCCGGACACCCCGCAACGCCGTCATGTTCGGACCCGCAGGACACCTGTACGTCTACCGGTCCCACGGTCTCCACTGGTGCGCCAACGTCGTCACCGGGACGGACGGCATCGCCTCGGCTGTGCTCATCCGGGCAGGCAGGGTGATCGAGGGGGAGGACCTGGCACGCGAGCGACGAGGGGAGAGGGTCGAGAGCCCACGTCTTGCCCGAGGTCCGGGGAACTTCTGCCAGGCACTCGGCATCACGGGAGAGCACAACGGCGCAGACCTCCTGACAGGTACCTCGGTCGCGTTGTCCGAGGGCGAGTCGGTACCTGCCGCGCTCATCCAGGTAGGTCCTCGGGTGGGCGTGAGCAAGGCCCACGACTGGCAACACCGGTTCCACGTCGCCGGTGATCCGACGGTCTCGGCCTACCGGCTGAGCCCCAGAGCCAGGCCGGCCGCCGGCGCCTGAGCCGTGCCTTGCTCACGGCCCGGTGAGTCGGCGCGGTGTCGGGCCGGAGGACGCGTGATCGTGCCCCAGCAGTGGGTCCGCGACCAGCCACACCAGGACGGGGGCCAGGAGGGCCAGGGCCGCAACTCCCAGGCGCCTTCTCCGCGCGCTCACTTGGCGCCCCCGAGAGTGCCCCGTGCAGGAAGACCTCCACCAGCTCCTGAGGGGTCAGGTCGGGCTCGTCCTCCGTACGCGGCCGGGTGAACAGCAGCCCGAAGAAGAGGGCCGCGATCTGCTCCGGCGGCCGGCGCAGGGCGGCCTTGTCGGGCTCCGGCAGCTCCGCGAGCGCCGCTGAACGGCCTCTCGAGGAACGCTCTCGGGATCTCCACAGACCCTTCCCCCTGCGAGGGCGTGCAGGCCTCGGACACGTCGCCCTGCACCACGATGGAGCCGGAAGTGGTGCGGTAGACGTTGCTCGACTCGCTCGCAGACCTGCCTGACGACGGTTCGCACGTAGTCGATGCGGCCTCTCGGCTCAGCAGCCTCCGCGCAGCGAGATCCGAGTGGGCGAGGAACTCGCCTGAGAACGTCGACTTTCAGCCCGCAGCAGCAGGAACTGGCCAAAGGGCCGGTTCGGCTGGCGACGGCCGTCGGTATCGACCGGACCCTCGAAGGCGCGGACGTCTGCTCCGACGCGAACGGCGCCCCCGCGCCGCTCACCGTTCTCTCGGGCACCCCGCCCGTCATCGACCAGGTACGGAACGGGCCGCCCACCGGTGTCGGCGGGAAGGGAGCCACTCACGCCCGGCTCTACTGGCTCGACGGCGACCCCACAGTGAGTGTCCGTACCGGCCCCACCCACCACGCCGTAGGGCGACTTGACTCGACGTCGCAAGGCGCCTAACGTAGCCCGAGCCGCATGAACAGGGACTGCTGTTCTACAGCCCCGGAGCGGCCATCCACTACCTACGACGAACCCCAACGGGTGTGATTTCGGCATGCCGAAATTCGCCTCGATCGCCTCGATTATGAGTCGCCGGGAGAATCGGCTAGCGTAGTGACCACGCCGAAAGGCAGCCGAAAGGCGGAAGGCCCTCCAACGGCCACCGGAAATGAATTCCGAACCGGGAACGGAACGGAAATCGGATCTGGTAGGGTTGGAAACACCGAAGGGAAGCGCCCGGAGGAAAGCCCCAGAGAATGTTCTGTGGGTGAGTACGAAGGAAGCGTCCGTTCCTTGAGAACTCAACAGCGTGCCAAAAGTCAACGCCAGATATGTTGATACCCCGTCCATCCGCACGGATGGTCGAGGTTCCTTTGAAAAAACACAGCGAGGACGCTGTGAACCGGGGAGACTATTCCTCTTCCTGGTTCCGCTCTCGTGATGTGTTCGCCCCGATCACGGGGAAGCATTCACGGAGAGTTTGATCCTGGCTCAGGACGAACGCTGGCGGCGTGCTTAACACATGCAAGTCGAACGATGAACCTCCTTCGGGAGGGGATTAGTGGCGAACGGGTGAGTAACACGTGGGCAATCTGCCCTGCACTCTGGGACAAGCCCTGGAAACGGGGTCTAATACCGGATACGACCACTGAGGGCATCCTCGGTGGTGGAAAGCTCCGGCGGTGCAGGATGAGCCCGCGGCCTATCAGCTTGTTGGTGGGGTGATGGCCTACCAAGGCGACGACGGGTAGCCGGCCTGAGAGGGCGACCGGCCACACTGGGACTGAGACACGGCCCAGACTCCTACGGGAGGCAGCAGTGGGGAATATTGCACAATGGGCGAAAGCCTGATGCAGCGACGCCGCGTGAGGGATGACGGCCTTCGGGTTGTAAACCTCTTTCAGCAGGGAAGAAGCGAAAGTGACGGTACCTGCAGAAGAAGCGCCGGCTAACTACGTGCCAGCAGCCGCGGTAATACGTAGGGCGCGAGCGTTGTCCGGAATTATTGGGCGTAAAGAGCTCGTAGGCGGCTTGTCGCGTCGGTTGTGAAAGCCCGGGGCTTAACCCCGGGTCTGCAGTCGATACGGGCAGGCTAGAGTTCGGTAGGGGAGATCGGAATTCCTGGTGTAGCGGTGAAATGCGCAGATATCAGGAGGAACACCGGTGGCGAAGGCGGATCTCTGGGCCGATACTGACGCTGAGGAGCGAAAGCGTGGGGAGCGAACAGGATTAGATACCCTGGTAGTCCACGCCGTAAACGTTGGGCACTAGGTGTGGGCGACATTCCACGTCGTCCGTGCCGCAGCTAACGCATTAAGTGCCCCGCCTGGGGAGTACGGCCGCAAGGCTAAAACTCAAAGGAATTGACGGGGGCCCGCACAAGCGGCGGAGCATGTGGCTTAATTCGACGCAACGCGAAGAACCTTACCAAGGCTTGACATACACCGGAAAGCATCAGAGATGGTGCCCCCCTTGTGGTCGGTGTACAGGTGGTGCATGGCTGTCGTCAGCTCGTGTCGTGAGATGTTGGGTTAAGTCCCGCAACGAGCGCAACCCCTGTCCTGTGTTGCCAGCGGGTCATGCCGGGGACTCACAGGAGACCGCCGGGGTCAACTCGGAGGAAGGTGGGGACGACGTCAAGTCATCATGCCCCTTATGTCTTGGGCTGCACACGTGCTACAATGGCCGGTACAATGAGCTGCGATACCGCGAGGTGGAGCGAATCTCAAAAAGCCGGTCTCAGTTCGGATTGGGGTCTGCAACTCGACCCCATGAAGTCGGAGTCGCTAGTAATCGCAGATCAGCATTGCTGCGGTGAATACGTTCCCGGGCCTTGTACACACCGCCCGTCACGTCACGAAAGTCGGTAACACCCGAAGCCGGTGGCCCAACCCTTGGGAGGGAGCCGTCGAAGGTGGGACTGGCGATTGGGACGAAGTCGTAACAAGGTAGCCGTACCGGAAGGTGCGGCTGGATCACCTCCTTTCTAAGGAGCACTTCTCACCACCATCGGTGGTCAGAGGCCAGAACATCGGCGAACGTCCGATGCTGGTAGCTCATGGGTGGAACGTTGACTACTCGGCACGATCGGGATGATGGATCACTAGTACTGCTTCGGCGTGGAACGTGAGTCTGGTCGGACTGGTCGGGTCGGGCACGCTGTTGGGTGTCTGAGGGTATGGGCCGTTGTGGCTTGTCCTTCGGATCGCCGGCCCCGGTGAACTCGCTGCTTGTTGTGGCGGGGTGGTGGGTGGCTGGTCGTTGCTTGAGAACTGCACAGTGGACGCGAGCATCTGTGGCCAAGTTTTTAAGGGCGCACGGTGGATGCCTTGGCACCAGGAACCGATGAAGGACGTGGGAGGCCGCGATAGGCCCCGGGGAGCTGTCAACCGAGCTGTGATCCGGGGGTGTCCGAATGGGGAAACCCGGCAGTCGTCATGGGCTGTCACCCGCTGCTGAACACATAGGCAGTGTGGAGGGAACGAGGGGAAGTGAAACATCTCAGTACCCTCAGGAAGAGAAAACAACCGTGATTCCGGGAGTAGTGGCGAGCGAAACTGGATGAGGCCAAACCGTATGTGTGTGAGACCCGGCAGGGGTTGCGCATGCGGGGTTGTGGGATCTCTCTTTCATCGTCTGCCGGCGATGAGGCGAGTCAGAAACCGTTGATGTAGGCGAAGGGCATGCGAAAGGCCCGGCGTAGAGGGTAAGACCCCCGTAGCTGAAACATCAGCGGCTCGTTTGAGTTATTCCCAAGTAGCACGGGGCCCGAGAAATCCCGTGTGAATCTGGCGGGACCACCCGCTAAGCCTAAATATTCCCTGGTGACCGATAGCGGATAGTACCGTGAGGGAATGGTGAAAAGTACCGCGGGAGCGGAGTGAAATAGTACCTGAAACCGTGTGCCTACAAGCCGTGGGAGCGTCGGGATCTTCGGATCCTCGTGACTGCGTGCCTTTTGAAGAATGAGCCTGCGAGTTAGCGGTGTGTAGCGAGGTTAACCCGTGTGGGGAAGTCGTAGCGAAAGCGAGTCCGAACAGGGCGGTTGAGTTGCACGCTCTAGACCCGAAGCGGAGTGATCTAGCCATGGGCAGGTTGAAGCGGAGGTAAGACTTCGTGGAGGACCGAACCCACCAGGGTTGAAAACCTGGGGGATGACCTGTGGTTAGGGGTGAAAGGCCAATCAAACTCCGTGATAGCTGGTTCTCCCCGAAATGCATTTAGGTGCAGCGTCGTGTGTTTCTTGCCGGAGGTAGAGCACTGGATAGGCGATGGGCCCTACCGGGTTACTGACCTTAGCCAAACTCCGAATGCCGGTAAGTGAGAGCGCGGCAGTGAGACTGTGGGGGATAAGCTCCATGGTCGAGAGGGAAACAGCCCAGAGCATCGACTAAGGCCCCTAAGCGTACGCTAAGTGGGAAAGGATGTGGAGTCGCAGAGACAACCAGGAGGTTGGCTTAGAAGCAGCCACCCTTGAAAGAGTGCGTAATAGCTCACTGGTCAAGTGATTCCGCGCCGACAATGTAGCGGGGCTCAAGCGTACCGCCGAAGTCGTGTCATTGCGATATGTACCCCCAACGGGGATCGTGATGGGTAGGGGAGCGTCGTGTGCCGGGTGAAGCAGCCGTGGAAGCGAGTTGTGGACGGTTCACGAGTGAGAATGCAGGCATGAGTAGCGATACACACGTGGGAAACGTGTGCGCCGATTGACTAAGGGTTCCTGGGTCAAGCTGATCTGCCCAGGGTAAGTCGGGACCTAAGGCGAGGCCGACAGGCGTAGTCGATGGACAACCGGTTGATATTCCGGTACCCGCTTTGAAACGCCCAGTATCGAGCCCATTAATGCTAAGGCCGTGAAGCCGTCGGCTGAGTCTTCGGACGAGGTCGGAGTGGTGGAGCCGCTGATCCAAGGTGGTAGTAGGTAAGCGATGGGGTGACGCAGGAAGGTAGTCCAGCCCGGGCGGTGGTTGTCCCGGGGTAAGGGTGTAGGACGTCACGTAGGCAAATCCGCGTGACACGTAGTCTGAGACCTGATGCCGAGCCGATTGTGGTGAAGTGGATGATCCTATGCTGTCGAGAAAAGCCTCTAGCGAGTTTCATGGCGGCCCGTACCCTAAACCGACTCAGGTGGTCAGGTAGAGAATACCGAGGCGTTCGGGTGAACTATGGTTAAGGAACTCGGCAAAATGCCCCCGTAACTTCGGGAGAAGGGGGGCCACGCCTGGTGATGGGATGTACTCCTTGAGCTGGGGGTGGCCGCAGAGACCAGCGAGAAGCGACTGTTTACTAAAAACACAGGTCCGTGCGAAGCCGTAAGGCGATGTATACGGACTGACGCCTGCCCGGTGCTGGAACGTTAAGGGGACCGGTTAGCTCCATTTCGGTGGGGCGAAGCTGAGAACTTAAGCGCCAGTAAACGGCGGTGGTAACTATAACCATCCTAAGGTAGCGAAATTCCTTGTCGGGTAAGTTCCGACCTGCACGAATGGCGTAACGACTTCTCGACTGTCTCAACCATAGGCCCGGTGAAATTGCACTACGAGTAAAGATGCTCGTTTCGCGCAGCAGGACGGAAAGACCCCGGGACCTTTACTACAGTTTGATATTGGTGTTCGGTTCGGCTTGTGTAGGATAGGTGGGAGACTGTGAAGCTTGGACGCCAGTTCAGGTGGAGTCGTCGTTGAAATACCACTCTGGTCGTGCTGGATGTCTAACCTGGGTCCGTGATCCGGATCAGGGACAGTGTCTGATGGGTAGTTTAACTGGGGCGGTTGCCTCCCAAAGGGTAACGGAGGCGCCCAAAGGTTCCCTCAGCCTGGTTGGCAATCAGGTGTTGAGTGTAAGTGCACAAGGGAGCTTGACTGTGAGACCGACGGGTCGAGCAGGGACGAAAGTCGGGACTAGTGATCCGGCGGTGGCTTGTGGAAGCGCCGTCGCTCAACGGATAAAAGGTACCCCGGGGATAACAGGCTGATCTTCCCCAAGAGTCCATATCGACGGGATGGTTTGGCACCTCGATGTCGGCTCGTCGCATCCTGGGGCTGGAGTCGGTCCCAAGGGTTGGGCTGTTCGCCCATTAAAGCGGTACGCGAGCTGGGTTTAGAACGTCGTGAGACAGTTCGGTCCCTATCCGCTGTGCGCGTAGGAGTCTTGAGAAGGGCTGTCCCTAGTACGAGAGGACCGGGACGGACGAACCTCTGGTGTGCCAGTTGTCCTGCCAAGGGCATGGCTGGTTGGCTACGTTCGGGAGGGATAACCGCTGAAAGCATCTAAGCGGGAAGCCTGCTTCGAGATGAGGACTCCCACCCACTTGATGGGGTAAGGCTCCCAGTAGACGACTGGGTTGATAGGCCGGATATGGAAGCCAGGTGACTGGTGGAGTTGACCGGTACTAATAGGCCGAGGGCTTGTCCTCAGTTGCTCGCGTCCACTGTGTGGTTCCCGGGTTGCGAACAGTCGCACCGGTCGAACCAGATCCACTTGATCAATTGAAAAGTGTGCTTGTTCGCTCGAACCCGATAGGGTTTCGGTGGTCATAGCGTTAGGGAAACGCCCGGTTACATTCCGAACCCGGAAGCTAAGCCTTTCAGCGCCGATGGTACTGCAGGGGGGACCCTGTGGGAGAGTAGGACGCCGCCGAACAATCTTTCAGGACCCGTGGTCCCAGCGTTCAGCTGGGACCACGGGTCCTTTTTGTTTTGTGTGTTTCCCTCGAAGCGCGTCGGTTGGCCGGCTGCGCGAGAATTGACTGCGGTACTCGAAGACAGGAGCCTCACCGATGCCCACCAACTCAGCCGACGATCGTCCTGAGCGCGAGCCGCGCCGCCGAGACGGGGGCGGCGACCGGGGCGGCTATCGCGGGGGCCCGCGTCGGGACGACAGCCGTGGGAGCGGCTACCGTCGCGACGACCGTGGTGGTTTCCGTCGCGACGACCGCGACCGTGGGGGGTCGTTCCCTCGCGACGACCGTGGCTATGGGCGCCGCGACGACCGCCGGGAGGACAGCCGCGACGGTCGCTTCCCCCGCGACGAACGAGCCTACGGTCGTCGAGACGAGCGTCGTGATGATCGTGGTCCGCGTCGTGATGACGACCGTGGTGGTTACGGGCGTCGTGATGACCGGGACCGTGGTGGTTTCCGTCGGGATGACCGGCGTGATGATCGTGGTCCGCGTCGTGACGATGACCGTGGTGGTTTCCGTCGGGACGAGCGTCGTGATGATCGTGGTCCGCGTCGTGATGACGACCGTGGTGGTTACGGGCGTCGTGATGACCGGGACCGTGGTGGTTTCCGTCGGGACGAGCGTCGTGATGATCGTGGTCCGCGTCGTGACGATGACCGTGGTGGTTTCCGTCGGGATGACCGTCGTGATGATCGTGGTCCGCGTCGTGATGACGACCGTGGTGGTTACGGGCGTCGTGATGACCGGGACCGTGGTGGTTTCCGTCGGGACGAGCGTCGTGATGATCGTGGTCCGCGTCGTGACGATGACCGTGGTGGTTTCCGTCGGGATGACCGTCGTGATGATCGTGGTCCGCGCCGTGACGATGACCGTGGTGGTTACGGGCGTCGTGATGACCGGGACCGTGGTGGTTTCCGTCGGGATGACCGTCGTGATGATCGTGGTCCGCGTCGTGACGATGACCGTGGTGGTTTCCGTCGGGACGAGCGTCGTGATGATCGTGGTCCGCGTCGTGACGATGACCGTGGTGGTTTCCGTCGGGACGAGCGTCGTGATGATCGTGGTCCGCGCCGTGATGACGACCGTGGTGGTTTCCGCCGTGACGACCGGGCGCGTGGTCCGCGCCGGGACGACCGGCGTGACGACCGGCCCCGTGGGGGCTACCGGGGCCGGGACGACCGTGGGGGGTACGGGCGCCGTGACGACCGACGTGACGACCGTGGCCGGGATCGGGACCGGGAGCCGATCAAGCGGCTGCCGATCCCCGAGGACGTCACCGGTGAGGAGATCGACAAGGACGTCCGGCAGGAGCTCCAGAGTCTGCCCAAGACACTCGCCGAGGACGTCGCGAGGAACCTGGTCATGGTCGCGCGGCTGATCGACGAGGACGCGGAGCAGGCGTACGGCTACTCGCGGGTGGCGCTGCGGCTCGCGTCCCGGGTGGCCGCGGTTCGCGAGGCCGCGGGCTTCGCCGCGTACGCGACGCAGCGGTACTCGGAGGCGCTGGCGGAGTTCCGTGCCGCGCGCCGGATGACCGGCAGTGTCGAGCTCTGGCCCGTCATGGCCGACTGCGAGCGTGGCATGGGTCGGCCCGAGCGGACACTGGCGATGGCCGGCGAGGCCGAGGTGCAGAAGCTCGACAAGGCGGGTCAGGTCGAGATGCGGCTCGTCGCGGCGGGCGCCCGCCGCGACATGGGGCAGTTGGACGCGGCCATCGTGACGCTGCAGAGCCCCGAGCTGGCGTCGAACGCACTGCAGCCGTGGACCGCGCGACTTCGGTACGCGTACGCCGACGCCTTGCTGGCCGCCGATCGGGAGTCCGAGGCGCGCGAGTGGTTCGCGAAGGCCGTCGAGGCGGACAAGGACGGTTCGACCGACGCCTCCGACCGGCTCGCCGAGCTGGACGGCGTGGAGTTCGTCGACGCGTTGGTCGACGAGAGCGACACCGAGAACGACACCGAGACCGGCACCGGGTCCGCAGCGGAGGACGCCGGGATCACGAAGGACGCCGAGGGGGGCGGTGAGACCGGCGCCCGCCCTGCCGACAGCGCCACCCCCGAGTCCGCGGGAGGGAGCTCCGCACGCGGCGAGAGCGATGTGCACGGCGAGGACCACGGCAACCAGGCCTGATCCGGTTGCCGCGCGCCCACGGGTGCGTTCGCGGACAACACCGGGGCCCGGTCCCCGAGCGGAACCGCTCGGGGACCGGGCCCCTCGTGCTTGGTCCGTGCGTGCTCAGTCCAGGTTCAGGCTGCGCAGCACCAGGCCCGTCGCCGGCTTCGGGCCGAAGGATGTCGACTTGCGCGGCATCGTGACACCCTGCCGTGCCAGGTCCCGTACGACCTCCTCGCGCACCGGGTGCATCAGGACCGCCGTGCCTCCCCGGCGTTCGGCCTGGACGACCGCGGCCTCGGTGTCGTGGATGTAGGTGATCTCCTCGGGCGAGTCCGGGATGTGCCAGATCCGCTCCAGCAGGGTGGCGTGGAGGACGGTCGCGTCGAGCCGGCGCCAGGCGTCCGGGCGGTCGGCAGGTACCGTGCGCTCCAGGAGCGCGGGGTCGGGGCGGTCGATCAGATGGAAGCGGCCGTCTCCGGCGAGGACGAACGCGTTCCCCTCGCCGACGGCCTCCGCAAGGGCGCCGAGCGCGTGCGACAGCCGCCCTTCGATCTCGCGGACGCGGAAGAGGCCGTCGACGGCCGCGAGCGCGTCCCCGATCGGCAGCCGGTTCAGCAGCCGGTGGATGGCGCGGACCTGGAGGGGATAGCGCGCGGTGTCGATGAGCAGCACCAGGCCGTAGCTCCAGGCGCCGGGCGCGGTCTGCTCGTCGCGCAGCCGGAGGTAGGTTGCCCAGCGGTGGTGGCCGTCGGCGATGAGGGCCTGCTGGCGGGCGAGGTCGGATGCGATGCCGGCGAGGTCCCCGTCGTCGGTGACCGACCAGAGGCGGTGGCTGAAGCCGTCCTCGGTCGTCGTCGACAGCAGCGGTTCCTCCTGGATGACGCGCTCGATGACGGCGCTGGCCCCGTTCGCGGGCCCCTCGCTGCGGTAGGTGAGGAGCAGGGGCTCGAGATTGGCGCCGGTGGTGCGCATCAGGGCCGTGCGGTCGGCCACCACGTGCGGCATCACGTCCTCGTGGGGGAGGACGACGCCCTCCTCGGGGGCGGACAGTGCCAGCGCCCCGATGATGCCGCGCTGCAGGATGACCCCCCTGCGCTGTTCGTAGACGTACAGCGCGGGCTGCGGGTCGGGAGCCAGGACGCCCTCGGCGATCCAGCGGTCGAGGGTCTCGGCCGCCTGCTCGTGGCGTTCGGCGGCGGTCGCCGCCTGGGGGAGGATCAGCCGGACGATGTTGTACGGGTCCGCGGACTCGAGGTGGTGCAGCCCGTCGGGCCGTACAACGACGTCGTAGGGGGGCGAGGTCACCGCGGCAAGGCTGCCGACCCGCTCGGGAACGTAACGCAGTCCACGGAACGGGACCATGTGCAGACCTTCGGTCGCCCTGCCACCTCGCGCGCTCATTGGTGCATCGTATGTGTCCGGGGTGATGCGCGATGATCGGGGGAGTGCGCGGCGATCGCGACGCGCCACCGATCGACGGCCCCGGCCGGGTGGACCGGGAGCCGGGAGCGAGGAGCGGACCAGCATGGGCGAGCAGGGCAGGACCAGGCCGGGCGGCAGCGCGCGGGCGCTGAACGAGGTGTACGACACCGCTCTGCTCGATCTCGACGGGGTGGTGTACGCCGGCGGGGAGGCGGTTCCTTACGCGGTGGAGTCGCTGGAGACCGCGCGTGCCGGCGGGATGCACCTGGCGTACGTCACCAACAACGCCCTGCGGACGCCGGACGCGGTGGCGCGACATCTCACCGAGTTGGGCGTGCCGGCGGAGGCGGTCGACGTCATCACCTCGGCGCAGGCCGTGGCCCGGCTGATCGCGGAGCAGGTCCCGGCCGGTTCCCGGGTGCTCGTCGTCGGCGGCGAGGGGCTGCGGGTGGCGCTGCGCGAGCGCGGTCTGGAGCCGGTGGACTCGGCCGACGACGACCCGGCCGCCGTGGTCCAGGGGTACGGCGGGCTCGAGCTGACGTGGGGCCGGCTCGCGGAGGCGTCGTACGCGGTGGCGCGCGGGGTGCCGTGGTTCGCCTCCAACACGGACCTGACGATCCCGAGTGCCCGCGGGATCTCGCCGGGTAACGGAGCGGCGGTCGAGGTCGTACGGATCACGACCGGTGGTGTGCCGCAGATCGCGGGGAAGCCGCTGCCCCCGATGCACCGGGAGACGGTCCTGCGGACGGGGGCCGAACGGCCGCTGGTGGTGGGTGACCGTCTCGACACCGACATCGAGGGCGCGTTCAACGGAGGGGTGGACTCGCTGCTCGTGCTGACCGGGGTGACGGACCCGGCGCAGCTGCTGCGGGCGGAGCCGCGGCACCGGCCGACCTACGTCGACGCGGACCTGCGGGGGCTGCTCACCGGACAGCCCGAGGTGGAGTCCGCCTCGTCGGGGGACGGTCTCGTCTGCGGCGGCTGGACGGCCTCCGTGCGCGACGGCGCGCTCGTGATCGAGGGGGACGGCCAACAGCTCGACGGCTTGCGGGCGTTGTGCGCCGCGGCCTGGACGCACGCGGGGGACGGGGCCGGATCCCCGGAGGCGGGGAAGGCGCTCGCCCGGCTCGGCTGGTGAACGGCCGCGCGGCGAAAGGCCGGTGGGCCGGGGTCCCGGCGGCTCCCTGATCGAAGCCGAATGGGAGGGTAGGCTAACCTAACCACGTGTTGGTCGACAGTCCCCCCGAACAGAGCGCGGCCCGGACGCCCGCGGCAGCCGCGCCCGAACCGCGCAAGCGCCACGCGCTGCGCGCGGCCGGCCTGCTGCTCGCCGTAGGTGTCCTGCTGCTGGTCTGTGTCGCGAGCATCGCGATCGGTGCCAAGGCTGTACCGGTCGCCGATGTGTGGCACGGGCTCTTCCAGAACTCCGGCACGGGCAACGACGTGGTGATCCGCGACGTCCGGGTGCCGCGCACCGTGCTCGGCCTGCTGGTGGGTGCCGCCCTGGGCCTCGCCGGCGCGGTGATGCAGGCGCTGACCCGCAATCCGCTCGCCGAGCCCGGTCTGCTCGGGGTCAACGCGGGCGCGGCCGCCGCGGTCGTCACCGCCATCGGCTTCCTCGGGGTCACCTCGATCACCGCGTATGTGTGGTTCGCCTTCCTCGGCGCCGGCGTGGTCTCGGTGGTCGTGTACGTGCTCGGCGGCAGCCGCGGCGCCACGCCGGTACGGCTCGCCCTCGCCGGTACGGCCGCCACGGCCGCGCTGTTCGGCTACGTCAACGCCGTACAACTGCTGGACTCCGCGGCCCTGGACCGGCTGCGCTTCTGGACCGTGGGCTCGCTCGCCTCGGCCGATCCCGCGACGATCGGGAAGGTGGCACCCTTCATCGGCGCCGGGGTGGTGCTGGCGCTGCTGATCGCGCGGCCGCTCAACGCACTGGAGATGGGCGACGACACCGCCCGTGCGCTCGGTGCCCGTCTGACCAGGACCCGGGTGCTGGCCATGGCCGCGGTCACTCTGCTGTGCGGTGCGGCGACCGCCGCCTGCGGGCCCATCGTCTTCATCGGGCTGATGGTCCCGCATCTCGTCCGGGCCATCACCGGCCCCGACATGCGGTGGATCCTGCCGTACGCGGCGGTGCTGTCGCCCGTGCTGCTGCTCGGGTCGGACGTCGTGGGCCGGGTGGTCGCCCGTCCCTCGGAACTGCAGGTCGGCGTCGTCACCGCGTTCATCGGCGGACCCGTGTTCATCTACCTCGTACGGCGCAAGAGGATGGCCCAGCTGTGAAGGCCGTGAAGGCGATACGCACCCCGGGCGGGCTGTCCGTCCGCGTGGACCCGAGGGCGGCGCTCGTCGCCCTGCTGCTGCTGGCAGCGGCGCTGGCCGTCGCCGTGGTGCTCGTCGGCAGCGGCGACTTCCCGATGACGCCCGGCGAGGTCGTCGCCACACTGCTGGGAGACGGCACGCCCGCACAGGAGTTCATCGTCCGGGACCTGCGGCTGCCGCGGGTCCTGGTGGCGCTGCTGGTCGGCGCGGCGCTCGCGGTCGGCGGGGCGCTCTTCCAGTCCATCTCGCGCAACCCGCTGGGCAGTCCGGACGTGCTCGGGTTCGGCCAGGGGTCGACCGTGGGCGCGCTGACGGTGATCGTGCTGTTCAGGGGCGACGCCTTCGCCACCGCGGGCGGCGCGATCGTCGGTGGACTGGTGACCGGCGCCCTCGTCTACCTCCTCGCCTGGAAGCGGGGCGTGCACGGCTACCGGCTCGTGCTGATCGGCATCGGTATCGCCGCGATGCTCACCGGCGCCATCCACTACCTGATCACCAAGGCCAACCTCGTCGACGCCACCCGCGCCGTCGTGTGGATGACGGGCTCGCTCGACGGCCGCGACTGGAGCCAGTTCTGGCCGCTGCTCGCCGTCTGCGCGGTGCTGGTGCCGCTGTCGCTGGCGTACGGACGGCCCCTGCGGATGCTGGAGATGGGTGACGACGCGGCGTACGCGCTGGGGATCCGCGTCGAACGGACCCGTGCCGTGCTCATGGGCTCCGCGGTGCTGCTCACCGCGGTCGCCACGGCGGCGGCCGGCCCGATCGTCTTCGTCGCGCTGAGCGCCCCGCAGCTCGCCCGCCGACTGACGCGCTCGCCCGGTCCGAACCTGGCCGCGAGCGCCGTGATGGGCGCCGCCCTGCTGGTCGTCGCGGACTGGGCCGCCACCTCGGCGTTCGGTGACCGCCGGCTCCCGGTCGGTGTCGTCACCGGGGTGCTCGGCGGCGTCTACCTGCTCTGGCTGCTCGTCACCGAACGCAAGGCGGGCCGGATATGACGGCCGGCGCCGGGCGTACGAGCGCAGACCCGCACCAGACCGAGAAGAACCCCAGGAGTACGTCCATGCAGCGCCTCACCGCGGAATCGGTCACCCTCGGCTACGACCGGCGGGTGATCGCCGAGGAACTCTCCGTCGAAATACCCGACAACTCGTTCACGGTCATCGTCGGCCCGAACGCCTGCGGCAAGTCCACGCTGCTGCGGGCCCTCTCACGGATGCTGAAGCCCACTCGGGGCCGGGTGCTGCTGGACGGGCAGACGATCCACTCGATGCCCGCGAAGAAGGTCGCGCGGACGCTCGGCCTGCTGCCCCAGTCGTCGGTGGCGCCGGACGGCATCACGGTCGGGGACCTGGTGGCCCGCGGCCGCTATCCGCACCAGCGCCTGCTGCGCCAGTGGTCGCCGGAGGACGAGCGGATCGTCCGGGAGTCGATGGCCGCGACCGGGGTGGGCGAACTCGCCGACCGCTATGTGGACGAACTGTCGGGCGGGCAGCGCCAGCGCGTGTGGATCGCGATGGCACTCGCGCAGCAGACTCCGCTGCTGCTGCTCGACGAGCCGACCACCTTCCTCGACATCCAGCACCAGCTGGAGATCCTCGACCTCTGCGCCGAACTGCACGAGGCCCAGGGCCGCACGCTCGTCGCCGTGCTGCACGACCTCAACCAGGCCGCGCGATACGCGACCCATCTGATCGCGATGCGGGACGGGAGGATCGCCGCCGAGGGCGCGCCCGGCGAGGTCGTCACCGCCGAGCTGGTCGAGCGGGTCTTCGGGGTCCGTGCTCAGGTGATCGACGACCCGGAAACGGGTACGCCGCTGGTGGTGCCGCTGGCCCGGCGCGGCAGGGCCGCCCCGGACGTCTCCCTGCCCTCGGCCTCCGGCGCGGCGGCAGGGGCGACCGCGGCGGCGCCCTGAGACACCGTGGCCGTGACGGGTCGTCTCAGGGCGCCGCCGTCACAGCAGTGCCCGCAGGCGCAGCAGATCGCGGAAGCTCGCCTCGAGCCCGACCCGGCCCGAGGCCCACGCCTTCGCGAAGTTCAGCTGTCCGTCGACCATCGCCAACAGGTCGTCGCCGGTCATCGCCAGCCGGATGTCGGCCTTCTCCGCGGGGGGTCCGTCGAGCGTGTCCAGGACCGCGATCCGGCCGGCCTTCAGGCGCCCGGTGAAGGTGACGTCCAGGTCCTTGATGTGGCAGCTCAGGGATCGGTCGAGCGCGGCCGCGCTGCGCACGTCCCCGTCCGCCGTTGCGAGATTGTCCGAAAGTCTGTCGAGTGCGCCGCGGCACTCCTCTGTCGTCGCCATTGTGATCGACGGTACCCCAGGGCTTCGCGGTAGCGTCTGGGCATGAGCGACTCGATCGAAACGCCCCGGACGGCGCACGAGGTGTCCGGGACGGCGCACGAGGTGTCCGGGACGGCGCCCGGCGGGCCCGTGGCGCCGTACCCGGTGCCCGGTCCGGCGGCGGGCTCCCCGTCCGCGGGGCGCGTGCCCGCCGGTGCGGACGGCGATCCGGCCGGCGGGGAGGACACCGGGAACGGTGCCGCGACCGGGGCCGTGGCCGAGGAGCCGTACGACCCGGCCGCCCCCGCACCCCTGGGCGTCGAGCGCGTCCCCACCGGTCACGCGGGGGTCGACGCGCACCTCGAGCGGCTGGCCGACGCCGACCACCTCCCGGCGGACGGCCATCTGGAGGTGTACGAGGATGTACACCAAGGGCTCCGCTCCGCGCTGACCGCGCTGGACGCCCCACCGGACGACTCGTACGACCACAGGAGCTGAACCGAACGTGGCAGGAGTGGCACGCCGCCGTCTCGACGCCGAGCTGGTACGCCGCAAGCTCGCCCGCTCGCGCGAGCACGCGAGCCAGCTGATCGCGGCGGGGCGGGTGACCGTCGGCGGCAACACCGCCGGCAAGCCCGCCACCCAGGTCGAGACCAGTGCCGCCATCGTCGTCGCCCAGGACGACGGCGACCCCGAGTACGTCTCGCGCGGCGGCCACAAGCTCGCCGGCGCGTTCGCGGCCTTCGTTCCCCGGGGGCTGCGGACGGAGGGACGGCGGGCGCTGGACGCGGGCGCCTCCACCGGCGGGTTCACCGACGTGCTCCTGCGGGCGGGCGCCGCCCATGTCGTCGCCGTCGACGTCGGCTACGGCCAGCTCGCCTGGTCTCTCCGGAGCGATGAACGCGTGACGGTCAAGGACCGTACGAATGTGCGCGAGTTGACGCTGGACGCGATCGACGGGGAGGCGGTGGACCTGATCGTCGGGGACCTGTCCTTCATTCCGCTTGGCCTGGTGCTGCCCGCGCTGGTGCGCTGCGCGGCCCCCGGCGCCGATCTCGTCCTCATGGTCAAGCCGCAGTTCGAGGTCGGCAAGGAGCGCCTCGGCAGCGGCGGAGTGGTCCGCAGCCCGGAGCTGCGTGCCGAGGCGGTGCGGACGGTGGCACGCCGGGCGGGCGAGCTGGGGCTCGGCGTGCTGGGAGTGACCGCGAGTCCGCTGCCGGGGCCCTCGGGCAATGTCGAGTACTTTCTCTGGCTCCGGGCCGGGGCACCGGAGCTCGACCCGGTGGATGTCGAGCGCGCAGTGGCGGAGGGGCCGCGTTGACCGATACCAGCGAGACCACCATGGACGCGCGGACACGGACCCGTACCGTGTTCCTGCTGGCCCACACCGGCCGGCCCGCGGCGATCCGCAGTGCCGAACTCGTCGTCCAGGGCCTGCTGCGCGCGGGGATCGGGGTGCGGGTGCTCGCCTTCGAGGCCGCAGACCTCCCGCTGCCGCAGTCGGTGGAGACCGTGCCCGAGGCGACGCCGGAGGTGCTCGACGGGTGCGAGCTGCTGATCGTGCTCGGCGGCGACGGGACGCTGCTGCGCGGTGCCGAGTTCGCCCGTGCCTCGGGGGTCCCGATGCTCGGGGTCAACCTGGGACGGGTCGGGTTCCTCGCGGAGGCGGAGCGGGACGACCTGGACAAGGTCGTCGACCGGGTCGTGACCCGGGAGTACGAGGTCGAGGAGCGGATGACGATAGACGTGGTCGTCCGCCGCAACGGCGACATCGTGCACCGTGACTGGGCGCTGAACGAGGCGGCCGTGCAGAAGGTGTCCCCGGAGCGGATGCTCGAGGTCGTCCTGGAGATCGACGGGCGGCCGGTGACCGGCTTCGGCTGCGACGGCATCGTGTGCGCCACGCCGACGGGGTCGACCGCGTACGCGTTCTCGGCGGGTGGGCCGGTGGTGTGGCCAGAGGTCGAGGCGCTGCTGATGGTGCCGATCAGCGCCCACGCCCTGTTCGCGAAGCCCCTGGTCACGTCGCCGTCCTCGGTGCTGGCGGTCGAGGTGCAGCCCAACACCCCGCACGGTGTGCTGTGGTGCGACGGGCGCCGGGCCGTCGAGCTGCCCGCCGCGGCCCGGGTGGAGGTGCGGCGCGGTGAGGTACCGGTACGACTGGCCCGGCTGCACCACGCCTCCTTCACGGACCGGCTGGTGGCGAAGTTCGCGCTGCCCGTCTCGGGCTGGCGGGGCGCCCCGCACGGCGACGCGTGAGATGAGCCCGCGCGGTCGGCGGGTGGGGTGGTGCGGGCGGCGACGGGTGCTGCGCCGTTGCGGCCCGCACGGCGACGCGTGGGGTGGGCCCGCGCGGTCGGCGGGTGGGGTGGTGCGGGCGGCGACGGGTGCTGCGCCGTTGCGGCCCGCACGGCGACGCGTGGGGTGGGCCCGCGCGGTCGCGCGGCGGTCGGCCGACAGGCGCTGCGGTGGCGCGCGGTGGAGCCTGCGGCGGGTGACGCGCGGGTCGCGCAGGCCACCCCCACGGGTGATGACGGTCGCGCCGACCTGCGGCTGAGTGCCCGGGAGGCGGGGGCCGTCGCACACCCGGCCCGGGACCTCGTAAGGTCTTCTCCGTGTTGGAGGAGATGCGGATACGGTCGCTCGGGGTCATCGACGACGCCGTCGTCGAGCTGTCGCCGGGGTTCACGGCGGTCACCGGTGAGACCGGAGCGGGCAAGACCATGGTCGTCACCAGCCTCGGGCTGCTGCTCGGCGGGCGAGCCGACCCCGCCCTCGTACGGATCGGCGCCAAGTCGGCTGTCGTGGAGGGGCGGGTCAGCGTGTCCCCGGGTGCCCCCGTGGCGGTACGGGCCGAGGAGGCCGGTGCCGAACTCGACGACGGGGCGCTGCTGATCAGCCGGACGATCTCCGCGGAGGGCCGCTCCCGGGCGCACCTCGGCGGGCGCTCGGTGCCGGTCGGCATGTTGACCGAGCTGGCGGACGATCTCGTCGCCGTGCACGGGCAGACCGACCAGCAGGGGCTTCTCAAGGCCGCTCGCCAGCGACAGGCCCTGGACCGGTACGCGGGTGACGCCGTCGCCGGGCCGCACGCCAAGTACGCGGCCGCGTACCGGCGGCTGAAGGCCGTCTCCGCCGAACTCGCCGAGCTGACCACCCGCGCCCGTGAACGCGCCCAGGAAGCCGATCTGCTGCGTTTCGGACTGGACGAGGTCGCGGCCGTCGAGCCGCGGGCCGGCGAGGACGTGGAGCTGGCCGCCGAGGCCGAGCGGCTCGGGCACGCCGAGGCCCTGGCCTCCGCCGCCTCCGTGGCGCACGCGGCGCTCGCCGGGAATCCGGAGGACCTCGAGGGTGTCGACGCGACCACGCTCGTCGCCGGTGCCGGGCGGGCCCTGGAAGCCGTCCGGTCCCACGACCCGGCGCTGGCCGCGCTCGCCGACCGGATGGGTGAGATCTCCATCCTGCTCGCCGACGTCGCGGGCGAACTCGCCGGGTACGCCGACAACCTCGACGCCGATCCGCTGCGGCTCGCGGCGGTCGAGGAACGGCGCGCCGCGCTCGGCGCGCTCACCCGCAAGTACGGCCAGGACGTCAACGCCGTCCTGGCCTGGGCCGAGGACGGCTCCGGCCGGCTCACCGAGCTGGAGGGCGACGACGACCGGATCGGCGAGCTGACGGCGGAACGCGACGCGCTGCGCGCCGAACTGTCCGGCCTCGCCCAGGCGCTGACCGACGCCCGTACGGCGGCGGCGGATCGTTTCGCGGAGGCCGTGACGGCGGAGCTGGCGCATCTCGCGATGCCGCACGCGCGCGTCACGATCGAGATCCGCCAGAGCGACGACCCCGAGGGTGTCGTGGTCGACGGGCGCACGGTCGCGTACACGTCGTCCGGTGCAGACGAGGTCGAGCTGCTGCTCGCCCCGCACCCGGGTGCCCAGCCGCGGCCGATCGCCAAGGGCGCGTCCGGCGGTGAGCTCTCGCGCGTGATGCTGGCGGTGGAGGTCGTCTTCGCGGGGACCGACCCGGTGCCGACCTATCTCTTCGACGAGGTCGACGCGGGCGTCGGCGGCAAGGCGGCCGTGGAGATCGGCCGGCGCCTCGCCAAGCTCGCGAGGACCGCGCAGGTGGTCGTGGTGACCCATCTGCCGCAGGTGGCGGCGTTCGCCGACCGGCAGCTGTTGGTCGAGAAGACCAACGACGGATCGGTGACCCGGTCCGGCGTCACCGTCCTGGAGGGCGAGGACCGGGTGCGCGAGCTGTCCCGGATGCTCGCCGGCCAGGAGGACTCGGAGACGGCGCGGGCACACGCCGAGGAACTGCTGGCGACGGCGCGCGCGGAGGTCTGAGCGCACGGGCGGGACCGGGCACGTCCGGCGGGCGCGTGGCGCGGGCGACCGACGGACCGGAGACTGCGGCGTGGTTCCGTCCGGGCGGCCGTCGCGGCCGCCGTGCGAGGCCCTCGACGGCCCACGGGCTCCGGGCGGGGCCGAGCCGGGACCGCCTACACCTGCCCGGTGCCGGGCGGGACCGTCATCTCGCAGAGGCGCTGTGGCCGTCACCCGGGTGGTGTACGGGCGCGTTGCGGGCGCACGCACGGCGGCGTGCGCGGTGGGAGCACACCAATGACGCCCTAAGCACGCCCCGAAGTCCCGGAGCAACCGTCCCCGCCCGGCAAACGCCGCCGCAAAACCGCCTCGGGCGAGCGGATGACCGCCGGTGTGCGCTCACCCGTGTGGGTGATCCGGTCGGGGCTGTTGAGGCCCCGGACACGGGAACGACATCCAGGCGGTGCCGGAACGTGCGTACGGACTGGCATCCTTGGCGCGTGACACAGCTGCGTACGGTCCAGGTACTGGGCGGCGGCAGCGCGGGCAGCAGCGCTCACGTCAGGTCACTGGCCGGGGGCCTGGTGGCGCGGGGAGTGGGGGTGACCGTGTGCGCCCCCGCACCCCTGGAGCACGAATACGACTTCCCCGGCGCCGGGGCACACTTCGTGCCCGTGCCGCGCCGCAGCGACCCCGCGTCGGTCGGGGCGCTCCGTACGGTGTGCGCGGGAGCGGACGTCGTCCACGCGCACGGTCTCGACGCCGCGGTGCGGACCGCACTGGCGATCAGCGGGCAGCGCGTGCCGTTGGTGGTCACCTGGCACACCCGGACCCAGGCCGCGGGCGCGCGCGGCAGGTTGCTGCGGATGTTGGAGCGGAGGGTCGTGAGAACCGCGGCCGTCGTGCTCGGTACGTCGTCCGAGCTGGTGGAGCGCGCCCGGAGCCGTGGCGCGCGCGACGCCAGGCTCGCCCCGGTCGCCGTACCGCCGCCGGGCCCGGACCGGCCCGAGAGCAAGGTGCGGGCCGAACTGGGCGCGGTCGAGCGGCCGTTGCTGACGGCCGTCGGCAAGCTCGAACCCGGCCGCGGCCACGGCACCCTGCTCGACGCGTCGCACCGGTGGCTCGGTCTCGACCCCGTTCCGCTGGTCGCCGTCGCGGGGGAGGGGCGGGAACGTGCCGCGCTGCAGCGGCGCATCGACCGGGAGGGCCTGCCGGTCCGGCTCCTCGGCAGCCGCGACGACGTCGGCGAACTGCTGGCGGTGTCGGACCTCGCGCTACTCCCGAGCCGCTGGGAGGCCCGTTCGCTCCTCGCCCAGGAAGCCCTCCGGCTGGGCGTGCCCCTCGTGGCGACCCGGGTCGGCGGTACGCCCGAGCTCGTGGGCACGGCAGCCGAACTCGTGCCGTACGGCGACGCCGTCGCCCTCGCCACCGCGGTCAGCCGACTGCTGGCGGATCCCGAACGCCGCCGCAGGCTCGCGGCGGCGGGCCGGGCCCAGGCGGCGACCTGGCCGACGGAGGACGAGACCATCGCCCAGGTCCTGAGCATCTACGACGAACTCACGCAGCCGCCGGGCCCGCGTACGGCCTGATCGCGGCGGCCGGCTCACGGCTCTCCCCGCTCCACTTCGCCGAGGTCCTCGAGTGGCCGGGCAGACCGTCGTTCGCCACGCCGCGGTCTCCCGCGACGGCCCACCGAGCAGCAGCACGAATCGACTCGTTCGACGGGATCACCCCATGAAGACGGGATCACCCCATGAATGGGTCATGCGTGGGAGCACCGAGCACCGCCCTCCGAATCAGCAGCCGGCGGCCCGTGAAAGCGTGCTCGGGAGCAGACCCGAGGGGCGCCGTTCCCCCTCGCTGAGTATGTCGGCGGACTCACTGAGTGTGTCGGCGGGCCCGCAGGGCCAGGGACAGGGCGAGGACGGTCTGCGGGTCGTCCAGATCCGTTCCGAGGAGTTCGGAGATGCGGGCCAGCCGGTTGTAGAGGGTCTGGCGGTTGAGATGGAGCTCGCGGGCCGTCTCGGCCTTGCGGCCGGCATGGGCGAGGAACGTCTGGAGGGTGGGCAGCAGCGGCGGGCGCGACGTGCGGTCGTGCTCCAGGAGCGGGCCGACCGCGCGGTCCACGAACGCCGCCAGGTCCGGATGGTCCCGCAGCCACCACAGCAGCAGGTCGATGTCGAGACGGCGGGCGTCGTACCACGGCCGGTCGGGCAGTCCCTGCGCCGCCGTCGCCGTCTCCGCCGCGTGCCGCAGGCCGGCCGAGGCCGCCGCCCAGCCGCCGGGGACGCCCACGACGACGACCGGTGGATGGATCCCGGCCCGGGCAGGGCCCGACATCCCCGCTCGCTCCAGGCCGGCGCGCAGCGCCGCCGCGACCCGGTCGGCCACCGCCGTCCGCTCCGACTCGGAGCGCAGGCCCAGCAGCAGCGGCACCCGCCCCTCGACGGGCCGCACTCCGAGGAGCACGGGGACGCCGACGGACGCCAGCTCATCCAGTACCGCCCGGGCGAGCAGCGCCCAGTTGCCGGACGGCGAGGACTCGGGCGCGATCCGCATCACCACCGGCAGCAGCGGGCCGTCGCCGGGCCGGAAGCCGAGGACCCTCGCCTGGGCGGGCGCGTCCTCCGCCGTGATCCGGCCCTCGCCGAGGTCGGTCAGGAAGTCGCCGCGGCCGCGCGCCGCCAGTTCCTCCTCCTGCCGGGCCTGCATGAGGACGACCGCGAGCATCCCGGCCGCGCGCTCGGCCGCCATCCGGTGCACCGGCAGCAGGGGCCCGGACACGGCCGGCAGCACGAGCCGCGCCCGTACCGCCCCGGCCCCGTGCCCTCCGCCGGGCACGTCCACGAGGACCGATCCGGACGGTGGTCCCGCCTCCCGCGCCGACCGCTGTCCGCGCAGCCCCTCCCACACCTGGAGCGGATCGGCCGCGGCCGGCCCGGTGCCGGTGCCCGCCGCGTACAGCAGCCGGCCGTCGGCGGCCTCCAGGAACACCGGGTTGGCGGTGAAATCAGCCAGGATGCGCAGCACTTGGGGGATGCCGCCGCCTTCGAGGAGCGCCCGTGTGCACTGCCGGTACACCTCTTCCGCCTGCTGCAGCAGCGCGTAGTGCCCGTTGACGATCTCGGTGTGGACCTCCTCGGTCACCGCGACGAACGGGACCTCGCGGTGGAGCTGGATCAGCGGCAGTGCGGCCGTCCTGGCGGCCTCGACGATGCTGGCGGGCAGCCGGGTGAAGCGGGGACCGAGTTCCACGACCAGCGCCGCGATCCCGCGGTCCGCGAGCCGGCGCACGAAGGCCCGCTGCTCCGCGGGCCGGGTGCCCAGGGCCAGGCCCGTCGTCAGCAGCAGTTCGCCGCCCTTGAGCAGCGAGGCGATGTTGGGCACCTCGCCGGCGTGCACCCAGCGCACGGTGCGGTTCAGCCGGTCCGCTCCGGCGACGACCTCCGGGAGTCCGCCGCGCAGCGCGGGCAGTTCGAGCGCCCGCTGCACGGTGATCCCACCGCCCTGTGTTTCCATTGCCGGGACGCTACCTGGGCGAGAGTTCGAAGGACAACTGTCAGTCCGGCTTGATGTTGTGGTTCAGCCGGAACACGTTGTCCGGGTCGTACGCGGCCTTGACGTCGGCGAGGCGCCGGTAGTTCTCGGCCCCGAATCCGGCCACCACCCGCTCCCGGCCCTCGTCGCCGATGAAGTTCAGGTACACCTGGCCGACGGACCACGGCTTCACATCGGTCCGGGCGTCGCGGACCCACTGCCGTCCGCGCTCGTCGTCCGCCGGGTCCTCCCAGATGCCGAAGGGGTGCAGGACCCATTCCGCGGTGCGCCAAGGCAGCGGCCAGCCCGAGTCGTCACGGCTCAGCGCCCCGCCCATCGGGAAGAGGATGTGCTGGGAGTTGGACGGCACGATCATGCTGTCGGCGCGGGCGCAGAACGCGTCCACAGCCGGGTCCGGCAGGTCCCGGAGGTACTCCGCCGACCAGTAGTTCCGCAGGCCGGGCGGGTCGTCGATCATGCACTGGAGCTCGGCGTACGGAAGCTCCATGAGGATCTCGGCCTCATGGCCGAGACCGAGCAGCGGCGCGGCGGTCTTGCGCAACTCCTGCTCCGGGCCGGCGTAGGTCACCAGCGCCAGGGCCACGGCGCGTCCCACCAGGTGCTCGGGCATGAAGTCCTCGGGCGGGCCGGTGAGATAGATGAAGCCGCCGCCCATCTCGTCGGGCGCGGACTCCAGCACATCCCGGTACACGGGGAGCACTTCTTCCCCGCGTTCCGAGGGGAAGAAGAGGAACGCGACGGACATGGCGGGCAGCGGGTGCAGTCGCAGCGTCAGCGACGTGGCCACCCCGAAGTTCCCGCCGCCGCCGTGCAGCGCCCAGAAGAGTTCCGGGTTCTCCTCCTCACTCGCGCGCACCTCGGCGCCGTCGGCCGTCACCAGATCCACTGCCACGAGGCTGTCGCAGGCGAGGCCGAACTTCCGCTCCAGCCAGCCGGATCCGCCGCCCAGGGTGAATCCGGCCAGTCCGGTGGTGGAGGCCCGTCCGCCCGTGGTCGCCAGCGCGTACGGCTGGGTGGCCCGGTCCAGGTCGCTCATGGTGGCCCCGCCGCCGGCACGGGCCGTCCGGGCGTCCGGATCCACCGTGACGGTGTGCATCCGCCGCATGTCGACCACGAGGCCGCCGTCGGTGGTCGCCAGCCCCGCGACGCCGTGGCCGCCACCGCGGACGGCGAGCTCGAGGCCGTGGTCCCGGGCGAACCGGACCGAAGCGGCGACGTCGGCGGCCGACTCGCACTGGGCGATCACCGAGGGCCGCCGGTCGATCATCGCGTTGAAGAGCGCCCGGGCCTCGTCATAACCGGCGGCGTCCGGGGTGATGGCCTCACCGGCCAGGGAGTCGCGGAGTCCCGTCAGAGCCGGCTCCGCGAACGGTTGGGGCGCCATGATGCCCCCTTCCGGGGCGCGAACAGGACCTTCTCATCGTAGGTACGAGCGGTCCCGCCGCGCACATCCACGGAAGGGGGCGGGGCGTCAGCCGCCGTACGCGCCGGAGGCGGTGAGCCGCAGCGCCGTGTCGATCAGCGGGACGTGGCTGAACGCCTGCGGGAAGTTGCCCACCTGACGCTGCAGCCTCGGGTCCCACTCCTCGGCCAGCAGCCCGAGGTCGTTGCGCAGCGACAGCAGCTTCTCGAACAGACGGCGTGCCTCGTCCACCCGCCCGATCATCGCCAGGTCGTCGGCGAGCCAGAACGAGCAGGCGAGGAACGCTCCCTCGTCGCCCTCGAGTCCGTCGACGCCGGCCTCGTCGCCCGCCGTCGGGTAGCGCAGCACGAAGCCGTCCGGTGTGGACAGCTCCCGCTGGATCGCCTCGATGGTGCCGATGACGCGCTTGTCGTCCGGCGGCAGGAAGCCCATCTGCGGGATGAGCAGCAGCGAGGCGTCGAGTTCCCTGGAGCCGTAGGACTGCGTGAAGGTGTTGCGCTCCTTGTCGTAGCCCTTCTCGCAGACGTCGCGGTGGATCTCGTCGCGCAGTTCGCGCCAGCGCTCCAGCGGACCGTCCGCGTCGCCCGACTCGATGAGCTTGATCGTGCGGTCGACGGCGACCCAGGCCATCACCTTGGAGTGCACGAAGTGCCGGCGCGGACCGCGGACCTCCCAGATGCCCTCGTCCGGCTGGTCCCAGTGGTCCTCCAGGTACCGGATCAGCTTCAGCTGGAGCACCGAGGCGTAGTCGTTGCGCGACAGACCCGTCATATGGGCCAGGTGCAGGGCCTCGGTGACCTCTCCGTAGACGTCCAGCTGGAGCTGGTTCGCCGCGCCGTTGCCGACCCGTACCGGGGCGGAGCCCTCGTAGCCCGGCAGCCAGTCCAGCTCCGCCTCGCCGAGCTCCCGCTCCCCGGCGATGCCGTACATGATCTGCAGGTTCTCCGGGTCGCCGGCGACGGCGCGCAGCAGCCACTCGCGCCAGGCCCGGGCCTCTTCGCGGTAGCCGGTGCGCAGCAGCGAGGAGAGGGTGATGGCGGCGTCGCGCAGCCAGGTGTAACGGTAGTCCCAGTTCCGGACGCCGCCGATCTCCTCGGGCAGCGAGGTGGTGGGCGCGGCGACGATGCCGCCGGTGGGCGCGTACGTGAGGGCCTTCAGCGTGATCAGCGAGCGGATCACGGACTCCCGGTAGGGACCGTGGTACGTGCAGTGCTCGACCCACTCGCGCCAGAAATCCTCGGTGGCGTCGAGCGACCCCTCGGGGTCGGGCAGCGCCGGCGGCTGGTGGTGGGACGGCTGCCAGCTGATGGTGAAGGCGAGCCGGTCGCCGGGGGAGATCGTGAAGTCGGAGTAGGTCGTCAGGTCCTGGCCGTAGGTGTCGGCGGGGGTGTCCAGCCACACCGAGTCGGGGCCCGCGACGGCGACCGTGCGGTTGTCCACCTTGTGCACCCAGGGCACGACCCGGCCGTAGCTGAACCGCATCCGCAGGGCCGACCGCATGGGTACGCGCCCGCTGACGCCCTCCACGATCCGGATCAGCTGGGGTGCGCCGTCACGGGGCGGCATGAAATCCGTCACGCGGACCGTGCCGCGTGGCGTGTCCCACTCCGATTCCAGGATCAGCGAGTCGCCCCGGTAGCGGCGGCGGCTGGCCGCGGGCGGCTCCGTGTCCGCCGGGTACGCCGGCCCGAGGCGCCAGAATCCGTGCTCCTCGGTGCCGAGGAGACCTGCGAAGACGGCATGCGAGTCGAAGCGGGGGAGGCACAGCCAGTCGACTGTGCCGTCCCGGCAGACCAGGGCAGCGGTCTGCATGTCTCCGATGAGTGCGTAGTCCTCGATGCGCCCGGCCACGTGGATCTCCAGTCGAACGGCCACGTCCGCCCAGCGTGGCACTTACTGCGGTCAAGGGGGTCAATCGGTCGATGACGAGCTCGCTCCGGGAAGGGTGTCCCACCCAGGCGAAACTGTGAGGGAAGGGCGGGGGTGTTGCCGTTCACCGGCCTGGCTCGGCAGCGATATTCCGAATCAAGTGTCCGAGCAGGATACGACGCACCCCGGTGATCCGCGCGACGCTCTCGACAATGCATCGCGGCCGAACGGGTGAGCGCCTGGTGAACCCCGGTGGAGCCCGCTGAAGGCCATCATGCCCTGTGTGGCCGGAAGCAGTCTCCCCCGGGCGCTGATACCCTGGTAGCCCGTGGACCGGTGGTGCCCCCACTAGGGATGGCGGCCCCCGAACCGCAGCGACGGCACCCCAGGTGATTCCCGGATGTTCCCCGTGGGGCGCCGTTACGCACAACCACCTCGCGACCACGGGAGCCCCCTCTTGGCCATGCCGGCTCGATCCTCGACATCTACGACGACCAAGCACATCTTCGTCACCGGGGGTGTCGCCTCCTCCCTCGGCAAGGGCCTGACCGCCTCCAGCCTGGGCGCGCTCCTGAAGGCGCGGGGCCTGCGGGTCACCATGCAGAAGCTCGACCCGTACCTGAACGTCGACCCGGGGACGATGAACCCGTTCCAGCACGGTGAGGTGTTCGTCACGAACGACGGTGCCGAGACCGACCTGGACATCGGCCACTACGAGCGTTTCCTCGACGTGGACCTCGACGGCTCCGCGAACGTCACCACCGGCCAGGTGTACTCGACCGTGATCGCCAAGGAGCGGCGCGGCGAGTACCTGGGCGACACGGTCCAGGTGATCCCGCACATCACCAACGAGATCAAGCACCGCATCCGCCGCATGGCCACCGACGACGTCGACGTCGTGATCACCGAGGTCGGCGGCACCGTCGGCGACATCGAGTCCCTGCCGTTCCTGGAGACCGTGCGCCAGGTCCGCCACGAGGTCGGCCGGGACAACGTCTTCGTCGTGCACATCTCGCTGCTGCCGTACATCGGGCCGTCCGGGGAGCTGAAGACCAAGCCGACCCAGCACTCGGTCGCCGCGCTGCGGAACATCGGCATCCAGCCGGACGCGATCGTGCTGCGCGCCGACCGCGAGGTCCCCACCGCCATCAAGCGCAAGATCTCGCTGATGTGCGACGTCGACGAGGCGGCCGTGGTCGCCGCCATCGACGCCAAGTCGATCTACGACATCCCCAAGGTGCTGCACACCGAGGGCCTGGACGCCTACGTCGTGCGCAAGCTCGACCTGCCGTTCCGCGACGTCGACTGGACGACCTGGGACGACCTGCTGGACCGAGTGCACAACCCCGACCATGAGGTCAGTGTCGCGCTCGTCGGCAAGTACATCGACCTGCCGGACGCCTATCTGTCGGTGACCGAGGCCATGCGGGCCGGCGGTTTCGCGAACAAGGCCCGGGTCAAGGTGAAGTGGGTCACGTCCGACGACTGCCGTACGCCGGCCGGCGCGCACAAGCAGCTCGGCGACGTGGACGCGATCCTGATCCCGGGCGGCTTCGGCGAGCGCGGCGTCGACGGCAAGGTCAGCGCGATCCGGTACGCCCGCGAGAACAGGATCCCGCTGCTGGGCCTCTGCCTCGGCCTGCAGTGCATCGTGATCGAGGCCGCCCGAAACCTGGCCGAGATCCCCGACGCCAACTCCACGGAGTTCGACGCGGGCACCGCACACCCCGTCATCTCCACGATGGAGGAGCAGCTGGCGTATGTGGAGGGCGCGGGCGACCTCGGCGGAACGATGCGCCTCGGTCTCTACCCGGCGAAGCTCGCCGAGGGCTCCATCGTCCGCGAGGTCTACGCGAACGAGCCGTACGTCGAGGAGCGCCACCGGCACCGCTACGAGGTGAACAACGCCTACCGCGCGGAGCTGGAGAAGAAGGCGGGCATCGTCTTCTCCGGAACCTCCCCGGACAACAAGCTCGTGGAGTACGTCGAGTACCCGCGCGAGGTGCACCCGTACCTGGTCGCGACCCAGGCCCACCCGGAGCTGCGCTCCCGCCCGACCCGTCCGCACCCGCTCTTCGCCGGCCTGGTGAAGGCGGCCGTGGAGCGGAAGACCGCGGGGCAGGGCGCAGGGCACAAGACGGGCAAGTGAGGCAAAGGCGTTACGGTGGGCCGGGGCACGGAACGGGACGGTTCCGAGCCCCGGTTCCGGCGTTTGGGAGGACGCACATGACCATCAAGGACACCCCCGAGGAGTGGCGGGTCACCGCGACCGCGACGCCGTTCACGGGCAACAAGACGAGTGTCCGCACCGACGACGTGGTCATGCCCGACGGCTCGGTCGCGCGCCGTGACTACCAGGTGCACCCGGGATCGGTGGCGGTCCTGGCGCTCGACGAGGACGGCCGGGTCCTGGTGCTGCGCCAGTACCGGCACCCGGTGCGGCACAAGCTCTGGGAGATCCCGGCCGGGCTGCTCGACGTCCCCGGCGAGAACCCGCTCACCGCGGCCCAGCGCGAGCTGTACGAGGAAGCGCACGTCAAGGCGGTCGACTGGCGGGTCCTCGCGGACGTCTACACCACACCGGGCGGTTGCGACGAGGCCGTACGGATCTTCCTGGCCCGTGACCTTTCCGAGGCGGAGGGCGAGCGCTTCCAGGTCTCCGAGGAGGAGGCGGACATGGAGCTGGCCCGCGTCCCGCTGCAGGACCTGGTGCGCGGCGCACTCGCCGGCGATCTGCACAACAACTGCCTGGTGGTGGGCGTCCTCTCGCTCACGGCCGCCCTCGCGGGCGACGGCCTGGACTCCCTCCGCCCCGCCGAGGCCCCCTGGCCGGCCCGCCCGTTCGAGGCGTAGGCACCGCACGGCCGGGGCGCAGGCACCGCTCGGTCCCGGCGGCGCTCCCCGGCCCGGGAGCGCCGCCGGGACCGCAGGTCCCCGTGCACGGCCTGCACGGGGTGGTGTGACCATCCGCTCATCCGATCGAGGGATCCTCCCGCCGCGCGCCGCCGCGCTCTCCCCGTTTCGGCGAGATGCCTGAATTACGCTCGGAGCGCCCCGCCCGGGCACCCGGCGCGGGTTCGGCTCGTACGGTGGCGGACTGGGGAGCGTGGCCCGTGACGGATCAGGCGGTGGACTTCGAGGAACCCTCGTCCGAGAGCCGCCCGTCGCAGGCAGGGCCCCTGTCCGGGGAGCGGGACGGTCATGGGACCGTTGGCCCTGTGGGTGGGCAATTCATCGGGCGCCAGCGGGAATTGAAGGCACTGCGGGCCGACATCGAACGGGCCGGTCTCGACACGATCTCCGGGCGCAAGGCGCCTCGCGCCCGGGTGCTGCTCGTCGCGGGGCGGCCCGGCTCGGGAAGGACCGCGCTCGCCGCGGAACTGACGCGGCGGCTGGCGGACGAGTACCCGGACGGGGTGCTGTGGGCGAGGCTCAGCGAGCCCGGCGGCGAACCGGTCCCCACCGACCGCACCGCCCGCGGACTGCTGGAGGCGCTCGGCGTCGGAGCACCGGCCGGCGCCGGAGAGGACCTGCTCACCGAGATGGTCCGCGAGGCCCTCGCGGTGCGGCGGTGCGTGCTCGTGCTGGACGACGCCGCCGACGCGGAGCAGGTGGACCCGCTGCTGCCGGACAACCCCGAATGCCTGGTCGTCGCCGTCTCCCAGGGACCGCTCACCGGGATCCCGGACGTGCGGCCGTGCACCATCGGCGGCATGGACGCCAAGTCGGCGATCGAGCTGCTGAGCCGTTTCACCGGCTCGGTGCGGGTGACCGTCGACCCTCAGGCCGCCGAGTCGCTGGTCGAGCAGTGCGGCGGGCAGCCTGCCGCGATGGTGCTGGTCGGCGGCTGGCTCGCAGCCCGCCCCAAGGCCTCCGTCGCCGACGCGACCAAGCGGCTGAAGGGACTGGCCGACGATCCGGAGGCACCCGTCGGGGCCCGGCCGCTGGCCCGGGCCTTCCGGCTCGTGCACGACTCGCTCCCGCAGTCCGCGGCACGGCTGCTGCGGCTGCTCGCTCTCGCCCCCGCCGGGCGGGCGGACGCGCACACCGCGTCCGCGCTGGCCGGCTGCTCGGTCTCGGCGGCCCGTTCGACCCTGGAGGACTTCGCCGCGCTCGGGCTGCTGCACGCGGCCGCCGGTGCGGGTGAGGCGGTCGAGCCGGTGGGGAGCCGGCAGTACGAGGTGCCGGGGTGCCTCGCCCCGCTGCTGCTCGCGCTGGTGACGGAGGAGGAGCGGCCCGCCGAGGTGCAGCTCGCCCGGGCCCGGATGCTGGAGCGGACCGTGCGGCTGCTGCAGTCCTGCCGCGCAGTCACCGAAGCGGAGGGCTCAACGGCCCGCAAGAAGCTCGCGGGGCTGCCGCGCGCCCTCCGCTTCTCCGGGCCCGGCGCCGCCGCGGCGTGGCTGGAGGAGCGCCGGCCGGCGCTCCTCGGGGCCGCCCGGATCGCGGTGGCCGACGGAGAGCTGGACACGCTGGCCCGGCGGCTGATCGCCGCGCTCGTCCGGGCGCTGGTCGCCCACCGCGGCACCGAGTCCGCCGCCCCCGAGCTCTACGGGCTGCATCAGCTCGTCCTGGACGTGGCCGTACGGCGTGAACTGCACCGGGAGCAGGCCGCCGCACTGCTGAACCTGGCCGACCTGGACGCCGGGACGGGCCGGACGGAGGAGGCGTTGGCGCGGTACCGGGCGGCTCTGGACGCGGGACGCCGCGGAAACGACCCGCACGCCGCCGCCAGGGCGATGGAATCCGTAGGCGGTGCCTACCAGGAGCTCGAGGACTGGGAGCGGGCGGCGGACTGGTACGGGCGGGCCCTCGCCCAGCGCCTCGCCCGGGGAGAGCGCGCGGACGAGGCCCGGCTGTACGGCCGGCTGGGCGGTGCGCACACCTACGCCGGGCGGTACGGGGAGGCGCTGCGCAGCTGGCGCGCGGCCGCGGCCGGATACCGGCGCCTCGGCGATCTGCCCGGTCACGCGCGGGCGTTGAGCGAGGCGGCCCGGGTCCAGGAGTACGCGGGGCGCCCGGAGGAGTCGCTGCGCACCTGCGAGGAGGCCGTGGCCTGGGCTCGCAGGGCCGGGGACCTGCGGCTCCAGGCCGCACTCCAGCTGCGGCTGGCCGACACGCTGGACCGCCTCGGCGACGCCGCCGCTGCCGGACTGCACCGTTCTGCCGCTGAGCGACTGCTGGGAGGCGATGGATCCGGCCTACGAAATCCGTAGTGTTCTCGTCGGAGAAAGTTGCTTTGCAAGGCTAGACAGCTGGAAGTCCTTCATTAGACTGGCTCTGCCGGGTGTCGCCCCGGTCCATCCGATACGCCCGGCGTATCCGGGTAAGTATGGAATTGCATCAGAATCCCCCTGAGTCAAGGACCGTGATCGACGTGAAGGTCGGCATCCCCCGCGAGGTCAAGAACAACGAGTTCCGGGTGGCCATCACCCCCGCCGGCGTGCACGAGCTCGTGCGCAACGGCCACCAGGTCTTCATCGAGGCGAACGCCGGTGTCGGCTCCTCGATCACGGACGAGGAGTTCGTCGCCGCGGGCGGGCGGATCCTGCCCACCGCCGACGAGGTCTGGGCCACCGCCGACATGGTGCTCAAGGTCAAGGAGCCCATCGCGGAGGAGTACCACCGCATGCGCAAGGACCAGGTCCTCTTCACCTACCTGCACCTTGCCGCCTCCAAGGAGTGCACGGACGCCCTGATCGAGTCAGGCACCACCGCCATCGCCTACGAGACGGTCGAGCTCGCCAACCGCGCCCTGCCGCTCCTCGCCCCGATGTCCGAGGTCGCGGGTCGGCTGGCCCCGCAGGTCGGCGCCTACCACCTGATGCGCCCGGCCGGCGGCCGCGGTGTGCTGCCCGGCGGGGTCCCGGGCGTGACCCCGGCCAAGGCCGTCGTCATCGGCGGTGGTGTCTCCGGCTGGAACGCCACGCAGATCGCCGTCGGCATGGGCTTCGAGGTGACGCTGCTGGACCGCGACATCAACAAGCTGCGCGAGGCCGACAAGATCTTCGGCACGAAGGTCAAGGCCGTCATGTCCAACTCCTTCGAGCTGGAGAAGGCCGTCCTCGACGCCGACCTCGTCATCGGCGCGGTTCTCATCCCCGGCGCCAAGGCGCCGAAGCTGGTCACCAACGAGCTCGTCTCCCGGATGAAGCCGGGAAGTGTCCTTGTCGACATCGCGATCGACCAGGGCGGCTGCTTCGAGGACTCCCGTCCGACCACGCACGCCGAGCCGACCTTCCGGGTCCACAACTCGGTCTTCTACTGCGTCGCCAACATGCCCGGCGCCGTGCCCAACACCTCCACGAACGCGCTCACCAACGCCACGCTCCCCTACGTCGTGTCGCTGGCGAACAACGGCTGGGTCGAGGCGCTCCGCCGCGACCCGGCGCTGGCCAAGGGTCTCAACGTCCATGAGGGCCAGGTCGTTTACAAGGAGGTCGCCGAGGCGCACGGCCTCGAGACCGTCGAGCTGAACACGCTGCTCGGCTGACGCGCGACGACAACCGACCGCCCTGTCAACCGGGGTCGTCAACATCACGTATCCGGCCGGACCTTGAGGAGCAGGGTCCGGCCGGACGCGTGTCCGGCCGGCGCGGGCCGCTCGTTCAACTCGCCTTGAACGTAACCCTTCAACCGATTCGCACACCGTCGAAAGGCGCGGAACGGCCGCTGTGCACCCTTGACAGCGGGAGGTTCGGTTGCCGACACATCGGGCCGGGTCCGGCGGATTGTGTTGCTGCGGACCGGTGACACGCCATAGAGTCGCCAACCGTCGGCATGGTGCCACGCTGACCTATCGATAAGTTTCCTGGTCACGTCCAAGGAGGTAAGACGACTTGTGAATGAGTCGACATTTTCTCCCGGGGGTGGCCGCCCAGGAGTGCTCCCGGTGCTGCGCCCCATGGGCGTGGAGGTACCCCCGACGCCGGGCCAGGCGCCCTCGTCCGGGCCCGAAGCTGTCGGCTCCGTCGCTGTCCGTACCTTCGCGACTCACCAGCACATGACGACGACAGCCCACACGATGAAGATGATGGACGGCCAACACGTGAACGCCATGGCCGGCAACGAGAGTGGCCGAGAGTCCACCCACTTCGCCGACTACGACGAGGTGCCCGAGGGGCACTTCTACGACCCTGACGCCGAGTACGAGCCCGATCCGGAGTACGCGGCCACGCTCGCGCCCGACGCGGCCCGCCAGCGCCGCGAGCGCATCGGCCCGACCGGGCGCCCGCTGCCGTACTTCCCGATCCCCGGCCCGCTCACCGACCACGGCCCCGCGAAGATCATCGCGATGTGCAACCAGAAGGGCGGCGTCGGCAAGACGACGTCGACCATCAACCTGGGCGCCGCGCTCGCGGAGTACGGACGCCGGGTGCTGCTCGTCGACTTCGATCCGCAGGGCGCCCTGTCGGTCGGCCTCGGTGTGAACCCGATGGAGCTCGACCTCACCGTCTACAACCTGCTCATGGAGCGGGGCATGTCCGCGGACGAGGTCCTGCTGAAGACCGCCGTGCCCAACATGGACCTGCTGCCGAGCAACATCGACCTCTCGGCGGCCGAGGTCCAGCTCGTGAGCGAGGTCGCCCGCGAGTCGACGCTGCAGCGCGCCCTGAAGCCGCTGATGCAGGACTACGACTACATCGTGATCGACTGTCAGCCGTCGCTCGGCCTGCTGACGGTGAACGCCCTGACGGCAGCCCACAAGGTGATCGTGCCGCTGGAGTGCGAGTTCTTCGCGCTGCGCGGCGTCGCCCTGCTCACCGAGACGATCGAGAAGGTCCAGGAGCGGCTCAACCCGGACCTGGAACTCGACGGCATCCTCGCTACGATGTACGACTCGCGCACGGTGCACAGTCGCGAGGTGCTGGCGCGGGTGGTCGAGGCGTTCGACGACCACGTCTACCACACGGTCATCGGGCGCACGGTGCGCTTCCCGGAGACGACCGTCGCCGGTGAGCCCATCACGACGTACGCCTCCAACTCCGTCGGCGCCGCCGCCTACCGCCAGCTCGCCAGGGAGGTGCTCGCCCGGTGTCACGCCGAGTGAGTCTGCCCGGAGCCGACGAGCTGTTCCGAACGACCGGGGGCATGGGGCTGCAGTCCTCGTCCCCGAGGCGGGGGCAGGCGGGGGCCAACGGCGAGGCGCGGGTTCCGGCGCCGGCCGGTGAGAGCGACCCGGTCGAGTCGCCTCCGGCCGCGTCGCAGCCCCCGCGGCCGGGCTCGTCCGGAGCGGGCGCCCCGGTGGCCTCGGAGGAGCATTCCCCGGCCGGTGAGGCGGAAGCCGCGGAACCCCGGAGCCGCGCGGCGGACGGCGACCAGCCGGCCGCGCCGAAGGGGCGCCGCCCGCAGGAGGCGGCCGCCCCGCGCCGCCGGGGGCGCGCGGCGAGTCGCCGGCCGAGCGGCCGGGAACGGCACGACGAGAAGATCACGGTCTATGTCTCGGCCGAGGAACTCATGGACCTCGAGCACGCGCGGCTGGTGCTGCGCGGCGAACACGGACTGGCCGTGGACCGCGGGCGCATCGTCCGCGAAGCGGTGGCGGTCGTCCTGGCGGACCTCGAGTCCCGGGGCGACGCGAGCATCCTGGTGCGGCGCCTGCGCGGTCGCTGACCGGGTAGCCTGCGCGCGACGTTCCCTCCGCTCACTGGACCACGATGCCGCCGACCGACCCCGCCGCACCCCGGCCTCCGGACCGCCCGCCCCGTCGCACGCTGGGCCGCGGCCCGGGGACAGCCCCCGCACCGTCGGCGGACCCGGCACCGGAATCCGGCGTCGCCCACGAGCGGCCCACGGAGGCCGAGTCGGGCCCCCGGGCCCCCGGTTCCGCTCCGGGCCGCTCGGACCGTCTTGGAGGGGCGTCTTCCGGCCCGGGACGGACCCTGCCGGCCCCTCATGACGGTGCGGTCGGCGACGACGGGCCCGGGGCGGTGTCAAGCGCACCCGAGCCGGGCAGGGAGCCCGGGCACGACCCCGATTCCGGGGGCGACGGCTCCGCCACCGCGTCGGCCGACGAGCCCACGGCACCGGCCCCGGCCTTCGCTCCCGTTCCCGATGGCGGTGCCGCCGAGCCGGCGGCGTCCGATGAGGACGCCGATGCCGCCGGCAGTCCCTCGACCGGTCCCGGTGGCACCACCGACGCGCCCGAGTGCGCGCGGACGGCGCCCGCGCCGGGTGGGCGGGTGTCCCAGAACGAACCCCCTGTCCCGGCCACGGGTCCGGTCGGTGGGGGAGAGGCCCCCGGGCCGGGCCGCGAGCCCGCGGCACCGGTCCCGGCCTTCGCTCCCGTTCCCGATGGCGGTGCCGCCGAGCCGGCGGCGTCCGACGAGGACGCCGATGCCGCCGGCAGTCCCTCGACCGGTCCCGGTGGCACCGCCGACGCGCCCGAGTGCGCGCGGACGGCGCCCGCGCCGGGTGGGCGGGTGTCCCAGAACGAACCCCCTGTCCCGGCCACGGGTCCGGCCGGTGGGGGAGAGGCCCCCGGGCCGGGCCGCGAGCCCGCGGCACCGGCCCCGGAACGCGCCGCACCGGGCTCCGAGTACGGCCCCGGCCGGCTGCGGGAGGGCACCGCCGGCGCGGGCGGCGAGCCGGGTACCCGCACCTCCGTGTCCGTCCCGGCGCGGGCCGAGGCCGACCGCGGCGCCGACCTTCCGGCAGACCCCGCGGGCCCCGCAGGCGCACACGGCCTGGACGCGGGTCCGCCCCCCGCGCTCGCCTCGACGGCGGCCGAGGCCCCCGGCGCCGTCGCGGCGGCCGGATCCGGTGCCGGCGTATCCGTGGCCGTCCTCGGGGGCACGGTCCACGACACCGCCGCCGAGCCGGCCGGATCCACCGAGCCCCACAGGCCGGCGGCGGGGACCGTCGCGGAGCCCGTCGAAGACGGGCGGTTCACGGTGCGGCTCGCGAACTTCGAGGGCCCGTTCGACCTGCTGTTGCAGCTGATCTCGAAGCACAAGCTCGATGTCACCGAGGTCGCCCTCTCCAAGGTCACCGACGAGTTCATGGCGCACATCCGCGCCATGGGACCCGACTGGGACCTCGACCAGACCACCGAGTTCCTGGTCGTCGCCGCGACCCTGCTGGACCTGAAGGCCGCCCGGCTGCTGCCGGCCGCCGAGGTGGAGGACGAGGCGGACCTCGCGCTCCTGGAGGCGCGGGACCTGCTGTTCGCCCGGCTGCTCCAGTACCGCGCTTACAAGCAGGTCGCGGAGATCTTCAGCAGCAGGCTCGACGAGGAGTCGCGGCGGCACCCCCGCACCGTCGGCCTGGAGGACCACCACGCCGAGCTGCTTCCCGACGTCGTCATCAGCATCGGCGCGGAGGGCTTCGCCAAGCTCGCGGTCAAGGCGATGCAGCCCAGGCCGAAGCCGCAGGTGTACGTGGACCACATCCACGCACCGCTCGTGAGCGTGCGCGAGCAGGCCGAGGTCGTCGTGGGCCTGCTGCGCGAACGCGGCAGGGCGAGCTTCCGGGAGCTGACCGACGGGGTGACGGACACCCTCACCGTGGTCGCCCGGTTCCTCGCCCTGCTGGAGCTCTATCGTGAGAGGGCCGTCGTCCTGGACCAGGAGGACGCCCTGGGGGAACTGGTGGTCACCTGGGCCGGCGGCGAGGCCGGCGCGCACGTCACGGACGAGTTCGACCGGACCCCCGAGAGCATGGAGGACAAGGCGTGAGCGACGCCCTCGAACAGCCCGCCGTGTCCGGGACACGTACCGCGGCCGTGTCCGGGACCCGGCCCGCCACCGCGCCCGGGGAGGCCCCCGCGGACCGGCCGGCCGTCAAGCCGGCACTCGAGGCCGTTCTCATGGTCGTCGACGAGCCGGCCACCGAGGAGCACCTCGCCAAGGTCCTCGAGCAGCCCCGCCGCGCCGTCGCCGACGCCCTGCGCGAGCTCGCGGACGAGTACACGGTCCAGGGCCGCGGCTTCGAGCTGCGGCTCGTCGCCGGCGGCTGGCGCTTCTACACCCGCCCCGAGCACGCCGCCGCCGTCGAGCGCTTCGTCCTCGACGGCCAGCAGGCCCGGCTCACGCAGGCCGCCCTGGAGACGCTGGCAGTCGTCGCGTACCGGCAGCCCGTCAGCCGCTCCCGGGTCTCTGCGGTGCGCGGAGTGAACTGCGACGGCGTCATGCGCACCCTCCTCCAGCGCGGTCTGGTCGAGGAGGCGGGCGCGGAACCCGAAACAGGTGCGATCCTGTACAGGACGACGAACTACTTCCTGGAGCGGATGGGCCTGCGCGGTCTGGACGAGCTCCCCGAGCTCGCGCCGTTCCTCCCCGAGGCGGAGGCGATCGAGGCCGAGACCCAGGAGGGTGTCCCGTCGTTCGATCCGGACGCCCCGGACACAGACGCAGACGACACGACGACGACGGAACTTTGATGCGAAGCAGCGGCAGGAACAGCAGCGGACGCGGCGACTACCGGGGTGCCGGTGGGGGCGCCGCCCGGTCGAGGAGCGGGGGGCAGCGCGACGACAAGCCGAAGCGCGCGGGCAAGCCCCGTCCCGAGGAGCGCCGCTACGACGTCGGGGGCTCGGCGTCCGACGGCCCGAAGAAGGGGCGCGGCGCGGCCGCCCGGGGCGGCGCCAAGGGAGGTCCGAAGCAGTCCCCGCAGCGCGGTGGCGGGCGTACGGCCCCCGCCCGCTCCCGTGAGTACGAGGCCCGTGCCGAGGAGCGCAACCGCGAGCGCTACGCGAACAAGCCCCGGACCAGCACGCCCAAGACGTTTCCGGGTGCCGAGCAGGAGGGCGAGCGGCTGCAGAAGGTGCTCGCCCGCGCCGGCTACGGTTCGCGGCGCGCCTGCGAGGAGCTGATCGACATGGCCCGTGTCGAGGTCAACGGCGAGATCGTGACCGAGCAGGGGTTGCGCGTCGACCCGGCCAAGGTCGAGATCAAGGTCGACGGGCTGACGGTCGCCACGCAGTCGTACCAGTTCTTCGCGCTCAACAAGCCGGCCGGAGTCGTTTCCACGATGGAGGACCCGGACGGCCGTCAGTGCCTCGGGGACTACGTCACCAACCGCGAGACCCGGCTGTTCCACGTCGGGCGGCTCGACACCGAGACCGAGGGCATCATCCTGCTCACCAACCACGGCGAACTGGCGCACCGGCTGACGCACCCGAAGTACGGCGTGCAGAAGACCTACCTCGCCGCGGTCCAGGGCCCCCTCCCGCGCGAGGTCGGCAAGCGCCTCAGGGAAGGCATCCAGCTGGAGGACGGGTACGCCCGAGCGGACCACTTCCGGGTCGTGGAGCAGACCGGCAAGAACTACCTCGTCGAGGTCGTGCTGCACGAGGGCCGCAAGCACATCGTCCGCCGCATGCTGGCCGAGGCGGGTTTCCCCGTCGACAAGCTCGTACGGACCGCTTTCGGCCCGATCGCGCTCGGCGACCAGAAGTCCGGCTGGCTGCGCCGGCTGAGCAACACCGAGGTCGGCATGCTGATGAAGGAAGTCGGGCTCTGACACCTGCCGTTCCCCGGCGGGGAGCACCGGGGAACGCCTTTCCGCCGTCTTCCCGCAGGCCGTGAGCGGCGGCGGGCGGCCGGCACCTCGGGCGCCCGGGATCCGGGCGCCCGCCCGCCGTCCTCAGCGGCGGGTGCCGGCCGTCCGCGCCCCGCGGGTCAGGCGCTGTCCCGGGGGCCGTGGGTCTGGAGGAACAGCACGGGCCCGCCGCAGAACCGGCCGCCGTCGGCCATGTCCAGCAGGGCGCCCAACGCCTTGGCCGTGTAGACGGGTTCGAGGTCCAGCCCCGCCCTCTCCACGGCCAGGCGCCGGGCCTCCAGCGCCCGCGGCGTGGGATGCCCGTAGCCGGGGCCCAGCCAGTCCCGTACCAGCGTCACGTCGTCGGGTGCGACCGCCTCGCGGGGCAGGTCCGCTCCCCGTGCGCGCAGCAGCCGTTCCGTCCGCCCGGCCAGGGCGGCGACGGTGCGGGCGTCGAGCCGGAGGGTGTCGTTGACGACCACGCCGACGACCCGGGTGCGCCCCAGGCCGGCGAGCCGGAGGCCGAGGGCGAGCCCGGCCGCGGTCCCTCCCGAGCCGACGGCGGTCACGACGTGGGACGGCTCGGGAAGAGCGCCCGCGGCCACCTGCTCCGCCAGTTCGAGCGCCGCTTCCACACAGCCGAGGGTGCCGACCGGGGACGAGCCGCCGGCGGGCAGGAAGTACGGCAGGTGCCCGTGCGTCGCATGGCGCAGGAAGAGCCAGGGCGCGACGGTGATCGTCCGGGCCTTCGTGCGGGTGAAGTGGAGGGTGGCACCGGAGCGGCGCAGCCGATCGAGCTGGCGCCGGACATGGTCGTCGGCGGGCTGGTCGATCAGGGCGACGGCCGTCCGCAGTCCCCGTTCCCCCGCGTAGAGGGCCGTGGCCAGGCCCCAGTTGGTGCCGGTGCCGCCCACCGTGAGGATCGTGCGGGCTCCTCGGCGGCGCACGTCGGGGAGGATCCACTCCAGCTTGCGGACCTTGTTTCCGCCCCAGCCCCCGGAGCCGTACCCGCTCTCGTCCTTGCACCACAGGGGGATCGGGCCGGTGAGACCGGCCAGTTCGCGCACGGGCGTCGGCCCGTCTCCGAGCGGCTCACGGGGCAGTGTCCCGGAGAGCTCGGGGAAGCGCCGGTGCAGCAACGGCCCGTTCATTCCGGCCTGGTCCCTTCGTCGGTGTGTTGCCCGCGCGGCGGTGCCCGCGCCGGACGCCGCTTCCCAGCCTTGCGTCGTTGTGCTTGTCGGGCCACCCCTTCCCCCTTTATAGTCATAGTGACTCTAAAGGGAGGGGGCGGTCGTGAGCCTCTCGGACGTACTCGCACCGCTCCAGCAGCCGCTGTTCACGCTGCTCGGCACGCCGGTCAGCTGGACCGAGGTGCTCGGCTTCGGCAGCGGGGCCCTGTGCGTCTGGCTCGTCGCCAGGCAGCACATCGCCAACTGGCCCGTCGGCATCGCCAACAACGTCCTCTTCGTCCTGCTCTTCACCCAGGCCGGCCTGTACGCCGACGCGGGGCTGCAGGTCGTCTTCATCACCCTCGCCGTGTACGGCTGGTGGACCTGGACCCACGGGGGTGGACCAGGCTCCGACGCCCTCCCGGTGCGCCGCACCACGCGCACCGAGTGGACGTGGCTGCTCGCGGCGGGGGTGGTGGGGACAGTCGCGCTGACGCTGCTCCTGGACCGCGCCACCGACTCGGACGTCCCGTTCTGGGACGCGCTGACCACCGCGCTGTCCCTGACGGCGACGTACGGGCAGTGCCGCAAGCGGCTGGAGTCCTGGTGGCTGTGGATCGCGGCGGACGTGGTCTACGTGCCCCTGTACGTGTACAAGGAGCTGTACCTCACCGCGCTGCTGTACATCGGCTTCATGACGCTCTGCGTCCTCGGGCTGCGGCACTGGTCGCGCGACCCGGCGGCGCGGCGCGCGCTGCCGGTGCCCGACGGCGGAGCGCGGCAGGACACGACCGCGGAGGCGACGACGTGAAGCGCTATCGGCACGGTCTCGTCCTCGGCAAGTTCTATCCGCCGCACGCCGGCCACCACCACCTCGTACGGACCGCCCGCGACCGCTGCGACCGGCTGACCGTCCTCGTCTGTGCCGCGTCCGTGGAGTCGATCCCGCTCGACGTGCGGATGGCGTGGATGAGCGAGGTGCACCCGGATGTCCGGATCCTCGGCGCGATCGACGACATCCCCGTAGACATCACCGACCCGGCGGTCTGGGACGCGCACATGGCGGTCTTCCGCGCGGCCGTCCCCGGGCGGGTGGACGCCGTCTTCACCTCCGAGGCGTACGGCGACGAACTGGCCCGCAGGTTCCGCGCCGACTCGATCTGCGTCGACCCGGGGCGCACCGTCTTCCCCGTCTCCGGCACGGCCGTGCGCAGGGACCACGTCGCCTGCTGGGACTTCCTGGAGCCGCCCGTACGGGCCGCCCTCGCCCGGCGCGTGGTCGTCCTCGGCGCGGAGTCCACCGGCACCACCACCCTCGCCGAGGCACTCGCCGCTCACTACCGGGCACGCGGCGGGGTCTGGTCGCGCACCGCCGCCGTGCCCGAGTACGGCAGAGAGTTCAGCGAGCGGAAACTTGCCGCCCTGCGGGCCGAACGGCCCGGTGCCACCTGGTCGGACGTGCGGTTCGACGGCGACGACTTCCCGCTGATCGCCCGGCGCCAGACCGAACTGGAGAACGCCGCCGCCCGGATCGGCTCCCCGGTCCTGATCTGCGACACGGACGCCTTCGCCACCACCGTCTGGCACGAGCGCTACCTGGGCGGCCGGCACGAGGAGGTCGCCCGGATCGCCGCCGCCGGACGGGGCGACCTCTGGCTGCTCACGGACCACGAGGGAGTGCCCTTCGAGGACGACGGGCTGCGCGACGGCGAGCGTCTGCGGCCGTGGATGACCGCCCGGTTCGCCGAGGAACTCACCCGTACCGGACGGCCGTTCGTCACCGTCACCGGCCCGCACAAGCAGCGACTCGCCACGGCCGTCGCCGCCGTCGACGAACTGCTCGCCGAGGGCCGGCACTTCGCCGACCCCCTGCCCACCCGCGGCGGGGACGCCCCCGTGCCGGAGCTGCGATGACCGTCGAGGGATACGACCCGAGGGCCTTCCCGCCCTTCGCCGTCACCGTCGACCTCGCCGTCTTCACGGTCCGCGACGGCGCACTGCACGTCCTGCTGATCGAGCGCGGCGCGGAGCCGTACAAGGGCGCCTGGGCGCTGCCCGGCGGCTTCATCCTCCCGAAGGAGTCCGCCGGGCAGGCCGCCCGCCGCGAACTCGCCGAGGAGACCGGCCTGTCGGCGAGCACCGTCGCCGGCCTCCACCTTGAGCAGCTGCGCACCTACAGCGACCCCGACCGCGACCCGCGGATGCGCGTCGTGTCGGTCGCGTACACCGCCCTCGTGCCCGATCTGCCCGAGCCGCGCGGCGGCGGCGACGCCGCGCACGCCCGGTGGGTGCCCCACGGCAGCCAGGGCCGTCTCGCCTTCGACCACGAGCGCATCCTCGCCGACGCCCACGAACGCGTCGGCGCCAAGCTCGAGTACACCGGCCTCGCCACGGCCTTCTGCCCCGCCGAGTTCACCCTCGGCGAGCTGCGGCAGGTGTACGAGACCGTCTGGGGCGTCGAGCTCGACCGCCCCAACTTCCGGCGCAAGGTCCTCACCACGCCCGGCTTCGTGGAAGCCGTCGAAGGAGGCGCGCGCCTGACCGGCGGCCGGGGAAAGCCGGCCGCGCTCTACCGCGCGGGGCCGGCGAACGCCCTGCACCCTCCGCTACTGCGACCGGAAGGACGGCATTCGACATGACGGACACGACCGACCTGGCGGCGACGAGGACCGCCACCAAGCAGGCCGCCACCGGCACCCTGGTCGGGCTGGCGCTCGGCGACGCGCTCGGCTTCCCCACCGAGTTCAAGGACGTGCCCTCGATCCTCGCCACGTTCGGGCCCTGGCGCGCCATGGACCTGCCGAGGCCCGCGGTCGTCACCGACGACACCCAGATGACGCTGGCCCTCGCCCGCGGCATCCGCACGGCCACGGACCGGGGACTGCTCGCCCCGCTGCGGCTGACCCGGCCGGTGCGCGAGGAGTTCGTGGACTGGTACCACTCGCCCGACAACAACCGCGCACCCGGCCGCACCTGCCTGGTCGCCTGCCACAAGCTCGACAGCGACATGCCCTGGCAGGAAGCCAGCCAGATCGCGTCCAAGGGATGCGGGGCCAACATGCGCGTCGCGCCCGTCGGGCTGGTGCCCGGCCTCAGCGACGGACAGCGCGCCGGAGCCGCCCAGCTCCAGGCCGCGCTCACCCACGGCCACCCGACCGCGCTGGCCGCCTCCGACCTCACGGCGCGGGCCGTGTACCTGCTCGCCCGCGGCACGGAACCGCTCGGCCTCGTCGGCCGGCTCCGGACGTACGCGTACGAGAACCGCTCGCGTTACCTCCACGGCTGGCTCGGCGACCTCTGGACGTACGCCCACGACGCCACGCCCGAGGCGTTCATCGAGCGCGGCTGGGACGAGTGCCTGACGGTGCTGGAGCGCCTGGCGGGCGCTCTGCGCGACGCCGACCCGGAGACCGATCCGTGCCTCGCCACCGGGGACGGCTGGATCGCGGAGGAGGCACTCGCGACCGCCCTGCACTGCTTCCTGCTCTTCCCCGAGCAGCCGCTGACGGCGCTGCGCCGGGCCGCCTGCACCCGGGGCGACTCCGACTCGATCGCCTGCCTCACCGGCGCCTTCGCCGGGGCCCACCTCGGCGCCCGGGCCTGGCCCAAGGAGTGGGAGGAGCGCATCGAGTACCGGAGCGAACTGCTGACGCTGGGCGCCCTCTGGGACGCTTGAGGTCTCCACGTCTCCGGACGTTCGTCCGGCCGACGCCGCGGCGCAACGGCCGTGTGCCGGAGCAGCCGCGGTCACCCGAGGCCCGGTGCGCTCGTCATTCCCCGACGAGGCCACCGCCCGCGACGACCTGCACGCATTCGCAGTCCGGACCTGGCTGAGCCGCCCGCAGCGCTGATGCCCGCCGTACCCGGACCAGGAAGTCCTCGACCCGCGCCCGGTCCGGTTCGGCCGGGAGCGGGCTTCCGGCCGTCGCCGCATCGGCCTCCTCGGACAGCCGGGTCATCCAGGACTCGACCTCCCACCAGGACACTTCGCCCCGCTTCACGGCGAGCAGCCGTTCGCGGTCGTCGCCCACGTCGATCACCAGCCGACCCGTACGGAGCAGGTCGCGGCAGGTCGCCAGCAGCCGCAGCAGGTGCATCGCGTGCTTCCAGCGCGGAACGCCGTACTGCCGTACGTCGGCGTCCAGTCTGCGCCGCTGGCCGAGGGCGTAGCGGACGAACGTCCCGTGGGCCTGCCGGGAGAGGAACGCGTCGCGCAGCGCCAGCAGTTCGCGGCCGGTGTCGTCGACGCGCTCGACGAGCGGTGAGTGCAGGCACTCCAGGATGTTCGGATTGGCCCGCAGCGCCAGTTCGCAGAAGCGTTCCAGCTCCCACGAGAACTGCTCCGCACGACCCCGAACGGCACGCCGGTCAAGCTCGTGCACCGCGCGGTGTCGGGCCCGTACTGGGCGATCTGACCACCTGTTCCATCCCTACTCGCAGAAACGGAAGACCCATGCTCACTTGCGCATTCTGGAAGGCCACCGCCGAGCGGTGATCCGCACGTTCGCGCAGGGCACCCTCGGCGTGGCGAGCGCCGACGCGCTCGGGATCCTTGACGTCGACTGGGGCGGCGCGGACTCGCCGTGGTTCTCGCGCTGCTGATCGCAGTGGCCACATCCGGCGCCGGGCAGCCGGGCCCTGGGATCACCGAGACCGCCGGGCCGAACGGGCACGGACTCGTGTCCCGGTAGCCCGGCCCGCACCTGCACAGCACGGAGGCGCCAAGGGTGAGACGCCGGCGGCACCGGATCCCGGGCGCGCGGTCGAGGAACTCCCCGACCGTTCGGCCGTGCCGGTGCCGATTCCGGGCCCGTCCCGGCGCGCAGGGTGTGCAGGGGGCCGGGCCGGTCCGAGCGGTTCGCCGGGCGCCCGGACTCGCGGTGACGGGCCCGTCCGGCGCGCAGGGTGTGCAGGGGCCGCAGGGTCCGGCCGGCCCGCAAGGGCCCGCAGGCCCGCAGGGAGAGCAAGGACCGCAGGGCGAACGGGGCCCGGCTGGTCCGCAGGGTCCGCCCGGCGAGGCCGGGCAGGGATGCCCGTCGGGCTACTCCTGGCAGCCGCGCCCGGCGACTCGGATGTTCTCGCATGCCGACGCGACGGCGCCCCGCCGCCGGACAATCCGCCCGCCGACGGTGGGCTGCTCTCGATGGGCCTCGATCCGGCCCGCCGCCAGTACGCACGAACGACGCCCTCTGTCTGGTCCGTCGGGACTGGGCAGGGGGCATTTTCGTCGTTCCCGGGCGGGTCCGCGCTCCCGAACCTCGTTCCCTCGCAGGGGACTACGCCCGTACCCTGACCGAAACGGAGCAGAGAAGGGCCACCGACTGTGGACATCCCCGACGAACTCACGACCGGTGAGCGAATCCGACTGCTGCGCGAGTCACGCGGAATGACCCGCGAGATCCTCGCGAGCATGTGCGGCCGCGGCGTCGACTGGTTGAAGAAGATCGAGACCGGCGAGCGCGAGCTGCGCTCCAACACGCTGATTCTGCGGCTCGCCGCCGCGCTGCAGATCTCGGATGCCTCGATCATCACCGGCGCCGCGGGCTCGACTCAGACCGTGCCGACCGGCCGCCTGCACCATCCGGGGATGCCCGCGATCTGGGATGCGGTGATGAACCGCCGACTGACCGCATCGAGGCACGACGGTCCGGTCGACGTCGCCGCGCTGCAGGGGCGCGTCGACCAAACATGGCAGCTATGGCACAGCAGCGACCACAACCGCACGGAGGTCGGCCGGCTGCTGCCGAGCCTTGTCCGCGACGCCGAGGCAGCCGGCCGCGGACTCGACGGCGCCGACCGCCGGGCTGCGCTCGTCGCACTGTCGGACGTGTACCGGCTCACCGGGCAGGCGACCGCGTACGTCGCGCCTGCCGAACTCGCGTGGGTCGTCGCCGACCGGGCCCTCGCTGCGGCGCAGGACGCCGACCAGCCGGCCGCCATAGCGGCAGCCGCGTGGAACATGGGCAACATCCTGCGCGAGACGAGCTATCCCGAGGAAGCGCTGCGGGTCGTGACCGAGGCGGCCGACCTGATCCGCCCGCACCTCGACGGCGCCCCGGACGACTGGCGTGGCGTCTACGGCGCGCTGCAGCTGCACGCCGCGGTGACCGCCGCCCGCGAGGGCCGGTCCGGCGACGCGTGGCGCTACTGGGGTGCCGGCGACCAGGTCGCAAAGAGTCTCCCCGCTGCGTACGTCCACCCCAGCACGGTGTTCGGCCGGGCGAATGTCGACTTTCACGCCGTGTCCGTAGCGACGGACCTGCGCACCTCAGGCAAGGCGCTGAACCTCGCCGACGACCTCGACCCAGACGCGATGCCCTCCGTCGAGCGCCGGGCCCGGCTGTGGGTCGAGGTCGCCCGCGGACACCTGCAGCGCGGCGACCGGACCGCGGCGCTGCACGTGATGCAGCTCGCCCACACGCTCGGCGCCGAGACAGTCGAGTTCACCCCGTCGGCCCGGTCGGCGGTCGCCGAGCTGTGGCGCGAAGCACCGCGCGCACTGCGCCCCGAGGCTGCCCGGCTCGCCGAGCGGATCGGACTGCGCGAGGTCGGCTAGGGGGACAGCTCGGGACAGGGGGACAGGCTGTCCCTGTTACTCGCTGGTACTCCCCCTACTGTGACGGTCCGTCAACAGCCGTTCACACAAGGGGAGTCCGGATGCTCACCCCCTCGCACGCCTCGCCGCGCCTCGGCGCCGCGCCTACCGGCGACGACAGCACCGGCGAAATCCGCGTGCCGCTGCAGCTCTTCGCCCTCGACCGCCCCGTCGGCGCCGTCGACCTGGTGCTGTCCCGCGTCGAGGCCGAACACCTGCACGCCGCCCTCACCCGCCGCATGAACAGCGCCGACCGAGGCGCCCGCGGCTACGCCACCCCGCAGGCCGTGTGATGGCGCAGCACGCCACGTACGCCGCCGCGCCGCCGCCGATCGCCAACCTGACGCCGCAGCAACAGCGCGGAGTCGAGTGCGCGTTCTGCGCGATCGTGCTCACCCCCGCGACGGCGGTCGACTTCGAGGGGGAACACTACTTTCGCCGTGCCGGCGAGCGGTTCCGCTGGTATCCGCGGCACTGCCGGACCTGCACGAAGGGCGGCCGGTCGTGATCTGTGCACAGTGCAACCAGGGCATCCGGCCCGGCGAGCAGTACGAGACACGCGACATCGACGGCGAGAGTGGCGCCGGTACCACCCTGCACTTCCACATCGTGTGCCCCGGCAAGCCTCGCGGGCACTGAGACTCCCCGCTCGCCGAACTACGGCGGACCGTGCGGGCGGGGCACACTGCACAGCATCCGCCGACCCATGCACGACCCCACCACTACAGGAGGTCAGGATCATGAGCGACGCAGGCAAGCACGGCGGCGAGCCGAGCGACAAGCCGTGGAGCCCGCCGCCGACCCCGCCGTCGCCCGACGGCAGCGGTCCGGGCAAGGTCACGGAAGGCTGACGTCGTGACGACTGCCCAACTCGGCGGGCACGCCGCGCTCGTGCGGAACCTGCACGGGCGCGGTCTGCTCGACGACACATGGCGCCGCGTGTGGGACGCCGTACCGCGCGAACCGTTCATCCCCGCCCGCGCGTGGCGGCAGGACCCCGACGGATGCACGCTGCTCGCCTCGCCCGCCGAACGCCGGGCGCTCATCCACGCCGACGAGCCGGTCGTGATCCAGCTCGACGACGGCGCCGACGGCGGGCCCGGCATCGCGACGTCGTCGAACTCTCAGCCGAGCATGGTCGCCCGGTCGCTCGGGCTGCTGCAGGTCGAGGACGAGGCCCGCGTGCTGGAGATCGGCACCGCATCCGGCTACGTCGCGGCACTGCTGTCCGAGCGGCTCGGCGACGAGCGGGTATTCAGCGTCGAACTCGACCCGCAGCTCGCCGCGCACGCCGAGGCGGCGCTGCATGCCGCCGACTACTGGCCGGACCTACGCTGCGGCGACGGCGAGCCGGGATGGCCCGAGGCGGCACCATTCGACCGGCTGCTCGCGACGTGCGCCCTGCGCCGCGTACCGGCCGCGTACGTCGACCAGGTGCGGCCGGGCGGGCTGATCGTCGCCCCGCTCGCCCGCGAGTTCTGGTCGGGCGCCCTGGTGCAGCTCACCGTGCAAGGCGACGGCACCGCGTCGGGCCGGTTCCATGGCGGCGCGTCGTACATGCCGATGCGGTCGCACCGCGCCGTCGACGGTGAGCCGGTCGACAGCCGCACGGCCCGCAACCGCCGGACCCGCCTCGGCGCCGCGGCGGTGCTGCACCTCGCGTTCGCCCTGTGGGCCGGTACCCGGCTGCCGGGTGTCCGGCTGTGGCACAGCAAGGGCCCGGCGGGCGGGCAGGTGTGGGCGCAGCACCCGGACGGCTCGGCGGCGACCGCGGTCGCGGGCGACGTGTGGGAGTACGGGCCGCGCGGACTGTGGGCGGAGATCGAGCGGGCGCACCGCGACTATGTCGACCTCGGCTCGCCGGCGGCCGAGGCGTTCGGGCTGACTGTGAGACCCGAGGGCGAGTATCTGTGGCTGCACGGCCCGGGGAACGTCCTCGCCCCCGTTCTGGAGTCCGCCGGGCGGTAGGCGCCCCCTGGCGGCCCCGGCCGGCCCGTGTCCCCGCTGCGGGCCGGCCGGGGCTCACGTCGTGACGAGCTCGGCGATCGTGACGTCGAGGGCGGCGGCGATCCGCAGCAGGGTGTCGATCCGGGTCGCGACGTGCCCCTGCTCGATCCGGTTGATCGTCTGCCGGTCGGTCCCGGACAGCTCGGCGAGGCGTTCTTGTGAGAGGCGGGCGGTGCGGCGTAGGGCGCGGATGTGTGCGCCGATGGCCCGACGTTGGGCGAGAACCCAATCGGGCTGGTCCGTCGGCGGCACGGGTCAGCGCTGGCCGCCGCATGCAGGTCGGTGTCACTGCCGTCCGTGGCCAGGCCGAAGGCCCGTGAACCCATCACGCAGGAGTAGATCGTGTGGTCGCGCACCAGGTCCCCGGGAGTCATGGGCGCAGGCTACGCCACCCCCGCCCGCGGACGGGGCTCACGGGCGCGGTGGGCGGACGCTCCGGGCAGGCACGGTGGCGGCGAGGGAGCGGACCGTCCGGGAGAGCCCCGTACGCGTCCGGACGCCTACTGCGGCCGCGTCGCGATCTGGATGAGGTTGCCGCAGGTGTCGTCGAGTACGGCGGTGGTGACGGGGCCCATCTCCACGGGCTTCTGGGTGAAGCGGACGCCGAGGGCGCTCAGCCGCTCGTACTCCTCCTCCACGTCGTCGACGGCGAACTGGGCGAGCGGGATGCCGTCCTCGACGAGCGTGTCGCGGTAGGTCCTGGCGGCCGGGTGGCGGGCGGGCTCCAGGAGGAGTTCGGTGCCGCCGGGCTCCTCGGGCGAGACGACGGTCAGCCACCGGTCCTGCTCGCCCACCGGGACGTCGTGCTTCTTCACGAAGCCGAGGATCTCGGTGTAGAAGCGCAGGGCCTTGGCCTGGTCGTCGACGAAGACGCTGGTCAGATGGATCTTCATGGGGTGCCGTCCTCCGGTTCCGGTGTGTCGGGTACGGGCCATCGCTCGGCGATGTGCCGCAGTGGGTCCGTGTTGAGGTCGTGGAACTTGCAGCGGCCCTCCCGCCTGGTCTCGACGAGCCCGGCGGCCTCCAGCACGGCGAGGTGCTGGGAGACCGCCTGGCGCGAGATGCCGAGCCCGTGCCTCATGCTCAGCCGCGCACAGATCTCGAACAACGTCTGTCCGGACCTCTCCGCGAGCTCGTCGAGGATGGTGCGGCGGGTGGGGTCGGCCAGGGCTCTGAAGAGGTCGTCGGCCACGACGGCAGAATAGGCAAGTATTCACTTGCCTATCAAGTCATGGTGCGCCGCGCCCCCGGTCCGCCCGCTGCACCGGCGGACGAGGGCCCGCGGGCGGTGAGCACGCGGCGGGCGGACCGGGGCGGGCGGACCGGGCGGCTCCGGCGCGGTCGGCGGCGAAGCGCCGGCGGCTGGTGCGCGTCGGGCGGCGTTCGCCCGTCGCGACGCCCGGCACGGCGGGGCGCGGCGTCGCCGGATCAACCGGGCAGGCCCACCGCTAGGGAGGTCCGGCGCCTGGCGGTCCTTCCCCTCGCCCCGGATGGCCGGGGAGACCCCGTGTGCCGGACGCCGTTCCTGGACGGACGGACCCTGCCCGACGCGGCACTGGGTTCCGGAAGGCGGACTCAGCCGAGCCGGATCTCGCCCCCGGATACGGTGATCCGTTTCTCCCCCAGCGGCCGCGTCGCCGGGCCCTCCACCACCGCCCCGTCCCCGGCGCCGAACCTGCTTCCGTGGCAGGGGCAGTCGATGGTCCCGTTCTCGACCTTGTCGACGAGACAGCCCTGGTGGGTGCAGACCGCGGAGAACGCCTTGAACTCCCCCGCCGCGGGCTGGGTCACCACGACCTTCTGGGCCTTGAAGACCTTCCCGCCGCCCTCCGGCACCTCGGACGTGGTGCCGAGCCGCGCGCCCCCGTCCGCGACCGGCGGCGGCGTCGCTCCGCCGGTCCCCTCCGGTGTGGGCGGCGGGGACGTCCCGCCGCCGGTCTCCTCGCCGTACCGGCTGCAGCCCGCCGCCGTCACCGCCAGGGCCCCCGCCGCCCCGGCCCGTACCACCGTCCGCCGGGCCACGCCCTCCCCGCCGGTGCGGCGGGTCGCACCTCCGGCCGTCCCGCCGCCGTATCCGCCGTCCGCTCTGCCGTCCGTCATGCCGTCGCTCCAAAGGTGCGGAAGAACCACAGCGCCGAGGTGAGCCACAGGGCCGTGAGCACGGCGAAGACCAGTCCGCCGACGACGGGCAGCAGCCACCCGGGCAGCCGCTCCATGCGCAACAGCAGCATCTTCGCGCTGAACGCGCCGAAGAAGAAGCACCCGAGCAACGAGTGCCACGCGGCGCGGGCGCTCTGCGTCTGGTAGCCCAGGGCGTACAGGCAGTGCACCGCCACCGGTACCGCGAGGAGGAAGGCCACCCGGCCCGACCAGCGGTGCAGAACCGGCGTCCAGGAGGCGGGCCGTACGCCCGGCAGCCTGCCGTACATCGCGAGCGCCGAGACGAGCTGCACCAGCCCGAACGCGAACGCCGCCGTCGCCAGCCACGACTTCACCGCGCCGGTGCTGCTGAATCCGGCGAGGTTGAACGCGGTACCCGCCGGGTCGTGGAACCTGCCGTACACCCCGAGGACCACCGCCACCGCGGCTCCGACCAGTACCGGGACGGCCCAGCGGGCCGCGCCGCCCAGGCTGCGGCCGTCCGGCCCGCCGGGCGGCAGGTCCCGGGTCCGTGCGTTCGGGTCCACGCTCATGGATGCACCTCGGGGACGCTCAGGGGGTGACGGGGCGGGCGGTGATCTGCTCGCCGTCGATCGTGACGGCGCCCGTCCCGGGGTCGATCGGGGGAGCGGCGGCCGGCTCGCCGTCGCGGTTGACGATGCCGACCTGGCGGCCGTTCTGCAGCACGATCCACCCGCCGTCGACCTTGGTCCCGCGTACCTCGGTGGTGGCGCGGTAGACACCCGCGGGCTCGGCCGCCCGGGCGGCGGCGAACGGATGGCCGGCGTTCTGGACCGTGACCGTCCCGTCGACCCGGTCCTCGTTCACGGTGCCGTCGAGCGTCGCCCCGGTCTTGCTCTGCAGCCGCATGCTCCCGTCCGCGGCCACGTCGCCGCGCAGCCACGCCTCCTGGGTGCGGCCGTCGCAGTAGTACGCGACCGCCTTCCCCTTGCGCAGCGTGATGGCGACGGAGGCCCGGTCGTCCTGGGTGCGCCCCGCGTACTTGGCGTCCGGGGGCGGCGTCGGGGACGGCGACCGGACTGCGGGCACCCTCGGCCGCACGGGCGGACTGGCGGCGGGCGGGCTCGTCGCGGGAGCCGGGCTCGGGGGCGGGCTCACGGCCGACCGGTCAAGCGAGGTGGGGGCGGGTTCACCGGTCGTGGCGTTGAACGACAGCATGAACAGGCCGAGCAGTAGTCCGGTGAACAGCGTGATCAGCGGCCCTGCGCGCTTCATCGGCGCCTCCCGCGGGGTCGACCGGACAGTGGGATGTCCATGCAAGCCGAGGTCACAGCCCGTGTCCAACGGGGCCACGCTCGGTGGTAGCCCGAGTGGCGGCGGGTGTCGCCGTGGGTGACATTGACCGTTGTCCACCATTTCCCGATTTCCCGCGCGAAAGGCAGGACCATGGCGGGTAACGATCTCGGCGGCCTTCTGGGCGGTCCCCTCGGCGGCGGGCAGGGCGGTTCCTCCGGCGGGAACATCCTGGGCGCGCTCATCGGCGCGCTCGCCGGTGGCGGCGAGGCCGGAGCGGCCGGACCGACGGGAGCGGCCGCGGGCTGGGCCGACGGCAATCCGCTCGGCGCGCTGCTCGACGTGCTCGCCGGGGCCGGTCTTGCGGACCAGGCGCGGTCCTGGATCGGCACGGGACAGAACCAGCAGGTCAGCGGAGGGCAGATCGCCCAGGCGCTGCCGAAGGAGACCCTCGACAAGGTCGCCCGCGACACGGGGGTGACACCCCGGCAGGCAGCCGACCGGATCGCACGGTCCCTGCCGCAGGCCGTCGACAGGCCGACCCCGTCCGGGCAGCTGCCGCAGAGCGCCTCGCTGGACGAGATCATCCGGAAGCAGCGGATCCGACGCGGCGGAGCCCCTCGCCGGCCCGCGGCGGCCGCGCCCCGCGTCTCGCGGGCCGGTCGCCACGGTCCCGCGTCGGGGCGGCTGACCGGTGCCGAGCCTGCCGGGGTCCGCCCCGGCAGGCCCTGCCCGGCGCGGCACTAGGCTGATCGGAGCATCCGCGGGTCTTGGCCGCGGAGCGAGGCGGAGGAGGAGCACGAGGTGGCGGTACGAGCCGTCCGGGGAGCCGTCCAGCTGGAACGGGACGAGGCCGGGCACATGGACGAGCAGGTCGGTGAACTGCTCTCCGCCATCCTGGAGCGCAACGGGCTCACGGCGGACGACCTGATCAGCATCTGGTTCACGGCCACGCCGGATCTCCACAGCGACTTCCCGGCTGCCGCCGCGCGCGGCCTCGGCATCGTCGACGTTCCCCTCATCTGCGCCCAGGAACTCGACATCGCCGGAGCGATGCCCCGTGTCGTGCGCATACTCGCCCACATCGAGTCCGACCTGCCCAAGTCCCGGATCGCGCACGTCTACCTCGGTGCCGCCGCCGCTCTTCGCAAGGACATCGCCCAGTGAGAACCGCCCTCGTCATCGGAAGCGGCCTGATCGGTACCTCGGCGGCCCTCGCGCTCGCCGGGCGCGGGGTCACCGTCCACCTCACGGACCACGACCCGGCCCGGGCGAGGACCGCGGCCGCGCTCGGTGCGGGCACCGACGAGCCCCCCGAGAGCCCCGTCGACCTCGCTGTCGTCGCCGTGCCGCCCGCCCACGTGCCCGCGACGCTCGCCGAGGCGATGCGCGCCGGGACCGCGCGCGGTTACCTCGACGTGGCCAGTGTCAAGGGCGGGCCGCGGCGCGAGCTGGAGGCGCTGGGCGTCGACATGTCGGCGTACATCGGCACGCATCCCATGTCCGGCAAGGAGCGGTCCGGGCCGCTCGCGGCCACCGCCGATCTCTTCGAAGGGCGGCCCTGGGTGCTCACGCCGACCCGGGAGACCGACACCGAGGTGCTGAACCTGGCGCTGGAGCTGGTCGCGCTCTGCCGCGCGGTCCCCGTCGTGATGGACGCCGACGCCCACGACCGCGCGGTCGCACTGGTCTCGCACACGCCCCAGCTGATCTCGTCCATGGTCGCTGCGCGGCTGGCCGACGCGGACGAGACGGCCGTGCGCCTGTGTGGGCAGGGCATCCGCGACGTGACCCGGATCGCGGCCTCCGACCCCCGGATGTGGATCGACATCCTCTCCGCCAACCCCGGCCCCGTCGCCGACGTCCTCGCGGGCGTCGCCGCCGACCTGGACGAGACGGTGCGCGCCCTGCGCGCCCTGCAGTCCTCCGACGAGGACAAGCGGCGCGAGGGTGCGGGCGGGGTCGAGGACGTCCTGCGTCGCGGCAACGTGGGCCGTGAAAGAGTCCCCGGCAAGCACGGCGCCGCCCCGGCCGTGTACGAGACCGTCGCCGTCCTCATCAGCGACCGGCCGGGTGAGCTCGCCCGCATCTTCGCCGACGCGGGCAGCGCGGGCGTCAACATCGAGGACGTCCGTATCGAGCACGCGACCGGGCAGCAGGCGGGTCTGGTCCAGCTCATGGTGGAGCCCTCGGCCGCCCCCGTGCTGGCGGCGGCGCTGCGGGAGCGCGGCTGGGCGCTGCGCCAGTGACCCCTGGGGCGGCTGCTTCCCGGGCGCTGCCGGCCGGTCCGGGAAGCGGTGCATGAGGCCCCTCGCGCACTCGGTAACCTTGTGCAGGGCACCTAGGCATTCCGGCCTGCCCGCACACCAGCTTCAGGAAGGTCTCCGACACCGTGGAATCCGTGATCGTCGCCATCGACGGCCCCTCCGGCACGGGCAAGTCGAGCACCTCCAAGGCGGTCGCCGCAGAGCTGGGTCTCAGCTATCTGGACACCGGCGCCCAGTACCGGGCGATCACCTGGTGGATGCTGACCAACGGCGTCGACGTGGACGACCCGGCGGCCGTCGCCACCGTCTGCGACAAGCCGGTGATCGCGTCCGGCACGGATCCGCTCGCCCCGACGATCAGCGTCGACGGCGCGGACGCCTCCGGCCCGATCCGTACCCGGGACGTGACCTCCAAGGTGAGCGCCGTCAGCGCGGTCCCCGAGGTGCGCGCCCGGATCACCGAGCTGCAGCGGACCATCGCCGGGGCCGCCGAGAAGGGCATCGTCGTCGAGGGCCGGGACATCGGCACCACCGTCCTCCCCGGCGCCGATCTGAAGATCTTCCTCACCGCCTCCCCGGAGGCCCGCGCGGCCCGCCGCAGCGGGGAGCTGAAGGGCAAGGAGGCGAGTGATGTCGAGTCCACCCGCGAGGCGCTGATCAAGCGGGACGCAGCAGACTCGAGCCGGAAGACCTCCCCGCTGGCCAAGGCGGACGACGCCGTCGAGGTCGACACCACCGATCTCACGCTCAAGCAGGTCATCGAGTGTGTCGTCGCTCTCGTTGAGGAGAAGCGGGCCGCGAAGTGACCGTTCCGTCCGCGAGGGGCGCCGCCGTCGGCCGGGGCATCGGCATCGGCCTCATGAACACGCTGTGGCGGCCCCGGGTGCTCGGCGCGTGGCAGGTGCCCGCCACCGGTCCGGTGATCCTCGCCGTCAACCACGCCCATTACATCGACGGGCCCATGCTCATGGGCACATCGCCCAGGCCGGTGCACTTCCTGATCAAGAAGGAGGCGTTCGTCGGCCCCCTCGACCCGTTCCTGACCGGGATCGGGCAGCTGAAGGTGGACCGTTCGAGCCCGGACCGGACCGCCGTGACCAACGCCCTCGGCGTGCTGGAGAACGGCGGCGTCCTCGGGATCTTCCCCGAGGGCACCCGGGGCGACGGCGACTTCACCTCGATCCGCGCCGGACTCGCCTACTTCGCCGTGCGCTCCGGGGCGCCGATAGTGCCGGTCGCCGTGCTGCGGAGCAGCGAGCGCGGAGGACGGCTGATACCGGCGCTGCCCCCGCTGCGCAGCCGCTGCGACGTCGTCTTCGGCGAGCCCTTCGAGCCCGGCGACGGCAGCGGGCGGCGCACCCGCAAGGCGCTCGACGAGGCGACCGTACGCATCCAGGAACGGCTCACCGTCCACCTGGAAAACGCCAAGCGCCTCAGCGGCCGCTGAGCGAGACTTCAGTAGTGAGCCGCGGCCGCACGGGCCCGGTTCACCGACCACGAATGAACGAGGAACGGACTTCATGAACGACCAGCACGACCACGGGGCACTCGGCGACACCGAGTACACGGAGTTCATGGAGCTCGCCGCAGAAGAGGGCTTCGACCTCGAGGACGTCGAAGGCGCCATCGAGGAGGCCGGCCACGGCCCGCTGCCCGTCCTCGCCGTCGTCGGCCGTCCCAACGTCGGCAAGTCGACCCTGGTGAACCGCTTCATCGGGCGCCGCGAGGCCGTCGTCGAGGACAAGCCCGGGGTCACCCGTGACCGGGTCACCTACGAGGCCGAGTGGGCGGGCCGCCGCTTCAAGGTCGTCGACACCGGCGGCTGGGAGCAGGACGTCCTCGGCATCGACGCCTCCGTGGCCGCCCAGGCCGAGTTCGCCATCGAGGCCGCCGACGCCGTCGTCTTCGTCGTCGACGCCACCGTCGGCGCCACCGACACCGACGAGGCCGTCGTGAAGCTGCTGCGCCGTGCGGGGAAGCCCGTCGTGCTGGCCGCCAACAAGGTCGACGGCCCGTCCGCCGAGGCCGACGCCGCCATGCTCTGGTCCCTGGGCCTGGGCGAGCCGTTCCCGGTGTCCGCGCTGCACGGCCGCGGCACCGGCGACCTGCTCGACGAGGTCCTCAAGGCCCTCCCCGACGCCCCCGCCCAGACCTTCGGCACCGCCGTCGGCGGCCCGCGCCGTATCGCTCTCATCGGCCGTCCGAACGTCGGGAAGTCGTCCCTGCTGAACAAGGTGGCGGGCGAGGAGCGGGTCGTCGTCGACGAGATGGCCGGCACCACCCGCGACCCCGTCGACGAACTCATCGAACTCGGCGGTACGACCTGGAAGTTCGTGGACACCGCGGGCATCCGCAAGAAGGTGCACCTCCAGGAGGGTGCGGACTACTACGCCTCGCTGCGCACCGCGGCCGCCGTCGAGAAGGCCGAGGTCGCCGTCGTACTGATCGACACCAGCGAGTCCATCTCGGTCCAGGACCAGCGGATCATCACCATGGCGGTCGAGGCGGGCCGTGCGCTCGTCATCGCGTACAACAAGTGGGACACCCTCGACGAGGAGCGCCGCTACTACCTGGAGCGCGAGATCGAGACGGAGATGCAGCAGGTCTCCTGGGCGCCGCGGGTGAACGTCTCGGCCGCGACCGGCCGGCACATGGAGAAGCTGGTCCCGGCGATCGAGACGGCGCTGGCGGGCTGGGAGACCCGGGTGCCGACCGGCCGGCTCAACGCATTCCTCGGCGAGCTGGTCTCCGCCCACCCCCACCCGATCCGCGGCGGCAAGCAGCCCCGGATCCTGTTCGGGACGCAGGCAGGTACCAAGCCGCCGCGCTTCGTGCTCTTCGCCTCCGGCTTCCTGGAGCACGGCTACCGCCGCTTCGTGGAGCGCAGGCTGCGCGAGGAGTTCGGCTTCGAGGGCACCCCGATCCACATCTCCGTGCGGGTCCGGGAGAAGCGGTCCAGGAAGAAGTGACGCGCGGGAGCGCGCCGCGCGCGGGGTAGGCGGGTGCACACCGCGCCCACCGAGTGCGCGGACGGTCCGAGGCGGCGCGCACTCCGCCTCTCCCGCACGAATGCGGGGCGGCGCACTCGGCACACATGCGGAACGGCCGGGACGAATGCCGTCCCGGCCGTTCCGCATGTCTGCCGCCTCTCACAGCCCCCTGCGGGGCGCGGGCGGCAGCGCGCGGGCGTGGAGCCCTGCTGCGTGCTGCCGGATCCCGGCCGACCAGGGGCTGAGCCGGCCGCCGGCGACGGCGCCGAGACCGGCGCCGTGCCTGCCGGTGCCGAAGCCCCTGAAGGCGAGATCGTCCTCGTCCGTACGGTCACCGGGCAGTGTCCGGAAGGCCCTTCGGTACTCGGAGTACAGCGCGTCGTAGATCGGGGTGGCCGAAGCGTTCCGGCTTTCGTACGGCCGGCGGGTGGGGTCGTCTGTGTGCACATAGGAGCCAACGACCCCGATGCCCGTCGGATGCGGGCCCGTCCCGGAAAACGCAGTTCGGCGGGGGTACGGGGGGCGCACGCCCGGGTCCGCCTCCGCCTCCGGCGCCGGCCCGTAGCCCTCAGGTGCCCGCGAGCGGCATCGCCGCGGCGACCAGCCGGCCGTTCGCAGCGGCCTTGTCGAGCGCGTCGCGGAGCAGGTCCTCGCGCGGCTGCTGGCCGATCGAACCGACCGGGGCGGCGAAGACGAGGACCTTGTGCGACTTGTTGGCGGCGGTGCGCCAGCCGTCCGTCACCTGCAGCGGCTGGTGGGCCTGCCACCAGGCGGCCTGGCCGCTCCCGCCGGTACCCGGCTGGAGTACGGCGTGCAGCTGCCCCATCGCGAGCAGCACCGACCAGCCGTGCAGCACGGGGGGCAGCTGGTCGACCGCAGAGACCGGCAGGAAGCCCTGCTCGATCAGCAAGGGCAGGAAGTCGTCGCCGCCCTCGCCGAGGCTGCCGGGCCGGGCGATGGGTGCGGTCGGCTCCACGACGAGCGCGGGGTGCAGCTCGTCGCCGATCAGGACCAGGCCGCTGGTCACGCCGAGTACCGCCTGCTCCTGCGGCGCGGCCGGCATGCCGTGGCCGGGGTGATGGCCCGGGTGGACCGCCTGCGGCCGGTGGGCGGCCGGGGCCGCGGCCTCGCCGGTGATGGAGCGGACGGCGCCCTTGAGCTGTTCCTCGGCGACCTGGACGACCTGGGAGGGGATGCAGCTGGCGTGGGCGAAGGCGAGGACGGCGGTCTCCTCACCGACGAACAGCACGGTGCTGGTCCGCTCCTGCTCGGAGTCGCCCGGGGTGCGGCAGGAGGTGCAGTCGTAGTTGCCCGGGGCGTTCTCGCCGGCGAGCAGCCGGTCGGCTTCTTCGTCGCCGATCTCGGCGCGTACGTCCTCGCTGACGTCGAGCATGCGCGGCACGGGTTGCTCCTCGGACTCGGTGCGTGGTGGTGCGCCGGGCGGTTCCCGGCTCGTAACGAGCACAACGGGAGACTCGGGGCAAGAGTCACGCGACGGGGTCCTCCGGCCGACAGATCGTCACGTAGACACATCGACAAATCGTGAACGGCCGCCGCCCGGGCGGCGACACGCCGGTCCGCAGCGACCGTTACGCACGGCCACGGCAGGCCGACGGGACGGGAGTGGCCGGATCGCCCACAGTAGGGACCGGACGGGGAACCGAGCACCCCGGCCACCCTCCGGATCCCCGGGCCGGGGCGACCCCGTCCCGGCCACCCCATCACCAGGGGGGAGCGGCACCGCATGCACATCTCGTTCCTGCTCCACAACGCCTACGGAATCGGCGGGACGATCCGAACGACGTTCACTCTCGCCGCCACCCTGGCCGAGCGGCACGACGTGGAGATCGTGTCGGTCTTCCGCCACCGCGACGAGCCGACCCTGGGCGCACCGCCGGGCGTGACCATGCGTCACCTCCTCGACCTCCGGCAGGGCAGCCCCACATACGACGGCACCGACCCCGACTACACCCGCCCCGCCCGGGTGTTCCCGCGGGGCGACGGACGCTGGAAGCAGTACAGCCGCCTCACGGACGCGCGCATCGCCGCGTACCTGAGGTCCCTGCGGGCCGACGTCGTCGTCGGCACCCGCCCCGGGCTCAACGTCCACATCACCCGCCAGGCCCCCCGCGGCCCGGTCCGCGTCGGCCAGGAGCACCTGACCCTGGACGGCCACGACTACCGGCTGCGCCGCGAGATCGCCCACCGGTACGCCCTGCTCGACGCGGTCACCACCGTGACCGAGGCCGACGCCCGGGCCTACCGGACGCGTCTGCGGCTGCCGGACGTACGGATCGAGGCCGTGCCCCACAGCGTGCCGGCGCCGGCCGGGCCCCCCGCGGACGCGGACAGCACCTGGGTCGTCGCGGCCGGCCGGCTGCTCAAGGTCAAGCGCTACGACCTGCTCGTCAAGGCCTTCTCCAAGGTCGTCGCCGCGCGCCCCGACTGGCGGCTCCGGATCTACGGCGGCGGTGACGCCACCGGCAACGAGCGCGAGGCGCTGCTGGCCCTGATCGCCCGGCGCGGTCTGCACGACCACGTCTTCCTCATGGGGCCGGTCCACCCGCTGGAGCCGGAGTGGGTCAAGGGCTCCATCGCCGCGGTGACCTCGGACAGGGAGTCCTTCGGCATGACGATCGTCGAGGCGATGCGCTGCGGACTTCCCGTCGTCTCCACTGACTGCCCGCACGGCCCGCGCGAGATCATCGAGGACGGCGTCGACGGACTGCTCGTACCCGTCGGCGACGAGGACGCGGTCGCCGACGCCCTGCTCGCCCTGATCAACGACGACGAACTGCGGCGGAGGGCCGGGGCGGCGGCACGGGTGGCGTCCGGGCGGTTCGCCCCGGCGCGGATCGCCGAACGGCACGAGGCGCTGTTCGCCGAGCTGGTCGCCCGGGGCGCGCGCGTCCGTCCCCGCTCCGCGCTCCGGGACGTCGTGCACCGCTCGCGCGGCGCCGTACTGGACGCGGTGTACGCACTGCGGTACCGGGCGGCCGATGCCGTCCGCAAGGGGAGGCCGGCATGACCGCGCACACCGGGGGAGGTGCGGCGCCGCGCGCCGACTGCCCCCGAGGACTGTCCCGCAGTCCCTGCGGGACCGGCGCGCGGCGTCGGATGCGGTGCATCGCAGGGCGGAAAGTCGTCCTCGTACCAGGTGTGTTCGGATGATCCGACAACGCGGCGAGGCGCCGTGGCTGTCGTCGCGCGCCCGCCGGGGATCGCGGGACAGCCCTGAACGAGCCGAAGTCAGTATCTCGGTCCTCGTTGCGCTGTCCCGGCTGAAGGTGCCGCGGGCTGCACAGGGTGTCCTTTCGTGTCGACGCCGGTGGCCCGGTGCACTGTGCGACGTCCCCGAGATCGTCACGTAGCCTTACGGATCGAGCCACCAGGAAGGGAACCCACTTCCTCATGTCACACCCGCCCGTCCCACCCCGGCCCCAAGGTCCCCCGCCCAGCGGCGCTTTCGGTCCACCGTCACAGCAGCCCGGCCCCAATCCGGGTCTACACGGCGTGGAGTTCCGGGGCAGCGGTTCCGGACAGCCGCCGCAGTATCCGCAGATGCCACCGCAGTCTCCGGGCGGCGGGCCGCGTGCAGGTCGGGGCAGGGTCGCGCTGCTGGCCGGATCGGCAGTCGCCGTGCTCGCGCTGATCGGTGCCGGTGCTGGTGCCGTGACGCTGCTGCAAGACGACGAAGCGGCAACCAGCCAGGCCAAGCCCGCTTCGACGTCTTCCAAGCCGAAGAGCATCGAGGGCGAGGAACTGCTGCGCGTCGCAGCGCCCAAGGGGTCCCTGGGCTCGGACTCCCGGTACGTCTCCGCCCCGGGCAGCTGGGTCACCGACACGCACTACGCCTCCGGTGCCGCGGACGCGGTGAACGGCTACCACACGGCAACGGGGAAACCGGCGTGGACCGTTCCCCTCGACGGCAACATCTGCGAGGCCTCACGCGATATCACCGACACCGGCAAGGTGGCGGTTGTCTGGGCGGCCGACAGGATGGGGGTGCGCTGACCCCTGCGGGGCGTCAGCGCCGGGACGCAGCGGCACCAGCCTGACCCTCGACAACCCACCTCACCCCCTGACGAGCCGAAGTCGGTGATTCCAGGCCGTCATGCGGTTACGAGCCTTTCGTCATAGAGCAGCAGCATGGCCTGATCGAGCACGGCGGGCCTGATGCGGTGGCGTTTGCGGCCGTTGACTTTCTTGCCCGCGTCGTAGCCGCAGGTGGCCCCATCAGGACAGCGGATGTCCGCGATCGGCGGCAGACTCGCCCCCATGCTGGAGACCTCGGCGCGACTTCTGCGTCTACTGTCCTTGTTGCAGGCCCACCGTGAATGGTCCGGGGCCGAACTCGCCGACCGGCTGGGCGTCACCGCGCGCACCGTGCGCCGGGACGTCGACCGGCTGCGCGAACTCGGCTACCCGGTCAACGCCAGCCCGGGCACCGGCGGCGGCTACCAGCTCGGAGCCGGTGCCGAACTGCCGCCCCTACTGCTCGACGACGAGGAGGCCGTCGCCGTCGCCGTCGGGTTGCGCACCGCGGCGGGGAACGGCGTCGAGGGCATCGGGGAGGCGTCCGTACGCGCCCTGGCCAAGCTCGAACAGGTGCTGCCCCACCGGCTGCGCCGCCGGACCGGCGCGCTCAACGCCTTCACGGTGCCGATGCTGCGCGCACCGCGGGACCAGGTGGATCCCTCCGTCCTCACCGAGCTGGCGAACGCCTGCCGCGACGGCGAGCGGCTGCGCTTCGCGTACCGCGACCACAACGGCTCGACGAGCCGCCGGACCGTCGACCCCCACCGGCTGGTCTGCACCGAGCGCCGCTGGTACCTCGTCGCCTGGGACGTCGACCGCGAGGACTGGCGTACCTTCCGCGTCGACCGGGTCACCCCCAAACCGCCGCACGGGCCGCGCGTCCCGCCGCGTACCCCGCCCGCCGAGGACCTCGCCGCCTACGTGTCCCGGGGGGTGTCGACGGCGACGTACGCGGAGAGGGCGGTGATCAGGCTGCTGGTACCCGTCGAGCGCGCGGCCGAGGTCGTGTCGCCGTCCACCGGGGTGCTGGAGGCCGAGGGACCCGACAGCTGTCTGCTGCGCACCGGTGCCGGAAGCCTGGACGCGATGGTCGTTCACGTGGTGCTGATGGGCTTCGACTTCGAGGTGGTCGAGCCGGTGGAGCTGATCGGGCACATCAGGACCGTCCGGGACCGTCTGGGTCGGGCCCTGGACGCCGCCGGCTGACGCCGTCGTGCGGGGGCTCCGGCACGGCCGGACGCAGTGGCGCGAACTCCGGGTGGTGCAGGTCGAACGCGGGTGACTCGGAGCGCACCCGGGGGATGGTGGTGAAGTTGTGCCTCGGTGGCGGGCAGGAGGTCGCCCACTCCAACGACCGGCCGAACCCCCACGGGTCGTCGACGGTGACCTTCTCGGCGTACTTCCAGGTCTTCCAGACGTTGTAGAGGAACGGCAGCGTGGACGCGCCGAGCAGGAAGGCGCCGATCGTGGAGACGGTGTTCAGCGCGGTGAAGCCGTCGGCGGCCAGGTAGTCGGAGTACCGGCGTGGCATGCCCTCCGCACCCAGCCAGTGCTGGACCAGGAAGGTGGTCTGGAAGCCGAGGAAGAGCGTCCAGAAGTGGATCTTCCCTAGGCGCTCGTCGAGGAGCCTGCCGGTGAACTTCGGCCACCAGAAGTAGAAGCCGGCGAACATCGCGAAGACGACCGTGCCGAAGACCGTGTAGTGGAAGTGGGCCACGATGAAGTACGAGTCGGTCACGTGGAAGTCCATCGGCGGCGAGGCGATGATGACGCCGGTCAGCCCGCCCAGGAGGAAGGAGACCAGGAAGCCGACCGCCCACAGCATGGGCGTCTCGAACGACAGCGAGCCCTTGAGCATCGTGCCGCTCCAGTTGAAGAACTTCACCCCGGTCGGCACGGCGATCAGGAACGACAGCAGCGAGAAGAAGGGCAGGAGCACGGCGCCGGTGGCGAACATGTGGTGGGCCCACACCACCACCGAGAGCCCGGTGATTGCCATCGTGGCCCCGACGAGGGTCAGATAGCCGAAGACCGGCTTCCTGGAGAACACCGGGATGATCTCCGTGATGATGCCGAAGAACGGCAGCGCGATGATGTAGACCTCGGGATGGCCGAAGAACCAGAACAGGTGCTGCCACAGCAGCGCGCCGCCGTTCCCCGCCTCGAAGACCACCGAGCCGAACCGCCGGTCCGATTCCAGCACCAGCAGCGCCGCCGCCAGGACCGGGAAGGCCACCAGCACCAGGATCGTCGTGAACAGGATGTTCCAGGTGAAGATCGGCATCCGGAACATCGTCATCCCCGGCGCCCGCATCCCGATGATCGTCGCCAGGAAGTTCACGGACGTGAGGATCGTGCCGAAGCCGGACAGGGCGAGGCCCATGATCCACAGGTCGATGCCGGCGCCGGGGGAGCGTTCCAGGCTGTTGAGCGGCGCGTACGCGGTCCAGCCGAAGGCGGCGGGGCCGGTCGGCACCAGCAGCGAGCCGAGCACCATCAGCCCGCCGAAGAGGAACAGCCAGTACGAGAGCATGTTCAGCCGTGGGAAGGCCACGTCCGGCGCGCCGATCTGCAGCGGCACGATCTCGTTGGCGAAGCCCGCGAAGGTCGGGGTCGCGAAGAGCAGCAGCATGATCGTGCCGTGCAGGGTGAACGCCTGGTTGAACGTCTGGTTGGTGACCAGCTGGAGCCCGGGGCGGGCCAGCTCCGCCCGCATCAGCATCGCCATCAGCCCGGCGATCAGGAAGAAGACGAACGACGTGACCAGATAGAGGTGCCCGATCTTCTTGTGGTCGGTGGTCGTCAGCCAGTCCACGACCACCCGGCCCCGCCGGCGCACCGGCGCCGGTGAGGCGGCGGCCTCGGCGGTGTCCGTGCGCATGGGCCGATGCTAGCCACGGGGCTCCGTACGAACCGGTGGGACACGGAACGGGGCGCGGTGCGATACGCGTACGGGTGAGAGACCGGTTCGTCCGGGGCCGCCGCCTGTTCGTCCGGAAGCGTCGCCGGTTCGTCCGGAAGTAGGACATGCGTAAAACACGATGAATTCGTGCTGCGCGGACGGCCGGGGAAAGTGCGCGGCGGACGCAATTCACGGCCCCGGACGGGGCGGTGCGGCAGTGGTTCGGGAATTCCGTGGGAATTTCTGTGCGAGCAACTCGGATTGCCCGCACTGATGATCGACGCCGGGCTAAACGCATGTCGTGAACCTGTGACAGAAGCGTGACCGGTGGGGTACGTGGGGCGGGGGATGCGTGCGGCACCGCTCTTCCACGCCGCTTTTCGCCAGCCGCCGACGGGCCTTCCGTCACCGTCCGCTGCCGCCTACGGTGATTCCATGGCACCGATACCGACACCCTCAGGACAGCCAGACGACGCCCCGGAGTCCTATGTCGGCCTCGACGCCGACAGCGCGGAGCGGCGCGCCCGCGGCCGCGGCTGGACCACCGTCAGATCGCTTCCGCCCGGCTCTGTCATCACCATGGAGTACCTCGAGGGCCGGCTGAACTTCGAGGTCGACGACGGCACCGTCCGCCGCTGCTGGAAGGGCTGACCACGCGGACCGGGGCGTGCCGCAAGTTCGCGGACACGGCCCGGCGGGCGCGGCGAAGGCCCCGACCTCGGTCGGGGCCTTCGCCGTGGGAGTCTCCGCGGACGCCGCCGCGGGCCGTCAGCCGCCCACCGGGCGCGACCGGGGCGGGCGCCGGCTCCCGGCCGGTGCCGTGGTCCAGGACGCGTGCGGCGGATGCGGCGACCGCCCCACCGCGTGCGTGCGGGCCTGTCCGTGCCGGGCGGCCGCGGTCACGCCGGACGTGCCCGGCGCTCCGGCCTGCTGCTTCGGCCCGGCCGGCAGCGCGGCGCTGCCGACGGTGCTCCTCGTGCCCGCCGAACGGGCGGCGCTCGTCGCCCCCACCGGGCGGCGCACCGGTTCCCCGCCGTCCTCGGCCGGGATCCGCTGCGGGTACACGGCCGGCCGCGGGCCACCGGAGGCTACGGGCAGTGACGGCACCGGCAGCCGACGGGTGCGCAGCTGGTTCCGCAGCGAGAGGACCGTGTCCTCGACGCGTGCGATGAGCGGCTCGCACCACGGCAGGGCGAGCAGGATCAGCAGACCGGCGGCCCAGCCCAGCAGCACGTCGCTGAGCCAGTGCGTACCGAGGTAGACGGTCGTCAGCCCGACGCCCAGGGCGACCACTGCGGACAGCGCCGACAGATACCGCCTGGCGCGCGGCGTGGTGGCCAGGTAGGCGAGGATTCCCCAGGTCACGACGGCATTGGCGGTGTGGCCCGAAGGAAATATATCGCCGCCGGCGAAGAGCTCGGCGGAGCCGATCTGCGTCGCGTAGTGCGGGCCCAGCCGGCCGAGGCCCAGCTTGACCGCTCCCACCGTCGCGTTCAGCAGTAGCAGCGAGGCGCCCAGCACCAGCAGCGGACGCAGCGTGTGCTGCCGCCACGAGCGCCAGCCGAGCCAGGCGGCGACCATCACGGCCGTCGGTCCGCGCTGGCCGAGCACCACGAAGTAGTCCAGGAACGCGTGCAGTTCGGGCCACTGCTGATACGGCCGGAAGAGCATGACCTTCCAGTCGACGATCACCAGCCAGGACGAGATGAGCACGGCGACGACGATCGCGACATAGAACGCCGAAGTCCCGCCGAAGAGGGCGAGACGGGTGCGGCTCATCCGCGGGATCTCTATCTTCGGCGGCTCCGGCTCCCGGTCCAGGCGGGCAAAGATGTCGGTACGCACCCAATCGACGTTACAGCGAGTGAGCGTCCGTCCAGGCCGATCCAGGCTCTTCGTGATGACGATGTGATGTGGACTATGTCTCAGCGGCGCATTGAAAGAGCGTCGCCGACTAAATCCCGCGGGCCGCGATCCCTATTGGACGCACCGGTTCTCCGTAAGTGTGTTTGCAGGCGGTGGTAACACTTCACGGGATTGCCGCGCCGAATTCCGGGACCCGTTCGGGGCACTCGCGGCGCCGCGCCGGCGTGGCGTACGCCACACCCGCGCGGCCTCCGAGGTGAGAGGTGCACCACGCGCCGCCGTCCGGGACTCGCGTACTCTGGCTGATCACTCGCCCGTCGATGCCGGGCCGCCCACCGGGCCAAGCCCCCGGCCGGGCCCACCGACGCGAGACCCAGCAGGAGGTACGTACATGTTCGGGAGGACCACGGCCGGAGCACGCCCGCGTGCCGCCGGCGGCGGTGCCAACCGCTGGGTCGTCCTGCTCGTCCTCTGCGTGAGCCTGCTCCTGGTCGCGCTGGACGCGACCGTGCTGCACGTAGCCGTGCCCGCCGTCACGGAGGACCTCCGCCCGTCCGGGGTCGAACTCCTGTGGATCGTCGACGCCTACCCCCTGGTGTGCGCCTCGCTGCTGATCCTCTTCGGCACCCTCGGCGACCGGGTCGGGCGCCGGCGCGTCCTGCTGCTCGGTTACGCGCTCTTCGGCGTCGCCTCGGCCGTCGCCGCGCTGGCCACCACACCCGAGGTGCTCATCGGCGCCCGGGCCATGCTCGGAGTCGGCGGCGCGATGATCATGCCGGCGACGCTCTCCATACTCCGGGCCGTCTTCCCGGACCGGCGCGAGCGCGCCACCGCCATCGGTATCTGGACCGCGGTCGCCGCGGTCGGCGCCGCCACCGGTCCCGTTCTGGGCGGCTTCCTCGTCCAGCACTTCTGGTGGGGCTCGGTCTTCCTGATCAACATCCCGCTGATGCTGCTGATCCTGCCGATCGCCCGCTGGTTGCTCCCGGAGTCCCGGGGCGACCGCGGTGGGCCGTGGGACGTCCTCGGGGCACTCATGGCCGCAGCCGGAGTGCTCGGCGTCGTCCTCGGCGTGAAGCGGCTCGGTGCCGGCGACGCCCTGTTGGACCACCGCACGGCCGGCCCGCTGCTCGCCGGGGCCGTGCTCCTCGCCCTCTTCGTCCGCCGCCAGAAGCGCCGCAGGCATCCGCTGATCGACATGCGGATGTTCGCCCGGCCGACCTTCTCCACCTCGGTCGGCTGCATCGTCCTCGCCATGCTCGCGCTCGTCGGCCTGGAGCTGATCGCCGTCCAGTACCTCCAGCTCGTGCTCGGGCTGAGCCCGCTGGAGACCGGTCTGCGGCTGCTGCCGCTCACCTTCGCCGCGATGGCCGCCGGAGCCACCGGCTCCTTCACCCTCCGCCGCCTCGGCCCCCGGCGGATGGTCGGCTGGGGCTTCGTGCTCACGGCCGCCGCCGTGGTGCTGCTGACCCTGATGGGGCAGCACGACCGGCCGCTGCTGCTCACCGCCGGATTCGTCCTCCTCGGCTTCGGGCTGCAGACCACGCTCTTCGGTGCGTACGAGTCGATGCTCAGCGAGGCCCCGCCCGAGCAGGCGGGCGGCGCCGCCGCCATAGGGGAGACCTCCTACCAGCTGGGTGCCGGCATGGGTATCGCGCTGCTCGGCAGCGTCATGAACGCCGCCTACGCCCCCGGGCTCGACGACGCCGTGAGCGCTCCGCCCGCGGCGCGCAGCGCCGCCGCGCACTCGCTCGGCGAGGCGTACCAGGTGGCCCTCCAGCTGGGCGGCCCCACCGGGGACGCGCTGCGGACCGCCGCCCGGCACGCCTTCGTCCACGGACTGCACGTCACGCTCTTCGTCAGCGCGGGGCTGCTGCTGCTCGGCGCGCTGGCCGCGCTCCGGCTGCCGAAGGCCATGGAGTGCGCCGAGCCCGACGACCTCACGGATCTCCCCGACGGGCAGCGGCCCCCGGACGCCCGGTCCGGGCCCCCCGCGCCGGAGCCCGCCTCCGCGGGCGCCCCGCTCCGGGAGCACCTCCGGCCGGAGCCGGCGGTCCCCGCGCGCCGTGCGCCCGCGGAGGCGGGCGGCCCGGCACGCACTGGACGCGCGGCACACTGAGCCGTAACGTCAGCGCCGAGCATTAACTACCACTGCTAGCCAGGGCTGCGGCCGGAGAGGTCCACCGGCAGACCTCTCCGGCCGCAGCACCGGCTTTCCAGGACACCGGCTGCCGTCCGGACCCGGACAGCGCCGTGCGAGCCGCCGGAGGCACCCTCATGCCCGCACCTTCGAAGCTGCCGCCCTTCGACCCCGCCGACCCCCTCGGCGTCGACGATCTGCTGGAGCCGGAGGACCTCGCGGTCCGCGACACGGTCCGCTCCTGGGCCGCCGACCGCGTGCTGCCGCACATCGCCGAGTGGTACGAGAGCGGTGAACTTCCCGCCGTCCGCGAACTGGCCCGGGAGCTCGGCTCGATCGGCGCCCTGGGGATGTCGCTTACCGGCTACGGTTGCGCCGGCGCCACCTCCGTCCAGTACGGACTCGCCTGCCTGGAGCTGGAGGCCGCCGACTCCGGTATCCGCTCGCTCGTGTCCGTCCAGGGCTCGCTTGCGATGTACGCGATCTGGAAGTACGGCTCGGAGGAGCAGAAGCAGCGGTGGCTGCCGTCCATGGCGGCCGGCGAGACCATCGGCTGCTTCGGGCTCACCGAGCCCGACCACGGCTCCGACCCGGCTGGAATGCGCACCTACGCCAAGCGTGACGGCTCCGACTGGGTGCTCAGCGGGCGCAAGATGTGGATCACCAACGGCTCCGTCGCCGGCGTCGCCGTCGTCTGGGCCCAGACCGACGACGGCATCCGGGGTTTCGCCGTCCCCGCCGACGCACCGGGCTTCTCGGCCCCCGAGATCCGCCACAAGTGGTCGCTGCGGGCCTCCGTCACCAGTGAACTCGTCCTGGACGAGGTGCGGTTGCCGGGGGACGCCGTCCTCCCGGGCGTGACGGGACTCAAGGGCCCGCTCAGCTGTCTGTCGCACGCCCGGTACGGCATCGTCTGGGGTGCGATGGGCGCGGCGCGCTCCAGCTTCGAGGCGGCGCTCGACTACGCGAGGACGCGGGAGCAGTTCGGAAAGCCCATCGGGGGCTTCCAGCTCACCCAGGCCAAGCTCGCCGACATGGCGCTCGAACTGCACAAGGGAATCCTGCTCGCCCACCATCTCGGGCGGCGGATGGACGCCGGGACGCTCCGCCCGGAGCAGGTCAGTTTCGGAAAGCTGAACAACGTACGGGAGGCGATCGAGATCTGCCGCACCGCGCGCACGATCCTCGGCGCCAACGGGATCTCGCTCGAGTACCCCGTGATGCGGCACGCCACCAACCTCGAATCGGTGCTCACCTACGAGGGCACCGTCGAGATGCACCAGCTCGTGCTGGGCAAGGCGCTCACCGGCCTCGACGCGTTCCGGTAGGCCGACCGTCCCCTTGCGGCCGGCCGGCGAGCGCCCCGCTCAGCTCTGGTTGAAGAAGCCGTCGCCCGGGCGGCCCGCGGACTCCCCGCTGACGATCTCCGTGTCGGCGGGGGTCAGCAGGAAGACCCGGGTCGCCACGCGCTCGATGGAGCCGCGCAGCCCGAAGGTCAGCCCGGCCGCGAAGTCCACCACGCGCTTGGCGTCCGAGGGTTCCATGGAGGTCAGGTTGACGATGACGGGAACGCCCTCGCGGAAGTGCTCGCCGATGCCGCGCGCGTCCCGGAAGCTGTCGGGGGAGACGGTGGCGATCCGGCGGCCCTGCTCCTCGGCCGTCTCGGAGGCCACTCGGACGCGCGGGTCGGTCACCCACTGGTCGCCGGCCCCCGTACCCTCGGCGTACTCGTCGTCGTAGTAGCGCTCGTCGTTGTCCTCGACGAGACCGAGCCATGCACTCGCCTTGCGCACCGATCCCATGGACGCCTCCTTTCGACCGCGGTCACTTGTGGTTCCGCATATCCCTATGGTCGTCCATAATGCGGATCCCGCGCCAAGTGGATAGTCGCCGCGCAGGGGATTCGTGACGGTACTGGTGCAGAACATGTGGCGGTTCGTCAAGATTCCTCCAGCGTACGGGCCCTGAAGGGGCTCATATCGAAGCAAAATATGAATGCCTCGGCAGACGGGTGATCGCCGGAGCGTCCGGGTGAACGGGCCGGCTGGCTACGATGCGGCCGCACACTCGAACGACACACGGGGGAACGTCGTGTTCGGAATCGTCCGGCCCTGCACCCACCGCCTCACCGACGGACTCAAGGCGGAGTGGATGGCCCATCTCTGCGGACTCTGCCTGGCGCTTCGCGCGGACCACGGGCAGTTCGCCAGGGTCGTCACGAGCTACGACGGGCTGATCGTCTCGGTCCTGACGGAGGCTCAGTCCGGGCGTACCCCCGCGCAGCGGCGCACGGCCGGGCCCTGCCCCCTCCGTGCCATGCGCACCGCGCCTGTCGCCCGGGGCGAGGGGGCCCGGCTGGCCGCCGCCGTCTCGCTCGTCCTCGCCTCCGCCAAGGTCCGCGACCACGTGGCCGACCGGGACGGGGTGCTGGCCCGCAGGCCGGTGGCCGCGGCCGCCCGGCGGATCGCGAAGGGCTGGGACCGTGCCGGCGCCCGTGCCGGCGCGGCACTGGGCTTCGACACGGCGGTGCTGGTCGACGCGGTGGACCGGCAGGCCGGGATCGAATCGCTGGCCGGCCCGGGCACGCCGCTGCTGGTCGTGACCGAGCCCACGGAGACGGCGACCGCGGCCGCCTTCGCCTACACCGCGGTCCTCGCCGGCCGCCCCGGCAACGCCGCGCCGCTCGCCGAGGCCGGCCGGCTCTTCGGACGGCTGGCGCACCTCCTGGACGCCGTGGAGGACCGGGAGGCCGACGCCGCATCGGGTGCCTGGAACCCGCTCACGGTCACCGGCACGAGCCTCAACGAGGCCCGCCGCCTCGCCGACGACGCCCTCCACGGCATCAGGCTCGCACTGCGGGACGCGGAGTTCGTCGACGACCGGCTGCTGCACGTGCTCCTCGCACACGAACTGCGGCGGTCCGTGGACCGGGCCTTCGGCTCGGCGGCCTGCGCGCACCGGGGACACGGCGGACCGCCCCCGCAGGGAGGCGGTCCGTACGGCGGCCCCCACGGGGGAGGGACGGGACCGTACGGGTCCGCCGGTCCCCACGGAGGCGGCGACCCGTACGGCGGCAGCCCCTACGGCGGCGGACCCGGCGGGAACGGGGGCGAGCCGCCCCGGTTGGGCTTCGGCGGCGAGCCCCCGAAGCCCAAGCCGCGCGGCTTCTGGGCCGGCTGCGCGGTCTTCGTCGGGCTGTGCTGCACCTGCCGGCTCTGCTGCGCCGAGCAGTACGAAGGCCCCTGGTCCCGCAAGAAGCGTGAGGGCTGCTGCCGCAAGTGCGACTGCAACTGCGACGGTTGCGACTGCTGCTGCCCCTGCGACTGCGGCTGAGGGCTGTCCCGTCATCACCGGTGGATCAGCGCGCGGCGTCAGATGCGGTGCATCGCAAGGCGGAGGGGGGTCCTCATACTGGGCGTATTCGGGCGATCCGGCAACGCAGCGAGGTGCCGCAGCTGTCGTCGTGCGCCCGCTGGGGATTACGGGACAGCCCTCAGGGCGTGCTTCGGAAGTAGCGCGTCCGCCCCCGCCCGGACGGGACTTTCGAAACACGCCCCAGTGCCGCGTCGGGCGGGGTTCGCCCGTCCGGGAGCGGCGTGCGCTGCGCGGGGTCCCCCGGCCCTCCGGCCGGGGGAAGGGCCGCCAGGCGCCGGATCGACCTCGTAGTGGGCCTGCTCGGTTGATTGGGCAACGCCGCGGGTCGCCGTACCGGGCGTCGTACGGCCGAAAGGCGCCCTTGCGCGGCAAGTTGGCTCGTCGAATACTCCCGAAACAGCGCTTGTCAGGGGCACAACGTGACCGGAATCCGGACACATCCCCGCGCCCGCTGACTGCGCCTCACGGGCCCGTCACCCCACAGTCGGGTCCCCGATTCCCCTCGGGAGGAACGAGAAGTGAGGATCAAGCGCACCACCCCCACCCACGGCGCGGCCAGACGGATCCGTCTGCTCGCCGTGACGACCGGTCTCGTCGCCGCCGCCGCGCTGGCCGTCCCCAACGCAAGCGCCGTCGAGGCCCCTGTCGCCTTCAGCGCGTCCCAGCTCTCCGCCGCGAGCGACGCCGTGCTGACCGCCGATGTGGCAGGTACCGCCTGGCACGTCGACAAGGCGACCGACACCCTGGTCGTGACCGCCGACTCCACCGTCTCCAAAGCCGAGATCGCGCAGATCGAGCGGGCGGCCGGCGCGAACGCCGGTGCCCTCCGCATCGAGCGCACTCCCGGCAGATTCAGCAAGCTCATCTCGGGCGGCGACGCCGTCTACGCCACCAGCTGGCGCTGCTCGCTCGGCTTCAACGTCCGCAACAGCGCGGGCACTTCGTACTTCCTGACGGCGGGCCACTGCACCGACGGGGCGGGCACCTGGTACGCGAACTCCGCCCGCACCACGGTCCTCGGTCCGACCGCGGGGTCGAGCTTCCCGGGCAACGACTACGGCATCGTGCGCTACGGCAACACCTCCATCTCCAAGCCGGGCACCGTCGGCAGCGTCGACATCACCAGCGCCGCCAACGCGACCGTCGGCATGTCGGTGACCCGCCGCGGCTCCACCACGGGCACCCACAGCGGCACCGTCACCGGTCTCAACGCCACGGTCAACTACGGCGGCGGTGACATCGTCTACGGCATGATCCGCACGAACGTGTGCGCTGAGCCGGGCGACAGCGGCGGCCCGCTGTACTCCGGCAGCCGGGCCATCGGCCTGACCTCCGGCGGCAGCGGCAACTGCTCGAGCGGCGGTACGACCTTCTACCAGCCGGTCACCGAGGCCCTGAGCGCCTACGGCGTCAGCGTCTACTGAGCCGTTCCGCGGAGACCGGGAGCCACAGTGCTCGACAAGAGCCCCCGTCGCGCACCGGATGCCGTTCGTTGATTCGGGGTCGCGTCTGACGTCGGCCTTCAGGACCCGTCGTGGTCCTGAAGGCCGACGTTGTGGTGCGGGGCGGGTGCGGACGCGACCGGGGCGGTCCGGGCGGGTTCCCGGCGGTGACGGTACGGGTGGCACGGCCGCGTCGCCGCAGGGAAGCCCGGCGATCCGGGTCCGGAGCGAGTGGGAACCGCTCTTTCACGACGAGGAGTTCGCGACCCGTCCCGGGGGCAGGACCCGCCGCCGGACCCCTGACCGCGAGAGGGGGCAGCCCCCGAATCGGCCGGCCGCAACCGCAGCTGCGCTTCGGCGGGGGCTCGACGCAGTGCACACTTTTGAGAGGATGGCTGAGCGGTCGGCCACAACGGATCGGGGGGCGGATGAAGCGCATCGGAGTGACCGGCCACAGAAGCATTCCGCCCGAGGCCATGCCCCATGTGCTGGCCGGTATGAAGGCGTTGCTGTGCGGCCGTGAGGGGGCTCTGGAAGCGCTCTCCAGCCTGGCCGAGGGGGCCGACCAGCTCTTCGCCGATGTCGCCCTCGCCTGCGGCGCCGAGCTCACCGCCGTCATCCCGAGCGGGGACTACGAGGACGGCTTCGGCGACCCCGGTGCCCTGGCCTGCTACCGGCGGCTCCGGTGCCGGGCCAGCCAGGAGGTCCGGCTGGCGTTCCCCCACTCCACGGACGAGGCGTACTACGCGGCCGGTGCCTACATCGCCGACAACTGCGACCGGCTCCTCGCCGTCTGGGACGGCCGGCCCGCCCGCGGTCTCGGCGGCACCGGCGACATCGTCCGGTACGCGCGAGAGCGCGGCACGCCGGTGACGGTGGTGTGGTGCGACGGGGTCGAGCGGGACTGACGCGCCTAACCGGTGCGGTGAAGGGCGGCCGCGCGGTCCGGTACCCGGGCTGCCCACCGCACCCGGGACCGCCCCTGATTCCGACGTTCCGCGTCCGGTGCAGGCCGCTGGTTCAGCCGCTCCCCACCCCCCGCGCGTCCACCGCCTCCGTCAACTCCGGTGCTGCACCAGCCAGTCGGTGTGCTGAGGCGAGACGATCCGCTCGGTCTCGTACACCGCCGACGGCCACTGCTCCTCCGTTACCGAGGTCTCCATCGCGATGTGGATCGCGGCCAGGTCCTCCTCCACCAGGGAGTGCGCCGCGATCAGCGGCTGGTGGCGACGGATCTCGCTCCACGCCAGGCACGCCGCGGCAGCCGCCGACAGCAGCGGCACCGGCTCGGCCGAGTCCGTGACGGAGAACGTGCGCAGCACCCCGAACAGCAGCGCGAGCGCGGTGAGCAGACCGATCGTCACCGTCCACAGCGCGGTGGCGCGCCGGGAGATCTCCGCACGCCGGTGGTACCAGTTGCGCTGCTCGATCAGACGGTCCCTCACATACGTCTCCTTGCGTACGCTGAAGACCTTCTCCCGCAGCAGGCGCATCGGGGTGGTGATCAGCTCGCCGGAGGCCACGCTCCCGCCGTTCTCCCGAGGATCCACCCAGCCGACCTTGCGCAGTTCACGGAGGCCTTCCTCCAGCCGCGTCGTGAACAGCCGCTCCGGATCGGGGGAGTCGGAGTCGAACGGTGCTCCGTGCACCGCATAGCGCCAGCACATGGACCGGATGAACTCCGCTGCGGAGCGGTTGAGTTGCCAGTACGACTTCGCCCGGCGGCGTGTCCCGCGGAAGCTGACGGTGAGCACCCACGCGTACGCCGACGCGCTGAGCAATCCCATGAGCTGGAAGGAGTCCCCGATCCTCCCGCGCCAGGGCAGCACCGCGAACACCGAGCCCAGGACCAGGAGGAGCAGTTGCAGCCGGGTGCCCTTGACCGACTCCCGCTGCCGGTCGACGGCCGTCTCGTCCGCGTGGTGGAACAGCGCCGGCAGATCGGAATTTCGAAAGACCATGCTTTGCAGATGGCCGGGAATGCCGGTCATACGTGCCCCCCTCTGCGGATTTTGGCTTCACTCGTTCGATGGAATGGCTTGTTCCGTTCGGAGTGGGGCATACTCGCGCAACGCTTTCGTTTCAGCCCTCCGTGCCGAGTTGCTGCGGGTGGCCATGAGAGTAAAGTCGTGCCGCCGACACTGCAACGGTGCCCGGTGCTCCCCCATTAGCACAACATGACCTAGGACGGCCGCCGTGACCCTCCAGACTTCAGTCACCTTTGCTCCTGTGAAGAAGGATCGGGTGCCTCTCACCGAGATCGACGTACGTGACGCCGAGGCGGCCCGGAAGCTGGGTCGAGTGCGCCCCGCCGGCGCCGACCGCTCCGCACGGATGTCCACGTTCAACTCCGCGCTCTAGTCCGGTTCCAGACCGTCCGTACGACGGGCGGGCTGCCCTAGACTGGCGGAATGACCCGACCCGTGGTCCCGTTCCGCGAGATCGTATTGAAGGTCCACAGCAGATGTGATCTTGCTTGCGACCACTGCTATATCTACGAACACGCTGATCAGAGCTGGCGCACCCGCCCGAAGACAATCTCTGACGAGGCGATTTTCTGGACAGCTCTGCGACTGGCCGAGCATGCGAAGAAACATGCCCTGCCCTCCGTGTCAGTGATCCTGCACGGAGGGGAGCCTCTGCTCGCCGGCCCCACCCGGTTACGCCGGGTCTGTGAGGAACTCACCAAGGCCCTCGACGGTGTCGCCGCACTCGACCTGCGCATTCACACCAATGGCCTCCAGCTGGGTCCCCGCTATCTGGAACTCTTCGACGAGTTCGGCGTCAAGGTCGGCATCTCCCTCGACGGCGACAGGGCCGCCAACGACCGCCACCGCCGCTTCGCGGACGGGCGCAGCAGCCACGCCCTCGTCCTGAAGGCCGTCCGACTGCTGAGCACGGACCGCTGGCGCCATCTCAACCTCGGCCTCCTGTGCACCGTCGACGTCGCCAACGACCCGGTCGCCGTGCTCGACGCACTGACGGAGCTCGACCCCCCGCGCATCGACTTCCTGCTGCCGCACGCCACCTGGGACGAGCCACCGCCCCGGCCGGACGGCTCTCCGACCGCTTACGCGGACTGGCTCCTCGCCGTCTTCGACCGCTGGGACCGGCAGGGCCGCCGGGTACCGGTGCGGCTCTTCGCCTCGGTCCTCTCCACCCTCTCCGGGGGCCCCGGACTCACCGAGTCGCTCGGGCTCACCCCCACCGACCTCGTCGTCGTGGAGACCGACGGCACCCTGGAGCAGGTCGACTCGCTCAAGACCGCGTACGAGGGCGCGGCGGCCACCGGCTTCGACGTCTTCGCCCACACCCTCGACGAGGTCGCCGCCCACCCGGGCGTCCGGGCCCGGCAGCTCGGCCTCGCCGGCGTCTGCGGCACCTGCCGCGAGTGCCCCGTCGTCCGCTCCTGCGGCGGCGGCCTCTACACCCACCGCCACCGCTCCGGCACCGGCTTCGACAACACCTCCGTCTACTGCACGGACCTCGAGGCCCTCGTCCGCGGTATCGAGCACCGCACCGCCGCCCGGTCGGTGCCCGCCGCGGTCACCGACGACGGGGAGTTGCGGACCGAACAGCACGAGCTGACGCGGCTGCTCCTCGCCGACCTGCACAGGGAGCTGGACGGGCGCGGCGGTGAGCAGTGGGCCCGCGCCTGGGAACTGGCCGGCGCCGTCGACCGGCATCCCGGCGTGCTCGACTCCGTGCTGACCCACCCGTACACGCGCGGCTGGCTCCTCGGTGCCCTGGACGCGCTACACGAGGGCGTGCCCGGCGCCGTGCTGTCGCCGGTCGCCAGGCTGGCGTCGTCGGTCGCCGCCGCCGTCGTCCGCGGCGGCCTCGACCTTCCCGTGCCGGTCCCGTACGAGGGCGGGACGCTGCTGCTGCCCACGCTCGGCGAACTCCGCCTCACCGGGGCGGAACCCCGCGGCACGGCTGAGGTTCGGCCCGTCGAGAAGGGCCTCCTCGTGCGTACCGGAGACGGCGAGCGGCGCATTCCCCGGCCCGACGAACCGGGCGCCGGCTGGCGGCCCGTCCGCCGGCTCGGCCGCGACGGGGCGCCCGACCTCGCGATCGACGACCTCGACCCGTACCGTGACTGCTTCGACGCCTGCGCGCTGCCCCGGCTAGGTCACGGCGAGGCGGCCGACTGGACGGACCGGCTGGCCCGCGCCTGGGGCCTGCTGCGCGCCCGTGCGCCCGAACAGGCCGCGGCCGCCGCCGCGTCGCTCACCACACTGACCCCCGTCGACGGCTCCCGGCCCTCGGCCGGACGGCACGCCCTCGGCGCCCTGGGCGTCCCACTGCGGGCCGGGGCCGCGGAGTTGGCGCCCCTGCTGCTCCGCGGCTGGCGCCGGACGCGCCTCCGGGCCCTGCTGGAGGTCACCGACCTCTACGCCGACGACGGCCTGTGGACCCACCCGGCACCGTGGCAGGAGGCGCCGGTCCCGGTGTCCGAACTGCTCGCGGGGGCGTACGAACGGACCGGGCTCCGCGCCTTCGACCCGGACGGCGCGGAAGCCGCCCTGAGGGCGCTGGACACCCTGGGCCGCGCCGCGGAACTCACCGTCGGCGGAAAGCGTCTGCTGGCGCTGTTGTGGGAAGAGGCGGACCGTGACCGGCACAGTCGTTGAGCGCGACGGGCTCGCGCGGCAGCTGACGGAACTCGGGTTACGGACGGGGGAGACGGTCCTCGTCCACGCGGGGCTCGGCGGCACGGGCCTGGACGCCCCGGAGCTCCTCGACGCACTGCTGCGGACGCTCGGTGCGGAGGGCACGCTCGTGGTCCCCGCCTTCACCACCGAGAACTCCGACACCTCCGCCGCCCATCTGCGGCGAGTGGCCGGGATGACACCCACTCAGGCGGCGGCCTTCCGGGCCACGATGCCCGCCTACGACCCGGCCACCACACCGAGCACCGGGATGGGCCGGTTGGCCGAGTGCGTACGGACCACCCCGGGCGCGATGCGCAGCGCCCACCCCCAGACGTCGTTCGCCGCGCTCGGCCGCAGGGCCGGGGAACTCCTCTCCCGGCACCCGCTCACCTGCCACCTCGGCGAGGAGTCCCCGCTCGGGGCGCTCTACCGGGCCGGGGCGCGGGTATTGATGATCAATGTGGGCTTCTCCGTCTGCACCGCCTTCCACCTGGCGGAGTACCGAATCGGCGCGCCGCTGCGCCGGTACGCCTGTGTGGTGCGCGGGGCGCACGGCCCGGAATGGACGGAATACCGGGACGTCCAACTCGACGACGGCGATTTCGACGCCGTCGGAGCCGCCTTCTCCTGGAATCTCGAACAGAAGGGACAACTGGGAGGAACGACCGCAACCTTGTTCTCGATCACCGACGCGGTGGACCATGCAGTGGCGTGGATGTCCGAAAAGCGGTGCTGATTGACCGAATGACCAGGTGATGGAGCAAGACCTGCTCCGGAATGATTGGTCCGCTCGCACCTCATTCACCATGGAGTGCGGGTGTTCATACAGGACGGGGGTCGTGTGCACGCGTCATCGCAGCAGCGAGCGGCGGACCATCGGCCGTACTTCTTCTTGAGCTATGCGCACACACCGAGGTACGGGGCGGGCGGGCCGGACCCCGACATGTGGGTCGAACGTCTCTTCCGGGATCTGTGCGGCCATGTGATGGCCATGACCGATCTCCCCGCCGGGGCCCCCGCGGGATTCATGGACCGGGAGATACGCTCCGGCGAGGGGTGGTCCGAGCGGCTCGCCGAAGTCCTCGCCACCTGCCGGGTCTTCGTGCCGCTGTTCTCCCCCCGCTACTTCGCCAGCGAGATGTGCGGCAAGGAGTGGTTCGCCTTCGCCCAGCGGGAGATCTACCACCAGGCCAAGAGCAACCGGCTCGCCGAGGCCATCGTGCCCGCGCTGTGGGTGCCGGTGCCGCCCGAGCAACTGCCCGGCCCCGCCGAGCGGTTGCAGTTCAACCACCGAGCCTTCGGCGACCGCTACGTCACCGACGGGCTCTACGGGCTGATCAAACTCCGGATATTCGCCGAGGAGTACGAGCGGGCGGTCTACGAACTCGCCAAACGCATCGTCAGTGTCGCGGACACCACCGGGGTCGGGCCCAGCCGACCGCTCGACTACCGGCAGGCCCCCAGCGCCTTCGGCACCCCCGACCCGGCCAGGCCGCGCAGCACCGGCCCCCGCCCCATCCAGCTGACCGTGGCCGCCCCGACCCGCCACGACCTGCCCCCGGGACGCGGCCCCGAGTACTACGGCGACATGCCGCAGGACTGGAACCCGTACTACCCGGAGGCGCACCGGCCGCTCGCCTACGTCGCCCGCGATCTGGTGCGGACCCTCAACTACCAGGCCACCATCGCCTCGTTCGACCACGACAGCACACCGCTCGACAGCAAGCAGCCTCCGACCAGGCCGGAGCTGCTGATCATCGACCGCTGGGCCCTGGAGGACGACGAGAGGCGCGAGCGGCTCGCCGCCTTCGACGCCGAGAACCGGCCCTGGGTCAGCGTCGTCGTCCCCTGGAACCGCGACGACCACCAGAGCCGCGGCGCCGAGAACGAGCTCAGCGCCAAGCTCGAACAGACCCTGCCGACCAAGCTCAGCCAGGGCCGCGCCGCCTGCCGTGCCGCCGCCCGCGGCGTACCGAGCATGGAGGCCTTCGGCCAGATCCTCCCCCAGGTCGTGGAGGCGGCCGCCCAGCAGTACCTGCGCCACGCCCAGGTCTATCCGCCCGCCGGCGGCAGCCACACCGAACGTCCGAGGCTGCGCGGCCCCATGGCGGCCGAGTACGCCACCACGCACTACATCCCCGACACGCTCGACCACGCGCCGGATGCGGAGGACACGGATGACAGCCAGTCGTGACGGACGCATCGTCACGTTCTACTCGTACAAGGGAGGCACCGGGCGGACGATGGCCATGGCCAACACCGCCTGGATACTCGCCGCCAACGGCAAGCGGGTCCTCGCCGTCGACTGGGACCTGGAAGCCCCCGGCCTGCACCGCTTCTTCCACCCCTTCCTCGACCCGTCCACGCTCGGCGCCACCACCGGTGTCATCGACCTGATCACCGAGTACGCCTGGGCCGCGACGAGCCCCGTGCAGCGTCCCGACGACTGGCACCGGGACTACGCCCGCATCCAGCCGCACGCCGTCTCCCTCACCCCCGAGAACCTCGGCTGGGAGTTCCCCGAGGGCGGCACCCTCGACTTCGTCTCCGCGGGCAAGCAGAACCGCGAGTACTCGGCGACCGTCTCGACCTTCGACTGGGACAACTTCTACGACCGGCTGGGCGGCGGGCACTTCTTCGACGCCCTGCGTGACGACATGAAGGCCAACTACGACTACGTCCTCATCGACAGCCGCACCGGACTCAGCGACATCGCCGACATCTGCACCGTCCACCTCCCGGACGTCCTCGTCGACTGCTTCACCCTCAGCGACCAGTCCATCGACGGCGCCGCCGCCGTCGCCCGCCAGATCGACGAGCGCTACGGCGGCCGCGGTATCCGCGTCCTCCCCGTCCCCATGCGCATCGACGAGGGCGAGAAGGAGAAGGCCGACGCCGGACGGGCCCTCGCCCGGCTGAAGTTCGACCGCTTCCCCACCGGGCTCGCCGGCGACGAACTCACCTCCTACTGGGGCGCGGTGGAGATCCCGTACCGCCCCTACTACGCCTACGAGGAGACCCTCGCCACCTTCGGCGACGAGGCCGGACTCACCAACTCCCTGCTCTCCGCCTTCGAACGGCTCACCGCCGTCGTCACCGAAGGGGAGATCACCGCCATGCCCACCGTCGGCGAGGAGACCAGGCTCCGGATCAGGGACGCCTTCACCCGGCGCCGCCCCGCCCTGCCCGCCGACCTGTTCCTCAGCTACGTCGCCGAGAACCGCATGTGGGCCGACTGGATCGAGTCCGTCCTCACCCGCGCCGGTTTCCGGGTCGTCCCGCGCGACGTCTCCGCGGAACCGCCCGAGGACGGCTCAGCCGTCCTCGCCCCCGAGAACGCCGCCCGCACCGTCGTCCTCCTCTCCAGCGCCTACCTCAAGTCCGCCCGCGCCGTGGAGGTGTGGGACCGGGCCGCGGCCGAGGACCCGGGCGGCGGCCGCGGCCGCCATCTGCTGCCGCTGCGCGTCGGCGACGTGCGCCTCACCACCCCCTACATCGACCGCAACCCCGTCGACCTCTTCCGCCTCGACGAGGTGCACGCCACCAGCGCACTGCTGCGCGCGCTCGACCGCCCGGTCCAGCTCACCGACGGGGTCGCGCCCGGTCCGCGGTTCCCCGGCACCGTCCCCAAGATCTGGAACGCGCCCGCCCGCAACCCCGGCTTCACCGGCCGGTCCGTGGTCCTGGAGCGGATGCGCGACCAGCTCGGCGGCGGCATGGCCGTCGTGCTGCCGCAGCCGCAGACCCTGTACGGCCTCGGCGGCGTCGGCAAGACCCAGGTGGCGCTGGAGTACGTGCACCGCTTCATGGCCGACTACGACCTGGTGTGGTGGATCTCCTCCGAGCAGACCGACGACGTCGTCGCCGGGCTCGCCGAACTCGCCACCCGGCTCGGCGCCCAGGGCGGCGAGGACATGGCCGCCGCCTCCCAGGAGGCGGTCGACCTGCTCAGGCGCGGCGTACCGACCTCCCGCTGGCTGCTGGTCTTCGACAACGCCGACGACCCGGAGCAGCTGAAGCGGTTCTTCCCGACCGGCGGCCACATCCTCGTCACCTCCCGGAACCAGACCTGGTCCCAGTACGGCGACGCCCTGCCGGTCGACGTCTTCCTGCGCGAGGAGTCCGTCGAGCACCTCCAGCGCCGCGCCCCCGGGCTCACCCCGCAGGACGCCGACCAGGTCGCCGCCGCCGTCGGCGACCTGCCGCTCGCCGTCGAGCAGGCCGCGGCCTGGATCGCCGAGACCGCCACACCCGTCGCCGCCTATCTGGAGCAGCTCGCCCGGCAGGCGCCCAGCGTCCTCGCGCTCAACCAGCCCGCCGGCTACCCGGAGCCGGTCGCCGCGACGTGGAACGTCTCCATCGAACGCCTCAAGGAGCGCTCCCCGGCCGCCGTGCGGCTGCTCCAGCTCTGCGCCTTCTTCGCCCCCGAGCCGATCTCCGCGAACCTCCTCTACAGCAAGGAGATGATCGAGGCGCTCAAGCCGTACGACCCCTCTCTCCAGGAGAAGCTCGTACTCGGCCGCGTCATCCGCGAGATCGGCCGGTTCGCCCTCGCCAAGGTCGACCAGGTGTCCAACTCCATCCAGGTGCACCGGCTGGTCCAGGCCGTCATCCGGGCCCAGCTCAGCGACGAGGAGCAGCGGGACGCCCGGCACGCGGTCCACCGCATCCTCGCCGGCGCCCGCCCCGACGACGACGAGCCGATCGACAACCCCGAGACCTGGACGCGGTTCAACACCATCTGGCCGCACCTCGGCCCGTCCGAGGCCCGCTACTGCAAGGAGCCGGAGACCCGCCGGCTCCTCATCGACCGGGTGCGCTACCTCTGGAAGCGCGGCGACTGGCAGGCCGCCGGAGCCCTCGGCGACGATCTGCGCGAAGCCTGGCGCGAGATGCTCGGCAACGACGACCTGCAGTACCTGTACCTGCGCTTCCACCTCTCCAACATCTTCCGCTCGCAGGGCCGTTACGTGGAGGCCAGGGAACTGGACGAGGTCACCCTGGAACGTCAGCGCGCCGTGCTCGGCCCGTCCCACCCGCACACGTACATGACCACCAGCGGTCTGGCGATGGACCTCGGCACGCTCGGCCGGTACGGCAAGGCCATGGAGCTGGCCACCGAGGCGCACGAGGGGTTCAGCCAGATCTTCCACGAGTCCCATCCGCGGACCCTGGCCGCCGCCAACAACCTGGCGCTGAACCTGCGCATGGTCGGCCAGTACGCACGGGCCCGCGAGATCGACCAGGACGTCTTCGACCGCCGTACCGAGGTGCTCGGCCCCGACCACCCCTACACGCTCTCCTCGGCCACCTCACTCGCCCGCGACCTGCGCGAGGTCGGCCGGTACGAGGACTCCGTCAGCCTGCTCAGCCGCACCTACGAGAGCTACAAGCAGACCCTCGGCCGTGCCTTCCCCGGCACCCTCGCCGCGGGCAAGAGTCTCGCCGTCTCCCTGCGGCGGGCCGGCCGGCTGGAGGACGCCCGCCGGCTGACGACGGCCACCCGAAACCGCTACCGCGCCAAGTACACCTCGGCCAACCCGGACTCGCTCGCCTGTGATCTGAACCTGGCGGCAGACCTGTTCGCGGCCGGGGAGCCGGTCGCGGCCCGGGACCTCGCCCAGGAGGTCGTCGACCAGTACACGAATGTGCCGGGCGAGACGCACCCCTACACCCTCGCCGCGATCAACAACCTCGGCATCTACCAGTGGGGCTGCGGCGACCCCGAGACCGCGGAGCAGCTGCTCGTCGCCGCCGTCCGCCGGATGACCGACGTCCTCGGCTCGGCGCATCCGCACACGCTGTTCTGCACCGTCAACCTCGCCAACGCCCGTGCCGACCTGGGCGAGCTGGAGTCGGCGCTGGAGACCGAGCGGCGGGCTGTGTCGAAGCTGCGCGAGGTCCTGGGCGTCCACCACCCCGAGGTCCTCGCGGTCTCCTCCAACATCGCCGTCACCCTCGGTGGACTGGGCCGCAAGGACGAGGCGGCGGCCCTGCGGACGGAGACGGCGGAGGAACTCGCGCGGCTGCTGGGCGAGGAGCACGCGCTGACCCGGATCGCCCGTGACGAGCGCAGGACCCACCGCGACCTGGAGCCGCTGGCCGTCTGACCGTTCGGCCCCGCCCCCCTGCACGGGGCGGCGGACCCCGGCGGTCAGGACGGCGCCGGCCGCAGGCCGGCTCGCGGTGCCGGACGGCCTCCGCCGCCGTGCCCGGCCGGCGCTCCCCGGGCCGGGAGCACTCCGGCCGCTCACTCGCCGGGGACCTCCGGGTGGTCCTCCAGCAGCCAGGTGAGGATCCGGGGAAGCGCGTGCAGCGCGTCGAAGTGGGCGGCCGCCGGTTCCAGTACGGCCGTCACCCCGGGGATGCGCTGCGCCAGCCAGCGGGAGTGGCCGACCGGTGAGAAGACGTCCTTCTCGCCGTGCCACAGGAGCACGGGCGCGGTGATGCCGGCGGGGTCGAAACCCCATGGGCTACAGAAGGCAAGGGCGTCGTCGATCCAGCCGTACGCCGAAGTGCGCAGCGCCTCCTGGTAGTTGCGCAGCAGCATCGACCGTACGCCGGCGTCCGCGACGACCATCCGGTCCGAGTCGGTGAGCTCCCTGCGCAGATCGTCGAGGAGCCGGACCGGGTCGCGCCGGATCTCCGCCGAGCGCATGATGAAGCGCGCCGTGAGCCCGTCCGGGTCGACGGTGGCCGTCGTGTACTCGAGCACGTTCGACGCGGCCATGCCCTCGAACCAGTCCAGGCCGTCCGCGTCCCGCGGTGCGAGCGTCACCAGCGCGGCGGCCCTGGTGACCCGTTCGGGCAGCAGCGCCGCGCAGGCCAGGGCGTGCGGTGCGCCGCCCGAGCGGCCCACCACGGCGAACCGGTCGAGCCCCAGCGCGTCGGCGATCGCCCGTACGTCCTGGGCCACGTCCGCCACACTGCGGTCGGCCAGCCGGTCGGAACCGCCGTATCCCGGCCGGTCGTAGGCGATCAGCTGCATTCCGCGCTGGTACAGCACCATGCCGCGCGGTGCCGGTCCGAGACGGCTGCCCGGGGTGCCGTGCAGCAGAAAGACCGGTCTGCCCCGCGGGTCCCCCAGGCGCTCCACCATCAGATGCCGCCCGTCCGACGCGTGCACCCGACGTCGCACCCGCCGCCTCCTTCGTCGTGGGTCTGCGTGGATCGGGGCATCGGCGCACATTCCGTAAGTGCCGTCCACGCGTGCCATGTACAGCGATACTGCCCTGGCATTCCCCGCCCCCTTGATGATTACCCGTCGGGGCGAGGCCGGCGTAAGTCGCCAATGAGCCCGTTCGGCATGGGGATTCGGACAGGACTAGTCCTTACGTGCTGCCTATGGGCGGGTAGCGGCGGGTGTTCGCAAACGGAACCGACCTGTACGGAGCCGGGGTCGTGAAGAAGCAGAGGGCGCATTGTCGGCGTCGTGTGCGCGTCCTGAAGTCGACCTTGTGTGCTACCGGCGCGTATCGGAATAGTGGGCGCCCGATCCTCCGCGTCCGGGTACCCCACTTGCCCGTCCGCGGCCCCCCACAGGAGGTCCTACGTGAAGCACCGACGCATACCCAAGAGGCGCGCGGCGATGGCAGGTGGAGCCGTCGCCGCTCTCGTCGCGGCCGGCGTCACCTTCCAGACTGCGAACGCCAGCGAGGACGCGCCCGCGGTCACGGTGAAGACGCTCTCCGCCTCGGCGGCCGGAAACCTCGCCTCGACGCTCAACAAGAGCCTGGGCGGCGACGCGGCCGGCGCCTACTACGACGCCGAGGCCAAGGCCCTCGTGATGAACGTGGTCGACGAGGCGGCGGCGGCCGCCGTCCGCGAGGCCGGAGGCAAGGCGAGAGTCGTCGAGAACTCGCTGGCCGAGCTGAAGACCGCCCGGCAGACCCTCACCGACCGGGCCACCATCCCGGGCACCTCGTGGGCCACCGACCCGGTGACCAACAAGGTGGTCGTCACGGCCGACCGCACGGTCGAGGGCGCGGACCTGACGAAGCTCCAGGCGGTCGTGAAGGGCCTCGGGTCGAAGGCGGAGCTGAGGAAGACGGCCGGGGAGTTCAAGCCCTTCGTCGCCGGCGGGGACGCCATCCACAGCGGCGGCGGCCGTTGTTCGCTCGGGTTCAACGTCGTCAAGGACGGCGCCCCGCACTTCATCACGGCCGGCCACTGCGGTGAGACCGGCAGCGAGTGGTCGGACTCCGCGGGCGCCGCGATCGGCAGCATGGTCGACTCGCAGTTCCCCGAGAACGACTTCGCGCTCGTCAAGTACAGCGGTGACACCGCTCACCCGAGCGAGGTCGACCTCTACGACGGCAGCACGCAGCAGATCACCGAGGCGGGCGACGCGACCGTCGGCATGCAGGTGACCCGCAGCGGTTCGACCACCCAGGTCCACGACGGCGAGGTCACCGGCCTCGACGCCACCGTGAACTACGGCGACGGCCAGATCGTCAACGGCCTCATCCAGACGAACGTCTGCGCCGAGCCCGGCGACAGCGGCGGCTCGCTCTTCGCCGGTGACGCCGCGATCGGTCTGACCTCCGGCGGCAGCGGCGACTGCTCCGCGGGCGGCGAGACGTTCTTCCAGCCGGTGACGGAGGCGCTGCAGGTCCTCGGCGCCGAGATCGGCTGACCGGACCGGTACGGCGCCACTGGCAGGTGCCGATCGACCGACACCGACGGTCACGGCGCCACCGGCACGCGCCGCCCGGCGGAGCACCAATCCGGCAGAGGCAGCCCTTCTGACGGAGCGCGTCCGGCAGAGCGGTCTGCGGACGGGCGCCGCCCGGCGGAGCGACCTCTCACGGGCACCACCCGGCAGAGCGAACCTCTGCGGAGCATCACCCGGCGGAGCATCACCCGGCACGGCAGGCCGGGGCCCGGTCCGTACCCTCAGGGGCGGGCCGGGCCCCGGCCGTTGCGCGCGCGCAGCGCCTGGCGCACCGACCAGACGACCGACACGAGCGGTACGGCCACCACCGCTCCGATCACCCCGGCGGCGATCGCCCCCGCCACGACCGAGAGCGCCACGACGAGCGGATGCAGCCGTACGGCCCAGCTCAGCACGATCGGATGCAGCACATGCCCCTCGATCTGGCCGATGACCACGATCAGCGCCATGACGACCGCGGCGATGACCGGGCCCTGGGACGCCAGCGCCACGACCGCGGCGACGGCGAGCGCGATGGGCGAGCCGATGAGCGGGATGAACGCGGCGAAGAACTCCAGCAGGGCCAGAGGCACGGCGAGCGGCACGCCGAGCGCGTACAGCGCCACGCCGACCAGGATCGCGTTGGTCGCCGCCACCAGCACGATGCCGTGCGTGTAACCGGTGAAGGTGCGCCACCCCGCACGGCCCGCCACCGACACCCGGTCCCGCGCGGAGAGCGGCAGCTGGGCGCAGAACCAGTGCCATTGCCGGTCGCCGGAGTGCAGGAAGAACACCGCGCAGAACAGCCCGAGCGCCAGCGTCGTCAGCACCTCCACCAGCCGGCCCGCGCCGCTGAGGGCCGTACTGATCACTGTGGAGCGATGGCTGGAGAGGAACCGGCCGATCCGTGACTGGAGATCGTTGAGCGCCTCCGGGTTCAGCCGGAAGGGCGGTTGCTCCAGCCAGCGCTCGATCCTCTCGATCCCGGCGCCGAACTCGTGCTGCAGCACGGTCCGCTCACCGGCGACGGTCTCCGCCACCAGGGCCAGCACACCGAGGACGAGGGCGATGCTGCCGATCAGCGCGATGGTCACGGCGAGGGGCCGCGGCAGCCGGCGGGTCAGCAGATCGACCACCGGCCGGAGCATCGCGGTGCCGACGAGACCGAGGAAGACGGCCACGCCGATCTCGTGGAACCGCCCGAGGACCGAGAAGACGGCGTACACGAGGGTGCCGACCACCAACAGCCGCCAGGCGTAGGCGGCGGCCGTTCGCAGGACGGGTGCCACCGGCGGCTCGGCCGCGGCGGGCGGGCCGGGCGCCGGGCGGGCGTCACCGCGCGCGCCGCCGCGCGCCGCGCGGATCCGGCGCCGGGGGTGGGTGGATCGTGTGGGCATTGCCCGGATTGGTACCACCGGCGGACGCGGGACCAACGCGCGCGGGCCTTCATTCGCCCGAAGGCCTTCGCCCGAAGGGGCGGGCCGCACGTTCCGGAGGCTCCGGCGCGCCGGCGTGTCGTAGGGCTTGTGGTCGAACGGGCACCACAGGAGCTGCAGCACGTCCGTGTCCTCCGGGAACGGCAGCCCGGGGACGTCCGACGCGAACAGTTGCAGCACCGGGACCATCGGCCGCGGTCCCGGTCCGTCCGGTGCCCGGGTGGTCGTCGTCGCAGTGCCGCCAGGGCTCCCCGGCCGGCCAGAGCGGGGGACCGCCCACCGAGCTGTCCAGCACGCCGGGGCGCCCGGCCCGCGGGTGCAGCCGTATCACCTCCTTGCGGTACGCGGCGACCCCGGGGAACAGCGTTTCCACGTCCACCGGGCGCGGGGGAGCCGTACGGATCATGGTCCCGGATCACAGCCGGGCCTACCTCCATGGGTATCGTACGAACGTTCGAAACTTGGTCTATGGTGGAGGCGAGGGGGAGGTGAGAACGGATTGATCCAGGAGGTGCGGGTGCCCGGTTTCACGCATCTGCACACCGTGTCCGGTTTCTCCGTGCGGTACGGGGCCTCGCACCCGGAGCGGCTGGCCGAGCGCGCCGCCGAGCGGGGCATGGGCGCACTCGCCCTCACCGACCGCGACACCGTCGCCGGTGCGGTCCGCTTCGCCAAGGCCTGCGCCCGGGCGGGAATCCGGCCGGTCTTCGGGGCCGAGCTCGCCGTGCGCGGACAAGCCGCGGGTGCCGGGGGTCCGGCCGGCCGCGCCGAACGCCGGCGCACCCCGGTCCGGGGCGGCGCCTTCATCGACGAGTCCGCGCCCCGGGTCACCTTCCTCGCCCGTGACGGGGCCGCGGGGTGGGCGGAGCTCTGCCGGCTGATCACCGCGGCCCACAGGGCCGACGGCCGGCCGGTCCTCGGCTGGGAGGCCCTAGCCGGAGCCGGAGCTTCCGGGGCCGACGGGCTCACCGTGCTGCTCGGTCCGGCCTCCGAGGTGGGCAGGGCCCTCGCCGCGGGCCGCCCCGACCTGGCCGCCCCGCTGCTCGCGCCCTGGCGGGAGCGGTACGGCGACGCGCTCCGTCTCGAGGTCGTGTACCACGGGGCCGAGGGCACAGGCCCCGGCTCGCTCCGTCTCGCCGCCCGTACCGCGGGCTTCGCCGCCGAGCAGGGCGTGCGGGCCGTCCTCAGCAACGCCGTGCGGTACGCCGACCCCGGCCAGGGCCCCGTCGCCGACGTCCTCGACGCGGCCCGCCGGCTCGTCCCCGTCGACCCGGCCCGAGGGCTGGACGGCGGCGAGCGCTGGCTCAAGGGCGCCGGTGACATGGCCCGCGCGGCCGAGCGGATCGCCGAGGCGGCCGGTTGGCGCCGCGACGCCGCGCACCGGCTGCTCGCCGTCACCGAGGAGACCGCCGCCGAATGCCGCGTCGACCCCGAGCGGGACCTGGGGATGGGGTACGCCTACTACCCGGAGCCGCATCTCGTGGGCGCCGCAGGGCGCGGTGCCCAGCGGGTCCTCGCCTCCCGCGCGGCCGCCGGGATGGTGCTGCGCGGCTACGACCGGCTGCCGCCCGCACGGGCCCGCGCGTACTGGGAGCGGATGCATTCCGAGCTGGACGTCATCGCCTTCCACGGCAACGCGACCTACTTCCTGACGGTAGCTCAGGTCGTCGACGACGTAAGGGGGATGGGTGTCCGGGTCGCAGCCCGCGGCTCCGGTGCCGGATCCCTCGTGAACCATCTCCTCGGCATCGCGCACGCCGACCCGGTCGAGCAGCACCTGCTGATGGAGCGCTTCCTGTCCAGGCGCCGGTTCGCGCTGCCCGACATCGACATCGACGTCGAGTCCGCCCGCCGGCTGGAGGTCTACCGCGCGATCCTCGACCGCTTCGGCGGGGAGCGGGTCGCCGCCGTCGCCATGCCCGAGACCTACCGGGTGCGGCACGCGATCCGGGACGTGGGCGCCGCGCTGAGCATGGACCCGGCCGAGATCGACCGGCTGGCCAAGGCGTTCCCGCACATCCGCGCCCGCGACGCCCGCGCGGCCATGGAGGAACTGCCCGAACTGCGCGACGTGGCCCGGCGCAGGGACCGCCACGGCAGGCTCTGGGAGCTGGTCGAGCAACTGGACGCCCTGCCGCGAGGTGTCGCCATGCATCCGTGCGGGGTGCTCATCTCCGACTCCTCGCTGCTGCGGCGCACCCCCGTGGTGCCGACCAGCGGCGAGGTCCCCCACGGCTCTTCGGGAACGGGAGGCTCCCCCTTCCCGATGTCGCAGTTCGACAAGGAGGACGTCGAGGACCTCGGGCTGCTCAAACTCGATGTGCTCGGCGTGCGGATGCAGTCCGCGATGGCGCACGCCGTCACCGAGATCGAGCGGACGACGGGCCGGCGGATCGATCTGGACGACGCCGGCCAGGTGCCGCCCGGCGACCCGGAGACGTACCGGCTCATCCGCTCCGCCGAGACGCTGGGCTGCTTCCAGATCGAGTCGCCGGGCCAGCGCGACCTCGTCGGCCGGCTGCAGCCCGAGGGCTTCCACGACCTGGTCGTCGACATCTCGCTGTTCCGGCCGGGACCGGTCGCGGCGGACATGGTGCGGCCGTTCGTCGAGGCGCGGCACGGGCGGGCGCCGGTCCGCTTCCCGCACCCCGATCTGGCCGGGCCGCTGGCGGAGACGTACGGCGTCGTCGTCTTCCACGAGCAGATCATCGAGATGGTGGACATCATGACCGGCTGCGGCCGGGACGAGGCCGACCGGGTGCGGCGCGGGCTCTCCGACCCCGAGTCGCAGGAGCGGATCAGGACGTGGTTCGCCGCGCAGGCGGAGCGGAAGGGGTACACGGCCGAGGTGATCGCGCGGACCTGGGAGATCGTCGCGGCGTTCGGCTCGTACGGCTTCTGCAAGGCGCACGCCGTCGCCTTCGCCGTGCCGACGTACCAGTCGGCGTGGCTCAAGGCGCACCACCCGGCGGCCTTCTACGCGGGGCTGCTCACACACGACCCCGGGATGTACCCGAAGCGGCTGCTGCTGGCGGACGCGCGGCGGCGGGGGGTGCCGGTGCTTCCGCTCGATGTGAACCGGTCCGCGGTCGCCCATCGCATCGAACTGGTGTCCGATGTGGCGGCCGGGGAGCCCGGGGTCTGGGGCCTGCGGCTGGCGTTCTCCGACGTCCACGGCATCGGCGAGGCGGAGGCGGAACGGATCGAGGCCGCCCAGCCGTACTCCTCGCTGCTGGACTTCTGGGAGCGGGCCCGCCCCGGGCGGCCGGTCGCGGAGCGGCTCGCGCAGGTCGGTGCGCTGGACGAGTTCGGCGCCAACCGACGCGACCTGCTGCTCCACATCGCCGAACTGCACCGCGCCCAGCGGAGTTCGGTCTCCCGCCGCGGCCACGGCGGGCAGCTCCCGCTCGACGGCGGCCGCAGGACCGCGTCCGTCGGGCTGCCCGACCTCAACGAGGCCGAGCGGCTCAGTGCCGAACTGGGCGTCCTCGGCATGGACGCGTCCCGCCATCTGATGGCGGACCACCACGTCTTCCTGGACGAACTCGGCGCGATCCCCGCGAAGCGGCTGCGCGAGGCGGAACACGGTGCGACGGTGCTGGTCGCCGGAGCCAAGGCGGCCACCCAGACGCCGCCGATCCGCTCGGGGCGACGGGTCGTCTTCACGACCCTGGACGACGGTACGGGCCTGGTCGACCTGGCTTTCTTCGACGGCAGCCACGAGGCGTGCGCCCACACCGTCTTCCACTCCTGGCTGCTGCTGGTGCGCGGTGTCGTCCAGCGCCGTGGACCGCGCAGTCTCAGTGTGGTCGGCTCCGCGGCCTGGAATCTCGCGGACCTGATCGAACTCCGGCGCGCGGGCGGCCTGGACGCGGTGGCCGAGCGGCTCGCCGCGGCGGGTGCGGGAGGGGACGGCGGGGACGGCGAAGGGGACGCGGGTGGGTCCGGCGTTCCGGCCGGTGGGGGCCGCCGCATCCGGATGTCCACCGGGTACGAGATGAACGCCTGGGCCGATCTCCGCCCCGCGGGTGAAGGGGCGGCGCCCGCACGGAAGTTGTGGCACCGGAGCCCGGGGAGCGCGGGATGACGAAACGGCGGGAGAACGCGCTTCCTCCGCGCGGCGACGCCGCGGCGGACGGGACGGACGCATCCGTGGCCGCGCCTGTGTCCGTGCCTGTGCCTGCGCCTGCGTCCGCGTCCCCACCTGCGCCTGCGCCTGCGTCCGCGTCCCCACCTGCGTCCGTGCCCGTGCCTGCGTCCGTGCCTGTGCCTGCGTCCGCGTCCGCGCCTGCGTCCGTGCCTGTGCCTGCGCCTGTGCCTGTGCCTGTGCCTGTGCCTGCGTCCGCGCCTGCGTCCGCGTCCGTGCCGGGCGCGCCGTCAGGGGGACCGGACGTGCCGACCGTCCTGTACGTGCGTTTCCGCGGCGCCGGCGGAGAGGCGCCGGACGGTGCCGCCTATGCGGGGCTGCTCGGACTGCTCGGTGCGTTCACCCCGGTGGTGGAGGCGGTCGGTCAGGACGGCGCGCTGGCCGATGTCCGGGGCGCGCTGCGGTACTTCGGCCGGGACACCGCCGGGCTCGCCGCGGTGATCCGGGTGCGGGCCCTCGCCCTGTACGGCGTCGACTGCGTGATCGGCGCCGGGCCCAACCCGCTGCTCGCCAGGATGGCGGCGCGGGAGGCCGGCCCCGGTACGACCCTGGTCGTGGGCGACGCGGCGGAGTTCCTCGCCGGCCGCCCGGTCGCCGCGCTGCACGGCGTCGGCCCCGCGACGGCCCGCACGCTCTGCGGCTACGGGCTCGACACCGTCGACCGGGTCGCCGCCGTCCCTCTCGCCGTGCTCCAGCGGATCCTCGGTGCACGCACGGGGCGAGAGGTGTACGAGAAGGCCCGCGGCGTCGACCGGACTCGGGTCGTCCCCAACGCGGCGGCCCGCTCCGTCGCGGCCGAACGCACCTTCCCCCGGGACGAGCTGGACCGCGACCGCCATCGCCGCGCGCTGCTCTCGCTCGCCGGGGAGCTGGGGGCGAGGATGCGAGGGGAGGGGCAGGTGTGCCGTTCCCTGACGCTCACCGTGCGCTACGCCGACCGCACCACGACCACCAGGACCCGCGCCCTGACCGAGCCGACCGCGCACTCCGCGTCGCTCACCGGTGCCGCGTACCGGCTCCTGGACGCGCTCGGCCTGCAGCGCGCCCGGGTGCGTGCCCTCGCCCTGCGCGCCGAAGGGCTGATCCCCGCCGAACGGGCCGCGCATCAGCTCACCTTCGACCCCGCCGACGACAAAGCACGCCGACTGGAGGCGGTCGCCGACCGGGCGCGGGCCAAGTTCGGCCCCCGGGCGGTCATTCCGGGCTCCCTCGCCGCATAAGCCCTGCCTCTGTGTTTCTGTGAGTAACCGCACCATCACGGATCTTGACGGTAATTCAGTTTTTACCGACGCGTAACTTCCCGGTCCTGGTTACTCGTGCGTACGTTTGTCATGAGCACCCCCTTCTTGTGGTCCGGGCCGCAGGGTGAATCCCCACATCCCCACATCAGCCTCGCATTTCCCTTGAGCCGCAAGGAGATCGCACGATGCTGTCCTGGAAGCGTGTCCTCAGACCGCTGACCGCCGCCCTGCTGGCGGTGGCGATCGGCCTCGCGCCGGCCGCCACCGCCCACGCAGCCGCTCCGTCGAGCGGCTGGAACAACTGGTCCTGCAAGCCCTCAACCGCCCACCCCCGCCCGGTGGTCCTCGTCCATGGGACCTTCGGGAACTCCGTCGACAACTGGCTCGCCCTCGCGCCGTACCTCGTCAAGCGCGGCTACTGCGTCTTCTCGCTCGACTACGGCCAGCTCCCGGGCGTCCCGTTCTTCCACGGCCTCGGCCCCATCGCGAAGTCGGCCGAGCAGCTCGACACGTACGTCGACCGGGTCCTCGCCGCAACCGGAGCCGGCGAGGTGGATCTCGTCGGTCACTCCCAGGGTGGCATGATGCCGCGTCACTACCTCAAGTTCCTCGGCGGCGCCGACAAGGTGAACGCCCTCGTCGGCCTCGCGCCCGACAACCACGGCACGACCCTCCACGGGCTCTCCGGCCTGCTCAAGTACTTCCCGGGCGCGGCGGACCTGCTCAACTCCGCGACCCCCGGCCTGGCCGACCAGATGGCCGGTTCCGCGTTCCTCACCAAACTGAACGAGGGCGGCGACACCGTCCCGGGCGTCCGCTACACCGTCATCGCCACCAAGTACGACGAGGTGGTCACCCCGTGGCGGTCGTCCTTCCTCGACGGGCCGAACGTGAAGAACGTGACGTTGCAGGACCTGTGCGCCATCGACCTCTCGGAGCACGTGGCCATAGGGCTGTTCGACCGGATCGCGTACCACGAGGTGGCCAACGCCCTCGATCCGGCGAGGGCCACTCGGACGACCTGCGCGTCGGTGTTCGCATGACCTGACGGCCGGCCCTCGGCCTGCCGGGTCCGCGAAGGCCGGCACGCTCACGGGCCGTCCCGTGCGGAGCCGCGGTGGAGATCCTGCCGCGCTCGCCCGCGCCGTCTGCTCGAGAAACGGCGAAGGTGCCGCCGCGGACACACCGCGGCGGCACCTTCGCCGTGTCCTGCGCGTTCGGATCAGCGGCCGACCCTGCGGCGGGCGGTCGCGAACACCACGGCCGCGCCGAGCGCGAGCACCGCGGCACCGCCGGCGGCGAGATACGGGGTGCCGCCGTCACCGCCGGTCTCGGCGAGGTTCTCCCCGGCGCCGTCGGCCTCGGGGGTGTTGCCCCCGGGGGCGGTCCCAGCGCCCGCCGCGTCGTCCGCCTCGCCGTCCGTCTCCGAGTCCGTCTGTGCGGCCGCCTTCGGAGTGGCGGGCCCGTTCGTGGCCGGGGCCTCGGAGTGGTCGTCACCGCCGTGGCCGCCGTGGTCGACGGTGGACTTGTCCGCACCGTCCTCGATCTGCCCGTCCGAGGGAGCGGACGCGGCCGGTGCCGGGGCGCCGCCTCCCGCGCTACCGCCGGCATCCCGGCCGAAGACCACGTCCGAGCAGGTGTAGAAGGCCTCGGGGGAGTCCGACCGCTGCCAGATCGAGTAGACCAGGTGCCGCCCCGACCTCGCGGGCACGGTGCCGTCGAAGACGTACTCCCCGTTCACCGGCTTCGGGTCGGTGACCTCGGCGAACGGCCGCGCCTCCAGGTCGGACCAGGTGAGCGGTTCGGACGGGTCGTAGCCGTCCTTCGTGATGTACAGCTCGAACGAGCCCTTGTGCGGGGCGGTGGCCTTGTAGCGGAACGTGTGGTTGCCGACCGCGAGCCTCGACGCGGGCCAGTCGGCGCGCGGCAGGTCCAGACCCTTGTACTTGTCCCGGTTCGCGCTGCACAGCTTGCCGTCCGGGATCAGCGACCTGTGGTTGCCCGCGGCGTCGGCGATGTTGACCTCGTTCCAGTCGTAGAACGCCTGCGTGCCACTGGCCGCGACCGCCGCCTTGCACGCCGCGGACTTCGGGCTCTCCGGCCCCTCGGCGTAACACGCGGACACCCGGCTCACCGGATCCGTCATCGACCCGTGCGCGACGGCCGGCGAGGCGGCGAGCGCGGTCAGCGCGAGCGGCGCGATCCCGAGCGCGGCGACGGTGGCGGCCCTGCGGCGAGCGGTCATGGTGAGGATCTCCTTCAAGAGCGGCGTAGGGGGGAGGGACGGGGTCCCGGGCACGGGCCCGCACCGCGGTGCAGCCCTCCGATCCCTCAGCGGCACCGATGCCCGAACCCCGCCCGGCGATCAGCAAGCTAGCCCGTCGAAACGCCGAAACGGGCTGCTGGGGCGGGGGGACGGCGATCCTTATGGTCGCTTTAAGGGTGGGGTAAGAAGGGACTCAGGAACGCTGCGGAGCGTGGCCGTCCGACCACGGCGCTCGTGGTGCCGGAGTCCGTGGCCGTCCACGGTGAGCCGCCTCGTCTGGCTCCCCGTTTGGCTCCCCGGGCGTGGCGGGCGCCAGAGGGAAGCCGACTCCGGAGGACATGAGGTGATCGGTGCATGGCAGGGCCTGATCTGCACTCTTGCGTCTGGCTGTCTCCCGCTCCCGCAACCTCTACCGCGTACCGTGCGAGCAAGGGTGCCTCTGGAGAGTGCCGGCCGGTATCAGGTCGCCTGTCGTGCAGCGCCCCGGGAGGGCGGGGGTGTCGAATAATGCGTTGACACCCCTTGAAGGCGTCCTGTTAACCTCACGAGGTCCTTCTGGTTCTTTCTGGGCCTGTGCGCCCTGGAAAAGGGTGTTTGATGTCCCGGCCCGCGCCGAGTGCGCCTCGCCACACCGCGTAACCGTCCGTAGCTTTCCGCCGCCCGTTCCTCCGGGCGGCTTCTGGATGTGTCCTCCGGTGCTATGACCTGCCCATTCGCCTTCCTGAGGCGTCGTCGGGCTGCCCTCTGACGAGGCCACTCGGCCTGCTCTTGCTGTCTTGACCCATTCCCAGCAAGGAGCACCCGGGTGTCCAGCCACACCACCACTAACAACAACACTCTCAGCCTCGGCACCTTCGCCTGCGCCTGGTGCGGTCTGACCGTGTCCGCGTACGCCGCCGACGGCGCGCCGCGCAACCACTGCCCGTCCTGCCTGCACTCCCGGCACGTCCTCGACCACGTCGAGGGCGGTCCGAGCGACTGCGAGGGCCGGATGTCCCCGATCGCCATCGCCGTGCTCCGCACCGGTGACTGGATGGTGGTCCACCGCTGCGTGCGCTGCGACGAGCTCACCTCGAACCCGGTCTGTACGGACGACAACCAACTCGTCCTGATGCGCATGGCGGTCCGCCCGCTGGCCCAACCGCCTTTCCCGCTCGAAGCGTTCGGAGCCCTCTGACCGCCCGACAGGGAAGGAGCACAGCCATGGCACGCAACAACCACAGCAGCCGCGGGCAGCGGCGCCGCCGTCCGCAGCGGCACAAGGACGTCCTGCACACCCAGTGCGGGCACCGGGCGGGGGCCTTCCGGTGCGTCTCCTGCCGGCTCGACGTGTCCCTGGACGCACCCGGCACCGCGCACCGCAACCACTGCCCGAACTGTCTGGCCAGCTTGCACGTCGACCGGAGTGTCCCGGGCGACCGCGCCGCGGAGTGCCGCGGCCGGATGGAGGCGCTGGGCATGTCCGTCCGCACCGACGGCGAGTGGATGATTATCCACCAGTGCGCCTCCTGCGGTGAGCTCAGCGCCAACCGCATCGCCGGCGACGACAACCCGCTCGCCCTGGTCCGCCTCGCCCTCAGACCCCTCACCGACCCCAAGCACGCCGGCCGCGCCCTCCTCACCCTGTGACCCGGCCGCGGCGGCCGTGGGCGGGGCGTGCCCGCAGTGGGCCCGCCCCCGGCCCCGATCACGACGTCAACCACCACAGAAACGGAACATCCCCACAGTGAAGATCAGGACCGAGACCCTCCACGACGCCGACCGTGTGCGCGAGGTGATCGCCGCCGCCTTCGGCTCCCCCGGGGACGTCGACCTCGTCGACGCCGTGTGCGCCGACGCGTGCTGGATCCCCGAACTCTCCCTCGTCGCCGAGGACGACAACGGAACCGCCATCGCGCACGTCCTCCTCACCCGAGCCGGCGTCGGCTGCGTCCCGTCGCTGACCCTCGCCCCGGTCTCCGTCGACCCCGCACACCAGGGCACCGGCATCGGCAGCACCCTCCCGTCCGTTGGCATGACCTTCGGCAAGCCCATGGCCGACGCGGCCAGCGCCTACCAGCCGCAATAGCCGAAACAGCCAAGCCCCAGGTCGCTGACCTGGGGCTTGGCCATGAAACACATGTCGGGACTCGAACTCGCGCCGTCAGCTCAGGAACTACCCGGCACTCTTTCCGAACGTGTTCGTTCGGTTCTGGGTGGGTGGGCATGAACTCCGGCTGGCGGCGCGGGAGACGGAGGCAGTTCGCTCGCGTCGCTTGTGGAAGTGGCTGGTGCCGTCTGGTGCTCGGTCCGCTGGAGGCCCGGGAGATCCGGCACCAGACGCTCCACGATCCCCACGACCGCAGACTGTCGAACAACGCCAAATGAGACGTTAGGGGTGGGGTAGGCAGGGACTCAGGAACGCTGCGGAGCGTGCCGGAGTGGGCGCACGCGCGGTGGCACCGTGCGCGCCGGTCACGCCGTGCGCGTCGCGCCTCCTTCGCGCGGGAGCCGGCCCCGCCCCACTGCTGCTTCCGGAAGTTCCGGCGCTACTTCTGGAAGTAGCGCGTGCCCTTGTCGAGCATGTGGGAGGCGTAGACACGTCCCAGTGCGGGAGTGCCCCGGTAGAAGCCCACATGGCCCTGGGACATGTCCACCACGACCGGGCGGGCGAAGCAGGCGAACCGGGTGCGCTGCTGTTCCTGGGCCCAGGCCATGGCCGCGGGGTCGACGCGCTCGCTCACCAGGACGGGGAAGGCGGCGACGCCGGTCTGCAGGCCCACCGGCAGTCCTCCCTTGTTGGCGCGGGCGTAGTCCAGGACGTGCCGGGTGAACGCTTCGACGGCCGGCACGGTGATCTCCGGCGCGGCGGCGACCGCTGTGAAGAGATGCAGCTTGGTGGCGGCCCACTTCAGCCGGAAGTCGGCGCGCCGGCCGACGAGCACGGGGGCGCCGTGCCACTGCTCCCAGCGCGGTGCGCAGCCGTCGGCCGTGAGCCGGTGCTCGACGAACTGCAGATAGGTCTGGACTGCGGTCGCTTCGGTCATGCGCAGATCATCGCCGAGTGCCCCGGCACGGCCGTCGACGGGGGTCTGGGAGCGGCGCAGCGCGGGAGGAGCCCGGCTCGGCCCCGTCCGCGTCCTTCCGACACCCGAGTCCGAGCCGTCCCGCCCGCACGGCTCGCGTGCCCTGTCAAGCAACGAACTCCCGGGACTGCCGGTGTCCCCACCAGACGCAGGACGCTGGATCCCCCGGCCGCGGCACCAGCGGCTGCCGGCGCACCTGGGAGGTGCCATGTCCGTACTCGACCGGGCGGCCGCGCTCCGCCTCCTCGCCGTGCTGCTCGTCATCGTCGCGACGGTGGTCGTCCTGGGGCGGTCGCCGCCGAGCTCTCCCGCGCTGCTCGTGGCGGCCGGGCCGGCGCTCGTCGTCTTCTTCGTCCTCGTACGGCGGCGCCTGCGGCGGTACTGGTCGGAGAGCCGGTGGGACGAGTGGCTCAGGACCGCGGCCGGGCTCGCGTGGCGGGACCGGATGGACCTCTTCGGTGCCACCGCCCGTGGGCGTTCCGTGCCCGATCCGCGGCTGTCGGCCCTGGCGGCGCAGCGCGCGGAGCGCCTGTGCGCGCTGCTGGACGTCAGCAGGCCGGGACGTGAGGTGAGCTGGTCCCTGCTCGGCGCGGCCGCGGCGCTGCTGCCCGCGGTGTGGCTGATGCTGATCCGGGAGCGCGTCGCCTGGACCTCCTTCGGTTGTGCGGCCCTGCTGGTGACGGTCTGCCTGGCCGGCCTGCTCGTCAACCGCCGCCGCGCCCGCCGCGCCCGGCGGTGCCTGCGGGCCAACCGCCCTCCGGCGACACCTCGATGAGCCCGATCGCCCATGGAGGCCCGGCGCCGCCCGCCGCAGGTCCCGGACGCACGGCGCGGCCGGCGGCCGGGGCCTTCGGGTCTGCCCGCCGACCGCGTACACGGCACCTGGGGGCAGCCGAACAGGTGGTACGCCTGCCCATCGCGACACGGGCGTCGAAGCCGCCGTTGCCCTTGCCCGGGTGGACACCCACGGTGCCGCGGAGTCGACCGCGAGCCTGTCGGGCGGCCCGTCGCCTGTGACGTCACCGGGGTCGGCGCCTCGGGTCGAACCGGCAAGGGGCCTACCGAGCCGGAGTACCGTGCGACCGCTTCCACCACCGCAAGCCCCGTCGCCGGCCGCTCTGTTGTCAGTGCCGGCTGCCACGATCGGACGCATGACGACGATCGACTGGGACGCCGCCGCGGACACCTTCGACGACGAACCCGACCACGGGCTCCGCGACCCCGCGGTCCGCGGGGCCTGGGCGGAGCGCATGCGGCACTGGCTGCCGCCTGCGCCCTGCGACGTGCTCGACCTCGGCTGCGGCACGGGCAGCCTCGCCCTGCTCGCCACCGGGCAGGGCCACCGGGTGACCGCCGTCGACCTCTCGCCGCGGATGGTGGAGGCCGCGCGCCGCAAACTCGCGGGCACGGGGGCCGAGGTGCTGACGGGCCCCGCTGAGCGGCCCCCGGTGGGAGACCGGCGGTACGACGCCGTGCTCGTGCGCCATGTGCTGTGGGCGATGGAGGCCCCCGAGGTGGCCCTCACCCACTGGACCTCCCTGCTGCGCCCGGGAGGGCGGCTGGTTCTCGTCGAAGGGGTGTGGGAGGGCAGCGGACTGCCGGCGGCCCGCCTGATCGCCGCCCTCGGCCCACTCTCCCGGAGGATCGACCACGAACGGCTGTCGGACGTGCCCGGCCTGTGGGGCGGGCCCGTGCACGACGAGCGGTACGCCCTGGTGGCCCGGATCGCCCCGGCCGGGCCCGCCCGGGAAGCCGGTGCCGCCCGGGGCCCGGACGGCGAGGACACGGGGACCGCTCCGGTGCGGCAGGGCGAGGACGGCCACGCGGCCCCGGCCCGGCACAGCGAAGTCGTCGACGTCCATCTCGTCCTGCGCCGAGGCGACGAGGTCCTGCTCGCCCGCCGGGCCGGGACGGGCTACGGGGACGGGCTGTGGAACGGCCCCTCGGGCCACGTCGAGGAGGGCGAGGACGTGCGCGCGGCCATGGTGCGCGAGGCGCGCGAGGAGATCGGCGTCGAGTTCGCGCCGGAGGATCTGCGCGTCGCGCTGGTGATGCAGCACCGGGGGCCCGGAGACCCGCCGCGCACGGGCTGGTTCTTCGAGGCGGACGGCGCCGGCGGCGACGAGCCGTACAACCGGGAGCCCCACAAGTGCTCGGAGCTGGCCTGGCATCCCCTCGCCGCGCTCCCGGACGACATGGTCGCGTACTGCAGGGCCGGGTTCGAGGCGTACCGGAGGGGCGAGCGCTTCCTCCTCCACTGGCACGAGGACGACGACCCGATCGCCCACGACCCGGGCCTTCCGGACCGTGCGGTGCCGCTGCCGGCGACGCGCGTCATTCCAGCAGCCGGGTGAACCGGCCCTGGCGCGCGAGGAGTTCCAGGGTGTCCAGGGCTCGTTCCGCCTCCTCGGCGGCCCGGGGGTCCCGCTCGGCGAGACCGCTGGCGGCGAACTCGTCCTCGTCCAGCCGCAGGACCAGCGTGCCGTCGGCCGACACCCACAGATCCAGGTCCAGATCCTCCACCACCAGCTCGTCCCGGGACACCAGGGCGGGCCGGGTGATGTCGGTGTACCAGCCCTTCAGCGTCCCGTCGCCCGCACGGACCTCCTTGACCGCGTACCAGCGGTCGCGCCAGTAGTGCTCGGTGAAGACGTCACCCGGTTCGAAGCGGACGAACCCGAAGTCCTTCACGTCCTCACCCGCCCACGGCGCACGGACGGTGATCCGGGTGCCGTCGTCCGCGACGACCGCCGCCGGGTAACGGATCTTCGTGCGCCCGGCCTTGACCAGGGCCACGTCGACCCAGGACTCACCCCAGCGTGCGGACATGGCGCACCTCCGTCGCGCAGATCTCGTAGCCGAACCACTCGTTGACGGCAAGCATCGGGGCGTTGCCCGCGTCGTTGCCGGTGAACGCCTCGGTGAACCCGGCGTTCCGTGCCCGGTGCAGCGAGTCGTTCTTCGCCAGCTTGGCAAGCCCGCGGCCGCGGTGGGCCCGGGCGGTGCCGGTCATGGCCGTCCCGTAGCGGGTCGAGCCGTCCGTACGGGCCGCGCTGAACGCCACCGGGCGCCCGTCCACGACGGCGACCGACGTCAGTTCCGGGCTGAACAGCGGATGCGCCCAGGTCTCGTCGAGCCAGTGCCGGTAGTCCGTGAACTCCGCCGCCACGTCGCCCGGTTCGTCCGCGGTCGTCTCGGCGTCCAGTTCGAAGAGCGGCCGCGGGTCGCCGGCGAACTCGGACGCCGGGACGACCCGCACCCCGTCCGGCGGAGTCCGCAGCGGCGGCAGCGCTCCTGCCGCCAGATCGAGACGGAGGAAGTGCGCCGTGCGCCCGGCCCGGTAGCCCAGCCGCTCGGCGAAGGCGCGATGCCCGGGTTCGTCCAGCACCCAGGTGTGGACCCTGGTGGCACCGGCGCCTGCCAGATACTCCTCGGCCGCGCGCACGACCGCCGAACCCGCGCCGCGGCCACGGCGCTCGGGGTGCACATAGACGTTGGCGTAGCCGACCCCCGGCTCGGGGCTGTCGTGCGCGAGCCCCACCTGCGCCGTGCCGATGATCTCGCCGTCCTCCTCGGCGACCAGCGGCCGGTACCGGGCGAGCGGATGCGCGTGCTCCGTCTCGAACACCAGGGACTCGGGGGTGACCAGCATGAACGGCAGGGCGGCGCGCCGGACCCGGGCGACCGCCTCGGCGTCTCCGGGCGCGCGGAAGGCGCGGACGATCACAGTCATGATGCGGCACGCTACGCGCGCGCCCCCGCGCACGCCTCTCAATTTCCCGAGGGTCCCGAGCGGCGTGCCCGAGGCCCGGAAGTGGGGGACAATCACGTGGTGACCTTGAAAATCGTCATCGACACGGACGACGCCCGCGCGCCCTACGAGCAGCTCCGCTCCCAGATCTCGGCCCAGGCGCGCTCGGGCGCCCTGCCCGTCGGCTACAAACTTCCCACCGTGCGGGGGCTCGCGGAGGAACTCGGCCTCGCGGCCAACACCGTCGCCAAGGCGTACCGGGCCCTGGAGGGCGACGGCGTGATCGAAACCCGGGGCCGGAACGGCACGTTCGTCGCGGCGGCCGGGGACGCGGCGGAGCGCCAGGCGGCGACTGCCGCCCAGCGGTACGCCGAACTGGTCCACCGCCTGGGCCTCTCCCGTGCCGACGCGCTCTCCGCGGTGCAGGACGCACTGCGCGCCACCTACGGGAAGTGAGTCCGTGCGGCCTGCCGCAGCCACTCCCACGAGAGCTACGACCCGGCCGCCCGCCACTGGAATCGGACGGCCCTCAGAGGTACAGCCCCGCGTCCGCCCCGCCGTGCTGGGACGGCACGGACGCCGGCACCGTCCCCCGGCGCAGGGCGTACAACTCCGCCAGCGTCGCGCCCTCGCGGCCGACACCCTCCTCGGTGGCCAGCCAGGACACGGCCTCCTCGCGGGTGAGCGGGCCGACCTCGATCCGGGCAAGGCAGCGGCCCGGCCGGACGACGGCGGGGTGCAGCCGCTCGAGGTCCTCGTTGGTGGTGACGCCCACGAGGACGTTCCGGCCCTGGCCGAGCAGCCCGTCCGTCAGGTTCAGCAGCCGGGACAGCGCCTGCCCCGCGGCGTGCCGTGCCTCGCCCCGGATCAGTTCGTCGCAGTCCTCCAGGAGCAGCAGCCTCCAGCGCCCCTTGGCCGTGCCCTCGTCCTCGCCGATCGCGATGTCCATCAGATAGCCGACGTCGTTGAACAGCCGCTCCGGATCGAGGACGCAGTCCACCTGGCACCAGTCGCGCCACGAGCGGGCCAGCGTCCGCAGCGCTGAGGTCTTCCCCGTGCCCGGCGGACCGTGCAGCAGGAGCAGCCGGCCCGCGATGTCGTCCGGCGTCACCTTCATCAGCCGGTCCATCGCCTGAGCCACCGGGGTCGTGTAGTTGGGACGGACCTCGTCCCAGGTGCCGGCGCTGATCTGGCGGGTCGTGCGGTGCGGGCCGCGGCGCGGGGAGACGTACCAGAACCCCATGGTGACGTTGTCGGGCTGCGGCTCGGGCTCGTCCTGGACGCCGTCCGTCGCCTGCCTGTGCACGTTCTCGGCGAGTTCCGGGCTGACCGCGGTGACCGTGATGTCCGCCCCGCGGTTCCACCGTGAGATCAGCAGGGTCCACCCCTCGCCCTCGGCGAGCGTCGCGCTCCGGTCGTCGTCACGTGCGGCGCGCAGCACCCGGGCGCCCGGCGGCAGCAGTGTGGCGCCGGGCTTGACCCGGTCGATCGTCGAACTGTGCGAATACGGCTGCTCGCCCGTCGCGAAGCGGCCGAGGAACAGCGCGTCGACGACATCCGACGGCGAATCGCTGTCGTCGACGTTGAGCCGGATCGGCAGAGCGTGCTCAGGGGTGGCGGTCATGGCGCCATGATCCGGCACGTCGGCCCTCGGTGCACGGCCTTTTGGGGCGTGCCGCCGCTCTCCCCGACCGCACTCGGGTGCACCGATCCGGGGCACTCATGTACGCAGCAACCGGAGCGCCCTCCTCGTCCGGCGGACGACCGCGTACCCCTTGGTGAGGGCCCGGTCCCCGGCGAAGTCGCGGGCGACTCCCCGGCCCTCGACGAGCCGTTCGAACTGCTCGGCACCCGTGGAGCGGCGCACGGTCACCCGCTCCAGGGCGTACGGCCCCTGGCGGCGGCGGGCCAGAGCGTTCCCCACGGCCAGGGACTGCGCGAAGCCGGCGGCGCGCACCGCCTGTCGGACCCGGCGGCTGGAGTAGCCGTACGGGTAGGCGAACGAGACCGGCGCGTCGCCGAGTTCCGCGGCGATGATCTCCCTGCAACGCAGCGACTCGAACCGGAGCCGTCGGTCGTCCAGCTGGTCCAGCTGCGGATGGGTGTGCGAATGGCCGCCGATCTCCGTGCCCGCCGCGGCCAGTTCCCTCACCTGTCCCCAGTCCAGCATGGTGTCGGGCGCGCCGCCCTCCTCGTGCGCACCCCGCAGCCAGCCGGTCGACACGAAGAGCGTCGAGGCGAAGCCCAGCTTGTCGAGCACGGGAAGGGCGTGCCGGTGCACGCCCTCGTAGCCGTCGTCGAAGGTGATCAGCACCGGCCGGGGCGGCAGGGGTTCGCCGTGCCGCCAGGCCCGGCCGAGCCCGGCGGTGGTGACCGGGGTGAACCCGCGCTCGCCGAGCAGTTCCATCTGTTCGGCGAAGGCCCCCGGCGCCACCGAGAGGCCGTGGACCGCCGGAGCGGGCCGGTGCGCTATCGCGTGGTACATGAGGATCGGCACGGCCTCGTTCATGGCGTGCCCCCTTCCAGCGGGGCGTGGGCGGTGATCGGGCCGTGCGAGAACGCCACCCCGGACCGGGCGTGTGCCCGCGCCACCGCGTACCCGGCCGCGGCCGCGGCGACGCCGGCGACGATGGCTCCGGCGCGGCCCGCACCGCCCGGGCGGCCCAGCAGGGCGTCGCGCAGACCGCGCACGACGCCCGCCGGGAGCACACGGGTGGTGTACCGGCGCTCGGTCTCGAGGCCCTTGCCGCTGCCGACGCTGTGCGAGACGAGGGCCTTGGACAGCCCTTCGGCGTAGGCGCGGGTGCGGAAGTAGCGGAAGCGCTCCCGCTGCGCGGGGACCCTGTGGTGGATGACGGCGCGGTCGTCGATCAGCAGCACCGCGTCCGGTAGGGCCCGGCCGAGCCGGATGCAGAGTTCGGTCTCCTCGCAGCCCAGGGGCCGTCTGTCGGCGTCCCGTCCGATGCCGGTGGCGAATCCGCCGGCGGCGTCGAAGGCGGTGCGGCGGAAGGACGCGTTGCCGCCGAGGACGTTCCGGACCGGGACGCGGCCGGGAGGAAGCCCCCGGTACGTGCACCCGACGACCCAGTCGAACTCCTCGGGGAACCACACCGGCCTGCGGCCCGAGGCCCAGAGCGGCAGGGTCCTGCCGCCGACGGCCATGACCCGGGGGTCGTCGTACCCCTCGGCGAAGTGCCGCAGCCAGTCGCGCTCGGCCACGGCGTCGTCGTCGAGGAAGGCCACGAACTCGCCGCGGGACACGGCGATACCGGTGTTGCGGCCGGCGGAGAGGCCGCGGGGGCCCGCGTTGGCGAGCACCCGCACCTCCTCTCCCGGTGACGCGCTCCCGTGTCCGGAGGTGAACTCCTCGGTGAGGCGGTCCAGCAGCCGGGGGTTGTGGTCGACCACGACCAGCGTCTCCAGCGCCGGGAGCGACTGCCGGCGCACCGACTCCACGGCCGTGAGGATGTCCGTCCAGCGTTCCTCGGTGTAGACGCAGATGACCACGGAGAACGTCCGGTGGTTCAAGAGACCTCTCCTCGTGGGGCGTTGAGGCCGACTGCGGGACCGCGGCGGGAGGCCCTGCGGACCCCCTTCTCCCTCAGGATCACTTTGAGTACCCGCAGACCGTCGCGGACGGCCCTGAGGTTGCTCATGCCGTGGATGCGGAGGTACTCGTGACTGGGGACCTCCTGGACCCGCAGTCCGGCCTTGACGACCCGGATGTTCATCAGGGTCTCGATCTCGAATCCGGTGCAGTCCAGGGCGATGCTGTCCAGGCAGTGGCGCCAGAACGCGTTGTAGCCGTAGCAGAGGTCGGTGTAACGGGCGCCGAACTTGGCGTTCACGATGCCGCACAGGACGCGGTTGCCGAGCTTGCGGACGGGGGTCATGTCGTCGGTGCCGCCGCCGTTGGCGAAGCGGGAGCCCTTGGCGAAGTCGGCGCCGCCGACCAGGGCGGAGACATAGCTGACGATCTCCTGGCCGTCGGCGGAGCCGTCCGCGTCGACCATGACGATGATGTCGCCGGTGCAGGCCGCGAAGCCGCTGATGAGGGCGTCCCCCTTGCCCTTGCCGGCCTGCTCGACGACCTTGACGCCGGGCCACAGCGCGCGGGCGACGTTCACCGTGTCGTCCGTGGAGTTGCCGTCGACGAGCACGACCTCATGGATCCACTCGGGCAGGGTCCCGAAGACGTGCGGGAGGTTCTTGGCCTCGTTCATCGCCGGGATCACGACGCTGACCGGCGGTGCGATGGCGAGGTGGGAGGAGATCGGACGGTACTGGGCCGGTACTCGGCCGAGCGTGGCCGTGGCCGTCGCCATGACCGGTGCGGGCGCGCCGGCCGTGGTTGTCGGATCGTGAGGACCCGGGACCGCCGGGCGCAGGAACGAGCTCATGAGTCGGTTTCCCTCTCGTCCGGTGGACCGCCCACCCCCGGGCGGTCCGGATGAGTGTCCGGTTCGAAAGGGGGGTTGTTCTCACCCCGGCCAGGACGGCATGGATCTCCGCACAGGCTGGGCGAGCTGGCATAGCTGGCCGCGCGGTACGCGACTCGGCACGAGTGCGACCGAGCACGGCACCCCCCTACCGCGCCCCGCCACGGACCGTCGCGACGTCAGACCCCTCCCCAGGAGTCGCCTTTGATGGTCCGTTGCGGGCGGATGTACGACGGTATTGATGATTGGGACTGTATGACAAGACCTGGCCGTAGGGCGCACTTTTCTCCTTGTTTTGCCTGCGCGTACTGAAATGCACAAACCTGTTACGCAATGCGGTACCTGAGGGGTGGAAAGCAATTGCAGTGACGGCCGGGATGAGCGCTTTTCGGGCGGAGGGGTGCTCAGGCCGTACCGGCCGTGCGGCGGGAGGGTGTGAAGGGCGCGTACGGGGCTGATCCGAGTGCCACGAGCGCCGCTGCCGCGGCACCCGGGCGGGAGTGCGGCGGTGTGTGCCCGAGGGGGCGAGTGGGTGCCGGGGGATCGTTTGCCCCGGCGTGTTTGCTCGGAGATGGGGCGTATTGCCGGAATGCTGGGCTCCGCCCCACCCGTCGTTCCGGACGGGTCGTCAAGATCCGCCGGGCAACACCCCTGTTGCCCGGCCGCATTGTTCTTGGCATGGACACTTCCGGTGAACAAAGGGGCATGCTACGACAGTTGAGCAGAGATCCTGCTAATGGGAGGTTCCATGAAACTGTCCCGAATCGCGGCAATCTCATCCTCACTCCTCATCGGTGCGGCCCTCGCCCTCACCGGCGCGGGCCAGGCCCAGGCCGCACAGTCCGCGGCCGCGGTCGACTACGTGGCCCTCGGCGACTCGTACTCGTCGGGTCTCGGCGCCGGGTCCTATCTGGGCGACAGCGGCTCGTGCAGACGCAGCAACCGCGCCTACCCCGCCCTCTGGGCGGCCGCCAACTCACCCTCGTCGTTCGCCTTCACGGCCTGTGCGGGCGCTCGTACGGGTGATGTCCTGGCCGGCCAGCTCGCCCCCCTCAACTCCGGTACCGACCTCGTGTCCATCACGATCGGCGGCAACGACGCGGGCTTCGGCGACGTGATGACGACGTGTATCCTGCAGTCCGAGAGCACCTGCGTCGCCCGGGTGCAGGAGGCCAAGCACTTCGTGGACACGACCCTCCCGGCCCGGCTCGACTCGGTGTACTCGACCATCAGGTCCAAGTCGCCGTCCGCCCGGGTCGTCGTCCTCGGCTACCCCCGCATGTACAAGCTCAACGGCAGCTGCATCGCCGGACTCACCGAGAAGGAGCGCGCCGCGATCAACGGCGGAGCCGACCACCTCAACGCCGCGCTCGCCAAGCGCGTCGCCGACCACGGCTTCACCTTCGCGGACGTCGTGCCGTCCTTCACCGGGCACGAGATCTGCTCGGGCGCCTCATGGCTGCACAGCGTCAACTGGCTGAACATCGTCGAGTCGTACCACCCGACCGCCTCCGGACAGTCCGGGGGCTATCTGCCGCCGTTCCGTTCGGCGGCCTGACCGGACCCCTCCGAGTACGACGGCAGACCCGGCGAGGACGGGGTGCCCGACGGGGACTCCTCCTCGCACGTCACCGAGAACGCCACCCACTGCGACCTGACCGCGACCGGACTCCCGATCTCCACCCGGATCCGGTCGTGGTGCACCGCACCCTCGGTGTACGTCGGTTCCACATGATCGATCTCCCGCGACCTCCCCTCGCCCGAGGGGAAGTCGAGCGTCTTCCAGCCCCCGTCGGAACTCCGGCCGCTCCCGGTCACCCAGCGGTACCCCACGGAGACCGGGGTGCTTCCGACGGTGACCGCCGCCCGGAACGCGGGGGCCTTCGCCTCGAGCGGGGGACACGCCCCGCGGTACTCCGCACGGATCGCGTGGACCCGCACGTGCACGCTCTGCCGCGGCCGCTCCGTGGGCGAGGGGGCGCCACCGGTCGCTGACGCCCCGCCGTCGCCCGACGCCGCAGGGCCCTCGTCGCCGGAGGGTGTCTCCGGACCGGACGCCGAACCGCTCCCGACCGTCGTACCGCCGCTCCCGGAACCGCGGTTCGCCCCGCTGCCGTTCGTCCCCCCGGCCCCGCCGCCCACGCTTCCGCTTCCGCTTCCGCTTCCGTCGTCCAGCAGGGCGTAGGTGAGACCGCCCAGCGACAGGGCCAGGGCGGCGATCCCGGCGGCCAGTACGACGGCCGCGCGCCGCGGTCGGTCCGCCGACGGCCCGCGACCGCCCCGGGCCGGGACCGCCGTCGTATCCGTGGGAGGGCCGAACACCCCGGCCGGTGCGACAGGGGTGACCGGCGCGGCGGAGACCGCGGTCGCCGCGGTGGCCGCGAGGGGACCGGAGCCCGCCGGAGAACCGGTGCGGGGCGTGCCTCCCGCGCCGAAGACCCGGAGCAGCCGCTCCGCCTCCTCCGCGGACATCCGCTCCGCAGGCTCCTTCCGCAGCAGACCGGCGATCACCGGCTCCAGCGCACCGGCCCGGCGCGGTGCGGGCAGTTCCTCGTCGACGACCGCGCGGAGCGTGCCGAGCGGTGTGTCCCGGCGGAACGGCGACCGCCCCTCGACCGCCGCGTACAGCAGGACTCCCAGCGCCCACAGGTCCGATGCGGGCCCCGGGGTGATGCCGAGTGCCCGCTCCGGGGCGAGGAACTCGGGCGAGCCGACGAGTTCGCCGGTCAGCGTCAGTCCGGACGAGCCCTCGACGGAGGCGATTCCGAAGTCCGTCAGCACGACGCGGCCGTCGTTGCCGAGCAGTACGTTGCCCGGCTTCACGTCCCGGTGCAGTACGCCCGCCCCGTGGGCCGCGCGCAGGGCCGTGAGCACCTCCGCCCCGATGCGGGCGGCGCGCTGCGGGGCCATGGGCCCCTCCGCGGCGAGCGCATCCGAGAGCGAGATTCCGCGGACGAGCTCCATCACGATCCACGGCCGTCCGTCCTGCATCGCCACGTCGTAGACCGTGACCACGTTGCGGTGCGAGATCCGGGCCGCGGCCCAGCCCTCGCGCTCCAGCCGGGTGTAGAGCCGCCGCACCTCGGCGGCTCCGAGCCCGGCGGGGGCGCGGACCTCCTTGACCGCGACCTCCCGTCCGAGCAGTTCGTCGCGGGCGCGCCAGACGACGCCCATGCCGCCCTCGCCCAGCCGGGCGAGCAGGAGGTAGCGCCCCGCCACCCGCGTCTCGCCGTCCAGTCCGCCGCCCGGCACCTCGCTCATGACGAGCCCCCCATCCGCAGCAGAGCGACCATCACGGTGGAAACCCTTCCAAGCTAGCTCAACTCATCGCTCCTGCGGCCCCCCTGAGCGCCAATCCGCATCCCAGGACGACCACGGTGAGCGCCGTGGCGATGGGTGCCGAACGCTGGACGAGGCCGGCCAGCCTCCCGGCCGCCCGCCGCCGTGCCAACCGCGCCGCGATCCGGCCCCCGAGGCGCACGACCGCGAAGCCGGCCGCGGTGAGGGTGAGGGCCAGCCCCGCCCCGTACGCGACGACGAGGAGCAGCCCGAACCAGGCGTGGCCCAGTGCCGCGGCGCCGACGAGTACGACCACGGCGGAGGGACTGGGGACGAGGCCGCCGGCCAGACCGAGCAGGATGCTGCGGCGCAGTGGCCGCTGCCGCTCGGAGCCGCGGCCGGGGTGGTGCCCGTCGCGGATGACGGGTTGGTGCCCGTGCCCGTCGCCGATGACGGGTTGGTGCCCGTGCCCGTCGCCGATGACGGGTTGGTGCCCGTGCCCGTCGCCGATGACGGGTTGGTGCCCGTGCCGGTCGCGGATGACGGGTTGGTGGCCGTGCTTGTGTTCCGGCTCGTGGTGGTGTCCGTGGCCGTGCTCGTGTTCCGGCTCCTGGTGCCCGTGCCCGTGCCCGTGCCCGTGTTCGCGCGTGTGCTTCCGGGCGCCGTCGTGGGCCAGCTGGTGACCGTGGTCATGAGCGTGGCCGTGGCCGTCGCCGGTGGAGTGCGTGTGCGTGTGCGTGCTGAAGCGTCCGCCGCCGAGCCAGTGGACGTGCGTGTGCCCGCGCCCCTGCGCCCGGTCCTGCCACGCCCGCCGCGCCAGCAGCGCACCCGCCACCGCGACCACGATCCCGCTCGCCATGCCCAGCCAGCCGACGACGGCCGGGGTGACGGCCGACCCCGCGACGATCAGGGCGCCCAGGGCGAGGACGCCGAGGGTGTGGGTGACCGTCACCGAGGCGCCGAGCGCCAGCACCTCCCGCAGCGAGTTCCGGCCGCCCGCCGCTGCCGCCGCGGCCATCAGGGTCTTCCCGTGACCGGGCGCGAGCGCGTGCAGGGCCCCGAGTCCCAGGGCGACGACCAGAGCGAGCGCCCCGAACGGCACGGTGAGGTCGCGCCGTTCGACCAGACCCGTCAGGGCCCGGGTCCAGCGGTCGACCCCCCGCGGCAGCACGGACGGGGGCGCCGCCGCTGCCCCCTCGCCGAGCGCGGGTCCGCCGGGTGCGGCCGTGAGCCGTGCCGAGGTGCGGGACGGCGGGGACTCCAGCAGCCGCTGCGGGTAGCTGGACAGCCGGCGCGAGACGGACTCGCCGGGTACGTCGGACGATGCCAGTGTCGTGCGGTCGCCGCGTGCCGTGATCTCCCGCCAGCCGGCACCCTCACCGGGTGCGGCCGTGAACGCCAGATCCGTCCTGCCGCCCGGCAGCGGCGCGCGCATCCCGCACTCGACGCGGAGGGTGGGCAGCCCCGCCTGGCCTGGCCGGACGGAGGCGCGCGCCGTCCCGGCTTCGAGCGGCACGGCCCGGCCGTCCACGAGCAGCCGGGCCTCGCGCGCAGCGACGGCGCAGCGGTCCTCCGCCCAGGCAGCCAGCGCGGCGGGCGCCGTCTCCCGCGGCCGGATACGCGCGGTCGGGATCTCCGCGAGGTCCTCGACGTGGTCGACGCGCAACTCCCCTTCGGCGACGACGAGTCCGTCGTAGCGGTTCACGGAGAAGTTCCCCAGCGGGTGGGCCGCGGCGGGCGCGCCCGTCCCGACGAGCAGGGCGGCCGTCCCGGCCGCCACCAGAAGCGCGGCCCGGACCGCGTGCCCCCGGCCGCGCCCCCGTACGCCCTCCGGACCTCCGCGTGCCGCCCGTTCGTGTGCTGCTCGCACGTCCCTGGGGCGGGTTGCGGAAGTCCCGTCTCGCCGGGAACGTCCGGCACGCACCCCCTCCCCGCCCTCCGGGCGCGGGAGGCGTGCCCTCGCGGCGCCGTCGGTCGTCGGCGCCGCCCGCTGCGCTCTCCTCCCTCCGCCCTGCGACCGCACGCACCGGATGCCCCCGCCCGGCGGGCGGACGACGAGACCCTCGGAACACGCCCCGGTGCCGGGGGTCCCCGGCCGCGACCCGGGTGCGCTTTCACGCACGACGCGTTCCCGTGCCGCGCGCACGGCCCTCCTCGGGTGCGGCGCTCGCTCGCGCCGCGGGCGGCCGGGGCTTCCCGGCCGCGTCCCGGACGCACGGCCGATCGCCGTCGACGCGGGGCGCGGGCGAGGGACGGCCGTCGCCCGCCGCACGGGGGCCGGGTGCTCCGCCGCGACCCGCACCGCCCGGGCGCCGGGCGTGCGGACGCGGGCCAGGCACCCCCGTGCCCCGGCGGTCAGCACCAGGACCGCGAGCAGCGCCGCGAGGGTGTTCGACAACGGATCGGTCATGATGCCTCCAGACCGTCGAGCGCGCGGCGCGCCTCGCGCGCGCCGATGGGGGAGAAGGCGGGGTTGAGCGCAAGGGCACGGGTCAGCGAGGCATGCGCGGCGGCCCGCTCACCCGCCGCGCGTTCGATCATGCCGCGGTGGTAGAGGAAGGCCGCGTCCCGGTAGCCCGTCGCGGTCGCCGCCCGCGCATGGGGGAGAGCCTCCTCGGAACGCCCCGAGCGATGCAGCGCCCAGGCGAGGGCGTCCTCGGTGTGCACGGTGCGGCGGCGCTGCCATTCGGCACGGGCCGCGCGCAGGGCATCGGTCCGGTCGCCGTGGTCGGCGGCCGCGAGGGCCGTGTCCAGGTCCGGGTTCACGCCGCCCGCCCGGGCGAGCCCCGTCCAGGTGCCGAGCACCTCGTACTGGCGGCGGGCGGGCCCCGGCCGGCCGCTCACCTCGTACAGCTCTCCGAGCGCGACCAACCGCCCCGGCAGCGGGGACCGGGCGACGATCGTCTCGAACTCCGCTATGGCCGCGGTGTGTTCGCCCTTGCCGGTGAGTGCCCGCGCCCGGCACTCGCGTGCCTCCAGGTTGTCGGGCTCGGCCTTCAGGGCCCGGCCGCACTGCCGCAGGGCCTCGTCGTAGCCGCCCTGGGACCAGGCGAGCCGGCCGAGCGCCGTCGCCGTGTAGGCGATGTCGGCCCGGGTGCTCGCCGAGTCCCGGGCCAGTTCCAGCACGCGCCGTGCCTCCTTGGTGTCCCCGCGCAGCTCCCGTACGTAGGCGAGCCGGGTGAACACCGGGATGCCCGGCCGGCGGGCGTCGGCCCGGCGCGCCGCCTCCAACGCCGCCGGATAGCGGCCGAGTTCGACGAGCGCGTCGATCCGCACGGCCAGACCGCGCTCGCTGTACGGGTTGACCGCGAGTGCCCGGTCGGCGTCCCGGAGCGCCGCCGGGAAGTCGTGCCTGGCCGCCGCGAGGGCCGCCCGGCCGGCCAGCGCTTCGGCGTTGCCGTCGGGCCGCAGCCGCAGGGAGCGGGCGAACGCCTCCCCGGCCCGGGGGTACCGCGAAGGATCGCCGCTCACCCTGGCCTCCTCGACGTACGCCGCACCGAGCGACGCCCATGCGCCCGCGTCCCTGGGCTGCGCCCTCAGATGGGCCTGGAGCGTGCGCACCCCCGGTCCGGGAGCCGCCCCGGGGGCCACCGCCCCCGCGGCGGCCGTGGGCACCTCGTCCGGGCCGCCCAGCACCGCTCCCGCGGCGGTCAGCACGCACGCCAGTCCCACGATCCCGGCCCCGAGGCGCCACACGGACCGCGTGGCCCGCTTCATGACCACCTGCCGCGCCGGCGCGACCGCCACCAGGCGAGGCCGGTTCCGATGAGCACGACGCCCGCGCCCGCGGCGCCCGCGGAGAGCGCCAGCACCGTGCGGTCGTCCGTGGCGCTGCCCGACGTCAGCTCCGCGCCGCCGTCGAGCTGGCTGCGGTTGCCGGCGGCCTCCGCCAGGGGCCCGTTGGAGCCCGACGTCGGCAGCGCCACATACGGGAAGGACTTCTCGAACTCCACGTCGTTCTCGTCCACGGCGTCGCCCAGGTCGTTCTTCTTCCCGACGAGTTCGCCCTCGACGACCTGGAGCGCGATGTCCAGGACGTCGTCGGTCAGCCGGCGCCCGTTCGGGAAACCCGCGTTGTCGCCGTCCAGCACGCCGAGCCGCTTCGGCTCGCCGGTGGGCGGTACGGCCGTGTTCAGACGCAGCGCCTCGGCCGGCCGGACGCCCGGCGGCTGGTTGAGGTCCTTGACGCCGGTGAGGAACACCGACACGAGGTCGTCCCGCGGCTCCTCGGGCGCTTCGATCTTGTAGATGTCCTCGATGAGCTTGGGCAGCTCCGGCTCGGTGACGGACGTGAGGAAGTCGGCGTCGTTCCAGGGCGACGAGGCGTTGAACCGGTCCTTGTCCTTGAGCGGGATGACCACCTCGTTCACCAGCGGCATGCCCAGCCGGGAGACCTGAGTCCAGTCCCCGCTCGCGCTCTTGCGGTGCGTGGTCGACCAGATCCCGACCACGGGCTGCCCCGCGGACTGCCGGATGTGCTCTGAGGGCACCTGCAGGGCGATGCTGTTGACGTTGTAGCCCTTCAGGGTGTCCCGGCCGACCTCGGACAGGTCGCCCCCGTACAGCAGGTCGAACACCCGCAGGTCGAGGAAGAACGGGTCGTCGGCCTGGCCGGCGAACACGGTGGTGCCGTCCTTCAGCTCGCGCACGGCCTCCTTCCGGAGCTCCGCGTAGTCCGGCATGGACGCCTTGCCCACGTTCGACGGGGCGACCGGCACATCGTTCGCGATCTTCGTGGTGGAGATCACATGCTGGTTCCGGAGCCGCATCATCTCCAGGTCGTAGGTCTGCGTGATGTTGAGGTCCGGGTCGTCCAGGCTGGTCACCGGGCCCGTGTTGAACAGGAACGTGTCACCGTTCCTGATCTGGTCGTGGAAGGTCCAGCGGTAGAGCAGGTCGCCCTGGGCGTCGCCGTCGGAGTCGATGTGGATGTCGTAGCGGGCGTCGTCCGCGAACCGGTAGAAGTTCGGTCCGCCCGCCGGTTCCTCGAACGGCAGCCAGTTCGCGACGATCGTCGTGGTGTCCGGCCGGTCGGGGCTGACGAACGCGTACACGTCCGTGGTGTCGTACTGCGGCTGCCCGGAGATCAGCGGGGCCTCCCGGTGGCTGGAGGCGTTGGCAGCGCCCGGCGCGAGCGCGGAGCTCACTCCGGCCGCCGCGAGCCCCCCTGCCGCCAGCGCACCACAGACGAGCGAGGCGAGGTTTTTGCGCCCCCGCGTGCTCCTGATGAGATGAGAGAACATGTCGGTCCCGTCCTGTCGTGGACTCTCGTCGGGGCTTGGACCGTCGCGAACGAGACGGTCCTTGCTGCCTGGTGACAGGTGTTCGGGGCGGCGCGGCCGGAGGTTTGGTCCGGGATTCGCGGGCGTCCAACTCGCCCTGGAATCAGGTGGATTCACTGCGTAGTCGTCAACCCCCGTACGTGTGTGCTGAATCGCTCAGGCGGGATACACGAGTGTGAGGCAGGGGCGATAGGGTTAATCTGCCCGGGCCGGGTGCCCTTGTACGGGTGGGGAGTGACATGGAACAGATAACGATGCGCAGCAGGGCACGGGTCCCTGCGATCACCTGCGGTACGAGCGCGACCAGCTCGCGTCTCGACCGCCATCTCGCGGTACTCGGCGGACCCGCCGTGCCGCAGCGCGAGGCGGCCGAGGCGACGTCCCTCATGCGTGAGCTGACGACGCGTGACGTCGCGCACAGCCGCGGCAGCAAGAGCGCGCGCGTCTCGCTCTTCGCGCCGCTCCGACGACTGCGCCGCTCGCTGTTCGGCAGCCGGGGCCAGTGACCGGCGGGGTGGCCGGCCGGCGGCCCGGGCACGCGTGACCGTTCACGCCCACCCGTCCCCCTCGCTCCCGCCCGGTCACCGTAGGCCCGACCACCCCGCCGAGCACCACCAGCCACCGCGTGCGCGCGACCCCCGGCCCAGACCGGGGCCCGCGCGCCGGTGCCGGGGTTCCCTTCCGCCCCGCGCCGGCCCGGGCCGCGACCGGTCGACCGGTCGCGCCCCGTCCGGAAGCCGAGAACCCGCCGTGGACATCCGTGTCACCCGAGGCGTTCGCCGCCCGTGTGCTCCGTGGGAACGATCCCGCACCGGTGCAGCTCGGCGATGTCGTCGGCCGTCAGCCCCGCCTCGCGCAGCAGCGCGTCCGTGTGCTCGCCGAGTGCCGGGACGGCGCCCATACCCGGCTCCGGACCGCCCGGGAGGGTGATCGGCGGCAGCATCGCCCGCAACCGGCCGACGGGCGTCGCGATGTCCCGCCAGCGGTCCCGGGCCTCCAGCTGCGGATGGGCGGCCAGATCGGCCACGGTGTTGAGACGGGCGCAGGCGATCCCCGCCTCCTCCAGCAGCGTCACGGCGTCCGCCGTGTCCAGCCGGGCCAGCGCCCGGGCGACCACCGCGTCCGTCCTCCCGCGGTTCGCCGTGCGAGCCTTGTTGGTCGCGAAGGCGGGATCGGCCGCCAGCTCCGGGCGGCCCAGCACCAGCTCGGCGAGTCGCCGCCACTCCCGGTCGTTCTGTACCGACAGCAGTACCTGGCCCCCGTCGGCCGTGGGGTAGGCGTCATAGGGCGCGATGACCGCGTGCGCCAGACCCGTGCGCTCCGGGGCGTCGCCCCCGTGCATCCCGTGGTGCAGGGGGTGCCCCATCCACTCGGCGAGCGACTCCAGCATCGAGACCTCGACCGGACCGCCGCGTCCGGTCGTGCCTCGCCGCAGCAGGGCGGCCAGCACCCCCGAGAAGGCGTACATGGCCGCGGCGACGTCCGCCGCCGGGATGCCCGCCTTCACCGGCTGCTCCGCGGTGCCCGTCACGGACACCAGTCCGGCCTCGCACTGGACGAGCATGTCGTAGGCCCGCTTGTGCGCGTACGGGCCGGACTCCCCGTACCCCGAGATGTCCACCGCGACCAGCCGCGGGTGCGCGGCGCAGAGCGTGGCGGCGTCCAGCCCGAGCCGGGCCGCCGCGCCCTGGGCGAGGTTCTGCACGAAGACGTCGGCCTTGGCGATCAGCCGGCGGACCGCTGCCAGCCCCCGGGGATCCTTGAGGTCCACGGCGAGGGACTCCTTGCCGCGGTTGCACCAGACGAAGTGCGAGGCGAGGCCGCCCGCAGCGGTGTCGTAGCCGCGGGCGAAGTCGCCGCCGTCGGTCCGCTCCACCTTGATCACACGAGCGCCGAGGTCGGCGAGCTGACGGGTCGCGAACGGGGCCGAGACGGCCTGCTCGACGGCGACGACGGTGATGCCTTCCAGGGGCAGCGGCTGGCTCATGGAAGCCGTTGATACCGTGTACGTACCACCTTTGTCACCCCGATGGGGCCCGCCGCCGGCGGGGAAGCCCCACCGGATCCAACCGAGGTTCCCGGCACGACGACGGCTGCGGCGCCTCGCTGCGCTGCCGAATCGCCCGAATGCGCCCGGTACGAGGACGACTCTCCGCCGCGACGCACCGCGTCCGGCGCCGCCCGCCGCGTTCCCGGGGATCGCGGGACAGCCCTCAGAGCAGCACGAACTGCCCGCCCGGCCCCTCCTCGTGGTGGTCGAGCACGGAAGCGGGCGCTCGGGCGGCCCGCGGTACCCTGGGCACGCGCAGGTCGTGCCAGCCGGTACGGGCGATCTCCTCGCCCAGTTCCTCGCGCGCGCTGTCCAGTTGCCCCAGCAGCGCGAGCACCGTCACCAGCTCCAGCAGCTCCGAGCTCCACTCCTGCGGCCACCCGGACGGACGGAGTGCCCCGAGCGTCCCCGCCGCCGGCTCCGCGGTCCGCCGCGCGAACCAGTCCTCGAGCACCCGGACACCGCCCACCCGGAAGTCCCACGCCTCCGCCGGCACCGGTGCGACCCGTCCGCCGTCGATCAGGAGGGCCTCCTCCTCCGCGTCGTACACCAGCGTCACAGGGCGGGCGGGGACCGCGGCCCGGACATACGGGCGCCTGCCGCCCGGCAGCCGCGGGCGATCCCCGCCCCGCGTCCCCCTGAGCTGGATGCCGACGAGCCGCCGGCCGAGTTCCACGCCGCGCGCCCACACTCCGGCGTCCGCCGTGAACGGCACCTCGCAGCCCCGGGCCGCGGGCCGCCCGGCGGCCGCCACCCATGCGAGCACGTCCCAGGGCTCCGCCGCGTCCGGAAAACGCTCCCGCAGTGCGGCCCGCAGCCCCGGTGCCAGGTTCGGCTCACGTCCGGCGGGCCGCCGGTACAGGGGGCGTATGCGGCCGGGCCTCCCGGCGGAGCGGCCTTCCGGGAGGACGCCGGAGACCAGCACCGCGGGGCCGTCGTCGCCCGGGACGCGGCCCTGCTCCACCACGAAGAGCTGACGGTCGTCGGCGACCCGCCACAGCTCGGGCCGTGCCACGTCGATCAGCCGGTGGTCGGGGAGGATCCACTGCTCGTCGAACGGCGCGTGGACGATGCGCACCGGCTCCGGGCAGCGCCCGCGCTCCTCGGCGAACCGTCCGGTCCCCGTGGCCTGCCCGGGCAGTGCCGCCACGGGGCGGCCCGGACCGCGGGCCCGGGTCTCCTCGAACAGGGCGGCCCGCTCCTCGCCCCCGGTCGCGACCAGGGCGTCCCAGCGGGCCCGCAGGGTCCGGGCGTCGGGCGCGACCACCCAGTCGCGACCGAGTCGCAGCGGCCCGGTCGACCACGGCATGATGTCGTCCAGTGGCACGCCGGTGCCGCCGGTGCCGCCCCCCTGGCCGCTCATTCCGCCTCGACGGTCACGGAGAACGAGAACCGGTCGCCCCGGTACCGGATCCGCGCCACGTCCACCACCCGCCCCTCGTCGTCGTAGGTCACGCCCGTGTAGTGGAGGATGGGCGACAGCAGCGGCACCTGGAGCAGCTCCGCGGTCTCCGGGTCGGCGAGCCGGGCCTCCACCGTGTCCGTGATGCGGCTGATCCGTACCCCGACGGCGTCCCGCAACACCTTGGTCATCGGCCAGCGCTCGAGGTCCGCCACGTCCAGCCGGGCGGCGACGTCCGGACGTACCGCGTTCTCCGCCCAGTTCACGGGTTCCCCGCTGTCACCGTCGCAGCGCAGTCTGCGGTACGTGACGACCTCGTCGGTGTCCGGGAAGTACTCGGCGAGCCCGCCCGGCACCGGCTCCGGGGCGTGCCCGAGGACGGTCGTCAGCTCACCGGACTGCTGGGCCACGATCGCGTCGATCGAGCCCAGCAGCCGCCGGGGCGCGCTGCGCCGGACCCCCGGTTCGATGAAGGTGCCGCGCCGCCGGTGCCGACTGATGAGCCCTTCCGACTCCAGCTCCTTCAGCGCCTGCCGCATGGTCAGCACGCTCACCCCGTAGTGCTCGGCCAGCTGCTCCTCCGTCGGCAGGCGCAGCGGGTCGTGCGGCCTGCGGCCGAGTATGGAGGCGCGCAGCGACTGCGAGACCTGGTACCACAGGGGCAGCTTGCGGTTCAGGACGAGCGAGTCGGGGGCGAAGGCGGTCACGGCAACTCCGTATCAGATCCGGCCTCAGGACCGGAAGTGGCGCTCCAGACCCTGCCACACGTCGTCGTACGCGCTCTGCAGGTGGTCCGCGTTCGCCGCCTGGGCGGTGGCGGTCACCGGCCAGCGGGTCTCGAACATGAACGCAAGGCCGTCGTCGATCCTCTGCGGCCTCAGCTCGGCGGCGCTCGCCCTGTCGAAGGTCTCCCGGTCGGGTCCGTGCGCCGACATCATGTTGTGCAGCGAGCCGCCGCCCGGGACGAAGCCGCCCTTTCCGGCGGTCTTCGCGTCGTAGGCGCCCTCGATGAGGCCCATGTACTCGCTCATCACGTTGCGGTGGAAGTACGGGGGCCGGAAGGTGTCCTCGCCGACGAGCCAGCGCGGCGCGAACACCACGAAGTCGACGCCCGCGAGCCCGGGAGTGTCGCTGGGGGAGGTGAGCACCGTGAAGATCGACGGATCGGGGTGGTCGTACGAGATCGTTCCCATGACGTTGAACGTCCGCAGGTCGTAGACGTACGGGACATGACTGCCGTGCCAGGCGACGACGTCGAGGGGTGAGTGGTCGTAGGTGGCGGTCCACAGGTTGCCGCAGAACTTGTTGACGACCTCGACGTCGCCCTCGACGTCCTCGTACGCCGCGACCGGAACCCGGAAGTCGCGGGGGTTGGCCAGTCCGTTGGCGCCGATCGGGCCCAGCTCGGGCAGGGTGAAGGGCTGTCCGTAGTTCTCGCAGACGTAGCCCCGGACGGAGCCGTCGAGCGGCTCCACCCGGAAGCGCACGCCCCGGGGGATCAGCGCGACCTCGCCGGGCTCCACGGACAGCAGGCCCAGCTCCGTGCGCAGCAGCAGGCCGCCCTGCTCGGGCACGATCAGCAGCTCGCCGTCGGCGTCGCTGAACACCCGCCGCTCCATGGCGGCGTCGGCGTGGTAGAGGTGCACGGCCATGCCCGTGCGCTGGGCGGCGTCGCCGTTCCCGCCGAGGGTCCACAGACCGGCCAGCCAGTCCGTGCCGGGCGCGGGCTCCGGTAGCGGGTCCCAGCGGAGCCGGTTCGGGTCCGGCACGGTCTCGGTGAACGGCGCGGTGCGCAGGGTGCCGTTGTCGGCGCGGACGAACGGGGGGTGGGCGGCCGACGGCCGGATGCGGTACAGCCACGAGCGCCGGTTGTGCGCGCGGGGCTCGGTGAACGCGCTGCCGCTCAGCTGCTCGGCGTAGAGCCCGAGGGGGGCGCGCTGCGGCGAGTTCCGTCCGAGCGGCAGGGCCCCCGGGACGGCCTCCGAGTGGTGCTCGTTGCCGAATCCCGACAGGTACTCCAGCCCTTCGGCCGTCTTCCTCGCCTGCTCGATACCGCTCATCCGCACTCTCCGATGCGTCCGGTCCAAGGAATCCTATGGTCAACAATAGGATTCCCGGTGTACCCGGTCAACGGCGGCGCCCGGCCCGCTGTGGCGTGCCGCGGCCGGACGGCCGGGGAGTCGCCGGGGTGCGGGCGGACGGCGGCCCGGGTGGGTGCGGGCGAAACGGCCCTCCCCAACGTGCGTACCGGTCGGTATGCTCATCGGTGCCCGTGCGTCATCGCTGCCGCCGCCCCGGGGAGGGCCTCATGCCAGGAACCGACGCCACCCGCACCGCCCTGCGGATCTGCCCGCTGTGCGAGGCCACCTGCGGACTGACCCTGACCGTCGAACGGGACGGCGAGGGGGAACGGGTCGGCGCGGTCCGCGGGGACCGGGCCGACGTTTTCAGCAAGGGATTCATCTGTCCCAAGGGCGCCTCCTTCGGCGAGCTGGACTCCGACCCCGACCGGCTGCGGTCCCCGCTCGTGCGCGACGAGAACGGCGAACTGCGCGAGGCGGGCTGGGACGAGGCGTTCGACCTGATCGCCACCCGGATACGTCCGCTGATCGAGAAGCACGGCCCGGACGCGGTCGGCGTCGTCCTCGGCAACCCGAACGTGCACACCATGGCCGGCGGGCTCTATCCGCCCGTGCTGCTGTCGACGCTGCGCACCCGCAACCTCTTCACCGCCAGCACCCTCGACCAGATGCCCAAGCACGTCTCCAGCGGACTGCTCTTCGGCAGCGCGGTCGCGATCCCCGTACCCGACCTGGACCGCACCGACCATCTGCTGCTCCTCGGCGCCAACCCCCTGGACTCCAACGGCAGCCTGTGCACCGCACCCGACTTCCCGGGCAGGCTCAAGGCGCTGCGCCGCCGCGGCGGCCGGCTCACCGTGGTGGACCCCCGCCGTACCCGCACGGCCCGGCTCGCCGACCGGCACGTGGCCATCCGGCCCGGTACGGACGCGCTGCTGCTCGCCGCACTCGTCCACGTGCTGTTCGAGGAGGGCCTCACCGACCCCGGCGCGCTCGCCGGGCAGGTCGAGGGCGTGGACGAGGTGCGCGAGGCGGTACGGGACTTCACCCCCGAGGCCGTGGCCGCGGCCTGCGACCTGGACGCGGTCGTCGTCCGGACCCTCGCCCGCGAACTCGCCGCCGCGCCCACCGCCGCCGTGTACGGCCGCATCGGAAGCTGCACCGTCGAGCACGGCACCCTCGCCAGCTGGCTCGTCGACGTCCTCAACGTCCTCACCGGCAACCTCGACAGGCCCGGCGGGGTCCTCTTCCCGCTGGCCGCGCACGATCGCGCACCCCGCTCCGCCACCGAACCGGTCCCGCCCGGCAAGGGCTTCGCCCTCGGCCGCTGGGCCAGCAGGGTCGCCGGCCACCCCGAGGCGAAGGGCGAACTGCCCATCGCCGCACTCGCCGAGGAGATCGAGACGCCAGGCGAGGGCCGGATCCGCGCCGTGATCACCATCGCCGCCAACCCCGTGCTGTCCGCGCCCGACGGCGACCGGCTGGACCGGGCGCTCGGCGCACTCGACCTCATGGTCAGCGTCGACCCCTACCTGAACGAGACCTCGCGCCACGCCGACGTCGTCCTGCCACCGCCGCCCCCGTCGCGCAGCGGGCACTACGACTTCTCGTTCAACGGGCTCGCCGTGCGCAACCAGGCCCGCTACACCCCTCCCGCCGTCCCGCTCGACGAGGGAGCGCCGGACGAGTGCGAGATCCACGCCCGGCTGATCCTGGCGGTGGGCGGTATGCACGGCGCCGACCCGTCCACGGTCGACGACATGGTCATATCGGCCTCCCTCGCCAGGGCCGTCGCCGACCCCCGATCGCCGGTGCACGGACAGGACGCCGAGGAGCTCGCCGGTCGGCTGAGCGGCCGCACCGGCCCGGAGCGGCGCCTCGACATGATGCTGCGCCTCGGGCCGTACGACCTCACCCTCGACGATCTGCTCGCGCACCCGCACGGCATCGACCTCGGGCCGCTCAGGCCGCGGCTGGCCCAGGTGCTCAGGACCCGCAGCGGGCGGGTCGAACTGCTGCCCGGTCCGATCGCGGAAGACCTGCCGCGGCTGCGGCAGGCGCTCGGGGCCCGGGACGGCCGGCTGGTGCTCGTCGGCCGGCGCCATCTGCGCTCCAACAACAGCTGGATGCACAACGTCCCGGCCCTCAACGGGGGTTCGAACCGCTGCACCCTCCAGGTCCATCCCGACGACGCCGCCCGGCTGGGGCTGGAGGACGGCGCCCTCGCCCGGATCAAGGCGGCCGGGGGAGAGCTGGAGGTCCCCGTCGAGGTCACCGGCGACGTGCGAACGGGGGTGGTGAGCCTCCCGCACGGCTGGGGGCACGACCGTCCGGGCACCCGGCTGCGGGTGGCGGCGGCCCGTCCGGGCGTCAACGTCAACCAGCTGCTCGACGGCTCGCTGCTCGACCCGCTCTCCGGCACCGCCGTGCTCAACGGCTTCCCCGTGGAGGTGGCGCCGGCCCGCTGAGGTCCCGCGGGGCGGGCGGCGGCGCGGTCCTCGCCGGCGTGCGGCCCGCTCGCAGCCCCCCGCCCGTGGTTCCCCCCACCGGTCCCGAGCTGCCGGGGTTCTCCGCCTGTCGCCGACACGTCGGCACCTTGCCGGCGCGCGACGACGGCATCCGAGGACGGCATCCGACGACGGCATCCGAGGACGGCATCCGACGTCGTCCGGACCGCCGGCTCCGGTGGGAGACCGAGGGCGAACGTGAGGTGCTGCCCCACGCTGACCACCCCCGGCTTCGCCGTGATCGCGTCCTTCCACGTCCGGCGGCACGGCCGGGACCGCGGGCCGGGCGGAGCGGCGCTGAACGCCCGGAGGACCCACTGCGTACTAGGGCGTGTTGCGAAAGTAGCTCCGTCCGCCCGTAGGGCGGGGCCTGCGGCGTCTGGTGCATGGGGCCTCCCCCGGCCCTCCGGGCCGAGGGGAAGATCGCAAGGCGGAGGATCATCCTCGTACTGGACGTACTTGGATGACTCCGACAACGCAGCGAGCGTGCGTGCCAGGCGTCGCGGGCCAGGAGGGACTTTCGCAACACGCCCTAGTGGGCACCCGGGGATTCGAGCGTCTGTGCCTCAACGACAGGAGCGGCAATGACTGATGGTGACGGGCCGATCATGAAGGGGCTCCCGGACGGCGGGGCCGAGCTGTCCGTGGTGCTCAGGCTGCGGTGGGAGGACGTGGCCGCGCTCGGCCGCGAGGCGAGTCGGCTCGCGGAGCAGCGCGGGGCGCCGGTGACCCTCGACGAGGCAGCCAGTCACCGGCTGCGTACCTGGTCGGCGGTGGCCAAGTCCCCTGAGGAGAAAGGCCAGTCCGTGCCGGCGGCGATCAGCGGGGGGCAGCAGGCCGACCGTGGCCGTGTCCAGGTCGCGTCCATCTCCCCGCCGTCCACCCGCCCGCCGCAGCCCTCCCCGACGGCGCTCGGTCAGACCCCGGCCTGAGCGCCCCCGCGGTGCGGGGCGCCCCCATCCCCCGCGACCGCGGGCCGGACGCCGGACCGCCGGCCGGGCCCGGGATCCCGGCGCGTCCGGCGTCCGGTGAGGCACCCCCGGCATCCGGCCCACCCCCGGCGTCCGGCCCGGCGAGCCGCTCGCCGCCGGGCCGGCGGCCCCGGTCCGCCGCACACAGGCGCCGCCGCGGGCCGGGGACGGAGCGACCGTCCGGCGGACCGCCGCTCCCGGCTCGCGGGGCGGGTGGGGGGAATCACAGGAGCGAATCACATGGGGGAGAATCACATCACTCCGCGCCCGACCGACCTGGCGCCGAAAAACTAACACCGCTAGTTTGGGCTGCGGTCAGCTCTTGCCGTGCCCGAAGGAGTAGCGGATGAAGGCCCACGACGGGATGTACATCGGTGGCGCGTGGCGCCCCGCCGCCGGTGCCGACACCATCGCGGTGGTCAATCCCGCGGACGAGCAGGTCATCGCCCATGTCCCGGCCGGCACGCCGGAGGACGTCGACGCGGCGGTGCGTGCCGCCCGCGACGCCTTCCCCGGCTGGGCCGCCACCGCGCCCGCGGACCGCGCCGGGCGCATCGCCGCGCTCCGCGACGTGCTCGCCGCCCGGCAGGACGAGATCGCCGCGACCGTCACCGCCGAGCTCGGTGCCCCGGCCAGGCTCGCCCAGACCGTCCACGCCGGCCTGCCGGTCCTCGTCGCCGGCTCGTACGCCGAGCTGGCCGCCTCGTACGACTTCGAGCAGGAGGTCGGCAACTCCACGGTGCTGCACGAGCCGGTCGGCGTCGTCGGCGCGATCACTCCGTGGAACTACCCGCTCCACCAGATCGTCGCCAAGGCCGCGCCCGCCCTCGCCGCCGGCTGCACCGTGGTGCTCAAGCCCGCCGAGGACACCCCGCTCACCGCCCAGCTCTTCGCCGAGGCGGTTCACGAGGCAGGGCTGCCGGCCGGCGTGTTCAACCTCGTCACCGGGCTCGGGCCGGTCGCCGGTCAGGCCCTCGCCGAGCATCCCGGCGTGGACCTGGTCTCCTTCACCGGTTCCACCGCCGTCGGCCGCCGCATCGGCGCGACCGCGGGCGGCGCGGTCAAGCGCGTCGCGCTGGAACTCGGCGGCAAGTCCGCCAACGTGATCCTCCCCGGAGCCGATCTCGGCCGCGCCGTGAACGCCGGGATCGCGAACGTCATGTCCAACTCCGGCCAGACGTGCAGCGCCTGGACCCGGATGCTGGTGTACAGGGACAGGTACGAGGAGGCCGTGGCCCTGGCCGCGGAGGCGGTCGCCAAGTACGTACCCGGCGACCGCCTCGGCCCGCTCGTCAGCGATCGGCAGCGGGAACGCGTCCGCGGCTTCATCGAGCGCGGCGTCGCCGAGGGCGCCCGGCTCGTCGCCGGCGGCCCCGAGGCGCCCTGCGAGACGGGCTACTACGTCTCGCCGACCGTCTTCGCCGACGTCACCCCGGAGATGACCATCGCACAGGAGGAGATCTTCGGCCCGGTGATCTCGCTCATGGAGTACGAGGACGTGGACGACGCCCTGCGGATCGCCAACGGCACGGTCTACGGGCTCGCGGGCGCCGTATGGGGCGAGCAGGACGAGGCCGTCGCCTTCGCCCGCAGGATGGACACCGGCCAGGTCGACATCAACGGCGGTCGTTTCAACCCGCTGGCCCCCTTCGGCGGGTACAAGCAGTCGGGCGTGGGCCGTGAACTGGGCACGCACGGCCTCGCCGAGTATCTGCACACCAAGTCCCTGCAGTTCTGAACCGGGAGACAACCACCGTGGTCCGCGCCGCAGTCCTGCCCGCCGTCGGCTCCGCCCTGGAGATCACCGGCATCCGGCTCCCCGAGCCCGGTCCCGGTCGGGTGAGGGTCCGCCTCGCCGCCGCCGGGGTCTGCCACTCCGATCTGTCCCTGTCCAACGGCACGATGCAGGTGCCGGTCCCCGCCGTCCTCGGGCACGAGGGCGCGGGCACGGTGGTGTCCGTGGGCGAGGGCGTCACCCATGTCGCCCCCGGCGACGCCGTGGTGCTCAACTGGGCGCCGTCCTGCGGGCGCTGCCACCACTGCTCCATCGGTGAGGTGTGGCTCTGCGCCGGTGCGCTCAAGGGCGCCGGTGCCGTCCACGCCGTCACCGAGGACGGCACCGAACTGCATCCCGGGCTGAACGTCGCCGCCTTCGCGGAGGAGACCGTCGTCGCGGCGAACTGCGTGCTGCCGCTCCCGGAGGGAGTGCCGCTCACCGATGCCGCGCTGCTCGGCTGCGCGGTCCTCACCGGCTACGGCGCGGTCCACCACTCGGCCCGGGTCCGGGAGGGGGAGTCCGTCGTCGTCCTCGGCGTCGGCGGGGTCGGGCTCGCCACCATCCAGGCGGCCCGGATCGCCGGCGCCTCGAAGATCGTCGCCGTGGACGTGTCGCCGGGGAAGGAGGGCCTCGCCCTCGCCGCCGGGGCCACCGACTTCGTCGTCGCCTCGGAGAACACCGCTCGCGAGGTCCGCGGGCTGACCGGCGGGCAGGGCGCCGACGTGGCCGTGGAGTGCGTGGGCCGCGCGGTGACGATCCGCACCGCCTGGGACTCCACCCGGCGGGGCGGGCGGACCACGGTGGTCGGCATCGGCGGCAGGGACCAGCAGGTCACCTTCCACGCCCTGGAGCTGTTCCACTGGGGACGTACGCTCTCCGGCTGCGTCTACGGCAACTCCGACCCGGCCCGGGACATCCCCGTGCTCGCGGAGCACATCCGGGCCGGCCGGCTGGACCTGAGCACCCTCATCACCGAGCGGATCGGCCTCGACGGCATCCCGGCCGCCTTCGAGAACATGCTCGCGGGCAAGGGCGGCAGAGCGCTCGTGGTCTTCCCGTAGGCGAGTTCCCGTGGGCGAATCGCCCGGGGAGCTCCGTCAGCCCGCGCGGACGGCGATCCCCGGGTACTCCAGGGGGAGTCCGGACTCGTCGTAGACGATGCGGGACGAGAAGCCGGAGGCGGGCGCCCGGTAGTCGTAGCAGGTGTGGGTGCCCCGGTCGGTGGTGCGGGTGTAGGTCTGCTCCAGCCGCTCCACGGTGAGGTCGAGCGCGCGCACCCACGCGGCGGGCGCGGACGCCTCGGTGCCGTGGGGCAGCGCCATCCTGCGCACGGGCAGGGCGTTGGTCATGGCCGACGCCTCCAGGTCGACGTCGAAGCAGCCGTCGAGGTACGGCGCCCGTTCGCCGTCGACCGCCCAGTGGCCCGAGCCGTCCGACTCCAGCAGCACCGTGCGGCTGCCGGAGGGCGATCGGCCGTGGACGCGTGCCGTCCGTGTCCGCCACGTCGTGTCCAGTTCGATGTCGTACTCGACGGCGAAGGCATCGCCGTCCTCCGAGACGGCCGCGTAGCCGTCGATGCGCCGGCCGGCGTCCGTGACCCGGAAGAACGCCACCTCGAAGCCCTGCCTGGAGTCCTGGTGGAGCCAGGCCGCGGTGGCGGGCGGATGCGTGAATTCCACGGGCTCACCCTGGCACGCCCCACTCGCTACTGACGGGTAATGATCGAGCAAAAAGTCCTGCCGCGTCACCCGTTGACCTCCATACCATCCGGTCGGTACGGTCCCCGCACCCTTCGTCCCCCGCACCCATCGGAGTGTGCACGCATGGACACGGCACCCCCTGCCCCGCCCGCCGGCAACCCACCGGAGACCGCTCCCACCGACCGGCACCGCCGACGCGTGGCCGGTGCCGCCGCCCTGGCCTCGGCCGTCGAGTGGTACGACTACTTCGTCTTCGGTATCGCCGCCGCACTGGTCCTCGGCGACCTCTACTTCCCGGCGGGCAGCCCCTCGGCCGGAGTCCTCGCCGCCTTCGCGACCTTCGCCGTCGGCTTCCTCGCGCGTCCCGTCGGCGGGATCATCGCCGGACAGTTCGGCGACAAGCGCGGCCGCAAGCCGATGCTCGTCCTCGCCCTCACCCTCATGGGCCTCGCCACCACCGGCATCGGCCTGCTCCCGACGTACGAGACCATCGGCGTCGCCGCGCCGCTGCTCCTCGTGCTGCTCCGGGTGATGCAGGGCCTGGCCGTCGGCGCCCAGTGGGGCGGCGCGATGCTCATGGCCACCGAGTACGCGCCGGAGGGCAAGCGCGGGCTGTACGGCAGCCTCGTCCAGCTCGGTGTGCCCATCGGCGTGGTGACCGCCAACACCGTGTTCCTCGCCGCCGGCGCCCTCACCGACGACGCCGCGTTCGCGTCCTGGGGCTGGCGGGTGCCGTTCCTGGTCGGCTTCCTGGTGCTCGGTCTCGCCTGGTACATCCACGCCCGGGTCGAGGAGACCCCCGAGTTCCGCGAGGCCGAACAGGCCCTGGCCGAGAAGGAGAAGAACGAGCCCCGCTCACCGCTGCGGACCATCCTGCGCCGGCACCTCGGAACGGTCCTCCTGGCGGGCGGCTCCTTCGCCGTCAACACCGCGACTTTCTACATCATCATCACCGGCGTGCTGGACTACTCGACCCGCGAACTCGGGATGGAGCGCGAGGCGGTGCTCACCGTGTCCCTGTGCGTGAGCCTCACCCAGCTGGCGCTGATACCGGCGTCCGCGGCCCTCTCCGACCGCGTGGGCCGGCTGCGCATCTACGCGGCGGGTGCGATCGGGCTGCTGGTGTGGGCGTTCCCGCTGTTCCTGCTGATCGACACCGCGTCGCTGCTGTGGCTGGCCGTCGGTACCTTCGTCACCAGCTGCTTCCTCAGCATCATGTACGGGCCCCAGGCCGCCCTGTTCGCCGAGCTGTTCACCCCCGAGATGCGCTACACCGGCGCCTCGCTCGGCTACCAGATCGCGGCCGTGTTCGGGGGCGGCCTGGCCCCGTTCGTCATGGTGCTGCTGCTGGAGGCGTCGGGCACGTCGATGGCCGTCTCCGCCTACATCACCGTGCTGGCCGTCGTCGCGCTCGGTTCGATCAGGGTCCTCGCGAAAAGGGCGGCTGCCCGGGAGTGACACCCGGCGCCCCGGCCTTCCCGTACGCCGGTCCCGCCGGACCGGCGTACGGGAGCGCGGGACCGCCCGGCCCGCCGGGCGGACCGCGCGGCTGCTCTCGTGCCGGGCCGTTGCCGTGCCGGGCTGCTCTCGTGCCGGGCCGTTGCCGTGCCGGGCTGCTCTCGTGCCGGGCTGTTGCCGCCGCGGTGTGCAGCAGGCCTCCGGGCCGACGGCGCCGGTTCCGCAGCCTTGCGGGACGGGACCAGCTGGTGCCGCGTCAGGCGACGTTCGCCCCGTCGCGACGCCCGGCACGGCGACTCACGGCGTTGCCGGATGAACCGAGCAGGCCCACTGCGGGGTCGATCCGGCGCCTTGCGATCTTCCCCTCGGCGGGAGGGCCTGGGGAGACCCCACCCCCTCGGCCCGGAGGGCCGGGGGAGGCCCCATGCACCAGACGCCGCAGGCCCCGCCCTACGGGCGGACGGAGCTACTTTCGCAACACGCCCTAGTCTAGGCGCGGTCCGAGGGGGCGGCTCCCGTCCGCTTCGTCCGCGCGCCCGCCTCGTAACGCGCCGCCAGTCCGTCCAGCAGGGCGCGCAGCCCCGTCTCGAACGCGCCCTCGTCGACCTTCTCCTGGTGTTCGGCGAGGAGGTGCGCCTGGCCCAGGTGCGGGTAGTCGGAGGGGTCGTAGGCGGTCGCGTCGTCCACGAAGCCGCCCGCGAACGAGCCGAGGGCCGAGCCGGTGACGAAGTAGCGCATCAGGGCGCCGATCTGGGTGGCCTGGGCGGCGGGCCAGCCGGCGCGGACCATCGCGCCGAAGACCGCGTCGGCGACCTTGAGGCCGGCGGGGCGTCGGCCGGGGCCGCGGGCCAGGACCGGGACGACGTTGGGGTGTTCGGTCAGGGCCGCCCGGTAGGAGAGAGCCCAGTCGTGCAGCGCGGTCCGCCAGTCGCGCGGGTCGGACTCGTCGAACATCGACAGATCGACCTTGGCGCTCACGGTGTCGGCCACGGCGTCCAGGATCTCGTCCTTGTTGCGGAAGTGGTTGTAGAGCGAGGGGCCGCTGACGCCGAGCTCCGCGGCGAGGCGCCGGGTGGAGACCGCGTCCAGGCCCTCCGCGTCCACCAGCGCGCTCGCCGCCGCGACGATGCGCTCTCGGCTGAGGAGGGGCTTGCGCGGTCGGGCCATGCGGCACATAGTAGGCCCCGCCGAGCAGAAACTAGCAGTGTTAGTTAAAAGTGGGGTGGCCTGTGGTGAACCTGGAGCTGAGCGAGGAGCAGCGGGCCGCGCGCCGGCTCGCGCGTGACTTCGTGGAGCGTGAGGTCGCCCCGTACGCCGCCGAGTGGGACCGGGCCGAGAACGTCGACAGGGCCATCGTGGGGAAGCTCGGCGCGGTCGGCTTCCTCGGTTTGACGATCGACGAGGAGTACGGCGGTTCGGGCGGCGACCACCTCGCGTACTGCCTGGTCACCGAGGAACTCGGCCGCGGGGACTCCTCGGTCCGGGGGATCGTCTCGGTCTCCCTCGGCCTCGTCGCCAAGACCGTCGCCGCCTGGGGGAGCGAGGAGCAGAAGCGCAGCTGGCTGCCGCGTCTCACCACGGGCGAGGCCCTCGGCTGCTTCGGGCTCACCGAGCCCGGCACCGGCTCCGACGCGGGCAGCCTCACGACCCGCGCCGTGCGGGACGGCGACGCCTATGTGGTCAACGGCTCGAAGATGTTCATCACCAACGGCACATGGGCGGACGTCGTGCTGCTCTTCGCCCGCACCGGCGGCGCGCCGGGCCACCGCGGCATCTCGGCCTTCCTCGTCCCGGCCGACAGCCCCGGGCTGACCAGGCGCACGATCCACGGAAAGCTCGGCCTGCGCGGCCAGGCCACCGCCGAACTGGTGCTTCAGGACGTCCGGGTGCCCGCCGGCGCGATGCTCGGCCCGGAGGGCAAGGGCTTCTCGGTCGCCATGTCCGCTCTCGCCAAGGGCCGGATGTCGGTGGCCGCCGGCTGTGTCGGCATCGCCCAGGCCGCGCTCGACGCCGCCGTCGGCCACGCGGCCGCGCGCGAGCAGTTCGGCAGCCCGATCGCCTCGTACCAGCTGGTGCAGGAGCTCATCAGCGACATCGCCGTGGACGTGGACGCGGCCCGCCTGCTGACGTGGCGGGTCGCCGACCTCGTGGACCGGGGCCGGGACTTCGCCACCGCCGCCTCCCAGGCGAAGCTCTTCGCCTCCGAGGCGGCCGTCCGCGCCGCGAACAACGCCCTGCAGGTCTTCGGCGGGTACGGCTACATCGACGAGTACCCGGTCGGGAAGCTCCTCCGCGACGCACGGGTGATGACGCTGTACGAGGGCACCAGCCAGATACAGAAGTTGATCATCGGGCGTGCCCTCACCGGGGTGTCGGCGTTCTGAGGGGCCTGCGCCGCACCGGCGCGCCCGTCCGCCGGCGTGCGACCGCCCCGCCCGCGCGGCTTCGCCCGGGAAGCCGCGCCGATGTCCTAAGCGCTTGCTCAGGTTCGGGGTATGGTGTTCGTCCCGCACTCACAGGGACGGCGGGCAGAAGGGGTGAGCCATGACTGCGGCGCAGGACACGACGGCCGAGGACGTGCCGTGGGGCGAGGTCGCGCCGGAGGCCGCGCGCAAGCTCCTCGTCGCCGCCGTCGAGGCCTTCGCCGAACGGGGCTACCACGCGACGACGACCCGGGACATCGCCGGGCGGGCGGGCATGAGCCCGGCCGCTTTGTACATCCACTACAAGACCAAGGAAGAACTGCTCCACCGGATCAGCCGGATCGGGCACGACAAGGCGCTCGAGGTGCTGTCGGCCGCTTCCGGGAGCGGCGGTACACCGGGTGAGCGGCTCGCCGAGGCGGTGCGCTCCTTCGTCCGCTGGCACGCCGGCCGGCACGACACCGCGCGCGTGGTGCAGTACGAGATCGACGCCCTGTCCGAGGAGCACCGGGCGGAGATCGTGGAACTGCGCCGGCGCAGCGACGCCGTGGTGCGCGAGATCCTGCGCGACGGCGTGGAGTCGGGGGAGTTCGACGTCCCCGACGTGCCCGGCACCACGCTGGCGGTGCTGTCGCTCTGCATCGACGTGGCGCGCTGGTTCAACGTTCGGGGGCGCAGGACGCCGGAGGAGGTCGGCGAGCTGTACGCGGACCTCGTCCTGCGCATGGTGTCCGCACGCCGGTAGCGGTCCCGGCCGGGGCGGGGTCTCCGTGCACCCGGGGCGGGACCCCGGCGGCCGGCAGCGCGGATGGCGGCCGGCGGAACGGAAGTGGCGGCCCTCCGCGGGCGGTCCGTCCCGGAGGGCCCGCCCGTGACGCGGGAGGAGTCCCCTTGCCCAGCAGGAGCCGGGAGAGGTCCCGTGGCTCAGAAGAAGTAGCGGGACACCGACTCGGCGACGCACACCGGCTTGTCGCCGCCCTCGCGCTCCACGGTGACGACGGCGGTCACCTGCACGCCGCCGCCCGCCTCCTCGACGCTCCGGATGGCCGCGCTCGCCCGCAGCCGTGAGCCCACCGGGACGGGGGCGGGGAAACGGACCTTGTTGGTCCCGTAGTTGATGCCCATCCTCATGCCCTCGACCCGCATGATCTGCGGGACGAGCGCCGGTAGCAGCGAGAGCGTCAGATAGCCGTGCGCGATGGTCGTCCCGAACGGCCCGGCGGCCGCGCGCCCGGGGTCCACGTGGATCCACTGGTGGTCGCCGGTGGCCTCGGCGAAAAGGTCGATCCGCTTCTGGTCGACCTCCAGCCAGTCGCTGTGCCCCAGCTGCTCGCCGACCCCGGCGGCCAGTTCCTCGGCGGACGTGAAGATCCTCGGCTCGGCCATGTCCCTGCCTCTCTCACCTTGTCCCTGCGCGCATCTAAGCGACTGCTTAGCATGGTCGGGTCGGAGGCGTCTGTCAACGGACGGCCGCGGGGCCGCACCCCTACCGCCGGGGCCTGGCGCGCCTCTCCGAGGCCGGCCGCGTCGAACCTGGGAACGCACCGGGCAACCCGCACGTGCGCGGCGCTCTCGCCCACTGCGCCCGCGGGACATGCCGTCAGCCGGCTTCGGACGTCCTCTCCCGCGGCACCAGGGCCAAGCTCAACGCGGTCGCCATTACGATCACCGCCGTGACCAGCAGGACCACGGCTGCGCTGAGCCGGCCGTCGTGCAGCAGCCACGCACCGGCCAGACCGCCGGCGAACATGGCCGCCACCGAGGCGGCCCGCCGGACCCGGTTGCCCGCGCCGGACGTGATGCGGGCGTCCATCGCGAGCAGGGAACCTCCGATCAGCGCCGTGAACGCCCGGGTCATGACCGTCGTCGGCATGCCCGGCATCCCCACGCGGAGCGCGGAGACGTTCCGGGTACCCATGGCCAGCGCCACGAGCCCGGTCACCATGTAGTGCCGCCCGCTGAGCGATTCGCCGTTCCGCTCGAGCCCCCAGGCCAACGCGGCGGCGACCGCCAGCACCACGCCCTCGGCGAGGAGCGCCTCCCGGAACCACCGGTGGCCCCGTACCTGTGACCTCGACTCGAACCGCGCGGAGAGCGCGGCCCCCACGGTGAACCCCGCCAGCGAGGCCAGACACGGTGCGGTGGACAGTTCGGCCACTCCGGCCAGCGCGAACGACAGCAGCAGCATGGTGCCCGTCTGGACTGCTGTGAACACCGGTCCCAGCACGAGGAAGCTGACCGCCTCGACCATCCCCGTCGTCAGCGTGAGAGCCACCATCGCCCACGTCAGGAAGGGCCCGTGTTTCACCTGCACCCGCCGAGTCTCCGCCCGCCCCGCTCCGGCCGGGACCCATTGCGCCGACCGTGGGCCCGGACCGCGGCGTACGGTGCGGCGGTCCGGGCGGACGTGCTCCCGGGCCGGGGTGCACGGCCCCCGTACGCCACCCGGACGGACAGGGGCGCACGGTGGCCCGCACCCCCGTGGCGGGCCACCGTGCGCAGGACGGTCACTCGTACTCGGTGCCGCCCTTGCGGGTGAGATAGGCCGGGCTGACGCACTTGGCGATCGCCCTGCCGCCCACCACCGGGCTCCAGCGCTCGGTCACGGGCCGGACGACGACCCCCTCGCGCGGATGGAGCTCCGCGCCCGAGACCGTCTCCCGGCCGCTCGCCGGCTCGAGCACCGTGTCCGGTGCGAAACGGTCCTTCGTACAGGCGCGGCACCAGGGGGAGTTCCGATGTCGACCCACGGCAGCAGATCGGGTGCCGGCTCCACGTCGCCGCTCATCGTGGGCGGGATCGGCGGCGACCACTTCGTGATGCCGAGCAGTTCCGCGAAGTCGGTGCCCTCGGCGGCGGCGCGCTCCAGGTCCGTGCCGGCGAGGGCCTCGGGCCTGCACACGATGCCCTGCGACAGCTCGCCGCGCAGCCGGACCGCCTTCACCCTGTCGGACGTCTTGCCGGCCAGCCGTCCGGTCAGGCCCAGTTCGTCCACCAGCGCTGCCGGGAGCACCGCCTGCTCGGGGATGTAGACGGCGACGTCGCCGCTGCGGTAGGCGCCCTTGGCGACGACGGACCGGTACAGACCCACCTGGGCGAGCTGCAGGGCGTCGACGTTCGGATGCTCGTGGACCGTAAGCGGCTCGGCGGTGACGCGCAGCGTCGACATGGTCGGGCTCCTCGGTCGGGTGTCGCATCGGCCCCAACTCTCGCCGTACGCAAATCCGATGGGCGAACGAATTCCCGTCTGCTAAAGGCTGTCCGGGAACACCGCGGGCCCCGTCCGGGCGGTCGAGGGGGCGCGCCCTGCGTCGGGGTCCGGGCCGGCACGCGGCGCACGGCAGGTGACGCGGGGGCGGGGGTCGCCCGTGAACCCGGCCCGCCCCTCGCGCCCTCGCGCTACGCCACCGACGCCAGCTGCCTGCCGGGTGCCTCCTTGGCGGCCCTCAGCGCCTCGTGCGTGAGCACGGGCTGGGGCACCACGATCCCGCAGCGCGAGCACACCGGGCCGAACCAGGGCTCCTGGTCCAGGTCGTGTCGCCAGACGATCCGGCGTTCCGCGCACACCGGGCAGACCGCCGCGGGAGCCGCCTCCAGCGCGGTGATCAGACGGCGCAGCACATCGGCGAGCGGATCCGTCGGGTGCACCCGGGGGTCGTCGCACCGGGCGATGCCGTTGCCGCCCCAGGTACGCCGGTGCCAGTCGTCGAAGGACCCCGGCCGCCGCAGACCGTCGTGCTTCTCGCGCCTGCGCCGTGCCGCGAAGTCCCGTTCGTACGCGAGCCACACGGCCCGCGCCTCCTCCAGTTCGTCGAGCGCGGCCACCAGCCGCGCCGGATCGGGATCCCTGTCGTCGGGCTCGATCCCGTGCCTGGAACACAGGTGGTCCCAGGTCGCCCGGTGCCCGTAGGGGGCGAACCTCTCCAGGCACTTGCGCAGTGAGTAGCGCCTCAGCGCCAGATCGCACCGCGGGTCGCGCACCTGTCTCGCAAGACTCCGGAATCCGGCCATCGCACTGCCACCTCCGTCGCTCGAACAGCGTCGCTGGTACTTCCGCGTCAAGGAATGGACGTACGAGTACCCCGTCCGGCTCCATCGAACATCCGTACAGCGAGATATGCGTGGCGATTCGGAAAGACCGGCGTACCGGCGCAGCGAACCGGCCGCGGTGGCCCGGGGGAGACTGATGACCACGTCGCAGCGGCCGGCGGGCGGTGCCGGGAGGTGCCGGATCCCTCCCGTGGCCGGGTGTTCGCGATGGACGGCGTCGGGCGGCGCGCGCCTCGACCGGCCCCGCCTCCGCCGCGCCTCGGAGGGAGCGGGGCCCGGGTTGGTGGCCGTACGGGGTCCACCCGGGCCAGGGTGCGCCCGTGCGTGCCCGCCGGCCGGGCGGGGGCCCGAGCGTGAACGTCCGCACCCGTTCGCCCGGTTCACGGGGCTCGTGGGCGCAGAACGCTCCGCGTCCGACGGCGGTTCCGGCGCTCACGCGGGCACGGCCCGGGGCGTCCCGCGCGAAGGTGCCCGGAAGCCGTGGGCCTTGACGGGGTTTGGCCGATTAACGGCCCACAAGCGGAGACTTGCGCACGAGTCCGCGATACCGCGATCCCGCGAGTCCGCGATCCCGCGATCCTGTGGTGCCGGAGGGCCCGCGGGCACCACGCCAACCCCTCCGCAGCGGGGGGCGACCCCTCACCGGTACAGCAGATACCCCCGTCGCACCGCGCGGAACGCGGCCAGGTCCTGCTGCCACGCCCCGACGACCTCGTCCGTCCCGGCGCCCGCGTCGACCATCGTGCGCACCAGCGCGGAACCGGTGAGCTTGTCGATCCAGTTGTCGGGCCGCCAGGCGAAGCCGCTCCAGCCGCGCTTCGCCGTCACCAGCAGCCCGATGCCGGTGCGGACCGGGTCGAACGCCTCGCGGTCGTGCACATGGAGCTGCACCCCGCCCACCGTCTTGCCCTGGAACTTGGAGAAGGTCGGTGCGAAGTAGGCCTCGCGGAAGCGCACCCCGGGCAGGCCCAGCGCGTTGGCCGCCGCCGCCCACGCCCGGTCGATGCCCTCCGCGCCGAGCAGTTCGAACGGGCGGGTGGTCCCTCGCCCCTCCGACAGGTTGGTGCCCTCGAAGAGGCAGGTGCCGGAGTAGACGAGCGCGGTCTCCGGCGTCGGCATGTTGGGGCTCGGCGGCACCCAGGGCAGCTCCGTGGCGTCGAAGAAGTCCTCCCGCCGCCAGCCCGACATCCGCACCACGTCCAGCTCCGCCGGCGCGGTCAGGAACTCGCCGTTGAACAGCCGGGCCAGTTCGGCGACGGTCATCCCGTGCGCCTGGGCGATCGGCTCACGGCCGACGAAGGTGGCGAAAGCCTTGTCCAGGACCGGTCCGAGGGCCGCGCGCCCCGTCACCGGATTGGGCCGGTCCAGCACGACGAACCGCTTCCCGGCCAGGACCGCCGCCACCATGCAGTCGTACAGCGTCCAGATGTAGGTGTAGAAGCGGGCCCCGGCGTCCTGGATGTCGAACACGACCGTGTCCACGCCGGACGCGATGAAGATGTCGGCGAGCGGCTGCCCGCTCTTCAGGTACGTGTCGTAGACCGGGAGTCCGGTCGCGGGGTCGTCGTAGCGGCCCTCGGAGCCGCCGGCCTGGGCGGTGCCGCGGAATCCGTGCTCCGGTCCGAAGACGGCGACCAGGTCCACCCGTTCGTCCGCGTGCATCACGTCGACGACATGACGGGTGTCGCGGGTGACGCCGGTGGGATTGGTGACGACACCGACCCGCTCGCCGGACAGCAGGCGGTAGCCGTCGGCAGCGAGCCGTTCGAAGCCGGTGCGCACCCGGCTCCGCCCGCCGTGCGCCGTCGCGGTCGCGGCGGCGGAGGCGGTCGCGGCCAGGGCTCCGGCGGCGCCTCCCGCGGCCAGCAGACCCCTTCTGGACAGGCTCATCCCACTACCTCCGTGATAGCTACAACTGTCATGGTCATGAACGCTAGCGCGGGCCCGTGTCGTGGGGAACGCTCCCGGCGCGACGTCCGCCACGGCCCTCTTCCGCGTGCACATACCGACTGGTTAGTCTGCCGTTCTGAGTGAGCCGCGACGGAGAGGCAGGTCCGATGAGTACGGTGCAGGGCGCGAACGTGGTGGTCACCGGCGCGGGCGGCGGCATCGGCGCCGCGCTCGCCCGCCGATTCGCGGCGGAGGGGGCACGCGTCGTCGTCAACGACATCGACCCCGGCAGGACCAAGGCCGTCGCGGACGGGATCGGCGCCCTCGCCGTCCCCGGCGACGCCTCCACCGTCGTCGACGAGGCCAGGGAAGCGCTCGGCGGCACCGTCGACGTCTACTGCGCCAACGCCGGACTCGCCTCGCCCGGCGACGCCCTCGCCGACGAGGACGTCTGGGCCTCCGCCTGGGACGTGAACGTGATGGCGCACGTCCGCGCCGTGCGCACGCTGCTTCCCGGCTGGCTGGAGCGTGGCAGCGGCCGGTTCGTCTCCACCGTGTCCGCCGCCGGACTTCTCACGATGATCGGCGCGGCCCCGTACAGCGTCACCAAGCACGGCGCGCTCGCCTTCGCCGAGTGGCTGTCGCTGACGTACCGTCACCGCGGCCTGAAGGTCCACGCGATATGCCCGCAGGGCGTCCGCACGGACATGCTGACCGCGGCGGGTTCGGCGGGCGAACTCGTCCTCGCCCCCGGCGCCATCGATCCCGAGGACGTCGCCGACGCCCTGTTCGAGGGCATCGAGACGGACCGCTTCCTCATCCTGCCGCACCCCGAGGTCGCCGGTTACCATCAGGCCCGCGCCGGCGACCCCGAGCGCTGGCTGGGCAGCATGAACCACATCCAGCAGAAGTGGGAGGGCACGGCCCGATGACCGCCTCCCCCTACGCGGCCCGGCCCTGGCTCTCCCAGCTGACCGACGCCCAGCGCGCCCCCGTGCACCCGCCCACGAGCGTCGTGCACTCCTTCCGCGCCGCGGTCGGACGCGCCCCGGACCGCACGGCCCTCGCCTACTTCGACGGGCGCCTCAGCTACCGCGAGACCGACGCGCTCTCCGACTCCGTCGCCGGCCGTCTCGCCGCCCGGGGAGTGGCCCCCGGCGACCGGGTGGCCGTGATGCTGCAGAACACCCCCCAGTTCGTCCTCGCCCTGCTCGGCGCGTGGAAGGCCGGGGCGACCGTCGTCCCGCTGAACCCCATGTACAAGTCGGCCGAGGTCGCCCATGCCCTGGAGGACTCGGGCGCGACGGTGCTGATCTGCTCCGACCGCGCCTGGGAGACGCATCTGCGCGACACCGCCGCGGCCAGCCCCGTCCGGTTCGCCGTCACCGCCTGCGAGCTGGACCTCCAGACGCGCGACGACGACCGCGTCCTCGGCTTCGAGCGGCTGCCTGCGCCCCACGACACCGACGACCTCGTCACCGTCGCCCGCGCCGGGCTCGCCGCGCCCGAGGGCCGGGACCCGGCCGCCACCGACGTGGCCCTCATCAGCTACACCTCCGGCACCAGCGGCCGGCCGAAGGGCGCCATGAACCTGCACGGCGGCATCACCTTCAACGCCGAGCGCCAGCGCAACGGCCACCCCGTCCCCGAAGGCGCCTGCTACTTCGCCCTGGCACCGCTCTTCCACATCACGGGCATGGTGTGCGAACTCGCGGCCTGCGTGGCCAACGCGGGCACCCTCGCGCTCGCGTACCGCTTCGACGCGGGCGTCGTCCTCGACGCCTTCCTCGAACACCGGCCCGCCTACACCGTCGGCCCCTCCACCGCCTTCATGGCGCTGGCCGCCCATCCCGGCGCCGGCCCCGACCACTTCGCGTCCTTCGCCGTCGTCTCCTCCGGGGGCGCGCCCGTGCCGCCCGCCCTGGTGGAGAAGTTCCGCGCGGGCTTCGGGCCCTACATCCGCAACGGCTACGGGCTCACCGAGTGCACTGCGCCCTGCGCCTCGGTGCCTCCCGAGAAGGAGGCCCCGGTCGACCCCGCCTCCGGCACTCTCTCCGTCGGCGTCCCCGGGCCGGACACCGTCGTACGGATCCTCGACGACAACGGCGACGAGGTCCCGTTCGGTGAGCACGGCGAGATCGCCGTCCGCGGACCGCAGGTCGTGCCCGGCTACTGGCGGCTGCCCGAGGCCACCGCGGCCGGCTTCCCCGACGGCGAGCTGCGCACCGGGGACATCGGCTTCATGGACGCCGACGGCTGGCTCTACGTGGTCGACCGAAAGAAGGACATGATCAACGCCTCGGGCTTCAAGGTCTGGCCGCGCGAGGTCGAGGACGTCCTCCACACCCACCCGGCCGTCCGGGAGGCGGCCGTCGTCGGCGTGCCGCACGCCTACCGGGGCGAGACCGTCAAGGCGTACGTCAGCCTCCTGCCCGGTACGGCCGTCGGCCCCGACGAACTCGCCGGATACTGCGCCGACCGCCTCGCCGCGTACAAGTACCCGCGGCAGGTGGAGATCCTGGACGAGCTCCCGAAGACGACTAGTGGGAAGATCCTCAGGCGGGAACTGCGTTCCCGCACCTGAGACAGCGCCGCGCCCCGGCCACGAGGGGACTTCGGCGCACGGCGACCGAGCGGAAAGGCGGGTGGCGGCAATGGCCAGGACGACGGACGGGAACGGCACCCCCGTCCCCCAGAGGCTGCTGGCCGCCGCCACCCGGCTCTTCGCCGAGCAGGGCTACGACCGCACGTCCGTCCAGGAGATCGTCGAGGCGGCGGGCGTCACCAAGGGCGCCCTCTACCACTACTTCGGGTCCAAGGAGGACCTGCTCCAGGAGGTCTACTCCCGGGTCCTGAGACTCCAGCAGGAGCGCCTGGACGCCTTCGCGGAGGCGGACGCCCCCGTCGACGAACGGCTGAGGTCGGCGGCCGCCGACGTGGTCGTCACCACCATCGAGAACCTCGACGACGCCTCGATCTTCTTCCGTTCGATGCACCATCTCAGCCCGGAGAAGAACAAGCAGGTCCGCGCCGAGCGCCGCCGCTACCACGAGCGGTTCCGCGCACTCATCGAGGAGGGGCAGGAGAGCGGGGTGTTCTCCGACGCGACCCCCGCCGACCTGGTGGTGGACTACCACTTCGGCTCCGTGCACCATCTGTCCACCTGGTACCGCCCCGACGGCCCGCTCAGCCCGCAGCAGGTCGCCGACCACCTCGCCGACCTGCTGCTCAGGGCACTGCGTCCCTGACACCCCGCGGGTGCGGTCGGCGTGGGGCGCCGGAGGGCTCAGGCCCTCCGGCGCCCCACGCCGGAGGCGCGTCCGCTACCGGTACTTCTTCAGCTCGCGCCGCGCCAGCGACCGCTGGTGCACCTCGTCCGGGCCGTCCGCCAGCTGCAGCGTCCGCGCCGCCGCCCACAGCTCGGCCAGCGGGAAGTCCTGGCTCACCCCGCCCGCGCCGTGCACCTGGACCGCCTTGTCCAGGACGTCCACGACCGCACGCGGTGTGGCGATCTTGATCGCCTGGATCTCGGTGTGGGCACCGCGGTTGCCGACCGTGTCCATCAGCCAGGCGGTCTTCAGCACCAGGAGCCGCAGCTGCTCCACGGTCACCCGGGCGTCGGCGATCCAGTTCTGCACGACGCCCTGCTGGGCGATCGGCTTGCCGAAGGCCGTACGGGACACGGCCCGCCGGCACATCAGCTCGATCGCCCGCTCGGCCATGCCGATCAGCCGCATGCAGTGGTGGATGCGGCCCGGCCCGAGGCGCGCCTGGGCGATCGCGAAGCCGCCGCCCTCCTCGCCGACCAGATTCGACACCGGTACCCGCACGTCGTCGAACACGACCTCGGCGTGGCCCCCGTGGGAGTGGTCCTCGAAGCCGTACACCCGCATCGCCCTGCGCACCTCCACACCGGGGGTGTCGCGCGGGACGAGGAGCATCGACTGCTGGCGCCGGATGTCCGCGCCCTCCGGGTCGGTCTTGCCCATCACGATGAAGATCCGGCAGTCGGGGTTCATCGCCCCGGAGATGTACCACTTGCGGCCGTTGACGACGTACTCGTCGCCCCGGCGCTCGATCCGGGTCTCGATGTTCGTCGCGTCCGACGACGCCACCTCGGGCTCGGTCATGGCGAAGGCGGAGCGGATGTCGCCGGCCAGCAGCGGCTCCAGCCACTGCTTCTTCTGCTCCTCGGTGCCGAACTGGGCCAGCACCTCCATGTTGCCGGTGTCCGGCGCCGCGCAGTTCAGTGCGATCGGTGCCAGGTGGGGGCTGCGGCCGGTGATCTCGGCGAGCGGCGCGTACTGGAGGTTCGTCAGCCCGGCGCCGTGCTCGGAGTCGGGCAGGAAGAGGTTCCACAGTCCCTGCCGGCGTGCCTCCGCCTTGAGCTCCTCCGTCACCGCCGGGGTGTCCCACGGGGAGGCGAGCTTCGCGCGCTGCTCCTGCTCGACCGGCTCGGCCGGGTACACGTACTCGTCCATGAAGGCGAGCAGCCTCGCCCGCAGCTCCTCGGTGCGGGCGTCGAATGCGAAGTCCATGGGTGATCAGCCTTCCTGAAGGGTGGTGAGGCCGTGGTCGATGAACAAGGGGACGAGTTCGCCGATCCGGTCGAAGCCGGCGCCGACGGTCTGGCCGAGTGTGTAGCGGTAGTGGATGCCCTCCAGGATCACGGCGAGCTTGAACCAGGCGAACGCCGTGTACCAGGAGACGGCGGAGGTGTCCCGGCCGGAACGGGCCGTGTAGCGCTCGACCAGCTCCTCGGCGTCCGGGTGGCCGGCCGCCCCGGCCGTGGTGCTGACGGGGGAGTCCGGCAGCTCCAGCTTCCGGCTGTACATCACCAGCAGCCCGAGGTCGGTGAGCGGGTCGCCGAGCGTGGACATCTCCCAGTCGAGGACGGCCTTGATCCGGTCGTCCTCGCCCACCAGCACGTTGTCGAGGCGGTAGTCGCCGTGGACGACGGTGGGCGCGGGGGAGCGCGGCAGGGTGCGGCCGAGGGCTGCGTGCAGTTCGTCGATGCCCGCGAGGTCGCGGCCCCGGGAGGCGGCGAGCTGCTTGCCCCAGCGGCGCAGCTGACGGTCGAGGAAGCCCTCCGGGCGGCCGAAGTCGCCCAGCCCCACGGCCTCCGGGTCCACGGCGTGCAGATCGACGAGGGTGTCGACGAGACCGAGGACGGCCTCGCGGGTCCGCTCGGGGCCGAGTGGCGCCAGCTGCTCCGCCGTGCGGTACGGAGTGCCCTCGACGAACTCCATGACGTAGAAGGGCGCGCCGAGCACGTCCTCGTCCTCGCACAGCAGCAGCGGCTCAGGCACCGGGACGGCCGTCGGGTGCAGCGCGCTGATGACCCGGTGCTCGCGCTTCATGTCGTGAGCGGTGGCGAGCACATGGCCGAGGGGCGGGCGCCGGACGATCCACCGGCCGGCGCCGTCCGTGACGGCGTAGGTGAGGTTCGAACGGCCGCCCTGGATCAGCCGGGCCTCGAGCGGTCCGCTCACCAGGCCCGGCCGCGCGCGGTCGAGATGGACCCGCAGCCGGTCGGGGTCGAGGCCCGGGGGGTGGACTGAGCTCATCGGGGTACCTCCGGTGGGGCGGCAGATCGGGTGCGCTCATGATGACCGACCAGTCGGTATGTCGTCCAGGGTGAGGCGGCGCCAGTGCGTGAACCCGACTCCCGGGCCTGGTCGTACGAACGCGTGGGTGAACGCCGTTCATGCATGGGTAAAGCGCCGATCATCGTCGAGGCCCGGCCGGCGGGGCCGCCCCGGGCCGCCCCGCCGGCCACCCGGTGCGTCCTCCGTTCCTCCACATCGAGGCCGCGCCGACATGGTCCGCCCGGGGAGTGCGGTGCGTGTGTCCGCGGCGGGACGCCCCGCCCGGCCCGCTCGCCGAGGTCCCGCCGGGGCGTTCGGTCATGGATCTGAACGGCCTGCGCGTCCTGACCGGTCAGGTGTGCGGTGCCTCACGGGCCTCGGCGAGCGGGCCGACGCGGGCCGACGCGGGCGGACCGCAGAGGTGTGGAGAGGCGGGGAAGCGCCGGTTCCCGGTCTTCCGCGCCGTCGAGGCCGCCTGCCTCGACGCGCTCGGCGAGGCAGGCGGACCGCGTGCGTCGTGGGCCGCCGGATCGGTGTCCCTCGGCCGGGGCGACGTTCTCGGCGCCGAGGGGGCGGAACGGCCCGAGCGCGCGGGGCGAACCGCTCGGCGAGACCGTCGGGGCGAGGGGTGTTCCACCCTGGTGAGCCGGGGTTCCGGTGAACACCGCGCCGCGCTCCGGGGGGCGGGCGGCCGTGTCACCCGCGGTCCGCGGTACGGGTGGTGCCGGGGCGGATCAGCCGCGGGTGGTGCCGGGCCGGAGGTCGGGGCGGGGTCGCGTCAGTGGTCGTCCCAGTGCCCGTCGTGGGCCGCGTGGCGGTGGCCGTCGTGGACGTAGTCGACGTGGTCGCCGTGCCGGACCGACACGTGCCCGCAGCCCTGCCCGTGCTGATGGGGGTGGTCGGCGTGGGTGTGGTGTCCACCCGGTTCGCACTCGTCCCAGTGGCCCTGGTGAGAGCGGTGCATGTGGCCGTCGTGCGCGTAGTCGATGTGATCGCCGTGCACGATCTCGGTGTGCCCGCAACCCGGGCCGTGGGCGTGCTCGTGGGTGGGGTGTTCCTGGTGGAGAACGGTCATGCTGCTCACCTTCGGAGTCGATCGGGCGGCGATGGTCCGGTGACCATCGGCCGGCACCACGCTAGTCCGGAAAGTCTGTTTGTTCTGTTTTCTTCGATCGCGCCGCGAGCCTTTCCCCCCGAGCCAAGGCGCTCCGGCTTGCGGAACGCATGCGCGCGCCGGAGTGTCGGACGTATGAAGGCGATCAGCTACCGCCGCTACGGCGGTCCCGAGGTGCTGGAGTGCGGCGAGCTCCCGATGCCCAAGCTCGGCCCGGACTCCGTCCTGGTCAAGGTGCGCGCGGCGGCCGTCAACCCGGTCGACTGGAAGTGCCGCGAGGGCCATCTGGATCCGGTCCTCGACGCCGTCTTCCCGGTCGTCCCGGGCTGGGACCTCTCCGGTGTCGTCGTCAGGCCGGGGGTGTCGGTTCCCGAGTTCTCCGAGGGCGAGGAGGTCATCGGGTACGTCCGTGAGGACTTCCTGTCGCGAGGCACCTTCGCCGAGTACGTCGCGGCCCCGGTCCGCACCCTCGCCCGCAAGCCGCGCAATCTGAGCTTCGAGGAGGCGGCCGGGCTGCCGCTGGCAGGCCTCACCGCCTACCAGGTGATCACCCAGGGGCTGGGCGGCGTCACGCATGGCGACACGGTCCTGGTCCACGCGGCGGCCGGCGGGGTGGGATCGATCGCGGTCCAGCTGGCGCGGCACTTCGGCGCGCGGGTGATCGGCACCGGGAGCGAACCGTCCCACGAGTACCTGCGCGACCTGGGCGCCGAGCCGGTGGCGTACGGCGAGGGGCTGGCCGAGCGGGTACGGGCCCTGGCCCCGGACGGGGTGAGCGCGGTCTTCGACTGCGTGGGGGGAGAGGCCCTGGCGCAGTCAGCCCCGCTGCTCGCCGAGGGCGGCAGGATCGCCTCCATCGCCGATCACGCCGTGACCGGGCTGGGCGGGCGCTATGTGTTCGTACGGCCCAACACGGCCGACCTCTACCGGCTCAGCGAACTGGCCGAGGAGGAGGTCGTCTCCGTCCATGTGGCGCGGGTCCTCCCGCTGGAGCGGACGGCCGAGGCGCACCGGCTCAGCCAGGAAGGCCACACCCGCGGCAAGATCGTCGTCACCGTCGCGGACGCCTCCTGACGGCAGGGGACGCCCCGCCCCTCGCCGGCCGCTTCCCGCAGGTGCCCCCTCACCACACGATGGCGACGGCGAACACGGCGAGTGCGAGCGTGCAGGCGGTCGCCGCGATCGCCTGGCCGAAGGGCATCGCACCCGGAGGCCGTCCCAGGGCCATGGTCCGGACGCGCCGGTGCGCCACCGCGAGGAATCCGAGCCACACCGCCGCGCTCAACGCGAAGGAGACGCCATCGCCCGCCGTCACCGTGCCGTGGCGCACCACCTGACGGACCGCGAGCACCGCCGCGACCGTGAACGCCAGCGTCGTACGCCGCCAGGCCAGCCGGGTCCGCTCCGGCTGGAGCCCCGGATCGCGCGTGAGGGCGCTCATCCCCGCCCCGAGGCCACGACCAGCACCATGGTGACCGAGACGGCGCCCACGACCAGGGCCAGCAGGGAGGGGAAGCGGGACAGCGGCAGGTCCTCGCCGCGCCGCATCGCCAGCTCGCAGCGCACCCAGTGGTGGACCGCGCGGAACGCGCACAGCACCCCCGCCCCGATCAGTGCGAGCGACAGTCCCACGCGAATCCCCCACCGCAGATCGGGCAGGAACTGGTCGACGGCGAAACCCCCCGCGATGAGCGCGAGCGCGGTCCGGATCCAGGCGAGGAACGTGCGCTCGTTGGCGAGCGAGAACCGGTAGTCCGGGGTCTCGCCCTCCTCCTGGATCCGCTGCGGCGCGAACCACAGGCGCAGGCTCCGTACGAAGTCGCTCACGCGCCGCACCCTACCCGCGCGGTGGGGCGACACCCCGTCCGGCGGGGCCACGGTGCCGTGGCGCCGCCGGACGGGGGCGCTCAGTGCTCCCGCTCCCGTCGCAGCCGCTCGTATGCCGCCAGCCCGTCCGGGACCCACTCCCACTCGTCGAGCCGCGCCTCCAGCTCGGACTCGGGCAGGAACCGGTGCCAGGCGACCTCCTCCGCCTGCGGACGCACCGGGAGTTCGCAGCGCACCTCGTAGACGGCCGACCACCAGGTGTGCCAGACCGGCTCGGGTCCGCCGGCCGGCGCCGGCGCGGACGCCTCGTAGAGGAACTTGAAGAGCGGGACCGGACGCGGCAGCCCACGGACCCCCAGCTCCTCCTCGGCCTCGCGCAGCGCCGCGTCGTCGTACGACTCGCCCGCCCCGACGACACCGCCGACGAACATGTCGTACAGGGACGGGAAGACGAGCTTCGTCGCCGTGCGGCGGTGCACGAAGACCCGCCCCTCGACGTCCCGCGCGAGGACGAACACGGCGCGGTGCCGCAGGCCGCGCGCGTAGGCCTCGCCGCGCGGCGCCCGGCCCACGACCTCGTCGTTCTCGTCGACGATGTCCAGGATCTCCTCGGAGGGATGCGCAGAGGTGTTCATGGCGCCATCCAACCAGCCGGGGGAGCGGACGCCGGGCCGGCCGGAAGGGGAAGCGGCCCGGCGACCCGTCCCCCGGACCGCCGGCGAACCGCGGGCGAGACGGCCGGAAGCGGACTCCGGCCCGGCCCGTGGACCGCGCCTCGGGGTCCGTGGCCACCGCCGCCACTTTCCCCGGTGGGAAGTGTTGACGAGTTACTGCCGCGTACAGAAGATCGGAGCCATCGCACTGGGTCGCGCCGCCGGGCGCCCGCTCCGAGAGGGACACCAACCATGGCGAACGACGCCGATGTCATCGTGATCGGGGCAGGGCTGGCGGGTCTCGTGGCCACCGCGGAACTCGTCGACGCCGGGCGGAAGGTCATCCTGCTCGACCAGGAGCCGGAGCAGTCGTTCGGCGGGCAGGCCCACTGGTCGTTCGGCGGCCTCTTCCTGGTCGACTCGCCGGAGCAGCGGCGGATGCGCATCAAGGACAGCCACGACCTGGCGTTGCAGGACTGGCTCGGCACGGCCGGGTTCGACCGCGACGAGGACCACTGGCCACGCCGCTGGGCGGAGGCCTACGTCGACTTCGCCGCCGGTGAGAAGCGGCCCTGGCTGCACGCCCAGGGCGTCAGGTTCTTTCCGGTCGTCGGCTGGGCCGAGCGCGGTGGCTACGACGCGAACGGGCACGGCAACTCGGTACCCCGGTTCCACATCACCTGGGGGACCGGGCCCGGCATCATCGAGCCGTTCGAGCGCCGGGTGAGGGAAGGCGTCGCCCGCGGACTGGTCGAACTGCGCTTCCGCCACCGGGTGACGGGGCTCGCCCGTACCTCGGGAGCCCTCGACACCGTCACCGGCGAGATCCTGGAGCCGTCCGCGGTGGAGCGGGGCGAGGCGAGCAGCCGCGAGGTCACCGGGTCGTTCGAACTCCGCGCCCAGGCCGTCGTCGTCACCTCCGGCGGCATCGGCGGCAACCACGACCTCGTACGCGCCCAGTGGCCCGAGCGGCTCGGCACCCCGCCCGGGAAGCTGCTCTCCGGCGTCCCGGCACATGTCGACGGACTGATGCTCGGCATCGCCGAGTCGGCCGGCGCCCGCCACATCAACCGCGACCGCATGTGGCACTACACCGAGGGCATCGAGAACTGGAACCCGATCTGGGCCCGGCACGGCATCCGCATCCTGCCCGGGCCGTCCTCGCTCTGGCTGGACGCGCGCGGACGGCGACTGCCCGTCCCGCTGTTCCCCGGCTTCGACACACTCGGCACGCTGGAGCACATCACCCGGACCGGCCACGACCACACCTGGTTCGTGCTCGACCAGCGCATCATCGGCAAGGAGTTCGCACTCTCCGGCAGTGAGCAGAACCCCGACCTCACCGGCCGCTCCGTGCGCGGGGTCATCGGCCGGGCGCGGGCCGAAGTGCCGGGGCCCGTCAGGGCGTTCATGGACAACGGGGCCGACTTCGTGGTCGAGAAGGACCTGACGGCGCTGGTGCGAGGGATGAACGCGCTCACCGAGGAACCCCTCATCGACGAGGCCGCGCTGCGCCGCGAGATCATCGCCCGGGACAGGGAGATCGCCAATCCCTTCACCAAGGACCTCCAGGTCACGGCCATCCGCGGCGCCCGCAAGTACCTCGGCGACAGGCTCATCCGCACCGCGTCCCCGCATCGCATCCTCGACCCCGGGGCAGGTCCCCTCATCGCCGTGCGGCTCAACATCCTCACCCGGAAGTCGCTCGGGGGCCTGGAGACGGACCTCTCGTCCCGGGTCCTCGCCGACGGCGGCGAGCCGCTGCCGGGGCTGTACGCGGCGGGCGAGGCAGCCGGGTTCGGCGGCGGCGGCGTGCACGGCTACCGCTCCCTCGAGGGCACCTTCCTCGGCGGCTGCATCTTCTCGGGGCGCGCGGCGGGCAGGGCGGCGGCGAAGGCGGTGTCGTGACCGGGGGCGCGTGGGTGTGGCGCCGGTGGGACATGGCGGGCGGCCCGGGGCGGGTTGCGCGGAGGCGGTTCGAGGGCATCTCCGCAGGACAGTGGCCCTGACCAACCCGCTGGTGCGCGGGGCGGGTTGACCTGTCCCGCGTGGCGCGGATGGGCAGCGGCGGGGTTGCGGAAGGGCCGGCCTTGACGGGGAGCCTTCGCTGCCGCTTTGCTGAGCGCGATCATTCGCTCACAGTCTGATGTGAAAGTAGCAACGCGGATGCCCCCACCTCCGCCTCCGCTCGGCCGCCGCCGTCGCGCCGGGCGCTCCGGCCGGCCCTTCGACACCGCACTCGACGACACTGAACTCGCGTCGGCACGAGCACAGTTGACCCACGGCCGGTGGAGCGCCGTGCGGTCGCTGCTCACGGCGACCGGTGACGACTGGGACCGCCGGGGCCATCGGCTCGTCGTCCTCGGCGAGCCGCCGTCGAGCGCCGCCTGGGCGCGTGACTGGCTCCTGGCGGAGCCTGACAGCGCCGACGCCGCAGTGCTGCTCGCCTGCGCCGAGGTCCGGGCCGCTCTGCGCGGCAAGGAACGGCCGGAGTCCGCCAGGGCCGCCTGCCTCGTGGCGGCGGGGCTCGCGCCCCGGGACCCGACGCCGTGGCTCGCCCAGTTGCTCCTCGCCCGCACCCTGGGCACCGAGGGGGAGGTCGCCCGTCTCTTCGACGAGGTACGGGTCCGTCACCCCGAGCACCACCACGCGCACCATCTGATGGCCGCCCGGCTCGCCGAACGCCGTGCCGGTGCCGGGCAGGACCCGCTCCACGAGGTGTACGACTTCGCGTCCTGGGCGGCCGAGCAGGCCCCGGCCGACTCCCCCCTCGCGGTTTTGCCCGTCGTCGCGCACGCCGAGCGGTACCGGGTGCTGGCGGCGGCCGGCCGCGAGCCGGTCGACCCCCTCGCCTCCGGCCACTGGACCGGCCGGCGGGCCCGCCTGGTGATGAAGGCGGCCTTCGACTGGTGGCTGGAGTGGGAGGGCGAGGACCACCCGCGCAACCGTCTCGACCTCAACTACCTCGCCCACGCCAAGTACTGCGAGGGACGCTCCGCCGAGGCGGCGGCCCTGTTCCACCGCATCGGGCCGCACGCCACCCCAGACCCCTGGTCCTATCCGGACCGGGACCCGCACCACGCTTTCCAGGCCGCGCGCGACGCCGCGCTCGGCTCCGTCTGAACCACCCATCCCCGAAGGGACCGCCCCGCCATGCCGCCGGCCAGTTCGAGCACCAGCACGAGCGCCACCAGCACGAGCGAGATCAACACCTACAAAGGACAGGAACGGGCGCTGCGGGCCGGCCGGCTCGGGACCGCGGGCCTGCTGCTCTCGGTCCTCGCGGCCAGCGCACCGCTGATGGTGGTGGCCGGGGTCATGCCCACCGTCTACGGCGTGATGGGCATCGTCGGCCAGCCCCTGCTGTACGTCGTCCTCGGCGTCGTCCTGATGCTGTTCAGCGTCGGCTACGCCGAGATGAGCCGCCACGTCCACAACGCGGGCGCCTTCTACGCCTACATAGCCCGCGGCCTCGGCCCCACCTCGGGCGCCGGGGCCGCGCTCGTCGCCCTCGTCGCGTACAGCGCGATGCAGGTCGGCATCTACGGCATCCTCGGCTTCGAGGTTTCGGGGCTGCTCGCCGCCCACCTCGACCTGACCGTCGCCTGGTGGGTGCCGGCGCTCGCCGCCGCCGCCGTCGTCGCCGTCCTGGGCTGGCTGAAGATCGACCTCAACGCCAGGGTGCTCGGCGTCCTCCTGGTGGTCGAGTGCGCCCTCGTCGTCGTCTTCGACGTCGCCGCCGTCGCCGACCCCGGTCCCGAGGGACTCTCCCTGAGCGCCTTCGACCCCGGCACGCTCACCGGCGCGGGTCTCGGCACCGCCCTCTGCTTCTGCATCGCGGCGTTCGTCGGCTTCGAGCAGTCCCCGGTGTACGCGGAGGAGACCAGCCGTCCCCAGATCGTCGTCTCACGCGTGATGTTCCTCGCCGTCGGCTACGCCGCGCTGTTCCTCGCGCTCAGCGCCTGGGCGCTCACCGTCGCCACCGGCCCCGGCGCCGTCACCCGCGAGGCGGCCGAGCAGGGCCCCGGCCTGCTGTTCTCGCTCACCGGCAGCCGGCTCGGCGCCACCTTCACCGATGTGCTGCACGTCCTCTTCCTGACCGGTATGTTCGCGGCGCTGCTCAGCTTCCACAACGTCGTCGCCCGGTACGCGTTCGCCATGGGCAGGGAGGGCCTGCTGCCCGCCGGCTTCGGCCGGACGAGCCGCACGAGCGGCGCCCCCGCCACCGGATCGGTGCTCCAGTCCGTCGTCTCCGTCGCGGTGATCGCCGCCTTCGCCGCCACCGACGCCATGCCCGCGGGCGACCCGACCACTCCGGTGCTGCGCCTGTTCACCTGGATGGGCAACATCGGGGCCCTCGGGGTGATCCTGCTGATGGCGGCCGCCTCCTTCGCCGTGATCGCCTTCTTCGTCCGCCGCGGCGCGGCCGGCCCGCTGGCCTGGCGGCTCGTCTGCTCCGGGCTCGCGGGACTCGCTCTCCTCGCGATCGCCGTCTACACGGTGAAGGACTTCGACGTCCTGATCGGCGCCGGCCCCGGCTCCTCGCTGAGCTGGATCCTGCCCGGCATCATCGGCGGCTCCCTGGTCGGGGGGCTGGTCTACGGCGTGGTCCTGAAGTCCGTACGGCCCGAGGTGCACGCCCGGATCGGGCTCGGCAACGAGGCCTTCCGGCTGGAGCAGGCCGCCGGGACGGAGCCCGCGCCCGGCGCCCAGGTGTGACGGAATTCTGACGGATACCCGCGGCAGCTGGATCCCGGCGGCCGCGGGTGCTCGAATCCAAGGGTGAACGAAACCACCCCGCCCCCGGGTCCGGCGCCGTCCGACCCGCCGGCGCCGGCCCCGGGCACCCCCGTGGAGCCGGGCACGCCCACCGTCCCGGGTACCCCCGTGGAGCCGGGCACGCCCACCGTCCCGGGTACCCCCGTGGAGCCGGGCACGCCCACCGTCCCGGGTACCCCCGTGGAGCCGGGCACGCCCACCGCCCCGGGCACTTCGGCGCAACCGCCCCCGAGCGCGTCGGCTGCCCCGGAGCCGGAGCCGGAGCCGGAGCCGGAGCCCGACCGGGACCCCGCCCCGGACCGGGACCCGGACCGGGACCCGGACTCGGAGGGCGCGCCCGTCGGCCGGCGTACGGTCCTCACGGTGCTCGGCCTCGGCGCCGCCGGCGTCGCCGCCGCGCCCTGGCTCCAGCGCGGCCTGGAGGCCGTCCTCGGGTCGGTCGCCGACAAGGACCCGACCAATCTCACCGGCCTGCTGCCCAACGGCGGCGGCTTCCGCTACTACTCGGTCGCCGCGTCCGTGCCCCGCAGGACCGCCGCCGACTACCGGCTCACCGTCGGCGGACTGGTCGAGCGCCCCGCCGGGTTCACCCTCGCCGCCCTGCGCAGACTGCCGCAGACCCGCCTCGTGCGCGACGTCCAGTGCGTGACGGGCTGGCGCGTCCCCGACACCCCGTTCGAGGGCGTCCGGCTGTCGGAGCTGCTGGACGCCGTCGGAGTGCGGCCGGAGGCCCGGGCGGTCCGGTTCACCTGCTTCGACGGCGCGTACAGCGAGAGCCTGACCCTCGACCAGGCCCGCCGCTCCGACGTCCTCGTCTGCCTGCGGATGCAGGACGAACCGCTCTCCCACGCGCACGGCGGCCCGGTACGGCTGTACGTCGCGCCCATGTACTTCTACAAGTCCGCGAAATGGCTCTCCGGGATCTCCCTGACCCGTGACGTGCGCCCCGGGTACTGGGAGGAGCGAGGCTATGACATCGACGCCTGGGTCGGCCGGTCGAACGGCCGAGACGACGCCCCCACCGCCTGAACCCTCTGCCCGCGTCGGGAGGTTCGGCGCCGCCGAGCGCCTGGTGCACCGTGCCACGGCTGCGCTGATGCTGCTGTGCGTCGCCACGGCCGCCTGTCTCTACGTGCCCGCACTCGCCGAACTCGTCGGCAGGCGCGCACTCGTGGTGACCCTGCACGAGTGGTCCGGGCTGCTGCTACCGGTGCCGTTCCTGCTGGGCCTGGCCTCCCGCGCGTTCCGGAAGGACCTGCGGCGGCTGAACCGCTTCGGGCCGCACGACCGCACCTGGCTGCGGGCCGCGCTCCGCCGCCGGCGCGGTCCCGGGGAGCGCCCTGCCGGGAAGTTCAACGCAGGGCAGAAGCTGTACGCGGCGTGGATCGCGGGCGCGGTGCTGGTGATGCTCGGCACGGGGCTGCTGATGTGGTTCACGCATCTCGCCCCGCTGGTCTGGCGCAACGGCGCGACGTTCGTCCACGACTGGCTGGCGCTCACCATCGGAGTCGTACTGATCGGGCACATCAGGATGGCGTTCGCCGACCCGGAGGCGCGCCGTGGCATGCGTTCCGGTTCGGTCGAGCGCCGGTGGGCCCGCCGGGAGCACCCGCTGTGGGATCCCGACCGGGACTGACCGCGGCTACCGCACGAGGGACGGCAGCAGCACGAGGACGGTGCCGACGACCGAGACGACGGTCTCCATCACCGACCAGGTCTTCAGCGTCTGGCCGACGTTCGTCCCGAAGTAGCACGGCGATGACGGCGATGACGGCGAGTACCGCCATGCCGAGCTGTGCGTCGCCCGCCGCGGATACCCTGTTCGGCGGCGTCCGCTTGCCGGCATCTCGACGCTGAGACGGGTCACGGTGGTTCCTCAGTCCTCGAGCCGGCGCAGCGCGGCGACGGCCCGCTCGGTGATTTCCTGGGGGGAGCCGGAGACGTCGACGGCGACGCCGGCCTCGTCGCCCCGCAGGGGCTGCAGGGTGGCGAACTGCGAGTCGAGCAGCGCGGTGGGCATGAAGTGGCCCGTGCGCTCGGCCATCCGGCGTTCGATCAGCGCGCGGTCGCCGGTCAGATGGAGGAACTCGACGTCCGGTGCCGCGGCCCGCAGCCGGTCCCGGTAGTTCCGCTTGAGCGCGGAGCAACTGACGACACCGCCGAGCCCGGCCCTGCCGTGCGCCCAGCGGCCGATGGCGTCCAGCCAGGGCCCGCGGTCGGCGTCGTCCAGCGCGACGCCGGCGGACATCTTGGCGATGTTGCCCGCGGGAAGGAAGTCGTCGCCCTCGGCGTAGGGAACGCCCAGTGCCTCGGCGAGCAGGGGACCGATGGTGGTCTTGCCGGTCCCTGCCACGCCCATCACCACAACGACGTGGGGGGTGCTCATAGGTGCCTCGCTGTCCTCGTCGGCATCGGCCCGGACGTCGGTCGGACGCCGGGCCGTGCGCTACTGAAACCTCTTGGGTACGACGTTGGCCGCCGTCACCCTCCATGTCCATGTCCATGTCCATGTCCAGGTCGCCGAAGCCGTTCGCGAAGGCGACGCCGAGCGTGCCGAGGGGCTGACTCGGCAGATCGTCGCCGGGGCCCTCCAGGAGCTGGACGTACTCGCTCCGTGAGGCGGTCCGCCACGCCTCGATGAGACGGCGCGCTCTTGCTTTTCCTTGCCGAAACCTCTGAAATTCCTCAGATTTGTGCCTGAGTGAGGTTCGCCACTACCAAGATCCCAAGGTTTCCATGATCATGTGGTGTCGGGCCGTCTGCGCCCGCCCTGTCTTGCCGCGGTGAGCCACCTCCGCACCGCGGCAAGGCCGCCGGAGTAGTTCCGGTACCGCACACCCCCCTCACGAAGGCGAACACCTATATGAGTGACCGCACCATGACTGCGGCCGATACGCCTGTCGCCGGCCCCCCGGCCACCGCCGCCCCCCACGTGGACGCCGGAGACGCCGGGTACCGCAAGGACCTCAAGTCGCGACACATCAACATGATCGCCATCGGCGGTGCCATCGGTACGGGCCTCTTCCTCGGTGCGGGTGGCCGGATGGCCAGCGCCGGCCCGTCGCTCTTCATCGCGTACGCACTCTGCGGCGTCTTCGCGTTCTTCGTCGTCCGCGCGCTCGGCGAGCTGGTCCTCTACCGGCCCTCTTCCGGGGCCTTCGTCTCCTACGCCCGTGAGTTCATGGGCGAGAAGGGCGCCTACACCGCCGGCTGGCTGTACTTCCTCAACTGGTCGACCACCGCCATAGCGGACATCACCGCGGCCGCGGTGTTCGCCCACTACTGGTCGGCGTTCAGCGACGTCCCGCAGTGGGTGCTCGCGCTGATCGCCCTCGCCGTCGTCCTCACCGCCAACCTGATCTCGGTGAAGTACTTCGGCGAGATGGAGTTCTGGTTCGCGATCATCAAGGTCGGCGCACTGGTGCTCTTCATGCTCATCGGCATCTTCCTCGTCGTCACCCAGCACGACGTCGGCGGCCACACCCCTGGCCTGTCCACCATCACGGACAACGGCGGCGTCTTCCCGAGCGGCGTCATGCCCATGCTCCTGCTCATCCAGGGCGTCGTCTTCGCCTACGCCTCCGTCGAGCTGTGCGGCGTCGCCGCCGGTGAGACCGAGAACCCCGAGAAGATCATGCCGAAGGCGATCAACTCGATCATGTGGCGCGTCGCCCTGTTCTACGTCGGCTCCGTGGTGCTGCTCTCCCTGCTGCTGCCGTACACGGCTTTCACCGGCGACCAGAGCCCCTTCGTCACGGTCTTCAACAAGCTCGGCATCCCGGGCGCCGCGAGCATCATGAACCTCGTCGTGCTCACCGCCGCGCTGTCCAGCCTGAACTCCGGCCTCTACTCCACCGGCCGGATCCTCCGTTCGATGTCGATCTCGGGTTCCGCGCCGAGGTTCACCGGCGTGATGAACAAGGGCGGCGTCCCCTACGGCGGCATCCTGCTCACCGCGGGCTTCGGCATCCTCGGCGTCTTCCTGAACTACGTGATGCCGGGCGACGCCTTCGAACTGGTGCTGAACTTCGCCTCGATCGGCATCATCGGCACCTGGGGCATGATCATGGTCTGTTCGCTGCTGTTCGTGAACCGCTCCAGGGAAGGCCGGCTCACCCGCCCGGCATACCGGCTGCCCTGGGCCCCCTGGACCCAGATCGTCACGCTGGTCTTCCTCGCCTCCGTCCTGGTCCTGATGTGGATGGACGGCGGGATCAGCCGCACCACCGTCAACTGCCTGCCGCTGATCGCGCTCGCCCTCGTCGGCGGCTGGTTCACGGTCCGCGACCGGGTCCGGCGCATCGCCGCCGAGCGCCGGTCCGACTGAGCCCCCCGGCCGCCGCGCCGCACCACCAGGACGAGGTCCCCCGCCCGAACCGGCGGGGGACCTCGCCGTCGCCCGGGAGCGCGCCGGTGGCGGTCCGGGTCCCCGGGTCTCTCCCCCCCCGCCGGCCGGACCGCCCCGAGTGCCGGTCACCCGCGTTCCTCACGAGCAGGTGCCTTTCGACGCCCGGCGCGCACGGACCAACCCCTGCGCACGCCATAGTGGGTGGTGACGTCAGTGCGCGACGAAGGGCAGGTCCAGCAATGCCGCAGCAGGTGCAAGGTGTGGTCGCACCCGGGAAGAACGAACCGGTGCGGGTCGAGGCGATCGTCGTCCCCGACCCGGGACCCGGGGAAGCCGTGGTGAAGGTGCAGGCCTGCGGGGTCTGCCACACCGATCTGCACTACAAGCAGGGCGGGATCAACGACGACTTCCCGTTCCTCCTCGGCCACGAGGCGGCCGGCGTCGTCGAGTCGGTCGGCGACGGCGTGACCGAGGTCGAACCGGGCGACTACGTGATCCTCAACTGGCGGGCCGTGTGCGGCCACTGCCGCGCCTGTCGGCGAGGACGCCCCTGGTACTGCTTCGACACCCACAACGCCCGGCAGAGGGTGACCCTCACGGACGGCACTGAACTGTCGCCCGCCCTGGGTATCGGCGCGTTCGCCGAGAAGACCCTCGTCGCCGCCGGCCAGTGCACCAAGGTGGACCCGGCGATCTCCCCGGCCGCCGCGGGCCTGCTCGGCTGCGGCGTGATGGCCGGCATCGGCGCCGCCGTCAACACCGGCCAGGTGGGCCGGGGGGACTCCGTGGCGGTCATCGGTTGCGGCGGTGTCGGCGACGGGGCCGTCGTGGGCGCACGACTGGCCGGGGCGACCCGGATCATCGCCGTCGACGTCGACGACCGGAAGCTGGAGACCGCCAGGACGATGGGCGCCACCCACACCGTCAACTCCCGTGGCGGGGACCCCGTGGAGGCCATCCGCGAGCTGACGGACGGCTTCGGCGCGGACGTCGTGATCGACGCAGTCGGCCGGCCCGAGACGTACCGGCAGGCGTTCTACGCCCGCGACCTCGCCGGCACCGTGGTCCTCGTCGGCGTCCCCACTCCCGACATGAAGCTGGAACTGCCGCTCCTCGACGTCTTCGGCCGGGGCGGCGCGCTCAAGTCCTCCTGGTACGGGGACTGTCTGCCCTCCCGCGACTTCCCCACGCTCGTCGACCTGCACCTCCAGGGCCGGATCGACCTCGACGCGTTCGTCACCGAGACCATCGGACTCGGCGACGTGGAGAAGGCCTTCGCCCGGATGCACGCGGGCGACGTGCTGCGCTCGGTGGTGGTCCTGTGACCGCCCGCATCGACCACCTGGTCACCTCCGGCACCTTCTCCCTCGACGGCGGCACCTGGGAGGTCGACAACAACGTCTGGATCGTCGGCGACGACGAGGAGGCGATCGTCGTCGACGCGGCCCACGACGCCGACGCGATCCTCGCCGCCCTCGGCGGCCGGACGCTGCGCGCCGTCGTCTGCACCCACGCGCACAACGACCACATCGACGCGGCTCCGGCGCTCGCCGAGGCCACCGGCGCGCCGGTCCTGCTGCACCCGGACGACCTTCCCCTGTGGAAGCAGACCCATCCCGGCCGGGCTCCCGACGGCGAACTCGCCGACGGGCAGACCCTGACCGTCGCCGGCACCGCACTGACCGTCCTGCACACCCCCGGCCACGCGCCCGGCGCGATCTGCCTCCACGCTCCCGAACTGGCCACCGTCCTCACCGGCGACACCCTGTTCCAGGGCGGCCCGGGAGCGACGGGCCGGTCGTTCTCCGACTTCCCGACGATCATCGACTCGGTCCGGGACCGGCTCCTCACGCTTCCACCGGAGACACTGGTCCGCCCCGGCCACGGAGAGACGACCACGATCGGCGTCGAGGCGCCGCACCTTCAGGAGTGGATCGACCGCGGCCACTGAGCGAGCCGCCGGCGGCTGGTGAACCGGCGCGGCTCCCCGGTGATGGGGTCGGTGAACTCCAGTGTCCGTGCGAGCAGTTGCAGCGGACGCGAGAAGTCCTCCGGCGCCTCGGCCGGGAGCGCCGCGGGATACAGCGGGTCGTTCAGGATCGGCAGCCCCAGACCGCTCATGTGCACCCGCAGCTGATGGGTGCGGCCGGTGGCCGGCAGCAGCCGGTACCGGCCCAGCCCGCCCCTCCGCTCCAGCAGCTCGATCCGGCTCTCGCTGTCGGGCTCGCCCGGCACCTCCCGCGCCGCGGGCACCCCGCGTTCCTTCTCGATGCGGCTCCGTACGGTCACGGGCAGTGCCACCGCCGGGTCGTACGGAGCCACCGCCTCGTACTCCTTGCGCACCCGGCGGTCGCGGAAGAGCGTCTGGTAGGCGCCGCGGTCACCGGGCCGCACGACGAACAGCACGAGCCCCGCGGTGAGCCGGTCCAGCCGGTGCGCAGGCTGGAGCCCGGGCAGCCCCAGATCGCGCCGCAGCCGAGCCAGCGCGGTCTCCGTGACGTGGCTGCCACGCGGTGTCGTCGCCAGGAAGTGCGGCTTGTCGGCGATCACCATCCGTTCGTCGCGGTGGGCGATCCCGATCTCGAACGGCACCGGCGTCTCGGGCGCGAAGTCGCGGTGGAACCACACGTACCGCCCGGCGGTGTACGGCTCGTCCGTGGCGACGGGACCGTCCGTGCCGACGAAGCGTCCGTCCCGCAGCATCGCGTCCACCCGCCCGGCGCCGACCGCCCCGGCGAACCGGTGGACGAGATGGTCCCGCACCGTGGGCCAGGCGCCGTCCGGGTCCTCGGGAAGCCGCAGCCGCACCGGGTCGATCCCGTCCCGCTGCGGCAGCGGGGCCGCCGGAGCCGCCCGCCGTCCGCGTCCCACAGCTCCTCACCTCATCCCCGCACCGACCGGTGCGCCAGCCCGGCACAAACAAAGAACCCCAGCTCAGCTGGGGTTCTCTGGTGGTGTCCGAGGGGGGACTTGAACCCCCACGCCCGATAAAGGGCACTAGCACCTCAAGCTAGCGCGTCTGCCATTCCGCCACCCGGACAAGGTGTCTGTCTCCCGGCCCTGGGCCGTTCCGACGTGGAAAACCATAGCAAACATTCGGGGGTGCTCGATCACGCGCCCGTCCCCGGCACCCGGGGCCGGCCCGCCGCCGGCGACGGGCGTGTGTCGGCGGGCGGCCGCCCTTGGGGTGCGGCCCCGGGAGGGGGAGGATGTGGGGGACCACCAGAGCGACAGCGGGAGGAATCAGCGTGAGCGAGACGGACACCGCCCGGAAGGTCTCCGGCGAGGACGAGGTCGTCGACCTCTGTCGCGATCTGATCCGGATCGACACCAGCAACTACGGCGACCACTCGGGCCCGGGCGAGCGGGCGGCCGCCGAGTACGTGGCGGAGAAGCTCGCCGAGGTCGGTCTGGAACCCAGGATCATCGAGTCGCACCCGGGCAGGGCCTCCACAGTGGCTCGGATCGAGGGCGAGGACCCCTCCCGCCCGGCACTGCTCATCCACGGCCACACCGACGTCGTTCCGGCCAGCGCCGACGACTGGACCCACCACCCCTTCTCCGGGGAGATCGCCGACGGCTGCGTCTGGGGCCGGGGTGCGGTGGACATGAAGGACATGGACGCGATGACCCTCGCCGTCGTGCGCGACCGGCTGCGCAGCGGCCGCCGGCCTCCGCGCGACGTGGTGCTGGCGTTCCTCGCGGACGAGGAGGCGGGCGGTACGTACGGCGCCCGGCACCTCGTCGACCGCCACCCCGATCTCTTCGAGGGGGTCACCGAGGCGATCGGCGAGGTCGGCGGCTTCTCCTTCACCGTCAACGAGAACCTGCGGCTCTACCTCGTCGAGACGGCCCAGAAGGGCATGCACTGGATGCGGCTCACGGTCGAGGGCACCGCCGGGCACGGCTCCATGACGAACCACGACAACGCCATCACCGAGCTCTGCGAGGCCGTCGGCCGGCTCGGCCGCCACACCTGGCCGGTGCGGGTGACCAAGACCGTGCGGTCCTTCCTGGACGAACTGTCGGACGCGCTCGGCACCCCGCTCGACCCGGAGGACATGGAGGCGACCCTCGCCAAGCTCGGCGGCATCGCCAAGATGATCGGGGCCACGCTCCGCAACTCCGCCGCGCCCACCATGCTGGGCGCCGGCTACAAGGTGAACGTCATCCCGGGGCAGGCGACCGCTCACGTGGACGGACGCTTCCTGCCCGGCTACGAGGAGGAGTTCCTCGCCGACCTCGACCGGCTCCTCGGCCCCCGGGTCCGCCGCGAGGACGTCCACGCCGACAAGGCGCTGGAGACGAGCTTCGACGGCGACCTCGTGGACGCCATGCAGTCGGCGCTGCGCGCCGAGGACCCGATCGCCCGGGCCGTGCCGTACATGCTCTCCGGCGGCACCGACGCCAAGTCCTTCGACGACCTCGGCATCCGCTGCTTCGGTTTCGCGCCGCTGAAGCTGCCGCCGGAGCTGGACTTCGCCGGGATGTTCCACGGGGTGGACGAGCGCGTGCCGGTGGACGGCCTGAAGTTCGGCGTACGGGTGCTGGACCGCTTCCTCGACGAGAGCTGAGCCGGCCGGGAGCAGCCCCCCGAGGACGGAGGCCAGGGGCCCCGCGGCAATCGGAGCCGCGGGGCGTCCCTCGCTGCGGGCGGGGTGGTCCCGTCGGGCGGAGGCGGAGCGGCAACATTCGTCCGCGCGTGCGCATTTGACTGAGAAGGGTGAATGGGCTCATACGCTAGTAGCCCCATTAGCCCCTCCTCGTTACAGGTGTGCGGTCCGCAGTTGGGATCGCATTGCCAACTAGGAGGAATAATGATCAAGAAGGTCGTCGCCGCTGCGGCTGCCACTGGTGGTCTGGTTCTCGCGGGTGCGGGCATGGCCGTCGCCGACTCGGGTGCCCAGGGTGCCGCCGTGAACTCCCCCGGCGTGCTTTCGGGCAACGTCGTGCAGGCGCCCGTCCACGTGCCGGTGAACGTCTGTGGCAACACGATCTCCGTGATCGGTCTGCTGAACCCGGCCTTCGGCAACGTCTGCGTCAACGACTGACGTTGCGTCTCGCTCCTGTGAGGGATTGACCCGGCGGCCCCGGAGTGCACGCCGTGCACTCCGGGGCCGCCCGCATTCACCCCGCTCCCGGGCACGGTGCCCGGGGCAGTCCGGACGTCAGAAGGCAGGAACCAGCTATGCGACAGGTCACGCGCAAGGGCCTGATCACCGTGGCGGCCGCGGGCGGCGTGCTCGTCCTCGGCAGCGGCTACGCACACGCGCACGGCGGCGCGGGGGCCCACGGCGGCGCCTCCGACTCCCCGGGCGTGCTCTCCGGGAACACGGTCCAGGTGCCGGTCCACGTCCCGGTCAACGTCTGCGGCAACACCGTCAACATCATCGGCGCGCTGAACCCCGCGTTCGGCAACGGCTGCGCCAACACCTCGGCGGACGGCGGCGAGGGCGGCGCCCACGCCGAGGGCGTCTCGTCGAACTCTCCCGGCGTCGGCTCCGGCAACGTCGTGCAGGCGCCCGTCCATGTGCCCGTGAACGCCTGCGGCAACAGCGTGACGATCGGCGGGCTCGGCAACGGCGCGCTCGGCAACGACTGCGGCAACGCCGACGGCGGGAACCCCGGTGAGCCCGGTGAGCCGGGGGAGCCGAACGAGCCGAACGAGCCGAACGAGCCCGGTGAGCCCGGTGAGCCCGGTGAGCCCGGTGAGCCCGGTGAGCCGGGGGAGCCGGGGGAGCCGGGGGAGCCGAACGAGCCCGGTGAGCCGGGGGAGCCGAACGAGCCCGGGACGCCCGTCCAGCCCGGCGTGCCGGGTACGCCGGTCGAGCCCACCACGCCGAACACGCCGGGGGCCAACACCGTCACACCGCCCGAGGCCACCGAGGAGCTCGCCCGGACCGGCGCCGGCTCGCTCGGCCTGGGGGCATCCTCGGCCGCCGGCCTGCTGCTCGGCGGAGCGCTCCTCTACCGCAAGGCCCGTGCCTCCGTGTGATGGTGCGATGACACAACGGAGCGGGTCCGCAACCGCGGGCCCGCTCCGTCCTTCGTGCAGCAGACGCTCACCAAGTGGCGCGCACCTGACGGATGATGCGACGGCGGAGCCGTACGCGGCGGCTGCCGTCACGGAGGAGAGTCAGCCTGTCCAACTCCCAGTGTCCGTATTCGGCATGGTCGGTCAGCAGACGGGTGGCCTCCTTGCGGGAGACCCCGCGAGGCACGTACACGTCGACAAATTCGTATTCCGGCATCGCATCTATTGTGCGGGCACGGGCCGACTACGGATAGCGTCTGCACTATGTCTGATGCATCCGCTCCTGCGCAGCCCACGGCTGCCGAGGTCCGCGCCGCCGCCGAGGCGGTCAAAGCAGCGCTGGACCGCCACCTCGAAGCGGTCGAACGCCGCACGGGAGAGGACGACCCGGCGGTGTACGCGGCCTTCAACGCCCTTGCCGCCGCGGCCGAGGCGTACGACGAGCGGCTGTACGACCGCTATGACGAGGTCACCCCCTTCGAGATCCCCGGCGCGGACGACTCGATGCCGCCGTACACGGGACCGGACGAACCGAACGCGCTGAGTGTTCTCATCCGACGCGACTACGCCGTCGTGGAGCCTCAGCGTCTGCTCGCACAGGCCCAGCGGGTCGCGGATCTCGACCGGGACGAGAACGCGGACGACACCTCCGCGGCGGTCGTGGGGGCGAGTGTGCACGCCGCGCTGGGGGTGCTGTTCGGCGAGTTCGAGCCGGACGAGATCGCGTCCCGGCACAAGGAGTTCGGCCTGGAGGAGGGCGACTCCACCCTGTGGGTCGCCGCCGCCGATGAACTCCCCGAGCCTGGCGAATGGCTCAGCACCCCCTTCGACCAGGCGGACCCGGAGCGTGTCGTCTGCCGCTTCGACGTCAGCTCCGTCTTCGACGAGGAGGACCTGGACGACCTCCACTCCGCGTGAGCGGAACCGCTTGGTGCGTCGCGCGAGACCCCCGCGGCGACCGCCCGTCTCCACGCCGGGCCTCGCCGCGCCGTGCCGCGTGGGCGGAAGCCGGCCCGGCGGCCCGCCCGTCCGCGTCCGCAGCAACGGGCGGCCACGCCCACCCTCGGACCTGGGCGCCGCGTCCCCTTACGGCTTCCCGGGCGAGGCCGTGCACGGCCGCTGGCTGAGGCTCACCCGGGCACCGTCATACCGTGCCCGGCCGCGAGCGGAACGCCGTGCACGGGCCGTGGTGGGTGCCGTTCACTCCCGGTCGGGGCCTCGTGGCGCCGTGCGCGGCGGTGGCGCCCGGGGTGGGGGCACGCCCGGGGTGCGGGTGGGCGGGGGCGGCGCTGCCCGGCAGAGAGGCCGCTCACACCCAAGGGTGAGGGCCCTCACCGGGGCGCCACCTCGTATCGCGCTGCGCCGGAGCGTCGCATCCGCTCAGGCGCCGGCGGCCTCGGCGCCCGGCGCGAGCAGGCTTTCCAGAAGCGGGCGCAGCCGGGTCGTCCGGTCCTCGGACGGGATCTCGGCCACCGCGCGCGCCAGAGCCTGCTCCACTCCGTGGACCACGGACAGATGGCGCTCCCCGCGACTGAACGCCGTGTAGACCCAGGGGCGGCTGAGGCCCTGTGCCGCGTCCCCCGGCAGCACCACGACGACCGCGGGCCAGCGCATCCCGGCCGCCTGGTGTGCCGTGAGCGCCCAGCCGTGCCGGAGCGTCGACTCCACCAGGTCCTTCGGGACGAGGACGGCCCTGCCCTCGCAGTCGACGCGCAGCCCTTCCGCGTCGGCCGAGACCACCGTGCCGGTCAGGGTCCGCCCGGGAGCCGGGGTGTAGGCGACACGGTCGGCAGGGTCGAAGCCGCCGAATCGGCCGGGACCGGGGTTGAACCGCTCCTTGAGGGCGGCGTTGAGCGCCCTCGTGCCCGCGGAGCCTCCATGGCCGACCGTGATGACCTGGGTGTCGGCCGACGGCACCCCGATCGCCCTCGGGACAGAGTCGGCGACCAACTGGACCGTACGGTGCACGGCCTCGCCCGCGTCCCGCACCGGAACGATCACGACCTCCTTGCCGGGGGCCTCGACCCGGTTGAGTTCGCCGACGCCGATCCCGGAGACCAACTCGCCCAGTGGCCCGGGATCGGGCGTGCGGGAGGCGACGACCGGGCACACCCGGGCGGCCAGCACATCGGCGAACACCCGACCCGCGCCGGCCGACCACAGCACACCCGGGTCCCCGCTCAGCACCAGCCGGCAACCGTCCGGCAGGGACTCCACCAGCACGGCCGCGGTCTCGACGTCGAGCTGCGGCGCGTCGAGGACCGCGAGCAGATCCACGGCCAGCGTCCCGTCCTCCTCCCGGCCGGGGCCCTCGGCGCCGGAGAGCAGCCCCTCCACCGTGACCGCGCCGGCACCCAGCCCGCGCCGGCCGTTCTCGCTGTGCGCGACGGCGACCGCCCGCAGGCCGAGGGCGCGGGCGGCCTCCACAAGGGCGGCCGGCTCGGCGCGGGCCGCCCCACCGCCCGTGTGCGCGACCATGCCGTGCCCGGCGGCGGCGCGGACCAGCTCCGAGGCCGACGGTGACCCCGCGGCCCCGGCGGCCTCCTCCCAGGACGCCGGCTGCGCGGTCTTGACCAGCCGGGCCAGACCGTCGGCGAGGCTCTCCTCCGCCAGGGCGTACCGGTCCAGGCCCAGCAGGACCGGGACCGTGGCCTGCGGCCCGGAGTCCTCCCCGGCCTCCGGCGCCCCGTGCTCATCAGGCCCTTCGGGACCCTCGGCCTCCTCCGGTTCCACGGCGTCGGCGCCGTCCTGGAAGACCAGCACGACCCCCTCGGCGATGGCGTGCTGCAACGCCTCGTCCGGGTCCGGCACCGAGTGTCCGGCGAGCGCCGTACGCACCGCCGCGGAGTCCAGAGCCGTGTGCCCCCGGAGCGCGGCACGCTCCAGCAGCCAGCCGACCAGTGCCGCGGCCCGCCGGCCGTCGTCCGGCCGGCACTCCGCGCCCAGCAGGGCCCGGGCGAAACCGTCCGCCTGCTCCGGCTGCACCCCGGGCACCGCCAGCAGCCGCCAGGGATCCTCCCGGAGCGCGTCGGCCGCCTGCTCACCGAGCACTCCGGCGACCCGGGCGGCCAGGCCCTCCGGCGCACCGCCCGACACCAGGACCTCCAGAACGGCCGCCACCGTGCCCGGATCGGCCTGCTGCCGTGCGGGCTCGGGCGCCGGCACCCTCGGCCGCCCGGGCCCGGCCACCGACGTCGGAGCCGGCCTCCTCGGCGCGGCGGAGGCGTCGAAGAACGTGCCCGACGGCTTGGCGCCGCTCTCCACGGCCCGCACCGCCGCCAGCAGATCGGCCGCGGTGCCGCTCAGCTTCCCGCCGGCCGCGACCGGCCCGGCCTTCTCGGCCTTGCGCTTCTCGATCCGTGACCGCAGCTCCCGCTGCGCGGCCAGCTCCGCCTGGGCCTCGGACACCCCGGCGTCCCCGGCGGCCTCGCCGTCGACCGCGCTCGCGGCCTCTGAGGGATCCTCGGCGGAGGGATCCTCCGCGACTCCTCCGCCGTCCGCTGCCCGCGGCTCCGCTCCGCCGGCCGGTGCGGCACCGGGCACCTGGTCCGGCTCCGTCCCGGCACTTCGCCGTTCCGCGGTGACGGGCGTGCCCGGACCGGAGTCCGCGGGCGCGGAGCCCTCGGACGCGGGATCCTCGGCGGGGGTGCCGGGGCTCGCCCCGGGAAGCGCAGTCACAGCGTGCTCCAGTCCTGATCGGGATAGCGGTGCACGGGCGCCGACACGTCGTCCAGCGCCCGGCAGATCTCGTCAGGAAGACTAAGACCCTCCACTGACAACGCCTGCGTGAGCTGCTGCGCGTTGCGGGCGCCGACGATCGGCGCCACTACGCCCGGCCGGTCGCGGACCCAGGCGAGCGCCACTTCGAGCGGGGTCGTCGCCAGCCCGTCCGCGGCCGTGGCGACCGCGTCCACGATGCGCGTCGCCGACTCGTCCAGGTACGGCTCCACGAAGGCGGCCAGCTGCTCCGACGCCCCGCGCGAGTCCGCGGGCGTCGCAAGCCGGTACTTGCCCGTGAGCACACCGCGGCCCAGCGGGGACGCCGGCAGCAGCCCCACGCCGAGGTCCCGCGCCGCGGGCAGTACCTCCCGCTCGACGCCGCGCTGCAGCAGCGAGTACTCCATCTGCGTGCCGGCGAGACGGGTCCGTGTGCCCGGCACGGCGAGCTGCCACGCGGCGGCCTTCGCGAGCTGCCAGCCGCAGAAGCCCGACACCCCCGCGTAGCGCGCGCGGCCGCTGCTCACCGCGATGTCGAGCGCCTGGAGCGTCTCCTCCAGCGGTGTGTGCGGGTCGAAGCCGTGGAGCTGCCACAGGTCCACGTGGTCGGTGCCCAGCCGCTCCAGCGAGGCGTCCAGGGCCGTCAGCAGATGACCGCGCGAGCCGTCGAACCGCCGCATGGGGTCGAGCACGCTGCCGGCCTTCGTGGCGATGACCAGATCGCGCCGCGGAACCAGTCGTTCCACCAGCCGGCCGAGCAGGTACTCCGCCTCGCCGCCGCCGTACACGTCCGCCGTGTCGACCAGCGTGCCGCCCGCGTCCCAGAAGGCCTTCAACTGGTCGGCAGCGTCGTGCTCGCCGGTGTCCCGCCCCCAGGTGAGGGTGCCGAGCCCGATCCGGGACACGCGCAGGCCGGTACGGCCGAGTTGCCTCTGCTCCATGGGCGCGAGATTACTGGCCACGGCTCCACCCGGAGCGACCCTGTGGACAACTCGCCAGCCAAGCGGTCGCCGGGCCACCCCTGACGTGACGCCGTTCCCCGCGCTAGAGTCCGCGACAAGGACGTTACTCATCGGTAAATCGGTACATCCGAAGCACACGGAGCGATAAGGGGAGCGGTATGCGGCTGGGCATCAACCTCGGCTACTGGGGCGCGGGCATGGACGGCGACAACCTCGCCGTCGCCCAGGAGGCGGACCGTCTCGGCTACGACGTCTGCTGGGCCGCCGAAGCGTACGGCTCCGACGCGCCGACGGTCCTCTCCTGGGTCGCCGCCCAGACCGAGAGCATCGACGTGGGCTCCGCGATCCTCCAGATCCCCGCCCGCCAGCCGGCGATGACGGCGATGACCGCCGCCACCCTGGACTCGCTCTCCGGCGGCAGGTTCCGCCTCGGCCTCGGCGTCTCGGGACCGCAGGTGTCGGAGGGCTGGTACGGCGTCAGGTTCGACAAGCCCCTCGCCCGCACCCGCGAGTACGTGGAGATCGTCCGCAAGGCGATGACCCGCGAGCGTCTGACGTACGAGGGCGAGCACTGGACGCTCCCGCTCCCCGGCGGTCCGGGCAAGCCCATCAAGCTGACCGTCCACCCCGAGCGCGAGCGCATCCCGCTGTACATCGCCGCCATCGGCCCCAAGAACCTGGAGCAGACCGGCGAGATCGCCGACGGTGCGCTGCTGATCTTCCCCTCCGCCGAGCACCTCGAGGACACCGCGATCCGGTACATCCGCGCGGGCCGCGAGAAGGCGGGTAAGACGATGGACGGCTTCGACGTCTGCCCCACGGTGCCGCTCGCGGTCGGCGACGACGTCCGGGCCCTCGCCGACATGTTCCGCCCGTACACCGCGCTGTACGTCGGCGGGATGGGCAGCCGCAAGCAGAACTTCTACAACCAGCTGGCCCAGCGCATGGGCTACGAGAAGGAAGCCGCGGAGATCCAGGACAAGTACCTCGCCGGGGACAAGGCCGGCGCGGCGGCGGCCGTGCCGCACGAGCTGATCGACTCCACCGCCCTGCTGGGCACCGTCGACCGGATCGCGGACCGCATGCGGTCCTACGCCGCCGCCGGCGTGACCACCCTGACCCTCGCCCCGGCCGGCTTCACCCTGGACGAGAGGCTGACCGCCCTGCGGGCCGGCACCGAGGCCCTGGAGCGCGCCGGACTCGCATAACGCCTGCCGGAGGACCGGACCCCCGCCCGGCGGTCGGTGTACGGCCCGAACGCGGGGCGGGCTCTCCCGCCGGGCGGGCCCCGGCCGCCGGTCACCAGCCGTCCGCCGCGGACGGCGCCAGACATGCCTGCGGCCGTGGTGGGGGCTCGGGGTCATCCCCGCCACGGCCGTCACGAGGTCTAACGCCTCACCCCGTCCTCGGTCACGCCCCGGACGCGGGCATCGTCGACATGCCGGCGCCGGGCATCGTCGCCACCGGTCCGCGCCCGCCGTCCGCCTCCGACGGGGGCGCCCGTCCGTCCGCCGGGGGCCGGTATGCCCTTGTGATCCTTCTTTCGGCGGAGTCGCCACGCTCACCTGTTGCCTGTCCGTCCGGTCCGCATTTGACTCGTTCTCTGCGGACGCCCGTCGCCCACGGGTGCCTCACGGAGGTGGCAGTGATGCTCTCGGCCCGAAGCCTTTTCCAGGAAATCCTCGAGAACGACGATTCCTACCAGCTCTTCTGTTCGATCGCGGCCAGCGGCGAGGCCCAGGGCGGCTGGGAGAACGGCCGTATCGCCGCGCTCGTGCCCGACACCATGCGGGCGCTCGCGCCGAAGATCACCCGGCACGGCGCGGACGAGGACAAGCACGGCCGGATCTTCAACGCCCTGCTGAGGAAGCGGGGTCTGGACCCGGTCGGAGTCCCGCCCGAGACCGACTACACGATGCTCCTGGAGCGGCAGGGGATCGGACTGGCGCACGAGAAGCTGCGCCGTGACGAACGGCTCACCGAGCGGGACATCGTCGTCTACCTCTCGCACAGCCGGGTCACGGAGCAGCGCGCCGCCGACCAGATGGACATGCTGGTGCGGTTCTTCGGCGACCACCCCGAGGTCGGCAGGGCCGTCAGGCAGATCTGCAACGACGAGGACAACCACCTCTCCTACTGCCACGAGGAACTGCTCCGCCTCGCCCGCGCCGGGCACGGACGCGCCATCCAGGGCACCCTGCGCGAGTGCGCCCTCACCGAGATCGCCGTCTACCGGGACGTCAGCCTCGCGGTCATGTCCCACATGGGGCGGATCCTCAACTGGCCCAGATCCAAGTCGGCGGTGCTCGCCGGTGGTATCCACGCCCTGTACGCCTTCGAACGCGCCGGTGGCTGGCGGCGCATGGTCACCCTCAGGATGCCCGAGCGCCGCGACGCCCTCGGCGGCCCCGCGACCACGGCCCCCGTCGTCTGAGGCCCGGCAGGGCCTGGAGCCGATGCCGGTGACGACGCGGCGCCCCGGCGCCGGCCGCCCGCACTTCCTTGCAGGCCCTCACCCGTTCAAGATCCCTCAACCGAGATCTGCCTCACCGTCCACAACCTCCCGGGACAGAACACCTAGAGCCAGCCGCGGCGCTTGAACAGCCGGTACAGCCCGTACACCACGAGGACCATCAGGGCGATCGCGGCCGGATAGCCCCACTTCCAGGTCAGCTCAGGCATGTGCTCGAAGTTCATGCCGTAGACGCCGGCGACCAGCGTCGGTACCGCCGCCATGGCGGCCCAGGCGGAGATCTTGCGCATGTCGTCGTTCTGCCGCACGCCCGTCTGTGCGAGGTGGGCGGACAGCACGTCGGACAGCAGCCGGTCCAGTCCGTCCACCTGCTCGTTGGCACGCGTCAGATGGTCGTTGACGTCGCGGAAGAACGGCTGGGAATGCTCGTCCACGAAGGGCACCGACGCACCGGCGAGCTTGGCCATCGGTGCGGCCAGCGGCCCGGTCGCCCGCCGGAACTCGAGCACCTGCCGCTTGAAGCCGTAGATCTTGGCAGCCGTGTGCCGGGTGTCGCCGGCGGGTGCGAAGACGGCGGCCTCCAGCTCCTCCAGATCCACCTGGAGCTCGGCGGCCACCTCGATGTAGCGGTCCACGACGGCGTCGCTGACGGCGTACAGCACGGTCGTCGGACCGTGGCGCAGGACGTCCGGGTCGGCCTCCAGCCGCCGTCGCACCGCCCCGAGGGGCGCGGCCTCGCCGTGCCGCACCGTCACGACGAAGCAGTCGCCGACGAAGACCATCACCTCGCCGGCGCTGACAGTGTCCGACTCCGGCTCGTACACGACGGGTTTGAGGACCACGAAGAGCGAGTCGTCGTAGACCTCCAGCTTCGGCCGCTGATGGGCCTTGAGGGCGTCCTCGACGGCCAGCGGGTGCAGCCCGAACTCACTGCTGACGCGGTCGAACTCCTCCTCGTTCGGCTCGTGCAGCCCGATCCACAGGAACGTGTTCCTGGACGTACGGGCCAGTGCGAGCGCGTCGGAGAGATCCTCCGGGCCCTCGGCCCGGCGGCCGTCCCGGTAGATGGCGCAGTCCACGATCACGGCGCGCATTCTTCCGCCCCCGCGCCCCGGGCGCACCTCGGCGGTGCGAACCGCCGGGGCGCACCGCCCAGTTCCTGCCGGAGGGAGGGGCGGACGAGCCGCCCGGTGTGCGGGTCACCGCCAGGTCCCCCGGACACGTCCTGACTTGGCTGAGGGCTGTCCCGTCATCACCGGTGGATCAGCGTGCGGCGTCAGACGCGGTACGTCGCAACGCGGAGGGTGGTCCTCATACTGGGCGTATTCGGGCGATCCGGCAACGCAGAGAGGTGCCGCAGCTGTCGTCGTGCGCCCGCTGGGGATTACGGGACAGCCCGTAGGCTGGCCGCCATGGCCACGTTGATCCTCGTACGCCACGGACGGTCCACCGCCAACACCGCGGGGGTGCTCGCGGGCTGGACGCCGGGCATCGCGCTCGACGAGCACGGCACCGCGCAGGCGGCCGCCCTGCCCGCGCGGCTCGCCGGGCTGTCACTCGCGGCCGCCGTCACCAGTCCGCTGCAGCGCTGCCGGGAGACCCTGCAGCCGCTGCTCGACGCACGGCCGGGCCTTCCGCTCCACGGCGACGCGCGGATCGGCGAGTGCCACTACGGCGAGTGGTCCGGCCGCAAGCTGACGGAACTCGCCGGCGAGCCGTTGATGGAGGTCGTCCAGCGGCACCCGTCCGCCGCGGCGTTCCCCGGCGGCGAGTCGATGCGGGCCATGCAGGGCCGGGCCGTCGACGCCGTGCGCGACTGGAACGCCCGGATCGAGCGGGACCACGGCGAGGACGCCGTGTACGTGATGTGCTCCCACGGCGACGTCATCAAGTCCGTCGTGGCGGACGCCCTCGGCATGCACCTCGACCTCTTCCAGCGGGTCCACGTCGAACCGTGCTCCGTGACGGCGATCCGCTACACCCGTCTGCGGCCCTTCCTGCTGAGGCTCGGCGACACGGGTGACCTGGACTCCCTCCGGCCGCGCGAGAACGTGAACGAGCCCCGTGAGGGCGGGACGGACGGGTCGGCGGTGGTCGGCGGCGGCGCGGGCGCACCGTGATCGCCGGGCGCAGTAGGGTGGACGGGCCGAACCCCGGAAGCCCGCTTCCGGCACCGAAGATCCTCTGAATCCAAGGGAGCAGGACGTGACCCGTCAGGTGTTCCTGTACGACCCGCCGGAGCGTTTCGTGGCCGGCACGGTCGGGCTGCCTGGACGTCGTACGTTCTTCCTGCAGGCTTCCGCAGGGGGGCGGGTGACCAGCGTCGCTCTGGAGAAGACCCAGGTGGCCGCGCTCGCCGAGCGGATCGACGAGCTGCTCGACGAGGTGGTGCGGCGCACCGGGGGCAACGCCCCCGTCCCGGCCGTCGCCCCCACGGACATCGCCGACACCGCACCGCTCGACGCGCCGGTCGAGGAGGAGTTCCGGGTCGGGACCATGGCGCTGGCCTGGGACGGCGAGGAACAGCGCATGATCGTCGAGGCCCAGGCCCTGGTGGAGCTGGACGCGGACTCCGAGGAGGACCTCGCGGAGGCCGAGGAACGGCTGTTGCAGGACGAGGAGAACGGTCCGCCGATGCTGCGCGTGCGGCTGAGCGGCGCCCAGGCGAGGGCCTTCGCCAAGCGCGCGCTGGACGTCGTCAACGCGGGTCGGCCGCCGTGCCCGCTGTGCAGCCTGCCGCTCGACCCGGAGGGACACGTATGCCCGCGCCAGAACGGATACCGCCGCGGAGCGTGACCGCGCACGACGGGCACCTGGAACTCCTCGCCCGGGGCGAGATCACCGTGCGCGGCCGTATCCGCGAGGCGTCCAACGCCGCGCTGTACTGCGCCGTCGTCCTCGACGGCCGGGAGGCGCACTGCGTCTACAAGCCCGTCGCCGGCGAGCGCCCGCTGTGGGACTTCCCCGACGGCACGCTGGCCCAGCGCGAGGTGGCCGCGTACGAGCTGTCCGAGGCCACCGGATGGGGGCTGGTGCCGCCTACCGTGCTCCGTGACGGTCCGTACGGCGAGGGCATGTGCCAGCTGTGGATCGAGGCCGATCCGGAGCAGTCCCTCCTCGCCCTCGTCGACGGAGACGAACCGGAGGACGGCTGGAAGGCGGTCGGCCTCGCGGAGGTGGGGGAGGGGCGCACAGCGCTCCTGGTGCACGCGGACGACGCCCGGCTGCGCCGGCTCGCCGTGCTCGACGCGGTGATCAACAACGGCGACCGCAAGGGCGGGCATCTGCTTCCCGCTGCGGACGGCCGCCTGTACGCGATCGACCACGGTGTCACCTTCAACGTGGAAGACCGCCTGAGGACCCTGCTGTGGGGCTGGGCGGGAGAGCCGCTGACGGAGGAGGCCCTGGCCGTCCTGGAGGTCCTGGACGCATCCCTGGGCGACGGGGCACCGCTGGCCGGGCGGCTGTCCGAGCTGATCACCCGGGACGAGACGGCAGCTGTGCGGGGCCGGGTACGGGCGCTGCGCACGAGCGCCCGCCACCCGCAGCCGGCGGGGCACTGGCCCGCGATTCCCTGGCCGCCGGTGTAGGACCCACGGGGCGTGCCGGGACCTCACGGGTGGGACCAGGACCCTCCGCCCGGTCCGCCCGGTCCGCCCGGGTGCCGTGTCGCGCGTCCGGTCGAGTGCACGACGTGGCGCGGGCGGCCGAGTGGCCGATCCCATGCGTCGGGCCGGGCGCCGGTGTGTCCCTGGCCCGTCCGAGTGCCGGTCCGCCCGGGCCGGCCGGAGCACCGGCCCACAGCTGCCATTACCCCCACAGCAGGAGCAGGCGCAAGAGCGCCTAACCGGCCAAGAGAGGGCGTCCGGTTCGTATCCGGAACATGCATCCGGTTACGCTCATGACATGCATGCCTGGCCCGCTTCCGAGGTCCCCGCCCTGCCCGGCAAGGGCCGCGACCTCCGGATCCACGACACCGCGACCGGCGGCCGTGTCACCCTCGCCCCCGGTCCCGTCGCCCGTATCTACGTCTGCGGCATCACCCCGTACGACGCGACCCACATCGGTCACGCGGCGACCTACAACGCGTTCGACCTCGTCCAGCGCGTGTGGCTCGACACCAAGCGGCAGGTTCACTACGTCCAGAACGTCACCGATGTGGACGACCCGCTGCTGGAGCGCGCCCGGCGCGACGGCCAGGACTGGACCGAGCTCGCGGAGCGCGAGACCGCCCTCTTCCGCGAGGACATGACCGCGCTGCGGATGCTGCCCCCGCGGCACTACATCGGCGCCGTCGAGGCCATCCCGGGAATCGTTCCGCTCGTCGAGCGGCTCCGGGACGCGGGTGCCGCGTACGAACTCGACGGCGACGTCTACTTCTCCGTCGAGTCCGACCCCCGCTTCGGCGAGGTGTCGCACTACGACGCGGAGGCGATGCGCGCGCTGTCCGCGGAGCGCGGCGGCGACCCCGACCGCGCCGGCAAGAAGAACCCGCTCGACCCGATGCTGTGGATGGCCGCCCGGGACGGGGAGCCGAGCTGGGACGGCGGCAGCCTCGGGCGCGGCCGGCCCGGGTGGCACATCGAGTGCGTGGCCATCGCCCTCGACCACCTCGGCATGGGCTTCGACGTGCAGGGCGGCGGCTCCGATCTCGCGTTCCCGCACCACGAGATGGGCGCCTCGCACGCCCAGGTCCTCACCGGTGAGCACCCGTTCGCCCAGGCCTATGTGCACGCCGGCATGGTCGCCCTGGGCGGCGAGAAGATGTCCAAGTCCAAGGGCAATCTCGTCTTCGTCTCCGCGCTGCGCCGTGGCGGCGTGGACCCGGCCGCCATCCGGCTGGCGCTGCTGGCGCACCACTACCGTGCCGACTGGGAGTGGACCGACGAGGTCCTCCAGGAGGCCGTGGACCGCCTCGGCCGGTGGCGTGCGGCGGTCTCCCGGCCCGACGGGCCCGCCGCCGACGCGCTCGTCGAGGAGATCCGCGCCGCCCTGGCCGACGACCTGGACGCGCCGGCGGCGCTCGCCGCCGTGGACCGCTGGGCCGAGGCCCAGCGCGCCGAGGGCGGTACGGACGAGGGCGCGCCCGGCCTGGTGTCGCGCGCCGTGGACGCCCTGCTGGGTGTCGCCCTGTAATTCCGGACACGAGCCGGGGAACCGCCCCCGGGTGTACCGGCCGCCTCCCGGACCCTCGCGGGTCCTGGAGGCGGCCGTTTGTTTCGTCCATGGCGCCGACTCTGCTGGGCCATTCGGTCATGCGGTGAGTCGGTGGCTGAGTCGACTGGTGCGTGACAGGGCGGGTGGGCGTCTTCGGCGCTCCAGTGGGCGTCGAGACGGATGACCAGCCGGTTCCAAGTGCTGTCCCGCCGAGACCGCTCGGCCGCCTCCATCCTCAACTCCTCGCGGAAGGCCCGCCGCTCGTCGGTCGGACCACCCCCTTGCGCATACCGCACGCACTCGGCATACCGCAGCGATCATGAACCGTCAGCCCCACCTACATCAGGCTTCGAAGGTCAGTAGGTGGCACCCTGCTGTTCCAGCCATTTCAGAATCGCTTGGTTTGTTTCTTCCGGCTTCTCTTGCTGGATCCAGTGACCGCAATCCAGATTGACCACTTCCACATTGGGCACGAGCTCTGCCAGTTTTTCAGACCTGGCGACCCCATCCCTGTCGCCGTAGATCATGAGTGCGGGCTGTTGGATGACCGGTTCCACGTCCGCCAGCAGGTGCCAGTTGCGGTCAACGTTTCTGTACCAATTTATACTGCCCGTGAACCCCGATGACTCGAAGGCGGAGACGAAAACGGCCAGTTCGCTGTCGCTCATTACGGGTTCGCCGAGTGGCGTTTCGGCCCTGGCGAGATCGATCAACGCCATACCTGGCTGAGGCTCTCTGGGAGGCTCGTTCTTCCGGTACAAGTTGCGAAGGAACTGGAATGTATTTTCTTCGAGTACGGCGTCTGCGACGCCTGGCTGTCGATTGAAGTGGACGAAATAGAAGTCGCTGCCAAGCATGTCTTCCATGAACTCGACCGGGGGTTTTTCTCCGCGCTCGAAGTAGGGCAGACTCAGGTTGATCACCCTGTTTACACGGTTGGGATGCAATAGGGTCAGCCCCCAGACGACATTTGCACCCCAATCATGGCCGACAAAGGTGGCGTCTTCGTATTCGTAGTGATCGAGAAGTGCGATGAGATCACCCGACAGGTGTTCAATGCCGTAGTCGGCTACTTCGGTCGGGCGGGATGAGTTGCCATAGCCCCGTTGGTTTGGGGCGATGACGTGGTAGCCCGCTGCGGCAAGGGCGGGCATCTGGTGGCGCCAAGAAAAGGCATGCTCTGGCCAGCCGTGGCAGAGCACGATGGGCTTTCCTCCATTCTGTCGGCCCGCTTCGAAGACTTCGAGTTCCACGCCGTTGACTGAAATGAGAGCGGGCTTGGGGAAATCGGTTGGATTGAACATGGAATTTCCTCTTTGTCTTTTCAGGATGATCAGGCGACGAAGGTGCCCGGAGACAGCGTCGGCGCACCCCTGACGGGCCGAGGGTCGATACGGTCGTGGGGCTCGTCGGTGAGGTCGTGTCGCCATCTTGCCGACCGAAACCGGTCACCCCATGACCGGTTTTATGTGAAAGTGTTGTCGGCGTGCGAACCGACCGGCTGGTGGCCGTCCTCCTCTTGCTGCAACGGCGCGAGCAGGTGACAGCAGCAGAGGTCGCCCGAGAGCTTGAGGTCTCCGAGCGCACCGCCCGCCGCGACCTCGACGCCCTGGCCATGGCAGGGGTACCCGTGTACTCCATGCAGGGCCGAGGCGGCGGCTGGCGCCTCGTGGGCGGCGCCCGCACCGACCTGTCCGGGTTGACCGCGAGTGAGGCCCGCGCCCTGTTCCTGGTCGCCGGCCCGGCCTCGGCTGCGACGCCGGCCGTGAAAGCGGCTCTGCGCAAGCTCGTCCATGCCTTGCCGGAGCCCTTCCGGGTGCAGGCCGAGGCAGCGGCGTCGTCGTTGGTCATGGACCCGCAACGATGGGGGTCGAGTCCGGTCGAGCGACGACCACCCTTCTTCCTCGACGAACTCCAGGACGCGGTGATCCGCGGCGTCCAGGTGCGGCTCGGCTACGTCGACCGCAAAGGCGCCGAGACCGTGAGAACCGTCCACCCGCTGGGCATCGTCGCCAAAGGTCCGTCGTGGTACCTCGTCTCCCACACCGAGGCCGGCCGGCGGGTCTTCCGGATCGACCGCGTGTCGTCCGCCGACCCGACCGGCGATCCCGTGCACCGACCCGAGGACTTCGACCTTGCCCAGAGCTGGCGCGAGATCGCCGACGAGGTCGACCGCAAGCGAACGCCCCTCGAGATCCAGGCGGTATGCGCGCCCCACGGGATAGGCCTGCTCCGGATGGTGCTCGGCGGTCGGCTCGAGGTGGGAGGTTCCACGACCGACGGCCGCATCGAGGTCGTGATCCGCGGCCACAACGAGTACGCGCTCGCCGGCGAGCTCGCCGGGCTGGTCGAATGGCTCGAGGTGACTGGTCCCCCGGGAGTGCGAGACCACCTGGCCTCGATCGGCAACGCGCTCGTCGAGCGATACGGCTGAGACCGTTCCATGGGCCGGGCTGGTCCGTCGCGAAGCCGCACCGGCACAGCGAATAGCCCACTCAGCCATGAGGGGGAGGAGTCACGCTGTTGAAGTCGGTGCTGAAGTCGGTGTTGAAGTCGGTGTTGAAGCCCGAGGCTCTCTTCACGGGCTGATGGTCGTCGCCAGGCGGCGTGCACGGGAGGGTGAACATTCCGACACGGCGGCGGTCGGCGGGGCCGTCCGTCCCCGGTGCCGGCGCCGTGTCCTCCGCACCGGCGGGGTTGGAACCGGGCGCCGGCACAGCGGGGAACACCGACGGCTCCGAGTCCGGTGACCACGCGGACCGGGCGGCGGCGGCCCGCTTCCGCTGGGGCTGACGGATCCTCGAGGGGCCGGCGGTCCCGGCGGGACCGCCGCCGGACCGGAACGGGAACGCGTGAGCGGGTGGTGCCGGCTCTTCCGGCACCACCCGCTCACCTGCGCTGCCTACGTCGCTCCGGGGAGTCAGTCCTCCGAGGACTCGGGAGACTCGGGGGAGTCGGGCGATTCGGAGGACTCGGGAGGACCCGACGGCCCGGTGGACCCGGACGACTCAGTCGTCGCGGAGTCGTCGTCCTCGGCCCCGTCCGACCCGTGCTCGGCGCGCTGCGGCTTCGGCGGCTTCGTCCGTCCGCCCGAGGTGTCCCGCAGGTACGAGCCGTCCCCGCCCTCCGTGGCATGACCGCCCGGCCCCTGCCCGGGGCCGCCGTCACGACGGCGCAGGTACCGCTCGAACTCCCGGGCGATGGCCTCGCCGGACGCCTCGGGCAGTTCGGCGGTGTCCCTGGCCTCCTCCAGCGTCTGCACGTACTCCGCCACCTCGCTGTCCTCGGAGGCGAGTTGGTCCACGCCGAGCTGCCAGGCCCGTGCGTCCTCGGCCAGTTCGCCGAGCGGGATGCGGAGGTCGATGAGGTCCTCCAGCCGATTCAGCAGCGCCAGTGTCGCCTTCGGGTTCGGCGGCTGGGAGACGTAGTGCGGTACGGCGGCCCACAGTGACACCGCCGGTACCCCGGCGTGGGTGCAGGCCTCCTGGAGGATGCCGACGATGCCGGTCGGGCCCTCGTAGCGGGTCTCCTCCAGATCCATCGTCCTGGCCAGATCCGGATCCGAGGTGACACCGCTCACCGGCACGGGCCGCGTGTGCGGGGTGTCTCCGAGCAGCGCGCCCAGGATCACCACCATCTCGACGCCCAGCTCGTGGGCGAAGCCCAGCAGCTCGTTGCAGAACGAGCGCCAGCGCATCGACGGCTCGATGCCGCGGACCAGCACCAGATCGCGGGGCTTCTCCCCGCCGACCCGCACCACGGAGAGCCGTGTCGTGGGCCAGGTGATCTTCCGTACCCCGCCGTCCAGCCACACCGTGGGCCGGTTGACCTGGAAGTCGTAGTAGTCCTCGGCGTCGAGCGCCGCGAACACCTCGCCCTTCCACTCGCGGTCCAGGTGCGCGACCGCGGTTGACGCGGCGTCGCCGGCGTCGTTCCAGCCCTCGAACGCGGCCACCATGACCGGGTCGATCAGCTCGGGAACCCCCTCGAGCTCGATCACCCAGGCCTCCTTCCGACGTTCCCTCTCGTACGCCCCAACCTTACGGCTTCGGGGGCGCGCGCCCGCAGTCCCCGTGCACGGCAGGGTGAACTTCCGTACGGCAGCGGTGCGGGCCGGGGGACGCCCGTTTCGGCCCCAGACCCATCCGAGCCGCCACCCCGATCCGCCAGGGCGGATCCGGACCTCCGGCCTGCGGCGACGCTTTCCACCGGATGACCAAGAAGCCCGGTGTCCGACGGTGTGCGGCGCCGTGAAAGCGGAAGGGGCCTTCGCTCGCGGATCGGGCCGGCGGCCGGCGCGGACCTCGTCGAGCACGTCATACGACGGCTGGAACTCGCCTGTGGGACGGCCGGACCGGCCGTCCTGCCGTTCGCCCCCATCGCGTCGAGTACGTCGACCACCTCCATGAGCACGTCACCGGACCGCCGTGGTCCACCGCGACACCACGTGGCACCAGGAGTACCCGGCTTCTCCCCCCGTACGCGGGTCCGGACCACCCGCCGCGCGGTGCGAAGCGGTACGACGGCTCCGGACCGGCCCGGGTGTCCCACCCAGCGCGCCGGAACCCGGGACGCCCGCCGCGTCCGGTGCGGTCCGGTCGGAGCGCGGACCCGAGCCACCGCTCCGCGCCCGCGATGTGCACCGTCGCCCAGGATCGGGCCGCCTCGACGTCCCGGTCGCGCAGCGCCGCCGGGATCGCCCGGTGTCCGTGGAGCGTACGGCCGGCCGCGTCCTGCCGGGTGACGGCCCGCCACATCCGGGCCCGGGCGGCCGGCCCGGAGAGCCCGTCGGGCAGGGAGCTGAGCACGGTGTTGCCGGAGGCCCGCACGATCCCGCGGTGGAACTCCAGGTCGGCGCGGACCAGTTCCTCCACCGAGGGCTCCGCGCGGCCGAATGGCACCGGCCCCGCATCGACTTCGCCGAACCGCAGAGCCGGGTGTTCGGGCACGGCGGTCCCGGTCGATCCGCCGCACGGTCATCGGGACGATTCGAGGGCGTCGAGCTGCCCGGTGAGTCGGTCGGGCTCGTCGTCGCCCATCGCGGACGCCGCCATCGCCGTGGCGGCCGGCTCCAGGATCCGGCGCGCGGCCAGGAACTCCAGGACGGTGTCGGCGCGGTGGAGGTCCACGACGAAACCCAGCGCCTCCAGCAGCAGTTGGGGGTCCAGGCCGGTCAGGTAGGTGCCGTCGCCCCGGCGCACGTCGAGGACGCGCATCAGCGACAGCCCGCGGACCGCCTCGCGGAGCGAGTTCCTACAGGCCCGGTCCGGCGGCGAGTTCACTCTCCCTGGGCAGCCGGTCGCCGGGCCGCAGCGCACCGGAGACGATCGTCCCCTTCATCTTCTCGATGACCTCGTCGGTGACGGACACGGCCTCTCCCTCGCGCCTTCGGGCCGTCCGGTGCCCGAGTGTGCGACGGGGGCGGCTCCGCAAGGAGCCGCCCCCGTCGCACGGACCGCGCCCGCTGCGGTCCCGTCTCAGGCCCGCTTGTGCAGCAGGTTCTCGACCTTCCCCCGGATCTCGTCGGTGGCGAGGCCGCGGATCGTCAGCGTGGTGCGGCGGCGCAGCACGTCGTCCGCCGTCTCGGCCCACTCGTGGTCGCGCGCCCACACGACCTGGGCCCAGATCTCCGGGGCGTCCGGGTGGATCCGCTGTGCCAGGTCGGGGTTCTCGTTCGCCAGCCGGGCGATGTCGAAGGACAGCGATCCGTAGTGCGTGGCGAGGTGGCGCGCGGTGTCCGCCGACATTCGGGGCCCGGGCGCCGGGGCGTCCACCAGCAGCCGGTGCGCGACGGCGCGCGGGTTGGCGATACCGGGCAGCGGGAGCTTCTTCGGCAGGTGCGAGATCGGCTCCATGTCGTCGGCGAGCGGTCGCCCCGGAAGCTCGGCGAGCTTGTTCAGCACCGTGCGGCCGATGTGGCGGAACGTCGTCCACTTGCCGCCGGCCACCGACAGCATGCCTCCGCGGCCCTCGGTGACCACGGTCTCCCGCTTGGCCTTGGAGGTGTCGCCGGGGCCGCCCGGCAGCACCCGGAGGCCGGCGAAGGAGTAGGTGATCAGATCGCGCGACAGCTGCTGGTCGCGGATGGAGAAGGCGGCCTCGTCGAGGATCTGGGCGATGTCCTTCTCGTTGACCGAGACGTCCGCCGGGTCGCCCTCGAACTCCTCGTCCGTCGTGCCGAGCAGCAGCATGTCCTCCCAGGGGAGGGCGAAGGTGATGCGGTACTTGTCGATCGGGGTGGCCAGCGCGGCCTTCCAGGGGGAGGTGCGCTTGAGGACCAGGTGCGCGCCCTTGGAGAGCCGGATCGAGGGCGCCGCGTCCGGGTCCTCCATCCTGCGCAGGTGGTCCACCCACGGGCCGGTCGCGTTGAGGACCAGCCGGGCGGTGACACCGAACTCGGTGCCGTCCGTGCGGTCCCTGAGCTCGGCGCCGGTGACCCGGCCCTTGGTGAAGCGGAGTCCGGTGACCTCGGCGTGGTTGAGGACGACCGTACCCGACTCGGCGGCCGCGCGGACCGCCATGAGCGCCATGCGGGCGTCGTTCATCTGGTCGTCGCCGTAGACGGCCACGGCCTTGAGGTTCTCCGTGCGCAGCTCGGGCACGTCACGCTGGGCCTTCGCGGGCGAGATGACGTGGCCGACGCCGTCGCCGAACGCGGAGAGCGCCGAGTAGGCGAAGACTCCCGCGCCGAGCTTGGCCGCGCCGTGCGGTCCGCCCTTGTAGACGGGCAGGTAGAAGGTGAGTGGGTTGGAGAGGTGGGGCGCCACCTCCCGGGAGAGGGCGCGGCGCTCGAAGTGGTTCTCCGCCACCAGCTTCACGGCGCCGGTCTGCAGATAGCGCAGACCGCCGTGGAGCAGCTTGGAGGAGGCGGAGGAGGTGGCGCCGGCGAAGTCGCCGGCCTCCACCAGCGCCACCCGCAGCCCGGCCTGCGCGGCGTGCCAGGCCGTGGAGATGCCCAGGATGCCGCCGCCTATCACCAGGAGGTCGTAGGTCGCCTTCGCAAGCTGCTCCCTCGTCTCGGCGCGGCTCGGGAGGGAACCGGAGGCCGGGTGCGTCCCCAGCGAGGGGACGCTCTGCAGGGTGGTCATTCTCGATTGCTCCTCGTCAGCTCTCGTCGTGCTCGAGCCAGCCCATGGTCCGCTCGACGGCCTTGAGCCAGTACTTGTACTCGTGATCACGCTTGGCAGCGTCCATGTGGGGGGTCCACTCGGCGGCCCGGCGCCAGTTGGCGCGGAGCGCGTCGGTGTCGGGCCAGAAGCCGACGGCCAGGCCGGCGGCGTAGGCGGCGCCGAGGCAGGTGGTCTCGGCCACCATCGGACGCACCACCGGCACGTCCAGGAAGTCCGAGAGGGTCTGCATCAGCAGGTTGTTGGAGGTCATTCCGCCGTCGACCTTCAGGGAGGTCAGCTCGACACCGGAGTCCTTGGTCATGGCGTCCGTGATCTCGCGCGTCTGCCAGGCCGTGGCCTCGAGCACGGCGCGCGCGATGTGCGCCTTGGTGACGTACCGGGTGAGGCCGGCGATCACACCGCGGGCGTCCGAGCGCCAGTACGGGGCGAACAGACCGGAGAACGCCGGGACGACGTAGGCGCCGCCGTTGTCCTCGACGGACGCGGCGAGCGTCTCGATCTCGGGCGCGGTGTTGATGAGGCCCATCTGGTCGCGCATCCACTGCACGAGGGCGCCGGTGACGGCGATGGAGCCCTCGAGCGAGTACACGGGGGCCTCGTCGCCGATCTTGTAACCGACGGTCGTGACCAGACCGGAGTAGGAGTTGATGATCTTGCTGCCGGTGTTCATCAGCAGGAACGTGCCGGTGCCGTAGGTGGACTTCGCCTCACCCTCGGAGAAGCACGTCTGGCCGAAGAGCGCGGCCTGCTGGTCGCCCAGCGCCGAGGCGACCGGGACGCCCGCCAGGACGCCCTCCTTGACCTCTCCGTACACCTCGGCGGAGGAGCGGATCTCCGGAAGGACCTCCATCGGCACCTGCATGGACTGGGCGATCTTCTCGTCCCACTCCATGGTGTGGAGGTTCATCAGCATGGTGCGGGAGGCGTTGGTGACGTCGGTGACGTGGTGGCCGCCGTTGACGCCCCCGGTCAGGTTCCAGATGACCCAGGAGTCCATGGTCCCGAAGAGGATGTCGCCCCGCTCGGCGCGCTCGCGCAGGCCGTCGATGTTGTCGAGCATCCAGCGGACCTTCGGGCCGGAGAAGTAGCTCGCCAGCGGCAGGCCGGTCTCACGGCGGAACCGGTCCTGGCCGACGTTGCGCCCGAGCTCCCTGCAGAGCGCGTCGGTGCGGGTGTCCTGCCAGACGATGGCGTTGTGGACGGGCTCACCGGTGTTCTTGTCCCAGAGAAGCGTGGTCTCGCGCTGGTTGGTGATGCCGATGGCCTTGACGTCGGCGGCGGTGATGCCGCCCTTCTCGATGGCCCCGGCGACGACCTCCTGGACGTTGTTCCAGATCTCGGTCGCGTTGTGCTCGACCCAGCCCGGCTTCGGGAAGATCTGCTCGTGCTCCTTCTGGTCGACGGAGACGATCCGTCCGTCCTTGTCGAAGACGATGCAGCGGGACGAGGTGGTGCCCTGGTCGATGGCCGCGATGAAGGGGCCGGCGGTGTGTGCGTCGGTCACGGTGTACTCCTGGAAGTCTGATGAAGGGGCGTACGGCTCAGGCGAAGGCGATCTGGTAGATGCCCGCGGCGATGGCGGCACCGATCAGGGGGCCCACCACGGGGATCCATGCGTAGCCCCAGTCGGAGCCGCCCTTGTTCCGCATCGGGAGCAGGGCGTGCACGATGCGCGGGCCGAGGTCGCGGGCCGGGTTGATGGCGTAGCCGGTGGGGCCTCCGAGGGAGAAGCCGATGCTGACGACCACGAGGGCGACGATCAGTCCGCCGAGGACGCCGAGGCCCTTTCCACTGTCGTTGAGGCCCATGGTGAGTACGGCCAGTACCAGTACGAGCGTGCCGATGATCTCGGTGGCCAGGTTCTGCCAGACGTTCCGGATCTCCGGACCGGTGCAGAAGATGCCGAGCACGGGGCCGGCCTTCGGGGCGGACCTCTCGTCGACCAGGCCCTCCTCGAGCGGCGGAGGCACGAGCTCCGGGTCTTCCAGATGGGACTTGAAGTGGCCGTAGTACGTGACCCAGGCCAGGAAGGCGCCGACCATGGCGCCTATGAGCTCGCCCGCCATCTGCACGGGGACGTTGCTCCAGTCACCGCTGGTGAACGCGATACCCAGCGTGACTGCGGGGTTGAGGTGCGCACCGGACAGGGGGCCCGCGATGTAGACCGCGGTCATGACCGCGAAGCCCCACCCGAAGGCGATGGCGACCCAGCCGGCGCCCTGTGCCTTTGAGCGCTTCAGTACGACTGCGGCGACCACGCCGGCGCCGAGCAGGATGAGTACGGCGGTACCAATGATCTCGCCGATGAAGATGTCGGAGCTGGACACCCGCGACTCCTTTGTCCTTCGTCCAGGGGAAGGCGAACCAACGGGTCCCTCCGTGGTTCGCGCCCTCGGGGTGAGAGCGATACCGGCCCTTGGCGTTGCCACACTCTAGCGCGTATTGCCGGTAGGTGTTCGACAATGCCGACCGATGCACGGCAGTTTTGTCCTCTGGTTAACACGACGTCAAGGGTTGTGTGGCCGAAAACCGTTTCGTTATCGATGGTGCGCCCGGAAGGGCGAAATCGCCCGCTGTGAGGGATCTCGGCCGGTCGGGAACCCGGCACCGGGGCGTCGCTGCGCAACGGTGTGGGACGGGTGCGGGCCGTGTTTGCCGGCCTGCCCGGCCGTGTCCGGCCGACCGCGGCGGGCGGCTTGTCGTGGGCGTGCGGGGGAGTGGCGGGGCGCCGGAGGGTGGGGAGGCGGGCCGGCGACGGCCGGGTCGTGCCGGGCGGGGAAGCGCGCCCTGCGGCTCGGTGCGGGGTGGCGCCCTGTGCGGCGGCGACGGCTATCGCGGCGGGCGGTGCGGGGTGGTGCCCTGTGTGGCGACGGCTACCGCGCCCTGCGGCTCGGTGCGGGCGGGAGCGCCGGCCGGGGTCGAGGGGCGTCCGCCGTGGGGCGGGCCGGGCCGGCGGATCAGAAGCGGCCGGCGCCCAGGTCCCGGGAGACGGCGCGGGCGCAGTCCCGTACCGCGGCGATCAGCTCGGCCCGCAGCTCCTTGCCGTCGTCACACACACGTTCCACCGCGCCCGTGATGGCGATCGCGCCGACCGGCATCCGCCGGCGGTCGTGGATGGGCGCGGCCACAGCCGCGACGCCCTCCCAGGTCTCCTCCACGTCGGAGGCCCAGCCCCGTGCCCGGGTCCGGTCGAGCTCGCCCTCGAAGGCCCGCAGGGCGGTCACGGTGCGCGGGGTGAACGCCTCCCGGTCGATCTCCAGGGCCTCGCTGTGGGCGACGGGGTCGTACGCGGAGAGCACCTTGCCCAGGGCCGTGGAGTGCAGCGGCTGCATCGCGCCCACCTCCAGGACCTGACGGCTGTCGTCCGGGCGGAAGACGTGGTGGACGATCAGGACGCCCTGCTGGTGCAGTACGCCCAGATGGACGCTCTCGCCGCTGGAGCGGGCCAGGTCGTCCGTCCAGACCAGCGCGCGGGCCCGCAGCTCGTGGACGTCCAGGTAGCTGTTGCCGAGCCGCAGCAGCTCCGCGCCGAGCTGGTAGCGCCCAGACGCCGGATCCTGCTCGACGAACCCCTCCGCCTGGAGGGTGCGCAGGATGCCGTGGGCGGTGCCCTTGGCCAGATCCAGAGAAGAGGCGATGTCCGAAAGGCCGAGACGGCGCTCGCCACCCGCGAGCAGGCGCAGCATCGCCGCCGCCCGTTCCAGTGACTGGATGTTCTTCGCCATCGTTCCGGCCCTTCTACCCAACCTCGTTCGACAATGCTGAACACTATCGGCCGATGCCGAATCGGTGTTACTGCCGGAACAGTGTGGCAAGTCCATGCTCACCCGGTCATCACCAGGGACACGCGGAGTCCACCCCCTGGACCACTCCACCGTGCCGCGCCGGGCACGGCTACGCTGGCCGGGTGCGCCTTCCGAGGGAAGCCGCAAAGCCGACAGCCGTCGCACTTCAGGGAGTACCTTCATGGCCTCGTTGCCGACCCCTTCCGCCGACAGCCCGACTTCCGCAGGCAGCGGTGTGTCCCACGACAGCCGTACCCGAGCCGACGCCCTGCGCCGCGCGCTGGCGACCCGTGTGGTGGTCGCCGACGGCGCGATGGGCACGATGCTCCAGGCGCAGGACCCCACCCTCGACGACTTCCAGAATCTCGAGGGCTGCAATGAGATTCTCAACGTGACCCGTCCGGACATCGTCCGTTCGGTCCATTCCGCCTATTTCGAGGTGGGTGTGGACTGTGTGGAGACGAACACGTTCGGCGCGAACTTCGCCGCGCTGGGTGAGTACGACATCCCCGAGCGTGTGTTCGAGCTGTCCGAGGCCGGTGCCCGGATCGCCCGCGAGGTCGCGGACGAGTTCACCGCGTCCTCGGGGCGGCAGCGGTGGGTGCTGGGATCGATGGGTCCGGGGACGAAACTGCCGACGCTGGGCCACGCCCCGTACGTCGCCCTGCGCGACGCCTACCAGCGGAACGCCGAGGGTCTGATCGCGGGCGGGGCGGATGCGCTGCTGGTGGAGACGACGCAGGACCTGCTGCAGACGAAGGCGTCCGTCCTGGGCGCTCGCCGGGCGATGGACGCGGCCGGCTTCACGGTGCCGTTGATCTGTTCGGTCACGGTCGAGACGACGGGCACGATGCTGCTCGGCTCGGAGATCGGCGCGGCGCTGACCGCACTGGAGCCGCTGGGCATCGACATGATCGGTCTGAACTGCGCCACCGGCCCCGCGGAGATGAGCGAGCACCTCCGCTACCTCGCCCGGCATGCGCGCGTCCCGCTGTCCTGCATGCCGAACGCGGGTCTGCCGGTCCTGGGCAAGGACGGCGCGCACTACCCGCTGACAGCCCCGGAGCTGGCGGACGCACAGGAGACGTTCGTGCGCGAGTACGGGCTCTCCCTGGTGGGTGGCTGCTGCGGGACGACGCCGGAACACCTGCGCCAGGTCGTGGAGCGGGTCCGCGGCCTGGAGCCCGCCGAGCGCACTCCGCGCCCCGAGCCGGGCGCCGCGTCGCTGTACCAGACGGTGCCGTTCCGCCAGGACACCTCGTACCTGGCGATCGGGGAGCGGACGAACGCCAACGGGTCGAAGAAGTTCCGCGAGGCCATGCTGGAGGGCCGCTGGGACGACTGTGTGGAGATGGCCCGGGACCAGATCCGCGAGGGCGCGCACATGCTCGACCTGTGCGTCGACTACGTCGGCCGGGACGGCGTGGCGGACATGGAGGAGCTGGCGGGCCGGTTCGCCACGGCCTCGACACTGCCGATCGTGCTCGACTCCACCGAGGTGGAGGTGATCCGCGCCGGACTGGAGAAGCTGGGCGGCCGTGCGGTGATCAACTCGGTGAACTACGAGGACGGTGACGGGCCCGAGTCGCGGTTCGCCAAGGTCACCGCGCTGGCCCGGGAGCACGGCGCCGCGCTGATCGCGCTGACGATCGACGAGGAGGGACAGGCCCGTACGGCGGAGAAGAAGGTGGAGATCGCCGAGCGGCTGATCGAGGACCTCACCTCGAACTGGGGGATCCTCGAGTCGGACATTCTCGTCGACACCCTGACGTTCACCATCTGCACCGGTCAGGAGGAGTCCCGAAAGGACGGCGTCGCCACCATCGAGGCGATCCGGGAACTCAAACGCCGGCACCCCGACGTGCAGACGACGCTCGGCCTGTCGAACATCTCCTTCGGCCTGAACCCGGCCGCGCGGATCCTGCTCAACTCGGTCTTCCTCGACGAGTGCGTCAGGGCCGGCCTGGACTCGGCGATCGTCCACGCGAGCAAGATCCTGCCGATCGCCCGATTCGAGGAGGAGCAGGTCGCCACGGCCCTGGATCTGATCCACGACCGCCGCGCCGAGGGATACGACCCCCTGCAGAAGCTGATGGAGCTGTTCGAGGGGGCGACGGCGAAGTCCCTGAAGGCGGGCAAGGCCGAGGAACTGGCCGCCCTCCCGCTGGAGGAGCGTCTGAAGCGGCGCATCATCGACGGTGAGAAGAACGGCCTGGAGCCGGATCTCGACGAGGCGCTCCGGGACCGCCCGGCGCTCGACATCGTCAACGACACGCTGCTGGACGGCATGAAGGTCGTCGGGGAGCTGTTCGGCTCCGGGCAGATGCAGCTGCCGTTCGTGCTGCAGTCGGCCGAGGTGATGAAGTCGGCGGTGGCCTATCTGGAACCGCACATGGAGAAGTCGGACGCCGAGGGCAAGGGCACGATCGTGCTGGCCACCGTCCGCGGCGACGTCCACGACATCGGCAAGAACCTGGTGGACATCATCCTCTCCAACAACGGCTACAACGTCGTCAACCTGGGCATCAAGCAGCCGGTCTCGGCGATCCTGGAGGCCGCCGAGGAGCACCGGGCCGATGTGATCGGCATGTCCGGACTCCTGGTGAAGTCCACGGTGATCATGAAGGAGAACCTGGAGGAGCTGAACCAGCGCAAGCTGGCGGCCGACTACCCCGTCATCCTCGGCGGCGCCGCGCTCACCCGCGCCTACGTCGAACAGGACCTCCACGAGGTCTACGAAGGCGAGGTCCGCTACGCCCGCGACGCCTTCGAGGGCCTACGCCTGATGGACGCCCTCATCGCGGTCAAGCGCGGCGTCCCCGGCGCCACGCTGCCCGAGCTGAAGCAGCGCCGGGTACGGAGCACCGCCACCGCGGTCGTCGAGGAGCGGCCGGAGGAGCAGGGCGCCGTGCGCTCCGACGTGGCGACCGACAACCGGGTGCCGGAGCCCCCGTTCTGGGGCACGCGGGTCGTCAAGGGCATCCAGCTCAAGGAGTACGCCTCCTGGCTGGACGAGGGGGCGCTGTTCAAGGGCCAGTGGGGCCTCAAGCAGGCCCGCACCGGCGACGGACCGTCCTACGAGGAACTGGTGGAGACCGAGGGCCGCCCGCGGCTGCGGGGCTGGCTCGACCGGTTGCAGACGCAGAACCTGCTGGAGGCGGCCGTGGTCCACGGCTACTTCCCCTGTGTGTCCAAGGGCGACGACCTGATCCTGCTGGGCGAGGACGGCTCGGAGCGCACCCGCTTCACGTTCCCGCGCCAGCGCCGCGGCCGCCGGCTGTGCCTCGCCGACTTCTTCCGCCCCGAGGAGTCCGGCGAGACCGATGTCGTCGGCCTCCAGGTCGTCACCGTCGGCTCGAGGATCGGCGACGCAACCGCCAAGCTCTTCGCCTCCGACTCGTACCGCGACTACCTCGAACTCCACGGCCTGTCCGTCCAGCTCGCCGAGGCCCTCGCCGAGTACTGGCACGCCCGGGTCCGCGCCGAGCTCGGGTTCGCGGGCGAGGACCCGGCGGAGATCGAGGACATGTTCGCCCTGAAGTACCGCGGCGCGCGGTTCTCCCTCGGCTACGGAGCCTGTCCCGACCTCGAGGACCGCGCCAAGATCGCCGAGCTGCTGGAGCCGGAGCGTATCGGCGTCAAGCTCTCGGAGGAGTTCCAGCTCCACCCCGAGCAGTCCACCGACGCCATCGTGATCCATCACCCGGAGGCGAAGTACTTCAACGCGCGGTGACGTAGCGCGCGCTTCGATCGCGGGAGTCGTACACTGGTCGGTCCCATACAGGCCGGTCGCCCGATTTGGCGGCCGGCCTGTGCGTCCCCGATGGAGGTGTCCGGATGACCAGTACGGTCCCCGCGTCCCTGGCCCGCGCGGCGGGCGGCTCCGCCCTGCAGGCCGTCTTCCTCGACATGGACGGCACCCTCGTGGACACCGAGGGCTTCTGGTGGGACGCGGAGCGCGAGGTCTTCGCCGACCTCGGCCACGAACTGGACGAGGCATGGCGTGACGTGGTCGTCGGCGGTCCCATGACCCGGAGTGCGGGCTACCTCATCCAGGCGACCGGTGCCGACATCACCCTCGCCGAGCTGACCGTGCTGCTCAACGAACGCTTCGAGGCCCGCATCACCCGCGGCGTGCCGCTGATGCCCGGGGCCGAGCGCCTGCTCACCGAGTTGGCCGCGCACAGCGTGCCCACTGCCCTGGTCTCCGCCTCCCACCGGCGCATCATCGACCGGGTGCTCGCCTCTCTGGGCCGCGACCGCTTCGCGCTGAGCGTGGCGGGGGACGAGGTGCCACGTACCAAGCCCCACCCCGACCCGTATCTGCACGCGGCCCGGGGACTGGGTGCCGATCCCACCCGTTGCGCGGTCATCGAGGACACCTCCACGGGTGTGGCCTCCGCCGAGGCCGCGGGCTGCCGGGTCGTGGCGGTCCCGTCCGTGACTCCGATCGCTCCGGCCGACGGGCGCATCGTGGTGGGCTCGCTCGAGGAGGTGGATCTGTCATTTCTGCGCACCCTGATTACCCGGATGAACTGAATCATTCACCGAGAGTGCAGAGGAATATCCACGGAAACCAAGGGCTGTTGACCGTGTATTTTCCGTGACCATCCATCGTGCGTGACGTTCATCACGCGCGATGCTGCATAAATAGCGCGGCCATGGCGGGCGAGGTCCGATCTGCGGCGATTCGGGTATGCCCATGTGTCCGGATTGATGGTGCGGTGCGCGAATCATTCCGGCGCGTGAATATCGACTCCTTGCCATGCCCCCTCATCGCGGCGCAGTCCCCAACTCGGGCCCGGTCCAGCGCTCCTGGCGCAGCCACTAATCTCATCGCGAGAGCTTCGCCGCACCACCGGCGTGTCACGGGGACCACCCTCTTCGCCGTGTCCGCAGGACCGATCGCCCCCGCATCCCGGCCCGATCGCACCGCCCCGAACGGGCGGCCGCGGCGGAGTATCCCGCAACCGCTGCATCCCAGTGAGGGATCGAGGGAGAAAGTCCAGGATGAACCGCAAGACTCTGGCGCTGCCGGCCCTGATGGGCCTGCTCGCCCCCGTACTCGCCGCCTGTGGCACCACGCCCGGGGCGCGGGACGGAGGCAGTGCCACAGTCGTCGGGACCACCGACCGGTTCGTCGTCGACAGCGGGACCCCGGCGCCCTTCGACCCCGCCTTCGCCTACGACACCGGTGCCCGGAACGTCCTGCGGCAGACCGTGCAGACGCTGACGCACGTGCCGCGCGGCGGCGGGCGGCCGGTCCCCGAGGCCGCCTCCCGCTGCGAGTTCACCGACTCCCGGAGCGAGGGCTACCGCTGCGTCCTCCGCGACGGACTCACCTTCGCCGGGGGCAGGCCCGTCACCGCCGAGGACGTCACCTTCTCCATCGAGCGCGTGCCGGACATCACGTCCGACAGCGGAACGGCCGCGCTGCTCTCCACCGTCGACACCGTCGAGGCCAGGAGTGAGAAGGAGATCGTCTTCCATCTCAGCGCGCCGGACGCGGCCTTCCCCTACGAGCTCTCCACGCCGGTCGCCGGCATCCTCAGCCGCGACGCCTGCGAAGTGGACAGGCTGCGCGAGGGCTTCCAGGTCGACGGCTCCGGCCCGTACACGATGGCGGCCGAGACCGACGGCGGCAGGCTCGTCCGGGCCGTCTTCACCGAGAACGAGGCCGGCGTCGCCACCCCGGTGAAGCTCACCCTCCACCACACCACCGACCACTACGGCTCCGGCACGGCGAAGGAGTTCGCGGCCCTGCGCGACCAGCTCAACGCCACGGACCTGTTCAGCATGGCGGTCAAGGGCGCGGAGTGGCCCGAGTACCGTCCCGCTCAGAAGCGAGGCGACTGCGCCGTCTACGGCCTGGGCTGGTTCCTCGACTTCCCGGACCCGGACGACTACCTCGCCCCGCTCCTGGACGAGGACGACTTCCTCAACACCCCCTATGTGAGCGCCGCCGCGCGCAATCAGCTCATCCCTGAGTCCCGCCGCAAGGCTGACCGCAGTGCCGCCGCCCTCCCCTTCGCCAGGTTCCGGGACATCGTCGCCACCGATGTCCCGGTGCTGCCGCTGTGGCAGGGCAAGCGGTACGTCGCCGCCCGGTCGGACGTCAACGGAGTCGAGTGGACGCTGAACGCCTCCTCCGACCTCCAGTTGCGGGAACTCGAGCGCGGCACCGCCTGACCCTTCATGACCCGGTCGCGAAGGGCGCGGCCGGAAACGAGAGCAAGAGGCAAGGTTCTGTGAAGGCACGATTCAAGCGCACGACGGCGCCGCTGGCCGCGGGGCTGTCCGCCGTACTGCTGGCGGGCTGCGGCTCGGAGCACGGCGACGGGTCCGACGGCGAAGGCGTCCGCGTCGCCGTCGGCATCTCCGACGACGTCCTCGCCACGGACCCCGCGGACGGTTACGACCCCGGCTCCTGGCTGCTGTTCAACAACGTCTTCCAGTCCCTGATGGCCTTCCCGAAGGGCAGCTCCACCCCGCAGCCGGAGGCCGCCGAGGAGTGCGGCTTCGAGAGCGGCAGCACGGTCTACCGCTGCACGCTCCGCGAGGGCCTCAAGTTCAGCAACGGCAACGACCTGACCTCGAAGGACGTGAAGTTCTCCTTCGAGCGCGCGCTGAAGATCGCCAGCGACTCCGGTCCCGGCCCGCTGCTCTCGACCATCGACGGCATCGAGACGCCCGACGAGCGCACCGTCGTCTTCAAGCTGAAGGTCCCCGACGCCACCTTCCCGAGCAAGATCGCCTCCGGTGCGGGCTCGATCGTGGACCACCGCGAGTACGAGGCGGGCTCCCTGCGGACGGACGGCAAGGCGGTCGGCTCCGGCCCGTACAAGCTCGACTCCTTCAGCGACGAGGAGGCCGTCTTCTCGGTCAACCCCGAGTACAAGGGCAACGCCGAGGTCCGGAACACCGGCGTCACCCTGACGTTCTTCCGGGGCGACCAGAAGGGCCTCGGCTCGGCCCTGAAGCAGGGCGACGTCGACGTGGCCTACCGCGGCCTCACCGCCCAGGACATCGACGGCCTCCAGGCCTCAGTGGAGGCGGGCAAGCAGGGCATCGCGGTCGTCGAGGGCAACAGCGCCGAGGTCCAGCACCTGGTCTTCAACATAAACCACCCGGTCACCGGCAAGCTCGCCGTGCGCCAGGCCTTCGCCTACCTCGTCGACCGGGACGCCCTCGTCCGCGACGTCTACAAGGGCACCGCCGAGCCGCTGCACTCGATCGTCCCGGCCGGCATCGCCGGTCACAACACCGCCTTCTTCGACCGCTACGGGGGCCACCCGCAGCCGGACAAGGCCCGCAAGGCCCTGCGCGACGCGGGCATCGACGAGAAGGTGAAACTCACCCTCTGGTCCACCCCGAGCCGTTACGGCCCGGCCACCGACCTGGAGATGGCCGCGATCGCGCAGCAGCTCAACAAGAGCGGTCTGTTCCAGGCGGACGTCAAGTCGGTCGAGTTCGAGAAGTACGAGAAGGACGTCCAGGCCGGCAAGTACGGCGTCTACGTCAAGGGCTGGGTCCCCGACTACCCGGATGCCGACAACTTCACCCAGCCGTTCTTCGGCGACGGCAACGTCCTCGGCAACAACTACGAGAACACGCAGATCACCGGCAAGATCATCCCGGAGACCGCGGCCGTGGCGGACCGGGCCTCCACCGGTGACAAGTTCGCCCAGCTGCAGAACATCGTCGCCGACGAACTGCCGATCCTCCCGCTGTGGCAGGGCAAGCAGTACGCCGTCTACAACGGCAACATCACCGGCCTGGAGTGGACGCTCGACGCCTCCACGGTCTTCCGCTTCTGGGAGATCAAGAAGGGCTGACACCCGTCCCACGGCCGGCCCCGGTCCGGCGTACGCGGAGGACCCCGGTGGCCGACGGCCACCGGGGTCCTCCGCGGGTGCGGCAGCGGCGGCCGGCCTACACGGAGGCGCGGCCGCCGTGGACCCCTCACGGCTCACCACCGGACGCCCGGCCGATTCCCGCGGCCGGGGGCGCCGCCGCCCCGCCGGGTCCCGCCGTTCACCGGGTACCGCAGGCCGCCGCCCGCGCCGGTCACTGCGCTCCCGGCCGCACCAGTCCGCTCTCGTAGGCGTACACCGCCGCCTGGACCCGGTCGCGCAGGCCCAGCTTCGTCAGGACGTGGCCCACGTGCGTCTTCACCGTCGTCTCGCTGACGAAGAGGTCCGCCGCGATCTCGGCGTTCGACAGCCCCCGGGCCACCAGCTTCAGGACCTCGACCTCGCGCTCGGTCAGGGTGTGCAGTGTGTTCGGCGCCGGTTCCTCGCCCGACGGCAGATGCCCCGCGTACTTGTCGAGCAGCCGCCGCGTGATGCTCGGCGCCAGCATCGCCTCGCCGGCCGCGACCACCCGGATCGCCTGCACCAGCTCGTTCGCCGGGGCGTCCTTCAGCAGGAAGCCGCTCGCACCCGCCCGCAGCGCCTCGACGACGTACTCGTCGAGGTCGAACGTGGTCAGCACCAGCACCTTCGCCGGGCCGTCCCGCTCGGGGCCGGTGATCTGGCGGGTCGCCTCGACGCCGTCCATCCGCGGCATCCGGATGTCCATCAGCACCACGTCGGGTTGCAGCGCCCGCACCTGGTCCAGGGCCTGCAGGCCGTCCCCGGCCTCACCGACCACGGCGATGTCCTGCTCGGCCTCCAGGATCATCCGGAAGCCCGTGCGCAGAAGCGGTTGGTCGTCGACGAGTAGGACGCGGATAGCCACGGAATCTCCTCAGGAATACGGGACCGCCCCATTCTGCCCTGCCCGCCGGAGGCCGACCTCGCCGGGCGACCCCGCCCCGGGGCACCGGGCGCGCCGTGCGTCAGCCCGCCGGGACCACGGGCAGCGGGTACACCGGCGGTGTTCCGCCGAACTCCGGGCACCGGGCCCGGTGGTCGCACCAGCCGCAGAGCCTGGTCGGACGCGGCCGCCAGTCGCCCGTCTCCGTGGCCCGCATGATCGCGTCCCACAGGGCCAGCAGCTTGCGCTCCACCCGCTCCAGATCCGCCGGGACCGGGTCGTACGTGAGCACCTCCCCGCTGCCCAGGTACACCAGCTGCAGCCGCCGCGGCACCACGCCCTTCAGCCGCCAGACCACCAGGGCGTAGAACTTCATCTGGAACAGCGCGCCCTCGCTGTACTCGGGGCGGGGCGCCTTGCCCGTCTTGTAGTCGACGATCCGCACCTCGCCCGTGGGCGCCACGTCCACCCGGTCGATCACCCCGCGCAGCCGCAGCCCCGACTCCAGCTCCGTCTCCACGAACAGCTCGCGCTCGGCCGGCTCCAGCCGCGTCGGGTCCTCCAGCGAGAACCAGCGCTCGACCAGCGCCTCCGCCTCGGACATCCAGCGCGCCAGCCGCTCGCCGTCCTCGTCCTGGGCGAACAGCTCGCCCAGCTCCGGCCGCGACTCCAGCAGCCTGTCCCACTGACCGGGGACGAGCGCCTTCGCACGCGGCGGCGTGCGCTCCACGGCCGGCGCGTCGAAGAGCCGTTCCAGGACCGCGTGCACCAGCGTGCCCCTGGTGGCCGCCTCGCTCGGCTTCTCCGGCAGCCGGTCGATCACCCGGAAGCGGTAGAGCAGCGGGCACTGCATGAAGTCGCTCGCCCGGGAGGGCGACAGCGACATCGGCGGCCGTCCCTCCGGCGGGGAGACGGGAGAACCCTCCGGCGGGACCGGATGCCCGTCGGCCGCGCCGGACTCGACCACCGGAAGGGGCTGCGGCGGCACCGCGGCGGCGGGCGGCGGCACCCCGGCCGAGGCCTCCGCGGCGGGCGGCGGCACCTCCACGGGGTGCGGCGGGCCTTCCGGAACGGGCGGCTGACTCGTACTCATGACTCAGACCCTACGGCCCGCCACCGACAGCGAGCGGCATACCATCGACGTCAGACCCTCTCGCACTGCATGATCGAGCGAGCCCCGCCTCGCGACGAAGGGAACCCGTGAAGAAGGACGAGGAGAGCGGCGAGCGTACGCGCGCGCGGTCCGGCACGGGGGAAGCGGACCCCGGCGGCGGACACGACCGCTCCGCGGAGCCCGGCGGCGGCATCCTCATGGGCCGCCCCTTCGGCGTGCCCGTGTACGTCGCCCCCAGCTGGTTCGTGGTCGCGGCCCTCATCACCTGGGTCTTCGGCGGCCAGCTGGACCGGGTCCTGCCGGAGCTCGGTGGCGCCCGCTATCTCGTGTCGCTGTTCTTCGCGGTGGCCTTCTACGCGTCCGTGCTGGTCCACGAACTGGCCCACACCGTCGTGGCGCTGCGCTACAAGCTGCCCGTGCGGCGGATCCAGCTCCAGTTCTTCGGGGGAGTCTCGGAGATCGAGAAGGAGTCGGAGACCCCGGGCCGGGAGTTCGTCCTCGCCTTCGTCGGGCCGTTGCTGTCGCTCGTCCTCGCCGCCGTCTTCTACGCCGGCATGCAGGCAGTCGAGCCCGGTACGGTACCGGGCGTGCTGCTGGCGGGGCTGATGATCTCCAACCTCATCGTCGCCGCCTTCAACCTTCTCCCCGGACTGCCGCTGGACGGCGGCCGGATGCTGCGCGCGGTCGTCTGGAAGATCACGGGCAGGGCGATGAGCGGGACCGTCGCCGCCGCCTGGGTCGGCCGCGCCCTCGCCGTCGCCGTACTGATCGGACTGCCCCTCCTCACCCACACCGGCGCCCTCGGCAACCCCACCGAGGACATCGGCGGCATGGAGACCGTCACCGACGCCCTGCTCGCCGCCATCCTCGCCGCGATCATCTGGACCGGCGCGGGCAACAGCCTGCGCATGGCCCGCCTGCGGGAGCACCTGCCCGAACTGCGTGCCCGGGCCCTCACCCGGCGGGCCGTCCCCGTAGGCTCGGACACCCCGCTGTCCGAGGCGCTGCGGCGCGCCAACGAGGCCGGCGCCCGCGCCCTCGTCGTGGTCGACGGGCACGGCGATCCGACCGCCCTCGTCCGCGAGGCCGCGATCGTCGGCGTCCCCGAGCACCGCCGTCCCTGGGTCGCCGTAGGCGGTCTCGCCCAGGACCTCACGGACGGCATGAAGGTCCCCGCCGAACTCGCCGGCGAGGCACTGCTGGACCGGCTGCGCGCGAATCCGGCCACCGAGTACCTGGTGGTGGAGGAGAACGGGGAGATCTACGGAGTGCTCTCCACGGCGGACGTCGAGCGGGCCTTCGTGGCCGCGATGGCCCGCCCCGGCTCCTGAACCTCGTGGCACGGGCGGCTTCCCGCACCCCATACACTGGTCACATGTCCGAACCGACCGGTGCCGCCCGCCGTCGCGGGCCCTTCAAGGTCGGGGACCAGGTCCAGCTCACCGATCCCAAGGGACGCCACTACACGTTCACGCTCGAGGCCGGGAAGAACTTCCACACCCACAAGGGTTCCTTCCCGCACGACGAGCTGATCGGCGCCCCCGAGGGCAGTGTTGTCCGTACCACGGGAAACGTCGCCTACCTCGCGCTGCGCCCCCTGCTCCCCGACTACGTCCTGTCCATGCCCCGCGGCGCAGCCGTGGTCTACCCCAAGGACGCGGGGCAGATCCTGGCCTTCGCCGACATCTTCTCCGGGGCCCGCGTCGTGGAGGCGGGTGTCGGCTCCGGCTCGCTGAGCGCCTTCCTGCTGCGCGCGATCGGCGACGAGGGCATGCTGCACTCCTACGAGCGCCGTGAGGACTTCGCGGAGATCGCCAAGGGCAACGTCGAGCGCTACTTCGGCGGACCGCACCCGGCCTGGACGCTGACCGTCGGGGACCTGCAGGACAACCTCTCGGACGCCGACGTCGACCGCGTCATCCTGGACATGCTCGCGCCCTGGGAGTGCCTGGAGGCCGTCTCCAAGGCGCTCGTCCCCGGCGGCATCCTGTGCTGCTACGTGGCGACCACCACGCAGCTCGCCCGGACCGTCGAGTCCATCCGCGAGATCGGCTGCTACGCCGAGCCGCAGCCGTGGGAGTCCATGATCCGCAACTGGCACGTCGAGGGGCTGGCCGTGCGGCCGGACCATCGGATGATCGGCCACACCGGCTTCCTGGTCACCGCCCGTCGGCTCGCGGACGGCGTGGAGCCGCCGATGCGCCGCCGCAGGCCCGCCAAGGGCGCCTACGGCGAGGACTACGAGGGCCCGAACAAGGGCTGAGCACCCGTCAGCGACCGCCCCGCGCCCGGATCCGGGCGCGGGGCGGAGGCGTTGTCACAACACTCCCGCTCCCAAGCCGACTTCCGGTCGCCGCGGGAGAACTCGACGGTGGCCCCGGCGCGTTGGATCGTGCCGGGCGGATTGCACCGGTTTTTCGCCACGGCGGTTTCGCACCCCGCCGTTCCCGTGCCCTGTGACGTGTGGCACGATGCGGGCACCCCACCGGAACCGCTGCTCAACAGGAGACGCCTCGGTGCAGACCTCCGCCGTCCCGGATCTCGCGCACACCCACGCCCGCCCGGTGCACTGGCTGGCCACCGCGACGGCGATGTCCGCGGTCGTCGCCCTGGCGGGCCTGCTGCAGCCGGACCATGCCCGAGCGGGCCAGCCCGGGAGCCGGGAAACCACCGCGGCGGCCCCCGCTCCGGTGCCCGCCCCCGACGCAGACGGCGTCGCGCTGCCCCTGGAGTGCGGCGGGGCGCCGACCGTGGTGGTCGGGCGGGCCACCGGAGACCTGGACGGCGACGGCGGCCGGGAGACGGTCGTGGCGGCGCGCTGCGAGGCCGGTTCCGGCACCCCGCCCAGCGGGGTCTACGTACTGGCCCGGTCCCGCACCGGGGAGCCCCGCGTCGTCGCCACCCTGCTGGAGCCCGCGCGACGGCAGAGCGTCGGCGAGCTCGCCGTCCGTGACGGAGTCGTCACGGCCGAGCTCCTCGGGTATTCGTCGCCGGACGTGCCGCGCTGCTGCCCGGACGAGCGGGAGACGGTCAACTGGCGGTGGAGCGGGGGGAAGTTCGTCGAGTCCGGCGTGGACGGGGACGCCACCGGGAGTGTGTGAGAGGTCACCCACGGTCCGTGGGGACAGCCCCTACTCGGCGTCGGGCCCGTACACCTCGGTCTTGTCCGAGACGCGGCGTACATGGATGCAGTCGCCGGGGCACTCCTTGGCCGAATCGATGACGTCGGTCAGCAGCGGCAGCGGTACGGGCGTTGTGGCGCCCGGGTCCTGCAGCAGCTCGTCGTCGGCGCTCTTCACGTACGCCAGGCCGTCGATGTCCAGCTCGAAGACCTCGGGCGCGTACTGGGCGCAGATGCCGTCGCCGGTGCACAGCTCCTGGTCGATCCAGACTTCGAGAGCCTCGTTCATGTCGCCTGCCGTTCCTGCGCGGTGTGCATCAAGCCGTGTGTGTATCAATACGGGCCAGCCCTGACGGGTGTTGACCGTTCCGACCATACAACCGCCCGCTTTCCGATGTTGATGGGTGGGTATTCCCCTGGCGTGAGGGGCAGCGCAAGGGTGAAGATCGGACACACCCCTTCCGTCTTTGTGATCTAGGGGTTTCAATCACCACCCACCCAGGTAGGGTCAGGAAGCGTCCAGCTCCCCTTGGAGGAGGTGAGGACCGTGGCAGCCCACGACGACGACAACAACCGCGGCTTCCGGCCGGGGCGGGGGTCTGAAGACCCCGCCGGCCAGGTCGCCTATCTCGAGCAGGAAATCGCCGTCCTGCGCCGCAAGCTCGCCGACTCTCCGCGTCATACGAGGATTCTCGAGGAGCGGATCGTCGAGCTGCAGACGAACCTGGCCGGCGTGTCCGCGCAGAACGAACGACTGGCGAACACGCTCCGTGAGGCCCGAGACCAGATCGTGGCCCTCAAGGAAGAGGTCGACCGGCTCGCGCAGCCGCCGGCCGGCTTCGGTGTCTTCCTGCAGGCCAACGAGGACGGCACCGCCGACATCTTCACCGGCGGCCGGAAGCTCCGGGTCAACGTCAGCCCCGGCGTCGAAGCCGAAGAGCTCCGGCGCGGCCAGGAGGTCATGCTCAACGAGGCGCTCAACGTGGTCGAGGCCATGGAGTTCGAGCGCACCGGGGACATCGTCACCCTCAAGGAGATCCTCGAGGACGGCGAGCGGGCCCTGGTGATCGGGCACACCGACGAGGAACGGGTGGTGCGGCTCGCCGAGCCACTGCTGGCCGTCACCATCCGCCCCGGCGACGCCCTGCTGCTCGAGCCCAGGTCCGGGTACGTGTACGAGGTCGTGCCCAAGAGCGAGGTCGAGGAGCTGGTCCTCGAAGAGGTCCCGGACGTCGACTACGACAAGATCGGCGGCCTCGGCGGTCAGATCGAGATGATCCGGGACGCCGTCGAGCTCCCGTACCTCCACCCCGACCTCTTCAAGGAGCACGAACTGCGGCCGCCGAAGGGCATCCTGCTCTACGGCCCGCCCGGATGCGGCAAGACGCTGATCGCGAAGGCCGTCGCCAACTCCCTTGCCAAGAAGGTCGCCGAGGTGACCGGCCAGCCCGCGGGGAAGAGCTACTTCCTCAACATCAAGGGCCCCGAGCTCCTCAACAAGTACGTCGGCGAGACCGAGCGGCACATCCGCCTGGTCTTCCAGCGCGCCCGTGAGAAGGCCGGTGAGGGCACGCCCGTCATCGTCTTCTTCGACGAGATGGAGTCCCTCTTCCGCACCCGCGGCTCCGGTGTCAGCTCGGACGTCGAGAACACGATCGTTCCCCAGCTGCTCGCCGAGATCGACGGTGTGGAGGGCCTGGAGAACGTGATCGTGATCGGCGCCTCCAACCGCGAGGACATGATCGACCCCGCGATCCTGCGGCCCGGCCGGCTCGACGTCAAGATCAAGATCGAGCGCCCGGACGCGGAGGCGGCGAAGGACATCTTCGCGAAGTACCTCACGCCGTCGCTGCCGCTGCACGCGGACGACCTCTCCGAGCACACCGGTTCCAAGGAAGCGGCCGTCCAGGGCATGATCCAGTCGGTCGTGGAGCAGATGTACGCGGAATCCGAGGAGAACCGCTTCCTCGAGGTCACCTACGCCAACGGGGACAAGGAAGTCCTTTACTTCAAGGACTTCAATTCCGGCGCCATGATCCAGAACATCGTGGACCGGGCGAAGAAGATGGCCATCAAGGCCTTCCTCGATCACAACCAGAAGGGTCTCCGCGTCGCGCACCTGCTCCAGGCCTGCGTCGACGAATTCAAGGAGAACGAGGACCTGCCGAACACCACAAACCCGGACGACTGGGCCCGGATCTCCGGAAAGAAGGGCGAGCGGATCGTGTTCATCCGCACCCTCGTCACCGGAAAGCAGGGCGCGGACACCGGACGCTCCATCGACACGGTGGCGAACACCGGTCAGTACCTGTAGATCGCAGCCCGGCTGCGGATGTCCTGGGGCTCCCCTTGGAAAACGGGGGAGGGCATCCGCAGCCGGCTGCTTTCCGAAGGGTTCCGGACGGGTAATCGCACCACACAGGGCAATGACCGAATTGATCTCCCCACCAGCGCAGAGGCGTTCTAGGCTCGTCCGTACCGCCGCGTCGCGCCGTGCGGGGACGGGCACCGCACACGCAACGGAGAACGAGCGGTACTTGAGCGCCGCTCCCGGACGGGAGCGCCGCCGGGCAAGGAGGGCCGCATGACCGTACGGCGAGTAATGGGCATCGAGACGGAGTACGGGATCTCCGTCCCCGGCCACCCGAACGCCAATGCCATGCTCACCTCGTCCCAGATCGTCAACGCCTATGCGGCGGCGATGCACCGGGCGCGCCGCGCCCGCTGGGACTTCGAGGAGGAGAATCCCCTGCGCGACGCCCGGGGCTTCGACCTGGCCCGTGAGGCGGCCGACTCCAGCCAGCTCACCGACGAGGACATCGGCCTGGCCAACGTGATCCTCACCAACGGCGCCCGGCTCTACGTGGACCACGCCCATCCCGAGTACAGCGCCCCCGAGGTCACCAACCCCCGCGACGCCGTGCTCTGGGACAAGGCCGGCGAGCGGATCATGGCGGAGGCGGCCGAGCGCGCCGCCCAGCTGCCCGGCGCCCAGCCCATCCACCTGTACAAGAACAACACCGACAACAAGGGCGCGTCCTACGGCACGCACGAGAACTACCTGATGAAGCGGGAGACCGCCTTCTCGGACATCGTGCGGCACCTGACGCCGTTCTTCGTGTCCCGCCAGGTGGTGACCGGAGCCGGCCGGGTCGGGATCGGCCAGGACGGTCACGAGCACGGCTTCCAGATCAGCCAGCGGGCCGACTACTTCGAGGTGGAGGTGGGCCTGGAGACCACCCTGAAGCGGCCCATCATCAACACCCGGGACGAGCCGCACGCCGACGCGGAGAAGTACCGCCGGCTCCATGTGATCATCGGCGACGCGAACCTGTCCGAGATCTCGACCTACCTCAAGCTCGGTACGACCGCGCTGGTGCTGTCGATGATCGAGGACGGTTTCATCAACGTCGACCTGGCCGTCGACCAGCCCGTGCGCACGCTGCACCAGGTCTCCCACGACCCGACGCTGCGGCGGCTGGTCACGCTGCGCAGCGGCCGGACACTCACCGCGGTCCAGCTGCAGATGGAGTACTTCGAACTGGCGCGCAAGTACGTCGAGGACCGCTTCGGCGTGGACGCGGACGAGCAGACCAAGGACGTCCTGGTGCGCTGGGAGGACACGCTCAACCGGCTCGAGAACGACCCGATGAGCCTGTCCGGGGAGCTGGACTGGGTCGCCAAGCGGGAGATCCTGGAGGGCTACCGCAGGCGCGACGACCTCGACTGGGACGCGGCCCGGCTGCACCTGGTGGACCTGCAGTACGCGGACGTACGCCCCGAGAAGGGGCTCTACAACCGTCTGGCGGCCCGCGGCAAGATGAAGCGGCTCCTGGACGAGCCCGACGTCGAGCGGGCCGAGAGCAAGCCCCCTGAGGACACCAGGGCGTACTTCCGCGGCCGCTGCCTGGAGCAGTACGCGGACGACGTGGCCGCCGCCTCCTGGGACTCGGTGATCTTCGATCTGCCGGGTCGGGACTCCCTGCAGCGCGTACCGACGCTGGAACCGTTGCGTGGTACACGTAACCATGTCAAGGAGCTCCTTGACCGGTGCCGGACGGCGGAAGACCTGGTCCGTGTCCTCTCCGGGGGCTGAAACGGCCCGCGTCCGGGAATCATGGAGGTGGGCCCCGGACGTTGAGGAAAGTGCGGGGCCGATGTCGGACCCTCCTTGTAGGGTCTGATCTTGAGTCCGAACCAAGCGGGCGAACCGAGCGGGGTGAGGGATATGGCGACCAAGGACACCGGCGGCGGGCAGCAGCGGGCCACGCGCTCCACCGAGGAGGTCGAGGAGCAGGCGCAGGACGCGCAGGCCTCCGAGGATCTCAAGGAGCGCCAGGAGAAGCTGTCCGACGACGTCGACTCCGTGCTCGACGAGATCGACGACGTCTTGGAAGAAAATGCAGAGGACTTCGTTCGGAGTTTTGTGCAAAAGGGCGGTCAGTAGGTAAATGTCCAAAGTGGACATTGAGGAAAAATGCTCAACCCGCCAGAAGGTACTTCCGGCCAGCGCATTCGCGTCGAACAAGTCGCGGCCCGACGGGCTGCAGACCACTCGCCGCGAATGCGCTGCCGAGTACCACCGACGCCGTCAGAGGGCTCAGGGTAAGACGGTCCGAATCAAGGTCGATGTCCCTGCTGGGTACAAGGAGTGCCGGACCTGCGGCGAGGTGAAGCCCCACAGCGAATGGCATCGCCACGCGACCGCATCCGATGGCCTCTCGACGCGCTGCAAAGCGTGCAGGGCCATCCAGGGCCGTCAGGGGCATCTGAAGCGTCAGTACGGCATCACCGAGGCCGAGCGCAACGACATGGTCTCGTTGCAGATGGGTGTCTGCGTGATCTCCCTGTCCGCTCCTGCAGCGCATGTGGATCACTGTCATGAGACGGGTAGGGTCCGTGGCGTACTGTGCTTCAACTGCAATTCGGCCATCGGCAAGTTGGGAGACGATCCCGACACCGTCCGGCGGGCTGCCGCCTACTTGGAAGGAACCTCGTGGAAGCCAACCCTCGTAGCACCGGGCGTCTACCGGCTGCCTTCCTGACGCCTGGCTCCTCGTCCTTCATGGACTTCCTCGGCGAGCACTCTCCCGAGCTGCTCCCGGGCAAGCGTGTCCTGCCTCCGGTGCAGGGCGTGATCCAGGCACCCCACGGCACGACGATCGTCGCCGCGTCCTTCCCCGGCGGCGTGGTGCTCGCCGGTGACCGGCGGGCCACCATGGGCAACATGATCGCCCAGCGTGACATCGAGAAGGTCTTCCCGGCCGACGAGTACTCCGCCGTCGGCATCGCCGGCACCGCAGGCCTGGCGGTGGAGATGGTCAAGCTGTTCCAGCTCGAGCTGGAGCACTTCGAGAAGGTGGAGGGGGCCCAGCTCTCCCTCGAGGGCAAGGCGAACCGTCTGTCCACGATGATCCGCAGCAATCTCGGCATGGCCATGCAGGGCCTCGCGGTGGTCCCGCTCTTCGCAGGCTGGGATGTCGACCGGGAGAAGGGCCGGATCTTCTCGTACGACGTCACCGGCGGCCGTTCCGAGGAGCACGGCTACGCCGCGACGGGTTCCGGGTCGATCTTCGCCCGCGGGTCGATGAAGAAGCTCTTCCGCGAGGACCTGGCCGAGGAGCAGGCGCTCACGCTGGTCATCCAGGCGCTCTACGACGCGGCCGACGAGGACTCCGCCACGGGCGGGCCCGACGTGGGCCGCCGTATCTACCCGATCGTCACCGTCATCACCGACGAGGGTTTCCGCAAGCTGACCGAGGCCGAGACCTCCGAGATCGCCCACGCGGTCCTGGAGCGCCGGAGGGAGCAGCCCGACGGCCCGAGGGCCGCGCTGCTCTGATGTTCCCCAGGACACCGCTGGGCGGTGCCTCCTCGCCACTGACAGAAAGGGACGGATAGCCGGTGTCGACGCCGTTCTATGTCTCACCACAGCAGGCGATGGCCGACCGGGCGGAATACGCCCGCAAGGGCATCGCGCGCGGCCGCAGCCTGGTCGTGATGCAATACGCCGACGGCATCGTCTTCGTCGGCGAGAACCCGTCCCGCGCGCTGCACAAGTTCAGCGAGATCTACGACCGGATCGGCTTTGCCGCGGCCGGCAAGTACAACGAGTACGAGAACCTGCGCATCGGCGGCGTCCGCTACGCCGACCTGCGCGGCTACACCTACGACCGCGACGACGTGACGGCCCGCGGCCTCGCGAACGTCTACGCGCAGACGCTGGGCACGATCTTCTCCAGCGCCGGCGAGAAGCCGTACGAGGTCGAACTGGTCGTCGCCGAGGTGGGCACGTCGCCGGAGGGCGACCAGATCTACCGGCTGCCGCACGACGGCTCGATCGTGGACGAGCACGGCTCGGTCGCGGTCGGCGGCAACGCCGAGCAGATCAGCTCGTTCCTCGACCAGCGGCACCGTGACGGGATGTCCCTCGCGGAGGCGCTGAAGCTCGCGGTGCAGGCCTTGTCCCGCGACACCAACGGCGGCGAACGGGAGATCCCCGCGGAGCGCCTGGAGGTCGCGGTCCTGGACCGCACCCGTCCTCAGCAGCGCAAGTTCAAGCGGATCGTGGGCCGCCAGCTCTCCCGCCTGCTGGGAGCCGACGACGCCGCCGCAGCTCCGACGGAGGCCCCGTCGGACGAGGAGGCCCCGGAGGACGAGGCGTAGTCCGCGGCTCCGTCCGTTCTCTTCTCCGCGCCCCGCCCGAGACCCACGGGCGGGGCGCGGGCGTGTGCGGGCGGGGACACGGCACGGCCAGCGGCCGCTGACGCGTCTCCGCGGCCCCTGTGCGCGAGTCCCACCTCCGGGCAGGGGTGCGGGCGCGCCCTCAGGCCGCCGGTGCGGGGCCCGTGGAGCCCCGGGGGACGAGGGTGACCGGGAGGGCAGCGGACGCCGGGGGGCGGGACGAGAGGACGTCGAGGAGCGCGGTCATGCCGGCCTGGCCGATCCGTTCGGCCGGGAGGCGGACTGTGGTCAGCTCCGGCTCCACCGCCGTCGCCAGGGCCAGATCGTCGAAACCGGTCACCGAGACGTCCTCCGGTACCCGCAGCCCCAGGCGGCGGACCGCCTTGCAGGCGCCGGCCGCGAGGATGTCGTCGTCGCAGACCAGGGCGGTGGGCCGCGGTCCCGGACCGGTCAGCGTCCGCCCCGCCGCCGCCAGCGCACCGGACACGTCGAGCGGCGACGGGACCGTCCGAATCTCCGCCTCCGGCACCGTCCGCAGGGCCGCCTCCAGGGCCCGGGCCCGTACCTCGAAGGTCCAGGACGGCACCGCGGAGGCGAGATGGACGAAACGACGGTGCCCGAGGCCGAGCAGATGGTCCGTCACCTGGCGCATGCCGTCCGCGACGTCCAGGTTCACGTGGGCCGCGGACCCCTGGTCCGAAGGGTCGCTGTCCAGCATCACCAGCGGCAGGTCGGATCCGCGGATCGCGTCCAGCGCCCCGACCGCCATCGAGGAGGCGATCACTCCGTCCAGGGCGGCACGCGCGGACGCGAAGGGGTCCCGGGCGGGTCCCACGCCCTCGGGGGAGGGGTACAGCACCACACCGAAGCCGTGCTCGGCGGCCACCGCGGCGGCGCCCCCGTACACGCGTGCGAAGAACTCGTTGGTCAGGGCGGGCACCACCAGCAGCGCCGTCCGCGTCCGGCCGAGTCGCAGATTGCGCGCGGCGAGATTCGGCCGGTAGCCGAGGTCGGACGCCGCGTCGCGCACCAGCCCGGCGGTGCGCTCGGAGACCCGGCCGCGCCACTTCCCGCCCAGCACCAGCGACACCGTGGCCTGGGACACCCCGGCCGCGCGCGCCACGTCCCTGCTGGTCGGCCGCGCTCCGCCGGCGGCGGGCTCCCGGGTCTGCACACTCGCCTCCGCGCTCGGTCCCCTGCGCCGCGGGAGTGGACTCGCGGCATCTGACATGATACGTATGACGCATCAAGTTATACGTAAAACTTCCCTGGTTCGGACGAGAGCCGGCCGGGGCGGGAGCAAAGAGGCGGAAGCGATGGGCGCCGGAGCATCCGGGTACATGGACATCCTCAAGGCCCCCCACGCGGCACGCCTGCTCGCAGGCACGCTCGTGGGCCGGCTGCCGAACGGAGTCGCGCACATAGCGATCGTGCTCTTCACCCGGGCCGAGGGCGGGAGCTACACCCTCGCCGGTGCCCTCGCGGCCGTCTACGGACTGACCACCGCCGCAGGCCAGCCGCTCCTAGGCCGCATGGTCGACCTGCACGGGCAGCCCCGTGTCCAGCTCCCCGCCGCCGTCCTGTCCGGTCTCGGCATGGCCGCGCTCGCCGTGGCGGGCATCGGCTCGCTCCCCGTGGCCTACGCCGCCGTCGCCGTCGCCGGGTTCTTCACCCCGCCGCTCGAAGGCGGGCTCCGCGCCCTCTGGCCGGACGTCCTCGGCCACCGGGAGGACCGGGTGCACCGTGCCTACGCCATGGACGCGATAGCCCAGGAAGTCATGTTCACGGTCGGTCCGCTGCTGGTCACCCTGCTGGTCTGGCTGATGTCGCCGGCCGCCTCGCTGCTGGTCGTCAACGCACTGGGCGTGCTCGGCGCACTCTCCGTGGTGGTCTCCGGGCCCTCCCGAGCCTGGCGCTCCGCGCCCCGCGAGGCCCACTGGCTCGGCGCTCTGCGCTCACCGGGGCTGCTCGCCCTGCTCGGCTCCTTCTTCTTCGTCGGCCTGGCCCTCGGTTCGATCACGGTCGCCGCGTTCGCCTACGCCGACGACCGCGGTGGTGACGCGGTGTACGGCTGGTTCATGGCGGCCCTCGGTCTCGGCGCCCTGGTCGGCGGCGTCGCCTACGGCGCGCGCGACTGGGCGGGCGCGCCCGAGCGGCGGCTGCGGGTCGTCATCGGGCTGCTGGCGCTGGGCTACATGCCGCTGATGCTCACCCCGGGCGTTCCAGCGATGACCGCGCTCGGCGTCGTCTCGGGGTTGTTCCTCGCACCCGCGATCGCCTGCGCCTTCATCGTCGTCGACCGGCACGCGCCCCGCGGGACCGTCACCGAGGCGTTCTCCTGGCTGGTGACCACCTTCGGCGTCGGTGCGGCCGTCGGCACGGCGGCCGCCGGCCCGGCCGTGGAATTCGGCGGGACCACCGCGGGTTTCGCCGTCGCCGGCTGCGGCGGGATCACCGCACTGGTCGTTCTGCTGGCCACCGGACGGTTCCTCGCAGCTCCCGGCCGCGGCGCGGTCGCGGCGTCCGCGGACGAAAATGATCGAAGCGGTGCCGTCGAACCCGGTTTCAGCTCAGGCCATCGGGCGTAATGTTCCCTCATGGACCGCCGCATTTTCGGGCTGGAGAACGAGTACGGCGTCACGTGCACGTTCAGGGGACAGCGCCGACTGTCACCTGACGAAGTGGCGCGCTACCTCTTCCGCCGAGTCGTGTCATGGGGCCGCAGCAGCAACGTCTTCCTGCGCAACGGGGCCCGCCTCTACCTCGACGTGGGTTCGCATCCGGAATACGCAACTCCCGAATGCGACAACGTGACCGAACTCGTCACCCACGACAAGGCCGGGGAGCGCATCCTCGAAGGCCTGCTCGTCGACGCCGAACGCCGCCTGCACGAGGAGGGAATCGCGGGCGACGTCTATCTCTTCAAGAACAACACCGATTCGGCCGGAAACTCCTACGGATGCCACGAGAACTACCTCGTGGCACGGCACGGAGAGTTCTCCCGGCTCGCGGACATCCTGATTCCGTTCCTCGTCACCCGCCAGCTGCTCTGCGGGGCGGGAAAGGTCCTCCAGACCCCGCGCGGCGCGGTGTACTGCGTCAGCCAGCGCGCCGAGCACATCTGGGAGGGCGTCAGCTCCGCGACCACCCGCTCCCGGCCCATCATCAACACCCGGGACGAGCCGCACGCGGACGCCGAGCGCTACCGCCGCCTGCACGTCATCGTCGGCGACTCCAACATGTCGGAGACGACGATGCTGCTCAAGGTCGGCGCCACCGACCTGGTACTGCGCATGATCGAGGCGGGCACGGTCATGCGCGACCTGACGCTCGAGAACCCGATCCGCGCCATCCGCGAGGTGAGCCACGACATCACCGGCCGCCGCAAGGTGCGTCTGGCCAGCGGCCGCGAGGCCTCCGCCCTGGAGGTCCAGCGCGAGTACTACGAGAAGGCCGTGGACTTCGTGGACCGCCGGGGCATCCGCACCGGCACGGTGGCGCAGGTCCTGGAGCTCTGGGGCCGCACCCTCGACGCCATCGAGCAGGAGGACCTCGACAGGATCGGCACCGAGATCGACTGGGTGATGAAGTACAAGCTCATCGAGCGGTACCGGGCCAAGCACAACATGACGATGTCCCACCCGAGGGTCGCTCAGATAGACCTCGCCTACCACGACATCCACCGCAGGCGCGGGCTCTACTACCTCCTGGAGAAGAAGGGCCAGGCCACCCGGATCTGCAACGACCTCAAGATCTTCGAGGGCAAGTCCGTGCCCCCGCAGACCACGAGAGCGCGGCTGCGCGGCGACTTCATCCGCCGGGCCCAGGAGCAGCGGCGCGACTTCACCGTCGACTGGGTGCACCTCAAGCTCAACGATCAGGCGCAGCGCACCGTGTTGTGCAAGGACCCGTTCCGTTCCGTCGACGACCGGGTGGAGAAGCTGATCGCCGGTATGTAGCGGCCGGTCCCGCCCCGCCGCAGGCGGCGGTGCGGGTCGGGAACGTCACCCGGGCCCCGTACGTTTCGCGTACGGGGCCCGCGGCACGGCCTAGAGTGTCGACCGACCGATGTGCCGTCTGAGATCTGAGGAACACGTGCGCCGACTTGCCGGCCTGCTCGTCGTGCCCCTGCTGCTGCTCTCCACAGCGGCCTGCGGCGACGACAAGGGCTCCACTTCCGCCCAGCCGTCGAACGGGCTGCCCGCCATCACCGCGGGTGCCGAGTTCGGCGAGAAGCCCACGCTCGCCAAGGGCGAGGGCGAGCCGCCCAAGGACCTCAAGGTCGAGGTCCTCAGCGAGGGCAAGGGCCAGGTCCTCAAGAAGGGCGACCAGGCCCAGGTCGACTACCTCGGCCAGGTGTGGGACGGCGACAAGCCGTTCGACAACAGCTTCGACCGGGGCGAGCCCTACGCCGTGACGATCGGTGGCGGCGGTGTCATCGAGGGCTGGCAGAAGGCCCTCGACGGCAAGAAGGTCGGCAGCCGTCTCGAGGTGTCCATCCCGCCGTCGCTCGCCTACGGCAGCAGCGGTCAGGGCGACATCCCGCCGAACGCCACGCTGGTGTTCGTCATGGACATCGTCAAGGGCACGACACTCCCCGTGTCCGCCAAGGGCACCGAGGTCGCCCAGGACAACATCGACCTGCCCAAGGTCGGGACGAACACCGACGGCAAGGCGCCCTCGATCACCGTGCCGAAGAAGCCCGCCCCGACCAAGCTGGTCTCCAACTACGTCATCGAGGGCAGCGGTCCCGCGGTCAAGGCCGACGACACGGTGGCCGTCCAGTACAAGGGCGTCCTGTGGAAGGACGGCAAGGAGTTCGACAGCAGCTACTCCAAGGGTGCTCCCGTCACCTTCCCGCTCTCCGGCGTGATCCCGGGCTGGTCGAAGGGCCTGGAGGGCAAGAAGGTCGGCAGCCGGGTGCTGCTCGTGGCGCCGCCGGACATGGCCTACGGCGACCAGGCCCAGGGCCCCATCCCGGCGAAGTCCACGCTGGTCTTCTCCGTCGACATCCTGGCGGTTCTGTAAGACTGTCAGCGTTGACTCGCACAGAGAACGCAAGGAGCAACACGTGAGCATCGAGAAGCCCGAGATCGACTTCCCGGGCGGCGAGCCGCCGGCCGACCTTGAGATCAAGGACATCTGGGAGGGCGACGGGCCCCAGGCCAAGGCGGGCGACACCGTCTCCGTCCACTACGTGGGCGTGGCCTTCTCCACGGGCGAGGAGTTCGACGCTTCCTGGAACCGCGGCACCCCGCTGCAGTTCCAGCTCGGCGTCGGCCAGGTCATCCAGGGCTGGGACAAGGGAGTGCAGGGCATGAAGGTCGGCGGCCGCCGCCAGCTGACCATCCCGGCACACCTCGCCTACGGCGACCGCGGTGCCGGTGGCGGCCGTATCGCTCCGGGCGAGACGTTGATCTTCGTCTGCGACCTGGTCGCGATCTGATCGCAAGCGGTCCGGTGGGGCCCATGCCCGTACGGGCATGGGCCCCGCGCTTTTGCGGCGACGCTCCGTAGCGGTAGGTTCGACGATCAGAAGAACGGTGAGGAAGGGCGGAAGGGCGTCGATGGCCATTGCCAAGGCCGAGCGGCTGATGAACCTGGCGCTGTGTCTGCTCGGGACACGGCGGCCGCTCAGCAAGCGGGAGCTGCGCGGCTCCATCGAGGCCTACCTGGAAGCCGCCTCCGACGACGCCTTCAACCGGATGTTCGAGCGCGACAAGGACGACCTCCGCGAACTCGGGCTCGTCATCGCCACGGTGGACAACCTCGACGGCGAAACCGGCTATCTCGCCCGCCGCGACTCCAACCGGCTGCCCCCCATCACCCTCGACGCCGAGGAGGCGGCGGCGCTGGGCCTGGCCGCCAAGGTCTGGCAGCAGGCACGGCTCGCCGGAGCGGCCAGCGGAGCCCTGCAGAAACTGCGCGCCGCCGGAATGCCGGAGGCGGAGGACCTGTACGAGGCCCAGCACGGCGCCCTCGAGCCGCGCATCCCCGTCCACGAGGCGGCTTTCGAGCCCTTGATGCTCGCCTGCCGGGACCGGCGCCCCGCCGTCTTCGACTACCGCAAGTCCAACGCCGTGCGTCCCGAGACCCGCCATGTCGAGCCCTGGACGCTGGAGTGCTGGCGCGGGCACTGGTACCTCGCGGGCTGGGACCGCGACCGCGGTGCCGAGCGCGTCTTCCGCCTCTCCCGCATCACCGGGAAGGTCCGCTCCCGCGCCGGCTCCTTCACCGCGCCCGTGCCCGACGTGGTCACGGTGCGCGAGACGGTCGAGAGCTGGGCCGGCGAGACCGCCACCAGGTCCGCGCGGATCAGGCTGCGGGCGGACGCGGGTTACCCGCTGCGAGCACGCGCCTCGTCCGTCCGGGAACTCGGCGACGGCTGGGACGAGTTGGAGATTCCGTACGGGCACGGTCTGGACGCCTGGCTGGTGGAGTTCGGACCGGACGTCGTCGTGCTCGAGCCCGCGGATCTGCGGGCCGATGTGGTGGACCGGCTGCGCGCCGTGGCCAAGGGCTGAGGGAGACTCGTACAGGCATGGCCGCGAACGCCATCGACCAGACCCGGCGGATGCTCTCGCTGGTGACCTACCTGCGCGAACGTCCCGGGGCGCGCGTCGGGGACGTCGCCCGGGCCTTCGGGATCACCGAGGACGAGCTGATCTCCGACCTTGACGTCCTGCCCATGTGCGGGACCAGCTTCCGCGGCGGTGATCTGCTCGACATCGACACCGACGGTGAGCGCATCTGGTGGCACAACCCCGACGACGTCGCCGAGCCGCTCCGGCTGGCAGCCGACGAGGCGACCGCGCTCCTGGTCGCCGCGCGGGCCGTCGCGACGCTGCCCGGACTGCGGGAGGGCGACCGCGAGGCGCTGGTGCGGGCCACCGCGAAGCTGGAGGCCGCGGCCGGTGAGTCCGCGGGCGCCAGCTCCCGGCTCTCCGTGACCTTCGAATCAGAGGGGGGTGTCTTTGCCGACGTCGACCGCGCCATCTCGGAGCGCCGCAGACTGTGGCTCCGCTACTACTCCCCGGCGCGGGACGAGCTCACCGAGCGAGAGGTCGACCCGATCCGGCTCTTCGCCGTCGGCCACACGTACATGGAGGGCTGGTGCTACCTCTCCGAGGCGCGCCGGACCTTCCGGCTTGACCGGGTGGCCGAGATCCGGCTGCTGGACGAGCCGTCGGCACCGCCGGAGACGGAGCTGCGCGATCTGTCGGAGGGGCTGGTGCAGCCCTCGGCGGAGGATCCCGAGGTCGTCGTCGAGGTCGGCCCGGGAGGCCGTTGGGTGGCTGAGTACTACCCGCACGACAGCGCGGAGGAGCAGCCCGACGGCGGGTTGCGGATCAGTCTGCGCACCCCCGACCCGGCGTCCCTGCGGCGGCTCGCGCTCCGGCTGGGGCGCGACGGCCGGATCGTGTCGCCGCCCGGTCTCGCGGAGAGCGCCCGGCGGGCGGCGCGTGAGGCGCTCGCCGCGTACGACAGCCAGGACTGACGGTCGACCGATGGGAACCAAGAGGGATATGTCCGCTCTGTCTGGAATTCGGGCGCCGAAGGTCCCGATGCTCTTCAAGGCCGCCTGCCCCGACTGCCGCGGCCACTTCGAACTCGCGGCGGGCGCGTTGCGCCTCGCGATCGGCGCGAGCAGGCGGACCACCTTCTACTCCTTCACCTGCCCCGAGTGCGGGGCGGCCGTCCGCAAGCCCGCGGGGGAGCGGATAGTCGAACTCCTCACCGGAGGCGGCGTGCGGACGCTGCGCCTCCACTCCACCGTCTGACCCCTCCGACCTCTAGGCTCTGCCCATGTTCTGGCCCATGCTCGCCATCGCCCTGGGATTCCTCGGGATCGCCGTCCTCGGTGTCCTCGGCGTCCGCGTCTTCCTGGAGGCCCAGCGCCTGGGCCGGCAGGTGGCCGCCACCGCCGAACGCGTCGACCGTGCCGCGGAGGACCTGGAGAGAGCGGCGGCGGGGCTGGCGCGCGCGGGCGAGGCGCTGCGGTAGAGGCGGGCGGACTCCTCCTGCGGACGACCCGGAGGTACCCTGCCAGTGGCGGGCCCGTCGCCGCTTCGGGTCGCAATCGCCGGTACGCATGGGCATTGCCCTGCGTTTACTCCGGCGGGTTACGATCGCTGTCAAGTCGGTGGTCGGATTCCTGTCCGCCCCCCCGGGCAGCCCGCCCTTCAGCCGCCTCAGTGAGAAGGAAGTCGCACATGATCGGCAATCTGAAGCCCCTCGAGATCATCCTGATCATCGCGGTCATCCTGTTGCTGTTCGGCGCCAAGAAGCTGCCCGACATGGCCCGTTCGCTGGGCAAGTCCGCCCGGATCCTGAAGAGCGAGGCCAAGGCGATGAAGAAGGACGACGAGCCGGCGGGCGGCCAGACGACGCCGGGCGCCGACCCCGCCGCGCAGAAGGACGCTCCTCGCACCATCCAGGCCGCCCCCGGCGATGTGACGAGCAGCCGTCCGGTCTCGGAGCCGAACCGCACGACCCAGAGCTGACCCGGTTCCCCCGACGGTTCCCGCACGAGACGAGGAAGTGGGTTGCTCAAGTCTGCCCGCAAGCTGGAGAGGGACGCCGAGGGGCGGATGCCTCTCGGAGAACACCTGCGTGAGTTGCGCAACCGGCTGATGAAGTCGGTGCTGGCGATCGTGGTGGTGACGATCGTCGCGGCCTTCTTCCAGAAGGAGATCTTCGAGTTCCTGATGCGGCCGATCCTCGAGTCGGTCGGCTGCGTGAACGGTCAGGTCGTCATGCGGAACGGCCAGCTCTGTGCCGAGATGACGACACAGGGCCTCCTCTCGCCGTTCACCATCGCGCTGAAGGTCGCCCTCATGGCGGGAGTGCTGGCGGCCACCCCGGTCTGGCTCTACCAGCTCTGGGCCTTCGTCGCCCCCGGGCTGCACAACCACGAGAAGCGCTATGCGCTGAGCTTCGTGGCCGCAGGCGTACCGCTCTTCGTGGGCGGCGCCTACCTCGCGTACTCGATCCTGCCGCAGACCGCCGAGATCATGCTCGGCTTCGCCCCCTCCGGCGCGAAGCCGCTGCTGCCGCTGGACGACTATCTGGACCTGATCACCCGCATGGTGATCGTCTTCGGCATCGCCTTCGAGCTCCCGCTGCTCCTGATCCTGCTCAACATGACCGGTGTGCTGACCGGCAGGCGGATGCTTCGCTGGTGGCGCGGAATGATCATCGGTCTCACCGCCTTCGCCGCGATCGCCACGCCGGGTGGTGAGCCGATCTCGATGCTGCTCCTGGCCGGCCCCCTGGCCGTGCTCTACTTCCTCGCCGTGGGCTTCTCCTTCCTCAACGACGCCCGCCGCGCACGCAGGAACCCGGACGCCGGCCTGAGCGACGACGAGGCGTCCGAGCTCGACCTCACGCCCGAGGCCGTCGGCGAGGTCGAGGCCGTCCCCGCCGCCCGCGCGCTCCCCGAGCAGCAGAGCGGCGACCGGGACCGGATCAACGGCTACGACGACGTCACCTGATCCCGGACGGACACCCCGGGGCCCGGGGTGTCCCGCGGGCGTGGGCGCGACGCGTCCGAACGCCCGCCCCGGGCCTCCGCTCGCGCTCGAATAAGATCGCGCCCACTGTCGGACCCGGCGGGTAGGCTCGACTGCAAGATGACAGAGGACCTCTCACCAGCTGAGCGATACGCAGCTGCTCGGACCCGCGCCGCCGAGCAGGCCACCGCGCTCGCTCCCTTCCGCGAGATGTACGACTTCGAGCTGGACCCCTTCCAGATCGAGGCCTGCGAGGCGCTCGAGGCGGGCAAGGGCGTACTCGTGGCGGCTCCCACGGGCTCCGGCAAGACGATCGTCGGCGAGTTCGCCGTGCACCTCGCCCTCACCCAGGGGCGCAAGTGCTTCTACACGACCCCCATCAAGGCGCTGTCCAACCAGAAGTACTCGGACCTGGTGAAGCGGTACGGCCCCGGGAGGGTCGGCCTGCTCACCGGCGACAACAGCGTCAACTCCGAGGCGCCGGTGGTGGTCATGACCACCGAGGTCCTGCGCAACATGCTGTACGCCGGCTCCCAGTCGCTGAACGGCCTCGGCCATGTGGTCATGGACGAGGTGCACTACCTCTCCGACCGCTTCCGCGGAGCCGTCTGGGAGGAAGTGATCATCCACCTCCCCGAGTCGGTGACGCTGGTGTCGCTCTCGGCGACGGTGTCCAACGCGGAGGAGTTCGGTGACTGGCTGGACACCGTCCGCGGCGACACCGAGGTGATCGTCTCCGAGTCCCGCCCCGTGCCCCTGTGGCAGCACGTGCTGGCCGGGCGCCGGATGTACGACCTCTTCGAGGAGGAGACCGACCACGGCGGCCGCGGCGCGGCCCGCCGAGAGGTCAACCCCGACCTGGTCCGACTGGCCAGGATGGAGAACTCGCGCACCTACAACCCGCGGGACCGACGCCGGGGCAAGATGGTCCGCGAGGCCGACCGGGAGCGCGAGCGCCGGCAGCGCGGCCGCATCTGGACTCCGGGACGGCCCGAGGTCATCGAGCGGCTGGACGCGGAAGGGCTGCTGCCCGCGATCACGTTCATCTTCAGCCGCGCCGGCTGCGAGGCCGCCGTCCAGCAGTGCCTGTACGCGGGGCTGCGGCTCAACGACGAGGAGGCCCGCCTCGAGGTACGGGCGATCGTCGAGGAGCGCACGGCGTCCATCCCGCGCGAGGACCTCCACGTCCTCGGCTACTACGAGTGGCTGGAGGGCCTGGAGCGGGGCATAGCCGCGCACCACGCCGGAATGCTCCCGACGTTCAAGGAAGTCGTCGAGGAACTCTTCGTCCGCGGCCTCGTCAAGGCCGTCTTCGCCACCGAGACCCTGGCCCTCGGCATCAACATGCCGGCCAGGTCCGTCGTTCTGGAGAAGCTCGTCAAGTGGAACGGCGAGCAGCACGCCGACATCACCCCCGGCGAGTACACCCAGTTGACCGGACGCGCGGGGCGACGCGGTATCGACGTGGAGGGCCATGCCGTCGTGCTCTGGCAGCGCGGGATGGACCCGGCGGCGCTCGCCGGCCTCGCCGGGACCCGCACCTATCCGCTGCGCTCCAGCTTCAGGCCGTCGTACAACATGGCGGTCAACCTGGTGCAGCAGTTCGGCCGGCACCGCTCGCGCGAGCTTCTGGAGACCTCCTTCGCGCAGTTCCAGGCGGACAAGTCGGTCGTCGGGATCTCGCGCCAGGTGCAGCGCAACGAGGAAGGACTCGAGGGCTACCGGGAGGGCATGACCTGCCACCTGGGCGACTTCGAGGAGTACGCGCGGCTGCGCCGTGAGTTGAAGGACCGTGAGACCGAACTGGCCAAGCAGGGCGCCGCCCAGCGCCGGGCCGCGGCCGCGGACTCGTTGGAGAAGCTCAAGCCGGGCGACGTCATCCACGTACCCACCGGCAAGTTCGCCGGGCTCGCGCTGGTTCTCGACCCCGGGCTGCCGGCGGGCCGGGCCAACGGCCACCGCGGGTACGAGTACCACGACGGACCACGCCCCCTGGTGCTGACCGCCGAGCGGCAGGTCAAGCGGCTCGCGTCGATGGACTTCCCGGTCCCCGTCGAGCCGTTGGAGCGGATGCGGGTCCCCAAGTCCTTCAACCCCCGCTCGCCGCAGTCCCGGCGCGACCTCGCCTCCGCCCTGCGGACCAAGGCCGGGCACATCGTGCCCGACCGGCACCGCAAACCACGCGCCGCCGCCGCGGACGACCGCGAGATCGCCCGGCTGCGCAGGGAACTCCGCGCCCATCCCTGCCACGGCTGCGACGAGCGCGAGGACCACGCCCGCTGGGCCGAGCGCTACCACCGGCTCCAGCGCGACACCCGCCAGTTGGAGCGGCGCATCGAGGGCCGGACGAACACCATCGCCCGTACCTTCGACCGCATCGTCGCGCTGCTGACCGAGATGGACTACCTCCGCGGCAACGAGGTCACCGAGCACGGTCGGCGGCTTGCCAGGCTCTACGGCGAGCTGGACCTGCTGGCCAGTGAATGCCTCCGTGAGGGAGTGTGGGAGGGGCTGAGCCCGGCCGAACTGGCCTCCTGCGTCTCGGCGTTGGTGTACGAGGCGCGGCAGGCCGACGACGCGGTGGCGCCGAAGCTCCCGTCCGGCAGAGCGAAGGCCGCACTCGGTGAGATGGTGCGCATCTGGGGCCGACTGGACGCGCTGGAGGAGGAGTTCCGGATCAACCAGGCGGAGGGCGTGGGGCAGCGCGAGCCCGACCTCGGTTTCGCCTGGGCCGCGTACCAGTGGGCCTCGGGCAAGGGGCTGGACGAGGTGCTGCGCGAGGCGGAGATGCCGGCAGGCGACTTCGTGCGCTGGAGCAAGCAGGTCATCGACGTGCTCGGCCAGATCGCGGCCGCGGCGCCCGGGGAGAAGTCCACGGTGGCGCGTAACGCCCGCAAGGCCGTGGACGCGGTGCTGCGCGGCGTGGTGGCGTACAGCTCGGTCGGCTGACCGTCGCGGCACGGTGCGCCGCCCCGGCGCGGGCGCTCACCGGGCTGTGCGGGCGGCGCACCCCCGGGTGCCGGGTCGCCGCGCCGCGAGCGGCGCCCGTCGGCTCTCAGGCACCACGGGCCGATCAGCCGGCGCCGCCCTGAAGAGGGGGCCGTGAGCCGAGGTATCCCCGGGCGCCCGGCCCGGCGCCGGCGGGGCCGGCGTCCGGACGTGCACCGCCGCGGGCGCTCGGCCGGCACGAGGCAGGGAGACGCCGCACCCGATCGCGACGCCCGGCCACCGCCCGAGCGCGAGTGCCAGGCGCCGCAGGCCCGGCGCGCGGAGGACGCGGCGTCCGCGTCGCGGGAGAGAGACGTGAGGAGGACGCGTCCAGCGGGCGGGTACCGCCCCCCACTCCGTACACCGCCCCCTGCGGGGGCGACGCGTCCCTTCCTGCCGTACCCGCCCTACCGGGCCGGGAAGCTGAGCAGGCCCAGTGGTTCGGAGGTCGGGGCCGGGGAACCGCCAGAGGGCTCGACGGTGATGCCCATGCCCGTCGCCCGGCCGACCGCGCCGTCCATGAGCAGTGCCTCCGCGCTTCCCGCCGAGGCGAGCAGCCCGGCCGGACGCATGGTCCCGCCGTCCGCGAACCAGAGTTGGTACACCTTGCCGCTGTCCGGCCGGGGCAGGCCGGACGCGAGGAAGACGGCCCGGTCGCGTTCCCGGGAGAGAGCCACCGTGCCGGCGGCACCCTTGCCGAGCGCGGTGCTCAACGTGCGCACGTCGGGCGCGGCGAGCACGTCCGCGAGAGCCTGGGTCCGTCGCTGCGCCAGTTCGGCGACCTCGCGGGCCTCGGCCCGCGCCTCCTCGGCGGCGCGCTGCTGCGCGACCGTGACGCCGCCGAGCGCCGCGAGCCCCGCGACACAGGCGGCGAGGACCAACCGCGAGAGCCTGCGCCGGCCGGCCGGGCGGGCCCGGTGGACCGGGGCCGGGATCCGGCCGGCCTCCGCGGCGGCGACCTTCGGAGGTTCCTGGCGCACGGTCGAGATCCGGGCCAGCACCTGGGACTTCATCGCGGACGGCGGGGTCTCGGTCGCGGCGAGTCCGAGCCGTGTCGCCGTGGCGCCGAGCTCCCGCACCTCCTGCTCACAGGCCGCACACACGGCCAAGTGCCGTTCGAACCGGACACGTTCCCGGTCGCCGAGCGCGTTGAGGGCGTATGCGCCCGTCAGTGTGTGCAGCTCGGCGTCCCGCCCCGCTCCCTTCGCCGCGGCGCTCATCCGTTCACCCCCAGGCAGTCGCGCAGACGGATCAGCCCGTCGCGCATCCGTGTCTTGACCGTGCCCAGCGGCACCGCGAGCAGTTCGGCGACCTCCCGGTAGGCGAGGCCGCGGTAGTAGGCCAGGGTCACCGACTGGCGCTGGAGTTCGGTCAACGTGCGCAGACAGCGCCGTACCTGCTCCCGTTCCAGCCGGGCCTCGACCTGTTCGACGACGTCGTCGAACGCCGGTGTGCCGCCGAGCCGTGCGGCTCTCTGCTCGCGTTCGGCGGCCGCCTGGGCGGAGCGTACGCGGTCGACGGCGCGGCGGTGGGCGAGGGTGAGGGTCCAGGTGAGGGCGGAGCCGCGGGACGGCTGGTAGCGCGCGGCGGTGCGCCACAGCTCCACCAGTACCTCCTGCGCGACCTCCTCCGACTGTGCCGGATCGCGCAACACCCCGCGGACGACGCCGAGTACGGGTCCGCAGACCGCGTCGTACACACGCGAGAAGGCCTGCTGATCGCCGCGCGCGACCCGGACGAGCAGTTCGTCGAGTCCCGGCCCCGCCGATGGTGCCCCTGTGATGCGTATCGCTTCCTTCACCGCTCTCCCCTCGCCGCGGTCTGCTCCGGCCGGCCCCTCTTCCCCGGGCCTGCGTCGCCGCGGGTGTCACTTCCCCTATACGGAGCGGAGGCGGGTCTTGACTGCCGTCGTGCCGAACTTTTTGCGCGTCCGTGTTCCGGCCGAGTCCCTCGCCCGTCCGGGGCGGCCGGGGCGGTGGACGGACGGCGAAGGGCCGGCGGGGGAGAGGGGGCCGTGAGCAGCGGAGACGGCTCCGCGGTGGGGCTTGCGGGGCGGTTGGCGGTGCGGGTGCGCGTGAGGTCCCAGTGACGTGCACCCCGCGGGTCGGCGGGGCGCCCCCGGCCGGACGGGCGCGGGGCGTGGTCGCGGTCACGGCGCTCGGTGGCCGTGCGTCCCGCGGGAAGCGCCGGCGTCCGTGCCGAGGCGGGCCGGGCGCGAGCGCCGTACCTGCCGTGACCTCTCCGCGCGCCGCACCGTGTCGGCGGGCGTTCCTCCCGCCCGCTGCGGCTACGCCCCCTGCTCGCGCTCCACTTGCGCGTTCCAGTCGCGCTTGATCGCCCGCCAGTCCTCGTCGGACTTGCCCAGGCGCCAGTAGCCCGAGAGGGAAAGCCGCTCGCGCGGGACGCCTCGCTCCAACCGGAGGTGGCGGCGCAGTTCGCGCACGGCGCCCGCCTCACCGTGGACGAACGCGTGCACGTCCCCCTCGGGGAACTCCAGTCCACGCACCGCGGCGATGAGTGCCTCGCCGACGGGACGGGCGCCCCGGTGCAGCCAGGTGACGGTCACGCCGTCCGGGGTGGCGATCTTCTGCTCCTCCTCGGGACCGGAGACCTCGACGAAGGCGTGGACCCGCGCGCCCACCGCCATCTGCTCCAGCGAGGCGGCGATCGCCGGGAGCGCGCTCTCGTCGCCCGCGAGCAGATGCCAGTCCGCCGCCGGGTCCGGGGCGTAGCCGCCGCCGGGGCCCAGCAGCCGCACGGTCTCACCGGGCCGCGCCGCGGCCGCCCACGGTCCCGCGAGTCCCTGGTCGCCGTGGACCACGAAGTCGATGACAAGCTCGCGGTGCGCGGCGTCCCAGGAGCGGACGGTGTACGTCCGGTTGCTCGGCCACTGGTCGCGGGGCAGTTCCTCGCGGATGCGGGCCATGTCGAACGGCTCGGGGTACGTCACTCCGGGCGCCGGGAAGACGACCTTCACGTAGTGGTCGGTGAACCCCTCCGTGGCGAATGACGCCAGGCCATCGCCGCCGAGGACGAGTCGCACCATGTGCGGGGTGATCCGTTCCGTACGCAGGACCAGCGCCTCATGGACCTGCGGTGCCCTGCGGGCGGCTGTCTCTGCCACGGCGGTCTCCCCTGACTCTAGATGCTTAGGCTTGCCTAAGCTAACACCTCATTCGTGCGGACTCGCGCTCGCCAGCTCCGCGCGCAGCCGGCCGACCGCCCTGCCGAGCCCCCAGCGCGCGGCCAGTTCATCCAGCCCGGCCGGGTCACGGGGTTCCCTGGGCAGCGCCGGATCGAAGGCGGGCAGCGGGACGTCGTCCGCGACCCGGACGACCTTGGGGGCGACCGCCACATAGGGACGCGATTCGTCCAGCCGCCTGCGCTGCGACGGCGTCAGCCCGGACGCGGGGTCGTCGACAGCGGCCATGATCCCGGCCAGGTCGCCGTACGCGGCCAGGAGCTTCGCCGCCGTCTTCTCGCCGATGCCCGGCACCCCTGGCAGCCCGTCGCTGGGGTCGCCGCGCAGCAGGGCCAGGTCCGCGTAACCCGGGCCGTCCACGCCGTACTTCTCGCGGAGCACCGCCTCGTCCGTGGCCTGCATCATGCCCACGCCCTTCAAGGGGTAGAGCACGCGGATCCCGCGGGCGTCGTCCACGAGCTGGTACAGGTCGCGGTCGCCGGTGACGATGTCGACCGGGCCCGTCGCCCGTGCCGTGAGGGTGCCGATCACGTCGTCCGCCTCGTACCCCGCGACGCCGACCCGCGCGATACCGAAGGCGTCAAGGACGTCCTCGATGACGGGCACCTGCGGCGACAGGGTGTCCGGGACCTCCTCCTCGTCCGGCCCCGCCTCGGTCTCCACCGCGACCCGGTGGGCCTTGTACGAGGGGATCAGCTCGACCCGCCAGTGCGGGCGCCAGTCCGCGTCCATGCAGGCCACCAGTTCGTCCGGACGGTGGTCCTGGACCAGCCGGGTGATGAACTCGAGCAGCCCGCGCACGGCGTTGACGGGCGTGCCGTCGGGGGCGCGCACGGAGTCCGGCACCCCGTAGTACGCACGGAAGTACAGGGAGGCGGTGTCGAGCAAGAGGCACTTGCGTAGGCTGCGCGTCGTCATGCGCCCAGGATGCCCGCTGGACGGCGGGAAAACGAAGGCGCCCCCCGCCGGTCACGGCGGAGGCCTTCGCGGCGTCGGCCGGGCGTCGGGCGTCGCCGCCCGCCCACGGTCGCGGCGCGCCCCGAGCGCCGATCGGCCGGACGGCGGCGGCGGTCCACGCGTCACGGTGGGCGTTGTGGAACTGCCGCGCGCCGCGGTCGGCGCAAGGCGCCGTCCGATGCTGCCCCCGACGGACCGCCGGGACCGCGGCTTCCGTTCCCTTCTCCTCCCCGTCCCCTGACCGGACTGGTCGGTCGGGGGTCTCATGCGGAGCGCCCGATTGCGTGTGGTGAGCCTGCGGCGCCATCCTGCCCGGTGATCAACAGGTGCGCGGGGGGTGGGCATCGATCGCCGTATCGCGGTCGTTCGTCTTCGACCGGACGACCGTCTCGCGCTCGCCGGCGATGCGGCCGTACGGCTCGTCGACGGCACGGACCTCGGCGGCACCCCGGCCGACGGGGACACCGGTGGTCGTCGACCGCCTGGTGGCCGGTCGCGGTGACCGGGCGGTGGCAAGGGCGCAGCCCACCGGCCTGGAAACGAGGATCCAGGAAGCCGGCGAAAGAGCGGGAGGCAGGGACGCCGTCCGCACCCGGCCGGCGGAGAACCCCGGCCCCGCCGGCAAGGGGACGCCCCCGGCCGGGGAGCGGCGAAGGGCGCACAGCCGCAACAGACCGGCGGAATCCGCCACCGGTGAGGGTCCCGTCACATAACGTGGCGGGGTCCTCGTCGTTGCGGCAGGGGCAACGGAGGGTTGCCCGGGCCGGAACGTGCGTAAGGTACAGAGAGAGGAGGGAGGGACCTCAGCCATGGGAGACAAGGAAGCTCTCCGTGTGGGCTCCGCCGTCCGCCGAAGGCGCCGGGCCCTGGATCTGACGCTCGCCGCCGTCGCCGGACGCAGCGGCCTGTCCGTGCCCTTCCTCAGCCAGATCGAGAACGAACGGGCCCGGCCCAGCATGCGCTCGCTGCACCGCGTCGCCGACGCGCTGGAGACGACCGCCGCCGAGCTGCTCGCCGCCGCCGACTCCTGCCGGGTCGTCGACGTCGTCCGCGCGGACGACACCGGCCTCGTCGCCCGGCCGGGCGTGCGCCATCTGGTGCGCGGCCACCACCAGCTCCACGCCGTCGAGTTCACCGGTGAGCAGGACGCCGGAGGCGAGCACCAGCACCGCAACGACGAGCTGATGTACGTGGCCGACGGTGGCGCCGAGGTCGAGGCCGAGGGCCGTGCCCACCGTCTGGAGAAGGGCGACACGCTCTTCCTGTCCGGTGGGGTGCTCCACCGCTGGCGGGCCACCCGTCCCGGCACCCGCCTCCTCGTCGTCGCCGTCGCCGACCACATCGAGGCCGTCGCACCGTGACCCGGGTCGTCTCACTTGTGCCCTCGCTCACGGAGGCCATCGCGGTCAGCGCGCCCGGGCTGCTGGCCGGTGCCACCGAATGGTGCACCCGTCCCGCCGGCCTCCGCGCCGCCAGGATCGGGGGTACGAAGAACCCCGACGTGGAGGCGGTGGTCGCGCTGCGGCCCGATCTCGTGGTCGCCAACGAGGAGGAGAACCGGGAGCCCGACCTCGCCGCGCTGCGTGCCGCCGGGCTCGACGTGCTCGTCACCGAGGTGAGGACCCTGCCGCAGGCGTTCACCGAGCTGCAGCGGGTGCTGGACGCCTGCGGGGTGCCCCGTCCCCGGTGGCTCGACGACGCCGAGGCCGCCTGGGACGCCGTCGAGCCGCCGGCCGGGCCGCGCCGTGCGGTGGTGCCGGTCTGGCGGCGGCCCTGGATGGTCCTCGGCCGCGACACCTTCGCCGGCGACGTACTCGCCCGGCTCGGTGTCGACAACGTCTACGCCGCGCACCCGGAACGCTATCCCCGCATCCCGCTCGACGAGCTGAACGCCGCGGGCGCGGACCTGGTCGTACTCCCCGACGAGCCCTACCGCTTCACCGCGGACGACGGTCCGGAGGCCTTTCCCGGGCTCCCCGCCGCGCTCGTCGACGGGCGCATGCTCACCTGGTACGGGCCGTCGCTGGCAGCGGCGCCGACGGCGCTGCGAGCAGCGCTCCGCGGGTGAGGCCCCGCAGCGTGAGGGTCCCGGCCACGACCCAGGCCGCGACCAGGAAGGCGTACAGCGCGGCCGCCGCCCACGCCGGAGCGGCCGCACCCGAGCGCGCCGACAGTGCCGCCGCCCCCGTCACGCACGTACCGACCGGGAACGTGAAGGCCCACCAGGTCATCGCGAACGGCATGCCCCGGCGGGCCGCCCGGGCCACCAGCGCCGCGGCCGGGAGGAGCCACAGCAGCGCGAGGCCGAGCGCCACGGTCCCGTAGGCCGTCGCGAAGGAGCCGAGGGCCGCCGCGTCCGCCGGTCCGACCGCCGAGGGGGCCGCGTCCGCCAGCTTGTGCACGGCGGTCGTGGACTGGCCCAGCGGGCCGAGCACGAGGAACAGGGCAGGCGTGAGGGCGAGCGGCGGTGGACCCTCACGGACGAGCCGCAGGGTCACCAGCGGCAGGATCACGAGCACGGCGAGCAGGCTCACGGCGAACAGCCCGTAGCACCCCAGCAGCGCGGCCCCGCGCCACGGTCCGGCGGGCACCCTGCCCACGAGGAGCGCGCCCAGCGTCGCCGCCACCATCGGGGCCACCACGGGCAGCAACCACACCGGTGAGGCGTCCCCCGCCGTCACCCTGCCCCGGGTGACGAGCAGATACGGAATCGCCACCGCGGCCGTCAGCCCCGTCAGCGTGCCGGCGGCGAACAGGGCCGTCGCCGTCAGAACCGCCGCGTGTTCGCCGACGACGCCCCCGCCGACCGTGAGCGAGCCGATGCCGACCGCGAGGAGCGCCATCGCCGTACAGCCCTGGAACGGGGCGACCGCCGGATCGAGGAGGTCGGCACGTGCCCGGTCGCGGTGGCGTGCCCAGTGCGCGGCGCGCGCGACCAGCACGGTGACGAGCGCCAGCGCGGAGAGCGCCCAGACCGCCCCGAGCACGTCCCGTGTTCCCGCGGGCCCCATCGGCAGGGCCGCACCGGCGACGGCCACCGCGGCCGTGCCCATGACGGCGGAGTACCAGTTCGGCCCGAGGCGGCGCAGTGCGGGCTCGGGCCGCTGCGGGCGGACCGGGCCGGGTGGCACGGCGGGGGAGGAGGTGCGGGGATGGGCGACGGTGACCATGGCCCCACCCTGCGGTTCCGACGGGCCGCCCACCAGGCGCTCCGTCACTATGGCCCCATAAGCTGGCCTTATGAGCGGAGCAGAACGCGGGCCGGTGGCCCACCGGGTGCCCGACCTCGCCGCGCTGGAACTGCTGCTCGCGGTCGCCCGGCACGGGAGTCTGGGGCGCGCCGCACGTGAACTCGGCGTCACCCAGCCGGCTGCGAGCAGCCGGATCCGTTCCATGGAGCGGCAGTTGGGCGTCGCGCTGGTGGATCGCTCGCCGCGCGGTTCCCGGCTCACGGACGCGGGCGCGCTGGTCACGGACTGGGCGCGGCGGATCGTGGAGGCGGCCGAGGCGTTCGACGCCGGCGCGCAGGCGCTGCGTGACCGGCGAGACTCCCGGCTGAGGGTGGCCGCCAGCATGACCATCGCCGAGTACCTGCTGCCCGGCTGGCTGATCGCACTCCGCCAGGAACGACCGGGCACCGCGGTGTCACTGCTCGCGGGCAACTCGGCGGCGGTGGCGGAGCGTCTGCTGCGCGGCGAGGCGGACCTCGGCTTCGTCGAGGGGCTGGCGGTGCCGGAGGGGCTCGACGGCGCGGTCATCGGCCACGACCGGCTCGTGGTCGTCGCGGCGCCGGGCCACGCGTGGGCGCGCCGGCGTTCGCCGCTGTCGCCGGAGAAGCTGGCCGCGACCCCGCTGGTACTGCGCGAACGCGGCTCGGGCACCAGGCAGGTACTCGACTCGGCGCTCGCGGACCACGGCGGTCTCGCCGAGCCCCTGCTCGAACTCGCCTCCACCACGGCGGTGAAGGCGGCGGCCGTGAGCGGCGCCGGTCCCGCGGTCCTCAGTGAACTCGCCGTGACGGAGGAACTGGCGTCCCGCCGCCTCGTCCGCATCCCCCTTGAGGCGGTCCGCCTGCGCCGCGACCTGCGCGCCGTCTGGCCCCACGGCCACCGCCCCACGGGCCCGGCCCGCGACCTGCTGTCGCTGACGCGGTCCGGGGGCTGAGGGCCGGGCGGGCCGGGCGGGCCGGGCGGGCCGGGCGCGTTCACCGTCGGGTGTGGTGCGCTGGTGCCGTGTCGGGCAGGGGTCGCCCGTCGAGGAGCGGCGTCCGGTGTACGGGGTCTCCCCGGCCCTCCGGCCGAGGGGAAGGGCCGCCAGGTGCCGGATCGACCTCGTGGTGGGCCTGCGCGGTCGATCCGGCAGCGCCGCGAGCCGCCGTGCCGGGCGTCGCGACGGGGCGAGCGTCGCCCGAGGCGGCACTAAGGGCTGCAGGCGGCGCGGACGAGGCCCGCCATGACGCGGGTGTCGTCGGCCATCTCCGGGTGCCACTGCACCCCGAGCACCCAGGCCGGGCCCGGGAGCTCGACGGCCTCCACGGTGCCGTCGTGCGCGTGCGCCGAGACGACGAGGCCGTCGCCGAGGCGGTCCACGGACTGGTGGTGGTACGTGGGAACCGACGACTCGTCCGCCACCAGCGAGGCGTACCGCGTGCCGGCGACCGGCGTCACGGCGTGCCGGCCGAACACGCCGACGGCCTCCACGTGCCCGTCGAGGTGCTGGACGAGCGTGCCGCCGAGGGCGACGTTCAGCAGTTGCATCCCCCGGCAGATCCCGAGCAGCGGCGTGCCGGTGTCGATCGCGGCCCGGATCAGGGCCAGTTCCCAGGCGTCCCGCTCCCGGGCCGGCGGTCCGGTGCGGGGATGGGGTTCGGCCCCGTACCGCACGGGCTCGACGTCGGGCCCGCCCGCGACGACCAGCCCGTCGAGCCGGGCCACGGTCGCGGCCGCCCGGCCGGGCTCGTCCGGCGGCAGCATCGCGGCGATGCCACCGGCCGACTGGACGAGGCGCGGGTAGCCGACGGGCAGCAGTGCGGCGCGCAGGCGCCACACGCCCCACGAGGCTTCGTCCAGGTAGGTGCTGACGCCGATGAGCGGCTGGGTCACGGTCGCGGGTCCTCCGGTCGTGATGCGGTGGTGCGGTTGTCCGGTGCTGCGTGGACGTCCTGGTCCCGGCCTCCTTGACGCGGGACCACGGGTGATGTGGGCACGGTGCCGGACGCCCGGCTCCGGGGTGATGGGCCACGGAGGCCGGGCCCGCCCGGGGCAGGGCCACGAGGCCCGACCGCCCGGGACAGGCCACGAGGCCCGGGGCCACGGCCGCCGGTAGCGGGTGCGCGCCCCCGGGTTCCATCGTGCGGCGTCCGCGGTCCGGCGCCCGATCGGCGGGCGCCGGACCGCGGACGCCGGCGCGTCAGTCGCGTGCCAGTTCCGCCTCGGCCGCGGCGAGTGCCGCGAACTCCTCCTCCGGGGCACGGGCCACGAGACGGTTCCGACTGTAGAAGGCGAAGTAGGCGAGGGCGACGCCGTACACGGCGAGTGCGATGAACGCCGCGTCCTTGTCCACCAGGAAGGTCGCCACCAGCGCGGACAGCGCGAGGACGAAGGCGACGGACGAGGTCAGCACACCGCCGGGGGTGCGGTACGGGCGCGGCAGGTCCGGCTCGCGCCGCCGCAGCACGATGTGGGACAGCGCCATCAGGGCGTAGCTGATCGTCGCGCCGAAGACGGCGATGTTCAGCATCCGCGCCCCGTCCCCGGTGCCGGCGGCCAGTGCGAAGCCGATCGCGCCGGGGATCAGCAGGCCCAGGTAGGGCGACTTGCGGCGGCTGGTCAGCGACAGGAAGCGGGGCAGGTAGCCCGCCCGGGACAGGGCGAACAGCTGGCGCGACCCGGCGTAGATGAGCGAGAAGAACGAGGCGACCAGGCCGGCGAGTCCGGCGTAGTTGACGAAGCGGCTCAGCGCCGTCGGGTCGCCGTCGCCCTGCAGCGCCACCACCAGCGGGTTGCCCGCCTCCTGGATCGCGGCCGAGCCGCGGGCGCCGGTGGCGGCGAAGAAGGTGATCAGGGCCAGCAGCACCAGGATCGACATCGACAGCGCGAGTGCCTTCGGCATGGACCGGACCGGGTCCTTGGCCTCCTCCGCGGCGAGCGGTACACCCTCCACGCCGAGGAAGAACCACATGCCGAACGGGAACGCGGCCCAGATGCCGAGCAGTCCGAACGGCAGCCAGGAGTTGGAGCCCAGCGCGTCGCCGTCGACCGGGATGTCGTCGAGTCCGCTCACCTGGAAGTCGGTGAACGCTCCCATGGCGAAGATCAGCAGCGCGGCGACGGCGATCACGGTGACGATGAGACTGAAGCGCAGGGCCTCGCCCACGCCCCACAGGTGAATGCCGATGAAGACGGCGAAGCAGGCGAGGTAGACGGGCCAGCCGGACTCCAGCCCGAAGAGTCCGAGTGACTCGACGTAGTCGCCGATGAAGATCGAGATGGCGGCAGGCGCCAGGATGTACTCGATGAGGATGGCCGTACCGGTGAGGAAGCCGCCCCAGGTGCCCAGCGCCCGGCGCGCGAACCCGTAGCCGCCGCCCGCGGTCGGCAGGATGGCCGACAGTTCGGCGAGCGCGAAGACGAGACAGGCGTACATCAGGCCCATCAGCACGGTGGCGGCGGCGAGTCCGCCGAAGCCCCCCTTGGACAGGCCGATGTTCCAGCCGGAGAAGTCGCCGGAGACGACGTAGGCGACGCCCAGCCCGGTGAGCAGCAGCCAGCCCGCGCTGCCTCGGCGCAGGGTCCGGCGTTCGAGATAGTTGTCCGGTGGAGTGTTGCCGCTCCCGGTGGTGTCGGTGTCTTCCAGCGTCATGGCAGAGCTCCCGCGTCGGGCCCAATGGAATGGACCCATACCTTTGCGGTGACGGTGGGGGAAGCGCAAGACCTTTGCGTTACTTTCGGATTACGCCGTCCCGTTCCCGGGGGTGTGCGGCGGCGTGCCCGGCGCGTGTCCGCGACCCCTTCCCGCGCGCCGCCGACGGCATGCAGACCGGGCTCCGCCGGCCCTGCGCGGCCCGCGCCGACCGCGCCGGGCGGGGTGGGCCCCGGCCCTGGCGCGGCACGTCCGGAGGGCGGTGGCGGGGATCGTCCTCGAGGCCCGCAGCGGGCCCTCCCGGTCCTGCCGGTGAGCCGCGCGGCGCTTCTCGTGCACCGGCGGGCGTCCGGCGGAGCCCCTACGGGGAGGCCGCGCGGCGGACCTCACGCGAGGAAGCCGCGCAGCAGCGCGGCCGTGCCCTCGCAGTGCTCCCGCATCACCTCGCGCGCCGCGTCCGCGTCGCCCTCCAGGATCGCCTCGACCAGCGCGACGTGCTGCTGCTGGGAGTGCTCCAGGTTGCGCACGAGCAGCGGGATGCAGTCGAGCAGATCGTTCACGGCCGCCCGGACGGCCGCGTACTGCTTGGTCAGCGTGGGTGAGCCGGACAGTTCGGCCAGCGTGAGGTGCAGGAGCGTGTCGCACCGCCGGTAGTCGTCCAGGGGTGCGTCGTGCGTCGCCGTCAGCGCCGTGCGCAGCCGCCCGGCGCCCTCCTCGGAGAGTCCGTGCGCCGCGCACAGCCCCGCCGCGCCGACCTCCAGGACCTCCCGGAAGCGCAGTGTGTCCTCGACGTCGACGGCCGCGATCCGGCGGCGCAGCTCGTCCTCGCCCTCGGTGCGCGGGCGGTGCAGGACGAACGTTCCGCCGTAGCGGCCGCGCCGGCTCTCCACCAGGCCCTCCTCCTGGAGGACCCTGAGCACCTCGCGCAGCGTGACCCGGCTGATGCCCATGCGCTCGGCGAGTTCGCGCTCGGCGGGCAGCCGTTCGCCGCCGGGCACCAGTCCCAGCCGTACGACCTGCAGGATCTGTTCGAGGGCCTCCTCGAAGCCGTTGCCCCCGCGCACCGGCCGCAGCACGGACGTGAGCCGGTCCCCGGACTCGCTCTTCTCGACCACGTTGCGGTTTCCCCTTCCCAAGCAATGGTCTTCGGTAATACCTTATGGCTCCCGGCTGGCCTTAGGAGGCGCAATCCCGTGGCAGACCGCACACCCCCGCTGAGCGTCGAGGAGCTCAGAACCCTCGTCGCGAGCGGTGAGATCGACACCGTAGTACTGGCCTTTCCCGACATGCAGGGCAGGCTCCAGGGAAAGCGGTTCGCCGCCCGGTTCTTCCTCGACGAGGTCCTGGAACACGGTACGGAGGGCTGCAACTACCTGCTCGCCGTCGACACCGAGATGAACACCGTGGACGGCTACGCCATGTCCTCGTGGGAGCGTGGTTACGGCGACTTCGCCATGCACCCCGACCTGGCCACACTGCGCCGTGTCCCGTGGAACGAGGGCACGGCCATGCTCATCGCCGACCTGGCGTGGAACGACGGCGCCCCGGTCGTCGCCGCACCCCGCCAGATCCTGCGCCGCCAGCTGGAGCGCCTGGCCGAGCACGGCTGGACCGCCCAGGTCGGCACCGAGCTGGAGTTCATCGTCTTCAAGGACAGCTACGAGCAGGCCTGGGACCGCGGCTACCAGGGCCTCACCCCGGCCAACCAGTACAACATCGACTACTCGGTCCTCGGCACCGGCCGCATCGAGCCGCTGCTGCGCCGGATCCGCAACGAGATGGCCGCCGCCGGCCTGACCGTCGAGTCCGCCAAGGGCGAGTGCAACCCCGGTCAGCACGAGATCGTGTTCCGCTACGACGAAGCCCTCGTCACCTGCGACCAGCACGCGATCTACAAGACCGGGACCAAGGAGATCGCCGCCCAGGAAGGCGTCTCGATCACCTTCATGGCCAAGTACAACGAGCGCGAGGGCAACTCCTGCCACATCCACCTCTCGCTCGCGGACGCCGAAGGCCGCAACGTCATGGCGGGCGACGGACCGGACGGAATGTCGCCGGTCATGCGGCACTTCCTCGCCGGGCAGCTCGCCGCCCTGCGCGACTTCTCCCTGCTGTACGCGCCGAACATCAACTCGTACAAGCGCTTCCAGCCGGGCTCCTTCGCCCCGACCGCCGTCGCCTGGGGTCACGACAACCGGACCTGCGCCCTGCGCGTCGTCGGCCACGGTCGCTCGATGCGCTTCGAGAACCGGCTGCCCGGTGGCGACGTCAACCCCCACCTCGCCGTCGCCGCACTGGTCGCGGCCGGCCTGTACGGGATCGAACAGAAACTGGAGCTGCCCGAGGTCTGCACCGGCAACGCCTACGCCGCCGGCTACGAACACGTCCCGACCAGCCTCCGCGAGGCCGCCGAGCTCTGGGAGAACAGCCCCATCGCCAAGGCCGCCTTCGGGGACGAGGTCGTCGCCCACTACCGCAACATGGCCCGGGTCGAGCTCGAAGCCTTCGACGCCGCGGTGACCGACTGGGAGCTCCGCCGCTCCTTCGAACGCATGTGAGGCACCACTTGTCGCAACCGTACGCACTCGACGTGCTCAACCCGGCCACCGAGGAAGTCGTCGCCACCGTTCCCGGTGCGGACGCCGCCGACGTCGACGCCGCGGTGGGCCGGGCGGCGCGTGCCCAGCGCGCCTGGGCTGCCGCGGCCCCCGCCGACCGGGCCAGGCTGCTGCGCCGATTCGCCGCCGTCGTCGACGACCACATCGAGGAACTCGCCCTGCTCGAGGTCCGCGAGGCCGGGCACACCATCGGCAACGCCCGCTGGGAGGCCGGCAACGTCCGCGATCTGCTCGACTACTCCGCCGGGGGAGTGGAGCGCCTCACCGGCCGCCAGATCCCCGTGCCGGGCGGCATCGATCTGACCCTCCTCGAGCCGCTCGGCGTCGTGGGCGTCATCGCTCCCTGGAACTTCCCCATGCCGATCGCCGCGTGGGGCGCCGCACCCGCGCTCGCCGCCGGTAACGCCGTCGTCCTCAAACCCGCCGAGACGACCCCGCTGACCGCGCTGCGCCTCGCCGAACTCGCCCTGGAGGCGGGCCTTCCCGAGCACCTCTTCCAGGTGCTGCCCGGTTACGGCGCCGTCGCGGGCGACGCGCTGGTGCGCCACCCCGGCGTGGCCAAGATCGTGTTCACCGGCTCCACCCGGGTCGGCAAGCAGATCATGGCGCTCTGCGCCGAGCGCGTGAAGCGGGTGACCCTCGAACTCGGCGGCAAGAGCCCCAACATCGTCTTCGCCGACGCCGACGTCGAGGCGGCGGCCGCCGCGGCACCGATGGCCTTCCTCGACAACAGCGGCCAGGACTGCTGCGCGCGCACCCGCATCCTCGTACAGCGTCCGGTGTACGACGCCTTCCTCGACCGCCTCGCCCCCGCGCTGAAGTCGGTCGTCGTCGGCGACCCCGCGGACGAGGCCACGCAGATGGGACCGCTCATCTCGCGGGCCCAGCTCGACCGCGTACGGGCCTATGTCACCGACGACCTCGCGACGGTCCGGGGCAGCGCCCCCGACGGCCCCGGCTTCTGGTTCCCGCCGACGCTCGTCACCGGAGTCGCCCCCGAGGCGCCCGTCGCCACCGAGGAGGTCTTCGGCCCCGTCGCCGTCGTGCTGCCCTTCGACGACGAGGACGACGCCGTACGCCTCGCCAACGCCACCGAGTACGGGCTCTCCGGGTCCATCTGGACCCGCGACGTCGGCCGGGCGCTGCGGGTCTCCGGCGCGGTCGCCGCGGGCAACCTGTCCGTCAACTCCCATTCCAGCGTCCGCTACTGGACCCCGTTCGGCGGATACGGGCAGTCCGGCCTCGGCCGCGAGCTCGGTCCCGACGCCCTCACCGCTTTCACCGAGACCAAGAACGTCTTCATCAGCACGGAGGCCTGAGATCCCATGACCACTGCCCACAGCGACATCCCCGTCTGCCGCCGGCTCGTCGGCCGCACCGCCGTCATCACCGGCGCCGGCAGCGGCATCGGCCTCGCCGCCGCGCGCCGTCTCGCCTCCGAAGGAGCCCACGTCGTCTGCGGCGACATCGACGAGACCGCGGGCAAGACCGCCGCCGAGGAGGTCGGCGGCACCTTCGTGAAGGTGGACGTGACCGACGCCGAACAGGTCGAGGCACTGTTCCGGACCGCCTTCGACACCTACGGCAGCGTCGACATCGCCTTCAACAACGCCGGCATCTCACCGCCCGACGACGACTCCATCCTGGAGACGGGCCTCGACGCCTGGAAGCGGGTGCAGGAGGTCAACCTCACCTCCGTCTACCTGTGCTGCAAGGCCGCCATCCCCTACATGCAGCGCCAGGGCCGGGGCTCCATCATCAACACCGCCTCGTTCGTGGCCCGGATGGGCGCGGCGACCTCCCAGATCTCGTACACCGCGAGCAAGGGCGGGGTCCTCGCCATGTCCCGCGAGCTGGGCGTGCAGTTCGCCCGCGAGGGCATCAGGGTCAACGCCCTGTGCCCGGGACCGGTCAACACCCCGCTGCTGCAGGAGCTGTTCGCCAAGGACCCCGAGCGGGCGGCGCGCCGGCTGGTGCACATCCCCGTCGGCCGGTTCGCCGACGCCGAGGAGATCGCCGCGGCCGTGGCGTTCCTCGCCAGCGACGACTCGTCCTTCGTCAACGCCACCGACTTCCTCGTCGACGGCGGCATCTCGGGCGCGTACGTCACCCCTGTGTAGGCCGGTGCCCGGCCCCTCATAGGGTGGCCGGATGAGCATGCCGCCCCCTCCCCCTACGCCTGGCGGCCTGGGGGGACCCCCAGGCTGGTACCCGGACCCGGGCACGCCGTCCCACGAACGCTGGTGGGACGGCCGTGCCTGGACCGGGCACATCCGCACCGCCGGTGCCCCGCAGCCGCCGGCCGCCGGGCCGGCCGTCACCGCGCCCGTGCCGCTCGCCGGCGGGTCCGGGCACGGCGGGGGCGTCGGCAAGGGGGCGGTCGTCGCGCTCGTCACCGCCGGCGCGGTCCTCGTGGCCGCCATCGCCACCGGTGTCGTCGTCCTCGGCGAGGACGACGAACGGACGGCCCCGCGGTCCGCGGGGGCCGCCGTCTCGGCGCAGCCCACCGCGACGGGGAACGGCCCGGAGCCGGGTCCGTCGGCCGCCGACGACTCGGACGTCCTCGTCGACCAGCTCAACGGCATCTCCCTGCCGCTGCTCGACGGCTGGGAGAAGTCGACCTCCGGCGTCGATCCGGTGCCGACCATGGTGACCGCCGACTCCTACAAGTGCCCCGGTGACTCCGCGGAGTCCTGCCGCCACGGCACGGTGTCCTCCCGCACGGCCACGGTCACCAACGTGAAGTCGCCCGAGAGACTGGCCGGCCAGGACGTCGGCGTCGCCGCGGACTGGGCGTACGACAACGACCGCGTCGGCAACCGCATCCACGGTGGCATCAAGGGCCACGAACTGGTGAAGTCCGCCCCCGTCACGGTCGCCGGGCGCACCGGTCACGTGGTGCGCTGGCGGGTGACGACGGGAGCCGGTCCGGGCGGCTACGTCCAGTCCCTCGTCTTCCCCTCCGCCGTCGGCTCCGAATCGCTGGTCATCGTCCGCTTCGCCTTCGACGCGGGTCCCGACGCCCCGCCGCTCGCCGACATGGACAGGATCATCAGGGGCATCCGGCCGCTGACGGACGCCAGTGGGGGAGCCGGCTCCACGGTCGAGCCGTGAACGTGCCGGGCCGGGGCCCCGGGCCCGCCGGGCCGCGGCCGTCCGGGTCCTCGACGAGGCATCCGGGCCCTCCCCGCCCGACGGCTCAGAGGAACGTACGGCCCTCGCCCCGGTACGTCGGCACGGTGGCCGTCACCCGCTCGCCCTCGACCAGGTGCAGCGAGGCGAAGCGCTCGCAGAGCTCCCCGGCCTTCGCGTGCCGGAACCACACCTTGTCGCCGACGAGCAGATCGTCCGCAGGCGGGCCCAGCAGCGGCGTCTGCACCTCGCCCGCACCTTCCATCAGGTCGTAGCGGAGCCCTTCCGGCAGGTACGGCACCGGCAGCCGGTCGCGCCCGGCGGCGCCCGAGGCCGGGTAACCGCCGCCGAGCACCGTCACCACGCCGACGCCAGGGCGGCGCACGACGGGCTGCGCGAACCACGCCGCGGGACGCCCGCTGAACGACGTGTAGTCGTCGAAGAGCCTCGGCAGGTACAGGCCGGAGCCGGCGGCGATCTCCGTGACCGCGTCCTCCGCCGCGGTGTGCTGCACACTGCCGGTGCCGCCGCCGTTCACGAACTCCAGGTCCGGGGCCACCGCCCGCACCGCCCGCACCACGTCCGCCCGCCGCCGAGCCAGCTCGCGCCGGGCCGCGGACTGCATCAGCCTCACCACCCGCGAGCGCAGCGGACTGCCCGCGACCGCGTCACCGACTCCAGCGACATGCCCCTCGTAAGCCATCAGCCCCACCAGCCGGAAGCCGGGGCGGGCGACGATCGCGCGGGCGAGCTCGGCCAGGTCCTCGGGGGTGCGCAGCGGCGAGCGGCGCGCACCGAATCGGATCCGGCCTCCCAGCAGACGGAGAGAGGTGTCCAGTTCCAGACAGACCCGGACCTCCTCGGTGCCGCCGTCCCGGGCGCGGTCGATCAGGTCCAGCTGCGCGGGGTCGTCGACCATGACCGTCACGACGCCGACGAGCTTGGCGTCACCGGCCAGTTCGGCGAAACCGGCGCGGTCGGCGGACGGGTAGGCGAGGAGCACATCGCCGAAACCCGCCCGGGCCAGCCAGATCGACTCCTCCAGCGTGTAGGACATGATCCCTGAGAAGCCGTCCTTCGCCAGCACCCGCTCGAGCAGCGCCCGGCACCGCACGGACTTGCTGGCCACCCGGACCGGTTTCCCGCCCGCGCGCCTGACCAGATCCGCCGCGTTGGCGTCGAACGCCTCCAGGTCCACGATGGCGAGGGGCGCGTCGAGGTGTGCGGTGGCCCGGTCGTACCGGGTCCTGAGAGCGGCACGGGGAGTCATGCGCAGAGCTTGTCAGACCGGTCTACCCGAGGGTAGGGGGACGTTCTGCGCAGATCCCCCCGGGGTCGCGATCCTGTTCCCTTCCGACGTGCGCCAGCCCGTAGAGTGAGGGGGCGCGGCGACGAACGGGCCTGCCCCGAAAGGCGATCCGGCGGCGGTACGAACACCAGGAAACGGGGGGCGGATGAGCACCGAGGCGCAGCGCCCGCGTGTCCCCTCCCGCCCGCCCCACGGCCCGCAGGTACCGGACCGCGAGCATGCCGAGACGACCACCCGTCTTCGTCCGCTCAAGGACTCCGCCCCGGACCCCCGAGTCGGCTCCGTCCCGCCGGCACCCCGCCCGCGCACCGCACCAGCTGACGCCCCTTCAGCCCCCGCGCCCCGATCCCGCACGGCCGCCACCACGGGCCACGCCGTTTCGATGTCCTCGGCCGGCGCCGGGAACGACCCTGCCCGGGCTGCGACTGATCCGGGCCGCGCCGGGAACGCTCCCGCCCGGGCTGCGAGCGAGCCTGCCCGGGCCGAGAACGCTCCCGCCCGGGCTGCGAGCGAGCCTGCCCGGGCCGAGAACGCTCCCGCCCGCGCCGCGAACGATCCGGGCCCCGTCGCGAATGCTCCCGCCCGGGCTGCGAGCGAGCCTGCCCGGGCCGGGAACGACCCTGCCCGCGCCGCCAGCTACCCGGCGAGGTCCGGAACGGACCCGACCGGCCCGACCAGACCGACTCCCGGATCGGCGTCCCCCCGCTCGCCGCAGCCGTCGGCACCTCAGGCCACGGGCAGCGGTCCGAGTGCTCCGGCGCTCCGTGGGGCGGGCCCGGGTGTTTCCGCTGGCCGGCCCGCCCGGCCGCCCGCCCGCCCGTCTTCCGTCAGCCGCCCGGCCGCTCGCGCGCCCCGTGCCGTCGAGGAGATACCTCCGCGCCCCCTCACGCCGCCGAGCGCCGGTGGTGCGCCGGGGACGCCCTCCGTTCCCTCCGCGCCCGGAACGCCTCCCGCGCCGGCAGGAGCCCCGGCGCCCGGAACGCCTCCCGCGCCGGCAGGAGCCCCGACACCCGTGACGCCCCCGGCACCCGTGAGGGCCACCGCCCCCGGAGGGCCGCCGGCAGTCACCGCTCCTTCCGTGCCCGCGCCGCCCGCCCCGTACCCCGCACCCGCCCCGGCTGCCGGCGGGGCGGCGAGGGCCGTAGGTGTCCCGGGTGCCCCGGGCAGCCCCTGGCCGTGGACGTCGCCCGGCGTTCCTCCGAGGCCCGGCGCGGGCCCTTTTCCCGAGACGCCCACCGAGATCACGACCCGGCTGCGGCCCGTCCGGGACCGGCGCCCCGCCAGGACCGTGAGTGCCGTGGTCTGTCTCGTACTCGGGCTCGGGCTGATCGGCGGAGCGGTCACCGGAAGCTGGCTGTTGGATGATTCGGCCGCGTCGCCCGCCTCGCAGCCCCTCTACACCGACGCCCGTAAGCTCTGGCACAGCGTCCCCGTCGACTCGCTCTTCCCGCCCACGATCAAGGGCGCCGGCGCGGGACCCGGTGGCGCCGACCGGGTGTGGACCCGGGTCGCGGTCGCGCCCGACGGCCCGTGCACCGGCGCGTTCGACCCGTTGCTGCTCAGGGCGCTCCAGCCGGTCGGCTGCCTGCGGGTCCTCCGCGCCACCTACACCGACGCCACCGCCTCCAGCGTCACCACCGTCGGCATGGTCGTCACCGAGGCGGACCGGGACGGCATGGCGGCCCTGCGCAAGCGGTTCTCCGAGGAGGGACTGGACGAGCGCACCGATCTGCTGCCCCGCGCATACGCGGTCCCCGGCACCCCCGCCGCGGGCTTCGGCGACCGCCAGCGGGCCAGCTGGACCGTCAGCGTGCTCACCGACGCGCCCGTCGTCGTCTTCGCCGTCTCCGGGTTCGCCGACGGCCGCCCCGTCGCCGACCCCATGCCCGCCGCCGAGGCCACGGTCCCCGGCGACGCGTCCGCCCCCGCCCAGGCCGGCCTCGGCCACGAGGCCAAGGGAATCGCGGACCGCATCGAGCGCGCCCTGCGCGAGTCCGCCACCCCACCGGAGCGCCCCGAATGACGGCAGCACGCCTCCGCACCCGCGCCACGCCCCGACGGCTCCTGGGGGCGGTGGCCACGGCCGTCGCGTTCTCCCTCGTCGCCGCCGCGCCCGCGCAGGCCGACGGGATCCGGGTCCGGCAGTGGGCCCTGGACGCCCTGCACACCGAGGACGCGTGGCGTACGACCAAGGGCGCGGGCATCACCGTCGCGGTGCTCGACACCGGAGTCGACGACAGCCATCCGGATCTGGAGGGCAGCGTCCTTCCCACGAAGGACCTCATCGGGTTCGGGGCGAAGCGGGGCGACCGCGCCTGGGCCCGGCACGGCACGGCGATGGCCGGGATCATCGCCGGGCACGGCCACGGTCCGGGCCGTGAGGACGGAGTGCTCGGAATCGCCCCCGAGGCCAGGATCCTGCCCGTGCGGGTGATCCTGGAAGGTTCCGACCCCGCCCGCAGCAAGGCGCGGAGCACCCGTGGCACGGCCCTCGCCCGGGGAATCCGCTGGGCCGCCGACAACGGCGCCGACGTCATCAACCTCTCCCTCGGCGACGACAGCGAGTCCGCCCACCCCGACGCCGGTGAGGACGCCGCCGTGCAGTACGCCCTCGCCAAGGGCGCGGTCGTCGTCGCCTCGGCGGGCAACGGGGGCGAGAAGGGCGACCACATCTCGTACCCGGCCGCCTACCCCGGTGTCATCGCCGTCGCCGCCGTCGACCGCTACGGCACCCACGCCTCCTTCTCCACCCGGCGCTGGTACGCCACGGTCAGCGCCCCCGGCGTCGACGTCGTCATCGCCGATCCCGACCGCAAGTACTACGAGGGCTGGGGCACCAGCGCGGCGTCCGCCTTCGTCTCCGGCGCGGTCGCGCTCGTCCGCGCCGCGCACCCCGGCCTCACCCCCGCCCAGATCAAGCGTCTCCTCGCCGACACCGCCCGAGGCGGTCCGAAGAACGGGCGCGACGACTCCAAGGGGTACGGCATCGTCGACCCGGCGGCCGCGATCGTGAACGGCGGCAGGCCGCCGACCGGCGGCGTCGACCCGGAGACCGCGTCCGTCCAGGGCCACCGCAAGCAGTACTTCGGCACGGGACCGGACGACTCCCCGGCCCAGCCGGGCGGCGGCTGGCTGGCCCCCGTCACCGGCGGCCTCGGCGCGCTGCTGCTGGCCGCGGCGGTCGTACTGTGGCGCGGCCGCCGGGCCTGAACCCTGCCGGGGCCCGGTGCGGCTCCCCGCCGTCCGGGGCACCACCGCCGACGAACTAGGCTCGTCGCGTGGCGCTCAAGAACATTCCCGACCCCGGCTTCTCCGACGACGACGGCACCGCCGACCCGGCCCTGGAGGCGGCGCTCGCCGCGTGGGCCCGGGACCGGACGGCCGAGGGACCCGTGCTGGAGGCGCTCAAGGGTGCCCGGCTCCTCGTCCCGGTCGTCGCCGTGCTCGGGGAGGTCGAGGAGGACGAGTCGGGACTGCGCCGTGAGAAGACCAGCGACATGGCCGTCCCCACGCTGACGGCGGGAAACCGCCGCGCCCTGCCCGCGTTCACGTCGACCGCCTCGCTCGCCCTGTGGGACCCGCAGGCCAGGCCCGTCGCCGTGCCCCTGCACCAGGCCCTCCAGGCGGCCGCCCACGAGAAGGCCGACACCGTGGTCCTGGATCTCGCCGGTCCGGTGCCGTACGAGCTGACCGGGCGTACGCTGCTGGCCCTCGCCGAGGGGCGCACCAGCACCGACCCGCTGGCCGACCCGGCCGTGGCCCGGGCGGTACGGGCCGTGGTGGCCGCCGAGCCCGCGGTGCTGCGCGCCCATCTCGGCCCCGGCAGCGCCGACGGCACGCTCGCGCTCGTCCTCGACGAAGGGGCCGGCGCGTCCCCCGCCGAGGCCGCACAGCGCGTCGCCCTTGCCCTGGCCGAGGATGAGACGCTCAGGGCCCGGCTGGTGCGCGGACTCGACCTCGCGCTGCTGCCCGCGTCGGCGGTGCCGCCGGGAGAGCCCCTGTACATGCGGGCCTGAGGGCACCGCATATCGTGTGCTCCATGAGTGACGCGACCCCCACCCCCGAGCAGCCCGCGGGCGAGCAGGCTCCCGACTTCGCCGCCATGACCCGCGACATCGCGGAGGTCCCCGCGGTCGAGGTGATCGTCACGGTCGCGGTGAACCTGATGAGCGCCGCCGCGGTGAAGCTGGGACTCACCGAGGACGGCGACGAGCACAAGGACCTGGACGAGGCCCGGAAGCTGGTCCACGCGCTGGCCGGTCTCCTCGACGCGGGCGTCACGGAGATCAGCTCCTTCCACGCGGCACCGCTGCGGGACGGGCTGAAGTCCCTCCAGCTGGCGTTCCGCGAGGCCTCGGTCGTCCCGGACGAGCCGGGCCAGGGCCCGGGCGAGAAGTACACCGGACCGGTCTACGGCTAGCCGGCCCGTCGGCCGGGCGGTACGTCCGCCTCCTTCGTCCGCCCGCGTTTCGCGCGGCCTGCCCGTCCTCCGGTTCGCCCCTTCGGACCGGAGCTGCTAACCTTGTGTAACGACCGGTCGGACACGCATGTGCCCGACCCACAAGTGGAGGCTCCGATCTCCCACCTGGCCGCTCTCAGGGGCGGCGGGTCACCGGTCAGACGGCGCCCATCGTTCCGTACGGACGATGGAGCCGTCCGAAGTAGCGCCCCGCGGTTGACGCGTCGGTGCTCCGGTATCCGAGGAGCCCCGCCTGTGTCCCGTCGGGGCATTTTTGTTGCACCGGCGCGGTTGGTCCGTACAGAAACAGACGTTGCGCGGCTGTCCGCCAGACCGCCGCGTGGTGCTACCGAGGAGGATCCATCAGCGCCGAGCCCCGCATCAACGACCGGATTCGCGTTCCCGAGGTGCGACTTGTCGGTCCCAGCGGCGAGCAGGTCGGGATTGTTCCGCTTGCCAAGGCCCTGGAGCTTGCGCAGGAGTACGACCTCGACCTCGTCGAGGTGGCGGCGAACGCCCGTCCGCCGGTCTGCAAGCTCATGGACTACGGGAAGTTCAAGTACGAGTCGGCCATGAAGGCCCGTGAGGCGCGCAAGAACCAGGCGCACACGGTCATCAAGGAGATGAAGCTCCGGCCGAAGATCGACCCGCACGACTACGACACCAAGAAGGGTCACGTCGTCCGGTTCCTCAAGCAGGGCGACAAGGTCAAGATCACGATCATGTTCCGTGGTCGCGAGCAGTCCCGGCCGGAGCTCGGCTACCGGCTGCTGCAGCGGCTGGCGGAGGACGTCCAGGACCTCGGTTTCGTGGAGTCGAACCCGAAGCAGGACGGCCGCAACATGATCATGGTTCTCGGTCCGCACAAGAAGAAGACCGAGGCGATGGCCGAGGCCCGTGAGGCGCAGGCCGCCCGCAAGGCGGAGCGCCAGGGGGACCGGTCCGCGCAGGCCGCGGCCACCCCCGAAGAGCCCGCCGAGGCCTGATTCCGGGGCCCGTCCCGGACATCAACCGATACATCTGACGCTTTCGCCTGCCGGTTTGCGGCCGGTGACGGAAGCGCCACTGACGAGGAGAGAACGGCGCGATGCCGAAGAACAAGACGCACAGCGGTGCCAAGAAGCGCTTCAAGATCACCGGCTCCGGCAAGGTGCTCCGCGAGCGTGCCGGCAAGCGCCACCTGCTCGAGCACAAGTCGTCCAAGCTGACGCGTCGCCTCACCGGCAACGCCGAGATGGCCCCGGGTGACGCCGCCAAGATCAAGAAGATGCTGGGCATCTGATTGACCTCGCGCCCTCGGTGACCGGGGGCTTCCGGGCAAGACCGGGACCAATTCGTTTCCGGGCCGTGTGAGGACAACCGCGGCCCCGCTACAAGGAGTCAAAAAGTGGCACGCGTCAAGCGGGCAGTCAACGCCCACAAGAAGCGCCGGGCGATCCTCGAGCAGGCCAGCGGCTACCGCGGTCAGCGTTCCCGGCTGTACCGCAAGGCGAAGGAGCAGGTCACCCACTCCCTCGTCTACAACTACAACGACCGCAAGAAGCGCAAGGGCGACTTCCGCCAGCTGTGGATCCAGCGCATCAACGCCGCTGCCCGCGCGAACGGCATCACCTACAACCGCTTCATCCAGGGTCTGAAGGCCGCCAACGTCGAGGTGGACCGCAAGATCCTGGCGGAGCTCGCGGTCAACGACGCCAACGCGTTCGCCGCGCTCGTCGAGGTCGCCCAGAAGGCGCTCCCGAGCGACGTCAACGCCCCGAAGGCCGCGGCCTGACGGTCGCGTCCCACCGGACGACAGCCCGGACCCGCAGGCCGACGGTCTGCGGGTCCGAGTGTGTTCCGGACCGGCGCGTGCGGGGCCGTACCACCGCACCGCACGTTACGCACCGCACCGAACGCGCCGCCGCCCGCGTACCGCGGAACGCCACAAGGAAGTGAGAGCCCCCATGGGGACCCCCGAGCTGATCTCCCCGCGGTCTCCGCGGGTCGTCGCCGCGCGGCGGCTCGCCAAGCGGAACTTCCGCTCCAAGGAGCGGCTCTTCCTCGCCGAGGGACCGCAGGCCGTGCGTGAGGCGGTCGCGCACCGGGGCGGCGACGGCCTGCCGACGCTCGTCGAGCTCTTCACCACCGTCGAGGCCGCCGAGCGCTACGCGGACATCATCGACGCCGCCCGTGCCGCCGGGGCCCGGATCCACCACGCACCCGACACCGTGCTCGCGGAGGTCTCCCAGACCGTGACGCCGCAGGGCCTCGTCGGGGTCTGCCGCTTCCTCGACTCGCCGTTCGAGGACATCCTGACCGCCCGTCCGAGGCTGGTGGCCGTGCTGGCGCACGTGCGCGACCCCGGGAACGCCGGCACGGTGCTGCGCTGCGCGGACGCGGCCGGTGCCGACGCGGTCGTGCTCACCGACGCCTCGGTGGACCTCTACAACCCCAAGTCGGTCCGGGCCTCGGTCGGCTCGCTCTTCCATCTGCCCGTCGCGGTCGGCGTACCCGTCGAGCGGGCCGTCAGCGGGCTGGGGGCGGCGGGCGTGCGCGTCCTCGCCGCCGACGGCGCCGGTGAGGACGACCTGGACGACGAGCTCGACGCCGGGACCATGTCCGGGCCGACCGCGTGGATCTTCGGCAACGAGGCGTGGGGCCTCCCCGAGGAGACCCGGGCACTCGCCGACGCCGTCGTTCGCGTGCCGATCCACGGCAGGGCCGAGAGTCTCAACCTCGCCACCGCAGCCGCCGTCTGCCTCTACGCCTCCGCACGGGCACAGCGCAACCCCGGCGGCTGCAGCGCCGCCACCGGCCGCCGGGACGGGTCCGACGGTCCCTCCGGACCCGCCTGATCCAGTCCGCCCGTCCGGCGGTACCGGCCGTGCCGCGCCGCGAGTGCGCCCGGCCGGCGACGCCCGGCAGTCCGGGCGGACGGCGCCGCTTTCCGGCCACGCTTCGGCCGACGTCGACCACCGGTGGACGCAGGGTGTCGCTCCGTCACCACCGACTAGTAGGGTGACGGGCTCGGGGACCCACTGCACCGGTTCGAGAGGTGGGGTACGGGGATGACTGTCGGCACCAGCGGGCCGTCCGAGGCGTTCCTGGCGTTGGCACGCGCCGGGGACGGCGCGGGTCCTGGCATCGGCCCGGACGACCTCCCCGACGGCCTCGTCGTCGCCGACGAGAACGGCCGGATCGTCTGCTTCAACGCCGCCGCCGCGCGCATCACCGCCGTGCCCGCCGCCCGCGCCCTCGGCCGGCCGCTGGAGCACGTGCTGCCCCTGGAGGACCTCAAGGGGCGCCGCTGGTGGCCGCTCACCGATCCCTACGGCGGCCTCGCCACCCGGGTCGGCCAGCCCGAGCGCAATCTGCTGCTGCCGGGCGGCCGCGAGGTCCTGGTCTCGGCCCGCTACGTACGCGAGGCGCCCACGGGCCCCGTGCTCCGCGTCGTCGTCAGCCTCCGCGGCACCGAGGCGCGCCGCCGCACCGAGCGCAGCCACGCCGAGCTGATCGCCACCGTCGCCCATGAACTGCGCTCCCCGCTGACCTCGGTCAAGGGGTTCACCGCCACCCTGCTCGCCAAGTGGGAGCGCTTCACCGACGACCAGAAGCGGCTGATGCTGGAGACCGTCGACGCCGATGCCAACCGCGTGACCCGGCTGATCGCGGAGCTCCTCGACATCTCGCGCATCGACTCCGGCCGGCTGGAGGTGCGGCGCCAGCCCGTCGACGTCGCCGCCGCCGTCGGCCGCCACGTCCAGGCGTACACCGCGGGCGGCCAGTCCCCGGACCGCTTCTTCGTCCGCGTCCACCACGACCTGCCCGAGCTGTGGGCGGATCCCGACAAGATCGACCAGGTTCTCGGCAACCTCCTTGAAAATGCGGTGCGCCACGGGGACGGAACGGTCACCATCGAGGTGGCACCCGCGTTCGGCAGCAGCGATGAGAAGGGAACGGCCGTCACCGTGAGCGACGAAGGCCCCGGCATCCCCGAGGAGTCGATGGGCCGTGTCTTCACCCGCTTCTGGCGGGGGAGCAAGCGCGGTGGCACCGGTCTCGGCCTGTACATCGTGAAGGGCATCGTCGAGGCGCACGGTGGGACGATCACCGTGGGCCGCGGCCCGGGCGGCGGCGCGGAGTTCCGATTTACGTTGCCCGTGGGCACGCCCGCCTATCTCACCTGATAGGCGCCCCGGCGGCCCACGGGCTCATTCGCGTACCGTCACCCCGCTAAACTCGTCCTTTGGCACCTTTGCGTCCTCGGTCGTCGAGCGGGGGCCCCAGCCACCCCATCGGAAGCACGGGAAGAGATGTCGGCACCCAACAAGTCGTACGACCCTGTCGAGGTCGAGGCACTGAAACCGGAAGAGATCGAGCGCATGCGGGACGAGGCGCTCGACGCCTTCGCCGCCGCGGGCGACCTCGACGCGCTCCACGAGGCGAAGATCGCGCACACCGGCCCCACCTCGCCGCTCGCGCTCGCCAACCGTGAGATCGGCGCCCTGCCGCCGCACGCCAAGGCCGAGGCCGGCAAGCGTGTGGGCCAGGCCCGCGGTGCCGTCAACAAGTCCCTGGCCGCGCGCCAGGCCGAACTGGAGGCCGAGCGCGACGCCCGGGTGCTGGTCGAGGAGGCGGTGGACGTCACGCTGCCCCACGACCGCACCCCGTCCGGCGCCCGCCACCCGCTGACCACGCTGTCGGAGCGCATCGAGGACGTCTTCGTGGCCATGGGCTACGAGGTCGCCGAGGGCCCCGAGGTCGAGACCGAGTGGCTGAACTTCGACGCGCTGAACATCGCGGCCGACCACCCCGCCCGCGGTGAGCACGACACCTTCTTCGTGAGGGGCGCCGAGGGCACCGGCGGCGAGGGGGACGAGTCCGCCTCCGGCGTGGTGCTGCGCACGCACACGTCGCCCGTACAGGTCCGCTCGATGCTGGACCGCGAGCCGCCGCTGTACGTGATCTGCCCCGGCCGCGTGTACCGCACCGACGACCTGGACGCCACCCACACCCCGGTGTTCCACCAGGTCGAGCTGCTCGCCGTGGACGAGGGCCTCACCATGGCCGACCTCAAGGGCACCCTGGACCACATGGTCCGCGCGCTCTTCGGCGGCGAGGGAATGAAGACCCGGCTCCGGCCGAACTTCTTCCCCTTCACCGAGCCGTCCGCCGAGATGGACATGGTCTGCTACGTCTGCCGGGGCGAGTCCGTCGGCAACCCGGACCGGCCCTGCCGCACCTGCTCCAGCGAGGGCTGGATCGAGCTCGGCGGCTGCGGAATGGTCAACCCGAAGGTGCTGACCGCCTGCGGCGTCGACCCCGAGAAGTACAGCGGATTCGCCTTCGGGTTCGGCATCGAGCGGATGCTGATGTTCCGCCACAACGTCGAAGACATGCGAGACATGGTCGAGGGTGACGTCCGGTTCACCCGGCCCTTCGGGATGGAGATCTGATGCGGATCCCGCTTTCATGGCTGCGGGAGTACGTCGACCTGCCGGCGACGGAGACCGGCCGTGACGTACAGGCCAAACTCATCTCGGCCGGCCTCGAGGTCGAGACCGTCGAGCAGCTCGGCGCCGGGCTCACCGGCCCGCTGGTCGTCGGCCGGGTGCTGACCGTCGAGGAACTGACCGAGTTCAAGAAGCCCATCCGCTTCTGCACGGTCGACGTGGGCCGGTCCAACCAGACCGGCGAGCCCCAGGAGATCATCTGCGGCGCCCGCAACTTCGCCGTCGGCGACAAGGTCGTCGTGGCGCTGCCCGGCGCCGTCCTGCCCGGCGACTTCCGCATCGCCGAGCGCAAGACGTACGGCCGGATGTCCCGCGGCATGATCTGCTCCGGCGACGAGCTCGGCCTGGGTGACTGGGGGGCGGGGACGCACGGCATCATCGTGCTCCCGCCCGAGATCGAGGTCGGCACCGACGCCACCGAGCTGCTGGAGCTGTACGACGAGGTCCTGGACATCGCCGTCACCCCCGACCGCGGCTACGCCCTGTCGATGCGCGGTGTCGCCCGCGAGACCGCCACCGCCTACGGGCTGCCGCTGCGCGACCCGGCCCTGCTCGACGTGCCCGCGCCGAACTCCTACGGCTACCAGGTGCGGATCGCCGACCCGATCGGCTGCGACCGCTTCACCGCGCGCACCGTCGTCGGGCTCGACCCCGAGGCCCGCTCGCCGATCTGGATGCAGCGCCGACTGCAGAAGGCCGGGATGCGGCCGATCTCGCTGGCCGTCGACATCACCAACTACGTGATGCTGGAGCTCGGCCAGCCCCTGCACGCCTACGACCGCAACCGGCTCGACGGCCCGATCGGGGTCCGCCGCGCCGAGGCCGGCGAGAAGTTCACCACCCTCGACGGGGTCAAGCGCGTCCTGGACGCCCAGGACCTGGTCATCACCGACAGCCGCGGGCCGATCGGCCTCGCGGGCGTGATGGGCGGGGCGAACACGGAGATCGCCGACTCCGAGACCGACCCGGAGACGGGCGAGGTGCGCGGCACCACCGAGGTCGTCGTCGAGGCCGCCCACTTCGACCCGGTCGCCATCGCCCGCACGGCCCGCCGCCACAAGCTGTCCTCCGAGGCGTCCCGGCGCTTCGAGCGAGGAGTGGACCCGCAGGCCGCCGCCGCAGCCGCGCAGCGCACCGTCGACCTGCTCGTCCTGCTGGCCGGCGGCACCGCCGAGGCCGGGGTCACCGAGATCGTCGCCCCGTCCGCGCCGCGCACCATCACGATGCGGGCCGACCACCCGGACCGGGTCGCTGGTGTCGCCTACGGCCGCGAGACCGTGGTCCGCCGGCTGCAGGAAGTCGGCTGCGACGTGTACGGCCAGGACGAGCTCCTGGTGACCGTCCCGTCGTGGCGTCCCGACCTGCACGAGCCGAACGACCTCGCCGAGGAGGTCATCCGGCTGGAGGGGTACGAGAACCTCCCGTCCACGCTGCCCACCCCGCCCTCCGGCCGCGGGCTCACCGCCCGCCAGCGGCTGCACCGCCGCGTCGGCCGCGCACTGTCCGGCGCCGGCTACGTCGAGGCGCTGAACTACCCGTTCGTCGGCGAGGCGGTCCTGGACCAGTTCGGTCTGGCGGCCGACGACCCCCGGCGCACGGTGGTCACGCTGGCCAACCCGATCTCCGACGAGGAGCCGGCGCTGCGCACCACCCTGCTGCCCGGACTGCTCTCCGCGCTGCGCCGCAACGTCGGCCGGGGTTCGCACGACCTGGCGCTCTTCGAGACCGGGCTGGTCTTCCGGCCCACCGGTGAGGAGACGGTCCCGGGCGTGCTGCCGGTCGACCGCCGCCCGACCGACGAGGAGATCGCGGTGCTGAACGCGGCGCTGCCGCACCAGCCGCGCCGGGTCGCCACCGTCCTGGCGGGCGCGCGCGAACAGGCCGGATGGTGGGGCGAGGGCCGTCCCGCGGACTGGGCGGACGCGATCGAGTCCGCCCGGGCGGTCGCGCGTGAGGCCGGTGCCGGGCTCACCGTCCGCGCCGACCAGCACATGCCGTGGCACCCGGGCCGCTGCGCCGCGCTGTACGCCTCGGTGGACGGCGAGGAGACGCTCGTCGGTCACGCGGGCGAACTGCACCCGCGCGTCATCAAGGCGCTCGGACTGCCGGAGCGCACCTGCGCGATGGAGCTGGAGCTGGACCTGCTGGAGCGGGCCGGAGAGGGCGCCCTCCAGGCACCGCGGATCTCCACCTTCCCGGTGGCCACGCAGGACGTCGCACTGGTCGTCGCCGCGGAGGTGCCCGCGGCCGACGTCGAGAAGGCGCTGCACGAGGGTGCGGGCGAACTGCTCGAGTCCATCCGCCTGTTCGACGTCTTCGAGGGCGAGCAGATCGGCGAGGGCAGGAAGTCGCTGGCGTACGCGCTGCGGTTCCGCGCCCCCGACCGGACGCTGACCGTCGAGGAGGCGTCGGCCGCCCGCGACGCCGCCGTCTCGCTCGCCGGCGAGCGCACCGGAGCGGTGCTGCGCGGCGCCTGAGCGTCCACCGCCGACAGCGCGAGGGGCGCGTCCGGACCAGGTCCGGACGCGCCCCTCGCGCATGCACACCACCGTCCCGCTCCCTCGAGCCCACTCGACAGGTGAGTGTCGCGGCGGGGGATCGCCGCGGTGATGCGCGGGCCCGTCCGGCCGCCGGACCGCTCGGCCCCCGCCCGTGCCGTCCGTCTCGCCCCGTGGGCCGCTCCCCGCCGTCGCGCCACCCGGACGGCGGGCCGTGCGGTGCCCCGGGCACGCCGCCGCGGCACGAAGAGCGGACACGGGTGCCGGCGCAGTCCGTCACCGGAGCTGCGCCGTTCCCGCCCTGATCCCTCCAATCACCGACGGGGAAAGGGCTGTTCGCGGCCGGCGCCGTCCGTCCTGCCGCGGAGTGTCGGGCAGATCAGCAGGACGGACGGCGCGGATGCGGGCCGCCGCACTGTACGAGGGGGAGCCGGCGGCCCGGCCGCCTCCTTGAGAGGAAGAACAGTCAACCGGCGCAGGCGGGACGGCGGCAGAGCGCGCACGGCACGGATATATGCACTTGTTTCACACCCCGTGCGAAGCCCGCTCCACTACTCTGGGCCACACCGAGCCAACGGAGGGGCCCATGCAGCCCAACACCCTGCTCGACGCGCTGCTCGACGAGGCGGGCATCTCGCACGCGGGTCTGGCTGCCCGTGTGAACCAGGCGGGCCGGGCGAGAGGCCTCTCGCTTCGCTACGAACACACGGCCGTGGCACGCTGGTTGAAGGGTCAGCGCCCGCGGGGCCGGGTGCCGGACCTGATCTGCGAGGTGCTCGCCGTACGGCTGCGCCGCCCCGTCACCCTCGACGACATCGGACTCGGCGTACCGGGGGAGACCGCGGTCCAGCACGGGTCCCCGCTCTCCGGCTTCGTGGAGCGTGCCACGGCGCTGTGGCGCTCCGACGAGCAACAGCGTCCCCATGTCATCGGCGCGCCTGCGGTCACCGGCACACCGGCCGTGATGCCCGTGTGGGAGTGGGAGAACCCGCCGGAGGACGCGGACGTGTCACGCGACGGCCGCACCCGGGTCAGCATGGCGGACATCACGATGCTCCGCGCGGCCCGGGCCCACTACGAGCTGATGTACCGCAAGGCCGGGGGAATCGCCACCCGCTCCCGGATCGTCGGCTTCCTCGACAGCGAGGCGGCCCCGCTGCTGCGTGGCGCCTACAGCGACGCCCTCGGCCGCCAGTTGCACCGGGCGACCGGTGGTCTGGTGGCCGTCGCGGGCATCTGCGCCTACGACTCGGACGCCCACGGGCTCGCACAGCGCTACTTCCACCAGGCGCTGCGGCTGGCGAAGGCGAGCGGCGACCGGGGACTCGGCGCGTACGTGATCGCGTTGCTCGTCAACCAGTCCCTGTTCATGGGGGAGTACCGGCAGGCGGTCGCCTTCGCCGAGGCGGCGCTGCGGACGGCCGGCCGGCAGATAACCCCGGCGCTGGCCACCGACCTCTACGCGATGCAGGCGAAGGCGTACGCCCATCTCGGCGACGGGGGCGCGGCACTGGGCCGGATCCGGCGGGCCGAGGAGGAGGCGGAGCGGATCCTCCCGGGGCACGAGCCGGACGAGACGGACTACGTGCAGCCGGGACTGGTGAACGTCCAGGTCGCCGAGGCGCTGCAGTGCATGGGGGAACTGGGGGCGGCCAGGGAGCACGCCGACGCGGCGGCCGCCGTGCCGTCCCACGACCGCGGCAGGGTGCACCGGCTGGCCGTGCTCAGCCAGATCGAGCTGAGGCAGGGGGAGGCCGAGCGGGCGGCGCGGACGGCCGTCGAGATGACCGAACGGGCCGGGGGGATGGAGTCGCTGAGGCTCAGGGACCGCCTCCGGACGGTGCGGGCGCACCTGGCGGCGAACGGCTCCGCCCAGGCCGCCGAAGCGGCCGAAGTCATCGAAGGGGCCCTGCGCGTACCCATGTGAGCCCTCCTGCGCCTCCTGTGAGCGTTCCCCTAGGCCCAAGCTCCTGCTGCGATATTGCCATCTACTTGTCGGAAGGTGGCATAACCGTGCAGTGGACGAAGCTGAGCGAGCAAACCGTCTATGAGAACCGCTGGTTCAGGGTCAATCTCGCGGACGTCGAGCTACCGGACGGCCGGCATCTCGACCACTTCCTGATCCGGCTACGCCCGGTCGCCGTCGCGACCGCCGTCAACGAGGCCAACGAGGTCCTGATGCTCTGGCGGCACCGGTTCATCACCGACAGCTGGGGCTGGGAGCTCGCCGCGGGCGTCGTGGAGGACGGCGAGGACATCGCCTTCGCCGCCGCCCGGGAGATGGAGGAGGAGACCGGCTGGCGCCCCGGACCGCTCCGGCACCTGATGACCGTGGAACCGTCCAACGGGCTGACCGACGCCCGGCACCATCTCTACTGGTCGGACGGAGCCACCTACATCGGCCCTCCCGAGGACGACTTCGAGTCCTCGCGCCGTGAGTGGATACCGCTGAAGCTGGTCCCGGACATGGTCGCCCGCGGCGAGGTCCCGGCCGCCAACATGGCGGCGGGGCTGCTGCTGCTGCACCATCTGCGCCTGGGATGAGCGGGGGCGGGTACCCGGTGGGCCCCGACGGCTCCGTACCCGTGCCGGGGCCCTGGCGGCGCTTCCACGCCCTAGCCGCCGGCCGCCTGCCAGACCGCGGCCGCCAGCGCGCCCAGTGCGGTGAGCGCGGCGACCGCGGGCAGGGGCCATCTGGTGTGCTCGAGCGTCACCACTCGCGCGGCCAGATCGTCGAGGTCCCGGTCGATCCGGTCGTGGCGCTGGGCCAGCAGGGCGAGGTGCCCGTCGATACGGGCGAGGCCGACGTCGAGGGAGCGGCGCAGTTCGGCGTACTCCTCGACGGCGGCTAAGTGATCGGGGTCGGTGGTCACCTGTCTGCTCCTGTTCGGGATGGTCGTCCGGTGGTCCCTCGGCCGAACGATCCCGAGTCAACACTCCCCGGTGGGAGCCGGGGAGCGTGTGCGCACGGCATATGCGGACACGCCCCTCACACCCCGTGTGAAACACCTGTGCGAATCATGCGGCGCGTACCGCGCTGCACGGCGCGGCGACCGGACGCGACGAGGCGGATGCGACGCGGCTCCGGACGCACGGCCCGACCCGGGAGCGGAGGCGGCTCGGGCGTACGGCCCGGCTCACGAGTAGGTGTAGAAACCCGAGCCCGTCTTCCGGCCGAGGCGCCCCGCGTCCACCATCCGCTGAAGCAGGGGCGGAGCGGCGTACAGCGGCTCCTTGAACTCGGTGTACATGGAGTCGGCCACCGAGGCGACCGTGTCCAGCCCGATCAGGTCCGACAGCTTCAGCGGCCCCATCGGGTGGGCGCAGCCGAGCTCCATGCCGTTGTCGATGTCCTCCCGGCTGGCGATCCCCGACTCGAACATCCGGATCGCCGAGAGCAGGTACGGGATGAGCAGGGCGTTCACCACGAAGCCCGAGCGGTCCTGGGCGCGGATGGCGTGCTTGGCCAGCACCTGCTCCACCACGGCCTCGGAGCGCTTGATCGTCTCCTCCGACGTGGTCAGTGCCGGGATCAGCTCGACGAGCTTCTGCACCGGTGCCGGGTTGAAGAAGTGGATGCCGATGACCTGGTCGGGGCGGGAGGTCGCGACGGCCAGCTTCACCAGCGGGATCGACGAGGTGTTGGAGGCCAGGATGGCGTCCCGGCTGGTCACCACCTGGTCCAGAACCTGGAAGATCTCGGTCTTGACCTGCTCGTTCTCCACGACCGCCTCGATGACGAGGTCGCGGTCGGCGAACTCCCCCAGGTCGGTGGTGAAGGTCAGCCGCTCCAGCGTCGCGCGGTGCTCCTCCTCGCTGATCTTGCCGCGCTCGGCAGCCTTCGCGAGGGAGTTGTACAGTCGCGTCCGGCCGATCTCCAGGGCTTCGCCGGTGGTCTCGGCGACCTTGACCTCGAGTCCGCTGCGGGCGCACACCTCGGCGATGCCGGCGCCCATCTGGCCACAGCCCACCACTCCGACGCGGGATACGCCGGCCACAGTGTCGGTCACATCGTGCCTTTCGCTGATCTCGGTGCGGCGGGCCCCGTATGGTTCCGGCGCCCGCCTCGACGCCACGACGTTACTCCGCCGGTGCGTGTGGACGGGTGCCCGGGGCGGGCATGCTGTGCGCGGACGCCCGCGAACGCGCGGCGCACGGCGGTGCGGAGGCTCGGTACATGACCCGGCATATGAGGCAGATCACTCGGCGGGGATTCGTCACGGCGGCCGGCGCACTCGCCGCGCTGGGCATGGCGGCGGACGCGGCCGCGGTGCCCTCCCGGGCCCGCCGGCGGGGCTGCCCCCAGGAGTTCCGGGGGATGTGGGTGGCCACGGTCGCCAACCGCGACTGGCCCTCCCGGCCCGGACTGACCGCGGCCCGGCAGCGTTCGGAGCTGCTGGGCCTGCTCGACCGCGCGGTGGCCTGCCGACTGAACACCGTGATCCTCCAGGTGCGGCCGACCGCCGACGCGCTGTGGCCCTCCCCGTACGAGCCGTGGTCCGCGTATCTGACCGGTGTGCAGGGACGGAACCCGGGGTGGGACCCGCTGGGCACCGCCGTCACCGAGGCCCATGCGCGCGGACTGGAGCTGCACGCCTGGTTCAACCCCTACCGGGTCGCCGGCCACACCGACCTCGGCCGTCTCGCGGCGAACCATCCGGCCCGCCGGCACCCCGAATGGGTGCTTCCGTACGGTGGAAAGCTCTACTACAACCCCGGTCTCCCGGAGGTCAGGGCCTTCGTGCAGGACGCGATGCTGCACGCGGTCGGGCGCTATCCCGTCGACGCGGTCCACTGGGACGACTACTTCTACCCCTATCCGGTCGCGGGCCAGGTCTTCGACGACGACGACGCGTACCGGCGGTACGGCGGGGGGTACGTGGACAAGGCCGCGTGGCGCCGCAGCAATATCGATCTGCTGGTGCGGGAGACGGCCGCACGCATCAGGCGCATCGACCCCGGGATCCGTTTCGGCGTCAGCCCGTTCGGGGTCTGGCGCAACTCCTCCACCGACCCGCTCGGCTCCGCCACGCGGGCGGGCGTGGAGACGTACGACGACCTCCACGCCGACACCCGGAAGTGGGTCCGCCAGGGCTGGATCGACTATGTGATCCCGCAGCTGTACTGGAACATCGGTTTCGCGGCCGCCGACTACGCGAAGCTGGTGCCCTGGTGGGCCGAGGTGGCCCGGGGCACCGGCGTGGACCTGTTCGTCGGAGAGGCGCTCTACAAGGCCGGCGATCCCGCTCAGCCCGCCGCCTGGCAGGACCCGGCCGAACTCTCCCGGCACCTCAGCCTCGCCTGCCGCCACCCGGAGGTGCGCGGCCACTGCTTCTTCGCGGCGAAGGAGGTCGTCGCGGACCGGATCGGCGCCATGGCCAGGGTGGTGACCGACCACTATCCGACCCGGGTCCGGCCGCCGCGCTGAACCCCGGGCCCGGGACTCGGATCAGGACTGCTGGCGGTGGCGTACGACGCAGTCGGGGCCGGGTGACATCAGGCACTCGTGACCGTCGTCCTCGAACCGGACGCGGTAGGGCGGGGTGCCCTTGTCCCCGAGTACCTCGACGACTTCGGCCGTCCGGTCGTGCTGACCGACGACACGGCCGTGCACGAGCAGCTTGTCTCCCACACTCGCTTCCATCCTGCCTGACCTCCTTGACGGGGGTTGACGGTATTCAGAGTCTACGTCCCGATGTATGACTTGTGTCACCCTCGGATGCTCGTCCGCTGGGTGACCGCGATGCAGACGAGAACGGCGACGGCGGCGACCGGAGCGGTGGGGGAGAGGGGCTCCGCGAGCAGCAGCACGGACCAGACGAGGGTGAGCAGCGGCTGGGCGAGTTGCAGCTGACTGGCCCTGGCGATGCCGATCGCCGCCATACCGCGGTACCAGACCCAGAGCCCGAAGAAGGTCGATCCCGCGGCCACCCAGAGCAGCCCGGCGAGCCCCTGCACGCTCGGCCGTACCGGTTCGGCCATCAGGGCGAACGCCGACCCCACGAGGCCGAGCGGCAGGCACATCACCAGGGCCCAGCCGACCACCTGCCAGCCCGGCATCAGCCGGGCGAGCCGGCCGCCCTCCGTGTAGCCCGCGGCACAGACCAGCAGTGCCCCGAACAGATACAGGTCCCCGGTCGAGACGGTGCCGCCGCTCTGGGTCAGGGTGAACCCCAGCACCACGGCCGCACCGGCGAGGGCAGCCGCCCAGAACGTCCGGGACGGCCTGCGGCCCGTGCGCACGGCGGCGAAGGCGGCGGTCGTCAGCGGCAGCAGACCGACGACCACCGCGGCGTGCGACGTGGTCGACGTCCGCAGCGCGAGGGTCGTGAGGAGCGGGAAGCCGACGACCACTCCGCCGGCGACCACCAGGAGGGAACCCCGGTGGCGCCGCTCGGGCAGCGGAGCCCGGAGCGCGAGCAGAAAGCTTCCCGCGACGACGGCGGCGAGGACGCTCCGTACGCCGACCAGCGACCAGGGCCCGAAGGACTCCAGTCCCCAGACCGTGGACGGGAACGTGAGGGAGAAGGCGACGACGCCGAGCGACGCGAGCAGGGTGCCGCGCCGGGAGCCGTGCCGGGCCGCCGCTGCCGAGGTGCACGGCCCCTGCGGCGGCGGATCGGTGACCGCTACCGCGTCGCCCGCAGTAGCGCTATTCTGTACTCTCATGCAAGAGCGTAGCAGTGTCGCCGATCTGGTGAGATCCCTGAAAGGGGACCTCAACCGCTACTCACCCGGTGAGAAGCTGCCATCGAGTCGGGCACTGGTCGAACGGCACCGTGTCTCACCCGTCACGGTCTCCCGCGCCCTGGCCCGGCTCGCCGCCGAGGGGCTCGTCGTCACCCGCCCGGGAGCCGGGGCCTTCCGGGCGCAGCCGAGGACGGATCCCGCCACCGTCGACACCTCCTGGCAGGAGGTCGCGCTCAGCGCGGACGCCGCCGAGGCCGTCCCCCGTGCCGTGGACGCCGCCGGCGTGCTCGTCACACTCGCCGCGCCCCCGCCCGGCGTCATCGAGTTCAACGGCGGCTATCTGCACCCCTCTCTCCAGCCCGAGCGGGCGATGGCCGCCGCGCTCGCCCGTGCCGGCCGGCGCCCCGGCGCCTGGGGCCGTCCCCCGACCGACGGGCTGCCCGAACTCCGCGACTGGTTCGCCCGCGGCATCGGCCCGGGCTTCACCGCCGCCGAGGTGCTGGTGACCGCCGGTGGCCAGTCCGCGCTCACCACCGCCCTGCGCGCCCTCGCCCCGCCCGGCACGCCGGTACTCGTGGAGTCGCCCACCTACCCGGGGATGCTGGCCATCGCCCGGGCCGCGGGGCTGCGGCCCGTGCCGGTGCCCGCCGAACCCGCCCACGGCGTCCGCCCCGACCTCCTCGCCGAGGCCTTTCGCGCGACCGGCGCCCGGATCTTCGTCACCCAGCCGCTCTTCCAGAATCCGACCGGGGCCGTGCTCGCCCCCGACCGCCGCGGTGAGGTGCTGGGGATCGCCCGCGCCGCCGGGGCTTTCGTCGTCGAGGACGACTTTGCCCGGCGCCTGGTCCACGCCGACGCCGGCCCGCTCCCGGCCACGCTCGCCGCAGACGACCCCGCCGGAGTCGTCGTCCACGTCTGCTCCCTCACCAAGGCGACCTCCCCGAGTCTGCGCGTCGGCGCCCTCGCCGCGCGCGGACCCGTCCTGGAGCGCTTGCGGGCCATCCACGTGGTCGACAACTTCTTCGTCCCCCGGCCCCTTCAGGAGACCGCGCTCGAACTCGTCGGTGCCCCTGCCTGGAACCGCCACCTCCGCTCGGTCGCCGCCGAGTTGAAGACCCGCCGCGACACCATGACGGCAGCCCTGCGCCTGAGGCTGCCCGAACTCGCCCTGCCGCACGTCCCGGCCGGCGGCCACCACCTCTGGCTGCGCCTGCCCGACGGAACCGACGAGACCGCTCTCGTCGCCGCGGCACTCCGCGCCGGCGTCGCCGTGGCACCGGGCCGCCCGTACTTCAGCGCCGAACCGCCGGCCGGGCACATCCGGCTGAGCTTCGCCGGTGTCGCCGGGGCGGCCGAGATCACCGAGGGGATACGGCGGCTGCGCACCGCATGCGACGAGACCCTGGATCGCGGGACGGGCTGACGGGACGGGCCGGGCGGGCCCCGGACCGGCGGGGCGCGCGGCCGGTCGGTGAGGGTCGGGTGCGGGCGGCGTACGGACCGGGTGCGGGCCCGGCCTGCGGTACGCACCGCCGGGCCCCGGGCGTCCGCGGCCCCGCCGCTGACAGCCGCCCCCGATGCTGCGAAGGTGCGGGGACGAGCGACACGACCGTCATCTCCGGCGAGTACGAGATCTCTTCCGACCCGGCCCGCCTCGACCCCGCCCGGATCCACCACTGGCTCTCGACCGACGCCTACCGGGCACTCGGCCGCAGCCGGAAGCAGCAGGACCGGGCCATTGCCGGCTCGCTCAACTTCGGGGTCTACGACCGGGCTTCCGGCGAGCTCGTCGCGTACGCGCGCGTGGTGACCGACCACGCCACCTTCGCATATCTGTGCGATGTCCACGTCGACAGGGCCGTGCGCGGCAAGGGGCTCGGCACCGGCCTGGCCGAGGCGGTGCGCGACCGTCTCGCCCCGCTCGGACTGCGGCGCGTCGTCCTCGCCACGGACGACGCGCACGGAGTCTACGAGAGGGTCGGCTTCGCCCCGCTCGCCGACCCGGAGAAGTGGATGGCGCTCAAGCCGCTGTGACCGCCGTCAACGGTCAGTAACCCCTCTTGACCTGGGGAGCGTCCGGTACCACGATCCCGCCATGAGTGTTCGGGTCACCCTTGTCACCGCCGCGCGTTGCGCGTCACGGCTGGCCGAGCGCTTCGACGACGACCGGCCCCTGGACCAGGCCGGCTGGTACGAGGTGCAGCTCGCCGCACCCGCGCTCGTTCCGCTGGGCGGGGCGGAACTGCGCTACTGCTCGCCGACCGCCCGCAGCCGGGCCACCGCCGACGCCCTCGGCTACGCCACGCTGGCGCAGCCCGCGCTGAGCGACTGCGACATGGGCCGGTGGCGCGGTCATACGCTTGCCGAGGTGGCGGCGGTGGAGCCGGGCGCGGTGGACGAGTGGCTCGCCGATCCGCGCTCGGCGCCGCACGGCGGCGAGCCCCTGCTGGGCTTCATCGCCCGGATAGGGGGCTGGCTCGACACCAGGCCCGCCGACGACGGGAGCTCGGTGCTGGCCGTCGCCGAGCCCGCCGTGGTCCGCGCGGCACTCGTGTACGCGCTGAAGGCGCCACCCGGGACGTACTGGAACGTGGACGTACGGCCGCTGTCCACGGTGGTGCTGACCGGCCGACCGGGCCGCTGGAACCTGCGGCTGGACACCGGCGGGTGACGCCGCGACGGTCCGCTGCCGCTGCCCGACGTGATGCCGGCCAGGCGAAAGATGTCCGTGGGCGAACTCGCCGAGCGCGTGGGCATCACCCCGCCAACCCGGCGGTGCTCAAGAACGGCCGCGCCGAACCCCGCGCTGCCGCCGCCGTCCCTGGCCGACCTGCTCGACGATGACGACTGGCTCGTGGTGCGGGCGGCGGCCGCGATCCCTTCGCTGCCCCTCACCGTGATGACCCGGCTCGTGCAGTGATTCCGAGACCCGGCCCGCCCGCCCGCAGAGGGGAACGGGCCGACGAGTCCGGCCCGTCCGGGGACGCGCCCGGCGGTGCCCTCGACCGCCGCTCCGGCCGGGGTGCCGGTTCCGCCGCGGGGAACGCCTTGCCGGCGGCGACGGAGCCCGGCGGGGGGTTCGGGGTCAGGGCCGGATGTCGTCGCAGGCGATGGGCAGATGCCGGGGGCCGCGAAGGACCGCGTTGCGGCGGTACGGCGGCGGGTCCTCCAGCAGCCGGGGGTTGTGCAGCCTGCGCGCCAGATGACTCAGCGCGAGCTGTGTCTCCTGGCGCGCGAGCGGCGCGCCGAAGCAGATGTGGATGCCGCTGCCGAAGCCCAGGTGCTCGATGTCCTCGCGGTCCGGATCGAAACGGTCGGGGTCCGCGAAGCGCTGGGGGTCCCGGTTGCCCGAGCCCGGCACCAGCCACACCGCGGCCCCCGTGGGGATGGTGACGCCACCGATGTCGATGTCCGCGACGGCGGTGCGGTTCGGCAGGAGCTGCACCGGCGGTTCGAAGCGCAGCAGTTCCTCCACCAGGGGCACGGCCAGCCGCGGGTCTTCGCTCAGCCGCCGGAGGACCTGCGGGTTGCGCAGCAGGGTGAGCATCCCGTTGGTGATCAGGTTGACCGTGGTCTCGTGGCCGGCGATCAGCAGCAGGGCCGCAGTGGTGATGGCCTCGACCGTCGACAGCGTGTCCACCGCCCCAGAGGCGGCCGCGAGCTCGGAGAGCATGTCGTCGCCCGGCTTGCGGCGGCGTTCCTCGAGGAGTCCGGCGAGATACCCGCCCAGCTGCAGTTGGGCGTCACGGGTCCGTCGGTTGCGTTCCGTCGGGTCTTCCCCGGGCATGGGGTCCAGGCTGGCCGCGATGGTGTCCGCCCACGTGTGGAAGCGCGCCTCGTCCTCGCGGGGGACGCCGAGGAGGCGGCAGATCGCGGTGACGGGGAACGGGTACGAGAACTGCTCCACGAGGTCGATCCGTCCCGCGTCCTCGATGCCGTCGATGAGCCCGGTGACGACCGCCTCGAGTTCACCGCGCATCTCGTGGACGCGCCGGGGCGAGTGGGGCGGCCCGAACGAGCGGTTGGTGATGGTGCGCAGCCGGTCGTGCTCCGGGGGGTCCAGGCGCAGGAACGGTGTCGGCAGGTTCGAGGCCCCGTCCTCTTCCTGGGACAGGCCGTACACGTCCCGCACGGTGCGCCTGCGCCGGTCGGAACTGAGCCGGGGATCGTGCAGGAGGCTCAGGATCTCCCAGTAGGTGCTGACGACGTAGGTGCCGCCTCCGTCGTGGAGCACCGGCGTCTTTCTGAGCTCCGCGTACAGGGGGTAGGGGTTCGCGCGGTTGTCGTAGTCGAGGATCTGCCGGATCAGCGGTTGTGTCATGACGAGTCCTTGGAAGTCCCTGACGGGTCGGTGCCGGGCGGGCCCGTCGGCATACCGCGCCGGGAGAAACGAGGGAGGGGCGGTCGGTGGCCCCGCCGGCCCGAGGGCGGCCTGCGGGGCGCCGCATGACGACCCTGCCGTTTCCGGCACCTGGCCGGGCGACTGCCGCCCGTCCGCGACAGGCGGGGGCAGGCCGATCCGCCGTCCGTCGTCCCCCGCGCCGAGCGGTCGTGGACGAGGGGAGCGAGGACGACCCGTCCGCCGCCTCCATCACCACCAGGATGATGGCCCGCGGCCGACTGTGCGAACGGGAGCGCGACGGAGCCCGTCCGCAGGTGGGACCGGATCACCTCCGGCCCCACCCGCCAACGGTCCGTCGGTGCGACGCCGGGTGCGGACCCGCGTGGACTCAGGCGAAGCGCTGCCGCGCCGAGCCGTCGCACGGGCGCAGGCGCAGATCGCCCCTGGCGGAGGCCAGTGTCAGGCACAGGTGCTGCGCCTGCCTCGGGCTGATGGTCTCGCCCCTCAGGACGAACCGCTGGTTGGGCCCGCCGTGGCAGTTCCACAGGTGCGGCGAGGCCCCCGCCGAGTAGTCGCTGCGGGGCACGTCCAGGCATCGGTCGTGTGTGAGCGCGCTGTGCAGGGAGCCCCGTTCCCCGTCGTACCACCACTCCTGGTTGCGGCCGCCGTGGCAGTCCCAGCCACCCACGTCCGAACCGTTCGCGGTCTTCGAGCGGCCCACGTCGACGCAGCTGCCGGTCGCCCGGTTGCGCAGCGGACGGAACATGTCGTCCCACGCGCCCTCGTAGAGCACGGGCTGTGAGGTGCTGGCCGGGTCGGCACAGCTCGCCTCGCGCCAGTCGACGGCGTACAGCTGGGTCAGGCAGGCCGCGAACGCGGCATGTCCGCGCCTGTTCGGGTGGAAGGACTGCCGGACGGAATTGGCGTTCGGGGGGAAGGGGTTGAGCAGGTCGATGTGGAGTCCCCGCGCCCACGCACTGTCCATGCACACCTCATGCCCGTGGAAGAGGCGCGAGTTGTCGAGGTAGACCGCGCCGGCCCCCCGCGCCGCTTCGCGCATCCCGCGCTCGAACGCGGGGACGGCCTGGTCGCGGCCCCAGGCGGCGTCGGAGTCGTGACCGGTGCAGCCGCCGAGCAGCTTGCCCTTGAAGCCGGGGTTGTCGTACACGTCCGGGCCCACGGGGCTCGGGTAGCCCATGACGACGAGTTTGTAGGCGGTGTCCGCGTACCCGGCGTCGCGCATCACGGTCCGCAGGTCCCGTGCCGCTTTCTCGACCTTGGGCCGCAGTCCGTCGACCCGTGCCTGCCAGCCGGGGGCGTAGGTGGGCGCGCAGGTTCCCTTGAACAGGAACCAGTGCTTGACGCAGTCGGTCATGACGGACCCGAAGCGCAGGTCGTCGTTGGCTCCGACGACCAGCAGCACCATGGTGACGGTGGTGTTCCGTGCCTTGATGGCGAGGTGGTCGCTCTGCACGAGCTCGTCGTCGTGCTGCCTGCTGCCGCCTATCACGATGTGGCCGGTCCGGGCTCCGGAGCAGGCGAGGTTGTACGTGGTGTCGGTGGCGATACCGGTGCGGTGGATCGCCGCGTCGGGTGAGCGATGGCACCAGTTGTCGGGCCCGTTGGTGCCCCGCTCGTATATGCCGATGCCTTCCCCGGAGATCTCGCTGTCGCCGAGCGAGACGATGGAGGTCCTGCGCTCGTCGAACGGGCGCTCGGCGGGGTTGCCGTAGAGCGCTGCGGCTTCCGCCGCCCGGATGCGCTCCAGTTCCGCAGGCAGCGGTGCCGAGACGGCCGGCCGGGTGCCGGTCCCGGCTGCCGACGCCGTGGCGGTCAGGCCGCCGAGTACGACGGCCGAGGCGACGACGGCAACGAGCGTACGTCGGAGCTTGCGTCTTCCGCGGTGCATGGACGTCCTCCTGTCCGTTGAACGGGTTACCGCCGGTTTCTACGGGTGGGTAAGGCCGGTGGGAACGCCGAGAACGAGACAAAAGAGGCCGGTTCGCGTCGTACGCCGTGGCCGCGGTCCACCTGTACGGTCCGACTGCGCCGTCGGGCTGGACAGTTCACGAGCCGTTGGGTAAGTGGTGTGCGCACGAGCCGACGGCACCTCGGGACGACCCTGCGGCCGCCGCTCGTCGGCGAGCGCCGGGGCGTCGCCGCACGGGGGACGACCGTGCCGGCGCACGCAGATCCCCGGGGGCCGCCGTCCGGTCCTCGCCCAAGGAGTGAGATGACTTTCACCGTCACCGAGTACGCCGACCGCGTCTGGAACGGCGAGATCGACGACAGCATCGTGAGCACCCCGAAGAGCGGCGCCGGAGTGATCGACGTCGTCGACGGCGTCGGATGGCGCCCGGGGTTCGGCAACGTCTTCGCGTTCCGCGCGGCCGGCGAGCTGCTCCTGTTCGACACGGGCAATCCGTATGACGCCTCGGGCCTCCACCAGGACCTGCGCCGGTGGAGCAAGATGCCGGTCACCACCGCGGTCTTCTCGCACGGCCATGTCGACCATGTGGGTGGGACCGGCCCGTTCGACGCCGAGGAAGGCCCGGCGCTCACCGTCGTCGCGCACGAGATGACCGGGGCGCGCTTCGACCGGTACCTCCTCACCAACGGCTACAACGCGGTGATCAACCAACGGCAGTTCCAGCTTCCGGGCCTGACCTGGCCCACCGAGTACCGCCGCCCGGACGTCACGTACCGGGACGGCATGACCCTCACGACCGGCGAGCTGACCTGCGAGCTGTTCCACGTCCGCGGCGAGACCGACGACGCGACCGTGGCCTGGTTCCCCCGGTGGCGCATCCTGTGCCCCGGCGACATGTTCATCTGGCTCGCCCCGAACTGCGGCAACCCCCAGAAAGTGCAGCGCTATCCGCGGGAGTGGGCCCTCGCGCTGCGTCGCATGGCCGCCCTGGACGCGGAGATCATGCTTCCCTCGCACGGCGCGCCGGTCTTCGGCGCCGATCGCGTCCGCCAGGCGCTGGAGGAGACGGCGGAATGGCTGGAGAGCCTGGTGGAGCAGACCCTGGCGGGCCTCAACGCGGGTGCGCGGCTGGACGACCTCCTGCACACGGTCAGCCCTCCGGCCCATCTGTCCGGCAGGCCGTACCTGCGGGCCGCGTACGACGAACCCGAGTTCGTGGTGCGCAACCTGTGGCGCCAGTACGGCGGTTGGTACGACGGCAACCCGGCCCGGCTGAAGCCCGCTTCCGACGCCCGGCTGGCCACCGAGCTCGCCGGGCTCGCCGGCGGGGCCGGGGTGCTGGCCGACGCCGCGCGGCGCCACGCCGACGCCGGCGAGTTCCGGCTGGCCGGGCACCTCGCGGAGCTGGCCGTGCTCGCCGAGCCCGACAGGGCGTCCCTGCACCGTGTGCGGGCGGAGGTCTACGAGGCACGGGCGGAGGAGGAGGCGTCCTTGATGGCCAGGGGCGTCTTCCGCTGGGCCGCTTCGGAGTCGCGGCGCAAGTGCGAGGAGGACACCCGAGGGCCGGCCGCGTGCGGGGGAACGGAGTCGCACGGGGCCTCTGCGTCGGAGTAGCCGCCGCGCCTTTGCCCGGGCCCGCCGCTCGACGGCCCGGGGACCGGGCGAGGGGTGCGGGCGAGCGGGAGGGACAGCGCCGCACCCGCCAGTCCGGTCGCCAGCGTGCCGGCGGCCAGGGCCTGCTCCCCGCGCTGGAGCCCCCACGCCGCCAGCAGGGGGGAGAGCGTCCCCGCGGCGGCGAGGACGGTGCCCCAGACCCCCTGGTAGCGGCCGCGCCGGTCCGGGGGAGCCAGCTGCCGGAGGATGTGGGACGTGGCGACGAACCACGCGATCTCGCCGGGGGCGCACGCCGCCGCGGCCACGGCGAAGCCGGACGTCGTACGGGCGAGTGCCGCCGCCGCCATGGGGACGGCGACGGCCACCGACGCGACCGCCACCATGCCCGGCATCGAGCGCCCGCCGGCGGCCCATCGGCTCAGCCAGGGTGTCATGGCGGGGGTGAGCGCGATGACGGCGGCGGAGTTGACCAGTGCCGTGAGGCCGTAGGCCTCGGGGGAGAGACCCCGGGCGGCCATCATCATCGGCACGGCCGCGGCCATGCCGACCAGGGCCGTCATCGTGGCCAGGCCGGAGGCGAGCAGGAGCGCCAGACGCCCGGTGAGCCGGACGCCGCCGCTTCGGCTCGTTCTCGCGCGGCTTGCGCGGCCCCGGCGGTCGGCCGGCAGCCTGCGCAGCGCGCCCACGGCGAAAGCCGCGCACGCCGTCGCGTTGACCCAGTAGAGGGCGTCGACGCCCCACCGGGCGGCCAGCAGGCCGCCGAGGCCGCCGGCGACGAGGGCGCCGCCGTTGACCACCAGTCCGTACCGCAGCGCGTTGACCTTCGCACGCCGTCCGGGATCCGGTACGAGTTCGTCGATCGCGGCGCCGACCACCACGCGCGGTGCGTCGAAGACGAGGCCCAGCGCCAGGGCACCGGCGATCAGCAGGGCCGGCGACGACGTGGCCGTCAGCAGGGGCAGCACCGCGGCGGAGACCAGTGCCGCTGCCACCAGGGTCGTCCGCCGGCCGACGCGGTCGAGCAGTCGGCCGCACGCGGCCTGTCCGCTCATCCAGCCCGCACCGAAGGCGGCGAGCACGACGCCGGCGGTGTCCGGCCCGTGCCCCTTCCCGGCGAGCAGGTAGCTCAGGAACGGGTAGGCGAAACCGGCCGCACGCAGGAGCAGCATCCCGGCAAGGAGCAGCCGGAGCTCCTGGGGGCACCAGGCGCGCAATCCGGCGGCCCGCCGGCCGGCCCCGGCCGCGAGGGCACGGACACGCACCCGGCGTGTGCCCTTCGTCATGGTTCGAGGGCGACCGCTCCCAGCCGCGCGAGGGTCTTCACGGCCTTGACGGAGTCCTCCGGTGCGGCGTTCGGCACGAACCGCCCGGCCGGCACCACCGCGCCCGCGGCGCAGGACCGCAGGGCGTCGGCCACGGATCGCGGCACGGCCACCGTCTTCCCGTCGAACCGCACGCCGACGCGGTCCCCGGCGGCGCTCTGCGTGAACGAGAAGTCGGCGTGGGCCGCCCGCACGGGAGTGGACGCGTCCGTCTCGTCCACGGCCGCGGCGGAGGCGAAGCGGTGCCCGGCCGCGATTCCCTCGGCGTCGCGACCCTCGGCCGTGAGACGTGCGACCTCCGCGCGCGGGTCGATCGCCCGCAGGCGCTCCACCAGGAGCTCGATCCGGTCCTTGAGGGCCGCCGCCTGCTCTTCCGTCGTCTCCTCGGTCAGATGGGGGAAGCCGCGGTGCTCCGGGTCGGCCGGCATCGCCTCGGCCACCGTGGAGCGCAGCAGTTCGGGCCAGGTGCGCGGTGTCACGGTCACGGTCAGGTGGAGCGAGACCGAGTCCTCGGCGGCGGCCACATGGGGGGTGCCGCTGGGCAGGTACATCACGTCGCCGGGCCGCAGGGTCACATCGAGCAGGGGCTCGCCCAGATGCTCGGCCCGGTACTCCTCACCCACCTTGTAGGGGCGGCCGTCGGGCCTGAGGACCTCGGCCGTGGGCCAGACCCTCCACCGCTTGCTCCCGTGCAGGTGGATGACGAAGGTGTCGTTGGGGTCGTGGTGGATGACGAACCCCTGCTGCCCTGCCGGGGTGAGGAAGGCGAGGGAGTCGCTCCGGGTCGCGAACCTCTGCGCCAGCATCGCGTTCAGCGCGCGGAGGTTGGGCCGGAAGTGGTTCATGGAGTGCCACACGACGCTGGCTCCCGTGCGGAAGTGCTCGTACACGCGCTCCGGCACGACGCGGTCGGGGATGTACTTCCGCTGTACGCGCAGCGGTTGCGTGTAGGTGCCCTCATGGATCAGATCACCGCGTTTGACCAGTCTCAGGTACTGGGTGCGCAGGGCCTCCTGATGGAGGCAGTCGTCCAGGTCCGCCACCGAGAGGAGTTCCTCCGGCGGGCCGGTGAGTGCCTCCCTCCGCAGGAGGGGGGACCTGCCGAAGTGCTCGGCGAAGAACCTCTCCTCGTCGCCGACGAGAGAGGCGAACGTGGGTACGTACATGGGTGGCTCCTGTCCACAGGGGGCTCCGCCGGGAAGTCCGGGCTTCCGGCAAGGGGTGCCGACGGCCGGGGGTGGCCCGGGGCGTACGGGCCACCCCCGTCGCCGCTACGGGACGTACTGGGTGATGAGATCGTCCGTTTCGGACTCGATCAGCTCGATTTCGATGTCCGTGTTCATGTCCGTGTTCATCTCCATGTCGCACACCTCCTTCGGGGGGAACTGGACCGGCGCGGCGTCAGGACCGCGCCGGCCATGGCTCCACCCTGGCGGGTCCGGGCGCCCCGGGGCCTCGTGCGATCGGCGGACCGGCCGGTGGAACGTCCGGTCCGCCTGTGGGGGGACGGCACGGTGCCGCGCGCGCCTCGGAACCCCTCGTCGAACGCCGCGGTCGGCCTCGAAGGGACCTCGGCGACCGATGTCCGGCCCGCTCGGCGCGCACGACGCACCCCGGGCACATTGCGCACTGACGGATCATCAGTTCCCTGAGTCGGCGGCCCCATTGAATACTGAGTTGAACTCAACTTAGGCTGAGGGCGTGACCACGCCCACACGCCCCCGCGGTGCCGCCTCGCGCGCCCTGCTGCTGCGTGCCGCGGCCGAGGAACTGGCCGGGAACGGGACGCTGGAGGTCGCTGCCGTCGCCCGCCGTGCCGGAGTCAGCGTCGGCCTGCCCTATCGCTACTTCGGCACCCGGAGCGGGCTTCTCATCGCCGTCGTCGAGTCCTTCTACGAACGGCTCGCGGAAGCCTGCATGCTGCGCGGGTACGACGATCCGACCTGGGTCGAACGGGAGTCGCGGCGGGTTCGCGACTTGGTCGGGTTCCTCTACGCCGAACCACTCGCCCCGTTGGTCCTCGGCGGGCACGCCGGCGACGGCGAGGTGGCCGCCTTCCAGACGCGCCGGCGCTCCGTCCTCGTCGAACTGGCGGCGCGCAACATCGCCCGTGCCCAGCGCACGGGGGAGCTCCCGCCCCGAAGCGACCCCGAGCTGCTGGCCGCCGCCACCCTTGCGGGAGCCGCCGCCATGGTCTCGGTGGCCCTCACCCGCACCCCGCGCCCACCCGCCGAGGAGGTGACCGCCCAGGTGTGGGCCTTCCTCCGCGGCGCGGTGAACCCGTCCGGCCCCGCCGCCTGAGAGGACCCACGCCGTGCCCCCGACCCATGATGCCCTCCGTCGTGCAGGCGGCGATCGCGTCTCGACGCCGGAAGGCCTCGCCGCAGACCTGGCTGCCGGGTACCCGCGCGCCCCCGGCGCGGGCGCACGGGTCGACCGTGCCACCGTCGAGGGCGACCTCGCCGCCGTCGCGCGCGACGGTTACGTGCTCCTCCCCGAGCTGCTCACCCCCCGGGAGTGCGCCGAGATCAGGCAAGCCGTGACGCCGCTGCTCGACAGGACCGGCCGCAACGCCTTCGAGGGCCACCGGACACAGCGCGTCTACAGTCTGCTCAACAAGACCCGCTGCTGCGACCGGCTCGTCGAGCACCCCAGGGTCCTGGCCCTGCTGGACCGGCTGTTCGAACCCGGCTACCTGCTGTCCCAGCTCCAGGTCATCAACATCACCCCGGGCGAGCACGCCCAACTGCTGCACACCGACGACGCGTTATACCGTTCACCGCGCCCGCGACCGCCTCTCGGAGCGGCCACGATATGGGCCGTCGACCCGTTCACCCACGACAACGGGGGCACCGTCGTCCTGCCGGGCAGCCACCTCTGGGGCGACGACCGCCGCCCCGGCGGCCGTGACCCCCGCATGACGGCCGTGATGCCCCCCGGCTCCTGCCTGTTCTTCGTCGGCACCCTGTGGCACGGCGGCGGCGCCAACCGCTCGGGGGGCGACCGCCTCTCCCTGACCGCCCAGTACTGCCAGCCCTGGCTGCGGCCGCAGGAAGCCTTCACCCTCTCCGTCACGCGCGAGACCGCCAGGACGGTGTCCGAGGACATCCGGCGCATGATCGGCTACAGCGTCCACCCCCCGTTCATCGGCATGGTCGACGGCATGCACCCTCGACGCCTGCTGGAGGCGCGGCCCTCCGCCTCGCGGCCGGCGGGCGGGTGACCGGCCGTGCTCGCGGAGCCCGGGCACCGGCGCCCGGGCTCCGCGAGCACGGCCGCCCGCATCCTGTGGACTCCGGGGTGCGGCCCCCGGTCTCGCGGAGCCCGGGGTGGGTGCGGTGATCGCCGAGATCGTGGCCCCCGCGCTGGGGATCGCCCTGTCGCCCTTCCCGCTGGTGCCCGCGATCCTCCTGCTGCTCAGCGCGCGGGCGCGGCAGAACAGCAGTGCCTTCGTCGTCGGCTGGACGGTCGGGGTCGCCGGTGCGGCCGTCCTGTTCACCCTGCTGACCTCCGTCGTCGAGATCGCCGGGGAGCCGCCCGCCTGGGTCTCCTGGGGGCGGATCGGCCTGGGCGGCCTGCTGGTCCTCCTGGGCGCGGGCCTGTGGAGGCGGCGGAGGCGAAGGGGAGCGAAGGCGGATCCGGCGTGGATACGGGCGCTGGAGACCGCCACCTGGCCGAGGGCCCTGCGGCTGGGCCTGCTGCTCTCGGCCGCCAACCCGAAGATCCTGGCCCTGATCGCGGCCGGTGGCGTCGCGATCGGTTCGGCCCGGCCGACGGCTGCGGGCAGGGCGGGCTCCCTCGCCCTGTTCACGCTCATCGCCTCCGCAGGCGTCGCCCTTCCGCCGTTGCTGCGCCTGCTCGCCGGGGAGCGGATCCTGCCACCGCTGGGGCGGGCCATGGACTGGCTGAAGGTCCACAGCGCCGCCGTCGTCGCCATCGTGATCGGCTTGATCGGGATCATGCTGGTGGCGAAGGGCGCCGGTGGGCTGTGACGCCGTTCGCGGCCGAGCGCGCCCGTCGGGCCGCCGAGCCGCTCCCGGCTGCGTCGCGTCAGCGCCGGGCATTCCTCGTACGGCTCGGTTCACCCCGTACGGCCACACCGAGCGAAGTGCGGTCCGCGGTATCGGCCGGTCACCCTCCGCGCGGCTCTCACCGTCCGCTGCCGACACCCCGTGCCGCGATTCGAGATCCGGAGCGCGAGCACCCGGGAGTTCTTGCTCATGCGCACCCCGGGCGGCGGACGCTCGTCGGCCGACGTGGCACGTGGGTCCGGGAGAGATCACTCCATTGCATAAAACTGCACTGATGCGTATAGTCATGCCATCACGTACGGAGGAAACCGATGGCACTGAGCGCAGCAGTCGCAGGAGCGAGCGGATATGCGGGCGGGGAACTGCTCCGGCTGCTCCTCGCGCACCCCGGGGTCGAGATCGGGGCCCTGACGGCCAACTCGAACGCCGGGCAGCGGCTCGGCGCCCTGCAGCCCCATCTGCTGCCGCTCGCCGACCGGGTGCTCGCGGCCACCACACCCGATGTGCTCGCCGGACATGACGTGGTGTTCCTCGCGCTGCCGCACGGCCAGTCCGCCGCGGTCGCAGAGCAGCTCGGCGACGATGTCCTGGTCGTCGACATGGGCGCCGACTTCCGGCTGCGCAGCGCCGCCGACTGGGAGCGGTTCTACGGTTCCGCGCATGCCGGGACCTGGCCCTACGGCCTGCCGGAACTGCCGGGAGCCCGCGCCGCGCTGGAGGGGTCCAGGCGCATCGCGGTGCCCGGTTGCTATCCCACCGCGGTCTCGCTCGCGCTGTTCCCGGCGTACGCGGGCGGCCTCGCCGAGCCCGAGGCCGTGATCACCGCCGCCAGCGGCACCTCCGGCGCCGGCAGGGCGCTCAAGCCCCATCTGCTCGGCTCCGAGGTCATGGGCTCCATGAGCCCGTACGGTGTCGGCGGCGGCCACCGGCACACCCCGGAGATGATCCAGAACCTCAGTGCGGTGGCGGGGGAGCCCGTCACCGTGTCCTTCACCCCCACCCTCGCGCCCATGCCCCGCGGCATCCTCGCCAGCTGCAGCGCCAAGGCAGTGCCGGGCACCACCGCCGAGGCCGTGCGCGCCGCGTACGAGAAGGCCTACGCGGACGAGCCCTTCGTGCGCCTTCTCCCCGAGGGGCGGTGGCCGGCCACGGCGTCCGTCCAGGGTTCCAACGCCGTCCAGGTCCAGGTCGCCCTGGACGCCGCCGCCGGCCGCATCATCGCGATCAGCGCCATCGACAACCTGACCAAGGGCACGGCGGGCGGCGCGGTCCAGAGCATGAACATCGCCCTCGGTCTGGACCAGACCACGGGCCTTTCCACGATCGGAGTGGCACCTTGAGCGTCACCGCTGCACAGGGATTCACGGCGGCCGGGATCGCCGCCGGGATCAAGGAGAACGGCAACCCGGACCTGGCCCTCGTGGTCAACGACGGACCCCGCCACGCCGCCGCCGGCGTCTTCACGTCCAACCGTGTCAAGGCCGCCCCCGTCCTCTGGTCCGAGCAGGTGCTCAAGGGCGGTGAGGTCTCCGCGGTCGTCCTCAACTCCGGCGGGGCCAACGCCTGCACCGGTCCCAAGGGCTTCCAGGACACCCACGCCACCGCCGAGAAGGCCGCCCAGGTCCTGGAGGGCCACAGCGCCGGCGAGATCGCCGTCGCCTCCACCGGCCTCATCGGAGTCCTGCTGCCCATGGACAAGCTGCTGCCCGGCATCGACAAGGCGGCGGCCGAACTGAGCGCCCACGGCGGCGAGAAGGCCGCCATAGCGATCATGACCACCGACACCGTGCACAAGACGGCCGTCGTGACCCGGGACGGCTGGACCGTCGGCGGCATGGCGAAGGGCGCGGGCATGCTGGCCCCCGGCCTCGCCACCATGCTCGTCGTCCTCACCACCGACGCCGACGTGGACAGCGCCGGTCTGGACGAGGCCCTGCGCGACGCCACCCGCGTCACCTTCGACCGGGTCGACTCCGACGGCTGCATGTCCACGAACGACACCGTGCTGCTCCTGGCCTCCGGCGCATCCGGGATCACTCCGGACCACGACGAGTTCGCCGACGCCGTACGGGCCGTCTGCGACGACCTCGCCCGCCGGCTCATCGGCGATGCCGAGGGCGCCAGCAAGGACATCCGCATCGAGGTGGTCAACGCCGCGAGCGAGGACGACGCCGTCGAGGTGGGCCGCTCCATCGCCCGGAACAACCTCCTCAAGTGCGCCGTCCACGGCGAGGACCCCAACTGGGGCCGCGTCCTGTCCGCCATCGGCACCACCGGGGCGGTCTTCGAGCCGGACCGGCTCAACGTCGCCATCAACGGCGTCTGGGTGTGCCGCAACGGTTCCGTCGGCGAGGACCGCGAGCTGGTCGACATGCGGTACCGGGAGGTGCGGATCACCGCCGACCTGGCTGCCGGGGCCGAGTCCGCCGTCATCTGGGCCAACGACCTCACCGCCGACTACGTCCACGAGAACAGCGCCTACTCCTCCTGAACGAGCCCTTCCGCTCTCCCGGAGGGGATTCCGCGGAGGCCGGAGCGCGGAGGCGGGCCCGGGCCCGGCCCCGGGCGCGTTCGAGCCCGAGCCCGAGCCCGGAAGCGAGTCCCGGGCGAGCGAGCAGTGAAGTGAGTTCTGAGCGAGACCCGAGAAAGCCGGAGCCGATGAGCACCCGCAAGCACACCGCACTTCCCAAGGCGCAGACGCTGATCGAGGCGCTGCCCTGGCTCACCCGCCACCACGGCAAGACGGTCGTCATCAAGTTCGGCGGCAACGCCATGGTCGACGACGAGCTGAAGGCCGCCTTCGCCCAGGACGTGGTGTTCCTGCGGCACGCCGGACTCAAGCCCGTCGTCGTGCACGGCGGTGGGCCGCAGATCAGTGCCCAGCTGGACAGGCACGGCCTGGTCAGCGAGTTCAAGGCCGGACTGCGCGTCACCACGCCCGAGGCCATGGACGTCGTCCGCATGGTGCTCGCCGGACAGGTCCAGCGCGAACTGGTGGGGCTGCTCAACCAGCACGGCCCCCTCGCCGTCGGCCTCACCGGCGAGGACGCCCACACCATCACCGCCACCCAGCACCGGCCCACCATCGACGGCGAACTCGTCGACATCGGCCGGGTCGGAGAGATCACCGAGATCGACACCGGCGCGATCAGGGCCCTCCTGGACGACGGCCGGATCCCCGTCGTCTCCTCCATCGCCCGCTCCGCCGACGACGGCCACGTCTACAACGTCAACGCGGACACCGCCGCGGCCGCGCTGGCCGCCGCGCTCGGCGCGGAGACGCTGATGGTCCTCACCGACGTGGAGGGCCTCTACGAGGACTGGCCCCGCAGCGACGAGGTGATCAGCCGGCTCACCGCCACCGAGCTGGAGAAGCTCCTGCCCGAGCTCTCCAGCGGCATGGTCCCCAAGATGCAGGGCTGCCTCCACGCCGTGCGCAACGGCGTGAACACCGCGCGCGTCATCGACGGCCGGGTGCAGCACTCCATCCTGCTGGAGATCTTCACCGACGAGGGCATCGGCACGATGGTCGTGCCCGACGGGACCGAAGGGGGACCGGCATGAGCGACGCATCCGCCAACCAGCGGCTCTCACAGCGCTGGCAGGGCTCGATGATGGACAACTACGGCACCCCGGCGCTCTCACTGGTGAGCGGTGAGGGAGCCAGGGTCCGGGACGCGGACGGCACCGAGTACCTGGACTTCGTCGGCGGCATCGCCGTCAACGCGCTCGGCCACGCCCATCCGGCCGTCGTCGAGGCCGTCACCCGCCAGATCGGCACGCTCGGCCATGTGTCGAACCTGTACGTCGCCGAGCCGCCCGTCGTGCTCGCCGAGCGGCTGCTCCGGCTGTCCGGACGCCCCGGCCGCGTCTTCTTCTGCAACTCGGGCGCCGAGGCCAACGAGGCCGCCTTCAAGATCGGCCGGCTGACGGGCCGTCCGCACATGGTCGCCACCCAGGGCGGCTTCCACGGCCGGACGATGGGCGCGCTCGCGCTCACCGGCCAGCCGGCGAAGCAGCGGCCCTTCCTGCCGCTCCCGGGAGACGTCACCCACGTGCCGTACGGGGACGCCGACGCGCTGCGGGCCGCCGTCACCGAGGACACCGCCCTGGTGGTCGTCGAGCCGGTGCAGGGCGAGAACGGCGTGGTCGTACCGCCGCCCGGCTATCTGCGGGCCGCGCGGGAGATCACCCGCGCCACCGGGACACTGCTCGTGCTCGACGAGGTGCAGACGGGCATCGGCCGGACCGGCCACTGGTTCGAGTACCAGGCGCACGAGGGCGTCGACCCGGACGTCGTCACCCTCGCCAAGGGACTCGGCGGCGGCCTGCCGCTCGGGGCCGCCATCGCCTTCGGCCCGGCCGCGGAGCTGCTCCGGCCCGGGCAGCACGGCACCACGTTCGGCGGCAACCCGGTCGCCTGCGCCGCCGGGCTCGCCGTCCTCACCGCCCTCGACGGCACGCTCGACGAGGTCAAGCGGACCGGGGAGAGGCTGAGGGACGGGGTCGAGTCGCTGGGGCACCCACTGGTCTCCCACGTCCGCGGGGCGGGCCTGCTGCTGGGTATCGTGCTCACCGAGCCTCTCGCCGCCCAGGTGCAGCAGGTGGCTCAGGGTGCCGGAGTCCTGGTCAACGCGCCCGCCCCCGACGTCGTACGGATCATGCCGCCACTGATCATCGGCGACGCGGAGGTGGACGCCTTCCTCAGGGTGCTCCCGGGCATCCTCGACGAGACACGCGGGGACGGACGAGCCGGAGAATGAGACGACGATGACCGATGCGCAGGGCACCGAGAACTGGGCGTCCCCCCAGACGGAGTCTGGGGGAGGGCCGTCCGTGCCGCAGACCCGCACGGCCCGCCACCGCCGGATCGTGGACATCCTCAACCGGCAGCCGGTGCGCTCCCAGAGCCAGCTGGCCAAGCTGCTCGCCGACGACGGGCTGAGTGTCACCCAGGCGACCCTCAGCCGCGACCTCGACGAGCTCGGGGCGGTGAAGATCCGGAACACCGGTGGAGAGCTCATCTACGCGGTGCCGAGCGAGGGCGGATTCCGCATCCCGCAGGCCCCGTTGGGGGAGTCCGCCAAGGAGGAGCGGATGCGCCGCCTCTCCGGTGAGCTGCTGATCTCCGCGGAGGCCTCGGCGAACCTGGTGGTCCTGCGTACGCCCCCGGGCGCGGCCCAGTTCCTCGCGTCGGCCATCGACCAGGCCGAACTCCACGCGATCCTCGGCACGATCGCGGGCGACGACACGCTGCTGCTCATCTCCCGCGATCCGGCGGGCGGCCAGGCCCTCGCGGACCATCTGCTGCGACTGGCACAGAGGGAACGCTGACCGGCCCGGCCGGCCGCGGCCGCGCACCCGGCGCGACCGCAGCCGGCCGCACCGGCGACGGCCCGCGAAAGGCCGCGCCGCCCGACTGCCCGCTTCCCGGGCCGACGGCCCTCAGGCCGCCCGGCCCTCCCCGTCACCGTGCCGTGCCAGATACCGGGCGAATCCGCTGGTCTGCCAGGTGGTGCCGTCCGCGGTGACGGCGAACCCCTCCGTGCCGGGGAGCTGTTCCAGCCAGGCGCGTGCTTCCGGGCCCATGGCGTACGCGGCCGTCGCCCGCGCGTCCGCCTGGGTCAGCCCCCGGCCGACGACGGTCATCGACGCCAGGCCGTCGTCCGGAGTGCCGCCGGTGCGCGGATCGACGATGTGGCAGCCGCGTTCGGCCGGACCCGAGGTGGCGACGGCGAGGCCGTCGTGTGCCTCGACGACCGCCGCGAGACCACCGGGGTGCAGCGGATCGGCGATGCCGATCCGCCACGGTCCGCCGTAAGACTGGACGTCGCCGCCGCCGTTGAGGCAGACCGCCGCCGCGCCGGAGGAGGCGATCATGTCCACCGCGCGCTGCACGGCCCATCCCTTCACCAGACCGGTGGGATCGAGCCCGCCCGCGTAGCGCGGGGTGAACCAGCCGTCGCTCAGGCGTTCCTCGGTCTCGCAGAGCCCGAAGACCTCGGCGACGTCCGGCCCGCAGCCGGCGAGGGTGAGCTCCCCTCTGGCGAGCCTGCTGATCCGGCTGTCCGGGCGGTAGGGGGAGAACACCTCGTCCACGTGGTGCAGTCCGGCCACGGCCGCGGCGAGCCCGGCGCGCACCCGCTCGCGGTCGGCATCGCCCTCCAGCCGTACGTCGAACGAGAACACCGTGCCCATCACGTGCTCGACATGGCGCATCCGCGCCCGTTCCCCGGTCACAGGCCCGCCTTGTCGAGGGCGCTCTGCAGGGAGCGGGTGTAGCCCTCGCTGGTGTAGGTGGCGCCGGAGACGGCGTCGATCTCGGCGCTCTGGGCGGCGACGGCCGCCTGGTTGAGCTTGGGTACCGCGTCGGCCGCGATCTTGCGGCTGTTGGCGTCGGAGTCGGGCGCCTTGACGGCCTCGGCGGCGGTGACCCGGCCGCCGCTGACGGTGAGGCGCACCTGGACGTCGCCGTACTGGGTGCCCGCCACGTCCCCCAGCACCGACTCCGTCTCGCCACCCGCGCCGGCGCCCTGCCCGGAGCCGGAACCCGCACCTTCGCCGGAGCCGGTGCCCGTCTCCCCGCCCGGGGCGTTCGCGCCGCTCCCGGCGCCGGGCGCCGCGTCCTGCTCCGCACCCTCCCCGCCGCCGGTTCCCGCCGCCCCCGCCTTGTCGAGGGCGCTCTGCAGGGAGCGGGTGTAGCCCTCGCTGGTGTAGGTGGCGCCGGAGACGGCGTCGATCTCGGCGCTCTGGGCGGCGACGGCCGCCTGGTTGAGCTTGGGTACCGCGTCGGCCGCGATCTTGCGGCTGTTGGCGTCGGTGCTCGGCACCTTGACGGCCCGGGCCCCGGTGATCCGGCCGTTGCTCAGCGTGAGTTCGACCTGCACCGGCCCGAACTGCGTGTCGGCCTCGTCCCCCAGCACGGTCTCGCCGCCCGCCGGGACGGCGCCGCTGCCGGCGGGTGCGGAGGCGGCGGGCGGTGTGCCCCCGGCCTGGGACGCGGCTCCCGCCACCGTGGTGCCCGGCTGCTTCAGCGTCAGGAGCAGTGCGACGGCCGACGTGGTGCCGGCGACCGCGATCATCATCCGGAGCAGTGGATGCTTCCTCTTCACGTACGGCCTCACATCTCGAACGACTCGTGATGGATGCGACGCGACGGCACGCCCGCCGCTCGCAGTGCGTTGTAGGACTCCTCGGCGAGCCCGGGCGGGCCGCAGAGGTACACGTCGTGCTCGTCGATGTCGGGGAACACTTCCTTCAGCCGCTCGGTGGTGATCTCCGGACGTGCCCCGTCCGGCCCGTTCACGGCGTACAGCAACTTCGCCCGGCGGGTCTCGGCGATCTCCTGGAGCTCGGTCCACAGCGCCAGGTCCTCCGTCGAACCGGCACGGTAGAGCAGCGACAGGTCCCCCGGGCCGCCGGGCAGCGTCTCGAACAGCGCCCGCAGCGGGGTGATCCCGGCGCCTCCGGCGATCAGGAGCACCTTGTTCCGGCTGCGCCGGCCCGCGGTCATCGCCCCGTAGGGACCCTCGGCCCAGACCCTGGTCCCCGGCTCCAGCCGGCTGAGCGCCCTGCTGTGCTCCCCGGCGGCCTTGACGGTGATGCGCAGCAGATCGGGACGGGGCGGCGCGGAGAGGGAGTACGGGTTGGAGCTCCAGCGCAGGCCGTCGGCGAGGAACCGCCAGCGGAAGAACTGGCCCGCCTCGGCGCCGATCCGGTGCAGCCGCCGTCCCGTGATCAGGACGGACACCACGCCCGGGGCCTCGTCCACCACGGATTCGACCCGCAACCGGTGCGTGAGGTTGAGCCGCACCGGCGCCAGGATCCGGTACCAGAGGAGCAGTGCGCCGACCGTGCCGTAGAGCACGTACCAGATCGCGCGGGCGGTCGCGCTCGCCACGAACTCCGAGCCCGTGGCGAGCTGGTGCCAGAACGTCAGGTACACGGCGACGTAGGTCAGCAGATGCAGGTAGTACCAGGTCTCGTAGCGCATCCGGCGGCGCACGGCGCCCGCCGAGACGAAGCCGACCAGCAGCAGCAGCGCCGTACCGATCGTCGCCTCGATCATCTCGGGGAAGTCGACGACGACGGTGACGGTCTGCTCGACCAGGCCGGTGCGGGCCTGGACGGAGTACCCCCAGACGGTGAGGACGACATGAGCGACGACCAGGCTGATCGCGTACCGGCCGCTCATCGCGTGCCAGCGCGTGGCCCGGTCGGAGCCCACCCGCCGCTCCAGCGCCGGGACGCGTGCCATCTGCAGCACCACGAGGGCGATCATGTAGCCGCCGAGCAGTCCCGTGATCCGGCCCGCGCCGATCAGCCACTCCGCGGTGTCCATGTGGACGACCGCGGTGTTGTCCCACCACAGCCACATGACGGCGGAGGCCCCGGCCCAGGCGGCGACCAGGAGCACCGTCGCCGGATTGCGGCGCGGCCGGATCGCCTGCATGGTCAGGCGTCTGGCGGCCCGACCGCTCTGAATCATCGTCACCGCTGCTCCTCGGTCATCCGTATCGCTCAGGTGGATACGGAGAGGAGGTACGGGGAGTTCAATCGCCGGGCGGACTGCTCGGCGCCACCGGGCGAGGCGTCCGCGAGGTCGCCGGCCCGCCACCCGGAAGGGGTTCTCCGTGGTCCCGTCCCCTCCTTTTCCCCACGTCCGCCCCCGGGCCCCGGCCTGCGTCCCGGCGCGGCGCCGGGGAGGTGCCGAGGAGCGCACGCGTCCGGCGTCCGGGCGCGGTCCGGTACTTCGTGGTATTCCCGAAACGCTGGGTAGTAGAGCAGAGTGGTTCTGCTTGCCGAGTAGTGTAGACGCGCCGCCCAGTAGGAGCTGGCCGCTTTCGGTCTGCCCTACCATCCATTGCTCGGCCGCTACCGGATCCCGAGCGAGAAGACCTTGCGCACCGTTCTGGGGCGGCTGGATCCCGGTGAGGTCAGCGCAGCCGGCTACGACCACCTGCGGGATCTGCTCGGTGAAGGACCGGCGGGGGCAGCCGGGCTCCCGGCACCACCAGCGGCGCTTGTGCCAGCGGAACTCCAGTCCGCTCTCGCCGTACGGCAGATCGCGGGGCCGGGTCGTCGCGGAGCCCTTCACCCGGGTGGCGAACACCCCGCACTCGGGGCAGGCCCGTGCCTGCTCATCGGCAGTGATCAGGTGCACCCGGCGGGTGTCGTCCTCCAGCCGCTCCACCCGCGCTACGGCCAGGTCGAGCAGCAACGTCGTATCGTTGTCCAAGTCCGTGGTTTCTGGGTGATCGTTCTGCGTCGAGAACAGAAATGATCACTCATGGCCACGGGCATCCTGCTGCCGGGGCAACCTCCACCATCCGCGGTCCTCAAGCAACGTGACAGCCAGTCAGTCCACTTGGGTCGACACACCGCTCAAGTTCGAAGACCCATCAAACCGGATGGCCCGGGCAAAGGCCGGGGCTCTGGATCCCGCACCGCTCGGTAGCGGCCTTTCATCAGTTCGCGCGCCTTGCGCCGTTTCGCTATATCCTTAATTCATAATTCCGTAGCGCTCGGTCTCCGTCTGCGCCCTCTGGAAGGCGGGAGACTCCCGAGTAGGGGCAAGGCCTTAGGAGTCGCATATGTCTTCCCTCCCCGTCGTGGATAGCCTCGACATTCTCGTCATCGGTGCTGGCATCTCTGGCATCGGCGCTGGCCACTACCTCGTCACCGAGCAGCCCGCGAAGAGTTTCGCGATTCTGGAAGCCCGGGGGGCATGTGGCGGGACATGGGATTTTTTTCGTTACCCAGGCATACGTTCCGACTCCGATCTGTATACGTTCGGATACGAGTTCAGGCCTTGGCGAGGCCAGGAGTCGATTGCTTCCGCGCCGCGGATCTTGGCCTACCTCCGAGAGACCGTCAAGGAGAACGGCCTAGAGAACCGCATCCGCTACCACCACAGGGTATTGCGCGCCGACTGGTCCGGTGAGGATGCCCGCTGGCTGGTGCAGGTTGAGCGTACAGATACGGGCGAGCGCCTCGTCTTCAGCGCCCAGTGGATCTTCGATGCGGGCGGCTACTATCGGTACGACGAGGGTTTTGTGCCGAATTTCAAGGGGCGGGAGAGGTTCCACGGTCAAATTGTTCATCCACAGTGCTGGCCAGATGACATCGACTTCACTGGCAAGCGGGTGGTGGTGATCGGAAGCGGCGCTACCGCAGTCACTCTTGTACCAGTCATGGCTCGAACAGCTGCGCACGTCACCATGCTGCAACGCACACCAACGTACATCCTTCCACTTCCTGAACGCGACTGGGTCGCTCATCTGCTGATGAGACTGTTCGGTGAGGAACGCGGCTACGCTCTGACGCGGAGAAAAAATATAGCTCTGCAGAGCGGACTGTATCGGTGGTGTCGGCGTTTCCCCAAGGCCGCACGGCGCCTGATCCGGAGGATCAACGCAAAGCAGCTCCCTCCGGGGTTTCCGGTGGATGAGCACTTTAACCCGCCGTATGACCCTTGGGAGCAGCGCCTGTGCATCGTTCCGGATGGCGATCTGTTTCGTGCAATTCGCGATGGATCCGCCTCCGTCGTCACTAATTGTATTTCCAGAATCACGGAGCGTGGGATTCTATTGGACTCCGGTCAGGAGCTGGAGGCGGACGTCATCGTCACCGCAACAGGGTTCAATCTGCAACCTTTGGGTGGTGTGCAGTTGAGTGTGGAAGGCCGGCAAATTCAGCTCGCCGAAACCGTCGTCTACCGCGGCATGATGCTCAGCGGGGTACCCAACTTCGCCTTCGCGGTTGGCTATCAGAGTAGTTCGTGGACACTGAAGGTCGGCCTGTTGTGCGAGTACTTCTGTAGGCTCGTTTCCTACATGGACGCCAACGGATACGACACCGTATGGCCAGTCGTAGATCCGGACATGCCCAACCAGCCGATGATGCAATTGACTGCCGGCTATGTCCAACGATCCGTCGACCACATGCCCCGGCAAGGCCCTGCGACCCCGTGGAAAATGTCGAAGGACTATAAGACCGACTGGAAGCTCCTACGCAAGGGCCCCATCACCGACTCAGCCCTTCATTTTTCTTCTCCCGCTGCCCGCGCATCGAGATCAGGCTGCACCGAGGTGCCGGCACCATGAGCACCGACCAATATGCCTGCCTCCCCAACGGGATGCACGTCTGTTATCGCGCGCGCGGTAATCCCAGCGATGAAGCCCTGCTTTTGATCTCCGGACTCGCGGAAGATCTAACCTGCTGGCCCCCGGTATTCCTCGATGGCCTCGTAGAGCGCGGTTTCTACGTCATCCACTACGACAACCGAGACGTGGGCCGCTCCACCACCATGCGCACCCCGCCACCGAGCACACTCAGGCAGTTGCTAGGCCGCGCCCGATCGGATGCCTACACCCTCACCGACATGGCCGCGGACGGCGCCGGTCTGCTGGACCATCTCGAAATCGATCGCGCGCACGTAGTCGGACGATCCATGGGCGGCATGATCGCCCAGACCTTCGCTGCCACCCACCGCGTGAGAATACGGACCCTGACCTCAATCTATGCGACCACCGGCCAACCATCTGCCGGGCAGCCCACCTGGTCTACAAGAATACGTGTCATCGCCAGTCGCCCCCCGCGCACCTGGCAGGAAGCCGTCCAGCGTCACCTGACCATCACCTCCCGCATCGCCGGCTCCGCCTACCCACTCGACGATTCCTGGGAGAAGCAGTACGCCAAAGGCGCCTGGGACCGCTCGTGCGGCGCGGGCCAAGCAGGGGTCGCCCGTCAGATCCAGGCGATCCAGGCATCAGGTGACCGCACGGGACAACTGCGCACCATCACAGCACCCACCCTCGTCATTCACGGCGACAAAGACCCGATGGTGAATATCACCGGAGGCTACGCTACAGCCCACGCCATCCAGGGGGCCCGCCTAGTGGTCATTCCCGGTATGGGGCATCATTTCGCCCCCGGCCTCCTAGGCCGACTGTTGAACCTCATCACCCAGCACGGTCGCGAGGGAGTCCCTATGTGAAGAACCCTACGGGACGGGAATGCGATTTGAGGGTTGCAGTAGTGCGCTAACTCTATTTTAGAGCAGTATCCGATCTGGCTATTTGGTCCACCCTTTCAGAAGGCAGGGAAGCCACAATGGACACTATGCTCGCCGGACGCCTGAACCTGGCAACGGGCAGTTTCGCTGTTACGGGCGTACCCGTCCCCGAGCCAGGGCCAGGAGAGTTGCTCATCGAAGTAAAGGCAGCAGGCGTCTGCCTGTCTGATGTGCACCTCATCGACAGAACCCTTCGTCCTGTATTCAACCCAAACAACGAGGTCACGCTGGGACACGAAGTCGCCGGCATCGTATTCCGGCTCGGCTCCAACCTTAAACGCCCATGGAAGCCCGGTGCGCGTGTGGTCCTCCTGGGAGGCGAACCATGTGGCACCTGTGACGCCTGCTGGCGGCATGCTCCGTGCCTTGTCCCCCGGACCAGAGGCGCCGACTTCGACGGAGGCTGGGCTCAGTACGCCGTGGCACGGGAAGAGTGCGTTTATGCGATCCCCGACCACCTGCCATTCGAACAAGCGGCCATCATCCCCGACGCCGTTTCGACGCCGTACGCGGCCGTCGTGGCCACCGCGGGGGTGCGTCCCGCTCAAGCCGTCGGTATCTGGGGAGCAGGAGGTCTCGGCGTACACGCCATCAGCGTGGCCCGCCTGGTGGGCGCTGAGCCGATCATCGCTATAGACCCCCTTACGGACGCTCTCGAACGAACCCTCTCCTACGGAGCCGATGTAGCGCTGCAACCCGAAGATCCGAACTTTCACGAGAAACTCATGGAAGCCACTCGCGGACAGGGTCTCGACGTAGCTTTCGACTTCGCCGGCGTACCTACAGCACGTGAGCAAGCGGCGACCAGCCTGGCGAGAAACGGAGTTCTAGTCCTTGTCGGTATCGCGGCACAACCTTTCGCCATAGCAGATGATGCTGTGTTCAACTACTCGGGAAACGAAGTGCGCGGTCACTACGGGTCGACTCCCGCCCACCTCGAAGAGCTGATCCGTCTCACTTCCGCGGGTCGGCTTGACCTGACTGCTTCGGTGAGTGAACGGCTGCCTCTGAGCCAGGCATCCGAGGCCGTTGCTCATCTTGCTCACAAGAGCGGAAGCCCCGTCCGTATCGTGCTCACTCCCGCCCACAGAGCCGGGGCTTGATCCAGCCCGGGAAGGGGCCGTGTATTGGACACTCCCAACCCGTCCCGTCCGAACACCCACCGGCGGGGAGCCGTCGTCCTCCTTCGCCGAGGTCGTGAAACGCCGCCTTCGTCGGCATTTTCAATGCCGGGCAACAGACTGAACCGCCGACTTGTATGAGGCAGCGGGATAGTCCGGAGCCCCCATTCAGGCCGGGGCGGTTCATGACAGAGTCGAGTTGAGGGACTTCCTTGGGCTGTGCGCGAGCGCCTGAAGCGAACCGAGCTTGGCGTCGGGCAGGCACCCCGGTTGCTCAGGGGCCAGTCGAGATGGCCTTCCCGGAAGGTGGGGGGCACCTCACCCCGAGGTGCCGTCGATCGTCCCCCGTCCGGACAGGTCGGCGTGCACGATAGTGGCTGCTGCGGCCGTCAGCACGACGGCGGCGATCGCATGAGCGGTGGAGTACGACCAGGTCAGCGTTACGGCAGCACCTCCTGCGGCCCCCAGCATGTAGGCGAGGAAGACCAGGGAGAGCAGCCGCACACCACGACGGGCGGCGCGTCCGCGGTCCTGGACAGCACGGGTGATCAAGGCGACCAGGGTGCTGGTCAGGGTCGTCGTGGACACCCCTTGCAGAGCGACCCGCGCCGCGTAGAGGCTCTGTACTCCCATGGCGGCCGCGATCAGCAGCACGGGCACCTGATGGGGAGCGGCGGTGGCTGCGGCGGCCACGAGCAGGGCCGCTTCCACGACGAGCAGGAACCAGCGGCTGGCCGTTAGCGCCCGCCAGGCCCTGCCGAGCCCCCGAAGGCTCTGGTGGCCGAGCACGGCCGCCAGAAGGACTCCGGCGCAGAATCCGCAGATCGAGGCCAGCGGGCCGCTTGTCTCGCCCACTGCCCGCCCCAGGTCTGGGTGGTGCAGAGAGCGTTCGGTGAGGCGGGCGGCGAGGAACACGGCATTGCCGGTCTGGTTCGCGACGAAGACCCGGCTGGGCCCCGTGTACGCGGCGGCGTCCACCCAGCCTGCGACGGCGGTAAGCAGCACCATCAGGCCCTTCAGTGGCCCGACGAGACCGGGACGCTTCCCGAGCATGGTGAGAGCGTCGCCTTGGGGGTCAGGGGGTGACGATGTCGAAGTGGGGGTCCGGGGTGTCCAGGAGCCCCAGGAGGCGCCGGAGTGCACCGGGATCGCCCTGGGTGGAAATGTCTTCCTGGGCACCGTTGGCGAGTGCGAGGAGTTGGAGTCTGGTCAGGGTGAGGGTGGCGTGTGCGTCGCCGGCGGGCGGATGGCCGGGCGGTGTGCTGCGGTGGGTGAGGGCGCCGTGGGAGAGCGTCAGGCGCCATGTCTGCTGCTCATCCGTCACCCGCAGGTCCAGCACCAGGTGTTCGTCCCAGGCTCGGGGGCCGTCGACCCGGACAGCCATGGTGTCGAGAATCTGGTCGACGGTCAGGGCTGTAGCCATCCGGGAGTGGAGGGGGACGGGGGCGGGGCGGCAGATCAGTTCCAGGGCGCCGGTGAGGTAGATGTTGCGCCAGGTGGCGTTCTCGGCGCCCTGGCCGAGCCGTTCGTAGACGGAGGCAAGGGCTTCCCGCGCTTCGACGCAGTCCGGCTCGGCGAAGACCGCGTGGTTGAGAAGCGTGGCGGCGAAGCGCAGGTCGCCCTGGGCCGCGTACTCCCGGGCGCGAGCGGTCACCGCGGCGGAACCGCCGTAGTCGGCGACGTAGCGGCGGGCCAGATCGACGGGCGGGTGCTCCCACAGATGTGCGGGGTTGCCGTCGTACCAGCCCATGTAGCGCTGGTAGATCGCTTTGACGTTGTGGCTCACCGACCCGTAGTAGCCGCGTACGGACCGGATGGCCTCGAGTGACGGTGGCAGCCTGACCTGCTCGGCGATCTCGGTACCGGTCAGCCCTTTGTTGGTCAGACGTAGCGTCTGGTCGTGTAGATAGGCATACAGGTCCCGTTGGGCCGTGAGGAACTCGGCGATGGCATCGGTCTCCCAGGTGGGCCAGTGATGGGAGGCGAAGGCGACGTCCGCCTCCGGGGCGAACAGGTGCAGTGCCTCGTCGAGGTAGCGGGCCCAGAGGCGCGCGTCGCGGATCTCGGCGCCGCGCAGGGTGAGCACGTTGTGCATGGTGTGGGTGGCGTTCTCGGCCATGCACAGCGCGCGCCGCTCCGGCAGGAGGAAGTTCATCTCCGCCGGGGCCTCGGTGTCCGGCGTGAGCTGGAACACGAGCCTGACGCCGTCGATGACCTCTTCCTGCCCGGTTCGGGTGACGTCACGGGTGGGAGGAATGAAGGTGATGGTGCCCTTGGAGACGGCCATACCCAGACCACAGCCGACCTGACCCGTGGGTGACTCGTCCAGCAGAATGCCGTACATGTAGGAGGCGCGACGGGACATCGCGGGGCCGGCGTAGACGTTCTCACTGACCAGGTGCTCGGCGAATCCGCTCGGGGCGATCACCGGTACGTCACCGGCGCCGTCGGGTAGTACACCGCCCGCTCCGCCGCAGTGATCGGTGTGGCTGTGGGTGTAGATCACCGCGGTGACGGGGCGCTCGCCTCGATGAGCGCGATACAGGGCGAGTGCGGCCGCGGCCGTCTCGGCGGAGATGAGCGGGTCGACGACGATCACACCGTCGGTGCCCTCGATGAGAGTCATGTTCGCCAGGTCGAGATTGCGGACCTGATACACGCCCTCGGTAACCTCGTAAAGGCCCTGTTTGGCGCAGAGCTGGCTCTGACGCCACAGACCGGGATGCACGGTGTCCGGGCAGTCGGGGGTGTCGAGGAAGGCGTATGCGTCGGAGTCCCAGACCACCTGCCCGTCCGCATGGGTGATCCGCGCAGGGGACAGCGCGGCCACGAAGCCGCGGTCGGCCGCGGTGTCGTCAGGGGGCCATGGATCGTGGCCGGAGCGTCTCGTCATGCCCGCATGCTAGGGATGTGGCCCGGCCGCAGGACGTTGGCACGAGAGGGGTGGATATGGGTTCACCCGTCTCACCCGCAGTCAGCACACTCCTCGCCGGGTCCTGCGGGTCGGTGAGCCAGTGGACGACGTCGGCGTCGGTCATCCAGATCGCCTGCGTTTCGTGGGCGTCGCCGTGCTGGACGACGTGGACGCGGCCCTGCGGGGACCGGCGCTGCTTGGGAGCGGGGCCGACTATCGGGGCCAGGCGCCGCCTGCGCCGGATCACCCGGCAAGCCAACGCGCTCGGCCTGACCGTCCGCTTCGAACCCATCGAAGCGGCGTGACACCGGCCGCCCGGACTCAGTCAGGCTGCGAACGGCAGATACGGCCGCAGCCTGACGCTCTTGTCCCGAGAGCAACAGCAGGTCCTCGAACAGCGACACATCGAGCAGCGGACCGAGGACTGGAAGGCCCGCTACGACGTCCGGGCAGGCGTCGAGGGCACCATCTCCCAAGCCGTCCGCCGCACCGGCCTGCCCAAGACCCACCTCGGCAACGTTCTGGCCGTCACCGCGATCAACCTCATCCGACTCGATGCCTGGCTGACCGGAACACCACTCGGCGAGACCCGCATCTCACACCTCACCCGACTCGAACTCGCCGCCTAACGACAAGGCCATGCCCGGTTTGCAGGTTTCCCAACGGAGTCCTGAACGCCGGGGCTTTCCGCAAGAGTCCCGGTAAGTTCGTCCAGGACGACGAGGGTGCCCCGGCGGCCCTTGGGGGAGAGGTTGACATGGCCGTCGGCGGTGAGCGGCGCGGTGGCGGTGAAGAAGACCGGCTGCTCCTCGATGAAGGCGCGGATGCGGCCGTCTATGCGTTCGTAGGTCTGACCCATGCCCGGATTATGGCCCGGACGCGCCGTCGGCGCAGAGGTGCGCCGCCGCCGGCCGGACGTGCCCGGTCCGCGCCCGTCCCCGGAGCCGTCCCCGCTTCCCCGTCCGCCCCCTTCTCCCCGTCAGTCCGGGGCCGTTCGGTGAGTCCCGCCCGCCACCGCAGGCGCAGCAGCACGTACTCGCTGAACAGATGCGTGCAGCGGTTCAGCAGCGCGTCCAGTTCGGCGGGGTCGTGGTGTCCTCCCACCGGCGGTTCCCACTGCTGGATCGCGGGCGCCGCCAGCGCCCTGAGCGACGGGTCCCGGTCGTCCAGGAGGGCGACCGCGGCGCGCAGTTCCGCGACCCCGCCCCGGGCGCGCAGCAGACGGAAGGCCGTCCGCCGGGTGTGGGCGGGGCTCCGGCGCGCGGTGAGCCGGGGCAGGAGCCAGTCCTCCGGGAGCCGGTCGGCCCAGGGGAGGAGCGCGGTCGCGGCCTCCCGGGCGACGGCGGGCGCGGGGTCGTCGAGCAGCGGCCGCAGCCGCTCCACGTCGGTCCTGCCGAGCAGACGGAGACCGGCGACGGCTCGGGCCCGTACGGACGGCACGGGATGGGCGGTCAGCGGCCACAGCAGTCGGGCGTCCCGGGGCTCGCCGCACTCGGCGAGTCCGAGCGGCGCCCAGGCCGGTATGCCGCGGTCGGCCGGGTCGGCGCACAGGGCGCGGTAGACGGGGAGCGGTTCGGCTCCACCCTGCCGCAGCACATAGCGGGCGCAGGCCCGTACCAGCCCCGAGCGGTCGGTGAGGTACGGACGGGCGTCGTCGTGGCGTCCGGCCCGGCGCAGCGCCGTCACCCCGGCGGACCGCGCATCGGGGTGCCGTGACCGCAGCAGCGGGACGAGCACGTCGTCGCCGGTGGGGCCGAGCGCGAGTGCGGCCTCGGCGCACAGGCGCCGCACCACGGCGTCGTCGTCGGCCCCGGCGGTGAGGGCCAGGCGCGCGGCGGGGAGGAGCCCGCGCTCCACGGCCAGGCCGTGGGCGAACCGGCGGGTGGCGCGATCCGGCGCGGCCAGCAGGGGTTCGAGGGCGCCGGGCCGGGCGGACCGCAGGAGAGCGGCCACCGCCTCGCGCGCGAAGCCGCCGCGCTCGCGGCGCGCCCCGCGCAGGGCGAGCGCTGTCAGCGGCACCAGTGCTTCCGGCTCCGCCCCGGCCAGCAGCGCGGGAAGCAGCTCCCGGGCCCGCGCCCGGACCGGAGCGGCCCAGTCCGCGGTCCGGATCACAAGCAGCGGCAGCAGCTCCGGGCGACCGGCGACCCGCTCCAGAGCCGCTTCCCGGACCCTCCCGTCGCGGTGGCACAGCGCCAGTGCGGGCACGCGGGCGCGGTCCCGGGACCGGCTCTCGGGTGCGGTCGGCCGTACGAGGCGGGCCTCCGCGTCGAACTCCAGCCAGGCGTCCGGGTCCGTCGCCCCGAGCGCCTCGTGGAGCCCCATCCCCTGCATGAGCCGCTCGACGGCCGTGTCCCCCCTGGTCAGCATGGGGGTGAGGGTATGCGGCGGGGTGACCGGCGGCCACCGGATTTCCTGCGCGTTGACAAAACATACGGAGGACTGCATAGTTATACCCATCACCGCATGCACCGTAAGGAGAAACCCGTGACCGAGCGCGTCGTACTCGCCTACTCGGGCGGTCTGGACACCTCCGTCGCCATCGGCTGGATCGCCGAGGAGACGGGCGCCGAGGTCATCGCCGTTGCCGTGGACGTCGGCCAGGGCGGCGAGGACCTGGACGTCATCCGCAAGCGCGCGCTCGCCTGCGGTGCCGTCGAGGCCGAGGTCGCGGACGCCAAGGACGAGTTCGCCGAGGAGTACTGCCTCCCGGCGATCAAGGCCAACGCCCTCTACATGGACCGCTATCCGCTGGTCTCCGCCCTCTCCCGGCCGACGATCGTCAAGCACCTCGTGGCCGCCGCGAAGAAGCACGGCGCCTCGATCGTGGCCCACGGCTGCACCGGCAAGGGCAACGACCAGGTGCGGTTCGAGGCGGGTATCGCCTCCCTCGCGCCCGACCTGAAGTGCATCGCGCCGGTCCGTGACTACGCGATGACCCGGGACAAGGCCATCGCGTTCTGCGAGGCGAAGCAGCTCCCGATCGCCACCACCAAGAAGTCGCCCTACTCGATCGACCAGAACGTCTTCGGGCGCGCCGTCGAGACCGGCTTCCTGGAGGACATCTGGAACGGGCCGATCGAGGACATCTACGAGTACACCTCCAACCCGGCCGAGGTCCGCGAGGCCGACGAGGTGATCATCTCCTTCAAGGAGGGCGTGCCGGTCGCCCTCGACGGCAAGCCCGTCACGGTCCTGCAGGCGATCCAGCAGCTCAACGAGCGGGCCGGCGCCCAGGGCATCGGCCGGATCGACATGGTCGAGGACCGGCTCGTCGGCATCAAGTCCCGTGAGGTGTACGAGGCCCCGGGCGCGATCGCGCTGATCACCGCCCACCAGGAGCTGGAGAACGTCACCGTCGAGCGCGAGCTGGCCCGGTACAAGCGGCAGGTCGAGCAGCGCTGGGGCGAGCTCGTCTACGACGGCCTGTGGTTCTCCCCCCTCAAGCGGGCCCTGGAGGGCTTCGTCGACGAGGCCAACCAGCACGTCACCGGCGACATCCGGATGACCCTGCACGGCGGCCGCGCCGTCGTCACCGGCCGGCGGTCGGAGCAGTCGCTGTACGACTTCAATCTCGCGACGTATGACACGGGCGACACGTTCGACCAGTCGAAGGCCCAGGGCTTCATCGACATCTTCGGTCTCTCGTCGAAGATCGCCGCGAAGCGCGACCTCGCCTGATTCCCTGGGGCCACCGCCTTCCGCGGGTGCACCGCCGCCTCCCCTCCCGTCCGTCGGGGCCCGGGCCCGCCGAGGGCCGGGAGCAGGGAGGCGGCCGCACATCCGAAGTCCGGCAATTCTTGAGGAGCAAGTGCTGTGAGCAGCAACAACGGTGACGTCCGGCTCTGGGGCGGCCGGTTCGCCGACGGTCCCGCCGAGGCGCTGGCGAAGCTGTCGGCGTCGGTCCACTTCGACTGGCGGCTCGCGCCGTACGACATCGCCGGCTCCCGTGCCCATGCCCGTGTGCTCCGCAAGGCGGGCCTGCTCACCTCCGACGAGCTGGAGCGGATGCTCGCCGGGCTCGACCGGCTGGAGGCGGACGTCGCCGACGGGAGCTTCACCGGCACCATCGCCGACGAGGACGTCCACACGGCCCTCGAACGCGGCCTCCTGGAGCGCCTCGGCCCGGACCTCGGCGGCAAGCTGCGCGCCGGCCGGTCCCGCAACGACCAGGTCGCCACGCTCTTCCGGATGTACCTGCGCGACCACGCCCGGATCATCGGCGGGCTGATCGCCGAGCTCCAGGACGCGCTGGTGGGGCTGGCGGAGTCCCATCCCGACGTCGCCATGCCGGGCCGCACGCACCTCCAGCACGCCCAGCCCGTGCTCTTCGCCCACCACGTGCTCGCCCACGTCCAGTCGCTCTCCCGGGACGCCGAACGGCTGCGCCAGTGGGACGAGCGGACCGCCGTCTCCCCGTACGGCTCCGGCGCGCTCGCCGGGTCGTCGCTCGGACTGGACCCGGAGGCGGTGGCGCAGGACCTCGGCTTCGAGCGCGGCAGCGCGGGGAACTCCATCGACGGCACGGCCTCGCGGGACTTCGTCGCGGAGTTCGCCTTCATCGCCGCGATGATCGGGGTGAACCTCTCCCGGATCGCCGAGGAGGTCATCATCTGGAACACGAAGGAGTTCTCCTTCGTGACGCTCCACGACGCCTTCTCCACCGGTTCGTCGATCATGCCGCAGAAGAAGAACCCCGACATCGCCGAGCTGGCCCGCGGCAAGTCGGGCCGGCTCATCGGCAATCTGACCGGTCTGCTCGCCACGCTGAAGGCCCTGCCGCTCGCCTACAACCGCGACCTGCAGGAGGACAAGGAGCCGGTCTTCGACTCCTGCGACCAGCTGGAGGTGCTGCTGCCCGCGTTCACCGGGATGATGGCCACCCTGACCGTCAACCGCGAGCGGATGGAGGAGCTCGCGCCCGCCGGCTTCTCGCTGGCCACGGACATCGCCGAGTGGCTGGTCAAGCAGGGCGTGCCGTTCCGCGTCGCGCACGAGGTCGCGGGCGAGTGCGTCAAGGAGTGCGAGGCGCACGGGATCGAGCTGGACCAGCTCACGGACCAGCAGTTCGCGAAGATCTCGCCGCACCTCACGCCGGAGGTCAGGACCGTGCTCGATGTCCCCGGCGCGCTCGCCTCCCGCAGCGGCCGCGGCGGTACGGCCCCGTCGGCCGTGGCCGCCCAGCTCGCCGAGGTCAAGGCGGACCTGGCCGCTCAGCACGCCTGGGCCACCGCCAAGCGGTAACCGTCACGGCGCCGCCTCGCCCCCGCCGGAGCCGCCACCCACGGTGCCCGGCGGCTCGCGGTGCTCCCCGCGATCAAGCACCACCACAGTTCACAGCGCCGCCGCCCAGTCCGCGAGCGTGTCGAAGTCCGGCCGGACCAGTCCGATCCGGTGGTCGACGTGCAGCAGCAGGGCGGCGGCGAGGTGGTTCCGGTCGACGTACTCACGGTCCAGATCCGTGATCTCGTCGTCGATCCAGGCGAACGGCCGCCCGGCCGCGTACTCCAGCACGTACTGCGTCTTCCAGAACGTCCCCCGCGGTGAGGCGCCGTGCATCACGGGCCAGTCGACGAACGGCAGCTCGGGCAGCCCCAGTTGCGGTCCCACCCAGACGTTGGCGTCGCCCTTCCACGTGGTCGCCCAGACCAGTTCGTACCGGTCCCCGAGCGCCAGCAGTTCCTCGCCGTGACCCGGGTTGAGCCAGACCCGCAGGGGCTTGTCGTGCGCCCAGCCGCCCGGCCGCATCCGGTGCGTCGTGTACCCGTCGGGGCGGTGCTGCGGCTTACCGCCGTACGGATTGAGCGGGCCGTCGATGTCGATCAGCAGGAGCGGCTTCATGGGCTCAGCATCCCTTTCCACCTCTGTATGAGGCATCGATTTATCGAATGAGACATTGATGTCTCATTCGGTGTATGGTTGTCTCATGGCCATGGATCGTGAACAGGTGCTGCGCGCCGCCGCCGCCCTCCTCGCCCGCAAGTCGACCGCGACGATGGACGAGGTCGCCCGCGCGGCGGGTGTCGGCCGCGCCACCCTGCACCGGCACTTCGCCGGGCGGGACGCGCTGGTGAAGGCGCTCGAAGCCTTCGGTATCGAGGAGTTCGAGGCGGCCGTCGACCGCGCCGCGCTCGAGGACGGTCCCGCCGGCGACGCGCTGCGCCGGCTGATCGCCGAGATGGAGCCCGCGGCGGATCTCTTCGCGTTCCTGGTCACCGAGAACCAGCTGTTCGAGGGCGACCAGGTCGACGAGGGCTGGGCCCGGCTCGACGCCCGGGTCGGCGCCCTGTTCCGGCGGGGCCAGGAACAGGGCGAGTTCCGGATCGACCTCCCGCCCATCTGGCTCACCGAGGCCCTTTACGGCCTCATCAGCACCTGCGCCTGGGCCGCCATGGACGGCCGGGTCGCCAAGAACGACTTCCAGTACATGATCGCCGAGCTGCTGCTCGGCGGAGCACGACGGAGTGTGGAGAAATGACCAGCAGTACCGTCCAGCGCGTGAGCGGGGCGGACGAGACCCCGTACCGCCCCGGACGATGGCTGGCCCTGGCGGTGCTGGTCCTGGCCGTCCTGCTGGTGGCCGTGGACGCCACCGTGCTCGGCCTCGCGACGCCCTTCCTCAGCGAGGACCTCAAGCCCACCGGCACCCAGCTGCTGTGGATCGGTGACGTCTACTCGTTCGTCATCGCGGGCCTGCTCGTCTCCATGGGCAGCCTCGGTGACCGGATCGGCCGCAAGAAGCTGCTGCTGACCGGTGCCGTCGCCTTCGGTGCCGTGTCCGTGCTCAACGCCTACGCCACCACGCCCGAGACGATGATCCTCGCCCGGGCCCTGCTGGGCGTCGCCGGCGCCACGCTGATGCCGGCCACACTGGCGCTGATCCGCAACATCTTCCACGACCCGCGCGAACGCAGCATCGCCATCGGCATCTGGGGCGCCATGGCCTCGGCCGGTGCCGCCGTCGGACCGGTCGTCGGCGGCTTCCTGCTGGAGCACTTCTGGTGGGGCTCCGTCTTCCTCATCAACCTGCCCGTGATGGCCGTCCTGGTCCTCGTCGGCATCAAGCTGTTGCCCGAGTCGAAGAACCCGGTCGCCGGCCCCTGGGACCTGATCAGCGTCGCCCTGTCGCTGATAGGCATGGTCGGCGTCGTCTACGCGATCAAGGAGGCCGCGAGCCACGGAGTGGGCTGGGAGTCCGGCGCCTCCGCGCTCATCGGTGCCGCCGCGCTGTACGGATTCGTCCGCAGGCAGTTCACCCTGCCGTCGCCACTGCTCGACATGCGGCTGTTCCGCCACCGCGGCTTCTCCGGTGCGGTGCTCGCCGACCTGCTGACCATCCTGGGCCTGTCGGGACTGGTCTTCTTCCTCTCCCAGTTCCTCCAACTGGTCCAGGAGCGGCCGCCGCTGGAGGCCGGGCTGGCGGAACTGCCCGCCGCGATCGGCGCGGTGGCGACCGGACTCGTCGCCGGCCGTTTCGCCCGGCGGTTCTCCGTCCGGTCCGTCGTGGCCGGGGGACTCGCCGCCGTGGGCGTCGCGCTCGCGGTGCTGACCGTCATCGGCAGCTCCACGGGCTATCCGCTGCTCGGCGCGGCCCTGCTCGTCGTCGGTGTCGGCGCCGGCTTCTCGTTCACCGTCACGGCCGACGTCATCCTCTCCAGCGTGCCGAAGGAGCAGGCCGGCTCGGCATCGGCCGTGTCCGAGACGGCGTACGAACTCGGTGCGGCACTCGGCATCGCGCTGCTCGGTTCGATCGTGACCGGTGTGTACCGGGACTTCGCGACACCGGCCGGGGTTCCGGCGGACGTGGCGTCCGCCGCCCATGAGTCGCTGGGCGGGGCGGTGGAGGCCGCGGCCGTCCTGCCGGCCCACCAGCAGGCCGAACTGGTCGGCGCGGCACAGGAGGCGTTCGTCGAGGGGCTGCGGCTCGCGTCGGGCGCGGGCGCCGCCGTGCTGCTGGCCACTGCGGTGGCGGCCTGGTTCCTCATGCGCGGCCAGAAGCTGGCGGACGGCGTCGAGCACTGACGCCCGGGTGCGCCGGCTCCTCCGGTGCCGGGGCCGCAACCCCGCGCACGGGAAGGGTCTCCCCGCACATGACGCCGCCCCCGCACGCGACGTGCGGGGGCGGCGTCATGTGCGGGGGCGGGCCGGGCCGGTGCCTGGAGGCGGTCACGCCGACCCGGTGCCGTCGACCCGCGTGCCGCTCCCGTGCGAGGTTCCGGCCGGGGTCCAGGACTCGGCCCCGTGGGGCGGCCGGACGAAGCCGGCCGAACGGAAGGCTCAGGCGGCCTTCGCCTTCGTGGCGTACATGTCCACGTACTCCTGGCCGGACAGCCGCATCACCTCGGTCATCACCGAGTCGGTCACCGCCCTCAGCACGTAGCGGTCGCGGTCCATCCCCTCGTACCGCGAGAACTCCATCGGCTTGCCGAAGCGGACCGTCACCCGGCCCGGACGCGGCAGTCCGGCGCCGCCCGGCTGGAGCTTGTCCGTGCCGATCATGGCGAACGGGACGACGGGCGCGCCCGTCATCAGGGTGAGCCGTGCGATGCCCGTACGGCCGCGGTACAGACGGCCGTCGGGGGAGCGGGTGCCCTCCGGGTAGATGCCGAAGACCTTGCACTCCTCCAGCACCCGCCGGCCCGTCATCAGCGCCGCCACACCGCCGTTCGCGCCGTCCCGGTCCACCGGGATCATGCCGACGCCGGTGAAGAACCAGGCCATCAGCCGGCCCTTGAGCCCCTTGCCGGTGACGTACTCGTCCTTGCCGATGAAGTAGACCGGCCGATCGCACACGATCGGCAGCACCATCGAGTCGATGAAGGTGAGGTGGTTTCCGGCGAGGATGACGGGGCCGTCCCCGGGGATGTTCTCCGCGCCTTCCACACGCGGGCGGAACATCAGGCGCAGGATCGGTCCGAGCACTGCCTTGATGAGCGACAAGCGGGACAACGGGTCCTCCGGTGTCAGGAGTGGGACGGCGGTACGGCCGGCGAAGTCTCTGCAGGTGAGGACGATACTCGCGGGTGGTGCCCGACCGCACATTGGGTTCACCGAGCAGATACACAGTGTTGACCTGGGTTTGGTCCGCGTTTGCCCTGGGTCTCCCGTACGTAACGCCCCCGGCCCTAGCCTGTCCGCCGTGCGTCCCCGCCGATCGGGTGCGGGACATCACCAGTCAACGGAGGAGCGTTCTATGACACACGGTGCGGAAACCACCCCCGGGCGGCGGACCCTCCTGGGGGCGGCGGTGCTCGGGTCGGCGGCGCTGGGGATGTCCGCCGCGCCGGGCGCGCACGCCGCGGAACGCGCCGCCGGGGACCGGCCGTCCCCGGCGGCGCGGCACGGCTCCGGCCACCACGGGCTGCCGGTGCCCACCGTCATCGCCCACCGCGGGGCGAGCGGCTACCGGCCGGAGCACACCATCGGCTCCTACCGGCTGGCCCTGGACATGGGGGCGCACGTCATCGAGCAGGACCTCGTCCCCACGAAGGACGGCCACCTGGTCTGCCGCCACGAGAACGACATCACCGGCACCACCGACGTCGCCTCCCGTCCCGAGTTCGCCTCGCGCCGGACGACCAAGTCGGTGGACGGCGCCGGTATCACGGGCTGGTTCACCGAGGACTTCACGCTCGCCGAGCTGAAGACGCTGCGCGCCAAGGAGCGGATACCGGCGAGCCGCCAGGAGAACACCGTCTACGACGGGCGGTGGACGATCCCCACCTTCGAGGAGGTGCTGCGCTGGGCCGACGCGGAGGGCCGCCGCCGGGGCCGGCCGGTCTGGCTGCACGCCGAGACCAAGCACCCCACCTACTTCCGCGGTATCGGCCTCGGCCTGGAGGAGCGCCTGGCGAAGCTGCTGCGCCGCTACGGCCGGCACCGTGCGCACTCGCCCGTCTTCCTCCAGTCGTTCGAGCCGAGCAGCATCCAGCGGCTCGCGAAGCTGGTGGACTCGCCGCGTGTCGTCCTGCTCTCCGGTGCGAACACCCGCCCCTGGGACTTCGTCCAGGCCGGTGACCCGCGCACGGTCGCGGACCTGGTCACACCCCGGGGCCTGGAGTGGATCGCCTCGTTCGCGCAGGGCATCGGCCCCACCCTCGACCTCATCGTGCCGAGGGACGCGAGCGGCGGGCTGGGCACGCCCACCACGCTCGTCCGCGACGCCCACGCCCGGGGCCTGATCCTGCACCCGTACACGATGCGGAACGAGAACTCCTTCCTGCCCGCCGACTTCCGGCGCGGCACGGACCCGAACGCCTACGGCGACGTGTTCGGCGCGTTCAAGGTGTACTTCGAGCAGGGCATCGACGGGATCTTCACCGACAACCCGGACACGGGACTGCTGGCCCGCGCCGACTTCGTCGGCGGCTGACGGTCCGTCGAACCGGGCACCGGCCGGGCGACGGGCCTCCGTCGCCCGGCCGGCCCACGTCAGCAGCCGTACGGCCGTCATGCGGTCGGGTGAGACGGTGCCACGGCGGAAACCGCAGCTCGTGGCGGGGCGTCCCGCAGGGCATGACACCGTGTGAAGAGGACGCCGCCCCACCCTCCGTCACCGCCCGGGGCACGACGGCGACCAGGTCGGCCACCGTCGTCCGGACCGCCACCGCGCAGGGACCGGTCTCCGGCGGCACCGCCTCCGGCGCCGTGTGGTCGGGGGCCGCCGGAGCGCTGGTGCGCGATCTGCGACCGCTCGTCGCGGCGGAGGCGAGCGCCGAGGCGCACGGCGAGGCCCTGGACTCCGGGGACCTGGAACAGTCCGTCTGGGTGCGGCTCCTGGAACGGCTCGATGCCGAAGGCCCACCGTCCGACGCCGCCGGCTGGATCGCGGGGGCGGTACGGGAGGAGGCGAGCCGTGCCCGGCACCACGCCCGGCGGGAACGCCCCTACCCGGCCGAGCCCGCCACCGGACCCGCCGCCTGCCCCGAACGGGCCGTGCTCGTCGCGGAACGGCGCCGCGCCCTGAGGGCCGCCGTCGCCCGCGCGCCGGGTCGCTGTCGCCGGCTGCTGACTGCGATGCTGGCGCCGGAGGACCCCACGTACCGCGAAATCGCAGGAGAGTTGGGAATCTCACAAGGAAGTCTGGGGCCGATGCGTTCCCGCTGCCTGGGATGTTTGCGCAGAATGCTCGCGACAGAGGTTGCGGCTCCTGAACTCCGGGGAATGGAGCGGTAGACAACCGGGCGGCAGGTGAGCGGGAGGCATGCGCACATGGGCATGAGCGTGACCATCTCAGCGGCAACGGCGGAGGACGCCGAACAGATCCTCAAGCTGCAGTACCTGTGCTACCAGAGCGAGGCCGAGCTCTACGGCGACTACCGCATGGAACCGCTCATCCAGACCCTCGGCGAACTGCGTGCCGAGCTCGACCGCGGCCACGCCCTGGTGGCCCGCCTCGGTGACGAGGTGATCGGCTCCGTGCGCGGTGAGATCGACGGCGAGGGCACCGCCACGATCGGCAGGCTCATCGTCCACCCCAGGATGCAGCGCCACGGACTCGGCGGCCGGCTGCTCGACGCCATCGAGGCGCAGTTCGCCGGTGAGCCCGCGGCCCGCCGCTTCCGGCTCCTCACCGGCCACCGCAGCGAGCGGAACCTGCGCCTCTACCGCGGCCACGGCTATGCGACCGTGTCCACCCGGGTGCTGACCCCGAAGCTGACACTCGTCACGATGGAGAAGGACGCGGCGGCCGCGGTGCCCTCGGCCCGGACCCCGGGGACGTTCGTCGCCAGCGCGTAGTCCCTGAGCGGTCGGGCGAGAGGCCCGGTCCGGCGAGGGGACCCGGCTCGCGGGCGAGGGGCCGGTCCGTCGACCGGGCGCGTTCGGCCCGTGGACGGGGCCCGGTTCAGCGCCGGGCCCGGCGCAGCCAGAGCATTCCGGTCACGGGCAGCAGCACCGGAATGAACAGGTACCCCATGCCGTAGTCGGACCAGACCGTGGCGTCCGGGAAGGCGGACGGGTCCATCAGCGTCCACGTGCCCACGGTCAGCACGCCCACCAGCTCCGCGGCGCAGCAGACCAGTGCCGCCCTGCGGGCCCGCTCGCCGCCGCGGAACAGGGTGTACGTGATGAACGCGTACACCACCGCGGCGATCGCGGAGAGCGAGTACGCGAGCGGGGCCCGTTCGTACTCGGTGGCGATCTGGTACACCGAGCGCGACACGGCGCCCACCGACATCACCCCGTACAGCCAGACCAGCAGCAGCCCGGGGCCCTTGACCAGCCTCGTCGCCGACGCGTCCCGGACCCGTCCCTCGGCGGTGCGCCCTGTCGTCCCTGTCTCACCGGCCATCTCAGCCTCCCCAGATGTCGTGGAGCCGGACCTCCAGCACCGCCAGCACGACCGCCCCGGCCGCGACCGTCGCCGAACCCCAGCGGGTCCGCTCGGCCAGCGACAGGAATCCGGCGGCGGGAACCGCGGCGAACGCCCCGACCAGATAGGCGATGAAGATCGTCGCGCCCTCGTCGGCCTTCTCGCCCCTCGCCAGCTGCACCACCCCGATCACCAGCTGGACCAGCGCCAGCAGCGTGACCACGGCCATGCCGATGAAGTGCCAGTCCTTGGTGGGCTGGTCCCGGAAGGCGGCGAAACCGCACCAGGCGGCGAGGGCGAGAGCGGCCACGGACACCGCGACGGTCAGGGCGACGAGCATGGGTGAGAGCGTATTACGGGCCAAAAGGCCCGATGCGCGCGGCCCCGGCGGGGCCCGTGTGCGGGGTGGACGCGGGCCGCGCCGCCGGAACGACGCCCATGGCGTCGACCACGACCCGGGTCGCCTCCGAGCCGGCTGCCGGTATCGCCGTCCCGGTCCTGCCGGCCGTGTCCGCGCAGGCCGAGGCCCGCGTGGTGGAGATCGTCGCCGTCGGTCGGAGCGTCCGGATACCGGACTCCTTCATTCCGCTATTCGGACGGCCGTGATCCGCTCCCGTGGCGGTCTGTTTTACTGGCCGCATGACCACGACGAGCAGCCGCACCCTTGCGACCGAGGCGATCACGACGCCCGGTGTTCGTCGCATGTGTCGAATGCGCGCCTTCTGAGGGCCCCTGCCCGAGCCTCGCGCCCCGAAGCGAGATCCCGACAGCCAAGCCGTGTCCGCCGTGACGGCGACGGACCGAGCCTGCCCGCGCACACGCCTGCCGAACCGGTGACCCGTGCTGCGCCGACTGTCCCCAAGACGACATGCCCCGTGCCCGGCGAGGGAACCCCGCGCCGGGCACTCGACAGTGACGGAAACCCTGTGATCACCACTACGGGCCTCACCAAGGTCTATCGGTCGCGAGGCCGCGACATCACCGCTCTCGACGGCGTCGACCTGCACGTCCGCGAGGGCGAGGTGTTCGGCGTCATCGGCCGCAGCGGAGCCGGGAAGTCCTCCCTCATCCGCTGCGTGAACCTGCTGGAACGCCCCACCTCCGGCAGCGTCGTCGTCGACGGTACCGACCTCACCGCCCTCGCCGGACGCGGCAACCGCGCCGGAAGGGAGCTCCGCCGGGCGCGCAGCCGCATCGGCATGGTCTTCCAGCACTTCAACCTGCTGTCCTCGCGCACCGTGCGGGACAACGTCGAACTGCCGCTGGAGATCCTCGGCGTCTCCGGAGCCGAACGTTCACGCCGCGCCCTCGAACTCCTCGACCTCGTCGGCCTCGCCGACAAGGCCGGGGTCCATCCCGGACAGCTCTCCGGCGGCCAGAAGCAGCGCGTCGGCATCGCCCGTGCCCTCGCCGGGAACCCCAAGGTGCTGCTCTCCGACGAGGCCACCAGCGCCCTCGACCCCGAGACCACCCGGTCCGTCCTCCAGTTGCTGCGCGACCTCAACCGGCAGCTCGGGCTGACCGTGCTCCTCATCACGCACGAGATGGACGTCGTCAAGACCGTCTGCGACTCCGCCGCCCTGATGAAGCAGGGGCGGATCGTCGAGTCCGGCACGGTCGGCGAACTGCTCGCCACGCCCGGCTCCGAGCTCGCCCACGAACTGTTCCCCGTCACCGGGGACGCCTCCGGTCCGGACCGCACCGTCGTGGACGTCACCTTCCGCGGCGACGCCGCCACCCAGCCGGTGGTGTCCCGGCTGTCCCGCACCTACAACATCGACATATCGATCCTCGGCGCCGCGATGGACACCGTCGGCGGCAAGCAGATCGGCCGGATGCGCATCGAGCTGCCCGGCCGCTACGAGGACAACGTCGTACCCGTCGGCTTCCTGCGGGAGCAGGGCCTGCGGGTCGATGTCGTGGATGACGCGCCGGCCGCGGTGCCCGCTCGGAGCCACGGGGCCCGGGGCGCCGCACCGGTGAAGGAGGCCGTCAAGTGACGTGGTCGGAGATGCGGCCCCTGCTCACCCAGGGCACCCTGGACACCCTCTACATGGTCCTGTGGTCCACCCTGGTCACCGTGATCGGCGGACTGCCCCTCGGCATCCTCCTCGTCCTCACCGACAAGGGCGGGCTGCTGCAGAACACCCCGGTGAACAAGGCCGTCGGCGTCGTCGTGAACATCGGCCGCTCGCTGCCGTTCATCATCCTGCTGATCGCGCTGATCCCCTTCACCACGGCCGTGGTCGGCACCTTCATCGGCCCCACCGCCATGATCGTGCCGCTGGCCGTCGGCGCCATCCCTTTCTTCGCGCGACTCGTCGAGACGGCGATCCGCGAGGTCGACCACGGACTGGTCGAAGCCGTCCAGTCCATGGGCGGGTCCATCCCGACGATCATCCGCAAGGTGCTGCTCCCGCAGGCCCTGCCCTCGATCGTCGCCGCGGTCACCACCACCGTGATCGTGCTCGTCGGCTACTCGGCCATGGCCGGCGCGGTCGGCGGAGAGGGCCTCGGCTCCAAGGCGGTCACCTACGGCTTCCAGCGGTTCGAGACCGAGTTCATGCTCGTCACGGTCGTCGTCCTGATCGCCGTCGTCACGGCCGTACAGCTGGTCGGCGACGGGATCGTCCGGCTGCTGGCCCGCCGCGGCCGCACCGCCTGACCACCACCCCGCACCACCTCGGGCCGGCGCTTCGCCCCGGCACCTCCAGCGAGCCCGCACTCCTTGTCCGGGCGTCATCACCGCAACACCGGAAAGAGGCACTCTTCGTGCGCAACTCCCGCCAGAACACCAAGCTCGCCGCTGTCGCCACCGCCGCGCTCGCGCTCGGCCTCACGGCCTGCGGCACCGCCTCCGACCCGGCCGCGGCCGGGGCCGGCGACAAGGCCGCCGAGTCCGGGCCCCTCGTCGTCGCTGCCTCCCCGACCCCCCACGCCGACATCCTGAACTTCGTCAAGGAGAACCTCGCTGAACAGGCCGGCCTCGAGCTGGAGATCAGGGAGTTCACGGACTACGTCCTGCCGAACACCGCCACCCAGTCCGGCCAGGTCGACGCGAACTACTTCCAGCACAAGCCGTACCTGGACGACTTCAACGAGAAGAACGGCACCACGGTCGTCCCGGTGGTCGACGTCCACCTCGAGCCGCTCGGCCTGTACTCCAAGAAGGCCCGGTCGGTCGAGGACATCAAGCCCGGGCAGACCGTCGCCGTCCCCAACGACACCACCAACGAGGGGCGCGCCCTCCGACTCCTCGCCGAGCACGGTCTCATCACCCTCAAGCCCGGCGTCGGCACCAGCGCCAGGCTGTCCGACATCACCGACAAGAAGGGCCTGGAGTTCAAGGAACTGGAGGCCGCCACCGTGCCCCGCGCCCTGAACGACGTCGACGCCGCCGTCATCAACGGCAACTACGCCATCGAGGCCGACCTCAGGCCCTCCGAGGACGCCCTCGTCCTGGAGGAGGCGGAGGACAACCCCTACGCCAACTTCCTCGCCGTCAAGAAGGGCAACGAGAAGGACGCGCGCGTCGCGAAGCTCGCGAAGCTCCTCAACTCCCCCGAGGTGAAGCGGCACATCGAGGACACCTACACCGGCTCGGTCGTCCCGGCGTTCGGCGCTCCCGCCAAGTGACGCCGTCCGTAGGTCTCTTGAGAACATACCGATGAACGCGGGCCCCGCGCACCCCCGGTGGTGTGCGGGGCCCGCGGCGTATCGTGGGCCGTACCGACCCGGCCATGCACATCGCCGCCGCGATGCTGCATGCTGTGCCTTTACGGCCCTTACGACGGTCTTCGGCATGGAGCTGCGCATGACTACCACGTTCCCGGACATCTCCATCAGCACGGAGCGGTTGGTGCTGCGCGCGCTCGAACCCGCCGACGCCCCCGCCCTCGCCGAGATGATGAACGACGAACAGGTCGCCGCCTGGACCGCCGTGCCCCAGCCCTACACCGAGGCCGCGGCCCACGGCTGGATCGCCGACCGCGCCCCCACGGAACGCGCCGCGGGCCGGGGTATCGATCTCGCCGTCACCGAGTTCCTCACCCAGCGACTGGTCGGGGTCGTCCAGCTGAGCAGGACCGACTGGCGGGTGCGCGCCACCGAGATGTCGTACATCATCGCCCCCTGGGCCCGCGGCGAGGGCTACGCCTCCGAGGCGGCCCTCGCCACCGCCCGGTGGCTCTTCCGTGACCAGCGCTTCGAGCGCCTCGAACTGCGCACCGCCGCCGACAACACCGCCTCCCAGCAGGTCGCCCAGAAGATCGGCTGCATAAGCGAGGGCGTCCTGCGCGGCGCCTGTATAGCCCGCACCCGCACCGAGGGCGGGGGCTGGGCCGATCTGCGCACCGATTTCATCGTCTGGAGCCTGCTCCCCGAGGACCTGGAAGGGGTCGCCGACCAGATGGCAGAAGCGGGCGGGTTCGGGGCGTACACCGACTGGAACTGACCGGCCGCCGCCGGCCTCGACCGGACCGCGGACCGGGCCCCGGAGACGGGGGACGTACGGACCCGGCCGGGCAGGGCGTCCAGGACGGACGGCCCCCTCGGCCGCGCCGGACGCGCCGCGAGGCGGGTGGACGCCGGTCTCCGGCCGGACGCAGCGGGAGGCGGGCGCACCCCGCGCGGTGCCCTGCGGACGAGGGCCGGGCCGCAAGAACCGTGGGACCCCGCACCGCACCGGCTTGCAGGAACCGGCGGACCCCGCACCGCACCCCCGCCCGTCACCGACACCGGGTACCCTCGGGCCTGCCTGCCCCGCACCCCGTGGGCACGGTCCTCACCTGCGACGACACCAGGAGAAAGACGACGATGGCCGACCGGGTCACGGTGATCGGCTGGGACGGCTCGCCGCTGACCGCGGCCGCCAGGTCCGCCCTGTCCGCGGCCACGCTCGTCGCCGGGGCCGCCCACCACCTGGCGCTTCCCGAAGTACCGCCGGGCGCCGAACGCATCCGCCTCGGCAGCGTCGACCTCGCCGCCCGCAGGATCGCGGGACACCGGGGCAGCCCCGTCGTCCTCGCCGACGGCGACCCGGGCTTCTTCGGAGTCGTGCGCACCCTGCGCGCACCGCAGCACGGCCTCGAGGTGGAGGTCGTTCCCGCCGTCTCCTCCGTCGCCGCCGCCTTCGCCCGGGCGGGGATGCCCTGGGACGACGCCCAGATCGTCGTCGCCCACAGCCGCACGCTGCGCCGCGCGGTCAACGTCTGCCGGGCCCGACCCAAGGTCGCCGTCCTCACGTCCCCGGGCGCCGGACCTGCCGAGCTCGCCCTCCTGCTCGACGGCGTCCACCGCACCTTCGTGATCTGCGAGGAGCTCGGCACCGAGCGCGAGCAGGTCACCGTGCTGACCTCCGACAAGGTCGCCGACCACAGCTGGCGCGATCCCAACGTCGTCATCGTCATCGGCGGCGCCGCCGGCGCCCAGGGCGGCGCCGGCTGGGTCGCCGGCGGGGAGCCCGGCTCCTCCGCACGGGTACGCGGCTGGGCCCTGCCGGGGGGCGAGAGCCGGCCGGCCGTCGAGGGCGAGTCGCTCCAGCTGCGCGCCGCCCAACTCGCCCGGCTCGGGCCGCGCCTGGGCGACCTCGTGTGGGACATCGGCTGCGGCAGCGGGGAGCTGGCCGCTGACGCGTCCCGCTTCGGTGCCGCGGTGATCGCCGTCGACGACGACCCCGCCGCCTGCATCCGGGCGGACGCCGCCGCCCGCCGCCACGGCGTCCTCCTGCAGACCGTCCGCGGCCGGGCGCCGCACGTCCTGGAACGGCTCCCCGAACCGGACGTCGTACGGATCGGCGGGGGCGGGGTCCCCGTCGTCACCGCCTGCGCCGACCGAAGGCCCGAGCGCATCGTCACCCACGCCTCCACCCGGGACGAGGCCGAGGCGATCGGCGCGGCGCTCACGGAGGGTGGCTACGCCGTCGAGTGCGCCCTCCTCCAGTCCGTCGAGCTCGATACCGGCGACTGGTCGGAACGCGACCGGTCGGTCGTCTTCCTGCTCGCCGGTCACCGTCGGGAACCGGCTTCCTGACCACTCGGCGGCCGTTGCCCCGGCCGCCCCTGGACCGGGCGCGGAACTGTGGCGCGGTAGGCTGGCCGATCGTTGTACCGCAGCTGGGCGTTGGTCGATTCGCTCGCCAATATCCGGAAAAGGGGGCGATTTTGACCCCCGTTGTGGTACGGCGCGACCGGGGGAGGCGCAACGTGGCGCAGTCCACACCGCACCGTGGCGAATCCTGCTGCCGCGGACGCGAACGCCCACGACAATGCTTGTGTCCGCGGGCTTTCGTGCCGCGTCGGGCACACGCTCGTTCTTGTAGTGACGGGCACGGGTGTGTGCCGCGATCGGGCGTCCCGGGCGAAGGTCTGAAGGAGCACAACCGATGGGCGAGGGGTACGCATGACTGACACCGGCCAGGTCCCGGGCCAGGGACTGCCGGAGAACGCAGGCATGGTGGAGCAGCCGGGCGTCCCCGCTCCCGGCGCGTACACCTACCTCGACCACTCCGGCGGTGCCCCAGAGGCCGTCACCGAGGACGACGACCTGCTCCTGATGCCGGGCGCACAGGGAGCGTGGAGCGACCCGGCCGCTGCCCCGCCCACGCCGCCCGAGCCGGCCCCGGCGGCGGCTCACGGCACGGGGCACGTCCAGCCGGTACCGGCCGCCCAGGCCGCGCCGGGGTACGCCGGAGCCGAGACGGCCGCGGTGCCCGCGCCCGAGCAGCCGCACGCGCACCTGGCGCAGGAGCAGCAGTACGCGGTTCACGAGGAGCGGCTCCGAGCGGCCGAGCAGCAGGCCACCCCCGCCCAGGGCGTGCCGCAGCAGGCCGCCCGCGCGCAGGCGGTTGCCGGGCCGTTGACGGCCGGGCAGGGGGTGGCCGGACAGGCGGCGACCGCCGCCGCTCAGGGGCAGCCCGCCGTCCAGGAGCAGCTGCCGGCGCCGGCACAGCCGACGGCGGCACACGACCAGCAGTCCGGCCACGGCCGGGCCGTTCCGCACGGTCAGCCCGCCCAGGACCCGCAGGCCGCGGCGGAGCAGCCCTTGTACGAGGCCGGTGCCCACGAGGCCGGTGCCCACGAGGCCGGCGGCCGGGACTCCGGGTCCCTCGATCTCGGCGGTGTGCGGATGCCGCCCCCCGCCGCGCCCGCGCAGACGCCGCCCCCGGCCCGCCGCCCTCTCCATATGGGCCCGCCGGTTCCCGAGGCGAACAGCGGTGTGGTCCGCTCACTCGCCGACCGCGGTCCCGCCGCCCATCGGGCCGGCGGCGCCGCCCCCCAGCAGGGAGCCGCGACGGCACCCTCCTCCGTTCCGCCGGCCGGCGGACCGGAGTACCTCGACGTACCGCGTGACGAGGCGGACCTGCTGCCCGGTCCGCAGCTGGGCGCGATCCCTCCGCAGGGCGCGTCCCCGTGGGCCGCCCGGCATGCGCAGCCCCAGGCCGCCGCGGCCGTCCCCGCGGAAGCCGCGCCCGAGGCGGTCGCCCGGGTCTCCGCCGAAGCGGTCCCCCCGCGGAACGTGCCCGCCTCCGCCGCCGAACCGGCGGCGCCCGGGCCGCATCCGGCGGGAGCGCCCGCCGAGCCGGCCCCGGAGCCCATGGCCACAGGGCAGTTCGCGGCAGCGGAGAGCCCGCTGCCGACGGGGCACCGACCCGAGACCTCGCCGGTGGCCGTGATCGTGCCGGCCGAGGCGGGGCAGCCGGGGGCCGAGGCTCCCGCGCCCTCCCCCGAGCCTGCCGGCGAGCCCCCCGTGCCTGCCGGCGCCGCCACGCCTCCCCCCGAGGCCTCCGCGGGCTGGGGCTCGGAGCCGGAGCCCCAGCCCGCGGAGGCGTCCCAGCCCGTCACCGCGTCCGGGTCCGTACCGGCGCCCGTGGCCGGGGTGGCCGAGCCCGTCGTCGCTCCTCAACACGACGTCGCCGCAGTCGGACCCGGTGCGGCTCCGGAGCCGGAAGCCGTCGCCGTCGTGCCCGCGATCCGCGAGGGGGAGGGCGAGGACGGGGCCGCTGCGGCCGACCAGGTGGGGCGGACCGGACGGAGCGCCGAGGTCCTCGACGCCACGCAGCCGGCCGGAACCCCCGTACCGGCCCCCGAGGACCGCTCCACGGGCGAGCCCGGGGCACTCGACCCCGTGCCCGCCGCCGAGCAGGCGCCCGGGGCCGAGGCCACCGCGGACACCGAACGGCCCGTCGTGCCGGCGGACGCCGGGAACGCGGCCGCCGAGTCCGTAGCGGCCCCGGCGGAGGAAACCGCCCCCGAAGCGGAGCCGCCCGCCGAGCCCCGGCCGGTGGTCGGGCCCGAGACGGCCGCCGAGTCCGCGCCGGGCCGGGAGCCCGAGGCACACCCCGTCGCCGACGGCCTGCAGGGCGCCGGGGAGGACGTCGAGGCGGAGGCCGAGGAGACCCACGGCACGGCGGCGCCCGGATACGCCGACGCCGAACGCGAAGCCGTGCTCCGCGTGATGCGTGAGCGCCGGGACATCCGCAACGGCTTCCGCAGCGACCCCGTCCCGCACGACGTCCTGCTCCGGGTCCTCGAGGCCGCGCACACCGCGCCCTCCGTGGGCCACTCCCAGCCCTGGGACTTCGTCGTCATCCGCTCCGCCGAGACCCGGCGCTCGATGCACGAACTCGCCCAGCGCCAGCGCGAGGCGTACGCCAAGTCGCTTCCCAAGGGCCGGGCCAAGCAGTTCAAGGAACTGAAGATCGAGGCCATCCTCGACACACCCGTCAACATCGTCGTCACCGCCGACCCGACGCGCGGCGGCCGCCACACCCTCGGCCGGCACACCCAGCCGCAGATGGCGCCGTACTCCTCCGCCCTGGCCGTCGAGAACCTCTGGCTCGCCGCCCGCGCCGAAGGACTCGGCGTCGGCTGGGTCAGCTTCTTCGACGAGCGCGAGATGGTCCGCACGCTCGGCCTGCCCGAGCACCTGGAGGTCGTGGCCTACCTCTGCGTGGGCTACGTCGACGAGTTCCCCGAGGAGCCCGAACTGATGCAGGCGGGCTGGTCCAAGCGCCGGCCGCTGTCCTGGGTCGTCCACGAGGAGACCTACGGCCGCCGCGCCCTGCCCGGCGAGGAGCCCCACGACCTGCTCCAGGAGACCGTTTCCAACATCCGCCCGCTGGACGCCAAGGCGCTCGGCGAGGCGTGGGAGCGGCAGAAGCGGATGACCAAGCCCGCGGGCGCTCTCGGCATGCTCGAGATCATCTCCGCGCAGCTGGCCGGACTGTCCCGGATGTGCCCGCCCCCGATCCCGGAGCCCGCGGCCGTCGCGATCTTCGCGGGCGACCACGGGGTGCACGCCCAGGGGGTCACGGCCTGGCCGCAGGAGGTGACCGGCCAGATGGTCGCGAACTTCCTCGGCGGGGGAGCGGTCTGCAACGCCTTCGCCAACCAGGTCGGTGCGGAGGTCTGCGTCATCGACGTCGGTGTCGCCTCCGACCTCCCGGCCACCCCCGGGCTGCTGCCGCGGAAGGTGCGTCCCGGAACGGCCGACTTCACGACCGGCCCCGCGCTCGGCCGCGAGGAGGTCCTCACCGCGATCGAAGTGGGCATCGAGACCGCCCGCGACCTGGTCTCCGCTGGCAACAAGGCACTGCTCACCGGTGAGATGGGCATCGCCAACACCACGGCGTCGGCCGCGCTGATCTCCGTCTACACCGGCGTGGACCCGTCGGAGGTCACCGGGCGCGGCACCGGCATCAACGACGAGATGCACGCCAGGAAGGTGGATGTCGTCCGTCGTGCGCTGGAACTCCACCAGCCGGACGCGGCCGACCCCGTCGGCGTTCTCGCGGCGGTCGGCGGCCTGGAGCACGCGGCCCTGGTCGGCTTCATCCTGGGCGGTGCGTCGCTGCGTACGCCGGTCGTCCTGGACGGTGTCTCCGCGGGCGCCGCGGCGCTGGTCGCCCGGGCGGTGGCGCCGGAGGCCCTCGCGGCGTGCATCGCCGGGCACCGCAGCGCCGAGCCCGGCCATGTCGCCGCCCTGAACAAGCTGGGCCTGCGTCCGCTGGTCGACCTGGACCTCCGCCTCGGCGAGGGTACGGGCGCACTGCTCGCGCTCCCGCTCGTCCAGAGCGCGGCCCGCGCGATGCACGAGGTGGCGACGTTCGACTCGGCCGGCGTCACGGAGAAGTAGCGCGGGGGCAGGGCACGCGCCACCCGTCACGGGTGGCGCGTGCCCTGCCGGTGCCGCACCTGTGCGCGTCCACCCCGGTGCCTGTGCTGGTGCCCATGCGCGGGCGTTCCGCGTTCGTGCCGGCGGTGCGCCCGTACGCCGCGTCGCGGGCCAGCTCGGCGACCGGTGTGCGCGCGTCGCGGTGTGCGGGAACGGGATCGTCCCTGCCCGGGCCGCGAGCCGTCCCTCCCGGCCCCGGTAATGCCGCGCCTTCCACCCCGTATCGTGTTCGCCAGGACCGTTCCACCCGTTCCCACCAGCCGCTTCACCGTCGCAGCGGCCCCGCACCGCCGCACCGAGGAGCCGCACCGCCATGGCCGAGCCCGCCGAGCAAGCCAAGAGCCCCGCGCACCCGCAGCACGACTCCCGTGAGGAGTGCCCCGCCTACCCCGTCGGACTCCGTCTCGCGGGACGGCGTGTCGTCGTCCTGGGCGGTGGCCAGGTCGCCCAGCGCCGTCTCCCGGCCCTCGTCGCCGCCGGCGCCGACATCACCCTGGTCTCGCCGTCCGCGACCCCGTCCGTCGAGGCCATGGCGGAGGCGGGGGAGATCACCTGGGCCCGCCGCCGGTACCAGGACGGGGACATCGCCGACGCCTGGTACGCGCTCGTCGCCACCAGTGACCCGGTCGCCAACGAGACCGCCTCCGCCGAGGCGGAGCGGACGAAGACCTGGTGCGTGCGGTCCGACGACGCCGAAGCGGCCACGGCGTGGACACCCGCCACCGGGCGCAGCGAGGGCGTGACGGTCGCGGTGCTGACGGGGCGGGACCCGCGCCGGTCGGCCGCCGTGCGGGACGCCATCGTCGAGGGCCTGCGCGACGGTTCCCTCGCCGCACCGCACAGCCGCGACCGGACGCCGTTCGTCGCCCTCGTCGGCGGCGGCCCGGGCGATCCCGACCTGATCACCGTGCGCGGCCGCCGGCTGCTCGCCGAGGCCGACGTCGTCATCGCCGACCGTCTCGGCCCGCGCGACCTGCTCGACGAACTCCCGCCGCACGTCGAGGTGATCGACGCGGCGAAGATCCCGTACGGCCGTTTCATGGCGCAGGAGGCGATCAACAACTCCCTCGTCGAGCACGCCAAGGCGGGCAGGTCGGTCGTGCGGCTCAAGGGGGGCGACCCGTTCGTCTTCGGCCGCGGCATGGAGGAGGCACAGGCCCTGGCCGAGGCCGGTATCGCCTGCACGGTCGTGCCGGGCATCTCCAGTTCGATCTCCGTTCCGGGCGCCGCCGGCATCCCGGTCACCCATCGCGGTGTGGCCCACGAGTTCACGGTGGTCAGCGGCCATGTCGCGCCGGACGACCCCCGTTCGCTCGTCGACTGGGAGTCGCTCGCCAAGCTGACCGGCACGCTGGTGATCCTCATGGGCGTCGACAAGATCGGTGCCATCGCCGAGGCCCTCGTCTCTTACGGCAAAGCGCCGGACACCCCGCTCGCGCTGGTACAGGAGGGCACCACGGCCGCCCAGCGACGGGTGGACGCGACGCTCGCGACGGTCGCTGAGACCGTCAGGACGCAGGACGTCCGCCCCCCCGCGGTCATCGTCATCGGCGATGTCGTCGCCGAGGGCCCCCACAAGTAACCATCGGTAACGGAACTCGGTCCCGCCCGTTGGCACCTCTCCCCGGACAAGGCAGTATCACCCTGTGGCAGATCTCATCACCGTCGACGACCCCGAGGACCCTCGCCTGCGTGACTACACGGGCCTGACCGACGTCGAGCTTCGGCGCAAGCGAGAGCCCGCGGAGGGCCTGTTCATCGCCGAGGGGGAGAAGGTCATCCGCCGCGCCCGGCACGCCGGTTACGAGATGCGGTCGATGCTGCTCTCCGCCAAGTGGGTCGACGTCATGCGTGACGTGATCGACGAGGTCCCGGCGCCGGTGTACGCGGTCAGCCCGGACCTCGCCGAACGCGTCACCGGCTACCACGTCCACCGGGGCGCCCTCGCGTCCATGCAGCGCAAACCCCTGCCGACGGCCGGCGAGCTCCTGCGGGGCACCCGCCGGGTCGTGATCATGGAATCGGTCAACGACCACACCAACATCGGCGCGATCTTCCGGAGTGCCGCCGCCCTCGGCATGGACGCGGTGCTGCTCTCGCCCGACTGCGCCGACCCCCTCTACCGGCGCTCGGTGAAGGTCTCGATGGGCGCGGTGTTCTCCGTTCCGTACGCCCGCCTCGACTCCTGGCCCAAAGGGCTTGAGACCGTACGGGAGTCGGGCTTCAGGCTGCTCGCGCTCACCCCGGACGAGAAGGCGTCGCCGATCGACGAGGCCGCTCCGCACCGGCTGGACCGGGTCGCGCTGATGCTGGGCGCCGAGGGCGACGGACTGTCCACGCAGGCCCTGATGGCGGCCGACGAGTGGGTGCGCATCCCGATGGCCCACGGCGTGGACTCGCTGAACGTCGGCGCGGCCGCGGCGGTGGCGTTCTACGCGGTGGCCACGGGCCGCCCCGGGAACTGACCCGGCCGGATTCCGCGGGGGCCCGCGGCACGGCCGTGTCCGGTGCCGCGACGGGGCGAACGTTGCCTGATGCGGCACTAGGGCGTGTGGCGAAAGTCCCTCCTGGCCCGCGACGCCTGGCACGCACGCTCGCTGCGTTGTCGGAGTCATCCGAGTACGTCCAGTACGAGGATGATCCTCCGCCTTGCGATCTTCCCCTCGGCCCGGAGGGCCGGGGGAGGCCCCATGCACCAGACGCCGCAGGCCCCGCCCTACGGGCGGACGGAGCTACTTTCGCAACACGCCCTAGCCCCGCAGGCTCTGCGCCACCGTGATGCCCAGCGCCACGACGAGCGTCACCACGACGAACACGAAGATCCGCTGGCGCAGCAGGCGGGGATTGGCCGGCCTGCGCCCGGTGGACGTGGTCCTGGCCCCGGGGCGGGTCGCGGGCCGACCGCCCGTCTTCGTGCCGCCGCGCGACTGCGGCGGCCGCGAGCCGCCCGTACGGGATGTCTGCCGTCCCGGCATCCGTTCCCGGGACGCGGCAGGCCCCGAGCTCCCCCCGGTGCCCGGCGGCCTGCCGTGGGTCGTCCGCTCCGTGTACCGCGCGGTGCTGCGCCCCGACGCCAGCTCCTGCTCGGTCCGTTCCCGCTGGACCGGGGGACGCACCTCCGAAAGCCCCTGCGCCTCACGGGCCGCGATCTCCTTCAGTCGCATGGACAACTGCAGGGTGCTGGGCCGTTCCTCGGGGTCCTTCGCCAGGCATGCCCGCAGCAGCGGGGCCAGTGCGTCCGGCACCCCGTGCAGTTGCGGTTCCTCGTGCACCACCCGGTAGAGCATCACTTCGGAACTGCCGTGCCCGAAGGGGGAGTCGCCCGTGGCGGCGTACGCCAGCGTGGCCCCCAGCGAGAAGACGTCCGTAGCGGGGGTGACCGCGGCGCCGCGCACCTGCTCGGGGGCGAGGAAGCCGGGGGAGCCGACCGCGGTGCCGACATGGGTCAGCGTGCTGGCGCCGGTGGCCCAGGCGATGCCGAAGTCGATGATCCGGGGACCCTTGGGGGAGAGGAGGATGTTCGACGGTTTGAGGTCCCGATGGACCACCCCGGCCTCGTGGACGGCCACGAGCCCCTCGGACAGCGCCGCCCCGACGGCCGCCGTCTCTGCGGCCGTCAGCAGGCCCTCCCCGGCCACCCTGTCGTGCAGGGACGGCCCGGGCACGTACTGGGTGGCGAACCAGGGACGGTCCGCCTCGAGGTCCGCGGCGACCAGCCGGGCCGTGCAGCCGCCCCGGATCCGCCGGGCGGCCGACACCTCACGGGCGAAGCGGGACCGGAACTCCTGGTCCTCCGCGAGGTCCGGGCGGATCACCTTCAGCGCGACGCGCTGACCGCGCCGGTCGGAGCCCAGGTACACGACCCCCATGCCGCCGGCGCCGAGTCGCCGGTGCAGCCTGAACGAGCCGACGACACGCGGATCCTCGCGCCGGAGCCGCATCATCGCCATGTTCATCCCCGCCGGCCGGTGGTCCTTCTGACGTGGCACAGCTTACGTACCCGCGGGCCGGTGTGCTCATAGGCCGCGCCCTCGTGGGCCGATCGATTGTCAGTGCCCGGTGGGAGAATTGAGGAGTGGTCAGGAGCCCTGGGAATCCGGGGCCCCGCTGACCCGTGCGCGATCCCAATGAGGCGTGGCAGAAGGGGGATTGAATCGATGAAGGGCGACCGCGTGGAGATAGTCGTGGACGCGGGGGACACGACGAGGACGTACGAAGTGGTGGCAAGCCGGGCGGGCCGGCGGGTTGAGACGGCGGTCCGGCGCGGGGTGGTCGAAGTGAGCGAAGTCACGCGTTCCGGTTCCATCGTGCGAACGGCCCGCTTCATGGCCAATCGGGTGCTGGCGCTGGTCGAGCAGCCCGTGCCCGCCGAGGCTCCCGGAGACCGTCGTTCCCTCAGGGAAGACCCCCAGACCTAGGTCCACTTCTCCACCCAGGGGAGTACATCGGGTCGGGCGGCCTCATCCTCCTGGAGGCCCGCCAATCGGTACGCGGGCATGACGTGGCGGACCCCCCGGCTCCCTAGTCTTGAGGTCAAGCGGCGGGGGCGGCACTCGTCCCCCGAGGTCACGCACTCGCCGCGCCGACTCGACGGGAGAGGGACCATGGCGGACACGGCATCGCGGACCATGATCCGCACGCAGGGGCGCAAGGCCTTCGCCGCGTTCGACGGCCGTCCCGGCAGCCGTCGCCACCCGCTGGTGGCCACGGCCATGGTCCTCCCCCTCGCGACCCTGCTCGTCGTCGTCTTCGGCGGCTGGGAGGCAGTGGTCACACAGGCGTCGTCCGTGGGCGTGATGCTGGGGCGCTGAGCGGCGCCCCGGGCCCGGGAGAGCGGTCCGGGTCGGGGACATCCCACCCATAACCCCGTGGGGACGGGGGTGTGGCGGACGGCAGTGCTCGGCCGGCCAGCTGGGGAGCTGGCCGGCCGGGCTGTTACTCCGTCCGGGACTGTGCCGTTCCGGGGCCGGGCCCCGGTCGGCGACCCCGTTCGCCGTCAGGTCCGCCCGGCACGCGGCCCTTTCCGGCCCCGTAGCGGCCCCGCCGAAGGTCCCGGCCCCGTCCGTGCGTTCGTCGTGACCGCCCCGGACCTTCGGCCACGACCACGCCCAGGGCCGCCGGAGGCCCGGATGTACCTGCCCGTACCCTCGGCGCGTGGAGCGGAGCGATCGCGCGCTGGTGCGCGCCCTTGCGGAGGTCGCGCGGGAGGCGGCACACGTGCCCCGTCCGCGGGGCGCGTGCCCGGCCTGCGGGCAGGAGGCGGACGTACTGGCCGAACGGGCCGACGCCGTCGTCGTACGGCACGGCCCCGCGGTCGCCAAGGCCCACGCGCCGTGGACGGACCCCGACGCGCACCGCGTAAGGATCGCCGTCGCCGCGCATCCGCGGCTCGCCGGGATACTCCTGCCGCCGGGCCGGGACACCGCGCGCCTCGGTGAGCGCCCCGTCACCACCTGGCCCTACGGCACTCCCGTGGACCCCGCCGACCCGGACGCGGCCCCCTGGGAGGAGGCCGCGGCGCTGCTCGCCCGGCTCCACTCCGTGCCGCTCGACGCACTGCCCGACCCACTGCCCGCGATGCGGGGCCCCGCCAAGGCCGCGGCGTCGGTGGCGCGGATGCACTCGGCGGCGCCCGCGCATCCCGCCGGGCGCGCCGTGCTCGGCGCCTGGAGCCGCCTTCCCGCCTGGGCCCGCGACGAGGCCCCCGCGCCGATGCCCGCCCGGCTGTGCCACGGCGATCTCCACCTGGGCCAACTGGTCCGCCATCCAGCGGGCGAGGGCCCCTGGCAGCTCATCGACGTCGACGATCTCGGCCTCGGGGACGCCGCCTGGGACCTCGCCCGTCCCGCGGCATGGTTCGCGGCGGGCCTCCTCGCCCCTGACGTATGGGCGCGTTTCCTGGGCGCCTACCGGGCCGCCGGCGGCCCGGCAGCGGGGCCCGAAGGGGCCGATCCGTGGCCACCGCTCGACGTGCCGGCCCGCGCTCTGACCGTCCAGGCCGCGGCCCTCGCCGTGGCGAGGAGCACCGCCGAAGGGCGCGATCTCGACGACGTGGAACGGGCGATGACCGAAGCGTGCGCCCGAATTGCCTCCCTCCCGCCCGAGTTGGACGACATGATCCCGTCGTAGATTGGGAACGGGATCACCCGATGAGACCGAGCGGCGAGGAGCTGACCGAACGATGCAGTGTCCCAAGTGCCATGCACCGATGCACACGTACAACCGCAACGGCGTCCAGATCGAACAGTGCAGCGGTTGCCGGGGGATATTCCTGGACTACGGGGAACTGGAGGCGCTGACCCGGCTGGAGAGCCAGTGGGTGCAACAGGCTCCGCCGCCCGCCCCGCAGGGCTATCCGGCGCCCGCGCAGCCGGCCTGGGGCGCCCCGCACCACGGCCCCCACGGCGGACACCACCGTCAGCGGGGCTTCGGGCGGATGCTCTTCTCGTCCTGACGACCGGCCGGCCGCTCCCGGGACCGGTACCTTCGGGTGACCGGTGGGGCCCGGCCTCCCGGCAGTGACGGGAAACACGACGGAGCCCCCGGCCGCGCACTGCGGCCGGGGGCTCCGGGCTGTGGACGATACTGGGATTGAACCAGTGACCTCTTCCGTGTCAGGGAAGCGCTCTCCCGCTGAGCTAATCGTCCTCGGGGCCACGGCCCGGAGGCCGTGGGTACTGCGTGTGCTGCGTGGACGATACTGGGATTGAACCAGTGACCTCTTCCGTGTCAGGGAAGCGCTCTCCCGCTGAGCTAATCGTCCTCGGGATCACGGCCCGGAGGCCGTGGGTACTGCGTGTGCTGCGTGGACGATACTGGGATTGAACCAGTGACCTCTTCCGTGTCAGGGAAGCGCTCTCCCGCTGAGCTAATCGTCCTTGGAGGTGGAGACGGGATTTGAACCCGTGTAGACGGCTTTGCAGGCCGTTGCCTCGCCTCTCGGCCACTCCACCCCGGAGTGCGGGGGTCGGGAAGATCCCCCTCATTCGAGCGGACGACGAGATTCGAACTCGCGACCCTCACCTTGGCAAGGTGATGCTCTACCAACTGAGCCACGTCCGCCTGTCGTTTCCGGCCCGCTTCCGCGTCCCGGCGACGTGTTGAACTTTAGCGGATTCCTGGGCCAGCACAAAAACGCGTTTCCGCAGCGTGCTGAGCCGTGCTCACGCCGGGTTCGTCTCCGGGTGCGCGCCGGAGCGGCCGCCGGGGCCTCGCCATAGACTCACAGCCGTGCACGACCTCGCTCCCATGGCCCGCTTCGGCGGCCTCGTCGCCACCGACCTCAGGGACGTCACCAGTGACCCCGAGGCATTGGACTCGTCCGGCTTCTGGGCCGTCGCCGCCGACTTCGAAGGGCGTCTGACCTGCGCCCGCTTCGGTGACGTCCGCCCCGAGCCGGTGCCCGCCCCGGACCCGGCGCGCTGGTGCGGGCCCGCCGCCGGCGACTGGACCTCGTCCCTGGACCGGGCCGCGTACACCGCCGGAGTGCGCCGTATCCGGGAGCACATCGCGGCCGGCGAGGTCTACCAGGCGAACCTCTGCCGGGTGCTGTCCGCGCCGCTGCCCGATCCCGCCGCCGCCGACGTCGACGCCCTGACCGCGCTGCTCGCGCGCGGCAACCCGGCCCCCTACGCGGGCACGATCAGGCTGCCGGCCCACGGCGTGGAGATAGCCACCGCCTCGCCCGAGCTCTACCTGCGCCGTGAGGGGAGCACGGTGGAGTCCGGGCCGATCAAGGGCACCGGCCGCACGGCGGCCGATCTCCTGGAGAAGGACCACGCCGAGAACGTGATGATCGTGGACCTGGTCCGCAACGACCTCGGGCGGGTGAGCGCCTCGGGGTCGGTGACCGTCCCGGCCCTGTGCGCCGTCGAGGCCCACCCCGGACTGGTCCACCTCGTCTCCACCGTCCGCGGCGAGCTCGTGCCTGGCGCCGGATGGCGCGAGCTGCTGGACGCCACCTTCCCGCCCGGCTCGGTCACCGGGGCCCCGAAGTCCAGCGCCCTGCGGATCCTGGCCGGGCTGGAGACGGCACCGCGCGGCCCGTACTGCGGCGGCGTCGGCTGGGTCGACGCCGACCGGGGCACGGGCGAGCTCGCCGTGGGCATACGCACCTTCTGGATCGACCGCTCCCAGGGCGTCCTCCGCTTCGGCACCGGCGCCGGGATCACCTGGGGCTCCGACCCGGAGCGGGAGTGGGACGAGACCGAGCTGAAGGCGTCCCGGCTGCTCGCGGTAGCGTCGGGAACGTACGCGCAGAGTGGAAGGACCGTGTGATGAGGATCTGGGTCAACGGCGGGCTGCGGGACGCCGACGACGCCCTGGTTTCCGTGTTCGACCACGGGCTGACCGTGGGCGACGGCATCTTCGAGACGGTGAAGGCGACCGACGGCCGCCCCTTCGCCCTCACCCGGCACCTCGACCGGCTGACCCGCTCGGCCCGCGGCCTCGGCCTGCCCGACCCGGACCACGACGAGGTGCGCCGCGCCTGCACGGCCGTGCTCGAGGCCAACCCCATGCCGCTGGGCCGCCTGCGGATCACCTACACCGGCGGGCTCTCCCCGCTCGGCTCCGACCGCGGTGACAAGGGCCCCTCCCTCGTCGTCGCCCTCGCCGCGACCACGCGCAGGCCCGACACCACCGCGGTGGTCACCGTGCCGTGGACCCGCAACGAGCGGGGTGCGCTGGCGGGGCTGAAGACCACCTCGTACGCCGAGAACGTCGTCGCCCTCGCCCGGGCCCGCGAGCAGGGCGCATCCGAGGCGCTGTTCGCCAACACCGTCGGCCGGCTCTGCGAGGGCACCGGCTCCAACGTCTTCGTCGTCGTCGACGGCCAGCTGTTCACCCCGCCCGTCTCCTCGGGCTGCCTCGCCGGGATCACCCGCGCGCTGACCGCGGACTGGACCGGAGCGCAGGAGGCGGACCTGCCGATGGACGTGCTGGAATGCGCCGAGGAGATCTTCCTGACCTCCTCGACCCGTGACGTCCAGGCCGTCCACCGCGTCGACGGCCGCGAGCTGCCCGGCGCCCCCGGCCCCCTGACGGCCAAGGCCATGCGGATCTTCGAGGAGCACGCCGCCGCGGACCCGGACCCGCTGCCCTGAGGGACGAGTCCGTACGGACATGGTGACGGGTGGCCTCCGGGCAGGTAGAACACCCCTGATGACCACCACCCTGCGGCCGAACGGGCCGCTCCAGCGGGGCGCGGACGGCGCCCTGGCACGCGGCTACGACGTCTGCGTCAACGGCAGGCCCGTGGGCACCGTCGAACTCGCCCGGGACCCGGACGCCGGTCCGTCGACCGGTGTCGTGCGGGCCCTGGGCATCGACGAGGGAGATCGGGGCCGTGGCCGGGGCGCGGTCGCGGCGCTCGCAGCCGAGGAGGTGCTGCGCGGCTGGGGCTGCCGCCGCGTCGTGACCGTCGTCCCCGCGGACGCCACCGCCGCCCTGCGTCTGGCCGCCGCCCTCTGGTACACCGAGACCGGCCGCACCCTGCACAAGGAACTGCCGCCCGAGCCGCCCACGCTGCCCGACGGAGTGGCGAGCCGCCCCCTCACGGACGCGGAGTTCCGGTCATGGCGGTCGGCGGCCGTCGAGCGGTACGCGCGGACCTGGACGGAACGGGGCCTGCCCTCGGACCGCGCCCGCGCCCGGTCCGAGGCCGACCACCGGGAGAAGCTCCCCGACGGGCCCGCGACCCGAGGCACATGGCTGCGCGCGCTGGTCGTGGACGGCGCCGCCGTGGGGCATGTCTGGGTCGCGGAACGCGCGCCGCGTCCGGGGGAACGGGGCGCTTACGTGTACGACGTACAAGTCGAGGAGGAGCACCGAGGCCGGGGCTGCGGGCGCGCTCTGATGCTGGTCGCCGAACGGATCGCCCGGGAGGCCGGCGCGCCCGTGCTCGGTCTGCGCGTCGCCGCCGGGAACGCCCCGGCCGCCGGCCTCTACGCGTCACTCGGCTACCGGACCGCCTTCCACCACCTCGCCAAGCCGCTGCTCTAACTCAGCCAAGACCGTGTCCAAGCCTGTCCAAGCCTGTCCAAACCAGACCGCCCCGGCAGCCGAGGCCGGCACGGGACGCGCTCTCACTCCGCGAGGAGCCGGTCCGCGATCGCCTCGACGCGCTCGCGCAGCCCCTCCTGGCTCTGCCCGCCGTCGAGCCTCTCCTCGCCGATGACGAACGTCGGGGTGCCGGTGACCCCGATCGCCTTGCCCTCGGCCTGGTCGGCGTCGACTGCCAGGATGTGCCGCCCGTCGACGAGTGCGGTGTCGAACTCCTCCGCGTCCAGGCCGAGTTCACTGGCGACCCGGAGGAGCAACGGCTCGCCCTCGCGGTCCAGCTCCTCGACCCGGGCGAGCACGGCCTCCACGTACTCCCAGCCCTTGCCCTGCTCGACGGCCTCCTCCGCGGCCTGTGCGGCGGCGAAGGCGTGCTTGTGCTTCTCCAGTGGGAAGTGGCGCAGTCGGAGCTCCAGCCGGTCGCCGTAGCGCCCGCGCAGGGCCCGCAGGTCGGAGAGGGCGGTACGGCAGTCGGGGCACTGCAGCTCGCACCAGACGTCCAGGACGACGGGGGCGGGGGAGGGGTCGCTCATGGGAGCCAGTCTTCCAGCCGTGCGGACCGGGTCCCAACCCGGACCTGCCCGGCACCTGAGGAGGAGGCTGCCCCGGAGATCACCCTGAGGTGGGCCGGGACCGTGGCCCCGGCCCCGCCGTCCGGTGCAGGATGGAGGTGACCGCCTTCCCCCGGGCGACCCCGGGGGTGCCGTCCCGCTCGCCTGGAGGACCGGATGATCGCCGAGACGATTTGTGCCGCGGTGTCCGCGGCCGGACTGGGCATCGCCGCGGTCGCGGCGTACCGGAAGCGCTTCCTCACGGCGGCCCGTATCGCGGCGTACGCGCTCGTTCCGCTGGGCCTCGTCCTGACGGGCGTCGTGGAGTGGGCGGCGGGCACGGTCTTCAGCCCCGCGGCCTGGGTCGGCGTGGGCCTGCTCGGCGCGGCGTGGGGACTGTTCACGACCACGCGCGCCGTGGAGCGGCGCAGACTGGCCAGGGCGTCCGCGGAGGACGCCGCCGGACCGCGCCCGGTTGCGCCCTCTGCCTCGGCGCCCGCGGTCGGCAGGGCCGGCCGCCCGGCCGCAGGGCCCGGGGGAGCCGCCAAGGCCAAGGGGAAGCAGCCCGCCGCCGGGACGGACGACGACTTCAGCGACATCGAGGCCATTCTGAAGAAGCACGGCATCTGAGCCACGAGGAGCCGGCCGGTTCCGGCGGTGCGCGGCCCGGAGGTCGAACACCACCACGGGATCCGGTGAACTGCCCCGGCATTCACGCGTGTTGGTCGATCGTCGGGGCCTGTCCTGCGTCATCATCACCCCGAGATGCTGGATACCTCCCGGGGCCAGGCCCCCGCCCCCTCCGACGAGCCGCGTGGCTGTCTCTTCGCGCTCTCCCAGCCGCCCCTGATGATCTTTCTCGGGGTGATCGGCTGCCTACTGCTCATGGCCGCGGTCCACGACCTCTTCCTGCTGTGAGGCGACGGTGAGGCGACGGTGATGCGACGGTGATGCGACGGTGATGCGACGGTGATGCGACCGGGACTCAGCCGGCCGCTTCCCTGCGGCGTGCCCGGTAGGCGGCGACGTGCAGGCGATTGCCGCAGGTACGGCTGTCGCAGTAGCGGCGCGAGCGATTGCGTGACAGGTCGACGAAGGCGCGGCCGCAGCCCGGTGCCTCGCAGCGCCGCAGCCGCTCCTGCTCGCCCGCCACGATCATGAACGCCAGGGCCATGCCGCAGTCGGCCGCGAGGTGCTCGGCGACCGAGGCTCCCGGCGCGAAGTAGTGGACGTGCCAGTCGTAGCCGTCGTGGTCCGTCAGCTGCGGCGTGGTCCCCGCGGAGGCCACGAGCCGGTTGATGAGCTCGGCGGCGCCGCGGGCGTCCGGCGCGGCGAACACCTCCTCGAACCTGCTCCGCACCTCGCGCACGGCTTTCAGGTCGTGTGCGCGGAGCTCACCCACGTCACTGATGTTGCACTTCTGCACGAACGTGTACAGCGACGGCACGTCCCCGAGCTCGTCGCCCTTGGGGCTCTCGTCGCGCTCGGCCGCGGTGTTCACCAGATCGACGACGATGTCGAGGGCGATGCGGGTGTCGTGAGGGATCAGCACGATTCGCTCCCTGGCATGCTGCGGGCTGGGCACCCGCCGAATTTGCGCTGACTCTAGCCGGTCCGCGGAGAACGCGACGGCGCCGTCGTCGCGGTGGATTCCGCGACGACGGCGCCGGAGCTGCCCTTATGCGGTTGTCCGTGCGGTGCCGTCTCCCCGAGTCGGACGGCGCCTGCTGCCCTCGCCCTGGTTCAGCTTTCCGCCAGGATGTGCGAGAGCTCGGTATCGAGATCGAAATGGCGATGCTCCGTGCCCGGTGGGACCGCGGCGTCCGTCCGCTTGAGGAACGACTCCAGGGCCCGCGCCGGCGCCTCCAGCAGGGCCTCGCCCTCCGGAGAGCTCAGTGCGATGCAGACGACGCCCTGGCCGTGACTGCGCGAAGGCCAGACTCTGACGTCGCCGGTGCCGGTGGGCCGGTGAAGACCCTCGGCGAGAAGGTCGCGGGCGAACACCCATTCGACCGTCTCCTCGGCTCCGGTATGGAAGGTGGCGTGCACGGCATACGGATCGGCCGTGTCATACCGCAGGCCCGCGGGTACAGGCAGTGAGGACTCGCTCGATACAACGAGGCGCAGGTGCAGCTCGCAGCTGACCGTGGTGTTCATAAGCGCCAGGGCCTTTCGCTCAGTGTGCGCTCGGGGATTCGCACGTCGGCGAAATCGACATGCCACCTACGGTGCCGTTGTAAACCCCTCTGTCTGTTTTGTGATCCTTGGGGTACCCCATACGGAGGAGTTCCACGTACGACCGTACGGTCATGCCGACCGGTGGTTTCGTCGGGTACGTTGGGATTATGAATGCGGAGAGTGACGAGCGGATCGGGGCTGCCGCCACTGCGGCCCCGGGCTCCGCCGCGGGGGATGTGACCGCGCCCGGTGGGCCCGTTCTCGGCTCGAGGGCGCCCGAGTTCGTGAAGAGATGGCGGACGCTTCATCTGAGCTGGCAGGTCGGCGTCTTCATCGTCGGCCTGGCGGTCGTCGTGACCGGCGTGATCATGCTTCCGCTGCCCGGGCCGGGCTGGCTGGTGATCTTCGCGGGCATGGCGATCTGGGCCACCGAGTTCGTCTGGGCGCAGCTCGTCCTGCACTGGACGAAACGGAAAGTGACCGAGGCGGCACAGCGGGCGCTGGACCCCAAGGTCCGCCGGCGCAACCTCGTCCTGACCGCCGTCGGACTGGTGATCATCGCCGTGCTGTGCGCGATCTACGTCGCGAAGTTCGGGTTGGCGATGCCCTGGAAGATCGAACAGTGACCGGAGCCGGCGGCGACCGCCCGGAGGCCGCCTCCCGGCCGGGGGTCAGGTGGTCATGAGGCACCGCTGACATGGGGTAATGTTTGCGGTGCGCCCGGGCGATTAGCTCAGTGGGAGAGCGCTTCGTTCACACCGAAGAGGTCACTGGTTCGAACCCAGTATCGCCCACCACCCGGACCGAGGGCCCCGGAGACCGCCGAGTCTCCGGGGCCCTCGGCGTGCACGGCCGCGCCCCGGCGGGATCACCCGTTCAGCGCATCCGGCCGAGGGTCTTCCGGATCCGGCGCGCGTCGCGCAGCCGCTGCTCGTACGTCGCCCCCACGGCCAGCAGCAGCAGTCCAGCCAGCGCGGGTGGCAGCCACCGCGGCAGGGCGTCGACGACCTGGACGACGTACGGCGCGAGCTCGTGCAGCGCGTCCAGGGTGAGCGTCAGGCCGCCGAGGACCAGCGGCGCCCGGAGCCGCAGACGGGCGCCGGCGAGCGTCACCCCGAGAGCGGCGAGACCCAGCAGAAGCGGTCGCGGCCAGTCGGTGTCGCCCCAGGCCGCCAGCAGACTCGGCACCAGCGTCGCGGCGAGCCCCGGACCGTACGCGGCCCACGACGAGGCGGACGGGTCCGTTCGGCGCCGCAGCAGGCCCACGGCCAGCGCCGGGACGGTCACGGGCAGGGTGTACGCCTCGGGCACCTCCACCCCGGACGCGGCGAGGCGCACCCACGTCGCGGCGACGAACAGCACTGCGGCGACGTACCCGGCCAAGGGCCGGCGCTCGGCCCGGACCGCCGTGCCCGCGGCCACGACACCCGCGAGCGCGAGCACCAGCGCCAGGGTCGGCGGGTGCGGCACCGCCAGAGCCACGGCGACGAGTCCGGCCGCGGCGGCCGTCGTCTCCAACGGCAGGGCGAGCGGATGCCGGCCGAGCCGGGCGCCGAGCAGGGCGGCCGCCGCCGGTACGGCGAGGAGCGCGAGGCCGACGTGGTGAACGGGAAGCCCCGCCGCGGCCGCCGCTGCGGTCACGAGCCCCGCCGTGCCCACCACGGCCGCGCAGGCGGCGACGGTCCGGACGGGCCCGCGGGCCGCCGCCGCGGCGGCGGCGCCCAGTGCCACCAGCACGCCCAGCGCGGTGAACGTGGCGGGCCGGGTCGCCAGTCCCAGCAGCGCCGCACTCGTCGCCGACCCCAGCGCGCACACAAGCGCCGTCCCGGCGAGGGCGTCGGCGGGGCCGAGGGCGTGCGACGGGGGGTCCGGCCGCGCGGCGACGGGTTCGCCACGGGCGGTGCCGTCGGCCCGGACCCGCCCGGCCCCGGGGCTCGCGGGGCCGCCGGCCGCCTCGTCGGAGGCGCGGCCTTCGCCGGCCGCTCCGGTGACGCGGCCGGCCGGGTGCGGCTTCGGCCCGGCCCCCTCCACCGTCGGCAGGAGGGCGGCCGCGAGTGCGGGGCGGGCCGCCAGGGTGAGCGCCGCGGCCGTCGCCGTCAGCTGGACGGCCAGCGTGGGTCCGAGCGGGAGCGACAGGGTGACGGGGGCGGCGACAGCGGCCGACCACGTCAGGACGAGCGCCGCGCACTCGGCGGCGGGGCGGGGCAGCGGTGCGGCGGGCAGCAGCCGGGGCGCCGCCCACAGGACCGCCGCCACCGCCGCCAGGACCACCGGAGCGGTCACCGCGCCCGGCAGGGCGGCGTCGTGGACCGGAGGTCCGCCCCAGACGTCCTCGAGGGTGGCGGCCGGTCCCGTCAGGGCGAGCAGGGCGACCGGCGCGGCCCACAGGGCCGAGGCGAGATGGACCAGGCCGGAGGCGACCGCGAGCCCGCTGAGCACCCCGCGCGGCAGTGGGGCGCGTACGGCCGCGAGCAGTACCGCGGCGCACAGCAGGTACGCGGGCACGGCCCAGTCGGCCGGCACCGTCGTCCGCAGCACGCCGCCGGTGGCGGCGACCGTCGCGAGTCCGCCGACGGCCGCGGTCGCCGCCGCTGCCGCCGGTGCGCGCCACGCCGCGGCCAGGGCCAGGGACGCGGCGGCAAGGAGCAGCAGGGCCGGTTCCACCGAGGCGGCCGGGGACTCCGCGGACAGGGACAGCCAGAGGCCGGTGAGCAGGGTCCAGCCGCCCGTCGTCACGGCGCCGGTGACGGCGAGCGCCCGGACGGCCCTCCGCCGGGCGGCGAGCGCGATCACGACGTCGGGACCGGCCGTCGCCAGCGCGGCCCACGCGGTGGCCTCGATGCCGCCGCCCGCGGACAGCGCCCACAGCGGCAGTGGGAGCTGGCCCGCCACCACCGCGCTCGGCAGCGGCAGGCGCAGTCTGCCGACTGCGCGCCCGTACACAGCCCACACCGCCGTGAGCGCACCGGCGGCCACGGCCGTGTAGGCCACGGCGTCGGTCCCGGGAAGCACGGCGCGGCGCAGCGCGTACGCGTCGAGGACGGTCAGGACGAGCCCGAGCGCCGCCACCGACTCCGCGGTCGAGACGAGCTTCCGGCGCAGCAGCAAGAGCGGTGTCCCGAGGGCCGTGGCGGTCACGGCGCCCAGCACGAGCGCGCGGCCACCGATCCCCATCTGCCCCCAGCTGACCAGGGTGAAGGCGACGGCGGCGATCGTCAGCAGCACCCCGCCCAGGGTGAGCAGGACGTTCTGTGCGCTGGGCGGCGACGTCTCGGCCGCCGCCCCCGGGGAACGGGCGGGGACCGGTGCCGGCGCGGTGCCGGCGGTCCGGAGGGCCGTCAGAAGCCAGGCCCTGCGGGCCAGCAACTGGGACCTGCGGAAGTCGAGTTGGACCAGCTCACGGTCGATGAGCCGGAGCTCCTCGGCGGGCGGCGGTGCGTTCTCCATGGCGGCGAGTGTGGCGCGGGACACAGGGTGCCGGAATGGGCGTGGATACTCAGATCGCCGGTGAGTACGTACGCACCCGGTGGGTGCCCCGCCCGGGGTGGTGGAGGGCCGGAAAGGGGGTTTGAAGGAAACCGGCCGGTACCTGTATGGTTCAGTGCGTTCCCGGGCGATTAGCTCAGCGGGAGAGCGCTTCGTTCACACCGAAGAGGTCACTGGTTCGAACCCAGTATCGCCCACAGGCAGAGGCCGGTCCGTCATCAGACGGGCCGGCCTTGCGCGTTCCCGCCCACTCCGTCTGATGAGCCGTCATCGAAGCCATGGGAAGAGGGAGTTGGAACCGCCTCTGACTTGCCCCTTGACGCCTTCCCGGGCCGTTGGCTTGAATGATGTGGAGAGGTCCAGACCAATCGGCCCCGTGTCGGCGTCCGGTCTCCGGTCCTTCCCGTCCTGCGGTGCCGACGGACCGGCGCCGGAGCGGGGAGAGCGGCCAGGGTCCGGCCGGGCGGCCGGTAGCCGGCCCACGGAACGTACGGGTGTCCCGAAGCGGCGGGGCGCCCGTACCCGTGTCCGGCCCTCAGCAGCCGGAACGCCGGTCGTGCCGTCCGGGCGCCAACCCCGGTCGTGCGGCACTGGCGCCGTGACCCCGGTCGTGCGGCACTCGCGCCGTAACCCCGGTCATGCCGCCCGGGCCGGGACCTCGGGCCGCAGTGGCCACGCCGGATCCACCGACTCCTCCGAGCCGTTCCGGGCGAACCACGCCTGCAGTCCGCGCGCCTGCGCCGCGTGCCACACCGCCTGCAGCGTGTGCAGCTCCGCCGCCGACAGCCGCTCCAGACGTGCGGCGAAACGGCGCCCGACCGCCCTGACGACGTCCAGCGCCGCGGTCGCGTCCGCCGCCGCGTCATGGGCCCCGGCCAACTCGACGCCGTACTGCTCACACAGATCGGTGAGCGTGCGGCGGCCCTTGCGGTAGCGGTCCAGATGCTTGTCCAGCACCCGGGGGTCCAGCACGCACATCGGGACGCTCTCGAGGTAGCGCGCCAGCGACGAGGCGCGGTGGCGACGCAGTTCACGGTCCAGCAGGGTCAGATCGAACGGCGCGTTCATCACCACGAGAGGGCGGCCCGCCGCGCACTGCTCGGCCAGCGACCTGCCTATCTCCTCCATCACCGGCGCCGGCCAGCGCCCGTTGTGCTGCAGATGCTCCTCGGTGAGGCCGTGCACCGCGGTCGCCTCGGCCGGTACCGGCACGCCCGGGTTGACCAGCCAGCCGGTGACGCGCGTGCGTCCTCCCGGCGAATCCTGGACCACGAGTGCGGCCGACACGATGCGGTCGTGCTCGACGTCCACTCCGGTTGTCTCGGTGTCGAATGCGGCCAGGGGCCCTTCGTACCAGCGCGTCATCCCCGAACTCCTCGCCCATGCCTGGCAGATGGTGATATCCCCTGCCCGAAACGGTGATACCCGGACCGTTTGCGCACTACGCAGACGGGCGACAACACAGATGACGGGCCGTGCTGCTGACGGTCCGTCGTGAGGACGAACCATCGGCACAGCCGGGAAGGCAGACGGAGCCATGGCGCTCGCGCAGCCCGAACCGGGTGCGCTGCCCGAGCGGACCGCACCGCTGCGCGGAGCACTCGCCACCACCGCCTGCATGGAGACCCTCCAGGTGGGGTACCTCCACGCGGTCGCGGCCGCCGCCGGCTGCTCGCTGTCCCAGCCGTTCCCCGACAACGGGATCGACTGGCACGTCAGCCACAGCGCTCCCGGCCACACCGTCGACGACGAGGTCACCATCAAGGTGCAGTTGAAGGCCACCTACCAGCTCGCACCCCACCCGCCCGGACCCGCCTTCTCCTTCACGCTCGACAACGAGCACCTGGTGAAGCTGGCCCGTACGCCCGTGTCGGTGCACAAGATCCTCGTCGTCATGATCGTGCCGCGGACCCGGGACGAGTGGCTGCGGGCCGGTCACGACCGGCTGGATCTCCGGCACTGCTGCTACTGGACCAATCTGGCCGGCCACCCCGTGACGGGCCGGCGGCGGACCACCGTGCGGATCCCGACCTCGCGCATCTTCGACGACCGGGCGCTCTGCGAGATCATGACGCGGGTCGGGACGGGAGGGAGACCCTGATGCACCGCCCGATCGACGAATCCGCACCGCGGCCGGGCCGCTCCCCCGCGGTGCCGCACGCCCGTCCCGTGCCCCTGCCGTTCCCCGACGGTGTGCCCGCTCCCTGGTACGGCAGCGGAACCCCCGACCCCGCCCTGGTCGACCCCCTGGTGCTCGGCGCGCTGCTGCACCGGCACGGATGGCGCAGACGCGGCGGGGCGGCCGGTCGGTACGCCCGCTGGACACCGCCGGGGCCCGACGTCGGGGGCACGAGCCTGCTCGTGCCCGAAAGCCGGGAGTTCCCCGACTGCGAGGACCTGCTGGGCGAGGCGCTCACCGCGCTCGCGCGGTCCGCCGCGCCCTCGGCCCGCGAGGTGCTGGTCGGGCTCGCCGTGCCGAGCGACGAGATCCGCTGGTGGCGCGACGTACCCCGGGGCCCGTCCGGCGCGGCGTCCTGGACCGTGCAGGAACAGCTGAGGTCCGCCGCGCGGCAACTGCTGCTCGCGGGGGCGCTCGCCGTGCGCGGCCGCGCCGGCTATTACGGAGCGCGCCACCGGCGGCAGGCGCAGGCGGTGCTGGAGGGCGTCCTGGTGGGGCCGGCGCCGGGCGGGCGCGGACTGACCGCGTTCGTGCCCGTGGACACCGGCCGGTCCGTCGCCGTCCGGCTGCACCACGCTCTGTACGCGGCGCGCGAGGCGATCGACTACCAGCGCGCCACCGGCGGGATGGACGCCTTCGACGCGGCGGTCGCGGCGGGGGTCAGCCGCGAGCTGACCGAGGCGCTGGTGGCGCTGGTGCGGGGGGCCGAGGGTGCCCGGATCGCGGTGGCGTGGTCCCCCTCGGCCGGAGTGCCCGAGGGCTGCGCGGCCCGGCCCGAACCGGTGGAGTTCTCGCCCGGCGACCTGCCCGCCCTGCGCGCGGCCGGCGCCCGCTACCTGCGGGACGAGCCGTCCGTCCCCGTCCGCGTCACCGGCACGGTGGTCCGGATGCGGCGCTCGGGCACCCGCGGCGAGGGGACGGTGCGGCTGCGCGTCCTCGCCGGAGCGGAGGTCCCGCACGTGCGCGCGGTCCTGGACGAGGAGTCCTACCGGACAGCGGGGCACGCCCATCTCGTGGGGCTCCCGATCCGCGTCGTCGGCCGCCTCGAGAGCCGCGGCGGCTTCCGGCGCCTCAGCGACGCGACCGACGTCGTGCCGGTGCAGGTGGACGAGGCGGAGCGGGACAGACTGATGAAGGCGCTGCACGAGAACCTTGACTTCTTCGAGGAGGCGTGCGGAGCGGACGACTGAGGGGCCCGCCGGGGGTGCGCCCGCGGGACGGTGCCGTGCCGGCCCGGGGCGGCGAGGCAGGGACCACCGGCGGACCGGCGGGTCCCGGTTCGTTCGGATGCACCCGCGGGACGACCCTCGCTCCCGGACCCGGAGGAGTCCCCCGGTGAAGCCGGGCGGCGCCTGTGGACGGTGTCGGCGGGCGGCGCCACGGCCGGGAGACGCCGTACACGGCGGCGCGACGCCGGCAGGTCCAACGGCCTGCACGTCGAGAGGGCGCCGCACGTCGCGGGGTGGCGCACGTTGGAGCCACAGGTCAAAGCGTCAGCACACCGCGACGGCCCGTTCGTGAGCCGGCACAGCACTGCGTCGGTACCGCACTGCGTCGGTACCGTGCACCGCGATGGAAGCGCACCGGAACGTCCCGCACGGGCGGGGTGCGACGGAGCCGGGACGTCTCGCACGGGCGGCGCGAGGCATTGCGACGGTCCGCACGGGCGGGGTGCGACGGAGCCGGGACGTCTCGCACGGGCGGCGCGAGGCACCGGAACGTCCCGCCCACCGCACGCGCGCAGCGCGCTTCGCGGGGCCGATCCGACGCTCGGTAGCATGACGTAGTGCACGCGCGATGCCTCGTCGCGTGCTCCCCCTTCAGACAGGAGAGACCGGTGTCAGACGTCCGTGTGATCATCCAACGCGATTCCGAGCGGGAAGAGCGCGTGGTGACCACGGGCACCACGGCGGCCGATCTCTTCGGCGGCGAGCGCACCGTGATCGCCGCGCGCGTCGGCGGAGAGCTGAAGGACCTGGCGTACGAGGTCAAGGACGGCGAGACCGTCGAGCCCGTCGCGATCTCGTCCGAGGACGGGCTGAACATCCTGCGCCACTCCACCGCGCACGTCATGGCGCAGGCCGTGCAGGAGCTGTTCCCCGAGGCCAAGCTCGGCATCGGCCCGCCGGTCCGGGACGGCTTCTACTACGACTTCGACGTGGAGAAGCCATTCACCCCCGAGGATCTCAAGGCCGTCGAGAAGAAGATGCAGGAGATCCAGAAGCGCGGACAGCGCTTCTCGCGCCGCGTCGTCACCGACGAGGCCGCGCGTGAGGAGCTCGCGGACGAGCCGTACAAGCTGGAGCTCATCGGGATCAAGGGTTCCGCCTCGCACGACGACGGCGCCGACGTCGAGGTGGGCGGCGGCGAGCTGACCATCTACGACAACCTGGACGCCAAGACCGGCGAGCTGTGCTGGAAGGACCTCTGCCGGGGCCCCCACCTGCCCACCACCCGCAACATCCCGGCGTTCAAGCTGATGCGCAACGCTGCCGCGTACTGGCGCGGCAGCGAGAAGAACCCGATGCTGCAGCGCATCTACGGCACCGCCTGGCCGTCCAAGGAAGAGCTGAAGGCCCATCTGGACTTCCTCGCCGAGGCCGAGAAGCGGGACCACCGCAAGCTCGGCAACGAGCTGGACCTCTTCTCGTTCCCGGACGAGGTCGGCTCCGGGCTCGCGGTCTTCCACCCCAGGGGCGGCGTGATCCGCCGGGTCATGGAGGACTACTCGCGCAAACGCCACGAGGAGCACGGCTACGAGTTCGTGTACTCGCCGCACGCGACCAAGGGCAAGCTGTTCGAGAAGTCGGGCCACCTGGACTGGTACGCCGAGGGCATGTACCCGCCCATGCAGCTCGACGAGGGCGTGGACTACTACCTCAAGCCCATGAACTGCCCGATGCACAACCTGATCTTCGATGCGCGCGGCCGCTCGTACCGTGAACTGCCGCTGCGCCTCTTCGAGTTCGGCACCGTGTACCGGTACGAGAAGTCGGGCGTCGTGCACGGCCTGACCCGTGCCCGCGGTTTCACCCAGGACGACGCGCACATCTACTGCACCCGCGAGCAGATGGCGGAGGAGCTGGACAAGACCCTCACCTTCGTCCTGGACCTGCTGCGCGACTACGGTCTGACCGACTTCTACCTGGAGCTGTCCACCAAGGATCCGAACAAGTTCGTGGGCTCCGACGAGGCCTGGGACGAGGCCACCGAGGTCCTGCGGCAGGTGGCCGAGAAGCAGGGCCTTCCGCTCACCCCCGACCCGGGCGGCGCGGCCTTCTACGGCCCGAAGATCTCCGTCCAGGCGAAGGACGCGATCGGCCGCACCTGGCAGATGTCGACGGTCCAGCTTGACTTCAACCTGCCGGAGCGCTTCAACCTGGAGTACACCGGCCCGGACGGCGCCAAGCAGCGTCCCGTCATGATCCACCGGGCGCTGTTCGGTTCCATCGAGCGCTTCTTCGCGGTGCTGCTGGAGCACTACGCCGGTGCCTTCCCGGCCTGGCTGGCGCCCGTCCAGGCGCTGGGCATCCCGATCGGCGACGCCCACGTCCCGTACCTGCGGGAGTTCGCCGCGAAGGCGAGGAAGCAGGGGCTGCGCGTGGAGGTGGACGCCTCCTCGGACCGGATGCAGAAGAAGATCCGCAACGCCCAGAAGCAGAAGGTGCCCTTCATGGTCATCGCGGGCGATGAGGACATGGAGCACGGCGCGGTGTCCTTCCGCTACCGCGACGGCTCCCAGGAGAACGGCATCCCCGTCGACGAGGCCATCGCCAAGATCGCCAAGGTGGTCGAGGAGCGCGCCCAGGTCTGATCAGCCCGGGACTCCCGGGTCCGGGCCGGCCGGGCGAGGCCGTGCCCGCGGCCGTCCCGCTCCGTCAGGAGGAGGCCCCCGGAGGACGTCGGTCCTCCGGGGGCCTCCTCTCGTCCTCGCGGGTGAAGACCTGGATCAGCCAGGACGAGAACGAGCCGGTCACCGCGCCCAGCAGCGCCAGCCCGCAGATCATCAGCCCGACCGCGATGATCCTGCCCCACGCGGTCACGGGCGTGACGTCCCCGTATCCGACGGTGGTCAGCGTCTCGCACACCCACCACACCGCGTCGCCGAAGGTGAGGATCGTCGCCCCGGGAGCGGTCCGCTCCGTGTGGTAGACGGCGAGCGCCCCGGCCCAGCCCAGCAGTACCGCACCCAGGCCGGCGTAGACGATCACCCGTGCGTAGAGGCTGAGGACCGGCTGGTCGCGCCGCCGCTGGAGCGTCGTGTACAGCTTCACCAGCCGCAGCGGGCGCAGCAGCGGCAGCAGGAGCACCAGGGCGTCCAGCCAGTGCGTCCGCAGGAAGCGGTGGAGCCTCCGGCCGCTGAGCCGCAGGCGGACCACGAAGTCGGTCAGGAAGACCAGCCACATCAGCAGCATCATGGCGAGGGCGATCTCCCTCCACACCCGGTCCACGCCGTGGGCCAGGATGCGCACCGAGTACGCGGCCAGGAAGACCAGCGAGGCGTAGAACAGCGGGAGCTCGGCCCGCTGCTCCCAGCGGTCCAGTGCGGTGTCTGCCCGTTCGGCGTCCATCCGGCCAGCATCGCCGGGAGCTGCCCGGGTCCGCCCCCGGCGACACGGTCCGTACGGGCGAAGTCATATGCTGCACCACATGACGAGTGAGCCGGAGCAGCAGATCGGGGTCGGCATCCAGGACGCCTTCCAGCGGCTGTGGACGCCGCACCGGATGGCCTACATCCAGGGCGAGAACAAGCCGACCGGTCCCGGGGCCGCCGACGGCTGCCCCTTCTGCTCCATCCCCGCCAAGTCCGACGAGGACGGACTCGTCATCGCGCGCGGCGAGAGCGTGTACGCCGTGCTCAATCTGTATCCGTACAACGGCGGCCACCTGATGGTGGTGCCGTACCGGCACGTCGCCGACTACACGGACCTCGACAGGGCCGAGACCACCGAACTCGCCGAGTTCACCAAGCGGGCGATGACGGCGCTGCGGACGGCCTCCGGGGCGCACGGCTTCAACATCGGCATGAACCAGGGCACGGTGGCCGGCGCCGGCATCGCCGCGCATCTGCATCAGCACGTGGTGCCGCGCTGGGGCGGTGACACCAACTTCATGCCGGTCATCGGCCACACGAAGGTGCTCCCCCAACTCCTCGCCGACACCCGGAAGATGCTCGCGGACACCTGGCCCGCCGCGTAGGACCGGCGGTCCTCCCGTCCCCGGGCGTCCCGGGGACGCTCCGGGGCCGCCCCGTCACGTTTCGTACGCCGTCACGCGTCGTACGCGTCCGCCTTGCGCGGCATCGGGTCCTGCACGCCCGTGCTCAGGAACGAAGAGCGGGTGCTGAAACGCTCCGTGTCCACGCCGTGCTCCTCGAGCACCCGCATCGCGGCGGAGTGGGCGACCCGCAGCACCGGCGTCGCCGCCCGCATGGCGTCGTCGGCCATGAAGCGGTGCCGCCAGGGCTGCTCGGCCCACGCGTGCCGCAGCCCGAACGGCTCGGGAAGGATCAGCTTCCCTCCGAGGAAGTCCAGAATCGGTGGATACCACGTGAACGGTGCCCGGACCATCTGCCGCACCACCTCCGGGGTTTCCACCAGCGGCAGCTGGCGCTCGACGGTCTCCCAGAACCGGACGGTCTTGGCGACCTCCACGGTCTTGGGCGCGGGCTTGCTGGTGAACAGGGAGTGCACCGGGCCGAGCGCGTGCCCGGTCACCTCGATGCGCAGCGTTTCGAACAGCACCGTCACCGTGATCATCATGGTGATGACCAGTTGGCCGTCCCACAGGGTGAACTGGACGCCCAGATAGTGCCGGTTGCCGCTGCCGAACTGCTGGTGGTCGCAGATCCGCTGTATCTCGTGGCGCTTCACCTGGAAGGTGTCCACGTCCTGGCCGTCCGGCCGCGCCACCTCGGCCGCGCCCTCCCCGACCGGCACCACGATCCAGTGCTTCACCGACGGCTTGGGGAAGCCGCCCGTGTTCAGCGGGCCGCGCTGGAGCAGGGTCAGCTGGTCGTGGATGACCTTGACGACGTCCCAGCTGCGGAACTGGTGGAACTCCTGGCCCGGTTCCCTGGCCACCAGCTCCTCGGCGAGCTGCCAGCTGCCCCAGCGGGTGCCCATGCCGAGTATCCCCTTGGGGCCGGCGTAGAAGACGGAGTTGGACTGCTGCTCGGCGGTGAGCTTCTCCAGGCCCTGGCGCAGCTGCTCGGCAGCGGTCTCGTTCGGGTTCCCCGGCACGGCCTCCGGGACCTTCGCCCCGATGCCGCCGCCGGAGAGGAGACCGTCCCAGCGGGCCCTCAGGTCCTTCGCCGTGGACTCGCAGATGCGCTTGGCGAACAGCCAGCCGATCACGGGCGCGACCACCATGGCCCTCAGGTAGTACCCCCAGAAGCCGCTGAACGGCAGCGCGACCAGGAAGATCACCGCGAGCAGCCCCACCGCCATCAGCAGCGCCGATCCGATGGCGCCGGCCTTCCTGTCCTTCGAGCCCGCCAGCGTACGGCGCAGCTGGAACACGCCGATCCACAGCAGCGCGCCGGGCAGGAACAGCAGTCCGAACACCGCCATGACCGCGGTGAGCCGGGCGTCCCGCTGCTTGCGGATCCGGCTCGCCGCAAGCGCGTGCTCCACCACGGCCTGCGGCTCGGCTCCGAACGACTGGATCAGCGGTTTGCGGGCCCCGCCGAGCATCCGCACCTGGACCGCCCGCGAGAAGGCCTCGCCCAGATTCGGCTCGAAGAGCGAGAACTTGCCCTTCTTCACCTTGGACTGGTGCCACTCGTTGTTGGCCTTGAGTATCTCCTCGAGCGGGCTGTCGCGATAGGCGGCCGAGGCGAGGGCATGTGTCGCCGCCGTCTGGCCGGCCGCCCCCTGCACCGGGATCTGGGCCCCGGGAGAGAAATCGAATGCCTGGTCCGCCACTACCGCCCCCATCGCCGCCTCGTCCGCACTGCGGCCTTCCCGACTACCGCGCCCCGCGCACCTTCCGAGCTGCGCGACACAGCGTATCGGTGTGGTGGCCCATGCGTCAGCAGCGCCTTTCGGTTCGCCGGGGCGACGGACCCGGGCGCGCGAGTGCCGCCCGCCGAAGGGGACTTCGGCGGGCGGCACTCCCCACCGGGGCCGCTTTCCGCGTGCTGCCGCGCCAGGACGGACGGGCCCGGCCACGGGAGGCCGGCATCCGGGCGGGGTCTTCTACGCGGCGGCCGTGCTCTCCTCCCGGATCTTGGCCGCCATCTGCGGCGGCATCGCCTCGTGCCGGGCGTACGTCCGGTCGAAGCGGCCCGTACCGTGCGAGACGGACCGCAGGTCCACCGCGTAGCGGCCGATCTCGATCTCCGGCACTTCGGCCCGCACGACCGTCCTGCCCGTGCCCGCCTGCTCGGTGCCGACCACCCGGCCGCGCCGGCCCGACAGATCGCTCATGACCGCCCCGACGTACTCGTCCGGCACCATCACCTGCACCTCGGCGACCGGCTCCAGCAGGTCGATCCGGGCCTGCGCCGCGGCCTCGCGGAGCGCCAGCGCGCCCGCGGTCTGGAACGCGGCGTCGGAGGAGTCCACCGAGTGGGCCTTGCCGTCCAGCAGCGTCACACGCACGTCGACCAGCGGGTGACCGGCCGAGAGGCCCTTCGCCGCTTGTGCCCGGATGCCCTTCTCCACGGAGGGGATGAACTGGCGGGGGACGGCGCCGCCCACCACCTTGTCGACGAACTCGATGCCCGAGCCGGGAGGCAGCGGTTCGACCTCGATCTCGCAGATCGCGTACTGGCCGTGCCCTCCGGACTGCTTCACATGGCGGCCCCGCCCCGCCGACGGCCCGCCGAACGTCTCCCGCAGCGACACCCTGTGCGGCACCACGTCGACCTGGACCCCGTACCTGCTTCGCAGCCGTTCCAGCGCCACGTCCATATGGGCCTCGCCCAGACACCACAGCACCACCTGGTGGGTGTCCTGGTTCTGCTCCAGGCGCATCGTGGGGTCCTCCGCGACCAGCCGGGACAGCCCCTGGGAGAGCCGGTCCTCGTCCGCCTTGCTGTGCGCCTGGATGGCCAGGGGGAGCAGCGGGTCGGGCATGGCCCACGGCTCCACCAGCAGCGGATCCGCCGTCGAGGAGATCGTGTCGCCGGTCTCGGCCCGTCCCAGCTTGGCTACGCAGGCGAGATCGCCGGCGATGCACCGGCCGACGGTGCGCTGCTGTTTGCCGAACGGGGAGGAGAGGGCGCCGATGCGCTCGTCGACGTCGTGGTCCTCGTGCCCGCGGTCGGCCAGCCCGTGACCCGACACGTGCACCGTCTCGTCCGGGCGGAGCGTCCCGGAGAAGACCCGGACCAGGGACAGTCGTCCGACGTACGGGTCGGACGCGGTCCTGACGACCTCGGCGACCAGCGGCCCGTCCGGGTCGCAGCTGACCGCGGGCCTGGGCCGGCCCTCCGGGGTGGTGACCGCCGGCGCCTCGCGCTCCAGCGGGGTCGGGAATCCGCCGGTGATCAGATCCAGCAGCTCGACCGTCCCGAGCCCGTGCTTCGCCCCGTCCACCGCAGGCGCCGCGGCCAGCACAGGATGGAAGGCGCCCCGTGCGACGGCCTTCTCCAGATCGTCGATCAGCGTCTTGAGATCGACCTCCTCGCCGCCCAGGTAGCGCTCCATGAGCGTCTCGTCCTCGCTCTCGGCGATGATCCCCTCGATCAGCCGGTTCCTGGCCTCGGCCAGCAGCGCCTCCTCCTCGGGTCCCGGAGCCTTCTCGACGCGCTCGCCGCCCGAGTAGTCGAACAGTTTCCGCGACAGCAGCCCGACCAGTCCCGTGACCGGTGCGTGGCCGTCGGCCGCCTCCGGGCCGTACCGCGGCAGGTAGAGCGGCAGCACGGCGTCCGGGTCGTCACCGCCGAACAACTGCCCGCAGACCTCGATCAGTTCGTCGAAGCCGGTGCGCGCCGTCTCCAGGTGTGTGACCACGATGGCCCGGGGCATCCCGACCGCTGCGCACTCCTCCCACACCATCCGGGTGGAGGCGGGCACGGCGTCGGCCTCCTGCGCGGCCGAGACGACGAAAAGGGCCGCGTCCGCGGCTCGCAGACCGGCCCTGAGTTCCCCCACGAAGTCGGCGTACCCGGGGGTGTCCAACAGATTGATCTTGTACCCGCCCCATTCGACCGGGACGAGACTCAGCTGTACGGAGCGCTGCTGGCGGTGCTCGATCTCGTCGTAGTCCGAGACCGTCCCGCCGTCCTCGACGCGTCCCGCCCGGTTGACCGCCCCGGCCGTCAGGGCCAGGGCCTCCACCAGGGTCGTCTTCCCCGATCCGCTGTGGCCGACCAGCACCACGTTCCGTACGGATGTCGGCCGGTCGGCCGTCGTAGCCCTGCCGGCGGCTCCGGATTGTGCATTCGCCTTGTCGCCCATGATTCGTTCCTCCCGACTCGGTGCACGGTGAGGTGAGGGCGCGGACCCGGGGGCGCGCTATGGGGAGCCCCCGGCCGGAGCCTGGGGGATGCGCCGGCGAAGCCCGCGGTTGTCTTTCGAGCTTTCCACTCCCGTCATGGTGCGTCCATACGTCGTACGCGACCGGGCCAGGCCGCTGGGCCGCCGCGTGCCTGGCTACGATGGGCGCGCCGGTGGCCGAAGGGGCCGCACGGCACACCGACCCCTCGGGAAGGCCATGCTGAACAAGTACGCGCGTGCGTTCTTCACGCGTGTCCTCACACCGTTCGCCGCGTTTCTGCTACGCCGCGGAGTGAGCCCCGACGCGGTGACCCTCGTCGGCACGGCCGGAGTGGTCGCGGGCGCGCTGGTCTTCTTCCCCCGCGGAGAGTTCTTCTGGGGGACGATCGTCATCACCCTGTTCGTCTTCTCCGACCTCGTCGACGGCAACATGGCCCGTCAGGCCGGAGTCTCCAGCCGCTGGGGCGCCTTCCTGGACTCCACGCTCGACCGGGTCGCGGACAGCGCCATCTTCGGCGGCTTCGCCCTCTGGTACGCCGGCAAGGGCGACGACAACGTGCTGTGCGCGGTGGCCATCTTCTGCCTCGCCAGCGGCCAGGTCGTCTCGTACACCAAGGCACGGGGCGAGTCGATCGGGCTGCCGGTAGCCGTGAACGGGCTGGTGGAGCGGGCCGAGCGGCTGGTGATCTCGCTGGTCGCGGCCGGGCTCGCCGGACTCCACGCCTTCGGGGTCCCCGGTGTCGACGTACTGCTCCCCGTCGCGCTCTGGATCGTGGCCGCGGGCTCGGTGGTGACGCTGGCGCAGCGCGTGGTCACGGTGCGCCGCGAGGCGGCCGAGGCGGACGCCCCGACGCCCGGCGGCGGCCCCCCGCAGGGCCCCTCGCACGGGACCACCCAGGGCACCTCGCAGGGGAGTGAGGCATGAGCGGCATGCCGGACCGGCTGACGGACACGCTGTACGGGCTGGGCTGGGCGACGGTCAGGAAGCTCCCGGAGCCCGCCGCCGCCGCGCTCGGACGCTCCATCGCCGACACCGCGTGGAAGCGGCGCGGGAAGGGCGTGCTGCGGCTGGAGGCCAACCTGGCCCGGGTGGTGCCCGACGCCGGACCGGAGCGGCTCGCCGAACTGTCCAAAGCCGGGATGCGCTCGTACATGCGCTACTGGATGGAGTCCTTCCGGCTCCCGTCCTGGGGCGAGGAGCGCGTGCGCCGGAGCGTGGACATCGAGAACATCCGGCGCCTGCACGACGGCATGGCCGAGGGCAGGGGCGTCGTCCTGGCGCTGCCGCACCTGGCGAACTGGGACCTGGCGGGGGTCTGGGCGACCCGTGCGCTCGGCATACCGTTCACCACCGTCGCGGAGCGGCTGAAGCCGGAGACCCTGTACGACCGGTTCGTCGCCTACCGCGAGTCCCTCGGCATGGAGGTACTGCCGCACACCGGCGGCTCCGCCTTCGGCACCCTGGCCCGGCGGCTGCGCGCCGGCGGACTCGTCTGCCTGGTCGCCGACCGCGACCTGTCCGCCTCGGGCATCGAGGTGAAGTTCTTCGGCGAGACGGCCAGGATGCCCGCGGGACCCGCGCTGCTCGCCCAGCAGACCGGCGCGCTGCTGCTGCCGGTGACCCTCTGGTACGACGGGACGTCCGTCATGAAGGGGCGGGTCCATCCGCCCGTCGACATACCCGAGACAGGTACCAGGGCCGAGAGGACGTCCGTGATGACACAGGCGCTGGCCGACGCCTTCGCCACCGGAATCGCCGACCACCCGGAGGACTGGCACATGCTGCAGCGGTTGTGGCTCTCGGACCTGGAGGACCGGGGCGACACGAGGGAGTTCCGGACGTGAGGATCGGGATCGTCTGCCCCTACTCGTGGGACGTCCCCGGCGGCGTCCAGTTCCACATCCGCGACCTCGCGGAGCATCTGATCGGACTGGGCCACGAGGTCTCCGTCCTCGCCCCGGCCGACGACGACACCCCGCTGCCGCCGTACGTCGTGTCGGCGGGCCGTGCCGTGCCCGTGCCGTACAACGGCTCGGTCGCCCGGCTCAACTTCGGCTTCCTCTCCGCGGCCCGGGTGCGGCGCTGGCTGCACGACGGCACCTTCGACGTGATCCACATCCACGAGCCGGCCTCGCCGTCCCTGGGGCTGCTGTCCTGCTGGGCGGCCCAGGGGCCGATCGTGGCGACCTTCCACACGTCCAACCCGCGCTCGCGGGCGATGATCGCCGCGTACCCGATCCTCCAGCCCGCCCTGGAGAAGATCAACGCTCGGATCGCGGTCAGCGAGTACGCCCGGCGCACGCTCGTGGAGCACCTCGGCGGCGACGCCGTGGTCATCCCCAACGGCGTCGACGTCGACTTCTTCGCGAAGGCCGAGCCGAAGGCGGAGTGGCAGGGTGGGGGTGCCACCGGCGAAGGCAAGGGGGGGACCCTGGGGTTCATCGGGCGCATCGACGAGCCCCGCAAGGGCCTGCCCGTCCTGATGAAGGCCCTGCCGAGGATCCTTCAGGCCCGTCCCGACACCCGGCTGCTCGTCGCGGGGCGCGGCGACGAGGAGGAGGCCGTCGAGTCGCTCCCCGCGGCGATGCGCGAGCACGTCGAGTTCCTGGGGATGGTCAGCGACGAGGACAAGGCCCGGCTGCTGCGCAGCGTCGACGTGTACGTCGCGCCCAACACCGGTGGTGAGAGTTTCGGCATCATCCTGGTCGAGGCCCTGTCGGCCGGTGCGCCGGTACTGGCCTCGGACCTCGACGCGTTCGCCCAGGTACTGGACCAGGGCGCGGCGGGCGAGCTCTTCGCCAACGAGGACGCCGGCGCGCTGGCCGACGCCGCGATCCGGCTGCTGGGCTCGCCGTCCCGGCGCGCCGAGCTCAGCGCCCGCGGCAGCGCCCATGTGCGGCGCTTCGACTGGTCCACGGTCGGCGCGGACATCCTCGCGGTGTACGAGACGGTGACGGACGGCGCGGCCTCGGTGGCCGCGGACGAACGCCCGGGCGGGCTGATGGCGCGCTTCGGTCTGGCCCGCGACTGAGGCGTCCGGGGCACGTCGGGGCGCGGCCGGACGCGGCCCCGGGGCCCGGGCGCGAAGGCGCTCCCCGACTCACCGGTAGATTGACCCGGCGTGACCGCAACCCTGATCTGGATCGTCGTCGCGCTCGTCGCCGTCGGCCTGTACCTCAGCTGGACCGCCGGCCGGCTCGATCGCCTGCACGCTCGGATCGACGCCGCGCGGGCGGCACTCGACGCCCAGCTCCTGCGCCGCGCCTCGGTCACCCAGGAGCTCGCCACCTCCGGCGTGCTGGACCCCGCCGCCTCGATCGTGCTCTACGAGGCCGCGCACGCGGCCCGTCAGGCGGACGAGGAGCACCGCGAGGTCGCGGAGAGCGAGCTGAGCCAGGCGCTGCGCGCCGTGTTCGGCGAGACGCAACAGGTGGAGGCCGTGCGGCAGGCTCCCGGGGGAGACGACGCCGCCGACGAACTGGCCGCGGCCGTACGGCGCGTCCCGATGGCGCGGCGGTTCCACAACGACGCCGTACGGGCGGCGCGGGCGCTGCGCCGGCACCGCAAGGTCCGCTGGTTCCGCCTCGCCGGGCACGCCCCGTCCCCGCTTGCCTTCGAGATGGACGACGAGCCCCCGGTGGCACTGGCGGACCGGCCGTAACGGCCTGCCCCGCGGTGCCGGACCGGCGGCACCCCTCCAGCCGGCACATGCCCGTGCCGGGACACCGCGGTGCCGGGTCGGAGCGCGTCCCGTCGGTGCGGGGACGCCCGTGCGGGTGGACCGCCTGTGCCGGGACATCGCGGTGCCGGGTCGGAGCGCGTCCCGTCGGTGCGGGGACGCCCGTGCGGGTGGACCGCCTGTGCCGGGACATCGCGGTGCCGGGTCGGAGCGCGTCCCGTCGGTGCGGGGACGCCCGTGCGGGTGGACCGCCTGTGCCGGGACATCGCGGTGCCGGGTCGGAGCGCGTCCCGTCGGTGCGGGGACGCCCGTGCGGGTGGACCGCCTGTGCCGGGACACCGCGGTGCCGGGTCGGAGCGCGTCCCGTCCGTGCGGGGACGCCCGTGCCGGTAGACCGCCCGCGCCGGGCCGACGTCCGGGCAACCGGGTCCGGACGTCGGCCCGGCGCCGCCCCGAGGCGCCTGGCACCGCCCCGAGGCCAGCGCCAAAACGATCCACAGGGTCCCCATTGGCCCTTGCCGTGGCCTGGCACCGGACTGTTTCCTCGTCGGAGCACCATTTGTCGTCACCGAATGAGGTCGATCGTGTCCAGCACGTTCTCCAACTCCCCGCAGGCTCCCGAGACCGGCACCGCACGTGTGAAGCGAGGCATGGCCGAGCAGCTCAAGGGCGGCGTGATCATGGACGTCGTCACGCCTGACCAGGCGAAGATCGCCGAGGACGCGGGCGCCGTGGCCGTCATGGCCCTGGAGCGCGTTCCCGCCGACATCCGCAAGGACGGCGGCGTGGCCCGGATGTCCGACCCGGACATGATCGAGGGCATCATCGAGGCCGTCTCGATCCCGGTGATGGCCAAGTCCCGCATCGGCCACTTCGTCGAGGCCCAGGTCCTGCAGTCGCTCGGTGTGGACTACATCGACGAGTCCGAGGTGCTCACCCCGGCCGACGAGGTCAACCACTCCGACAAGTGGGCCTTCACCACCCCCTTCGTCTGCGGCGCCACCAACCTGGGCGAGGCCCTGCGCCGGATCGCCGAGGGCGCGGCCATGATCCGCTCCAAGGGCGAGGCCGGCACCGGCAACGTCGTCGAGGCCGTCCGCCACCTGCGCCAGATCAAGAACGAGATCGCCCGCCTGCGCGGCTTCGACAACAACGAGCTGTACGCCGCCGCCAAGGAGCTGCGCGCCCCGTACGAGCTCGTCGCCGAGGTCGCCCGGCTCGGCAAGCTGCCGGTCGTCCTCTTCTCCGCCGGTGGTGTCGCCACCCCCGCCGACGCCGCGCTGATGCGCCAGCTCGGCGCAGAGGGCGTCTTCGTCGGCTCCGGCATCTTCAAGTCCGGCGACCCGGCCAAGCGTGCCGCGGCCATCGTGAAGGCCACCACCTTCTACGACGACCCCAAGATCATCGCGGACGCCTCCCGCAACCTCGGCGAGGCCATGGTCGGTATCAACTGCGACACCCTGCCCGAGGCCGAGCGCTACGCGAACCGCGGCTGGTAACCACCCATGAGCACACCCGGCACCCCTGTCATCGGAGTACTGGCTCTGCAGGGCGACGTACGGGAGCACCTGATCGCCCTGGCCGCGGCCGACGCCGCGGCCAGGTCGGTCCGGCGCCCCGAGGAACTCGCCGGGGTCGACGGCCTCGTCATCCCGGGCGGCGAGTCCACCACCATCTCCAAACTGGCCCGTCTCTTCGGGGTGATGGAGCCGCTGCGCGAGCGCGTGCGCGCCGGGATGCCGGTCTACGGCACCTGCGCGGGCCTGATCATGCTCGCCGAGAAGATCCTTGACCCGCGGTCGGGTCAGGAGACCATCGGCGGCATCGACATGATCGTGCGCCGCAACGCCTTCGGTCGCCAGAACGAGTCCTTCGAGTCGGCGGTCGCGGTCACGGGCGTCGAGGGCGGTCCCGTGGAGGGCGTCTTCATCCGCGCCCCGTGGGTCGAGTCCGTCGGCGCCGAGGTCGAGGTGCTCGCCGAGCACGACGGCCACATCGTCGCCGTCCGCCAGGGCACCGCGCTGGCCACGTCGTTCCACCCGGAGCTGACCGGGGATCACCGTGTGCACGCCCTGTTCGTCGACATGGTGCGCGCCTCGCGATCAGAAGGTGCACGCGTCAGCGCTCCGTGAGGGGGGCGGTGGTCGGGCGACGGGTAGGATCACAGGCGAACGCAGCAGAGATCGGTTACGCGAAGGAGACAGGCAGATGTCCGGCCACTCTAAATGGGCCACGACGAAGCACAAGAAGGCCGTGATCGACGCCAAGCGCGGCAAGCTCTTCGCGAAGCTGATCAAGAACATCGAGGTTGCGGCCCGTACCGGCGGCGCCGACGTCGACGGCAACCCGACCCTCTTCGACGCCATCCAGAAGGCGAAGAAGCAGTCGGTCCCGAACAAGAACATCGACTCCGCGGTCAAGCGCGGCGCGGGCCTCGAGGCCGGCGGCGCCGACTACGAGACGATCATGTACGAGGGCTACGGTCCGAACGGTGTGGCGGTGCTCATCGAGTGCCTCACCGACAACCGCAACCGTGCCGCCTCCGACGTGCGTGTAGCGATGACCCGCAACGGCGGCTCGATGGCCGACCCCGGCTCGGTGTCCTACCTCTTCAACCGCAAGGGCGTCGTGGTGCTCCCGAAGGGCGAGCTGACCGAGGACGACGTGCTCGGCGCGGTGCTGGACGCGGGTGCCGAGGAGGTCAACGACCTGGGTGAGAACTTCGAGGTCATCAGCGAGGCCACGGACCTGGTCGCGGTCCGCACCGCGCTCCAGGACGCCGGTATCGACTACGACTCGGCCGAGGCCGACTTCGTCCCGACCATGCAGGTCGAACTGGACGAAGAGGGCGCGCGCAAGATCTTCAAGCTGATCGACGCGCTGGAGGACAGCGACGACGTGCAGAACGTCTTCGCCAACTTCGACGTCTCGGACGACGTCATGGAGAAGGTCGACGCCTGATCCCGCTTCGTACGACGGGCCGACGGGGACGCACCCCGTCGGCCCGTCGCGTTTCGGCCCGAGGCGTTGTCGGTGGTTGTCAGCGGGAGCCGATAGCCTGCACAAGCGCCGGGGCACCTTCCGGCGGTGGCCGGGGGACGGCGAGGAGGGGGTGGGCGTGTGCGTGTGCTGGGGGTGGACCCGGGGCTGACCCGGTGCGGCATCGGTGTCGTCGAGGGCGTCGCGGGCCGTCCGCTGACGATGCTCGGCGTCGGCGTGGTCCGCACTTCCGCGGACGCGGAGATCGGCGACCGGCTCGTCGCCGTCGAACGCGGGATCGAGGAGTGGCTGGACGCGTACCGGCCCGAACTGGTCGCGGTCGAGCGGGTGTTCAGCCAGCACAACGTCCGCACGGTCATGGGTACGGCCCAGGCCAGCGCCGTCGCCATGCTGTGCGCGGCCCGCCGCGGACTGCCCGTCGCCCTGCACACCCCGAGCGAGGTCAAGGCGTCCGTCACCGGCAGCGGCCGCGCCGACAAGGGGCAGGTGGGCGCAATGGTGACCCGGCTGCTGCGGCTGGACGCCCCGCCGAAGCCGGCCGACGCCGCCGACGCCCTCGCCCTCGCCATCTGCCACATCTGGCGGGCGCCCGCGCAGAACCGCCTGCAGCGGGCGGTCGCCGCCCACCACGCGACGAAAGGCCGTACCGCATGATCGCCTTTGTGAGCGGCCCGGTCGCCGCCCTCGCCCCGACCACCGCCGTGATCGAGGTCGGCGGCGTCGGCATGGCCGTCCAGTGCACACCCGACACCCTGTCCGGGCTGAGAGTGGGTCAGGAGGCGCGGCTCGCCACGTCGTTGGTGGTCCGCGAGGACTCCCTGACGTTGTACGGCTTCGCCGACGACGACGAGCGGCAGGTCTTCGAGTTGCTCCAGACCGCGAGCGGCGTCGGACCCCGGCTGGCACAGGCGATGCTCGCGGTGCACAGCCCGGACGCGCTGCGGCGTGCGGTGGCCACGGGTGACGAGAAGGCGCTCACGGCCGTCCCCGGCATCGGGAGGAAGGGCGCCCAGAAGCTGCTGCTCGAGCTCAAGGACCGCCTCGGCGACCCGACAGGGTCCCCCGGCCGTGCCGTCGGCGCCCCCGTCACCCAGTCCTGGCGCGACCAGTTGCACGCCGCGCTGATCGGACTCGGCTACGCCACCCGCGAGGCCGACGAGGCGGTCACCGCCGTCACCCCGCAGGCGGAGGCGGCGGCGGGCGAGCCCCAGATCGGCCCGCTGCTCAAGTCCGCCCTCCAGACGCTGAACCGCACCCGCTGACCCCGAACCGCACCCGCCCACCCACGCGAGGCAATCCACAGTGAACTGGGACGACACCGCACCGCCGACCGCCGACGCCGCCGACGGCAGGCTCGTCGGGGCCTCCGCCGACGGCGAGGACCAGGCCGTGGAGGCGGCCCTGCGGCCGAAGTCGCTGGACGAGTTCGTCGGTCAGGAGCGCGTACGCGAACAACTCGACCTCGTTCTGAAGGCGGCGCTCGCTCGCGGCGCCACCGCCGACCACGTCCTGCTCTCCGGAGCCCCCGGGCTCGGCAAGACCACGCTCTCCATGATCATCGCGGCCGAGATGGGTGCCCCGATCAGGATCACCAGCGGCCCGGCCATCCAGCACGCGGGAGACCTCGCCGCCATCCTCTCCTCCCTCCAGGAGGGCGAGGTGCTGTTCCTCGACGAGATCCACCGGATGTCCCGGCCCGCCGAGGAGATGCTCTACATGGCCATGGAGGACTTCCGCGTCGACGTGATCGTCGGCAAGGGGCCCGGCGCCACCGCCATCCCGCTGGAACTGCCTCCGTTCACCCTGGTCGGCGCCACCACCCGGGCCGGACTGCTGCCCCCGCCGCTGCGCGACCGCTTCGGCTTCACCGCGCACATGGAGTTCTACGAACCCGCCGAGCTCGAGCGCGTCGTCCACCGCTCCGCCCAGCTCCTGGACGTGGCGGTCGACACGGACGGAGCGGCGGAGATCGCCGGGCGCTCCCGCGGCACGCCGCGCATCGCCAACCGGCTGCTGCGTCGCGTCCGCGACTACGCCCAGGTCAAGGAGGACGGCCGGGTCACCCGAGAGATCGCAGCGGCCGCCCTCGCGGTGTACGAGGTGGACGGCCGCGGCCTCGACCGGCTCGACCGCGCGGTGCTCAAGGCGCTCCTCAAGCTGTTCGGTGGCGGCCCGGTCGGCCTGTCGACCCTGGCCGTGGCCGTGGGGGAGGAGCGGGAGACCGTCGAGGAGGTCGCGGAGCCCTTCCTGGTCCGGGAGGGCCTGCTGGCCCGCACCCCGCGGGGCCGCGTGGCGACGCCGGCGGCATGGGCGCACCTCGGCCTGGTGCCGCCCCGGCAGGGCTCCGGTGCGAGCGGACAACAGGGTCTGTTCGGGACGTGACGGCGCGGAGGGTCGCCCGGGCGGGAACCGGGGTGCGATGCTGGGCGTTGTTCCATCGATGCGGACTCGCTTAGACTCCGCCGATGCCGCCCGTGAAGGTCGGCGTACCCACCCCCGTAGACCAGGCCGCTCCTCACCGCGGTCGTGCGAAGGAATTCCGTCCCGTGGATATCGTGACCCTCCTCCCGTTCATCGTGCTCATCGGGGCCATGTTCCTGATGACCCGCTCCGCCAAGAAGAAGCAGCAGGCGGCGGTGAACATGCGGAACCAGATGCAGCCCGGCACCGGCGTCCGGACCATCGGCGGCCTCTACGCCACGGTCAAGGACGTCAACGACGACACGGTCCTCCTCGAGGCCGCCCCCGGCGTGCACCTCGTATTCGCCAAGAACGCCATCGGGGCCGTTCTGGAGGACGCCGAGTACAACCGGATCGTGCACGGCGACGGGGAAGACGACCTCAAGAGCGACACGCCGATCGTGCCGGACGACGCCTCCTCGCTGACCGACGCGGGTGCTGCCGACGCCGCCCAGGATGCCAAGATCGACCTCGGCAAGAAGGACGAGGCGGACGACGCCGAGTCGGCGCCGGAGGCCAAGGACGCCAAGGGCGACGACAAGAGCGGCGGCGACACCGACGCGAAGTAGCCGCGACCGGGGACCGCGGCGCGCCCACCGGCGCGCGCGGTCCCCGGTGCGTGCCCACTTCTTCCGCGGGGGCAGGTCCCCACAACACATCGTGGCCGACCCGTCGCATACCCGGCGCGGGGCGGTTGGACAGGGAGAAACGACAAGGTGGCAGCACCGAAGAAGGGCCGAAAGGCGCCGGGGGGTCAGGGGAAGCCTGGGCGTACCCTCGCGCTGATGCTGATTGTCATGGCCGGTCTCGTCGGCGGGATGTTCTGGTCCGGGGACACCACGCCGCGACTCGGTATCGACCTCGCGGGCGGTACGACGATCACGCTCAAGGCGGAGGCGGAGCCCGGCAAGGAGAGCGCGGTCAACGAGACCAACATGAACACGGCGGTCGGCATCATCGAGCGTCGTGTCAATGGTCTGGGTGTCTCCGAGGCCGAGGTCCAGACCCAGGGCAAAGAGAACATCATCGTCAACATCCCCAAGGGTACGAACTCGGAGCAGGCCCAGAAGCTGGTCGGCACGACCGCGCGACTGTACTTCCGCCCCGTGCTCAACGTGGTGCCCGCCGGCCCGGCGAATCCCGAGCCCACCGGCAGCCCGAGCGCCTCGCCGTCCGGCAAGCCCGGTGAGAAGGCGACCGACGGCAAGGACAAGGCCACCGCGCCGAGCAGCAGCCCGACCACGCAGGGCCGTGCCGTCACCGAGGCGCTGAAGGCGCCCTCGCCGACGCCGAGCGGCGCCGCCTCGGACCAGCCGAAGGCTCCGGAGAGCCCGAACCCGGCGCCCACGCCCAGCGGAGCCGCCGCCAATCCGGAGCTGGAGAAGCAGTTCGCCGCCCTGAACTGCCTCGACCCGAAGGCACGCTCCAACGCGGGCAAGGGTGCCCAGCCCGAGCAGGCCACCGTCGCCTGTGGCAAGAACAGTGTCGGTGGCTGGGAGAAGTACCTGCTCGGCCCGGCCGAGGTCGACGGCAAGGACGTCGACGACGCCAAGGGCGTGCTGGACCCGCAGCGCGGCATCTGGATCGTGCAGATGGACTTCACGGGCGCCGGCTCGAAGAAGTTCGCGAAGATCACCGGCAAGCTCTCGCAGCAGCCGTCGCCGATGAACCAGTTCGCGATCGTGCTCGACGGTGAGGTCGTCTCGGCGCCTCAGGTCAACCAGACCCTCAGCGCCAGCGCCGAGATCTCGGGCAACTTCGACCAGGAGTCGGCACAGGACCTCGGCAACATCCTGTCCTACGGTGCGCTCCCGTTGAGCTTCGACGTGGAGACCGTCACCACCGTGACGCCCGCGCTCGGTGGCGAGCAGCTCAAGGCCGGTCTCATCGCGGGCGCCATCGGCCTCGCGCTCGTCGTGATCTACCTGGTGGTCTACTACCGGGGTCTGTCGCTCGTCGCCCTGCTCAGCCTGCTGGCCTCGGCGATCCTGACCTACGCCCTGATGTCGCTGCTCGGCCCGGCCATCGGCTTCGCGCTGAACCTGCCCGCCGTCTGCGGTGCCATCGTCGCCATCGGTATCACCGCGGACTCGTTCATCGTGTACTTCGAGCGCATCCGGGACGAGATCCGCGAGGGCCGCACGCTGCGCCCCGCCGTCGAGCGCGCCTGGCCGCGTGCCCGGCGCACGATCCTCGTCTCCGACTTCGTGTCGTTCCTCGCCGCCGCGGTGCTCTTCATCGTGACCGTCGGCAAGGTACAGGGCTTCGCGTTCACGCTCGGCCTGACCACCCTGCTCGACGTGGTCGTGGTGTTCTTCTTCACCAAGCCGCTGATGACGCTCCTCGCCCGCACGAAGTTCTTCGCGAGCGGACACCCCTGGTCCGGTCTGGACCCGAAGCGACTCGGCGCCAAGCCGCCGCTGCGCCGCTCGCGCCGTGTCTCCGCCCCCGTCGACCCGAAGGAGGCGTGAGATGTCGCGTCTCGGCACCCTTGGCGCCAGGCTCTACCGCGGTGAGGTCGGCTACGACTTCGTCGGCAAGCGGAAGATCTGGTACGGAATCTCGATCCTGATCACCATCACGGCCATCGTCGGCCTGGCGGTGCGGGGTCTGAACATGGGCATCGAGTTCAAGGGCGGTGCCGTCTTCACCACTCCGAAGACGAGCGTGTCCGTCGCCCAGGCCCAGGAGTTCGCGCAGGAGGCCTCCGGTCACCCGGCGATCGTCCAGAAGCTCGGCAACGGCACCCTGCGCATCCAGGTCAGCGAGCTGGACACCGCAGAGGCCAACCAGGTCGGCAAGGAGCTCTCCGAGGACCTGAAGATCCCGGCGGGCCAGATCAACTTCGAGCTGGTCGGTCCGAGCTGGGGCGAGCAGATCGCCAGCAAGGCGTGGACCGGCCTCGGCGTGTTCATGATTCTCGTGGTGATCTACCTGGCCATCGCCTTCGAGTGGCGCATGGCACTCGCCGCGCTCGTGGCGCTGATCCACGACATCACGATCACGGTGGGCATCTACGCCCTCGTCGGGTTCGAGGTCACGCCGGGCACGGTGATCGGTCTGCTGACGATCCTCGGTTACTCGCTGTACGACACGGTGGTGGTCTTCGACAGCCTCAAGGAAGGCACGAAGGACATCACCAAGCAGACCCGCTGGACGTACGGCGAGATCGCCAACCGGTCGATCAACAGCACCCTGGTCCGTTCCATCAACACCACGGTCGTGGCGCTGCTGCCGGTCGCCGGCCTGCTGTTCATCGGCGGCGGCTTCCTCGGCGCGGGCATGCTGAACGACATCTCGCTGTCGCTCTTCGTCGGTCTCGCCGCCGGTGCCTACTCGTCGATCTTCATCGCCACTCCGCTGGTCGCCGACCTCAAGGAGCGCGAGCCCGCGATGAAGGCCCTGAAGAAGCGGGTCCTCGCCAAGCGCGCGGCGGCCGCCGCCAAGGGCGGGTCCGGCGAGGACGGCGATGCGGAGCCCCACGGCGAGTCCCAGGACGCCCTGCCCGGCGAGGCGGCGACGGCCGGAGCGGTCGTCGGCCAGCGCGGCCGCGGCCGGGGCCGTCCCTCGGGAAGGCGCCGATGACCGAGGGCATGCGGGAGCTGCTGCTCAGCCGCATCCGGGACGTCTCCGACTACCCGCAGCCGGGCGTGATGTTCAAGGACATCACCCCGTTGCTCGCGGACCCGGCGGCCTTCACGGCGCTCACCGACGCCCTCGCCGGAGTGTGCGCCCGGCACGGCGCGACGAAGGTCGTCGGCCTGGAGGCCCGGGGATTCATCCTCGCCGCCCCGGTCGCGGTCCGAGCCGGCCTCGGCTTCATCCCCGTGCGCAAGGCGGGCAAGCTCCCCGGCGCGACGCTGTCGCAGGCGTACGAGCTGGAGTACGGCACGGCCGAGATCGAGATCCACGCCGAAGACCTCGGCGGCGGCGACCGGGTCATGGTGATCGACGACGTCCTCGCCACCGGCGGCACCGCCGAGGCCTCGCTGGAGCTGATCCGCCGGGCCGGCGCCGAGGTCGCGGGCGTCGCGATCCTGATGGAGCTGGGCTTCCTCGGCGGGCGGGCCCGTCTGGAGCCTGCGCTGCAGGGCGCTCCGCTGGAGGCGCTGCTGACGGTCTGACCTGCTCAGCACCGCCGCTACGGCACGGAAACGGGCACCCGGGAACACTGGGTGCCCGTTCCGCGTTGTGGACAGTCCCCGTCCCGGGGCGAGGTGAACGCCCGGGGTCGATACCATGGCCTTTCCGGGCCTGACCGGGGGACCCGGACCCGCACGAGGAGCGCTCTTGCCAGACGAGGCCCGTCCCGCCACCGCGCAGCCCGACCAGCAGGCCGACAAGGCTGTCGCGGCCCCTGACACGCCCGAGAAGAAGCACGCGGAACGGACCGCGGCCGCTCAGGGGAGTGCGGGCGGCCCGGCCTCCGTTCCCGTGTCCGCCCCGAAGCCCGCGTCGCCCGCCCCGGTTCCCGCGCGCTCCGGCGGCTCCTCCAACCGGGTCCGCGCCCGGCTGGCCCGCCTGGGCGTCCAGCGCTCCAGCCCGTACAACCCGGTGCTCGAGCCGCTGCTGCGGATCGTGCGCAGCAACGACCCGAAGATCGAGACGGCCACACTGCGCCAGATCGAGCGTGCCTACCAGGTCGCCGAGCGCTGGCACCGGGGCCAGAAGCGCAAGAGCGGCGACCCGTACATCACGCATCCGCTCGCCGTCACCACCATCCTCGCCGAGCTCGGCATGGATCCCGCCACCCTGATGGCAGGGCTGCTGCACGACACCGTCGAGGACACCGAGTACGGGCTGGACACCCTGCGCCGGGACTTCGGCGACCAGGTGGCCCTGCTCGTCGACGGCGTCACCAAGCTGGACAAGGTCAAGTTCGGCGAGGCCGCCCAGGCGGAGACCGTCCGCAAGATGGTCGTCGCCATGGCCAAGGACCCGAGAGTCCTGGTCATCAAGCTCGCGGACCGCCTGCACAACATGCGCACGATGCGCTACCTCAAGCGGGAGAAGCAGGAGAAGAAGGCCCGCGAGACCCTGGAGATCTACGCCCCGCTGGCCCACCGGCTGGGCATGAACACCATCAAGTGGGAGCTCGAGGACCTCGCCTTCGCGATCCTCTACCCGAAGATGTACGACGAGATCGTCCGTCTCGTCGCCGAGCGCGCTCCCAAGCGCGACGAGTACCTGGCGATAGTGACGGACGAGGTGCAGTCCGATCTGCGCGCCGCCCGGATCAAGGCCACCGTCACCGGCCGGCCGAAGCACTACTACAGCGTCTACCAGAAGATGATCGTCCGCGGTCGGGACTTCGCGGAGATCTACGACCTGGTCGGCATCCGCGTCCTCGTCGACACCGTCCGCGACTGCTATGCCGCGCTCGGCACGGTCCACGCCCGCTGGAACCCCGTTCCGGGGCGGTTCAAGGACTACATCGCGATGCCGAAGTTCAACATGTACCAGTCGCTGCACACGACGGTCATCGGGCCCAGCGGCAAGCCTGTCGAACTCCAGATCCGTACGTTCGACATGCACCGCAGGGCCGAGTACGGCATCGCCGCGCACTGGAAGTACAAGCAGGAGGCCGTCGCCGGCGCGTCCAAGATCCGTACCGATGTCCCCAAGGGCTCGGGCAAGGACAAGGACGCCGTCAACGACATGGCGTGGCTCCGCCAGCTGCTGGACTGGCAGAAGGAGACCGAGGACCCGGGCGAGTTCCTGGAGTCCCTGCGCTTCGACCTCTCCCGCAACGAGGTCTTCGTGTTCACGCCGAAGGGAGACGTCATAGCGCTCCCCGCGGGCGCCACACCCGTCGACTTCGCGTACGCCGTCCACACCGAGGTCGGCCACCGCACGATAGGCGCACGCGTCAACGGCCGGCTCGTCCCCCTCGAGTCGACGCTGGACAACGGCGACCTGGTCGAGGTCTTCACGTCCAAGGCGACCGGCGCGGGCCCCTCGCGCGACTGGCTGGGCTTCGTCAAGTCGCCCCGGGCCAGGAACAAGATCCGTGCCTGGTTCTCCAAGGAACGCCGTGACGAGGCGATCGAGCAGGGCAAGGACGCCATCGTGCGGGCGATGCGCAAGCAGAACCTGCCGATCCAGCGCATCCTCACCGGAGACTCGCTGGTCACGCTCGCGCACGAGATGCGCTACCCCGACATCTCGTCGCTGTACGCGGCGATCGGCGAGGGCCATGTCGCCGCGCAGGGCGTGGTCCAGAAGCTCGTGCAGGCGCTCGGCGGCGAGGAGGCGGCGAGCGAGGACATCGCCGAGTCGACGCCGCCGTCCCGCAGCCGCGGTCGCAAGCGCCGTGCCAACGCCGATCCGGGTGTGGTCGTCAAGGGCGTCGACGACGTCTGGGTGAAGCTCGCCCGCTGCTGTACGCCCGTGCCCGGAGATCCGATCATCGGGTTCGTCACCCGCGGCAGCGGCGTCTCCGTACACCGGGCGGACTGTGTCAACGTGGACTCGCTGTCGCAGCAGCCCGAACGCATGCTCGACGTCGAGTGGGCGCCGACACAGTCCTCGGTCTTCCTCGTCGCCATCCAGGTTGAGGCGCTGGATCGTTCCCGGCTGTTGTCGGACGTCACCCGCGTGCTGTCCGACCAGCACGTCAACATCCTTTCCGCGGCCGTCCAGACCTCCCGTGACCGTGTCGCCACCTCGCGCTTCACCTTCGAGATGGGCGACCCGAAGCACCTGGGCCACGTCCTGAAGGCGGTTCGCGGGGTCGAGGGCGTCTACGACGTCTACCGGGTGACATCGGCGCGGCGCCCGTAGCGGCCGCCGGGCCGCGGCCCGGGCTCGGCGCCGGTGAGGCCGGCCGGCGGAGCGTCCCGGGCTTTTCCGGCACGGGTCCGCGTCCGGGGCCCGGCACAGCACACGGATACGGGACGGGCCCGGCGGCAGATGCAGATGCCGCCGGGCCCGTCCCGTATCCGTGTCCGCGGTGTCAGCCGCCGAACTCCTCCAGGCCCTTCAGCGCCTGGTCGAGCAGCGCCTGACGTCCCTCGAGCTCACGCGAGAGCTTGTCCGCCTTCGCGTTGTTGCCGGCCGCACGGGCCGCGTCGATCTGCGTGCGCAGCTTGTCCACCGCGGCCTGCAGCTGACCCGTCAGGCCCTCCGCACGCGCCCGCGCCTCGGGGTTGGTGCGGCGCCACTCGGCCTCCTCGGCCTCCTGGATCGCCCGCTCCACCGCGTGCATCCGGCCCTCGACCTTCGGGCGGGCGTCACGCGGGACGTGACCGATGGCCTCCCAGCGCTCGTTGATGGAGCGGAAGGCGGCTCGCGCGGCCTTCAGATCCGTCACCGGCACCAGCTTCTCCGCCTCGACCGCCAGCTCCTCCTTGAGCTTCAGGTTCTCGGACTGCTCGGCGTCCCGCTCCGCGAACACCCCGCTGCGGGCGGCGAAGAAGATGTCCTGGGCGCCGCGGAAGCGGTTCCACAGGTCTTCCTCGTGCTCGCGCTGCGCGCGGCCCGCGGCCTTCCACTCCGCCATCAGCTCGCGGTAGCGCGCGGCCGTGGGACCCCAGTCGGTCGATCCGGACAGCGCCTCGGCCTCGGCGACCAGCCGCTCCTTCGTCTGCCGGGCCACCTCGCGCTGCGCGTCCAGCGCGGCGAAGTGGGCCTTGCGGCGCTTGGAGAACGCCGACCGCGCGTGGGAGAAGCGGTGCCACAGCTCGTCGTCGGACTTCCGGTCGAGCCTCGGCAGGCCCTTCCAGGTGTCCACGAGAGCCCGCAGCCGCTCGCCGGCCGCCCGCCACTGCTCGCTCTGCGCCAGCTCCTCGGCCTCGGCGACCAGCGCCTCCTTGGCCTGCCGGGCCTCGTCGGTCTGCTTCGCCTTCTGGGCCTTGCGCTCCTCGCGACGGGACTCGACCGACGTCACGAGCGCGTCCAGCCGCTTGCTCAGCGCCTCGAGGTCGCCGACCGCGTGGTGCTCGTCGATCTGCCCGCGAATGTGGTCGATCGCGGTCATCGCGTCTTTCGCCGACAGATCGGTGGTCTTCACCCGCTTCTCGAGGAGGCCGATCTCGACAACCAAGCCCTCGTACTTGCGCTCGAAGTAGGCCAGTGCCTCCTCGGGAGAGCCGGCCTGCCACGATCCGACGACCTTCTCACCGTCGGAAGTCCGCACGTACACGGTGCCCGTCTCGTCGACGCGGCCCCACGGGTCGCTGCTCACAGCGCCTCCTCCACATGATGCCCCCGAGGGGCTCGGGCCCCGGGCATCGTCCACAGTTTCCTGGACGGGCATCGCCCGCCCTCCCACAACGCGGACCGAGCCCGCGCTGCACAACGCCAATCTAGGCGACCGGCCGCCCGGCTGTCCGCACTCGGCGCCGCCGAATTCGCCGGGTCACCCCTTGCTGACCGCCGCCTTCTTCACCGTGACGGCCTTCGCGGGGGCACCGTCCGTGGCCCCGCCGACGGCGCCCGCCGCGCCGACGGCCTTGACCACGGACAGGCCTGCCTCGTCGATCTTGCCGAACGGTGTGTACGACGGCGGCAGTTCGCTGTCCTTGTAGACCAGGAAGAACTGGCTTCCGCCGCTGTTCGGCTGGCCGGTGTTCGCCATGGCCACCGTGCCCGCGGGGTACGTGACCTTGCCGTCCGCCGCCGGCTTGCCCAGCGCCGTCAGGTTCTCGTCCGGGATGGTGTAGCCCGGGCCGCCGGTGCCGTCGCCCTTCGGGTCTCCGCACTGCAGCACGAAGATGCCCTCCGTGGTCAGCCGGTGGCACGTGGTGCCGTCGAAGAATCCCTTGTCCGCGAGGTGCTTGAACGAGTTCACCGTGCGGGGCGTCTTCGCGGCGTCCATCGTGAACGCCACGGCGCCCTGGCTGGTGTCCAGCGACATCCGGTACGTGCCCTTGGCGTCGACGGCCATCTTCGGCTCGGGCGCCGCGCTCTCGCTCTCGGTGGGCGTCGGCGCCGGTGCGGTCTGCCGGGACGAGTCGTCCCCCGGGTCGCCGTCCGCCAGACCCACCGAGAGGTACGCGGCGCCGCCCGCCGCCACCACGACGGCGAGACCGGCCGCGATGACCGCGTTGCGGCGCTTGGCCTTCCTGCGGGCCTCCTCACGGCGCCGCTGCTGCCGCTCGAACTTCTCCCTGGCGAGCTGGCGCCGCCGCTGATCGCTGCTGACCACCGGGTCTTCTCCTTGGTGATGGTGTGATCCGTGGGGCACGGGTGTGTCCGTACCGTATACGGGTTGGCTGTCGAATGAGCAGCGCCGGTAGGCTCTGACCTGTTGCAATCCGTGACGCGATATCCCCGTCGGACGACACACTGAGGACGATTCGTGCTTATTGCCGGGTTCCCCGCAGGGGCCTGGGGGACCAACTGCTACCTGGTCGCCCCGGCCGCAGGCGAGGAGTGCGTGATCATCGACCCGGGCCACCAGGCCGCCGAGGGAGTCGAGGAGACGCTCAGGAAGCATCGGCTCAAGCCCGTCGCCGTGGTGCTCACCCACGGCCACATCGACCACGTCGCCTCGGTCGTCCCGGTGTGCGGAGCCCATGACGTACCGGCGTGGATCCACCCCGCCGACCGGTACATGATGAGCGACCCGGAGAGGGCCCTCGGCCGCTCCATCGGGATGCCGCTCATGGGCGAGCTGACCGTGGGGGAGCCCGACGACGTCCACGAGCTGACCGACGGCGCCGCGCTGAAGCTGGCGGGTCTGGAGATGACCGTGCGGCATGCGCCCGGCCATACCAAGGGGTCGGTGACGTTCGGACTGCCCGAGGCCGCGGACGTCCCGCCGGTCTTCTTCTCGGGCGATCTGCTCTTCGCCGGCTCCATCGGACGCACCGACCTTCCCGGCGGTGACATGGCCGAGATGCTCGACTCGCTGGCCCGCGTGTGCCTGCCGCTCGACGACTCGACCGTGGTGCTGTCCGGCCACGGCCCCCAGACGACCATCGGCCGCGAGCGCGCCGCCAACCCGTATCTGCGGGAGGTGGCCGCCGGCCAGGGAGACGGCGGCACCGCCGCTCCCCGACGAGGAATGTGACGAGACCTTCCGTGACGACCTTCCAGGCCCCCAAGGGCACGTACGACCTGATCCCACCGGACTCCGCGAAGTACCTGGCGGTCCGCGAGGCGATCGCCGCGCCGCTGCGGAACTCCGGTTACGGCTACATCGAGACGCCCGGCTTCGAGAACGTGGAGCTGTTCGCGCGCGGCGTCGGCGAGTCCACCGACATCGTGACCAAGGAGATGTACGCCTTCGAGACCAAGGGCGGCGACAAGCTGGCCCTGCGGCCCGAGGGCACCGCGTCCGTGCTGCGCGCGGCGCTGGAGGCCAACCTCCACAAGTCCGGCAACCTGCCGGTGAAGCTCTGGTACTCGGGCTCGTACTACCGCTACGAGCGCCCCCAGAAGGGCCGCTACAGGCACTTCTCCCAGGTCGGCGCCGAGGCCATCGGCGCCGAGGACCCGGCGCTCGACGCCGAGCTGATCATCCTCGCCGACCAGGCGTACCGCTCGCTGGGCCTCAGCGACTTCCGGATCCTGCTGAACTCGCTCGGCGACAAGGAGTGCCGTCCTGTCTACCGGGACGCTCTCCAGGGCTTCCTGCGCGGGCTCGACCTGGACGAGGACACCCGCCGCCGCGTCGACATCAACCCGCTGCGGGTGCTGGACGACAAGCGCGACTCGGTCCAGAAGCAACTCGCGGGAGCGCCGCTGCTGCGCGACTACCTGTGTGACGCGTGCAAGGCGTACCACGAGGAGGTCCGCGAGCTGCTGACGGCGGCCGGCGTGGCCTACGAGGACGACGAGAAGCTGGTGCGCGGGCTGGACTACTACACGCGCACCACGTTCGAGTTCGTCCACGACGGCCTCGGCTCGCAGTCCGCGGTGGGCGGCGGAGGCCGCTACGACGGGCTGTCCGAGATGATCGGCGGCCCGGCGCTGCCGTCGGTCGGCTGGGCGCTCGGCGTGGACCGGACGGTCCTGGCGCTGGAGGCCGAGGGCATCGAGCTCGAACTGCCCGCGTCCACCAGCGTGTTCGCGGTCCCGCTCGGCGAGGAGGCGCGCCGCGCGCTCTTCGGCGTCGTCACCGGGCTGCGCAGGGCAGGGGTCGCCGCCGACTTCTCGTACGGCGGCAAGGGCCTCAAGGGTGCCATGAAGAACGCCAACCGCAGTGGCGCCCGGTACGCGATCGTCGCCGGTGAGCGGGATCTCGCGGACGGCGTGGTGCAGCTCAAGGACATGGAGTCCGGCGAGCAGGCGCCGGTCGCCCTCGACTCGGTGGTGGAGGAGATCCGGGCGAGGCTCGTCTGACCGGGACAGGCGTCCGAAGGCCCGGCCCGCTGGGGCCGGGCCTTCCCGTTCCCGACGCGGGGCGGAGCCGGATCCTTATGCCCACCGAACGGTGGACAGGTACGCGAGTGCGGCAGAATGAGCGTGCCAGAGCAGTGACCGAGCGATGGAAACGGCGATATGACGACTGCAGCGGTTGACGGCGTGTCCTCCGGCCGGGAAGCGGAGCGGGTGCGCGGCGCCGTCGGCGGCAGCCGTGCGTTCGCATGGCTGCTGGTGATCACCGGAGCGGCCGGACTGCTCGCCGCGTGGATCATCACGATCGACAAGTTCAAGATCCTCGAGGCCAAGATCGCCGGGACGACGTTCACCCCCGGCTGCAGCCTGAACCCGATCGTCTCCTGCGGCAGCGTGATGGAGAGCGAGCAGGCCTCGGCGTTCGGGTTCCCCAACCCGATGCTCGGTCTCGTCACCTACGCGATCGTGATCGGCGTCGGCATGAGCCTCCTCGCCGGCGCCCGTTTCCGCCGCTGGTACTGGCTGACGTTCAACGCGGGCACGCTCTTCGGCGTCGCGTTCTGCACCTGGCTCCAGTACCAGTCGCTGTACAACATCAACGCCCTGTGTCTCTGGTGCTGCCTGGCCTGGGTCGCCACGATCTTCATGTTCTGGTACGTGACCTCGCACAACATCCGCAACGGGCTGCTGCCCGCCCCGGACTGGGCGAAGGGCTTCCTGGCCGAGTTCGCCTGGGTCCTGCCGGTGCTGCACACCGGTGTCATCGGCATGCTGATCCTGACGCGCTGGTGGGACTTCTGGCTCGGCTGAGCCGCGGGGCGCCGGACGGCCGGCGCGCGGTCCGGGGTCCGGCGCTGAGGCTGCACTCCGCCGGGGCTGTCAGTCCCCTCGCTTAGGCTTCGTCACGTGGAGCCCGATCTTTTCACCGCCGCCGCCGAGGAACGCCAGGAGAAGGACCCGTCTGCGAGCCCGCTGGCCGTCCGCATGCGTCCCCGCACCCTCGACGAGGTCGTGGGCCAGCAACATCTGCTCAAGCCGGGGTCCCCGCTGCGCCGACTCGTCGGCGAGGGGTCCGGCGGGCCGGCGGGAGCCTCCTCGGTGATCCTCTGGGGCCCGCCCGGCACGGGCAAGACGACCCTGGCGTACGTCGTCTCCAAGGCGACCAACAAGCGCTTCGTCGAACTCTCCGCGATCACCGCCGGTGTCAAGGAGGTCCGGGCCGTCATCGACGGCGCCCGCCGCGCCGCGGGCGGATTCGGCAAGGAGACCGTCCTCTTCCTCGACGAGATCCACCGCTTCAGCAAGGCCCAGCAGGACTCCCTGCTCCCCGCCGTCGAGAACCGCTGGGTGACGCTGATCGCCGCCACGACCGAGAACCCGTACTTCTCGGTGATCTCCCCGCTGCTGTCCCGCTCCCTGCTGCTCACGCTGGAGCCGCTCACCGACGACGACGTGCGCGGTCTGCTGCGCCGGGCCCTGACCGAGGAGCGCGGTCTCGACGGGGCCGTGACCCTGCCCGACGACTCCGCGGAGCATCTGCTGCGGATCGCCGGGGGAGACGCGAGACGTGCCCTGACCGCGCTCGAGGCCGCGGCGGGTGCCGCGCTCGCCAAGGGCGAGGCGGAGATCTTCCTCCAGACCGTGGAGGAGACGGTCGACCGGGCGGCGGTGAAGTACGACCGGGACGGCGACCAGCACTACGACGTGGCGAGCGCGCTCATCAAGTCCATCCGGGGCTCGGACGTGGACGCGGCGCTGCACTACCTGGCGCGGATGATCGAGGCCGGGGAGGATCCGCGCTTCATCGCCCGGCGGCTGATGATCTCGGCCAGTGAGGACATCGGGCTCGCCGATCCGACGGCGCTGCCGACCGCTGTCGCGGCCGCGCAGGCCGTGGCCATGATCGGTTTCCCGGAGGCGGCGCTCACCCTGAGCCACGCCACCATCGCGCTGGCCCTGGCGCCGAAGTCCAACGCCGCGACGACCGCGATAGGCGCCGCCCTGGCGGACGTGCGCAACGGGCTGGCGGGACCCGTCCCGCCCCATCTGCGGGACGGTCACTACAAGGGCGCGGCGAAGCTCGGCCACGCCCGGGGCTATGTGTATCCGCACGACGTCCCGGGCGCGATCGCCCCGCAGCAGTACGCGCCGGACGCCGTCCACGGCAGGCGCTACTACGAGCCGACGCGGTACGGAGCGGAGGCGCGCTACGCGGACGTGGTCGAGAAGGTCCGCGAGCGGCTGCGCGGCGAGACCCCGCCGGGCGCCTGACCCGGCCGCCGCCCGGTGCGGCGTCCGGTCACCCTGCGGCCGCGGCGAAGAGGGTGTGCATCGCGTGCCGCAGTTCCCCGGTGTCCTTCACGGGCTCGGGGAAGTCGAAGCGCGCGTCGAACGCGCGGCCGTCCGCGGCGGTGCAGCGCAGCCGCAGCCCGAAGCGGTCGAGCGCCAGCGGCACCACGTCGCGCACCGCGGCGTCCGCTTCGCCCGCGCGTTCGCCGGGAAGGCCCGCCAGCGCGCGTACCCGGTCGCCGTGCGCCGAGTGCAGATGCTGCAGCAGCTCCGCCTCGTGCCGTGCGAAGGGGTCGGGCTCGGCCGCGCCGAGGTCCGCGGGCTCGACCCGGCCCGCACCCCACAGGTCGTCCACCGAGATCTCACCGGTCTCCAGCCGGACGAGCATCCAGGCGGGACGGTCCACCTCGGCGTATGCCGGGGAGTGCTCGGGGTGCCGCCCGGCGAGCAGCCGCTCGTACCGCGCACGCTCCTCGTTGCGCACGGCGGTGAGCCAGCCTGCCAGCCGGGCCCGGCCCCGGATCCGCTGCCGCACCGCGACGGGGGCGACATCGGTGATCTCCATCACGCAGGTCAGGTCGTCGTCCTGGGCGTAGGCGGCCGCCCGGGCCGTGGGAGAATCCGATGGCACAAGGAGAACGACGTCCCCCTCGGGCGTGACGGTGCGTGCGGCGGGTTCCCAGTACCCGGGACCGTGGTCGCGAGCACCCGGCAGCGTGAGGGATACTGAGGCGTTGTTCTCAACGAGGGTTCGTACGCGCTCGGCTTCGGTGGGCTGCCGGGCGCCTTCCCTGGGACGCGGCTGACCTTGTTCATCGTCGTCGCAAGCGGACATCGATTCCGTCGAGTCGTCCGAACTGCGATGCGCACTGGGCAGGGGGATCCCATGCGGTCGAGACATTACGTCCTCCTCGAATAAGGTAAGGCTCACCTAACTTACATGGAGGTAGGTTCCCCGTGAACCAGTCGCGACCCAAGGTCAAGAAGTCGCGTGCTCTCGGCATCGCTCTGACGCCGAAGGCCGTCAAGTACTTCGAGGCTCGCCCCTACCCGCCGGGTGAGCACGGCCGCGGCCGCAAGCAGAACTCGGACTACAAGGTCCGTCTGCTCGAGAAGCAGCGCCTTCGCGCGCAGTACGACGTCTCCGAGCGTCAGCTGGTCCGCGCCTACGAGCGCGCCAGCAAGGTGCAGGGCAAGACCGGTGAGGCCCTGATCATCGAGCTCGAGCGCCGTCTCGACGCCCTGGTGCTCCGCTCCGGCATCGCCCGGACGATCTACCAGGCCCGTCAGATGGTCGTCCACGGCCACATCGAGGTCAACGGCGGCAAGGTCGACAAGCCGTCGTTCCGTGTCCGCCCGGACGACGTCGTCATGGTCCGCGAGCGCTCGCGCGACAAGCACCCGTTCCAGGTCGCCCGTGAGGGTGGCTACGCGCCCGACGGTGAGACCCCGCGTTACCTGCAGGTCAACCTCAAGGCGCTCGCCTTCCGCCTGGACCGGGAGCCGAACCGCAAGGAGATCCCGGTGATCTGCGACGAGCAGCTCGTCGTCGAGTACTACGCCCGCTGATCCAGCGGCGCAGTACCACCGGCCTTCGCGCCACGGCCCGCCGCCTCCCCGCCCTCACCGGTGGGGGAGCGGCGGGCTCTCGCGTTCCGCATCCCGGCGCCGGGGAACACGGAGCGTGTGCGGAGGACGGCGGCCCGTAGAATCCCCGCAACTCCCGTTCTGCGGTCACTGATCCGTTACGGGGTCCGACCCCGGGCGCGATAGGGTCGGACGAAGACTTTCGAAGTGACCCCTCGACGAGCAGAGAGCGGTGCAGCGTGACCGGTGGAGAGGTTGCCGGGATCCTGGTGGCCGTCTTCTGGGCGATCCTGGTCTCCTTCCTCGCCGTGGTGCTGGTGAGGCTGGCCCAGACGCTCAGGGCGACCACCAAGCTGATGGCGGAGGTGACCGAGCAGGCGGTGCCGCTGCTGGCCGACGCCTCGGCCACCGTCCGCTCCGCGCGGACCCAGCTCGATCGGGTCGACGCCATCGCCTCCGACGTCCAGGAGGTCACCTCGAACGCGTCGGCGCTCTCCACCACCGTCGCCTCGACGTTCGGCGGCCCGCTCGTGAAGGTCGCCGCGTTCGGTTACGGAGTGCGCCGCGCGATGAGCCGCAACAAGGACGGCGCGCCGGCCGCGCAGACCCGGCGCACGGTCGTCGTCGGCCGCACCGTACCGGCCGCGAGGCGCCGGAAGCAGAAGGACTGAGACCCGATGTTCCGTCGTGCGTTCTGGTTCACCGCCGGCGCCGCAGCCGGCGTGTGGGCCACCACCAAGGTCAACCGCAAGCTCAGGCAGCTGACCCCGGAGAGCCTCGCCGCCCAGGCGGCGAACAAGGCGATCGAGACCGGGCACCGGCTCAAGGACTTCGCCCTCGACGTCCGGGCCGGGATGGCCCAGCGCGAGGCCGAGCTCGGTGAGGCGCTGGGGATCGAGGGCCCCGTCGACCGGGGACTTCCCGCGCAGCGCAGCCGGGCCGCCCTGGAAAACCACAAGCACCACAAGAAGCACTACGAGATGCTTGACGAGAAGCGCTCGTACAACCGGAATGAGGACCACTGATGGAGTCGGCTGAAATCCGCCGCCGCTGGCTGAGCTTCTTCGAGGAGCGCGGGCACACCGTCGTGCCTTCGGCGTCGCTCATCGCGGACGACCCGACTCTGCTGCTGGTCAACGCGGGCATGGTCCCCTTCAAGCCGTACTTCCTGGGTGAGACCAAGCCGCCCGCCCCGCGCGCCACCAGCGTGCAGAAGTGCGTGCGCACCCCCGACATCGAAGAGGTCGGCAAGACCACCCGCCACGGCACGTTCTTCCAGATGTGCGGCAACTTCTCCTTCGGCGACTACTTCAAGGAAGGGGCCATCAAGTACGCCTGGGAGCTGCTGACCTCACCGCAGGACAAGGGCGGCTACGGCCTCGAGCCCGAGAAGCTCTGGATCACGGTCTACCTCGACGACGACGAGGCCGAGCGCATCTGGCGCGAGGTCGTCGGCGTTCCCGCCGAGCGCATCCAGCGCCTGGGCAAGAAGGACAACTTCTGGTCCATGGGCGTCCCCGGACCGTGCGGACCCTGCTCGGAGATCAACTACGACCGCGGCCCCGAGTTCGGCCCCGAGGGCGGCCCGGCCGTCAACGACGAGCGCTACGTGGAGATCTGGAACCTGGTCTTCATGCAGTACGAGCGCGGTGAGGGCTCCGGCAAGGAGGACTTCGAGATCGTCGGCGACCTGCCGAGCAAGAACATCGACACCGGTCTCGGCCTCGAACGTCTCGCCATGATCCTCCAGGACGTTCAGAACATGTACGAGACGGACACCCTGCGCGTCGTCATCGACAAGGCCACGGAGCTCACCGGCGTCCGCTACGGCGACAGCCACGAGTCGGACGTCTCGCTCCGCGTCGTCGCCGACCACATCCGTACCTCCGTGATGCTCATCGGCGACGGCGTCACCCCCGGCAACGAGGGCCGTGGCTACGTCCTGCGCCGCATCATGCGCCGCGCCATCCGCAACATGCGGCTCCTCGGCGCCACCGGTCCCGTCGTCTCCGCGCTGGTCGACGTGGTCGTCAAGACCATGGGGCAGCAGTACCCGGAGCTGGAGACCGACCGCAAGCGGGTCGAGACCGTCGCGCTCGCCGAGGAGGCCCGCTTCCTCAAGACGCTGAACGCCGGCACGAACGTGCTGGACGGCGCCGTCACCGAGGCCCGCAACGCGGGCACGACCGTCCTCTCCGGCGACAAGGCCTTCCTGCTCCACGACACCTGGGGCTTCCCGATCGACCTCACCCTCGAGATGGCCGCCGAACAGGGCCTGTCCGTGGACGAGGACGGCTTCCGCCGCCTGATGAAGGAGCAGCGGGAGCGCGCCAAGGCCGACGCCAAGGCCAAGAAGACCGGCCATGCCGATCTGTCGTCGTACCGCGAGGTCGCCGACACCTCCGGCTCGACCGAGTTCACCGGCTACACGCACACGGAGGGCGAGTCGACCATCGTCGGCCTGCTCGTCGACGGCGTACCCTCGCCGGCCGCCTCGGAGGGCGACGAGGTCGAGGTCGTCCTCGACCGCACCCCCTTCTACGCCGAGGGCGGCGGCCAGCTCGCCGACCAGGGCCGGATCAAGCTCGACACCGGCGCCGTCATCGAGGTCCGCGACGTACAGCAGCCGGTCCCCGGCGTCTCCGTGCACAAGGGTTCCGTACAGGTCGGTGAGGTGACCGTGGGTGCCTCCGCCTACGCCGCCATCGACGTCAGGCGCCGCCGGGCCATCGCCCGTGCCCACAGCGCCACCCACCTCACCCATCAGGCGCTGCGCGACGCCCTCGGCCCGACTGCCGCCCAGGCCGGCTCCGAGAACTCGCCGGGCCGCTTCCGCTTCGACTTCGGTTCGCCGGCCGCCGTCCCCGGCGCGGTCCTGACCGACGTCGAGCAGAAGATCAACGAAGTGCTGGCTCGTGAACTGGACGTCCAGGCCGAGGTCATGAGCATCGACGAGGCCAAGAAGCAGGGCGCCATCGCCGAGTTCGGCGAGAAGTACGGCGAGCGGGTCCGCGTCGTCACCATCGGCGACTTCTCCAAGGAGCTGTGCGGTGGCACGCACGTGCACAACACCGCCCAGCTGGGTCTGGTGAAGCTGCTCGGCGAGTCGTCGATCGGCTCCGGCGTGCGCCGTATCGAGGCTCTCGTCGGTGTCGACGCCTACAACTTCCTGGCCAGGGAGCACACGGTCGTCGCCCAGCTCCAGGAGCTGGTCAAGGGTCGTCCGGAGGAGCTTCCGGAGAAGATCGCCACGATGCTCGGCAAGCTGAAGGACGCCGAGAAGGAGATCGAGAAGTTCCGCGCGGAGAAGGTCCTCCAGGCCGCCGCCGGTCTCGCCGAGAACGCCAAGGACGTCCGCGGCACCGCCCTGGTCACGGCCCAGGTCCCGGACGGCACGTCCGCCGACGACCTGCGCAAGCTGGTCCTCGACGTCCGCGGCCGGCTGCAGCAGCTGTCGGGGGCGGGCGACCGCCCGGCCGTCGTGGCGCTGTTCACCACGGCCAACGGGCGTCCGCTGACCGTCATCGCCACCAACGAGGCCGCCCGTGAGCGCGGGCTCAAGGCCGGCGAGCTGGTCCGCGCCGCCGCCAAGACCCTCGGCGGCGGCGGTGGCGGCAAGCCGGACGTCGCCCAGGGCGGTGGCCAGAACCCGGAGGCCGTCGGCGACGCCATCGACGCCGTCGAGCGCCTGGTCGCCGAGACGGCCTGATGCGCAGGGGACGCCGTCTCTCGATCGATGTCGGGGACGCCCGGATCGGGGTCGCCTCGTGCGACCCCGACGGGGTCCTCGCCACCCCGGTGGAGACCGTGCCGGGACGGGACGTTCCGGCTGCCCACCGGCGGTTGAGGCAGCTGGTCGAGGAGTACGAGCCGATTGAGGTGGTCGTGGGCCTGCCGCGTTCGCTGAGCGGCGGCGAGGGCCCCGCGGCGGCCAAGGTCCGGGCCTTCACCCAGGACCTCGCCCGGGGTGTCCATCCGGTTCCGGTGCGACTGGTCGACGAGAGGATGACCACAGTGACGGCCGGGCAGGGGCTTCGGGCTTCGGGCGTGAAGTCCAAAAAGGGCCGGTCTGTCATCGACCAGGCCGCGGCAGTTGTCATTCTTCAGAACGCTTTGGAGGCCGAACGGACCTCGGGGGATCCCCCGGGCGAGGGCGTCGAAGTGGTCATCTGATCGCGATACGGTAACGTTCCGCGCGATGCGGTGGTGTTCGAACAACCACCGCACAACGTAGAGGCGGAGCGTTCGGCGCTCGTCTCGCGGCTCTAGGGGATCGATGACTGAATATGGCCGGGGCCCCGGCTCCGAACCGTGGCACCCCGAGGATCCCCTGTACGGGGACCAGGGGTGGAGAGGACAGCAGGGCGGCGCCGGCCCCGCGTCCTACGGCGGCCAGCCGCAGCAGCAGTACCCGCAGCAGCCGCAGGACCAGGCCTACCAGGGGGAAGCCCACTACCAGACGGGTCATCAGCAGCAGTACGGTCAGCAACAGTACGGGACCGGGCAGTACGACACAGGACAGTACGGGACCGGGCAGTACGACACGGGACAGTACGGGACCGGGCCGTACGACACGGGACAGTACGCAACCCAGCAGTACGGTCGCCAGGACCACGCCGCCCAGCAGTACGACGGCGCCTGGGGCACCGGGCAGCAGCCCGTGATGCCGTACGACCCGAACGCGGGCGCCGCCCCCTACGGCGCCGGCGTCGACCACTACGCCACCCCTGACGCCTACCCGCCGCCGCAACCTCCCGGCCACCGCACCGCTCCGCCGCCCCAGGGGCAGCAGCCGCAGCCTGCGGACGACGACTGGGCGGTGGACGGGCAGGAAGAGGACCACCCCTTCTTCTCGGGGGACGACCGCCGCGGCGACGACGATGACGACGAGCCGGGCGCGACGTCCGGCCGCGGCGGTGAGGGTCGCGGCCCGGCCAAGAAAAAGAAGAAGGGCCGCAATGGCTTCGCCTGCCTCTTCGTCGCCCTGGTCCTGGTCGGCGGTGCCGGTGGCGCCAGCTACGTCGGATACCAGTTCTGGCAGGGGCAGTTCGGTGAGGCTCCCGACTTCGACGGCCCCGGCAGCGGAAGCGTGCAGGTCGAGATCGCCCTGGGCGCCAGCGGCACGGACATCGGCAACGCGCTCAAGAAGGCCGGCGTCGTGAAGAGCGTCGACGCCTTCGTCGCCGCGCAGAACGACAACCCCCGCGGCACGAGCATCCAGGACGGTGTCTACACCCTGAAGAAGGGGATGTCGGCGGAGGAAGCCGTCAAGGCGATGCTCGACCCGAACAACCGCAACGCCCTCAGCATCGCCGAGGGGGCGCGGAACGCCGCGATCTACGAGCTGATCGACAAACGACTCGAGCTCGATCCCGGCACCACGAGGTCCGTCGCCCAGAAGGAGGCGAAGAGCCTCGGACTCCCCGTATGGGCTCAGAACCACGAGAAGGTCAAGGACCCGCTGGAAGGATTCCTCTACCCTGCCACCTATCCGGTCGCGCCGGGATCCAAGCCGGAGACGATCCTCAAGGCCATGGTCGCCCGGGCCAACCAGGAGTACGGGAAGATCGACCTCGACGCCAAGGCGAAGCAGTTCAAGCTGAAGAACGCCTGGGAACTGATCACCGTGGCCAGCCTGGTGCAGGCCGAGGGCAAGAACGAGGACGACTACAAGAAGATGGCCGAGGTCATCTACAACCGCCTGAAGCCCACCAACACCGAGACCAACCAGCTGCTCCAGTTCGACTCGGCCTTCAACTACCTCAAGGGCCAGAGTAAGATCGACATCGGCGAGCGGGAGATCAACAGCAACCAGGACCCGTACAACACGTACACCCAGAAGGGGCTGCCGCCCGGGCCCATCGGCAACCCCGACCTGACGGCGCTCAACGCCTCGATCACGCCGACCTCGGACGGCTGGCTGTACTTCGTGGCGACCGACGGCAAGCACAAGACCGAATACGCCAGGACCCACGCGGACTTCGAGAAGCTCAAGGCCAAGTTCAATGACCAGCGCGGCACGAACTGACAGGCGCAGGGCCGCGGTCCTGGGCTCCCCCATCGCCCACTCCCTCTCCCCGGTACTCCACCGCGCCGCCTACGCGGCGCTCGGTCTGACCGGCTGGTCGTACGACCGCTTCGAGGTGACCGAGGGAGACCTGGCGGGCTTCCTCCAGGGACTGGACGCCGGCTGGGCCGGACTGTCGCTGACCATGCCGCTGAAGCGGGCCGTCATCCCGCTGCTCGACGGGGTCAGCGACACCGCCGCCGCCGTCGAGGCCGTCAACACGGTCGTCCTCACCGAGGACGGCCGGCGCACCGGCGACAACACCGACATCCCCGGCATGGTCGCCGCCCTGCGCGAGCGCGGCATCGAGAAGGTCGACCACGCGGCCGTCCTGGGCGCCGGCGCGACCGCCTCCTCGGCGGTCGCCGCGCTCGGCCGGATCTGCACGGGGCCGGTCACCGCCTATGTGCGCAGCAGGGCCCGGGCCGACGAGATGCGCGGCTGGGGCGAGCGGCTCGGCGTCGAGGTGCACACCGCCGACTGGGCGGAGGCGGCACACGCCTTCGACGCGCCGCTGGTCGTCGCCACCACCCCCGCCGGGGCGACGGACACCTTGGTCCCGTACGTCCCGGAACGTCCCGGCACCCTCTTCGACGTGCTCTACGACCCGTGGCCGACACCGCTCGCGGCGGCGTGGGACGAGCGGGACGGCTCCGTCGTCGGCGGCCTCGACCTGCTGGTGCACCAGGCCGTCTTCCAGGTCGAGCAGATGACCGGGCGCTCGCCGGCACCGCTGGCCGCGATGCGGGCGGCCGGTGAGGAGGCCCTCGCCGGCCGCTGATCACGGGGCTCGCGACGGCGCCGGATCAGCCGGATCCCGTCCCCTCCGGACGTCCGACTGCTGGACCACCGGCCTGGCCCGCGGCCCGGACGTGGGAGGATCGGGGTAGGCGGGCCCGGGCCGCGCCGCTCCCGGCCACCACTGGACGGGGGTGTCTCCAGCAGCTGGAGGAGTGCCCCCGAGGCCGCGCTGTCGCAGTTCCAGGCGCGCGAGCAGGAGGAGCACCGTTGAGCAGGTTGCGTTGGCTGACGGCGGGGGAGTCGCACGGACCCGCACTGGTGGCGACGCTGGAGGGTCTTCCCGCCGGTGTCCCGGTCACCACGGAGATGGTGGCGGACCACCTGGCACGGCGGCGCCTGGGTTACGGCCGCGGTGCGCGGATGAAGTTCGAGCGGGACGAGGTCACCTTCCTCGGCGGGGTGCGCCACGGGCTCACCCTCGGCTCGCCGGTCGCGGTCATGGTGGGCAACACCGAGTGGCCGAAGTGGGAGAAGGTGATGGCGGCCGACCCGGTCGATCCGGCCGAGCTCGCCGCGCTGGCCCGCAACGCGCCGCTGACGCGGCCCCGGCCCGGTCACGCCGACCTCGCCGGGATGCAGAAGTACGGGTTCGACGAGGCGCGGCCGATCCTGGAGCGGGCGAGTGCCCGGGAGACCGCGGCACGTGTCGCCCTGGGCGCCGTGGCTCGTTCCTACCTCAGGGAGACCGCGGGGATCGAGATCGTCTCGCACGTGATCGAGCTGGCCGCCGCCAGGGCCCCCCGCGGCGTCTACCCCACCCCGTCCGACGTGCAGAGGCTTGACGCCGATCCGGTGCGCTGTCTGGACGCCGACGCGTCGAAGGCGATGGTCGCGGAGATCGACCAGGCACACAAGGACGGCGACACCCTGGGCGGGGTGGTCGAGGTGCTCGCCTACGGCGTCCCCGTCGGTCTCGGTTCGCACGTCCACTGGGACCGGCGGCTCGACGCCCGCCTCGCGGCCGCGCTGATGGGCATCCAGGCCATCAAGGGCGTCGAGGTGGGCGACGGTTTCGAGCTGGCGCGGGTGCCGGGCTCGCAGGCCCACGACGAGATCGTCTCCACCGAGGACGGCATCCGCCGCTCCTCCGGCCGCTCCGGTGGTACCGAGGGCGGCCTGAGCACGGGTGAGCTGCTGCGCGTCCGCGCGGCGATGAAGCCGATCGCGACCGTGCCGCGTGCGCTCGGGACCGTCGACGTCAGCACCGGCGAGACCGCGGCGGCGCACCACCAGCGTTCCGACGTGTGCGCGGTGCCGGCGGCGGGGATCGTCGCCGAGGCGATGGTGGCGCTGGTGCTCGCGGATGCCGTCGCGGAGAAGTTCGGCGGGGACAGTGTCCCCGAGACCCGCCGCAACGTGTGCTCGTACCTCGAGAACCTGGCCATCCGGTGAGCGACCCGCAGGACACCGGAACCCCGCGGCCGGACACCCCGGCACCCGGCGGACCGAAGGTCGTACTGATCGGGCCGATGGGCGTCGGCAAGTCCACGGTCGGCGCCCTGCTCGCGCAGCGTCTCGGCACCGGCTACCGCGACACCGACGCCGACATCGTGGCGGCCGAGGGCCGGGAGATCTCGGACATCTTCATCGAGGACGGCGAGCCGCACTTCCGTGAGCTGGAGCGCGCGGCGGTCCGCACCGCCGTCGCCGAGCACACGGGCGTGCTCGCCCTCGGCGGCGGCGCGATCCTCGACCCGGGCACCCGCGAACTGCTCGCCGGGCTCCCCGTCGCCTATCTCTCCATGGACGTCGAGGAGGCGGTGCGGCGTGTCGGGCTGAACGCCGCCCGCCCGCTGCTCGCCGTCAACCCGCGCCGCCAGTGGCGTGAGCTGATGGAGGCCCGTCGGCACCTCTACACCGAAGCCGCCCGGGTGGTCGTCGCCACCGACGGCCGTACACCCGAAGAGGTCGCCCAGGCGGTCCTCGACGCACTCGAATGGAAGGACGCATGACCGAGCAGGCAGTCACCCGCATCCAGGTCGCAGGCACCGCGGGCACCGACCCGTACGAAGTGCTCGTCGGCCGCCGGCTGCTCGGGGAGCTCCCGGGACTGATCGGGCCCAGGGCCAAGCGCGTCGCCGTCATCCACCCCGAGGCACTGGCCGAGACCGGTGACGCCGTCCGCCAGGACCTCGCCGGCCAGGGGTACGAGGCCGTCGCCGTCCAGGTGCCCAATGCCGAGGAGGCCAAGACCGTCGAGGTCGCGGCGTACTGCTGGAAGGCCCTCGGCCAGACCGGTTTCACCCGCACCGACGTCATCGTCGGCGTCGGCGGCGGAGCCACGACCGACCTCGCCGGATTCGTGGCCGCGAGCTGGCTGCGCGGAGTGCGCTGGATCGCCGTGCCGACGACGGTGCTGGCCATGGTGGACGCAGCCGTGGGAGGCAAGACCGGGATCAACACCGCCGAGGGAAAGAACCTCGTGGGCGCCTTCCACCCGCCCGCCGGGGTGATCTGCGACCTCGGCGCGCTGGACTCCCTGCCCGTCCACGACTACGTCAGCGGCCTGGCCGAGATCATCAAGGCCGGATTCATCGCGGACCCGGTCATCCTCGACCTGATCGAGGCGGACCCGGAGAGCGCCCGCACCCCGGCCGGGCAGCACACGGCGGAGCTGGTCGAGCGCTCGATCCGGGTCAAGGCGGACGTCGTCTCCAGCGACCTCAAGGAGTCCGGTCTGCGGGAGATCCTCAACTACGGGCACACGCTGGCGCACGCCATCGAGAAGAACGAGCGCTACAAGTGGCGGCACGGCGCCGCCGTCTCCGTCGGCATGGTCTTCGCCGCCGAACTCGGCCGCCTCGCCGGACGGCTCGACGACGCGACCGCCGACCGGCACCGGACCGTGCTGGAGTCGGTCGGCCTGCCACTCAGCTACCGCGGTGACCAGTGGCCCAGGCTGCTGGAGACCATGAAGGTCGACAAGAAGTCCCGCGGCGACCTGCTGCGCTTCATCGTGCTCGACGGTCTCGCCAAGCCCACCGTGCTGGAGGGCCCGGACCCGGCCGTGCTGCTCGCCGCGTTCGGCGAGGTGTCCGGGTGAGCCGCCGGGTCCTCGTCCTGAACGGTCCGAACCTCGGGCGCCTCGGCTCCCGGGAGCCGGACGTGTACGGCTCCACCTCGTACGCGGGGCTGGTCGACGCGTGCCGGACACTGGGCAAGGAGCTCGGCTTCGAGGTCGACGTCCGGGAGACCAACGACGAGGGCGAGATGATCCGCTGGCTGCACGAGGCCGCCGACGGCTCGATCCCCGTCGTCGTCAACCCCGGTGCGTTCACGCACTACTCGTACGGCATGCGTGACGCGGCCGCCCAGCGGACCGCCCCGCTGATCGAGGTGCACATCTCGAACCCGTACGCACGCGAGGAGTTCCGCCACACTTCGGTGATCGCGGCGGTCGCCTCCGGAACCGTCGCCGGCTTCGGGATCGGTTCGTACCGGTTGGCCCTGCGCGCGCTGGCCGAGGAACTCGACGGCTGAACCCGCCCGCCCCGGGCACGTCGTACCCGCCCCGGCCGTTCCCACAGCAGCGGCCGGGGAGGGTACCGTTCGGTGCGGACGGGTCAACTCCCGTCCGACCAGCGTGAAGTCGTACGAGACGGAGTGGCGCCGGATGCAGCACGCAGTGGGAGCTCCGCTGCCTCCCCACGGGCCGGGACAGGTCCCGGGACAACCCGGGCACCGCCCGGCGGCCGGATGGGAACACCGGTCCCAGCACCCCGGCCCTCCGCCCCAGTGCCCTCCGCCTCCGCAGGGGCCGCCCGCCCCGGCCTGGAGCGACCCGGCGCACCAGGCCGCCGCGCCGGACACCACGGGGCACGTCTCGCTCCCGCCGGGCGGACCGGTTCCGGTCCCCTCACCGCCCGCCGACAACGGCACCGGCAGCGCCACGCTCGCGGTCCTGCTGATCGGCCCGGCGGGCGCGGGCAAGACGACCGTCGCCCGGCACTGGGCACAGCGCCGCCGGGTCCCCACCGCGCACATCAGCCTCGACGACGTCCGCGAATGGGTCTGCGCCGGCTTCGCCGACCCCCAGACCGGCTGGAACGAACAGTCGGAGGCCCAGTACCGTCTGGCACGCCGGACCTGTGGCTTCGCGGCCCGCAACTTTCTGGCCAACGGCATCTCGTGCATCCTCGATGACGCCGTCTTCCCCGACCGTCCCGTCGTCGGACTCGGTGGCTGGAAGCGCCACGTCGGACCCGGACTCCTGCCCGTGGTGCTCCTGCCCGGCCTGGAGGTCGTCCTGGAACGCAACGCCGAGCGCAGCGGCAACCGCCGTCTCTCGGACGAGGAGGTCGCCGGCATCCACGGCCGCATGGCCGGCTGGTACGGCTCCGGTCTCCCCATCATCGACAACTCCCAGTGCGACGTGGAGACGACCGCGCGCGTCCTGGACGACGTGCTGGCCCGGGCGCTGAAGAGCCCACCGGCCTGGTAGGTGCGATGCGCGGCGCCTGGTCGTGCGCCGCCGGTGCCGCCCGGGTGCGCCTCTCGCGGCGGCGGGGACGTCGCCGGGGCGCGGGAGCGGCGCGGGTCCGGGCGTTCGCGCGTGACACGGTGGCGCCCGTATCCGCCGCACTCAGCGGGAGCGCAGGCGAGCTGTCGAGCACACCGTCGTCGGACACGAGTCCGGAGCATGCCGGACGCACGACTCCACGAACCGGTACCGGTACCGTCGCCTGCGCCTGCGCCTGCGCCTGCGCCTGCCCCGCCGCGCCGCGCCGTCCCGTCGCCTGTCGCGCCGCACGTCCCGTGCCGTCGCCTGCGCCTGTCGCGCCGCACGTCCCGTGCCGTCGCCTGCGCCTGTCGCGCCGCACGTCCCGTGCTGTCACCTGCCCCGCCGCGCCGCGCCGCGCCGTCCCGTCGCCTGCCGCGCCGCACGTCCCGTGCCGTCGCCTGCGCCTGTCGCGCCGCACGTGCCGTGCTGTCACCTGCCCCGCCGCGCCGCGCCGTCCCGTCGCCTGCCGCGCCGCACCGTCCTGCCGTCGACCGTGCTCCGCAGGACCCGTGCCGTCGCCTGCGCCTGCGCCTGCGCCTGCGCCTGCGCCTGCGCCTGCGCCCGCGCCCGCGCCGCAGCGGACCGCGGCCGCAGGGGAGACGTACCCGGCGGACCCCGCACGGACGCTCTCAACCGGCCGGATCCGCTCCGCGCTCTTAGGCTCGTCACATGTCCGAGGTGTTCGCTGTCCGCCGCGGCCGGCTGCGCGACCGGTGTGTCGCGACCGGGAGCGCCGCGGCGCTGATCTCCCGGCCCGCCAACGTCCGTTACCTCGCGGGCGGCGCTCCGCCCGGTGCCGTCCTGCTCCTGGGGCCCGCGGGGGAGTCCGCGGACGAACTGCTGTGCCCCACCGCGCCCACCGGCGACCCGGTGGACGGGCGTCTGGACGAGCAGCTGCGGCTGACCGTCCTGCCGGTCCACGGACACGATCCCGCCGTCGCCGCCGCGGAGACCGTGGCCGGCTCCGGCGCGGACGGGCTCGCCGTAGAGGAGAACCACCTCACCGTCGCCCGCCACCGCGCCCTCGGCGCGGTCGCGCCCGGGCTGCGGTTGACGGATCTGCACGGCGCCGTCGAACAGCAGCGGATGGTGAAGGACGAGGACGAGATCGCCTGTCTGCGGATCGCGGCCGAGATCACCGACCAGGCTCTCGGTGAACTGCTGGAGTCCATCCTGGTCGGCCGCACCGAGCGCCATCTCGCCCTCGAGCTCGAGCGCCGGCTCGTCGACCACGGCGCCGACGGCCCCGCCTTCCCCACCTCGGTCGCCACCGGGCCGAACGCCGGACGCCGCCGGCACCGGCCCTCGGACCGGCGCGTCGAGGAGGGTGATTTCCTCTCCGTCTGCCTCGGCGCCAACTACCGCGGCTACCGCTGCGAGATCGGCCGTACGTTCGTCATCGGCACCTCTCCCGCGGACTGGCAGATCGAGCTGTACGACCTCGTCTTCGCCGCTCAGCGGGCCGGACGCGAGGCGCTCCTGCCCGGTGCCGGCTACCGGGACGTCGACCGCGCGGCCCGCCACCTCCTCGACTCGGCGGGCTACGGCGAGCGACTCGCGCCGCTCACCGGCCACGGTGTAGGACTGGAAATCGACGAGGACCCGCAGCTGGCACCTGCGGCCATGGGTAAACTGGACGCTTGTGTGCCGGTCACCGTCGAACCGGGGGTCCACCTCCCGGGCCGGGGCGGAGTCCGGATCGATGACACGCTCGTCGTGCGCCAGGAGGCGGACGGCGGACCCGAGCTACTCACCATCACGACCAAGGAGCTGCTCGCGCTGTAGCTCCGCACGCAGCGCGCACCTTCGCTTCTCCCCGGTCGTCCACCAGCGTCAGTCCAGGAGATTCCGCAACCGTGGCCACCACGAACGACCTCAAGAACGGCATGGTGCTCAAGCTCGACAACGACCAGCTCTGGTCCGTCGTCGAGTTCCAGCACGTCAAGCCCGGCAAGGGCCCGGCCTTCGTGCGCACCAAGCTCAAGAACGTGCTCTCCGGCAAGATCGTCGACAAGACCTTCAACGCCGGCGTGAAGGTCGAGACGGCCACCGTCGACCGCCGCGACATGCAGTTCTCGTACATGGACGGCGAGTACTTCGTGTTCATGGACATGCAGACGTACGACCAGCTGCACGTCGCCCGCAACGCCGTCGGGGACGCCGCCAACTTCCTCATCGAGGGCTTCACCGCCACCGTCGCCACGCACGAGGGCGAGGTGCTCTACGTCGAGCTGCCGGCCGCCGTCGAGCTCGTCATCCAGGAGACCGAGCCGGGCGTCCAGGGAGACCGCTCCACGGGCGGTACCAAGCCCGCCACCCTGGAGACCGGCTACACCATCCAGGTCCCGCTCTTCATCACCACCGGTGAGAAGATCAAGGTCGACACCCGTTCCGGCGACTACCTCGGCCGGGTGAACAGCTAACCGTGGCTGCCCGCAACAAGGCCCGCAAGCGTGCTTTCCAGATCCTCTTCGAGGCCGACCAGCGCGGTGCCTCCGTGCAGGAGGTCCTCGCGGACTGGGTCCGGCACTCGCGGTCCGACGCCCGTCAGCCGCCGGTCAACGAGTACACGATGGAGCTGGTCGAGGGGTACGCGGAGCACGCGCACCGGATCGACGAGCTGATCGCCACGCACGCGGTCGGCTGGACGCTCGACCGGATGCCCGTCGTGGACCGCAACATCCTGCGGCTCGGCGCGTACGAGCTGGTCTGGGTGGACGACACCCCGGACGCCGTGGTGATCGACGAGGCGGTGCAGCTCGCCAAGGAGTTCTCCACGGACGAGTCGCCGTCCTTCGTGAACGGCCTGCTGGGGCGTTTCAAGGACCTGAAGCCGACCCTGCGCGACGCGTAGGCCCTGCTGGAGCCGGGCCGAGCCACGAAGGCCCGCAGCACCGTGGTGCTGCGGGCCTTCGGCGTTCCCGGGCGTCGTGAAGGGGCCGTCCACGAAGGCGCACCCGAGCCAGCCCCGCAGGCCGGGCTCCGGGCAGTCGCTCGCCGTGGTGCCGGCCCGGGGTAGGCGCGGAGGGCGGTCCCGGAGGCGCGGGCATCGGACAGAACACCGCCGGGCCGCGGGTGGTAGCCCCTCCCACGGCCCGGCGGCAACGTTTCTGCTGTTGCGGCGTCAGCCCTCTTCGTGGGCGACAGCGCGACGCGCGTCGGCGTCCAGCACGCCCCAGCTGATCAACTGCTCGGTGAGTACCGACGGCGACTGGTCGTAGATGACGGCGAGCGTGCGCAGGTCGTCCTGGCGGATAGAGAGCACCTTGCCGTTGTAGTCCCCGCGCTGGCTCTGGATGGTCGCCGCATAACGCTGCAGCGGTCCGGCCTTCTCGGCGGGGACGTGGGCAAGACGCTCGAGATCGAGAACGAGCTTCGGCGGCGGCTCGGCGGCACCGCCCGGCGTGGTGCCGGGAAGGAGCTCCTGCACCGGAACACCGTAGAAGTCCGCCAGCTCGGCCAGGCGCTGAACCGTCACGGCGCGGTCCCCGCGCTCGTACGACCCGACGACGACGGCCTTCCAGCGGCCCTGGGACTTCTCCTCCACCCCGTGGAGCGAGAGCCCCTGCTGGGTACGGATGGCGCGGAGCTTGGCCCCGAGCTGTTTTGCGTATTCGCTGGACATATAGCTCCCCGGACGCTGTATCACGTGCGGCTCGGCCGCGCGGCTGGTCACTCACTGTGAAGGTTACGCAGCGTTACTTGGCTGCGTCAAGCCGAATGGTCCGTACGCCCCTCCCGAGGGGGTGGTCGGGGCCTCCCGCGGACCCTGGTAGCGTGGACGTCGCAAAATCCGACGTCCTTTAAGGTCCGTCCCGTGAGGCGGAGAAGGAGGTCCGTTTCGTATGGACGCACACGCTTCCGATGCCGCGCGCCCCGTTCTCGAGGGCCCCGACATCGCGCGGGTACTGACCCGCATCGCCCACGAGATCGTCGAGCGCGCCAAGGGCGCCGACGACGTGGTGCTCCTCGGCATCCCGACCCGCGGCGTCTTCCTGGCCGACCGGCTCGCCGCCAAGCTCGCCGGGATCACCGGCCGCACCATCCCCGTCGGCTCGCTCGACATCACCATGTACCGCGACGACCTGAGGCTCCGTCCCGCCCGTGCGCTCGCGCGGACGGACATCCCGGCCGACGGCATCGACGGCCGGCTGGTCGTCCTCGTCGACGACGTGCTCTTCTCCGGCCGCACCATCCGCGCCGCTCTCGACGCGCTGAACGACATCGGCCGTCCGCGCGCCGTCCAGCTCGCGGTCCTGGTGGACCGGGGCCACCGCGAGCTGCCCATCCGCGCCGACTACGTCGGCAAGAACCTCCCGACGTCGCTGCGGGAGACGGTCAAGGTCCAGCTCTCCGAGGAGGACGGTCGCGACACCGTGCTCCTGGGCGTGCGGGAGACAGCCCGGGCCGGCGAGCAGTAGCAAACCGGTCCGGCCCCCGTCCCGCCCCACGGGCAGCGCTCGCGCGCCCGCATGCCCGCACATCTCCACACCCTGGAGCACACCCAGATGAAGCGTCACCTCATCTCGGCCGCAGACCTCACCCGTGACGACGCCGTCCTGATCCTCGACACCGCCGAGGAGATGGCCCGGGTCGCCGACCGGCCGATCAAGAAGCTGCCCACCCTGCGCGGCCGGACCGTCGTCAACCTCTTCTTCGAGGACTCGACCAGGACCCGGATCTCCTTCGAGGCGGCCGAGAAGCGGCTGTCCGCGGACGTCATCAACTTCGCCGCGAAGGGCTCGTCCGTCTCCAAGGGCGAGTCGCTCAAGGACACCGCCCAGACCCTGGAGGCGATGGGCGTCGACGCCGTCGTCATCCGGCACGGCGCCTCCGGTGCCCCCTACCGGCTCGCGACCTCCGGCTGGATCGACGCCGCGGTCATCAACGCCGGTGACGGCACCCACCAGCACCCCACCCAGGCGCTGCTCGACGCGTTCACCATGCGCCGCCGCCTCGTCGGGCGGGAGGCCGGGCTCGGGCAGGACCTCTCGGGCAGGCGGATCACGATCGTCGGCGACATCCTGCACAGCCGCGTCGCCCGGTCCAACGTGGACCTGCTGCACACCCTCGGCGCGGAGGTCACCCTGGTCGCGCCGCCGACCCTGCTGCCCGTCGGCGTCGGGCACTGGCCCTGCGAGGTCTCCTACGACCTGGACAGCACGCTGCCGAAGAGCGACGCGGTGATGATGCTTCGGGTGCAGCGCGAGCGTATGAACGCGGCCTTCTTCCCGACCGAGCGCGAGTACTCGCGGCGCTACGGACTGGACGGGGACCGCATGGCGAGGATGCCCGAGCACGCCATCGTGATGCACCCCGGGCCCATGGTCCGCGGCATGGAGATCACCGCCGAGGTCGCCGACTCCGACCGCTGCACCGCCGTCGAACAGGTCGCCAACGGCGTGCACACCCGGATGGCGGTCCTCTACCTGCTTCTCGGCGGCAACGAGCCCGCCGTCACCCACGCCCGTACCGAGGAGACGAAGTAACGATGAGCAAGATCCTTATCCGTGGCGCGAAGGTGCTGGGCGGCGAGGCGCGGGACGTACTGGTCGACGGCGAGACCATCGCCGAGGTCGGCACCGGGATCGCGGCCGGCGACGCCACGGTCGTCGAGGCGGAGGGCAGGATCCTGCTGCCCGGCCTGGTCGACCTGCACACCCACCTGCGCGAGCCCGGCCGTGAGGACTCCGAGACGGTCCTCACCGGCACCCGCGCGGCCGCGAGCGGCGGCTACACGGCCGTGTTCGCCATGGCCAACACCTTCCCCGTGGCCGACACCGCCGGAGTCGTCGAGCAGGTGTGGCGCCTCGGCCGGGAGCACGGCTACTGCGACGTCCAGCCGATCGGCGCCGTCACCGTCGGCCTGGAGGGCAGGAAGCTCGCCGAACTCGGCGCCATGCACGACTCCGCCGCCGCCGTCACCGTGTTCTCCGACGACGGCAAGTGTGTCGACGACGCCGTGATCATGCGCCGGGCGCTGGAGTACGTGAAGGCCTTCGGCGGCGTCGTGGCGCAGCACGCGCAGGAGCCCCGGCTCACCGAGGGCGCCCAGATGAACGAGGGCGTCGTCTCCGCCGAACTGGGCCTGGGCGGCTGGCCGGCCGTCGCCGAGGAGTCGATCATCGCCCGGGACGTGCTGCTGGCCGAGCACGTAGGCTCCCGCGTCCACATCTGCCACCTGTCGACCGCCGGCTCCGTCGCGATCGTCCGCTGGGCCAAGTCCCGGGGCATCGACGTCACCGCCGAGGTCACCCCCCACCACCTGCTCCTCACCGACGAACTGGTCCGCACCTACGACCCCGTCTACAAGGTCAACCCGCCCCTGCGCACCGAGCGCGACGTGATGGCGCTGCGCGAGGCCCTGGCCGACGGCACGATCGACATCGTCGCCACGGACCACGCTCCGCACCCGCACGAGGACAAGGACTGCGAGTGGGCCGCGGCCGCGATGGGCATGGTCGGCCTGGAGACCGCGCTCTCCGTCGTCCAGCACACGATGGTCGACACCGGGCTGCTGACCTGGGAGGGCGTCGCCGACCGGATGTCGTTCAAGCCCGCCCGGATCGGCCGCGCCGAGGGCCACGGCCGGCCCGTCTCGGCAGGTGAGCCCGCCAACCTCACCCTGCTCGATCCGGCATACCGTGGAACCGTGGACCCCGCGGGCTTCGCCTCCCGCAGCCGCAACACCCCCTACGAGGGCCGTGAGCTGCCGGGGCGCGTCACCCACACGTTCCTGCGGGGCCGCGCGACGCTCATGGACGGGAAGCTGGCGTGACGACACCACTGATCATTCAGGCGGCCGAAGAGGTCGAGCGGAAGTCGGCGGAGGTGACCGACTGGGCCGCACGGCTCGGCTGGGTCGCCGGACTGCTGCTCTTCGTCGCCCTCGTCTACTGGCTGATGCGCCAGGGGTGGAAGTGGCGGGGCGAGCTCCAGTCCGGGCTGCCCGAACTCCCCGTCCGCCCGTCCGCCGCCACTGACGACGGAGGCGGCGAGCCGCCGTCGGCCGGTATGCCCGGGGACGCCGGTGCGGCCGGGCTCCGGCTCAGCGGCCGCTACCACGGCTCCACGACCGCCGGGCAGTGGCTCGACCGGATCGTCGCCCGGGGCCTCGGCAACCGCAGCCGCGCCGAGCTGACGCTCACCGACGCCGGACTCGACGTCGTCCGCCCCGGGGCCACCGACTTCTTCATCCCGGCCGCGGCCCTGCGCGGGGCCCGTCTCGACAAGGGGATCGCCGGGAAGGTCCTCACCGAGGGCGGTCTGCTGATCGTCACCTGGGAGCACGGCGGCCGGCTGATCGACTCCGGTTTCCGCTCCGACCGGGCGGCCGGGCACACGGCCTGGGTCGAGGCCCTCAACTCCATGACCACGAACGACACGACGGAAGGCGCCGCACGATGACGACCTCCACCAGGGGAACCCGCGTTCCCGCCGTACTCGTCCTGGAGGACGGCCGCACCTTCCGCGGCCGCGCCTACGGGGCCGTGGGGGTGACCTTCGGCGAGGCGGTGTTCTCCACCGGCATGACCGGCTACCAGGAGACCCTCACCGATCCGTCGTACCACCGCCAGGTCGTGGTGATGACCGCCCCGCACGTCGGCAACACCGGCGTCAACGACGAGGACCCCGAGTCGGCCCGCATCTGGGTGTCCGGCTACGTCGTCCGGGACCCCGCCCGCGTCCCCTCGAACTGGCGCTCCCGCCGCTCCCTCGACGAGGAGCTCGCGGCCCAGGGCGTGGTCGGCATCAGCGGTGTCGACACCCGCGCCCTCACCCGCCACCTGCGGGAGCGCGGCGCGATGCGCGTCGGCATCTTCTCCGGCAACGCGCTTCCCGATGAGGGCACGATGCTCGCCGAGGTCCGCCAGGCGCCCGAGATGAAGGGCGCCGACCTCTCGGCGGAGGTCGCGACGAAGGAGACGTACGTCGTCCCCGCGATCGGCCCCGACGGCGAAGCCGTACCGCTCGGCACGGCGAAGTTCACCGTCGCCGCAGTCGACCTCGGCATCAAGGGCATGACCCCGCACCGCATGGCCGAGCGCGGCATCGAGGTGCACGTGCTGCCCGCGACCGCCACCGTCGAGGACGTGTACGCGGTCGGCCCCGACGGCGTGTTCTTCTCCAACGGCCCGGGCGACCCGGCCACCGCCGACCACGCCGTCTCGGTCATGCGGGGGGTGCTGGAACGCGGGACACCGCTGTTCGGCATCTGCTTCGGCAACCAGATCCTGGGCCGGGCGCTGGGCTTCGGCACGTACAAGCTCAAGTACGGCCACCGCGGCATCAACCAGCCCGTGCAGGACCGTACGACCGGCAAGGTCGAGGTCACCGCGCACAACCACGGCTTCGCCGTGGACGCCCCTCTCGACAAGGTCTCCGAGACCCCCTACGGCCGCGCCGAGGTCTCCCACGTCTGCCTCAACGACGACGTGGTGGAGGGCCTCCAGCTGCTCGACCAGCCGGCCTTCAGCGTCCAGTACCACCCCGAAGCGGCCGCGGGCCCGCACGACGCCGCGTACCTGTTCGACCGCTTCGTGTCCCTGATGGAGGGCCAGCGTGCCTAAGCGCACCGATATCCAGTCCGTCCTGGTCATCGGCTCCGGCCCGATCGTCATCGGTCAGGCAGCCGAGTTCGACTACTCCGGCACCCAGGCCTGCCGGGTCCTCAAGTCCGAGGGCCTGCGCGTCATCCTGGTGAACTCCAATCCGGCGACGATCATGACCGACCCGGAGATCGCCGACGCCACGTACGTGGAGCCGATCACCCCCGAGTACGTCGAAAAGATCATCGCCAAGGAGCGCCCCGACGCGCTCCTGCCCACCCTCGGCGGCCAGACCGCGCTCAACACGGCGATCTCCCTGCACGAGGGCGGCACGCTGGAGAAGTACGGCGTCGAACTGATCGGTGCCAACGTCGAGGCCATCAACAAGGGCGAGGACCGCGACCTCTTCAAGGAGGTCGTCGAGGCCGTCAACCGCAAGATCGGCCACGGCGAGTCCGCCCGCTCGGTGATCTGCCACTCCATGGACGACGTGCTCAAGGGGGTCGAGACCCTCGGCGGCTACCCCGTGGTCGTCCGCCCCTCCTTCACCATGGGCGGCGCCGGCTCCGGCTTCGCGCACGACGAGGACGAGCTTCGCCGCATCGCCGGCCAGGGCCTGACCCTGTCTCCCACCACCGAGGTGCTCCTGGAGGAGTCGATCCTCGGCTGGAAGGAGTACGAGCTGGAGCTGATGCGCGACAAGAACGACAACGTCGTGGTCGTCTGCTCCATCGAGAACTTCGACCCCATGGGCGTGCACACCGGCGACTCGATCACGGTCGCGCCCGCGATGACGCTGACCGACCGTGAGTACCAGACCCTGCGCGACATCGGCATCGCCGTCATCCGCGAGGTGGGTGTCGACACCGGCGGCTGCAACATCCAGTTCGCCGTGAACCCCGAGGACGGCCGGGTCATCGTCATCGAGATGAACCCGCGTGTGTCCCGCTCCTCCGCGCTGGCCTCCAAGGCCACCGGATTCCCGATCGCGAAGATCGCGGCCCGGCTCGCCGTGGGCTACACCCTGGATGAGATCCCCAACGACATCACGGAGCAGACGCCGGCCTCCTTCGAGCCGACCCTTGACTACGTGGTCGTCAAGGCCCCGCGCTTCGCCTTCGAGAAGTTCCCCTCCGCGGACAGCACGCTCACCACGACGATGAAGTCCGTGGGCGAGGCCATGGCCATCGGCCGCAACTTCACCGAGGCCCTGCAGAAGGCGCTGCGCTCCCTGGAGAGGAAGGGCAGCCAGTTCGACTTCACCGGCGAGCCCGGCGACAAGGACGAGCTGCTGCGCGAGGCGGGCCGCCCGACCGACGGCCGGATCAACGCGGTGATGGGGGCCATCCGCGCCGGAGCCACCCAGCGGGAGGTCTTCGACGCGTCGAAGATCGACCCGTGGTTCGTCGACCAGCTCTTCCTGATCAAGGAGATCGCCGACGACCTGGCCGCCGCCGAGAAGCTCGACCCCGAGCTGCTGGCCGAGGCCAAGCGGCACGGCTTCTCGGACGCCCAGATCGGCGGCATCCGCGGCCTGCGCGAGGACGTCGTCCGCGAGGTACGCCACGCCCTGGGCATCCGCCCGGTCTACAAGACCGTCGACACCTGCGCAGCCGAGTTCGCCGCGAGGACCCCGTACTTCTACTCGTCCTACGACGAGGAGTCCGAGGTCGCCCCGCGCGAGAAGCCCGCGGTGATCATCCTGGGCTCCGGCCCGAACCGCATCGGCCAGGGCATCGAGTTCGACTACTCCTGCGTCCACGCCTCCTTCGCGCTCCACGACGCGGGCTACGAGACCGTCATGGTCAACTGCAACCCCGAGACGGTCTCCACCGACTACGACACCTCCGACCGGCTCTACTTCGAGCCGCTCACCCTGGAGGACGTCCTGGAGATCGTGCACGCCGAGCAGCTGGCCGGACCGGTCGCCGGCGTCGTCGTCCAGCTCGGCGGACAGACCCCGCTGGGTCTCTCGCAGGCCCTGAAGGACAACGGCGTCCCGATCGTCGGCACGTCCCCCGAGGCCATCCACGCCGCCGAGGACCGCGGCGCCTTCGGCCGGGTCCTCGCCGACGCCGGTCTCCCGGCGCCCAAGCACGGCACCGCGACCACCTTCACCGAGGCCAAGGCCATCGCCGACGAGATCGGCTACCCGGTGCTCGTGCGCCCGTCGTACGTGCTCGGCGGCCGCGGCATGGAGATCGTCTACGACGAGACCCGGCTCCAGGCGTACATCTCGGAGTCCACCGAGATCGGTCCGGACCGGCCGGTCCTGGTCGACCGCTTCCTCGACGACGCCATCGAGATCGACGTGGACGCGCTGTACGACGGCTCCGAGCTGTACCTCGGCGGCGTCATGGAGCACATCGAGGAGGCCGGCATCCACTCCGGCGACTCGGCCTGCGCCCTGCCCCCGATCACGCTCGGCGGCTTCGACGTCAAGCGGCTGCGGGCGTCGACCGAGGCCATCGCCCGCGGCGTCGGGGTGCGCGGACTGATCAACATCCAGTTCGCGATGGCCGGCGACATCCTGTACGTGCTGGAGGCCAACCCGCGCGCCTCCCGCACCGTCCCGTTCACCTCGAAGGCGACCGCCGTGCCGCTGGCCAAGGCCGCAGCCCGGATCTCGCTCGGCGCCACCATCGCCGAACTGCGCGAGGAGGGCCTGCTGCCCGCCCAGGGCGACGGGGGCACGCTCCCGCTGGACGCCCCGATCTCCGTCAAGGAGGCCGTGATGCCGTGGAGCCGCTTCCGCGACATCCACGGACGCGGTGTCGACACGGTCCTCGGCCCGGAGATGCGCTCCACCGGCGAGGTCATGGGCATCGACAACGTCTTCGGCACGGCGTACGCCAAGTCGCAGGCCGGGGCCTACGGGCCGCTGCCCACCAAGGGCCGCGCCTTCATCTCGGTCGCCAACCGGGACAAGCGCTCGATGATCTTCCCGGCCCGGGAGCTGGTCGCGCACGGCTTCGAACTGCTCGCCACGTCGGGCACCGCCGAAGTGCTCAAGCGCAACGGCATCCACGCCACCGTCGTGCGCAAGCAGTCCGAGGGCGAGGGTCCCGGCGGGGAGAGGACCATCGTCCAGCTCATCCACGACGGTCAGGTCGACCTCATCGTCAACACGCCCTACGGCACGGGCGGCCGTCTCGACGGCTACGACATCCGCACCGCTGCCGTGGCCCGCGGCGTGCCCTGCCTGACGACGGTCCAGGCGCTCGCGGCGGCGGTCCAGGGCATCGACGCGCTCAACCTCGGCGGGGTGGGCGTCCGTTCGCTCCAGGAACACGCGGAGCAGCTGACCGCGGCCCGCGACTAGCAGCCCACGAGGGGGACACCGAACCGGTGTCCCCCTCTTCGTGAGGACACCCGTCCTCGTGAGGACACACAGGACACCACTGAGATGTACAAGCTCTTCTTCAACCTGGTCTTCAAGCGGATGGACCCGGAGGAGGCCCACCACCTCGCCTTCCGGTGGATCCGGCTCGCGGTCCGCGTCCCGGTGCTGCGTACGTTCGTCGCCGCCGTGCTCGCACCCCGCTACGAGGAACTGCGCACCGAGGCCCTGGGGCTGCGGATGCACGGCCCGTTCGGGCTGGCCGCCGGGTTCGACAAGAACGCCGTCGCCATCGACGGCATGTCCATGCTCGGGTTCGACCACGTCGAGATCGGCACCGTCACGGCACAGCCCCAGCCGGGCAATCCCCGCAAGAGGCTCTTCCGCCTTGTGCCGGACCGGGGGCTGATCAACCGCATGGGCTTCAACAACGACGGTTCCGCCGCCGTCGCCGCCCGGCTCGCCGCCCGCCGGGAGATCTTCCGGACGGTCGTCGGCGTCAACATCGGCAAGACCAAGGTCGTCCCCGAGGGCGAGGCCGTCGGCGACTACGTGACCTCCACCGAGCGGCTCGCCGCCCACGCGGACTACCTCGTCGTCAACGTCAGCTCGCCGAACACTCCCGGCCTGCGCAACCTCCAGGCCACGGAGGCGCTGCGCCCCCTGCTCAGCGCGGTGCGCGAGGCCGCCGACCGCACGGTCACCGGCCGCCGCGTCCCCCTCCTGGTCAAGATCGCCCCGGATCTCGCCGACGAGGACGTGGACGCCGTCGCGGACCTCGCCGTCGAGCTGGGCCTCGACGGCATCATCGCCACCAACACCACCATCGCCCGCGACGGTCTCGGCCTGAAGTCGGACCCGGCGCTGGTGAAGGAGACCGGTGGGCTCTCCGGCGCCCCCGTCAAGGAGCGCTCCCTGGAGGTGCTCCGCCGCCTGTACGCGCGAGTGGGCGACCGCATCACCCTCGTGGGTGTCGGCGGCATCGAGAACGCCGAGGACGCCTGGCAGCGCATCCTGGCGGGGGCCACGCTCGTCCAGGGCTACAGCGCCTTCGTCTACGAGGGCCCGTTCTACGCCCGGGCCGTCCACAAGGGCCTGGCCGCCCGGCTCGCCGCGAGCCCCTACGCCACCCTTGCCGAGGCCGTCGGCGCCGAGACCCGAAAGGCAGCCACCTCATGAGCCCTCTGGAACCGTTCGGCACCCGTCTGCGCCGCGCCATGGACACCCGCGGCCCCCTGTGCGTGGGGATCGATCCGCACGCCTCACTGCTCACCGCCTGGGGGCTGAACGACGACGTCAACGGCCTGGAACGGTTCACCCGTACGGTGGTCGAGGCTCTGGCCGACCGGGTCGCCGTCCTCAAGCCGCAGTCCGCGTTCTTCGAGCGCTTCGGCTCGCGCGGCATCGGGGTGCTGGAGAAGGCCGTGGAGGACTCCCGGGCCGCCGGCGCACTGGTCCTGATGGACGCGAAGCGCGGTGACATCGGCTCCACCATGGGCGCCTACGCGGAGGCGTTCCTCCGGAAGGACTCGCCGCTCTTCTCCGACGCCGTGACGGTGTCGCCGTACCTCGGCTTCGGTTCGCTGCGCCCGGCGCTCGACCAGGCCGTCCTCAGCGGCTGCGGGGTGTTCGTCCTCGCGCTGACCTCCAACCCGGAGGGCGCCGAGGTCCAGCGCGCCACCGCGTCCGGCGGAGGCTCGCTCGCCCAGCTCATGCTGAACCACATGGCCGACGAGAACGCCGGGGCGGATCCGATGGGCCCGGTCGGCGCCGTGGTCGGCGCCACGCTCGGCGACGCGGGCGTGGACCTGGACATCAACGGCCCGCTCCTCGCGCCGGGCATCGGCGCCCAGGGCGCGACCCCCGCCGACCTGCCCGGCGTCTTCGGTCCCGCCGTGCGCAACGTCGTGCCGAGCGTCAGCCGCGGCATCCTGCGCCACGGACCGGACGCGGCCTCCCTGCGCGGGGCCGCGGAGCGCTTCGCCGACGAGGTCCGTGCAGCGGTCGACGGCGCGTAGGCGTACGCGAGGGACGGCCCGGGAACCCGTGCCCCAGCCGTCCGGGAGACGTTCGGGTCCGTTCCGAGGCTGCTCCCGGTCGGTTCCGGGGGCCCGCCCCGGGGTCGGGACCGGCTCTCCGGGGCGGAGCCATGCCCTCCGAGGGCCCTGCCGAAGCACTCGGCAGGGCCCTCATCTGCGTCTTCGACCGACGCTTTCTTGACAGAAAGCGGGTCAGTATGTCTGGAATATCCAGGTCGGCCGATGCTGACCAGGACTTTTCCGCTGTTCTCGCTGACTGGAGCGGTCTCGGCCGCTAGTCTCCGTCGAGAGTCAGCGATGCAACGGCCACTGCGTTGTTCGTTGCTCGCCTGGTGAGAGCCGACTAGGTTCCTCACCGGTCCGTATCCGACAGTTCGACATCCGAGGTGACGTAGGCGTGGCTCTTCCGCCCCTTACCCCTGAACAGCGCGCAGCCGCGCTCGAAAAGGCCGCCGCGGCTCGCCGGGAGCGGGCCGAGGTCAAGAATCGACTCAAGCACTCCGGCGCCTCCCTCCACGAGGTCATCAAGCAGGGCCAGGAGAACAACGTCATCGGCAAGATGAAGGTCTCCGCCCTGCTCGAGTCGCTCCCCGGCGTCGGCAAGGTCCGTGCCAAGCAGATCATGGAGCGACTGGGCATCTCCGAGAGCCGCCGTGTGCGGGGTCTCGGCTCGAACCAGATCGCGTCGCTCGAGCGCGAGTTCGGCGGCGGCGCCGCCTGACGTTCCCGGGCACTCCCGAGAACCTGGATAATCGCTGCATGGCAGCAGAGGTACGTCCGCGGCTGACCGTGCTCTCCGGCCCCTCCGGGGTCGGCAAGAGCACGGTCGTCGCCCATATGCGCAAGGTCCACCCCGAGGTCTGGCTCTCGGTGTCGGCCACCACCCGGAAGCCGCGCCCCGGCGAACGTCACGGTGTCCAGTACTTCTTCGTCGGCGACGACGAGTTCGACAAACTGGTCGCCAACGGCGAGCTGCTGGAATGGGCAGAGTTCGCGGGCAATCGCTACGGCACTCCGCGCCGTGCGGTCCAGGAGCGCCTGGAGGCAGGCGAACCGGTGCTCCTGGAGATCGACCTCCAGGGCGCGCGTCAGGTCAAGGAGTCCATGCCGGACTCCCAGCTGGTCTTCCTGGCCCCGCCGAGCTGGGACGAACTGGTCCGCCGCCTCACCGGCCGCGGTACCGAGGCCCCCGAGGTCATCGAGCGCCGCCTCGAGGCGGCGAAGGTCGAGATGGCCGCGGAGTCCGAGTTCGACACCACCCTGGTCAACACCTCCGTCGAGGACGTCGCGCGCGAGCTGCTAGCCTTGATGGAAGTTGTCTGATCTTTCTGATTTCCCCGTAGTTTCTTCGGAAGGCTAGAGCGTGTCCTCTTCCATCACCGCGCCCGAGGGCATTATCAACCCGCCGATCGACGAGCTGCTCGAGGCGACCGACTCGAAGTACAGCCTGGTGATCTACGCGGCCAAGCGCGCGCGTCAGATCAACGCGTACTACTCGCAGCTCGGTGAGGGTCTCCTCGAGTACGTCGGTCCGCTGGTGGACACCCACGTGCATGAGAAGCCGCTCTCGATCGCGTTGCGCGAGATCAACGCGGGCCTGCTGACCTCCGAGGCCATCGAGGGCCCGGCCCAGTAGTACCCGGCCCGGGGCCGGCCGCAGTCGCCCCCGGGAGCAAGCGGCACTGTCACCACAGGCCCGGCGGAGCATCCGCCGGGCCTGTGGTGTGTCATAGAGGCGATACGTATCGCCATCGGTGGGGAGCGGGAGACGCAGTGGACAAGCCGAAGGTCGTTCTGGGTGTCAGCGGCGGCATCGCCGCCTACAAGGCGTGCGAGCTGCTGCGCCGGCTGACCGAGTCCGGACACGACGTCCGGGTGGTGCCCACCGCCTCCGCGCTCCAGTTCGTCGGTGCCGCGACCTGGTCGGCCCTCTCGGGGCACCCGGTCTCCACCGAGGTCTGGTCGGACGTCCACGACGTCCCGCACGTGCGGATCGGGCAGGGTGCCGACCTCGTCGTCGTCGCCCCGGCCACCGCCGACGTGCTCGCCAGGGCCGCCCACGGCCTCGCCGACGACCTGCTGACGAACACCCTGCTCACCGCCCGCTGTCCGGTCGTCTTCGCGCCCGCGATGCACACCGAGATGTGGGAGCACCCCGCCACCCGGGAGAACGTGGCGACGCTGCGCCGCCGCGGCGCGGTCGTCGTCGAACCCGCGGTCGGCCGGCTCACCGGCGTCGACACCGGCAAGGGCCGGCTGCCGGAGCCCGGTGAGATCTTCGAGGTCTGCCGCAGGGTGCTGGCCCGCGGCGCGGCCGCCCCGGATCTCGCCGGCCGTCACGTGGTGGTGAGCGCGGGCGGGACCCGCGAGCCGCTCGACCCGGTCCGGTACCTGGGGAACCGCTCCTCCGGCAAGCAGGGCTACGCGCTGGCCCGCACCGCCGCGGCCCGCGGGGCCCGGGTGACACTGATCGAGGCCAACACCGGTATGGTCGACCCGGCCGGCGCCGACGTGGTCCACGTCGGCACCGCGGTGCAGTTGCGTGAGGCGGTGCTGAAGGCCGCCGCCGACGCCGACGTGGTCGTGATGGCCGCGGCCGTCGCCGACTTCCGCCCGGCCGCGTACGCCGAGGGAAAGATCAAGAAGAGGGATGGCCAGGAGCCCGCGCCGATCGCGCTGGTGCGCAACCCCGACATCCTCGCCGAGATCTCCGCGGAGCGGGCCCGTCCGGGGCAGTTGGTGGTGGGTTTCGCCGCCGAGACCGACGACGTGCTCGCCAACGGCCGGGAGAAGCTCCGCCGCAAGGGCTGCGACCTGCTGGTCGTCAACGAGGTGGGGGAGCGGAAGACCTTCGGCTCGGAGGAGAACGAGGCGGTGGTCCTGGCCGCGGACGGGGCCGAGACACCGGTTCCGTACGGACCCAAGGAAGGACTCGCGGACACGGTCTGGGACCTGGTCGGGGCCCGGCTGGCGTGACGCGCCCCGCGCGGCGGTCCCGGTGGCGGGGTGTGACGAAGCGCTCACTCCCGGGTCCCGCCCGGTGGACACGCCGGAACCGGGTGAATCCGGAATGAATTTCTCATCCCTCGCGAAGGACGCGTCAAATCTGGCGAATCCGCCCCTTCCGGGCGCATGTCGCCGTCGCCCGTGCCCGGGCGACGGGTGATTCGGCCGACGGTGGGCCGCCCAGGGTGCGAGACGCTGGTCCGGTCGACGGGAGTGCCCGATAAACTGTCCCTCGGACACGACGCGGGGCGCAGCCCCCCGGCCGGTCCACCAATGATCAGCCAGCAGCCGCTGCAACCCCAGGGAGCGTTGTGTCCCGTCGCCTGTTCACCTCGGAGTCCGTGACCGAAGGTCACCCCGACAAGATCGCTGACCAGATCAGCGACACCATTCTCGACGCACTGCTTCGCGAGGACCCCACGTCGCGCGTCGCCGTGGAGACGTTGATCACCACCGGCCTGGTGCACGTCGCAGGTGAGGTGACCACCAAGGCGTGGGCGGACATTCCCACGCTGGTGCGCAACAAGATCCTCGAGATCGGCTACGACTCCTCGAAGAAGGGCTTCGACGGCGCCTCCTGCGGTGTCTCCGTCTCCATCGGGTCCCAGTCGCCCGACATCGCCCAGGGTGTCGACACCGCCTACGAGAGCCGGGTCGAGGGCGATGACGACGAACTCGACAAGCAGGGTGCCGGCGACCAGGGCCTGATGTTCGGGTACGCCTGCGACGAGACCCCCGAGCTGATGCCGCTGCCGATCTACCTCGCGCACCGGCTGTCCCGCCGTCTCTCCGAGGTCCGGAAGAACGGCACCATCCCGTACCTGCGCCCGGACGGCAAGACCCAGGTCACCATCGAGTACGACGGCGACAAGGCCGTCCGTCTCGACACGGTCGTGGTCTCCTCGCAGCACGCGTCCGACATCGACCTGGACTCGCTGCTCGCGCCGGACATCCGTGAGTTCGTCGTCGAGTACGTGCTGAAGGAGCTCGTCGAGGACGGCATCAAGCTGGACACGGACGGCTACCGGCTGCTGGTCAACCCGACCGGCCGCTTCGAGATCGGCGGCCCGATGGGCGACGCCGGCCTGACCGGCCGCAAGATCATCATCGACACCTACGGCGGCATGGCCCGCCACGGCGGTGGCGCGTTCTCCGGCAAGGACCCGTCCAAGGTCGACCGCTCGGCCGCCTACGCGATGCGCTGGGTCGCCAAGAACGTCGTGGCCGCCGGCCTCGCCTCGCGCTGCGAGGTCCAGGTCGCGTACGCGATCGGCAAGGCGGAGCCCGTCGGCCTGTTCGTCGAGACCTTCGGCACCGCCGCGGTCGACGTCGAGAAGATCGAGAACGCCATCGGAGAGGTCTTCGACCTGCGCCCGGCCGCGATCATCCGCGACCTCGACCTGCTTCGCCCGATCTACTCCCAGACAGCCGCCTACGGCCACTTCGGCCGTACGCTCCCCGACTTCACCTGGGAGCGTACGGACCGCGTCGACGCGCTGCGCGCGGCGGCGGGCCTCTGACGGCACCCGCTCGGCACGAGGGGCCCCGGACCGGACAGGTCCGGGGCCCCTCGCGTGTTCGACGGGCCCGGGTGCGCAGGCCCGGGCGCTGTCGGTGCCGTCTGGTAGGAATGTGGCTGTGAGCAGCGACGACGAAGCCTCCGAGCGGCCCGGGGACGGTTCGCCGGAGCAGCTTGCGCTCATCCGGGAGACCGTACGGAAGGCGGCGAAGCCGCGGGCCAAGCCGCGCACCTGGCGCGGGGCGGCGCTCGCCGGGGAACTCCCGGTGGCACGGGTCGTGGTCAACAAGGGCGTGCTGCACCTCGACCAGTACTTCGACTACGCGGTGCCCGAGGAACTGGACGAGGCCGCGCGACCCGGAGTCCGTGTCCGGGTGCGCTTCGGCGCGGGGTCCCACCAGGTCCGGGAGGGCCGCCGCGAAGGCGGCCGGCTGATCGACGGCTTCATCGTCGAGCGACGGGCCGACTCCGACTACCCGGGCCCGCTCGCCGCCCTCGCGGACGTGGTCTCGCCCGAGCCAGTGCTCGGCCCCGGGCTGCTCGGCCTGGCCAGAGCGGTCGCGGACCGCTACGCGGGCAGCCTCGCCGACGTGCTGCAGCTCGCCGTGCCGCCCAGGAGCGCACGCGCCGAGTCCCGGCCGTCGCCCCCTCCACTGCCCCCTCCGGTGGTCCCGGAGCCGGGCACCTGGACCCGTTACGACCAGGGGCCGGCGTTTCTGCACGCCCTGGCGGAGGGCGGCGCGCCGAGGGCCGTGTGGACGGCGCTCCCCGGCCCGCACTGGGCCGGCGAACTGGCGGGAGCCGTCGCGGCGGCCCTCGCGTCCGGCCGGGGCGCACTGGTGGTCGTCCCGGACGGGCGGGCCGTCGCCCGGGTGGACGCGGCCCTGACCGGCCTGCTCGGTGAGGGACGCCACGCGGTGCTCACCGCGGACGCGGGCCCCGAGAAGCGGTACGGGCAGTGGCTCGCCGTACGGCGCGGCTCCGTGCGGGCGGTGGTGGGGACGCGCGCGGCGATGTTCGCGCCGGTCCACGACCTGGGGCTGGTCGCGATATGGGACGACGGCGACTCCAGCCACAGCGAGCAGCACGCGCCGCTGCCGCACGCGCGGGAGGTCCTGCTGCTGCGTGCCGCGCACGAACGCTGCGGATTCCTGCTCGGCAGCGTCAGCTGCACGGTCGAGGCCGCCCAGCTCGTCGAGACCGGCTGGGCGCGGCCCCTGGCGGCGGGCCGGGAACAGGTGCGCCGCGCCGCGCCGCTGATCCGCACGGTCGGCGACGGCGAGCTCGCGCGCGACGAGGCCGCACGGGCCGCCAGACTGCCGTCTCTGGCGTGGCAGACCGTCCGGGACGGCCTGCGCACCGGACCCGTGCTGGTCCAGGTGCCCCGCCGCGGATATGTGCCGAGGCTGGCCTGCGAGCGCTGCCGGGCGCCCGCGCGCTGCGCGCACTGCGCAGGCCCCCTGGAGGCCCCACGGGAGCAGGACCTCAGGTGCGGCTGGTGCGGACGGGACGCCTCCGGCTGGCACTGCGCCGAGTGCGGCGGGGCCCGGCTGCGCGCACGGATAGTGGGGGCCCGGCGAACCGCGGAGGAGCTGGGCAGGGCGTTCCCGGCGGTGCCGGTGCGGACGTCGGGGCGCGACCATGTGCTGGACTCCGTACCCGGCCGTCCCGCGCTGGTGGTCAGCACACCGGGCGCCGAGCCCGTCGCCGAGGGCGGCTACGCGGCCGCACTGCTGCTCGACGGCTGGGCGATGCTCGGGCGTCCCGATCTGCGCGCGGGCGAGGAGGCGCTGCGGCGCTGGACGGGTGCCGCCTCGCTGGTGCGGGGTCAGGCGGAGGGCGGCACGGTCGTCGTGGTCGCCGAGCCCACGTTGCGCCCCGTCCAGGCCCTGGTGCGATGGGACCCGGTCGGCCACGCCCAGCGCGAGCTGGCCGAGCGCGCCGAGCTGGGCTTCCCGCCGGTGTCGCGGATGGCCTCGGTGACCGGCCGGGCGGAGGCGGTCGCGGGCTTTCTCGCCACGGCGTCCCTGCCCGACGACGCGGAGGTGCTGGGACCGGTGCCTCTGCCGTCGCCCTCGCCGGGGCGTTCACGCCGGCCGGGCGACCCGCCCCCGGCTTCCCCATCAGGGCCTCGGCCGGGGGAGCAGTGGGAACGCGCTCTGCTGCGCGTACCGCCCGGCAGCGGCGCCGCGCTCGCCGCCGCGCTGAAGTCCGCCCAGGCCGCCAGGCTCGCGCGGGGCGGTGGAGATCCGGTACGGATCAGAGTGGACCCGCCGGACATCGGCTGACGGGGAGGAGGCGGCACCGGACATCGGCTGACCGGGAGGCAGGGCCCGGCCGGGTGCTCGTGGGCCTGCCCCTCCGCTGCCTCCGGGGCCTCCGACGTGCCGTCCGCACCATGCGGCGTCCGCGGCCGGGCGGGAACGACGTGGCCGAGCCCGGCCGCGCGACGGGCCCCGGGGCGGTCGGGCCGGTGCGGGCAGGCGGTGATCGGCACAGTTCGTGCGACAGCGCCGCAGGGCGAGCGGAGTCCGACCCGGAGCCGCAGCGGATCATCTTCGTCAACCTCGACGGCTCAACCGGTCTGGTAGACCTGGCCTTCTTCAGCGGCAGTCAGGCCGGCTGCGCGCACACGATCTCTCACAGCCGGCTGCTGCCGGTCCGCGGGAGATCCAACGCCGTGGGCCGCGTTCGCTCAGTGTCGTCGGATCCGCCGCGCGGGATCTGACGACACTGGTGGAGTTGCGCCGTTCCGGAGGCCTCGACGCTGTGGCGGACCGATGGGCGGAGCGTCAGGAGCGACCTGAACCTGAGGCGAGAGAGCCCGGCGGCGGCACGGTCACTTTCGAGCTCGACAAGCAGGACCCGAAGAACCCGGCCGGGGACAGGTTCACCGGGAAGCGCTTCGAGAAGCTTCTGAACATCACGCTCAACTCCTTGGTGTTCCGCTCCGGCGGACAGGACCTCACCACCACCGGCACCTACATCGAGATGACCGCTTACTGGGCCTCGTGGTCGCCGACTGTTGTGATGCCGGGGCCGCGACGGGCGCCCACCCCGCCAGTGGACGCCGACAAATGCGAACATCGGAGCAACCCGACCGCGAGCGTCTACTGATGATCTTTGCGTGAGGTCTCGCCAGAGCCGACGAGCGTCCCAGTTCAGGCACACTCCGTCTGCGACATCACGCGTGGAATCTCAGTAACAGGACGGGCGGTACGCGTTCACCAGCAGCGTGTCGGCGGTGCGCGGCCCGTCGGTGGTGGCGGGCAGCACATCGACGGTAATCCTGGTGAACCCGGCCTCGTCGAGCAGCTTGGTCCAGACCTGCTCCTGGAGCACCCAGCGACACATCGTGGCTTCCTCGCCGTCCGGTGTCTTCGCCGGGACTTGGGCGGCCACCACATCGGGCTGGGCGGGCGCCCCGCTCAGGTAGTGGGCGAGAGTTGCGAACACCAGCCGCCCGCCCGGCTTGAGGGCGGCGGCCGCCGCGGGCAACAGCTGGCGCGGGTCGGTGAAGTCGAGGGCTCCGAAGATGCTGTACAGCACGTCGTACGTGTCGCGCATCGCCTGGAGGTGGGGCAACGCCTCGGATTGCACAATGAGCAGGCGCGGCGCGAGGTGGGCGTACAGGTCGGTTGCCCTGGCGTGCTGGGCGGGCGAGGCGTCGAGGGCGATGACCCGGGCGGGCTGGTGATGAACCGCCAGGTGTGCGGCGTGCCGGGTGGCGCCAGCGCCGAGGTCGCCCACATAGCAGTCGGTCAGGTCTCCCAGGACCTCCGTGCCGGGCCCGGCGTCCTGGCCCCAGTTCCAGTAGAACGTGTCGGGAACAGCGCGGTCGCTGGAGGCGCGGGCGCGGCCGTAGTGGTGCCAGAGGTCTGCGGTGCTGGATGTCACCCGCCCTATCCTGGCGGCCACTACCCGACAGCGGGCGACTTCGGCGAAATCTCACCCCGGGCGCGCTTCGGGGCCCCGGCCGTCCAAACTGGAGTACCCCGAAGCGCCCGCGCTACGGTGTGGTCAGTGCGAGTCGTTGCCGGGGTGGCACGGGCCGCACTCGGCGGCGTCCGCCCACAGCGACAGGTCGACCTCCCAGCCGTCGGCCGCGATGATGTGGGCCGTCTTGATCACGGAGCCGTCGTTCTTGAAGTGCTGGCGGATCGCGGAAGTCCTGCCTCGCTGCGGCGCCGGGACGCCAGTCTTTCGGAGGGGGACCTGGAGGCTGACCGGGTTCATGGGCTGTCCGGGCCGGCGGCCAGGAAAGAGCCACTGTGAGCTTCTGCTACTGGCGTAGGGCATGTGTTGTCGAGACCGGATGTAGGCCCGCATCAGGTCGGCGACGGGCTCCGGCAGCGGGGACGGCGGCTCTCTGGCTTCGTAGGTGACAACGAAGGACGACTGTCGTGGAGTTGCGGCAGCAGAGGGTGATCAACTGGCTGCGGAGTGTTGGCGAGAATCAGTAACACCACCTCGGCACTGCGCGTGTCGGCGGGCTCAGGAATGATGCTTCCGTTCGAGGCCGGTGGAGCGGGGCTGTGGTGGAAAACGACCTGGGCGAGCTGATTCATCTGGCCGATCCCGCCGGGGACCAGCGGCCACGTTGCCTCTATGCGTGTGCTGAAGCTGCCATCCCCTGGCAGAGACATCTTGGACTGCGAGTTCGTCGTGGAGGCCGAGATCGTCAAGGGCAGCTTCTCCGTCTATGTCACGTCCGATAACCTCGATGACCGGGAGGGGGCCCTGGGGGTGCTCGCCGGGAATCGGTTCGTGTCGTGGCTGAACTCGGGGCGGACGGTTCAGCTCAAGATCAAGCCGCTGCGCCCTGGTGTCAGTCCATGACAGCCCGTCGTCGCAGGTGACGGTCAGCTTGCCCCTCTTCCCGGCGGCTGGCTGGATCGATGATCAGCGTGCGCGTCCTGAGAAGCTGCGGCGGGCGTTTGCGGGCTAGCGGTCCTGGTGCGGTGCTGCTCAGCGCGCTTGTCAGCTGGCCGCTTGCTGTTCGGCGCGGGCTCGGGTGGTGGCGAGGCGGTAGGAGTCGGTGCCGGGTTCGATGATGTTGCCGCCGAAGGTAAGGCGGGCGACGATGGCCGCGCAGAGGCGTGGGTTGGTGAAGGTCTTCGGCCGATCGGAACATCGGTACAGCGGTCAATACTGCAACCGCATCTGGGGTGACGATCAGTCTCGGCCGTTTGACGGTGACTGTGTGCTGATGCGCTGACGGTCGAACAGGTTGAGTCGTGGTCGGAGGGGATTGCCGGGCTGCATGCCCGGTTTGCCCACCGTTTTGGCAGGTTCGAGCCGCGCGATCGGGCGCTGGACTACCTGGAGGGGCTGGTCGCTCCTCTGGAGAAGAACGGCTGGACGCCGGCCGAGTGGATCGGCCAGCTCCGCCCGGACGGTGTCCAGCGCCTGGTCAACCTCTCCGACTGGGCGGTCGGAAGCGCATCCGCGCCGGTCGGTATCGGGTCCGAACCACCTGCCGGAACGTCCCGTCACCGTTCGCGGCCGCGGCGCACCCGCGTGGTGCGGCGCCGCGCGCGGCGCCGTCCGCCGGCGTGCCGCCCCCGCACGGCACCGCCCCGGCGTCCGCGAGGGTGCGCCGGGGCGGTCGGGGGAGGGGTCAGCCGTTGCGCGGGCCGGGGAAGGCGCTCGGGCGGACCTCCTCGCGGAGGGGGTGGGCGCCGGGCGCCGGCTGCGGTGGCATGGAACGTGCCGCAGGTACCGCGGGGGCGACGGGCATCGTGCGGGTCGCCCCCTGCTCCGGCTCGGCGGGCACGGCGGTGGGCTGCGGCGTGGTCCGCCGTGATCCGTAACGGCGGTGCACCGCCTGCTTGGTGACGCCGAGAGCCGAGCCCACCGCGTCCCACGAGAAGCCCAGCGAGCGGTCGAAGTCGACCGCGGCGGTCACCAACGTCTCGACGCTGTCCCGCAGTTCCTGGGCCAGACGGACGGTCGGGGCGGGCGCCCGGCCGTAGACGACGAAGCCCGTGGACGGGCCCGAGCGACGCGGACGGTAGACGTTCCCCAACTGGGCCGTGAGCGTGCGCAGAGCATCCACCTGCCGGCGGACCCGCTCGATGTCCCGCACCAACAGATGCAGACTTGCCCGGGCCTGGGCGTCGTGGGTTGCGTGGTCGGCCATGAACAAGCCTCTCGAACCGGCGTTGAAAAGGGTCGGGCCGATCCGGCGGCCCGCTTCGGTCAATCTCTCTTGACAACGCGCCACCGGGGGTTCTGGTCACGCTGCGGAGGAGCAAGCGCACATGCACGGGGCGCGCGGCAGCCCGCGCGCCCCTGTCGGTGCGGCCAAATAGACTGGTGCGTCGCGCGATCACCCCGGCACACAGAGCGAGGTATTACCAGTGAAACTTGTCTTCGCAGGCACCCCCGAGGTCGCCGTACCCGCCCTGGACGCCCTGATCGCATCCGGCCGGCACGACGTGGCGGCGGTCGTCACTCGTCCGGACGCCCCCGCGGGACGCGGACGCCGTCTGGTGGCCAGCCCGGTGGCCCAGCGCGCGCAAGAGGCCGGCATCGAGGTCCTGAAGCCTGCGAGGCCGCGCGACGAGGACTTCCTGGCCCGGCTGCACGAGATCGCGCCGGACTGCTGCCCCGTGGTCGCCTACGGCGCGCTGCTCCCCAAGGCGGCTCTCGACATCCCGGCCCGCGGCTGGGTCAATCTGCACTTCTCGCTGCTGCCGGCCTGGCGCGGAGCGGCTCCGGTGCAGCACGCGATCCTCGCGGGCGACGAGATGACCGGCGCCTCCACGTTCCAGATCGAGGAGGGGCTGGACTCGGGCCCGGTCTACGGCGTGATCACCGAGCACGTGCGTCCGACGGACACCAGCGGAGATCTGCTCACCCGGCTCGCCTTCGCCGGCGCCGGACTGCTGGCCGCGACCATGGACGGCATCGAGGACGGCACGCTCGAGGCCGTTCCGCAGCCGGCCGCCGGGGTCACCATGGCGCCGAAGATCACCGTCGAGGACGCGCACGTGGACTGGCGCACGCCCGCCCTCCGCGTCGACCGCATCGTCCGGGGCTGTACCCCCGCGCCCGGCGCGTGGACGCTCTTCCGCGGCGAGCGGCTCAAGCTCGTCAACGTCCAGCCGCTGCCGGACCGCACCGAGCTGGCGCCCGGTGAGCTCTCGGCCGGCAAGAACCATGTGTACGCCGGTACCGGTTCGCACGCCGTCGAACTCCACTGGGTACAGCCGCAGGGCAAGAAGCCGATGCGTGCCGCGGACTGGGCGCGTGGCGTGCGGATCGCTCCCGGGGAGATGCTCGGCTCGTAGTGTCGCGTCGGGCAGGCCTGCCCGACGCGGCAGCGGCGTCCGGTGCACGGGGCCTTGCCCGGCCCTCCGGGGCCGGGCCAAGGGATCGCGGGGCGCCCCGGATCGACCTCGTGGTGGGTGTGCCCGGTCGATGCGGCGGTGCCGCGAGTCGACGTACCGGGCGTCGCGACGGGGCGAACCTCGGCTGTCACGGCACCGGCCCGCGCCCCGAGCCGCGGCCGGGGGCGGTCCCGGGGCGAGGGCGGGGACGCCCGGCCGGCCGACGTAGGCTGAAGGGGTTCGACCCTTCCGAAACGCGGAGCACCTTTGAGCCAGCAGAGCCGTCGTCGTCCCTCCCAGCCCTACCGCCCCCCGCAGAAGGACCCCGTGCGGATCCTCGCCTTCGACGCACTGCGGGCCGTGGACGAGCGTGACGCGTACGCCAACCTCGTCCTGCCCCCGCTGCTGCGCAGGGCGCGTGAACAGGGCGACTTCGACAGCAGGGACGCGGCGCTCGCCACGGAGCTGGTGTACGGCACGCTGCGGCGCCAGGGCACCTACGACGCGATCATCGCCGAGTGCGTCGACCGGCCGCTGCGCGAGGTCGACCCGCCCGTCCTCGACGTACTGTCGCTCGGCGCGCACCAGCTGCTGGGCACGCGCATCCCGACGCACGCCGCGGTGTCGGCGAGCGTCGAGCTGGCCCGGGTCGTCCTCGGCGACGGCCGGGCCAAGTTCGTGAACGCGGTGCTGCGCCGGGTCTCGCAGCACGACCTCGACCGCTGGCTGGAGCGGGTCGCGCCGCCCTACGACGAGGACCCCGAGGACCATCTCGCCGTCGTCCACTCCCATCCCCGCTGGGTCGTCTCGGCCCTGTGGGACGCGCTGGGCGGCGGCCGCGCCGGGATCGAGGACCTGCTGGAGGCCGACAACGAGCGGCCCGAGGTGACGCTGGTCGCCAGGCCGGGCCGGTCTTCAGCGGGCGAGCTGCTCGATCTGCTGGGCGAAGGGGGCGGGCTGCCCGGCCGCTGGTCGCCGTATGCCGTGCGGCTCGCCGAGGGAGGCGAGCCGGGCGCTCTCGACCCCGTGCGGGAGGGACGAGCGGGGGTGCAGGACGAGGGCAGCCAGCTCGTCGCGGTCGCCCTGGCGGGCGCGCCGCTCGACGGCCCGGACGAGCGCTGGCTGGACGGCTGCGCGGGCCCCGGCGGCAAGGCCGCCCTGCTGGGTGCGCTGGCCGCCGAGCGCGGCGCCGTCCTGGTCGCGGCCGAGAAACAGCCGCACCGGGCCCGTCTGGTCGAGCGGGCGTTGGCCGGCAATCCCGGCCCGTACCAGGTCGTGACGGCCGACGGCACCCGCCCGGCCTGGCGTCCGGGCACCTTCGACCGCGTCCTCGTCGATGTGCCGTGCTCGGGCCTGGGCGCTCTCCGGCGCAGGCCCGAGGCCCGCTGGCGCCGCCGCCCCGAGGACCTGGACGCCTTCGCCCCGCTCCAGCGGGCCCTGCTGCGCGAGGCGCTGGAATCGGTACGGGTGGGCGGAGTGGTCGGGTACGCCACGTGCTCGCCGCATCTCGCCGAGACCCGAGCGGTCGTCGACGACGTCCTCGACGCGCGCGGCGGGTCCGTCCGGGCCGAGTGGATCGACGCCCGCCCCCTGATGCCCGGCGTACCGGCCCTGGGAGACGGCCCGGACGTCCAGCTGTGGCCGCATCTCCACGGCACGGACGCGATGTACCTGGCACTGCTGCGCCGCACGGCCTGACGCCGCCGGAGACCGGCACGTCACCGCGTCGCACGCCGCAGCGGGCCGGCGGCGCGTCCCGGCTCGGCGCAACCTGCGGCAGAGCGGCGCGTCCGGCGTCCGGGACGGTTCCGGGCGGCAGGTCCGGGCGATGCCCGCGGCGTACTCGTCGTCGTGCACCGGCGCTCGGGGCGGCCGAGCGCGAAGTCGCCCCCCTCCTGCCCCGGCGGACGGTTGTCGGGACGGGCCACGCGCACGGTCCGGCCCGCAGTGCCGAGGAGCCCGTCCGCCCCGGCGCACAGGGCGGCGGGGACGGCGGCACCGCGCACGCCGCAGCCGGCCGGAAACTACCGCGGTGGGCACGGGAGTCCGTGCGCCCGGAAGCCCAGTCGCGGCCGGGTTCGACGTGCCGTTCGTCGCGACGGCCTCGTGGGTGCCGCCGGTCGGGCGGAGACCGTCCCCGCCGAACAGGCCGCTGCCGCCGGTCGGCCGCGTCCCGTCGACGGGGATCCGGGTCCGGTTGAATCCCTCGGCGATCATCGGCAGATCGGCGTCGGCCTCCTGGAGGTTCCGGTGCCCGAGGCGCTGGGAGGCGGCGAACCAGCCGTGCCGGTCTCCGCGACCCCGGTCGGGGTCGTCGCGGACGAAGCGGCGCACCGCGGTGCTGCCGTTCGGCGGTCCTGCCGGCCGGCCCGCCGAACCCCGTGCGAGGCCGTCGTGCGGTGCGGAATGCCGGAATCATGGCGACTCGTGCGCCCCGCGCGGCCGGCGGTACCGAGGAAAGGACGGCTTCCGCCGACTCCGAGGCAGGGAAGCACTCCGGAGCATGGCAGTCTTGGCACATGGCCCAGATCAACCCCAGCATCCTGTCCGCCGACTTCGCCCGACTCGCCGAGGAGGCGAAGGCGGTCCGAGGCGCCGACTGGCTCCACGTCGACGTCATGGACAACCACTTCGTGCCCAACCTGACGCTGGGGATCCCGGTCGTCGAGTCGCTGAGCCGGGCGACGGGCACCCCGCTGGACTGTCACCTCATGATCGAGAGTCCGGACCGCTGGGCTCCCCAGTACGTGGAGGCCGGTGCCGGGTCCGTCACCTTCCATGCGGAGGCCGCCGCGGCGCCGGTGCGGCTGGCGCGGGAGATCCGGGCCAAGGGCGCGCGCGCCTCCATGGCGCTCAAGCCCGCCACGCCCGTCGAGCCGTACGAGGACCTGCTGCCCGAGCTCGACATGCTGCTGGTCATGACCGTGGAACCAGGCTTCGGCGGCCAGGCGTTCCTCGACATCATGCTCCCCAAGATCCGCCGTACCAGGGAGCTCATCAACAAGCACGGCTTGGAACTGTGGCTCCAGGTCGACGGCGGCGTCTCGGAGTCCACCATCGAGCGGTGCGCCGAGGCCGGCGCCGATGTGTTCGTCGCCGGATCCGCGGTCTACGGGGCCGAGGACCCGGTGCAGGCCGTCCGGACGCTGCGCGAGCAGGCCGACCGGGCGATCGCGTCGGCACCCTGGGCGTGCAACCACTGAGCCACAGCTCGGTGAACGGGGCCCTACCGGGCTGATCAACATCACCCGGATCTGTCAGGATGGCGGTTCCGGAATGTGAACAGCAGTGAGGAGAACGCGGTGTCTGCTATGTCGGCGGGACGGTCGGCCCTGCGGATGGGACCCGCGGAGCTGGTGCAGGCGGCGGCCATGGCCCGACGCTTCTATCTCGAGGGCAAGTCCAAGATCCAGATCGCCGAGGAGTTCGGCGTCAGCCGCTTCAAGGTGGCCCGGGTCCTGGAGACCGCGCTCGAACGAGATCTGGTACGGATCGAGATCCGCGTCCCCGCCGAGCTGGACGCGGAGCGCTCCGACGCGCTCCGCGCCCGTTACGGACTGCGGCACGCGGTGGTCGTGGAGTCCCCGACCGAGGGCGAGGACGAGTCGCCCGACCCGGAGAACCTCGGCGAGGTCGCGGCGGATCTCCTCGGTGAGCTCGTCACCGAGGGAGACGTGCTGGGACTGGCCTGGGGCCGCTCCACGATCCACATGGCGGCCGCGCTCGACCGGCTGCCGCCCTGCACGGTCGTCCAGCTCACGGGGGTGTACGACGCCGGGACCGCGGAGCGCGGCTCGGTCGAGGCGGTGCGGCGCGCCGCACAGGTGTCCGGCGGCGAGGCGCACCCGATCTACGCGCCGATGCTGCTGCCGGACCCGGCGACGGCCGCCGCGTTGCGCAACCAGACGGGCATCGCCAGGGCTTTCGAGTACTTCGACAAGGTCACGGTCGCCTGCGTCTCGATCGGCTCGTGGGAGCCCGGCATCTCGACGGTGCACGACATGCTGAGCGACGAGGAGCGGGCGCACTACGCCTCGCTCGGCGTCGCGGCCGAGATGTCCGCCCATCTGTTCGACGCCGACGGTCGACGTGTCGGCCGTGACCTGGGCGAACGCTGTATCACGGTCGAGGCCGACCGGCTGCGCCGCATCCCCGAAGTGGTCGCCATCGCCGGCGGTCAGCGCAAGGCGGCGGCGATCGGGGCGGTTCTGCGGTCCGGGCTGGTGACCAGCCTGGTGACGGACACCGCGGCTGCGGACTACCTGCTCACGGAGTCCCGCCCCGCACCACGCCCGGCGCTGGAGCGGGCCGACCCCGACGACTGACCGCCACGGATCCGGTCCGGGCCGAAGCCCGTTCCCGCGCCGGGGGAGCGCGATCGGGGCGCGCGCCGCATCGTCACGGGCCGGGACGGGGAGGTCTACTACACCGACGACCACTGCGAGACGTTCAGGGTGGTACTCCGATGAGAAACGATCCCCTCGCCGCACTGTTCGGTGCCACCCCGGGGCGGAACATCACCGTGCTCGACCTCCACGGCGTCACCGACAAGAAGACCTTCATGGAGCGCTGCGCCGGCGACCTGGGGCTCCCCGCGTGGTTCGGCCGGAACTGGGACGCCCTCGCCGACTGCCTCACCGACCTCCCCGGCGAGGAGGGCACCCTCGTGCTCGTGTGCCGGTGGCAGGGGTACGCCGCCGCGCGGCCGGGGGAATGGGCGATCGCCCAGGAGGTCTTCACCCACGCCGTGGAGACCATGCCCGGGCAGCTCGCCGTGCTGCTCACCCTTGGAGGATCCGACGAGAGGGCGACCCCCAGTGCTGGATGATCGGCCCGCACGGTCCAGCCCCCGGCTCATGGGAGAATGAAGTACGTGCGTCTTCTCCCGGGCGAGTGTCCGGGACCCCTCCGAATCGACTGGGATGTTCAGCACGTGCGTTTCCTCAACGACATCAAGCCGCCGTACGACCTGACGTACGACGACGTGTTCATGGTGCCGAGCCGCTCGGCCGTGGGCTCCCGTCAGGGCGTCGACCTCGCTTCCCCCGACGGCACGGGCACCACCATCCCGCTGGTCGTCGCCAACATGACCGCGATCGCCGGTCGCCGGATGGCCGAGACCGTCGCCCGCCGCGGCGGACTCGTCGTCATCCCGCAGGACATCCCGATCGACGTCGTGACCGAGGTGATCACCTGGGTGAAGACGCGTCATCACGTCCTCGACACGCCCATCGTGCTCACCCCGCACCAGACCGTCGCCGACGCGCTGTCCCTCCTGCACAAGCGCGCCCACGGGGCGGGCGTCGTCGTCGACGAGGAGCAGCGGCCCGTCGGCGTCGTCACGGAGCACGACCTGTCCGGCGTGGACCGCTTCACCCAGCTCGCCGAGGTGATGTCGAAGGACCTGCTGCTCGTCGACGCCGACATCGACCCGCGCGAGGCGTTCACCAGGCTCGACGGCGCCAACCGCAAGCTCGCCCCGGCCGTGGACGGGGACGGCCGCCTCGCCGGCATCCTGACCCGCAAGGGCGCTCTGCGCGCCACGCTGTACACGCCGGCCACCGACGCGAACGGCAAACTGCGCATCGCCGCCGCCGTCGGCATCAACGGCGACGTGGCGGGCAAGGCCAAGCAGCTCCTCGACGCCGGCGCGGACGCGCTCGTCGTCGACACCGCCCACGGCCACCAGGAGTCGATGATCGCGGCGATCAAGGCCGTCCGCGCGCTCGACCCGCAGGTGCCGATCGTCGCGGGCAACATCGTGGCCGCCGAGGGCGTCCGGGACCTCGTCGAGGCCGGCGCGGACATCATCAAGGTGGGTGTCGGCCCCGGCGCCATGTGCACCACCCGCATGATGACCGGCGTGGGCAGGCCGCAGTTCTCCGCCGTCCTGGAGTGCGCCGCCGAGGCGAGGAAGTACGGCAAGCACGTGTGGGCCGACGGCGGTGTCCGCCACCCGCGCGACGTCGCCATGGCGCTCGCCGCCGGCGCGTCCAACGTGATGGTCGGGTCCTGGTTCGCGGGGACGTACGAGTCGCCCGGCGATCTCCAGCAGACGGCCGACGGCCGGCTCTACAAGGAGTCCTTCGGCATGGCCTCCGCCCGTGCCGTCCGCAACCGTACGAGCGAGGAATCGGCTTACGACCGGGCCCGCAAGGCGCTCTTCGAGGAGGGCATCTCCACCTCGCGCATGTTCCTCGATCCGTCCCGCCCGGGCGTCGAGGACCTGATCGACTCGATCATCGCGGGTGTCCGCTCCTCCTGCACCTACGCGGGTGCCGGTTCCCTGGAGGAGTTCGCCGAGAAGGCGATCGTCGGCATCCAGAGTGCCGCCGGCTACGCGGAGGGCAAGCCGCTGCACGCCAGCTGGAACTGACGCCCCGCCGTACGGCCGGCCTGAGCCGGTCCGTGCCGCCCACCGACGGCCGTGGCCCCGGGGATCTCCCCCGGGGCCACGGCCGTTCCGGCCGGGTGCCCCGGTCTCCCGGGCTGCGGGTGTGCGATGCGGCGCAACACACGGGGGATCCCGCTTCGTGGTGGTTCTGCGTACCGCACCGCCTCCGCACGTGCGGGGGGTTCAGGCGCTCCCCCTCCCCGCGCTCACTGCGGCCCGTGCGGGGGCGAAGCCCGACGCCCGGACGGCCCGGGTCACCGCGGAGGCCATCCGGGCGTGGCCGCTGTCGTTCGGATGCAGACCGTCCGCCAGGTCGTCCGCCGTCAGCAGACCGGCACCGGGCAGCAGAGCCAGCCGGTCGTCGCCGTCGGCGACGAGCTCCCGGACGGCCTCCTCCATCGCCGCGCGGAGGTCTGCCAGCGTCGCGCCCAGCGGATTCCGCGCCGTCTCCGCTTCGGGGCGCAGCACGGGGGAGACCAGCAGCAGCGGGGTGGTCCGGTGCCCCCGGCGGACGAGGGAGACGAAGGCGCGGGTCTTCTCGTACAGCAGGGGAGCGGAGCAGGGGACGCCCGACCAGCAGTTGGTGCCGAAGGCGAGCGTCACCAGGTCTGCCGGAAGCGAGGCCAGCTGCTGCGCGGTCGCCAGTTCACCGCGGGCCGACCCCGCGTAGCCGAGGTTCACGTAGTCCAGGCCGAGGGCCCGGCCGGCTGCCGAGGGCCAGGCGTGCGCGGGGCGGGTGGACCACCATCCCTCGGTGATCGAGTCGCCGTGGACCGCCCAGCGAGGCCGGCGCGGTGCCGGGATCACCCTGCCGCCCAGTCCGCGCACCCCGAGGACCACCGGTGCCTGTGACTCCGGCGGATGGACGGTGAACGGACCCGGGCCGGGCGGCAGGGGGATCGTGACCGTCGCCTCCTCGGCGGGCTCGGTGAACCACTCGGCCGCACAGCGGTCGCCCTCCCACAGCGCGAAGCAGTGCGCGAGGTCGCGAAGCGCGTCGGTCGAGCCGGGCACCCGGGCCCGGTAGCGCAACTCGACCGCCCGGGCGCCGTCGGCAGCCGTGAACTCCAGCCGTACGCCGATCGGGAGCGCGGCGCGTTCCCGGGTGTCCCACGGCAGCCGTTCGAGATCACCGGGGTCGGCCCTGACCGGACGCCCGCCGTCGAGCCAGGCCACGCCGCGCAGGAATGGTCCGGGGTCGAGCCAGTTCGGGTCCGGCGTCACGGATGCCTCCGTCCGGTCGGGTGCGGGATCTGACTCCTACCCCGCAAGCGGCGAACGCTGCCTCCCGTCCGGCTGCGCCCCCTCCGCGACCGCCGTCCGCCGACGGCCTCACCACCGGTGGCCGGTGACCGCCCACGGGGTTACCGGGGGGAGCATTGCGCGGCCCGTGACCGATCGCGTAGCTTCTGCCCGTACCCGGCGGTAACCCGCTGGTCGTATGTCCCGAACGTTCAGGGGAGCCCATGCGCCGGCGATTGCGCCCTTCCACGGTCCGTGGCCGGATCGTGGCCCTCACCGTCGTGCCCGCCGTGGCCCTGCTGGCGTTGTGGAGTTTCGCCATGGTGTCCGTGACGGGCGATCTGCGAGCGCTGGTCCGGCTCCAGAGCGTGTACGAGACGTTCGGCACCCCCGTCGACACGGCGGTCGGGCAGATCCAGATCGAGCGCCGGCTCGCCGCGGCCTATCTGGGCGCCGGGCAGCGGAACGCCGGGGCGGCCGACGCCGCCGCCCTGCTGTCCCAGCAGCGTTCGACCGACCGGGCAGTGGAGGCGATGCTCGACGCCGTCGGGGACCCGGAACGCCGCGAGGACCTCTCCGGCCGGCAGCGGGCGTCCCTGGACGCGATGGTCCGGGCCGCCGCACGCCTCGACACGCTGCGGGAGGAGGTGGTCGACCGCAGGCTCTCCTGGAGCGAGGCGGTCGACGCCTACACGGTGATCGTCGAGCCGACCTTCGACGTCCAGTCCCAGCTCACCGCGCTGCAGGCCGGACAGCTCGCACGCGAGGCGCAGGTCGTGGTGGAACTGGTACGGGTACGCGAGTTCGTCTCCCGCGAGGACGCGCTCGTCGCCGGGGCACGGGCCGCCGGCATCCTCACCGACGGCCAGTACGACATGCTCACCGCTGCCATCGAGGACCGCCGGGTCTTCCACCGCACCTACGTGCCCGATCTGCCGGCCGACTCCCGGAAGCTCTTCACGGACTTCCAGCGGGGCCCCGAGTACCGGGCACTGACCTCGGGGGAGGACGCGCTGCTCCGGGCGGGTGCGGCGAACGCGGGCCAGGCCATGGCGGACGCCTCGTGGCGGACGACGACGGACCGCGCCGTGAAGCGGTACATGCTGCTGTGCACCGAGTCGGCCCTGAACGCGGCCGAACGCGGGCGTGCCTTCGCCTACCGCGAGATGGTCAAGGCGGCCGTCGTCGGCCTCACGGGGCTGGTCGCGGTCGGGCTCTCCGTCTGGCTCTCGGTGAGCGCCGGCCGCCGGATCGCCCGGCGGCTGGAGGAGCTGCGGGACGCGGCCGACGTCCTCGCCACCCGACGGCTGCCCGAGGTGATGGAGCGACTCGGTGCGGGCGAGGACGTCGACCCGGCCGCGGCGGCGCCGCCGCTCGACTTCGCCGACGGGGACGGGGAGCCCGACGAGATCGCGCAGGTGGGCACGGCCCTCAACGCGGCGCGCCGGGCGGCCGTCGAGGCGGCGGTGAAGCAGGCGACGTTGCGGCGCGGCGTCTTCGCCGTGCTGCTGAACATCGCACGGCGGAACCAGGCGCTGGTGCACCGGCAGGCGAAGCTCGTCGACACGCTGGAACGCCGGACGACGGACCCCGACACGCTCGAGGACCTGTTCCGCATCGACCATCTGACGACCCGGATGCGGCGCCACGCGGAGGGCCTGATCATCCTCTCGGGAGCGGCGCCCGGACGGCGTTGGCGGGGGCCGGTGCCCCTCGTGGACGTGGTCGCGGCCGCCGTCGGCGAGATCGAGGACTACACGCGGGTGGTGGTGCCCCCGATGCCGGCGGTGGGCGTCGGGGCGGACGCCGTGGCGGACGTGGTGCACCTCGTCGCGGAACTGGTCGAGAACGCCACGGCCTTCTCGCCGCCGCACACCCAGGTGACGATGCGCACGGGCGAGGCCCGCAACGGCTTCGTGCTGGAGATCGACGACCGAGGCCTCGGCATGGACGGCGACGAGCTCGCCGAGGCCCACCGCACCCTGGCGCGGCCGGGCGACTTCGACCCGGTCCAGGACGAACGCCTCGGGCTGTACGTCGTGGGACGTCTCGCGGCCCGGCACGGCATCACCGTCACCCTCACGCGCTCTCCGTACGGGGGCACCACCGCGGTGGTGCTGCTGCCGAACAAGATCACCACCCCGGCGGAGCGGGAGCCTCGGCCGGAGCCGGAGCCGGAGCCGGAGCCGGAGCCGGAGCCGGGGCCGGACTCGGTCCCGCTCCCCTCCTCCGAACCGGGGCGGGAGCATGCGGAGGCGGGCGCGGTGGCGGCGTACGGGGCCGGGACCTTCCCGCCCGAGCACGCGCCGGCTTCCGAGGATGCCGTGCTCCACGCCCTTCCCACGGGCGCCGTGCCGACCGCGGACGGGCCGGCCGGGCACGGCAGTGCCGCGCCTTCCGATGGAGAAGGCGCCACCGGCGCGCGGTCCGGCGGCGTCGGCGAAGTCGCGGGTGTCCGGCCCGGCGGCGGTCCGGAGATCGGAGCCGGTCCCGCCGCCGACGGCACGGGCGGGGGAACCCGGCCCGGCCCCGGCATCGAGGTGGCAGACGTCCGGCCCGGCGGCCCGCCGCGCCCGCTGCCCGCCCGCCGGCGCTCCCGCCCCCTGACGGCGGAGGTGGAGACCGCCCCCGGCACCGTCCCCGGGGCGGATCGGCCCCCCGCCGGCCCGGCGCCGCGTCCGGACGTCGGGCCGGGGAGCGACGCGGCCCCGCCGTCCACCGCGGCCGTCCCCGGAGCCCGGGCCGCCGGCGAAGCGCCCGCGCGGGATCCGGCACCTCGGAAGCTGCCCACCAGGATCCGGCAGGCGTCCCTCGCCGACCCGCTGCGCGAGGGACCCGGCGGAACGCGGCAGGACGGGCCCGGAAGACCGGAGAGGGAGGTCAGCGCCGAGGAGATGCGGGCCATCTTCGGGGCCTTCCAGCGAGGGCTCGACCGCGGACGGAGGAGCGAGCCCCGCGGGAGTGAAGCGCAGGGCGGTCCGCCCGACGGGCCGGAAACCACGAACGACGAAGGGACGCACGACGATGGCTGAGCCGTACGACAGAGAGACCGGACGGACCGCCGCCGGTGGCCTCGGCTGGCTCCTCGACGACCTGCTCGAGAGGACCGACCACGTCCGGCAGGCCGTGCTGCTCACCGGGGACGGCCTGGTCACCTCCGCCTCCCGGGGCATGCCGCAGCGCGACATCGAGCACCTGTCCGCCGTCTGCGCCGGCTTCCACAGCCTCGCCAAGGAGACGGGTTCCCGATTCGCGGCCGGGAAGGTCCGTCAGACGATGGTCATGCTCGACGACGCCTACCTCTTCATCACCCCGGCGGGCGATGGGAGCCGTCTCGCCGTGCTCAGCGACGCCGAGACCGACGTAGGGCAGCTCGCCCACGAGATGGCGCTCCTGGTGAAGCGCGTCGGCAGGCACATGACCGTTCCCGCGCGCTCGGCCGCCGAGGCCCCCGACGCGTAGTCCCGTGAACGATCACTGGTACGAGGACGAGACCGGGTCGATGGTGCGGCCGTACACCGTCACCCGTGGCCGGACCCGTCCCGTCGCGGAGCACCACTTCGATCTGATGTCGCAGGTCAGGGCCGTGGACTGGGACAAGCCCGAGCCGCGACTCGACCATGCCCGCAGCGCGCTGCTGGAGCTGGTGCGCCGGGCGCCGAGGCCCGTCGCCGAGGTCGCCGCGGACGCCGACATGCCCCTCACGGTCGTCCGGGTCCTGCTCGTGGACCTGGTGGAGGCGGGTCTGGTGCGGATCTCCGAGCCGCCCGCCGGGCGGGGCGCGCACGATCCGTACCTGTTGAGGGAGATAGCCGACCGGCTGCGCGAGATGTGAACGCTTTTGCGCGGCCGTGCAATGTTCCCCCGTCGTCGCCCTCAGCACGCAACGATCTTGCGCGGGTGCGCAAAGCTCATGCATTACGGTCGGGAACGTCAACCTCGTAGGGTCCTGCCTGTACGTGGAGTGGCGGGGACCGTCTGCTCGGCGATCCCCCGCGCTCCGGGCTGCCCTCAGCCGTGCCCGCGCCGGGCCGCCGCGGTCGCCGCCTCACCGATAGGCAGCGATAAGGAGCCTCCCCAGTGTTGGACCACGGCGCAGCGCCCACCATGACCCCCCAGAGGGATCCCGGTGGCCCCGCCCAGGGCCTCGGCAGCCGTCTGATGCGGCGCAAGCCCGTCGAGCAACTCGTCTCCGAGGGCGGTCAGGGCGAAGGCGGCACGCTCCGCCGCTCGCTCACCATGTGGCAGCTGACCATGATCAGCATCGGTGCCACGCTCGGCACCGGTATCTTCGTCGTCCTCGGCGAGGCCACCCCGCTCGCCGGCCCGGCCGTCGCGATCTCCTTCGTGGTCGCCGGCCTGACCGCCCTGTTCTCGGCCCTGTCCTACGCCGAGCTCGCCGGCGCCGTGCCGGTCTCCGGCTCGTCCTACTCGTACTCGTACGCCACCATGGGCGAGCTGATCGCCTGGGTGTGCGGCTGGTGCCTGGTGCTCGAGTACGGCGTCTCCGTCGCGGCCGTCGCCGTCGGCTGGGGCGAGTACCTGAACGAGCTGCTCGACGGCACGATCGGGGTGACGATCCCGGACGCCGTGTCCGCGCCGATCGGCGAGGGCGGGTTCATCAACCTCCCCGCCCTCGTCGTCGTGCTGCTCGCCATGGTCTTCCTGATGGGCGGCGCCAAGGAGAGCGCCCGCGTCAACACGGTCATGGTCGTTATCAAGATCGTGACGCTGCTGCTCTTCATCGGCATCGGCTTCCTGGGCATCAAGGCCGGCAACTACACCCCGCTCGCCCCGCTCGGCGTCACCGGCATCAGCGCCGCCGCGGCCACGCTGTTCTTCTCGTACATCGGCTTCGACGCCGCCTCCACCGCCGGTGAGGAGGCGAAGAACCCGAAGCGGGACCTCCCCCGCGCGATCATGCTGTCGCTGCTGATCGTCACCGTGCTCTACTGCCTCGTCGCCCTGGTCGCCGTCGGCGCCATGCCGTGGCAGGACTTCGAGGGCACCGAGGCCGCACTCGCGCAGATCATGAAGGACGTCACGGGCCAGAGCTTCTGGGGCGTGGTGCTCGCCGCCGGCGCCGTCGTCGCGATCGCCAGCGTCGTCTTCGCCGTGCTGTACGGCCAGACCCGGATCCTGTTCGCGATGTCCCGCGACGGCCTGGTGCCCAAGGTCTTCGCCAGGGTGAACGAGAAGACCGGCGCCCCGCGCGCCAACACGCTGATCGTCTCGCTGTTCTGCGGCGTCCTGGCGGCCTTCATACCGCTCGGCGAGCTGGCCAACGCCACCAGCATCGGCACGCTCTTCGCCTTCGGGCTGGTCAACGTCGCCGTGATCATCCTGCGCTGGAAGCGCCCCGACATGAACCGCACCTTCAAGGTGATGCTCTTCCCGGTCACCCCGATCCTCGGATTCGGCTTCTGCGCCTACATGATGCTCAGCCTCCCCGGCATCACCTGGGTGTGGTTCGGTGGCTGGATGGCCGCCGGGCTCGTGTTCTACTTCCTGTACGGCCTTCGCCGCTCCCGGTTGGCAACAGCAGAGAAGTGATCCACCCCCTGTGCGACTGAACGATCTCGACGAACGCATCGTCCACGCCCTCGCCGAGGACGCCCGCCGTTCCTACGCCGACATCGGTTCGCTCGTCGGCCTGTCCGCGCCGGCCGTGAAGCGGCGCGTGGACAGGCTCCGGGCGGAGGGAGTCATCACCGGCTTCACGGTCCGCGTCGACCCGGCCGCGATGGGCTGGGAGACCGAGGGCTTCATCGAGATCCACGCACGCAGCAACACCTCGCCCGAGACCATCAAGCGCGGCCTCGAGCGGTACCCGGAAGTCGCGTCCGCCTCCACCGTCACCGGTGAGGCGGACGCGATCGTCCAGGTCTTCGCCTCCGACATGCGCCACTTCGAGCGCGTCCTGGAGCGGATCGCCGGCGAACCCTTCGTCGAGCGGACCAAGTCGGTCCTGGTGCTGTCGCCCCTGCTCAGGCGGTTCTCCTCGGGGGCGCCCGCCTGAGTCCGCGGCGGCCCGAGCCCGCGGTGGGAGGGGCGGTCCCACGCGGGCTCCTCCGGTCCCACCGCGGGCTCCTCCGGTCCCACCGGAAGCCGTCGGGGTGCCGACGCCCGAGGCGCAACGAATCACCGGCCCTGGCCGGATTCACGCAACGGATCGACACTCGGAACGCAACGGTCTCGCCTTGTCCCGGCGGTTGGCCGGAACGTACCGTTTTTGACGTCTCCCCGACGCCCTCCCCACTCCTTCCGAGGTAGGTCCATGCCGCCGCTGCGCACCGCCCTGCTCCAGAGCTCCGGGACCCCCGGCGACATCGCGAAGAACCTCGAGATCCTCGACACCCACGCGGCCCGCGCCGCCGCCGCCGGAGCCGGCCTCCTCGTCGCCCCGGAGATGTTCCTCACCGGCTACGCGATCGGCGCCGACGTGCACCGCCTCGCCGAGACGGCCGACGGCGCCGCCGCCGGGGCCGTCGCCGCGACCGCCGCCCGCCACGGGATCGCCGTCGTCTACGGTTACCCGGAGCGCGGCACCGGGCCCGAGGCGGAGGCGGTGTACAACGCGACGCAGCTGATCGGTCCCGACGGCGCCCGCCTCGCGAACTACCGCAAGACCCATCTCTTCGGCTGCTTCGAGAAGCAGTGGTTCGCGCCGGGCGACGAGACGGTCGTCCAGGCCGAGTTCGGCGGCCTCCGCATCGGCCTGCTGATCTGCTACGACGTCGAGTTCCCGGAGAACGTGCGCGCCCACGCCCTGGCGGGCACGGACCTGCTGGTGGTGCCGACGGCGCTGATGAACCCCTTCCGGTTCGTCGCCGAGAAGCTCCTCCCGGTCCGCGCCTTCGAGAGCCAGATGTACGTCGCGTACGCCAACCGCACCGGCCCCGAGGGTGACTTCGACTTCGCCGGGCTGAGCTGCCTCGCGGGCCCCGACGGCATCGTCCGGGCCCGCGCCGGCCATGGAGAGGACCTGGTGGTCGGCGACGCCGACCCGGTCCTGCTGGCCGCCTCCCGCGCCGACAACCCGTATCTGCGCGACCGCCGGCCCGGCCTGTACGGGCCGCTCGCCCGCTGAGACATCCCGCCCCGCCCCCGCCACACCAGGAGCAGCACCCCATGACGTCCACGGTGCCCACCGCCGTCCCGCACACCGACGCGCAGCCGCCCATCACCATGTTCGGGCCGGACTTCCCGTACGCCTACGACGACTTCCTCGCGAACCCGGCGGGCCTGGGCCAGATACCCGCGACCGAGCACGGCACCGAGATCGCGGTCATCGGCGGTGGTCTCTCCGGCATCGTCGCCGCGTACGAGCTGATGAAGATGGGCCTCAAGCCGGTCGTCTACGAGGCGGACCGGATCGGCGGCCGGCTGCGCACGGTGGGCTTCGAGGGCTGCGACCCGTCGCTCACCGCCGAGATGGGCGCCATGCGCTTCCCGCCGTCCTCTACGGCGCTGCAGCACTACATCGACCTGGTGGGTCTGGAGACCAGGGCCTTCCCCAACCCGCTCGCCGAAGCCACCCCCTCCACCGTCGTCGACCTCAAGGGCGAGTCGCACTACGCCGAGACCATCGACGACCTGCCGCAGGTGTACCGCGACGTGGCGCAGGCGTGGAACGCCTGCCTGGAGGAGGGCGCGGACTTCTCCGACATGAACCGCGCCATGCGCGAGCGCGACGTCCCGCGGATCCGCGAGATCTGGGCGAAGCTCGTCGAGAAGCTCGACAACCAGACCTTCTACGGCTTCCTCTGCGACTCCGAGGCCTTCAGGTCCTTCCGGCACCGCGAGATCTTCGGCCAGGTCGGGTTCGGCACCGGCGGCTGGGACACCGACTTCCCCAACTCCATCCTGGAGATCCTCCGCGTCGTCTACACCGAGGCCGACGACCACCACCGCGGCATCGTCGGCGGCTCCCAGCAGCTGCCGCTGCGGCTCTGGGAACGCGCGCCGGAGAAGATCACGCACTGGGCGTACGGCACCTCGCTCGCCACGCTGCACGTGGACGGGGAGCCCCGGCCCGCCGTGACCCGGCTGCACCGCACCGCGGGCAACCGGATCACCGTCACGGACGCCTCCGGCGACATCCGCACCTACCAGGCGGCCGTCTTCACCGCGCAGTCCTGGATGCTGCTCTCCAAGATCGCCTGCGACGACTCGCTGTTCCCCATCGACCACTGGACGGCGATGGAGCGCACGCACTACATGGAGTCGTCCAAGCTGTTCGTCCCGGTGGACCGGCCGTTCTGGCTGGACAAGGACGAGCAGACCGGCCGTGACGTCATGTCGATGACGCTCACCGACCGGATGACGCGCGGCACCTACCTGCTGGACGACGGCCCGGACAAGCCCGCCGTCATCTGCCTCTCGTACACGTGGTGCGACGACAGCCTCAAGTGGCTGCCGCTGTCCGCGAACGAGCGCATGGAGGTCATGCTCAAGTCGCTCGGCGAGATCTACCCGAAGGTCGACATCCGCAAGCACATCATCGGCAACCCGGTGACCGTGTCCTGGGAGAACGAGCCCTACTTCATGGGCGCGTTCAAGGCCAACCTGCCGGGGCACTACCGCTACCAGCGGCGGCTGTTCACCCACTTCATGCAGGACCGGCTGCCCGACGACAAGCGCGGCATCTTCCTCGCCGGCGACGACATCTCGTGGACGGCCGGCTGGGCCGAGGGCGCGGTGCAGACGGCACTCAACGCCGTGTGGGGCGTGATGCACCACCTCGGTGGTGCCACCGATGCCACCAACCCGGGCCCGGGTGACGTCTTCGACGAGATCGCCCCGGTGGAACTCCCCGAGGACTGACGCCCAGGACTGACGCCCAGGAGTGACGCCCAGGACTGACGCCCCTCCCGGGACCCGCACGCCGCGGGTCCCGGCGTGAACGAACCCCCGCCGCCGACCGCGATCCGGCCGGACCCGGGAGGTCACCTCAGCCGCCGCCGGCCGGACACCCCGGCCGGCGGCCCCGTGTGCGCCGGGTCCGGCGCGGCGGGTCCCGCGCAGGCCGCCCGTGTTCGGGCCCCGCCGACAGGCGGCATACGACGGTATGAGACGCGGCCGCTGCCGGGAGACGCCATGTCGCACTGCCGACTGCTGCCCGGTCCCGGCAGTGTGCTTCCGCGGTGATCGATGCGACGATGCTTCATCGGCGGGTTCGCCGCCTCGGCGGAGTCGCACTGAAGGCCCGGATCTCCCGGTTCCAGCGTCTTCGGGCCGGTTCCTCCCACCGCTTCCCTGACTCCCCCATCCCAGACAGGACACGGTATGACCGAACCCCGGGCGAGGCGGTACCGGCACTGGGCCTCCCGCGCTCTCACCACTGTGTTCTTCGCAGTGCTCGCAGGTGTCGGATTCCTGTGGACCGCACTGGGAGTCTCCGGGGGTGGAGCCGCCGTCGGCCTCATCGGTGTGCAGGGCAGCATCACCGTGACGGCCTGCGACACGCGTCAAGCCGCGAGAGGGGGCGACACCACCCACTGCCGGGGGACGTTCGTCTCGGCGGACGGTCGGATCACCGACAGACATGCCGAGACGGACCCCGCGGAAGCGCGCCCCGGGGACCAACTCAGGGTTCGCAGTGTGATCACCGGCGTGTATACCGTCGAGGACATGTCATCAGGGGCTCTGCACATCCTGGGAATCGTCGGGGGCGGGATCGCGAGCGCCGTCGGCTTCTACGGGATGTTTCGCGCGCCGGCGCTGAGCGAGGTGCGGGCCTCATGGCGGTCGTGGTCCCGCGTGCGCTCCGGACGGTGAGTTGCCGTCGGCCGGTGACGGCTGCGGCTGTTCCGGCGAGAGTGGTGCGCGGGGAGGACCGGTCGCGCGCGTCATCGAACGCCGCGAGCGTCACCGCGCCGTGGCACCGACGTACGACAGGCTTGCCGTCCGCTACGAGGCGACCGTGCGTCGTGGTGCGCCGTGAGCGCCCGCACCCGGCGCCTGGCAGCGCTGGTCGGAGAACAGGCCACAGCGCCGTCAACGCAGCCCGCAACTTCGCGGCCCGCCCTTTCGGCCGGGGCCGTGCCGTCAGCGCAGCGGGGTGAGGAGGCAGCGCCCGACCAGGCCGACCCCGGCGTCCAGCCGTTCGGTGAACTCCTCGGCCAGAGAGGGAAGTTCCCGAAGCCCCCACAGCAGGCGCGCCGCCGACCAGGCGCCGTCACGGGCCCGCTCCAGGCTCCATGAGCCGAGGAGATGGGTGAGCGGATCGGCGATCTCCAGCAGATCGGGACCGGGCATCAGATCCTCGCGGATGCGCTCCTCCAGCATCGTGAGGATGTCGCCCACGCGGTCGAAGTCGGCTTCCAGGTCCGGGGGTCGGCAGCCGAGCGTACGGCAGGTGTCCACCACGGCCAGCGCGAGGTCGTGTCCGATGTGCGCATTGATCCCGGCCAGCGCGAACTGCAGCGGGCGTACGCCGGGATGACGCCGGAACTGGAACAGCGGCCGCCAGCAGGCCGGCGCCCGGCCGCCTGCGGCGACCGTGTCCGCGGCCGACAGATAGCGCTCGGCGAAGAGGACCTGCAACGTGACCGCGGACTCGCGGTCGGGGAACCCGCCGTTGTCGATGCACCGGCCGAGTTGTTCCGTGACGGTCAGGTAGACGCGGTTGAAGACCGCGATCCCGTCGCCCGCGGGCCAGTCGGAGCGGAACGCGCGCATCCGGTCCAGCACCGTGCTGATCGGGGCACGGCGCGCTCCGCCGCCGGCCGCGTACTGTGCGATCTTCGCCATGGGGGCAGCGTCCCAGCCTTAGGCTCGGACACGCGCCGCCCGGCCGCAGACGTCCCCGGAACGGGGGAACGTCACGGCCGCGGCGGCCTGGGGAGGGAGCACAGCACATGTCAGGCGTACCCGATCGGCGCCGGGCGGAACGGCGGGACCGGCGTCTTGCGGTCGGCCGGGGCGTCATGGCCGCGGCGGCCTCCGCGGTGGTGGCCCTGGGCACCGTCGCCGGACTGATGTCCACCGCGGCGGGCCGTGGCGGCGAGGACGGTACGGCACGGCCCGAGGCGAGGAGTGCGCCCGTGACGGTACCGCTGCCCGCACGCCCGAGCCGTACGCCGTCCGCGCCCGAGGCGTCCCCGGCGCCCTCGCCCTCGCCCGCGGCCCCGGCCGTGTCCGCCACCTCGTCCCCGAAGAGCCGCCCGGCCGGCGGCACCGGGACGCCCGCGGCCGCCGGCCGGCTCTACCGCCATCCGCAGTCCCAGGTCCTGGACTGGGTGCGGGAGCACCGTGACGATCCCCGCAGGCCGCTGATCGAGTCGCGCATCGCCGCGCACCCCGCCGCGGTCTGGTTCCCCGAGCACGACCCCGGTCGGATCACGGGCCGGGTGCGGGCGGTGACCTCGGGTGCGGCCGCTTCGGGCCGTGTGCCGGTGCTGGTGCCGTACGCAATCCCGGACCGGGACTGCGGCGGCGCGTCCCGGGGCGGCGCGCCCGATCTCGCCGCGTACGACGCCTGGATACGGCAGTTCGCCGCCGGCCTCGGCGACGGACCGGTCATCGTCGTCCTGGAACCCGACTCCATCGCCCTCGCCGACTGCCTCGCGGACGACCGCCGGGCGGCCCGCTACGCCTCGCTCGCCCGGGCGGCGCGCACCCTGAAGGCCGCCAACCCCCGGGCGAGGGTGTACTTCGACGGAGGCCACTCCGGCTGGCACCCGGCCGCTGAGCAGGCCGCCGAGCTGCGTGCCGCGGGCGCCGCCACCAGCGGCGACGGCATCTTCACCAATGTCTCCAACTTCCACGGCACCGACGAGGAGGCGCGGTACGCACGCCGGGTACTGTCCTCCCTCGGCGGGCCCCCGGGTCTGGGCGCCGTCATCGACACCAGCCGCAACGGCAACGGCGCGCCGCAGCAGGGCGCCTGGTGCGATCCCGCCGGCCGCGCCCTCGGCCGGACCCCGACCACCGGGACGGGGGAGGCCCGCATCGACGCCTATCTGTGGGTGAAGCTGCCCGGGGAGTCGGACGGGTGCCGGGGCGCGGCGGGCACCTTCGCCCCGGACTACGCCTACGACCTGGCGACCGGCTGACCGCCGCCGTCACCCTCGTCGTACGTGGAGGTGCCCGCGTCCGGCAGCGGTTCCTGCGGCTCCTGTTGCTTCATGTGGGCGAGGGCGAGGGCGAGGGCGAGGGCGAGGGCGAGGGCACGCAGCACGTGGTGGCGGCCGTCACGCCGACGGTGCGGAGGGCGATGCCGCCCAGTTCGAAGTTCACGGTGAACTCCGGGCTGACGGCGCCCACCCCGATGATGAGGCCCGCAGCGGCCGGGACGAGGTTCAGCGGATTGCGCGGGTCCACCTCGGCGTTGATCCAGATCTGGGCGCCGAGCAGGCCGATCGTTCCGTACCGGGACGACCGTGATGCCGCCGGCGCACCGCCCGGATCGCGGCGACGACCGCGCCGCACTTCGGGCGGAGCCCGGGCGGGAGCGCGAGGCACGCGGCGGTCCGGCAGGCGGCCGTCGAGCACACCCGGGTGGCGGCCGTCTCGCCGACGGCGGCGCAACCCCCGCGCTACGCCCGGAGATCCGGTGCCGGAGCGGGAGCCTGAGCGCCGGATGCCCCCGGCGCGGTGGGCGCCGGCCCCCGGGCGCTGCCCCGCAGCACTCCCGCCCCCGGCACCAGCCCGAAGGCGAGCACCGTCACCAGCCCGAACGACACGACCAGCGAGGTCAGATCGGCGATCCCGCCGATCGCCGAGGGAGCGATCAGGCCGGACGTGTATGTGATCGTCGCCACCCCCGCGATCGACTGGCTCGGGTTCGTCCCGCTGCGCCCCGCCGCCGCGAACGCCAGCGGCACCACCACGGCGATACCGAGCCCGATGCAGCCGAACCCGGCCATCGCGGCCGCCGGATGGGGCGCCAGAACCACCAGTACGCCTCCGGCGGTCGCGAGTACGCCGCCGGCGCGGACCGTGCGGACCGGGCCGAACCGGTCCACGACCCGGTCGCCGGCCAGCCGCGCCACCGCCATGGTCAGGGCGAACGCCGTCGTGGACGCGGCGGCGAGCCCGGCCGAGGTGCCCAGCACGTCCCTCAGGTAGACCGCCGACCAGTCCAGGCTCGCGCCCTCGGCGAACACCCCGCAGAAGCCGATCGCGCCGATGACCACCGCGGACTTCGGCGGCAGTGCGAACCGAGGGGGCGGCTCCTCGTCGGCGGAGCCGCGCAGGTCGAGCACACCCTGACAGGCCAGCAGACCGACCACCGTCAGGGCGGCGGACGCGAGCAGATGATGGAGCCGTGCGTCGCTGCCGAGATGCGCGGCCACCGTGCCCGCGGCGGAGCCGAGGAGTGCGCCCACGCTCCACATGCCGTGCAGCCCGGACATGATCGAGCGGTCGAGACGGTTCTCGACCTCGACCCCGAGGGCGTTCATGGCGACGTCGGACATCCCCGCGGCGGCGCCGTACACGAACAGCGTGGCGCACAGGGCGTACACGTGGGGGGACAGTGCCGGGAGTGCCAGGGACAGCGTCCAGAGCGCGAGCAGCCCGCGCAGCGCGGTGCGTGCCCCGTAGCGATGGCTGACGGCGCCCGCGAGCGGCATCGCGAGGGACGCGCCGATGGCGGGGAAGGCGAGTGCGAGGCCCAGTTGTCCCGCGCTGACGCCCGCGTGGTCCTGGATCCACGGGATGCGGGTGGCGAAGCTGCCGGTCACGGCACCGTGCACACAGAACACGGCGGCCACGGCGTAGCGCGCCCTGGTCAGCCGTCGCTTGTCGTAGGCCACCTGTGTCGGCATCGGCGTCGTCCTCCCCGGTAGTCGTGGTCTGCGCGTAAACTATCAGGAACCCTGCCTGATAAATACCCGGCAGTGAGGCAGCATCTGGAAGGATTCCGGTATGCCCGCATCCCCGAGCACCGCCCGGGCCATCAACGACCGGCTCGCGCTGCGACTGCTGCAGCAGGAGGGCCCGTTGACGGCAGGCCAGCTGAAGACGCTCACCGGACTCTCCCGGCCCTCCGTCGCGGACCTGGTGGAACGGCTCCAGGTGTCGGGGCTGATCCGGGTCGTGGGAGAGGCCGGCGAGAAGCGCCGCGGGCCCAACGCCCGGCTGTACGGGATCGTCGCCGACCGCGCCCATCTCGCGGCCCTCGACGTCCGCACCCAGGGCCTCTCCGTCGTGGTCGCCGACCTGGTGGGCGCCACACTCGCCGAGGCGACGCTGCCCATCGGCAGCGACACGGGCACGGATCCGGCCGTCGAGCGGGCCGTGGCCCTGCTGGAGAGCACGGCCCAGGAGGCCGGTGTCCGGCGTCTGCACAGCGTCGGCATCGGCGCGCCGGGGCTGATCGACCCGGTCACGGGGGAGCTGCGGAACTCCACCAAGCTGCCCGCCTGGCATCGCAGACTCGTCGCCGCCCTCCAGCAACGGCTCCCGGCGACCGTGCTCGTGGAGAACGAGACCAATCTCGCCGCCGTCGCCGAACAGCGCCTCGGGTCCGCCCGCGGCCTGGACGACTTCGTCCTGCTCTGGCTCGGCCAGGGAGTCGGCGCGGCCGTCGTCCTCGGCGGCGCGTTGCGGCGGGGCGCGTCGGGCGGCGCGGGGGAGATCGGCTTCCTGCCGGTGCCCGGCACCGGCGGGCTCCCGTCCGCGACGGGCTGCGACGCCGGTTTCCACGCGCTGGCGGGCGCGGCCGCAGTCCGGGAACTCGCCGTGCACCACGGCATCGACGCGGAAGCCGAGGAGGCGGTACGGGCCGCGGCGGCGGGGAAGTGCCCCGGCGGGCGCGGCGAAGCCTTCCTCGACGCGCTCGCCGGGCAGCTCGCGGTGGGGGCCGCCGCGGTCGCCGCCGTGCTCGACCCCGGCTGTGTGGTCCTCGGCGGGGAGATCGGGTACGCCGGCGGCGCGGCCCTCGCCGGACGGGTGGAGGCACGCCTGGCGGCCCTGTCGCCGCTGCCCACGGGCGTGCGGCCGACGGAGCTGGGCGGTGAGGCCGTGCTGCGGGGCGCCCTGCTCGCGGCCCGGGACGCGGCCCAGGCGGAGCTCTTCGCGCCGGCGCCCTGAGGGTTCGCCTTGCCGCGGGTGTCCGTTGCGCCGTTGCCCCGGTGGGGTACGTGCCGGCCGCGGGGCGCATCAAGGGGACTGGACCAGTGCGTTCAATAGGTCTGGACCATCCCGGGTCGGTGGGCTCCTGTGAGCCAGCACACAGAGAATCGCCCGTATGGCCCGCCGGTGCTCGTGGCACACTGGGCCTGTATCAGCAGCAGCGCACTCCGGGGTCGGTGCAATTCCGAACCGGCGGTTACAGTCCGCGACCCGTCCGCAGCCAGCGGTCGGTTGACCAGGTGAAATTCCTGGACCGACGGTGAAAGTCCGGATGGGAGGCAGTGCGCGGCGGGCGGCCCTGGCGGTCCGCCGGCCGTAGCGGCTGATCGTCCTCGAAGGACACGCCGAGGACGGTCGCAACCGCTGACGCCGGCGTTTCCCGAGGTGCCGCGCCGCTTCTCTGTCGACATCGACAGCCCCGGAGTCCGTGCCCGAAGAGGCAGGAGGACCCGGTGGCCACCGCAGCCGACACGCACGCCATGCGCCGAGCCGTCGCGCTCGCCGCCCGCGGTCTCGGCTCCACCAGCCCCAACCCGGTCGTCGGGTGCGTCGTCACCGACGCGTCCGGGCGCCGGGTCGGCGAGGGCTTCCACCAGCGCGCCGGCGGCCCCCATGCGGAGATCCACGCCCTCCGGGAAGCGGGCGGGCACGCACGCGGCGGCACGGCGTACGTCACCCTCGAGCCCTGCAACCACACCGGCCGCACCGGCCCCTGTGCCCAGGCCCTGGTCGAGGCCGGGATCGCCCGTGTCGTGTACGCGGTCGCCGACCCGAATCCTCAGGCCACCGGAGGGGCGGACACCCTGCGCGCGGCCGGCGTCCAGGTCGAGCAGGGCCTTCTCGAGGAGGAAGCGGAGGCAGGCAACACCGCCTGGCTCACCGCGGTGCGGCTGCGCCGCCCCCACGTCGTGTGGAAGTACGCCGCCACCCTCGACGGCCGGATCGCCGCCGCAGACGGGACCAGCCGCTGGATCAGCTCGGCCGAGTCCCGTGCCGACGTCCACAGGCTGCGCGCCGAAGCCGACGCCGTGGTCGTCGGCTCGGGCACGGCCCGTGCCGACGACCCGCAACTCGCGGTCCGCGGCATCGACGGCGCCACCCAGCCGCTGCGGGTCGTGCTCGACACCGAGGCCCGGGCCGTGAAGCCCGGAGCCCGGGTCCTCGACGCGGCCGCCCCCACCCTCGTCGCCGTCGCCGAGGACGCCGAGACCGCCCTCCCCGGCGTGCTGCGGCTGCCCCGGGACGGCCGCGGCCTGTCCGTCCCCGCCCTCCTCGAAGCGCTGTACGCGCGCGGCGTCCGCTCCGTGCTCCTCGAAGGCGGTCCCACGCTCGCCGGATCCTTCGTCGCCGCGGGCTGCGTCGACCGAGTCGTCGGCTACCTCGCGCCCGTACTCCTCGGCGACGGCCCCGCGGCCCTCGCGGGCGCCGGAATCACCACCATCACCGAAGCGTTGCGGCTCGACGTGGCCGAGACCGTGCGTCTCGGCCCCGATCTGCGCATCACCGCGACCATCCCCAAGGGAGCCTGACAGTGTTCACCGGAATCGTCGAAGAGCTGGGTGAGGTCACCGCCGTGGAGGACCTCGGCGACGCCTCCCGCTTCCGAGTGCGCGGACCCGTCGTCACCGAGGGGGCCAAGCACGGCGACTCCATCGCGGTCAACGGTGTCTGCCTCACCGTCGTGGAGGCCGCCGACGGCGAGTTCACCGCCGATGTGATGGCCGAGACGCTGAAGCGCTCCGGCCTCGGTGCGCTCGACGCCGGCTCCCGGGTCAACCTGGAGCGGCCCATGGTCGCCGACGGGCGCTTCGGCGGGCACATCGTCCAGGGGCACGTCGACGGCACGGGCACGGTCGTCGAGCGCACCCCGTCCGAGCACTGGGAGATCGTCAAGGTCTCCCTCCCGGCCGAGCTCTCCCGCTACGTCGTGGAGAAGGGCTCCATCACGGTCGACGGCGTCAGCCTCACCGTCGTCGACGCCGGCCGGGACCACTTCACCGTCAGCCTGATCCCCACCACCCTCGCGCTGACCACGCTCGGCACCAAGCAGCCCGGCGACCCGGTCAACCTCGAGGTCGACGTCGTCGCCAAGTACGTCGAGCGGATGCTCGGCGACCGCTCCGACCGTGCGGGGGGGACCGCCGAGTGAGCGCCGTCGACTGGCTGAACTCCGAGGCGTTCACCGCCTTCGGCCAGCACATCAAGTGGTCCGACATGACCGGCAACGTGATCGGGCTGACCGCCCTCGCGCTCGGCTGGCGCCGCTCCATATGGACCTGGCCCGCCCAGTTCCTGTCCGGCCTCATCCTCTTCGCCGCGTTCGCCCCCCATCTGACCGGCAGCGCCGGCAAGCAGGTGGTCGTGATGGCCGTGGCCGGCTGGGGCTGGTGGCAGTGGACCCGGGGCCGGGGACAGGCCCAGGACGGCTCCATCGCCGTCCGCTTCGCCACCTGGCCCGAACGCGGACTCATGCTCGCCGTGGCCGCCCTCGGAACCGTCGCCGTCGCCCTGCTCTTCACGGCCTACCCCACGCTGTCGTGGGACCCCTGGCCGGACGCCTACATCTTCGTCGGCACGCTCGTCGCCATGTACGCCCAGGCCCGCGGCATGGTCGAGTTCTGGTTCGCCTGGCTCCTCGTCGATCTCGTCGGCGTGCCGCTGAACTTCGCCAACGGCTACGCCTTCTCCGGTTTCGTCTACGTCATCTACGGCGCGCTCGTCCTGTGGGGCATGCGCGACTGGTGGCTCCGGTCCCGTACGACCACTGCTCTGGAAGGAGCGGCAGCATGAGCGTCCGCCCGTCTCCCACCACCGCCCTGCCGGACTCGGCGGGCCCCGTCGCCCCGTCGCCCTGGTTCCCGGCCGACGGCACCGAGGACGATCTCCGCCTCGACCCGGTCGAGCGGGCCATTCGCGACATCGCCGCCGGCCGGCCCGTCGTGGTCGTCGACGACGAGGACCGCGAGAACGAGGGCGACCTCGTCATCGCCGCCGAGAAGGCCACCCCGGAGATCGTCGCCTTCATGATGAGCGAGTGCCGCGGACTGATCTGCGCGCCCATGGAAAGCGAGGAGCTGGAGCGGCTCGAGCTGCCCCAGATGGTGGCGCACAACACCGAATCGATGAGCACGGCGTTCACCGTCTCCGTCGACGCCGGACCCGCGCACGGGGTGACCACCGGCATCTCGGCCGCCGACCGCGCCACCACCCTGCGGCTGCTGGCGGGCGGCACCGCGGGCGCGGCCGACTTCGTCCGCCCCGGCCACATCTTCCCGCTGCGCGCCCGGCCCGGCGGTGTCCTGGTGCGCCCGGGCCACACCGAGGCCGCCGTGGACCTCGCCCGGCTCGCGGGACTGCGCCCCGCCGGGGCGATCGTCGAGATCGCCGGCGAGGACGGGGTGATGCTGCGGCTGCCCGAACTGGTGCCCTTCGCCCGCAAGCACGGACTCACGATCATCTCCATCGAGGACCTGATCGCCTACCGCCGCAGCGCGGAGCCGACCGTCCGCCGCGAGGCCGAGGTCGACCTGCCCACCGCGCACGGCGCGTTCACGGCCTACGGCTACCGCTCCACCGTGGACGGCGTCGAGCACATCGCGCTCGTCCACGGCGACATCGGCGACGGCGAGGACGTCCTGGTCCGCGTCCACTCCGAGTGCCTGACCGGCGACATCTTCCACTCGCTGCGCTGCGACTGCGGCCCGCAGCTGCGGGAGTCCATGGAGCGCGTCACCGAGCAGGGCCGGGGCGTGGTGGTCTACCTCCGCGGCCACGAGGGCCGGGGCATCGGACTGCTCTCCAAGCTCCGCGCGTACGAGCTGCAGGAACAAGGCCGCGACACGCTGGACGCCAACCTCGAGCTCGGGCTGCCCGCCGACGCCCGCGACTACGACGCCGGCGCGCGGATCCTGGACGACCTCGGCGTACGCAGCCTCCGGCTGATGACCAACAACCCCGACAAGACCGCCGCCCTGCTCCGGCACGGACTGAAGGTCGTCGACCGGGTGGCCATGCCCGTGCAGGCGGGCGAGCACAACCTGCGGTACCTGCGCACCAAGCGCGACCGGATGGGGCACGACCTGCCCTGGCTCGACACCGCGACGGCGTCGACCTGCGGCAACCAGTAAGACCCGCGGCAACCAGTAGGAACAGGAACGAGGAGACACGTGAGCGGCAAGGGCGCACCCGAACTGTCCGTACGCAACTGCGGAGACCTCCGCGTGGCCGTCATCGCGGCCCAGTGGCACGAGAAGATCATGGACGGACTCGTCGACGGTGCCCTGCGCGCCCTGCACGAGCTGGGCATCGACGAGCCGACCCTGCTGCGGGTCCCCGGCAGCTTCGAGCTCCCCGTCGTCGCCAAGGTGCTGGCCGGCCGGGGCTACGACGCCGTCGTGGCGCTCGGGGTCGTCATCCGGGGCGGCACGCCCCACTTCGACTACGTGTGCCAGGGCGTCACCCAGGGCCTGACCCAGGTCTCCCTCGACACCGGCGTCCCCGTCGGCTTCGGCGTGCTCACCTGCGACACCGAGGAGCAGGCACTCGACCGGGCCGGCCTGGAGGGCTCGAGCGAGGACAAGGGGCACGAGGCGGTCACCGCCGCGGTGGCCACCGCGGCGACGCTGCGTTCAGTATCCGAACCCTGGCGCTGAGGAGGGTCCACTTCCGCGTAGGGTGGGACCACCATGTCCAAGAAGACGTTCGAGGAGCTCTTCGCCGAGCTCCAGCACAAGGCCGCCAACGGCGACCCCGCGACCTCCCGCACCGCCGAGCTGGTGGACAAGGGCGTCCATGCCATCGGCAAGAAGGTCGTCGAGGAGGCCGCCGAGGTGTGGATGGCCGCCGAGTACGAGGGCAAGGAAGCCGCCGCCGAGGAGATCTCGCAGCTGCTGTACCACGTCCAGGTGATGATGGTCGCGCGAGGGATCAGCCTCGACGACGTCTACGCCCATCTCTGAGCACACTCGTTCCGTACACCCGAACACTCCCCACGCAAGCACCTACGCACCCGAAGGAAGCCCGTCTCATGCTGCGCATCGCCGTCCCCAACAAGGGTTCACTCTCCGGACCTGCGGGGGAGATGCTCCATGAGGCGGGCTACCTCCAGCGCAAGGACTCCAAGGAACTCGTGCTCGTCGACCCCGAGAACGAGGTCGAGTTCTTCTACCTCCGCCCGCGCGACATCGCGATCTACGTCAGCTCGGGCCGCCTCGACATCGGCATCACCGGACGGGACCTGCTCCTCGACTCCGGCGCCAACGCCGAGGAGATCCTCCAGCTCGGCTTCGCCCGCTCCACGTTCCGCTACGCCACCAAGCCCGGAACGGCCTCCGGCGTCGAGGAGTTCGGCGGTCTGACGATCGCCACCTCGTACGAGGGCATCGTCGCCAAGCACCTCGCGGACAAGGGCATCGACGCGTCCGTCGTCCACCTCGACGGAGCCGTGGAGACCGCGATCGAGCTGGGAGTCGCCCAGGTCATCGCCGACGTCGTGGAGACCGGCACGAGCCTGCGCAACGCCGGCCTCGGGGTCATCGGCGAGCCGATCCTCACCTCCGAGGCCGTCGTGATCCGCCGCACGGGCGCCGAGGCCGACGACCCCAAGGTGCAGCAGTTCCTCCGCCGCCTCCAGGGTGTCCTGGTCGCGCGCTCCTACGTGATGATGGACTACGACTGCCGGGTCGAGCACCTGGAGAAGGCCGTCGCGCTCACCCCGGGCCTGGAGTCGCCGACCGTCTCCCCGCTGCACCACGAGGGCTGGGTCGCCGTCCGCGCCATGGTCCCGGCCAAGGAGGCACAGCGGATCATGGACGACCTCTACGACCTGGGTGCCCGCGCGATCCTGACGACGGCGATCCACGCCTGCCGTCTCTGAGGACCGGGACGGCACGGAGCATGTACATGGACCAACAAGAGCTGCCCACGCTCCCGGTGACCTTCCGGCCCACCCGCACGCGGGCGGTCCTGCTGTCCGTCGGGACCGTGATGTTCGCGGTGATCACCGCGGTCGCCGTCGCGCTGGAGAAGCTCAGTCCGGGGGAGCGGATCAGCTTCGTCCTGACCGCGGTGCTGTTCTTCGCCGTGCTGGCGCTGCTCAGCCGTCCCAAGGTCGTCGCCGACGACCGGGGCGTCACGGTCGTCAACCTCACCCGGACCCGCAGGCTCGACTGGGCGGAGATCCTCCGTGTCAACCTCCGTCCGGGTGACCCCTGGGTGTTCCTCGATCTGAGTGACGGCACCAGCCTCCCGGTCCTCGGGATCCAGCCCGGAATCGCCCGCCACCACGCCATCCGCGACGCCCGGGCGCTGCGGCTGCTCGCCGAATCGCGAGGCACCGGCACGGACGACCGCTGAGCCCCTGCCCCTCGGGGCGGACTCGTGATTACTCTTTACCCGGAGGCGCCGAGTGCGCCTCCGCCTCACACCTGTGGGCCGGCCACGGCCCGTAAGGCACCCTGCGACCCGAGGAGTGACCCTCTCCGGCAATGGACGGATCGTCCGGTAGTACCTGCGCCGCCCCCTCCCAGGAGGCGGCGGCATGATCATCCCGCTACTGCTGCTCCTCGCGGCATTCCTCCTCATCCTCGCCAACGGGTTCTTCGTGGCCGCCGAGTTCGGCCTGGTCACCGTCGAGCGCGCGGACGCCGAACGTGCCGCCGCCGAGGGCGACCGCCGCGCCGGGACCGTCGTCCGGGCCCTGCGCGAGCTTTCGTTCCAGCTCTCCGGCACCCAGCTCGGCATCACCATCACCTCCCTCGTCGTCGGCATGCTGGCCGAGCCGGCGCTCGCCCGGCTGCTCGGCGGCCCGCTCGCCGCGGCCGGGATCCCCGGCGGGGCCGTCCCCGGCGTCGCCGTCGTGATCGGCATGCTGCTCGCCTCCGCCGTCCAGATGGTGGTCGGCGAGCTCGTCCCGAAGAACTGGGCCGTGTCGCGGCCGCTGCAGGTCGCCCGGTTCGTGGCCGGCCCGCAGCACCGCTTCTCGGCGGTGTTCCGGCCCGTGATCGCCCTGCTCAACGCCGTGGCCAACCGTCTCGTCAGGGCGTTCGGCGTGGAACCCGCCGAGGAGCTGGCCTCCGCCCGTACACCCGGTGAACTGGTCTCCCTCGCCCGTCACTCGGCCCGTGCCGGAGCCCTCGAGGAGGACACGGCGGACCTCTTCGTCCGGACCCTCTCGCTCGGCGGGCTCACCGCCCAGCACGTGATGACCCCGCGGGTGAAGATGAGCGCCCTGCAGTCCGACGCGACCGCGGCGGACGTCCTCAATCTGACCCGGGCCACCGGGCTCTCCCGGTTCCCCGTCTACCGGGACCGCATCGACGAGATCGTCGGCATGGTCCACCTCAAGAACGCCCTGGCGGTGCCGGCTCACGCGCGGCTGCGCACCCCGGTCGGCCGTATCGCCGTGCCCCCGCTGCTCGTGCCCGAGACCCTGCCGGTGCGGCAGCTGCTCGGGCGGCTGCGCAGCGAGCAGCCCATCGCCGTGGTCGTCGACGAGTACGGCGGCACCGCCGGCGTCGTCACCCTGGAGGACATCGTCGAGGAGATCGTCGGCGAGGTCCGCGACGAGCACGACGCCGAGGCCGACGGCCGGCCCGAGCTGGCTCCGGCCCCGCCCGAGGACGGCAGCCCGGCCTGGGAGGCCGACGGCAGCTGCCGCGTCCTCACCCTGCGGCGGATAGGCCTCGACGTGCCCGACGGCCCGTACGAGACCGTCGCCGGTCTCGTCGCCGACCTCCTCGGCCGGATCCCGGCGCCCGGTGACCGGGCGGAGCTGCCCGGCTGGCGGCTCTCGGTCCGCCAGGTCGACCGATACCGCGCCGAACGGGTCAGGCTCGTCCGCACGGTGGACGCCCAGGCCATGGCGGAGGCCGCCCGATGAGCGTTCTCCAGCTGCTGTTCGCACTGCTCCTGGTGCTCGCGAACGGCTTCTTCGTCGGCGCGGAGTTCGCGCTCGTGTCGGTGCGCCGCAGCCAGGTGGAACCGCTCGCCGCGCAGGGTTCCTCCCGGGCCCGGCAGGTCCTGCACGGGCTCGAGAACCTGCCGCAGATGATGGCGGCGGCCCAGTTCGGCATCACCGTCTGCTCGCTGACCCTGGGCGCGGTCGCCGAGCCGACCGTGGCGCACCTGTTGGAGCCGGTGTTCCACGCCCTGCGGGTGCCCGAGGCGCTGGTCCACCCCCTCGGCTACGTGATCGCCCTCGCCGTCGTGGTCTTCCTGCACCTCGTCGTCGGCGAGATGCTGCCGAAGAACCTGGCGATGGCCGCCCCGGAGAGGACCGCGCTCTGGCTCAGCCCCGCGCTGGTCGGCTTCGCCCGGCTGTGCCGGCCGGTGACCGCGGCGCTCGGCGCCTGTTCCCGGCTGGTGCTGAAGCTGTTCGGGGTCGAGCCGAAGGACGAGGTCGAGGCGGTCTTCACCAGCGACCAGCTGGGCCAGCTCGTCGAGGACGCCGGTCAGGCCGGACTGCTCGACCCGGAGGAGCAGGAACGTCTCGGGGACGCCCTGGAGCTGGGCAGCCGCCCCGTGACGGACGTCCTGATCGCCCGGTCCTCCCTGGTCACGGTGCCGCCCTCGGTGACTCCGAGGCAGATCGAGGAGCTGACCGTCCGTACGGGCTACTCCCGGTTCCCCGTGGGCGGCGAGGGCAGCGGGAGGTTCATGGGTTACCTCCACGTCAAGGACGTCCTGGACCTGGATGACGACGAGCGGGCCGTACCGCAGCACATCTGGCGCCCCATGGCCACGCTGCGGTCGGAACTGCCGCTCGACGACGCGCTCACCGTGATGCGCCGCGCGGCCACGCATCTGGCCCAGGTCGCCGACGCGTCGGGACGTGTCCTGGGCCTCGTCGCCCTGGAAGACGTCCTCGAGATGCTGGTGGGCGAGGTGCGCGACCCGGCCCACCGTCCGGTGCCGCCCGCCGCGTCCGTCCGGGGCTCCCACGCGGCGGTCGTGCGAGGCGGTCTGCGGACGGATCCGCCGCACCAGCAGGACGTGCGCTCCCAGCAGCCGAGCCCGAGCGGGGTGTGAGGCCGCGTGCCCCGCCCTTCGGGATGGTGTCGGTCAACAGCATCCTTCGGGGCGGGGCACGGCACCCCGGCGGCGGTTGCAGCCGGGGCCGGCCCTTCCCGCCACGTGACCCAGGGGGCTCACGGTCCGGTGGGGTCCTGGGAGCCGCGGTCCCGCGGACCGCGGCCCGAGAGCACCTCCCCGTACGCCTGCATCAGATCCGGCAGCCGCAACGTCGCCAGGTCCTCGCGCGTCGGCGTGCCCGCGTACCCCGAGAGGCGCAGGTCCCGGTAGGCACAGCTCTTCTCGTACAGCGTGCGCAGGAAGCGGCCGTTGCCCAGCTCGTCGATCCAGCTCTGGTCCACCACATGGCCGCTGATCGACCGCAGCTCGTCCAGCGCCTCCTCGTCCCACAGATCGCCGTTGGCCGCCGCGAGCACCTCGCCGATCGCCGTCAGCTCCAGCGGCCGGTACGAGGGGAAGTCGACCCGGGTGGTGAATCGCGAGGAGAGCCCGGGGTTGGTGGCGAGCAACCGGTCCATGCCCTCCGGATAGCCGGCGAGGATGACCACCAGATGGTCCCGGTTGTCCTCGGCCCGCTTCAGCAGCACCTGCAGCGCCTCGTCGCCGTAGGCGTCGCCCTTGCTGTAGCCGGTGTTGGAGAGCGCGTACGCCTCGTCCACGAACAGCACGCCGCCGAGCGCGGAGTCGATCAGCTCGTTGGCCTTCACCGCGGTCTGGCCGAGGAACTCCCCGACCAGGTCGGAGCGCTGCGCCTCCACCAGATGGTCGCCGCCCAGCAGCCCGAGCGCGTAGAAGACCCGGCCCAGGATGCGGGCCACGGTCGTCTTGCCGGTGCCGGACGGGCCGGAGAAGACGAAGTGCCGCTTCGGGGGCTGGACGGGGAGGCCCTGCCCGGCCCGCAGCCGGGCCATCCGCAGCTGTGCGGAGAGGGCCTTCACCTGCCGCTTCACCGGCTCCAGGCCCACCATCCGCTCCAGCTCCGCGAGCGCCTCGGCGAGCAGCACCGGATCGGTGGGTCCGGACGGGAACGGTGGCGCAGACCGGCGCGGGGCCCCCGACTTCTCCCGCACCCGGTCGGCCGGGTCCGCGGCGGCCGCAGAGCCGAGCGGGGGCTGGGGCTCGCCCCCGTAGCGTGATTCGGGTACGAAGGGCGGCTCGGCCTCGGCCGGCTGGGCGTCCGCGGCGTCCTGCCCCGCACCCGCTCCCGCGCCCGCCAGCGACACGGTGGCCAGGCCCGCGGCCTCGTCCGTCCCGTCGATGCCGTCGTAGTCGGCGATCGCGGTGAGCCGGGCCGAGGTGTCCATGAAGGCCGGGTCCACCCGGTGCACGGCCCGGTACAGCGGCAGGGCGGCAGCGCTGCGGCCCGTGCCCTCATGGGCCCGGGCCAGCCAGTAGCGGAGTTCCTTGCGCTGGGGCTGCTCGCTGCGGCAGCGCATCAGCGCCGCGGACAGCAGCGGCTCCGCCTGCCCGTACATCTCCAGCCGCACCCGCGCCATGCCGGCGAACAGGCCGGCCTCGATCCCGAGCAGCGGATCGTCCACGAGCGGTTCGGTGTGCCGCACCAGCTGCTCCCAGTCCTTGACCAGGTAGGCGCGGCAGGCGTGCAGAAAGCGGACCTGCGGATCGGCGTCGACCGGCGGCAGCCCCGCGAGTGCGCGGTCCAACTCGGGCACCTGGCGCCCGTCGAGCCAGTGCGAGGCGTGCGCGAGCAGGAGGTCGCGCGGGCTCTCCAGCACGGGCTGCACCCACCAGCCGAGCCAGTACCAGGAGTTCAGCGTGCGGCGGTGACGGTTCCGTTGCTCGCCGAAACGCTCCCGGTTCCGGTACATCCTCAGCAGCGCGGTGGTGGTGTCCACGCGCAGGGCGTGCAGTCCGAGCCAGCCGTCGGCCATCCCGGGGTCGAGCCGCACCGCGCTCCTGAACTCCTCCTCCGCCTGCGGGTAGGCGCCCATGGTGTAGGCGTCCACGCCGCGCACCCAGGCGAGGTCGGCCGGGGCCGGTGAGCCCTGCGTGCCGATGTCCATCGGGTCCCCCACATACCTGCCCCCGTGCTGTCCCACCGGGCGGATGCCCGGCGGAGCGTGCCGAACCACCTTGTCGCGGACGGGAATTGACCGCACCGGGGTGCATCGTACCTGCGCAGGGGGCGGCGGATTAAGGGCGCGCGAGCATGGCGCGAACGGTGACCCTGGGTGAGCGTTGAGCGCCGCAGGAGTGCCGGGGGAAGGTCCTGAGGACAGAACGAAGCCCCCGATCACGGGGGAACAACCGGGGGCTTCGCGTCCGGGCGACTCCGAAAAGCCGCACATTGAGAACGTAAGACCTGTAAGGGCCCTGGGTCAAGCGGAGTTGAGGCGCCCGGCAGGGTGGATTTCCGACTGCTCAGTACGACGGTCGGAGGTGGTCACGTTCCGTGAGGGAATGGTTCGCTCCTGCTGTCACGCCGGGTCCTGGCAGCCACTCGTACCCCTCGGGCAACTCGCGTACCAGGGTGTCGGCGAACGGGCGCGAGGGGTCGTCCGCGAAATGGCGGCTCTCCGCCACGGTCCAGCCGTCCCAGAAGCCGGAGAGCTCCGGTCCGTCGCGGCGCCGGCCGCGCATCCACGACTCCTGCGGGTCCCGCTCCATCCACAGCAGCCGGGCCAGATGGGGCCGCAGCGCCCGGCGGCCGGCGCCCACGCCCTCGACCAGGACGACCGGCGCTGCGGGCAGCGCGCGTGGTGCCCCGAAGCGGCGGAGATTCCAGTCGTACGGGTGATACAGCCCGCTCTCGCCGCGCGACCACGGGTCGATCACCTGTTCAACCAATCGGCCGGTCCAGGAGAAGAGTTCGTCGTGTGTGGCGATGTCGTCGAGGCGCAGCACCGGCGCTCCGCCGAGCGCCTCCGCGAGTCCGGCGGCGAACGTGCTCTTGCCGGAACCCGCGTGGCCGTCGACCGCGATCAGCCGGACCGGGCCGCAGGACGGCGGCAGTGCGCGCAGGCCCGCGGCGGCGCGTTCGAGGGAGACGGGGCGGCTCATGGGGATCACCCTAAGGGGGTACGCGGGCCCGCCGTCGGTCCACGCAGGTCATGCCGCTGGTCGAGACCGATATTGGTCGGGGCGGCACCGCGCGAGTCACTGGCAGAAGCCGTTCGGGAACCGCGATAGTTGGCCCACCGGCGCACCCTCGAGACCGCTGCTTCCGGAGGTCCCATGACCACGCCTGCCTCGCGCAGATCCGTACTCACCGCGGCACTCGCGGCCGCGGCCGGCGGAAGCGCCCTGACCTCCGCCGCCACCGCGGCCGCCACCGGAGTTCCGGCGCCCGCCGCGCGCCCCCGTCCGCTCGTGGACAACCGTTTCTGGAACTCGTACACGGACTGGCGCAGCGGCGAGGGCGCGGGCACCCGCGCCCTCGCCGGCAGCCGCCCGGGACTGGTGATCGGCGCCCCGGCAGGCCGCACGCGGTACGCCGACCCGCACACCGGCCGCACCACGGCCTGGGACTACGCGCGGTGGATCTCGCCGGTGCACCGCCCCCGGGTGGCCGCCACCGAGGTCATCGCCTCCTGGAACGCCCGCACCCCGGCCGGGACGTGGCTACAGACGGAACTGTCCGGCACCTACAGCGACGGCAGCACGACCCGGTGGTTCGTCATGGGCCGCTGGGCGGCCGGCGACGGGGACATCCTGCGCACCTCGGTCGACGGCCAGACCGACGGCAGGAGCAGCATCTGGACCGACACCTTCGCCGTGGACGACCCGGCGAGCGGACTGCGGCTGGTCGCCTACCGGCTCAGGCTGACCCTCTACCGCCGGCCGGGAACGGCCCTCACACCGACCGTGTGGCGCGTCGGGGCCATGGCCTCGGACATCCCGGACCGCTTCACCGTGCCGGCCTCCGTGCCCCGGGTCGCCCGTGAGCTGGCGGTGCCGCGCTACTCGCAGAACACCCACGTCGGTCAGTACCCCGAGTACGACAACGGCGGCGAGGCCTGGTGCAGCCCCACGTCCTCGCAGATGGTCGTCGAGTACTGGGGCCGCAGGCCGACGGCCGGGGAGCTGGCCTGGGTAGACCCGGACTTCGCCGACCCCCAGGTCTGCCACGCGGCCCGCCACACCTACGACCACCAGTACGAGGGCTGCGGGAACTGGCCGTTCAACGCCGCCTACGCGGCCACGTACCGCGAGATGAACGCCGTGGTCACCCGGCTGGAGTCGCTCGGCCAGCTGGAGACGCTGGTCGGTGCGGGCATCCCCGCCATCACCTCCCAGTCCTTTCTGAAGGAGGAGCTGACCGGCGCAGGCTACGGCACCTCGGGCCATCTGATGACCGCGATCGGCTTCACCGCCGGCGGGGACGTGATCGCGAACGACCCCGCCTCACCCAGCAACGAGGCCGTGCGCCGGGTGTACCGGCGGGCGGAGTGGGAGACGATCTGGCTCCGCACCAAGCGGTACAACGCGAGCGGGAAAGTGGCGTCCGGCACAGGCGGCGTCTGCTACCTCTTCTGGCCCGAACGTCCGACGGCCGCTCAGCGCAAGGCCCTCGCCGCTCTCGGCATCGACTGACGCGCCACCGCCGCGCCCGGGGCCGTGACCGGTGTCACTGCCCGCGGGCGGCGCGGCTGGCAGTGTGGTCGGGGCAGGTCCCCCGTACCCCTTGAGGGCGCGGCAGGGTCCGCCGGGGGGCGACCGGAACCACAAGGACGATCGAGCGAGCCGCCATGACCACGACCACCGCCAACGCCAACGTCGCCCGGGCCCGCACCGGAGGCCCCGAGGACGACGGCCCCAAGATCGTCGAGCACGTCATGGGATGGGTGCTCGTGGTCGTCCTGGCGATGCTCGTCACCCGGGCCGGGCTCCTCTGACGGCCCGCACGCACGCGTGAACGGCCCTCGCGCCCGCGTGAAAAAGGGGGCAGGCAGCCCGACCGGCTCCCCGCCTCCGCCCCTCCCGGAGCCTGCCCCTCGGCCGGTCGACCTGACCAGTTCCCGCCGCGGGGGCGCCCGCGGGTGGCCGGGGAGGTCCGGTGGCCGGGCCGCCCAGGCCCCACGGAGTGATTCCCGCCCGTGACGGACGGCGTCGGATGGGGCATACTCAAGCCGCCACAGCCGCTGGTCAGCCGCTTCCGTGATCCGGGAGGGCAGCATCGGCGCACCAGTGACATCCGGCGGCGCCGTCCAACCCTTCGCGCGCGACCGCCGCAGCGCCCGACAGGGAGGAGAGCGCCGCCATGCCCGACCGCGCCCCGCAGCCGGTGGACCGGACACTGCCCACCGAGGAGGCCAGGGATCTGATCACCCTGGTCCGAGAGATCGTCCAGCGGGAGATCGCTCCACGCGCGGCCGAGGAGGAGGAGGCGGGCCGCTTCCCGCGCGAACTGTTCTCCCTGCTCTCCGAGTCGGGACTGCTCGGCCTCCCCTACGACTCCGAGTACGGCGGTGGCGACCAGCCGTACGAGGTCTACCTCCAGGTCCTCGAGGAACTGGCCGCGGCCCGCCTCACCGTGGGCCTGGGAGTCAGCGTCCACTCCCTCGCCTGCCACGCGCTCGCCGGCTACGGGACCAAGGAGCAGCGCGGAGAACACCTCGCCGCGATGCTCGGCGGCGGGCTGCTCGGCGCCTACTGCCTCTCCGAACCGTCGTCCGGCTCGGACGCGGCCTCCCTGCGCACGAAGGCCGAGCGCGACGGCGACGCCTGGGTCATCACCGGGACCAAGGCCTGGATCACCCACGGCGGGGTGGCCGACTTCTACACCGTGCTGGCCCGCACCGGCGGCGAAGGCGCCCGCGGCATCTCGGCGTTCCTCGTACCGGGCGACGCGGAGGGGCTGAGCGCGGCGGCGCCCGAGAAGAAGATGGGTATGAAGGGTTCGCCCACCGCCCAGCTCCACTTCGACGGAGTACGCGTTTCCGACGCCCGCCGGATCGGTGACGAGGGGCAGGGCTTCGCGATCGCCCTTTCCGCGCTCGACTCGGGACGTCTCGGCATCGCCGCCTGTGCGATCGGCGTGGCCCAGGCCGCGCTCGACGAGTCCCTCGCCTACGCCACCGGGAGGAAGCAGTTCGGCCGCCCCATCGCCGACTTCCAGGGACTGCGATTCATGCTCGCGGACATGGCCACGAAGGTCGAGGCCGGCCGTGCGCTGTACCTCGCCGCCGCGCGGCTGCGCGACCGGGGGCTGCCGTTCTCGAAGGAGGCGGCGATGGCCAAGCTGTTCTGCACGGACACCGCGATGCAGGTCGCCACCGACGCCGTGCAGATCCTCGGCGGCTACGGCTACACCGCGGACTTCCCGGTGGAGCGGCTGATGCGCGAGGCCAAGGTGCTGCAGATCGTCGAGGGCACCAACCAGATCCAGCGGATGGTCATCGCCCGTCACCTCGCTGGGCCAGAGTCCCGCTGACCCAGCCGGTCCGCCCGCTCCACACCGGTGCCGCCGTGAGCCTGTTCCACTCCTGGTCGCGGCGGCCCGGCAGGGTCCGTCCGGCACTGGCCCAGCGGTGGAGCAGGTCGCGGTAGATCGGCGGATCGGGCGTATGCGGAACCGATTCTTCTTGACGTGACGTCATCAGCCGACGGCGGCCCTGGCCGCTCTTGGAGTGCTGCGCGGTCATGCCCGTCCAAACGGCGTCCGGCCGTGCGGAGTCACCCTCGAGGTCATTCGAGCACCGGTTCGCCCCCTCACCAGGGCGTGCGGACGCGGTCCCGGCCGGGTGCCGTACCGCGCACACTCGCCCCCGCGGCCGCGGGCGTGCGCGCCCGGCGCACGGCCGTCGTGCGACCCGGGGTGTGACGTGCCGTCACGCGCACTTCGGCGGACGGGAGATGCAGGGGGAGTCGGACCGGACCATCCCGCACCGCGGGAGCGGCGCCGTCGTGGGGCGGGAGTCCGAGTGGGCGGGGGAGCCGCCGCTCAGGCGGCCCGCCGCATCGGGGGCACCTTCAGGGGCCGCGAACCCGGGCCGCCGACGTGCGAGAAGGGCTGCGTCCGCCAGTCCAGACCCTGAGGGAGCGTCAACAGCAGTGCCGTGTCCTGCTCCTGGACCTCGAGCGTGTCGTCCGCGGGGCGGGCCTCCGCCGCCGCCCGGCCCGTCCCGGCGCAGACCGAGAGCACGAACGGGTTCCACGGCGTCGGGCACAGTGCGTGCTCGGGGAGCACGTGCTCGTCCGCGAGCAGCGCGATCGGCTGCGCGCAATCCGGGCAGACGACCCGGTACATCTCGAAGGTCTCGTAGGAGTCGAGCTCGTCGTCCTCGCGGGACTCGCGGGAAACGACGGAATCGGCAGGCTCCGGTTCGTGACGTCCGGTGCGCTTCAGGCTCTGCATGGAAAATCTCCCCCTCGGGTGGGCCGACCAGGCGCTTGCGGCCTCGACCACAGCAAGCACTTCCCTCCCGGCACCCGGGGTAACCGCGCGGCCCCGACGGACACGGCCCCGCGCCTGTGGTGTTCGTCACATGCCTCCCGCAGGTGCCCTCCCAGGGGGCGGCCGACTGTGCCGGAGGGCACCCGGGGCAATAGGTTGACGTGTATGGAGGAGCTGGATCGTCAGATCGTCGAGTTGCTCGTCAGGGACGGGCGCATGAGCTACACCGATCTGGGCAGGGCCACGGGCCTGTCCACCTCGGCGGTGCACCAGCGCGTGCGCAGGCTCGAGCAGCGGGGCGTCATCCGGGGGTACGCCGCCGTCGTCGACCCCGAGGAGGTCGGACTGCCCCTCACCGCGTTCATCTCGGTGAAACCCTTCGACCCCAGTGCCCCCGACGACATCGCCGAGCGGCTGGCCGGCGTACCCGAGATCGAGGCCTGCCACAGCGTCGCCGGCGACGAGAACTACATCCTCAAGGTCCGGGTCGGAACCCCGCTCGAGCTGGAGGAACTGCTCGGCCAGATCCGCTCGCTGGCCGGTGTCTCCACGCGCACCACGGTGGTGCTCTCCACCCCGTACGAGGCACGGCCGCCGCGAATCTAGGCTGTTCCCATGAGTGAGAGCGCGACCCCGGCCGAACACCGCACCGTGCTGCTGCGCGGTGGAGAAGTCCACAGCCCCGCCGACCCCTTCGCCACCGCGATGGTCGTCGAACGGGGCCACGTCGCCTGGGTGGGCTCCGAAGGGGCCGCGGACGCCTTCGCTTCGGGGGTGGACGAGGTGATCGACCTCGAGGGCGCCCTCGTCACCCCGGCCTTCGTGGACGCGCACGTGCACACGACGGCGACGGGTCTGGCGCTCACCGGGCTCGACCTCTCCTCCGCCGCCTCGCTCGCCGAGGCGGCGGAACGCATCCGGTCGTACGCCGGGGCCAGGCCCGCCGACCGCGTCCTCATCGGACACGGCTGGGACGCCTCGTGCTGGCCCGAGCGGCGGCCGCTCAGCCGTGAGGAGCTGGACGGGCTCACGGGAGGCCGCCCCCTCTACCTCACCCGGATCGACGTCCACTCGGCGCTGGTCACCACCGCGATGCTCGACCTGGTGCCCGCGGCCCGGGGCATGGAAGGGTTCCGCGACGGCGAGCCGCTCACCGGCGAGGCGCACCATGCCGTCCGGGCGGCCGCGTACGCCTCGGTCTCGCCCGGGCAGCGGGCCGAGGCCCAGCGCGCTGCGCTGCGGCACGCCGTCTCCCTCGGCATCGGCACCGTCCACGAGTGCGGCGGGCCCGACATCTCCTCCGAGGACGACTTCACCGGGCTGCTCAAGGCGGCGGCCGAGCCGGGACCGCGCGTCGTGGGCTACTGGGCCGAGACGGACGTGGAGCGGGCCCGTGCCCTCGGGGCCGCCGGAGCGGCCGGAGATCTCTTCGCCGACGGTTCGCTCGGCTCGCACACCGCCTGCCTGCACGAGCCCTACGCCGACGCCCCGCACGCCGGCGCCGCCCACCTCGACGCGGCCGCCGTCGCCGCGCATGTCACCGAGTGCACCGAGGCCGGGCTCCAGGCCGGCTTCCACGCCATCGGCGACCACGCGATCAGCAACGTCGTGGCGGGAGTGAGGGCCGCCGCGGACGCCGTCGGTCTCGCCCGGATCCGGGCCGCCCGCCATCGGGTCGAACACGCCGAGATGCTCACCCCCGAAACGGTCGCCGCGTTCGCCGAGCTCGGTCTGACCGCCTCGGTGCAGCCCGCGTTCGACGCGGCCTGGGGCGGCGACACCGGCATGTATGCGCAGCGCCTGGGCGTCGAGCGGGCCCGCACCCTCAACCCGTACGCCGCCCTGCTGCGCGCCGGGGTCCCGCTGGCCTTCGGCTCGGACAGCCCGGTCACCCCCCTCGACCCGTGGGGCACCGTCCGGGCCGCGGCCTTCCACCGCACTCCCGAGCACCGGGTGTCCGTACGTGCCGCCTTCACCGCCCACACCCGCGGCGGCTGGCGTGCCGTCGGACGCGACGACGCGGGCACGCTGGTGCCCGGGGCCCCTGCGGACTACGCGGTCTGGCGCACCGGTGAGCTCGTCGTCCAGGCGCCCGACGACCGGGTCGCCCGCTGGTCCACCGACCCCCGTTCCGGTACGCCCGGCCTGCCCGATCTCACCCCCGGAAACACGCTCCCGGAGTGCCTGCGGACCGTGGTCTCCGGACAAACGGTCTACGTGCGGCCGGGCGAGTGACATCGGGACGAATCCTCCCGGCGCCCGCCGCCGTGCGGGTTCCTCCACGACCTGCGGATCTTCGCCGCTGACCAGCCCAATCGGTCAATAGCCGCAGATCGCACGACTGTTGACAGGGTGCGCCCGTCGGCCGGTAGGTTCGGCGGGTCCACCACAGGACGTCCGACCGGACGGCATCCACGCAGTCGTCGAACGCCGCTGGGTCAGGGGGTGGAGCGCCGCACCGGCGCTCCACCACTGGGAGCCAGGTCCAGCGCCCGCGCCTCGGGGCGAGGTAAGGCCGCGGCCGGTGGGGGTCCCCCCTGCTCCTACGGTGCTCGGGGGAAGGTGCGACCAGGGTGGGGCCCGGCGTTCAGTAGACAACGGCTCTCGGGCGACCCGCAGCCAGCGGTTCCCAGGCCGGCCCGAAGGACGCCGGGCCCCACCCTCCGCCCCCGCACCGTGCCGTCGTCGCCCCGTCGGCGGTGCTCGCTATGGTGGGTCCCTGCGTACGGACGTTAAGGGGCAGCATGAACGACGGCGGTCAGCGGCGGTACGGCCCGCTCGGCAGAGCCTTGGTGATCATTCCGACCTACAACGAGGCGGAGAACATCGAGCCGATCGTCTCCCGGGTGCGTGCCGCCGTGCCGGAGGCCGACATCCTGGTCGCCGACGACAACAGCCCCGACGGCACGGGAAAGATCGCCGACGAGCTCTCGGCCGAGGACGGCCAGATCCACGTCCTGCACCGCAAGGGCAAGGAGGGCCTCGGAGCCGCCTACCTCGCGGGCTTCCGCTGGGGTATCGACAACGGCTACGGCGTCCTGGTCGAGATGGACGCCGACGGATCCCACCAGCCGGAGGAACTGCCCAGGCTCCTCACCGCGCTCAAGGGTGCCGACCTCGTGCTCGGCTCCCGGTGGGTGCCCGGCGGGCGCGTCGTGAACTGGCCGAAGTCCCGGGAGTTCCTCTCGCGCGGCGGCAGCACCTACTCGCGACTGCTGCTCGGTGTGCCGATCCGCGATGTCACGGGCGGCTTCCGCGCCTTCCGGAAGGAGACCCTCGAAGGGCTGGGGCTGGACGACGTGGCCTCGCAGGGCTACTGCTTCCAGGTGGACCTCGCCCGGCGGGCCGTGGAGGCGGGCTTCCACGTCGTGGAGGTGCCGATCACCTTCGTCGAGCGCGAGCTGGGCGACTCCAAGATGAGCCGCGACATCGTCGTCGAGGCGCTGTGGCGGGTCACCGCCTGGGGCGTCGGCACCCGGGCCGGCAAGATCGTCGGCCGTAGGCCGTTCTGACGCGTTCCGTCCGCACGAGCTCGTGGGCTTCCGCCGGCCGCTCCCGCTCTCCGGCGCCGGGTCCCGGTCACCGGGCAGGGGCGCCGGGGCGGTCGGCCCGACCGCCCCGGGTTCCGGCCGCGGCACGGCGCTCCCACTCCGCCGGCCGGATTGCCGACCGGTCTTACGTCACTCCTGCCGCGGCCCAGGCACACTGGGAGCATGACGACCGGCGCAACGACACCGACCGCCCCCAAGCGCTCACGCGCCCGCACCTTCGTTCCCCTCGGCATCGCCGCCTGGCTCGTGCTGGAGATCTGGCTGCTGACCCTCGTGGCCGGTGCCGCGGGCGGGCTCACCGTCTTCGCGCTGCTCGTGGCCGGAGGTGTGCTCGGTGCCGTGGTGATCAAACGGGCCGGCCGTCGTGCCTTCCGCAATCTGTCGGACACCATCCAGCGGCAGCAGTCGGGCACGGCGAGCACGGCAGACGCCGAGGACGCACGGAGCACCGGGAACGGCTTGCTGATGCTCGGCGGACTGCTCCTCATGCTGCCCGGCCTGGTCTCGGACGCGGCCGGTCTCCTGCTGCTCGTTCCGACCTTCCGCACGGCCCTCGGGCGGAGGGCGGAGCTGTCGCTGGAGCGCCGGATGAGGCAGGCGAGCCCCGGTTCTCTCGGCGACGCCTTCCAGCAGGCCCGTATTCACCGCCCGGACGGAAAGATCGTGCAGGGAGAGGTCGTCCGCGAGGACGCGTCCACGGGACCCGGCCACGAGCCGGGACCGCGTCCGCCGCTGACGTCGTAGCGCGAGGGACGCCGCACGGCCTGCGGGCCGCCAGGGCCGCGCCTCGGCACCGAAGGTGACGCGGTCTCGTGCCGGACCGGCGCCACGGTGCCGCACGGAGCGGCCCGGGTACGTTCCCGAGCCGTGTCCCGGCGTACGAGAGCGCATACGAAGGAGCCGCGGGCTGCGGCACACGTTGTGTGTGCGGCAGCCCGCGGCTCCTGCGCTCTGTGCGAGTCGGTGGTGCGTCCTTACGCGGACTTCCGGCTGTCGCGCGGGTGCACCGCGATGTTCATGGCCCCGGAGCGGAGGACGGCCAGCCGCTCGGCCAGCACCTCCTCGAGCTCCTCACGCGTGCGCCGCTCCATGAGCATGTCCCAGTGCGTACGCGCGGGCTTCCCCTTCTTCTCCTCGGGGCCGTCCCCGTCCACCAGGAGTGCCTGGGCGCCGCACGCCTTGCACTCCCACTCCGGCGGAATCTCCGCCTCGACCGAGAACGGCATCTCGAAACGATGTCCGTTCTGGCATGCGTACTCCACCGCCTGGCGCGGGGCCAGATCGATGCCGCGGTCGGTCTCGTAGCTGGTCACCACGAGGCGCGTGCCGCGAAGAGCTCGCTCACTCATGAATCGTGCCTCCCGGGCTTGTCGCCCACAGGACAGGTGTCGCTGTCGTCGTCATCCGGTCAACGTCCGGTCGGCGGTAAAGATTCCCGTTGCCGGTCATGCGTCGTCGCCCGTCGTGCCGCTGCTTTTCCAGGGTTTGGGTACCCACCAGTGCCCGGTTTGTCACATCTGGCAGAAAGTGTCACCCAGCGTTTGGAGCTTTTCAGCGCGCAGTAACGGTCCGCCTGGCAGGCCGAAGGCGTACACTACCGGCCCTTCGCTTCAACGTCTAAATCCGCTCCGGTACCGGGTTCCCCGCCGCGGCCACCGCGCGCCTCACCGGGACGCGCGCCAGGAGCACGAATCCCAGTGCGAAGAAGATCACCAGAGAGATGATGGCAGTCCGGTAGCTTCCCGTCAGCTGGAACGCCAGACCGAACACCAGCGGTCCCAGCCAGCTCAGCCCCCGGTCGCTCATCTCGTACGCGGAGAAGTACTCCGCCTCCTTGCCGCGCGGGACGAGGTGGGAGAACAGCGAGCGGGACAGCGCCTGGCTCCCGCCGAGCACCAGGCCGATCGCGGCGGCGAGTGCGTAGAACCACACCGGCGTCCGCGCGGGCAGGAAGTATCCGGCGGCGAGGATCAGCGTCCACACGGCGAGCGAGCCCAGGATCGTGCGCTTGGCTCCGTGGATGCGGGCCAGCCGGCCCATGCCCAGCGCGCCGGCCACCGCCAGCACCTGCACCAGCAGCACCGCCGTGATCAAGGTGGTCTGGTCGAGGCCCAGCTCCTCGGAGCCGTACACCGATGCCTGGGAGATCACCGTCTGCACCCCGTCGTTGTAGACGAGGTACGCCAGCAGGAAGGACAGCGTCAGCGGATGGCGGCGCATGTCCTTCAGGGTCGCGACCAGCTGGCGCCAGCCCGCCCCGACCGCGCCCTCCGCGAGGGCGGGCGTCCCGTCCGCGGTCCGCCGGTCCCGCAGCCGCCGCAGCGGCACCAGCGCGAAGGCGCCCCACCACACCCCTGCCGAGGCCAGGCAGATGCGGACCGCTTCCGACTCGGAGAGCCCGAAGGACTCGTGGCCGGTGTAGAGGACGAGATTCAGTACCAGGACCAGCGCCCCCGAGGTGTAGCCGAAGGCCCAGCCGCGTGAGGAGACCGTGTCCCGCTCCTCAGGCCCGGCGATCTGCGGCAGGTACGCGTTGTAGAGGACCATCGAGACCGACAGCGAGGCGTTGGCGACGATCAGCAGGAACGCGCCGAGGAGATAGCGGTCCCCGTCGAGGAAGAACATGGCCGCTGTCGCCGTCGCCCCCAGGTACGCGGCGACCGCCAGCAGCGGCTTCTTGCGGCCGGTGCGGTCGGCGACGGCACCCACCATCGGCATCACCAGCACCGCCAGCACCACCGAGACGGACACCGCGTAGGGGAACACGGAACCGGCGCGGACCGGGACGCCGAGCGGGTGCACGAAACCGTCGGCGTCCGCCGCCGACTTCGCCACCGCGGTGAGGTACGGACCGAGGAACACCGTCAGGACGCTCGTCGAGTAGACGGAACAGGCGAAGTCGTAGAAGTACCAGCCGCGCTGCTCGCGGCGGCGATCGGCGTCGTCGGTACCGGTGGTCCGGTCCGCGGTGTCAGCGGTCACGGCCCGCCCCCCTCACTCGTCCCCGTGGGGAGACGCCGCGACGCTCAGACCCAGAACCCCCGGGCGGACATCACCGTACGCAGCATCTCCAGATGATCGGTCATGATGCCATCCACTCCCAGGTCCAGGAGAGCGGCGGTACGGTCCGGATCGTTCACCGTCCACACGTGCACCTGGAGCCCGCGGGCGTGGGCCTCGCGGACGAAGCGGCGGTCCACCACACGCATCCCGCCCTGCGACTCCGGCACCTGTGCGCACACCGCGCCGGAGCGCATCACCGCCGGGATCCCGAGCGAGCGCAGCCGCAGGCCGAGCACCCCGCGCACGCCGTACGAGGTCGCCAGCGCCGGGCCGGCGAGCCGCGCCGCACGCGACACCCGGCCCTCCGAGAACGAGCCCACGCAGACCCGGTCCCAGGCGTTCGTCCGCCGCACGAGGGCGACCAGTGGCTCCAGCGCGCCCTCGGCCTTGATGTCCACGTTCCAGCGGGCCTCCGGGAACTCCTCCAGCAGGTCCTCGAAGAGCGGCAGGGGTTCCTTCCCGGCCACCCGTGCCCGTTCGACCTCGGCCCACGGAAGCCGGTCGATCCGGCCGCGGGCGTCGGTCACCCGGTCCAGCGTCGGGTCGTGGAACGCGACGAGCCTGCCGTCCGCGGTGGTGTGCACGTCCGTCTCGAAGTAGCGGTAGCCGAGCGCGGCGGCGCGCCGGAAGGCCGCCGCCGTGTTCTCCAGGCCGTCGGCAGTCCCGCCGCGGTGGGCGAACGGTATGGGGGCGGGGTGGTCGAGGTACGGGTGCCGGGGGCGCGGTGCGGAAGTCACGAACGCAGTATCGCTCGTCCGGGTGACGATCCGGCGACGACCGTGCTACCTCCACCGTTGGACGGGATGGCGAACACACGCAGGAACAGTTGCGCCAGCGGGCCGATGGACAGGGCGTAGAGGACCGTGCCCGCGCCCACCGTGCCGCCGAGGAGGTACCCGGTCCCCACGACCGCGACCTCGATCGCCGTCCGGACCAGCCGGATCGAACGTCCCGTCAGCCGGTGCAGCCCGGTCATCAGCCCGTCGCGCGGACCGGGGTCGAAGCGGGCGGAGATGTAGAGGCCGGTGGCGGCGCCGTTGAGGACGATCCCGGCCGCCATCACCGCGATCTGCACGGCCTGGCCGTGGACGTCCGGTACGACGGCGAGGGTGCCGTCCATGGCGATGCCGATGACGAAGACGTTGGAGACGGTTCCGAGTCCGGGCCTCTGGCGGATCGGTATCCACAGCAGCAGGACGACAGCGCCGACGATGATCGAGACGACGCCGATGGTGAGCCCCGTCCGCTCGGCCAGGCCCTGGTGCAGCACACCCCAGGGTTCGAGGCCGAGACCCCCGCGGATCAGGAGCGCGGAGCTCGCGCCGTAGAGCGCCAGGCCGAAGTAGAGCTGCATCAGTCTGCGGGGCAGATGCCTGCCCCGCAGACCGGATGTGATGGACAACGTTCTGCCCCCGGTGGTGGAAGTGGACTGATGCATGACACTCTGTGGCGGGGATGCGGAGGTCAACCATGGCCAATCCGAGGAAGGTGGACTGACTGCGATGGCTCAGTGGACTTCGGCCGTGGGGGCGCCCGCGCTGGCCCGGCAACTGCAGGCACAGCAGCCGCGCCCGGCGGGCCCGGGCACCCGCAGACCGCCCGCGTACCGTGCCCTCGCGGACGGCATCCGGCTGCTCGTCCTGGAGGGCCGGGTCCCCGTCGCCGCCCGGCTGCCCGCCGAGCGTGAACTCGCACTGGCCCTGGCCGTCAGCCGTACCACCGTGGCGGCCGCCTACGAGGCCCTGCGGAACGAGGGCTTCCTGGAGTCCCGCAGGGGGGCCGGCAGCTGGACGGCCGTACCCGCCGGCAACCCGCTGCCTGCGCGGGGGCTCGAACCGCTGCCCCCGGAGTCCCTCGGCTCGATGATCGACCTCGGCTGCGCGGCGCTGCCCGCCCCCGAGCCCTGGCTGACCCGGAGCATCCAGGGCGCGCTGGAGGAACTGCCGCCGTACGCGCACACCCACGGCGACTACCCCGCCGGTCTGCCCGCGCTGCGCCGGACGCTCGCCGACCGGTACACCGAGCGCGGCATCCCGACCATGCCCGAACAGATCATGGTGACCACCGGCGCCATGGGCGCGATCGACGCGATCTGCCACCTCTTCGCGGGACGGGGCGAGCGGATCGCCGTCGAGTCGCCGTCGTACGCCAACATCCTCCAGCTGATGCGCGAGGCGGGCGCCCGGTTGGTGCCGGTCGCGATGGCCGAGGGGCTCAAGGGGTGGGACCTGCCCCGCTGGCGGCAGGTCCTGCGCGACGCCGCACCCCGGCTCGCCTACGTCGTCGCCGACTTCCACAACCCCACCGGGGCCCTCGCGGACGAGGACCAGCGGCGGCAGCTCGTCGACGCCGCCCGGTCCGCCGGCACGGTGCTCGTCGTCGACGAGACGATGGCCGAACTCCGCCTCGACGACGAAACCGCGATGCCCCGGCCCGTCTGCGCCTTCGACCCGGCGGGCTCGACCGTCCTGACGGTCGGCTCGGCGAGCAAGGCCTTCTGGGCGGGTATGCGGATCGGCTGGGTACGGGCCGCCCCGGACGTGATCCGCTCCCTGGTCGCCGCGCGTGCCTACGCCGACCTGGGCACCCCGGTCCTGGAGCAGCTCGGAGTCAACTGGCTGATGGGCACCGGCGGCTGGAACGAGGCGGTGGCCCTGCGCCGTGAGCAGGCCCGCCGGAACCGGGACGAGATGGTGACGGCGCTCCACCGGGAACTGCCGGACTGGGAGTTCGAGGTTCCGCACGGCGGACTGACGCTGTGGGTACGCGCGGGCGGTCTGTCCGGATCCCGTCTGGCGGAGGTCGGCGAACGGGTGGGCGTGCGGGTCCCCTCCGGGCCGCGGTTCGGTGTGGACGGTGCGTTCGAGGGGTACGTCCGGCTGCCGTTCACCGTCGGCGGACCCGTCGCCGAGGAGGCCGCGGCCCGGCTGGCGGCGGCGGCCCGGCTGGTGCGGACGGGCGTGACCACGGGCACGGAGGCGCCGAGGACGTTCGTGGCGTAGGGGTGCTCGCTGCGTCCGGGCGGCCGCGGTGCGGCAGGTGGGCCCGACGGCCCGGGACCCGCGCGGCGGCGTGACGGCGTCGGCCCGGGAGCGGCCTCCTCGGCGACGGCGGGTCGGCCGGGTGCGAGGGGTGCGCCCGGCCGCGGCGTGGGCCGATGGGCCGGGGCGAACGGGTGGGCCCGGTCCGGCCGCCGCGTTCCTTCAGCCCTCCGCGGGTACCGGCGCCGAGGAGGCTCGTACGGGCGCGCTCGCCACCGGTTCCGGGACGGGCCCGGTGTGCGGTTCCCCTGCCGGACCGGCCGGGAGCTCCTCGTGCGGCCCGGCGGGTGTCCCGCCGGCACCTGCCGGCTCGGTCTCCCGCTCCGTGCCCCGCCCGTCCCCGGGCGTTTCCGCCGCCCCGGTGGCCTGCCTCTCCGGGAGCAGACGCAGCACAGCCTGCCGGTGCTCCTCGCTCGCCACCTCGTCGAACGGGTCGGGCGTCGCGGGCACCTGGAGCCTGAGCACCGCTCCCGTTCCCATCCGGGCGTAACCCCGGCCGGGCGGCACGTCGGAGGTGGGGGTCGTGTGCGGGGGAGCGCCGAGCACGCTCTTCACCTGCTCCGGCGTGGCCGGGCCGAGCACGAGCCGGGCACGTGTGTGCGTGCGTACCGTCTCGTTCAGGAACTCGAGGCTGTCGAACTGGTCGGCGACCACCACGGTCACGTGCGCGGCCCGGCCGTGCCTGAGGGGGACCTGCAGGAGCTGCTGAGGGTCGGGTCTGCCGTCCGCTGCCGCCAGATGACTGAAGACACTGGGCCTGTCCACCAGGATGCACAGCGGGCGCCGGGCGTCCTCGGGAGCGGGGTGACCCGCCTGCCGTGCCCGGTTGGCGGCGATGAGCCGGCGCTCCGTCTCATGGGCCGCCCACTCCAGACCGGCCAGCGCCCCGGCCAGCCCGCATTCGACGGCGAGCACGCCGTCGCGGCCGGTCAGACAGGCGTACTCGCCGGTGCCGCTGCCCTCGACGACGAGGACGTCCCCGTGCGGCAGCGCCTGCAGGGCGAGGGAGCGCAGCAGGGAGGTCGTGCCGCTGCCGGGGTGGCCGACGGCCAGCAGATGCGGTTCGGTCGAGCGCGGTCCGGTGCGCCACACCACGGGCGGCGCGTCCCTCGTCGCGTCGCCGTCGAGGACGGGCACGGTCCGCTGGACGGCGTCCGGGTCGGTGAAGCCGAGGACCAGTTCGCCGGGAGCGGTCACGAAGCGCTGGGCGGCGATGGTGGTCGGGAGCGGGGGCAGGACGCTCATCAGCAGCCGGTTGGCCTCCTCGTCCCAGGTGAACAGGTACTCGCGGCCGCGGCCCGACTTGGCGTGGAGCAACTGCTCGATCCGGGCGCGGGCCTCGGGCTCGCCGTCGGGGAAGTACGCCGGGTACGCCACCCGCAGCCGGGTGAGCCGGCCGTCCCCGTCGAACTCGTGGTCGCTGAACGCCTTCGCCCACTCCCCGCCGTGGGCGAACAGCGGACTCGGATCCTCCGGGACGGAGAAGTACGGCACGAGCGCGTCGTGGAGCGCCTGGAGCCGCGCGACCTGGGACTCGTCGGGGCCGGTGCGCACCGGCGTGCGCACCCGCCCCTTCCAGGCCGCCACACCCATCAGGCCGATCAGCCCGAGCAGCGGTCCGTACGGGAGGAGGGCGACGGCCAGGACGCAGACCGCCGCCAGGAACAGCGCGGGGCCACGCCGATCCTTGGGCGTGTCGGCCCACCTGCGCAGTCCGGCGGCGGCCAGCAGTCGTAGCCCGCGGCTGATCGTGATGAGCGGATGGAGGACGTCGGTGGCGTTGTCGGCGGCCGTCCGCGCCAGCTCACGGCTGCGAGCGATCCGGTCGTTGGCGCTGATCGGAATGCGGGGGAGTGGTCGCCGGGCCACGTGGTTCTCCTGCTCCTCAGAAGTGTGGGAGGGGTGGTGCGGGGACGTCAGAACTTGATCCCGCCCAGGAGGCTGGCCAGGCTCGCGCCTCCTGCGGTGATGCTCGGGGCGATGGCCGTGCCCGCGAGGTAGAAGCCGAAGAGTGCGCAGACCAGCGCGTGCGACGCCTTCAGCCCGTCCTTCTTGAAGAACAGGAAGACGATGATGCCCAGCAGCACGACGCCTGAGATGGACAGAATCATGAGCGGTTCTCCTGGTTGAGGGGACAGTCACCATGAGTCCTTCCATCCTCACAGAAGGTATCTATACGACAAAAGGTGCATTCGGGTGAAAGTTCGCTACTTTCACTGGATCGGCGGATGACGGATCGTTGCCGAACGGGTGTTGATCTTCGCGGAGCCACTTCGGGTGATCTTCGCCGTGTGTCGCGGGGTCTTCCTCTCGGGTACTCGGAGTGATGCCCTCCGTGGGGGCGAAGTACCCTGTCGGTTCGCTCGTGCGGCGCCGCCCCGCCCTACGAAGCGGCAGGTCAAGCCCCTATCGGGGGTCCGGGACGCACCGGGCGCCCCGTCGTCAGCGCAGTGAAAGGCGGTCCTTCGGATGAGTGAAGCCCCGGATCCCGAGGTGGTCGAGCTGGCCTCCAGGATCTTCGACCTGGCACGCCAGGGAGACGCCGAGGCACTCGCCGCCTACGTGGACGCAGGCGTCCCGGCGAACCTCACCAACGACAAGGGCGACTCGCTCGTCATGCTCGCCGCCTACCACGGCCACGCCGGTGCGGTGACCGTGCTCCTGGCACGAGGTGCCGACGCGGACCGCGCCAACGACCGCGGCCAGACGCCTCTCGCGGGCGCCGTCTTCAAGGGCGAGGACGAGGTGATCCGCGCCTTGCTGGCCGGCGGCGCCGACCCGGAGGCGGGAACTCCGTCCGCGGTGGATACTGCGCGGATGTTTGGGAAGACAGACCTCCTGAAACTGTTCGGCGCCCGGTGAACGGGAGTTGAACGCCAAGCGGAACAGCCGCCCTAAATGTGGTCGCGGCGACGAAATGGCTGGGTCATCATGACGTCGGGCCCGCAGGGGGCCACCGACGAGAGGCAGAGGAAGATGGTTTGCACCAAGCGGAAGACGACGGGCAGCCGATCATGTTGCCGCGCGGCCTAGGCGAACACACCCCCGGTCGCGTCGACAGCTTGATGTGAGGCACTTTCCATGTTCGAACCAGTCATAGCGCCGAGCGGCACCTTGCTCGGCCTGCTGCAGAGGGGCCGCGGCGACGGCACGCTGCACGCGCTCGCCGCGCCGCGCGCCGAAGCCCTCGAGGCCCTCAACCACTGCGTGCTCCACGACCCCCGCCACGACTGGCAGGTGGAGAACCGCTCCCTCTACTACGCCCGCCTCCACCTGGACCTGGGCGGCGGTCTCGACGAGATCGAGGCCCACCTCTTCGCTGCCGAGGACCACCTCGACACCGACGACTCCCGGACCGGGCTCGCGCTCTCCGTGCTGGGTCACCTGGCCTCCTACGGACGCGACGACGCGCTGGTGCTGCTGCGCAGGTACGCGGCGACCGGTGCCAACTGGGCCTGGGCCCTCGACGAGCTCGCCCTTCGCGACGACGACTCCGGGCTCCGCTCACTCGCGGGAGCCGTGCTCGGCCGTTTCCCGGCCACCCCGGAGGGCGACGCCGAGCTGGCCGCCGCCATGCGCGACGCCTTCGAGCCGAGGCCGTGGCGGCTCTGGGCCGAGGACCGCCGGGAGGCGGTCGGCGCCCGGGTGCGCGCCGCCCGGGAACGCGGGTCCTTCGACCGCTGGCAGCGCCAGATGCGGCCCACGGGGCCACGCCCCGGCTGGAGCGTCGAGTCGGTCCTCGACTGGGCCCAGCAGGGCCTGGAGCGCGGCGGCGCCCTGCATGTGCCCGCGGCGCGCTGCCTCGGCGCCGTCGCCGGCCCCGAGGACCGGCCGCTGATCGCCGAGGCCGCGCGCGGCGGGCCCGACGGTGCACGCTGCGCCGCCCTGCACTACCTGGCGGAGGCGCGAGATCCCGCCGTCCTCGATCTCATCGAGGCCGCGGTCGCCGACCCTTCCCGTACCGTCGCCGACGCCGCCGTCGCCGCGTTCGAGCGGATGTGCGGCGAAGCCGCCGTCGACCGGGCGCGTGGCTGGATCCACCGCCCCGACGCGCTCGGCGCCTCTGCCGCGGGCGTCCTCGCCTGTCGTGGCGGCGCCCAGGACAGCGAGCTCGTGCTCGGCGCGCTCCGCGAGACCGTCCGCGCCGATGGACCCGACGCCCCTCCGCTGTGGGCCCTCGTCGACGGCACCGGCCGGCTGGGCATCGGTTGCGCCGCACCCGTGCTGCGCCACGTCTACCGCGAGACCGCCTCCTCCCAGTTGCGCGGCCGCACGGCCCGTGCCCTGGCCGCCACCGACCCCTCCTTCGCGACCGGCTTCGCCGTCGAGTGCCTGTGGGACTGCGAGGAAACCACGAGGGAGGTCGCCGCACTGCACGCCGAGACCGGTGACGCACGCGTCGCCGAGCGTCTCCGCCGGCTCGCCGCCGATCCGGCGGAGGAGGCCGAGGTGCAGACGGCCGTCCGCAGCCGTATCGCGCGGGAGGCTCCTCCGCGCTGACCTGACGCGTCGGGGTGCCCGCTGTCCGGCGCACCGCGGACGCGTGGAGCGGGGCACCGACGAACCGGTCCGGTCCGGTCCGGGGCGCCAATCGTGCGGTGCGATGACGGGCAGCGGGCGAGCCCGGCGAGGGCAGGGCCGGGCCGGGCGGTCGAAACAGATTGGGGTGCCCGCGAGTCGTGGGCACCCGCGGACGCGTGGAGCGGAGCACCGGCGAACCGGTCCGGTCCGGTCCGGTCCGGGGCGCCATCGTGCGGTGCGGTGACGGGCAGCGGGCGAGTCCGGCGAGGGCAGGGCCGGGCCGGGCCGGGCGGTCGAAACAGATTGGGGTGCCCGCGAGTCGTGGGCACCCGCGGACGCGTGGAGCGGGGCACCGACGAACCGGTCCGGGGGCGGGGCCGCCATCGTGCGGTGCGGTGACGGGCAGCGGGCGAGCCCGGCGAGGGTAGGGCCGGGCCGGGCGGGCGGTCGAAACGGGCTGGGGTGCCGGCGAGTCGTGGGCACCCGCGGACGCGTGGAGCGGGGCACCGGCGAACCGGTCCGGGGGCGGGGCCGCCATCGTGCGGTGCGGTGACGGGCAGCGGGCGAGCCCGGCGAGGGTAGGGCCGGGCCGGGCGGGCGGTCGAAACGGGCTGGGGTGCCGGCGAGTCGTGGGCACCCGCGGACGCGTGGAGCGGAGCACCGGCGAACCGGTCCGGGGGCGGGGCCGCCACTCTGCGGCCCGGCCCGGCCCGGCCCGGCGGTCGACGGGCCGGGGTGGCGGAACGGCCCCGCCGGCGGCTCGGCGGGCGGTTCGGGCTCCCGGGTCCCTCGGCTCCTCGGCGACGCACGCCTCCCGCCGCCGCCGAGGAGGCGGACGGCCGAAAGCACAGCGGGGCCATGGCTGAAACGGGTATGCCGGGGCGACGCGGGGCAGGTCAGGTGGCCACACGCCGGGCGGAGGCAAACGCTCATGGGACGTTCGACGCGCGGAAAGATCCACGTTGGCCGCGCCACCCCCGGCGGGACGAGAACACGAGTATGCGTGTCGTCATCGTCACCGAATCCTTTCCACCCGACGTCAACGGTGTGGCGCACTGCGCCCTGCAGACCGCCCGGCACCTCGCCGCACGCGGCCACGACCCCCTCGTCATCGCCCCGGCCGCGGCCGGACCCGAAGCCGACGCCCCCTGCCCGGTCGTGCGTGTGCCGTCCCTGCCCCTGCCCGGCTACCCCCAGGTCAGGGTCGCGCTGCCCAGTCGGCGGCTGGCCGCGGCGCTCACCGCGCACCGGGCCGATGTCGTCCACCTCGCCAGCCCGTTCGTCCTCGGCGTGCGCGGCATGGACGTCGCCGCCAGGCTCGGGCTCCCCGCCATCGCCGTCTACCAGACCGACCTCGCCGGCTACGCCCGTACGTACATGGGCGCGGGGGAGAACACGGCCTGGCGGCGCATCCGCACCGTGCACACCGCCGCGGACCGGACCCTGGCACCGTCCAGGGCCGCCGTCCGGGATCTGGAGGAGCACGGCGTGCCGCGGGTCCGGCTGTGGCCGCGCGGGGTGGACGCGGCACGGTTCCGGTCCGAGCTGAGGGACGAGTCGCTGCGGCGGGGACTCGCCCCGCACGGCGAGACGATCGTCGGCTACGTCGGCCGGCTCGCGCCCGAGAAATGCGTCGAGCTGCTCTCCGGGGTCTGCGCGCTGCCGGGCGTGAAGGTCGTCGTCGTGGGCGACGGGCCCAGCGGCGCCACGCTGCGCAACTCCCTGCCGGGAGCCGTGTTCCTCGGCCGTCGCACGGGTGACGACCTGGCGAGGATCTTCGCCTCGCTCGACGTGTTCGCCCACACCGGCCCGTACGAGACGTTCTGCCAGACCGTGCAGGAGGCCATGGCCGGCGGCCTGCCGGTCGTCGCGCCCGCGGCCGGCGGCCCACTCGACCTCGTCGACCACGGCCGGACCGGCCTCCTCGTACCGCCGCACGACGCGGGTGGGGTGCGGGACGCGGTGGCGGCCCTCGTGGCCGACCCGGCGCGGAGGCAGGCGTACGGCCGCGCCGCCCGGGCCACCGTGGAGGGCCGGACCTGGGCCGCCGTCGGCGACCAGCTCCTGGGCCACTACGCCGAGGTGCTCCGCGAGCGCACGGCGGTGGCGGCATGAGCGGGGCCGGCGGCACGGGAGGCGCCGGCCGCACGGTCCGAACCCACGGCGCGCACCGCGCGGGGGGGCGCCCGCCGCGCGGTCGGCTCGGACGGCACGCGCGGACTGCGGATCGTACGGCTCGCCAACTTCGTCACACCGTCCTCCGGCGGGCTGCGCACCGCGCTGCGCGAGCTGGGACGCGGTTATCTGGCGGCCGGCCACCAGCCGGTGCTGGTGGTCCCCGGCGACACCGAGAGCGACGAGCGCACAGTGCAGGGGCGGGTCATCACCGTGCCCGGGCCCGAGCTGCCGGGCACCGGCGGGTACCGGGTCCTCGCCGGCCGGACCCGGCTGCGCACGCTGCTGGAGGAACTGGCCCCCGACCGGCTGGAGATCTCCGACCGGACCACGCTGCGCTGGACCGGGGAGTGGGCACGGCGCCGTCGCGTCCCCTCGGTCATGGTGTCCCACGAGACCGCCGACGGCGTGCTGCGCACCTGGGGCGTCCCCCGGGCGTTCGCCGAGGGCGCCGCCGACCGGCTGAACAGGCGCAGCGCCTGGTCGTACTCGCGGATCGTCTGCACGACGGAGTGGGCCGAGCGCGAGTTCGTCCGGATCGGTGCGCGGAACGTGGTGCGCGCCCCCCTCGGCGTCGAGCTCGACCGCTGCCGGCCGGGACGCCGCAGCCGGGTGCTGCGGGCCCGCTACACGGAGGGCGCCGACGTCCTGCTGCTGCTCTGCTCCCGGCTCTCCGTGGAGAAGCGTCCCGGCATGGCCCTGGACGCACTCGCCTGGCTGCGCGGGAGCGGGGTGCGGGCGGCCCTCGTGGTGGCGGGGGAAGGCCCGCTGCGCCCCGGGCTGGTCCGGCGGGCGCGCGAGGAGCGGCTGCCGGTGCACTTCCTCGGCCATGTCGCCGACCGCGAGGCCCTGGCCGACCTCCAGGCCGCAGCGGACATCTGCCTGGCGCCGGGGCCCGCCGAGACGTTCGGGCTGTCCGCGCTGGAGGCGCTCGCCTGCGGCACGCCGGTCGTCGCCAGTGCGTTCTCGGCCCTGCCCGAGGTCGTCGGCGACGCGGGAATCGCCGCGCACGACAGACCGGAGGCCTTCGCCGACGCGGTCCGGGAACTCCTCGCCCGCGCCGAGGGCCCGCGCCGCGCCGCCGCCCGTGCCCGGGCCGAACTCTTCGGCTGGGACCGCGCGGTCGCGGCCTTCCTCACCGCCCACGACGCCCCCACCCGGGTCGCGGGCAGCCCGGAGACAGCGGCATGACCGCCGAGCCGGGCCGGCCCCTCGGCGTTGCGTCGGCGGGCGCCCCGGGCGGTACGGACACGCCCGCCCCGGGCGACGGGCACGCGCCGGCCGGGCCGGGGGCGGGGGAGGCGGCTGTGGAAGTGGGGACCTCGTCCCGTGCCGGGGAGACGCCCGTCGGCGCGGTGGCTGCCACCGGTTCCGGGGGCGCGACCGTTGCCGAGGACCCGGAGGCGGCTCCTCCCGGCCCACATCACCGGGCCTCCGAGGCGCTGACGCCACCCGGAGCGAGCGGCCCGGGCGCGGCGCCTCCGGTCGTGAGCGCCGCGCTCGGTGCGGCGTCCGCGCTCGTCCCCGTACTCGGGCCGCGTATCGGTGCCCGCGCGGGCGAGCCGTCCCGGGCGCCCGTCCCCGCGCCCGGTTCGGGGTCTGTGCCTGCGGGTGTGGGTGTGGTGCGTGGTTCGGGGTCCGTGCCTCCGGTCGTGAGCGCCGTGCCCGGTGCGGCGTCCGCGCTCGTCCCCGTACTCGGGCCGCGTATCGGTGCCCGCGCGGGCGAGCCGTCCCGGGCGCCCGTCCCCGCGCCCGGTTCGGGGTCTGTGCCTGCGGGTGTGGGTGTGGTGCGTGGTTCGGGGTCCGTGCCTCCGGTCGTGAGCGCCGTGCCCGGTCCGGCGTTCGCGAACGCGGCCGCGAACGCCGCGCGTGTCCCGCGCTTCGCCGCCCTCGGCGATTCGCTCACCGAAGGCGTCGGCGACCGCGTCGACGGGGCGTGGCGCGGCTGGGCCGCGCTGCTGGCCGAGGGGCTCGGCACGACCGGTGAGACCGCGGAGTTCCGCAAATTCGCGGTCAGCGGTGCGCTCGCCCGCGATGTGCACGAGACCCAGGCCCCCGCCGCCCTCGCGTACGCGCCCGACCTCGCCTCCGTCATCGTCGGCGTGAACGACACCCTCCGGCACACCTTCGACATCCTCGACCTCGCCGTACGCCTCGACGAGGTCTGCGCCGCCCTGAGCGGAATCGGCAGCCGGCTGCTGACGGCCTGCCTGCCCGACCCGGGTGAGATGCTCGCGCTGCCCGCTCCCCTCGCCCGCCCGCTCGCTCGCCGCCAGCGCGCCGTGAACGCGGTCGTCCACGCGCTGTCCGAGCGGTACGGGGCCGTCCATCTGCATCTGGCCGGCGGGGCCTGGGTCGAGAACCGCTCGATGTGGAGCGCCGACCGGCTCCACCCCGGCGAACGCGGCCACCGGGAGATCGCCCGCCGGTTCCACGAACTGCTCATCGCCGAAGGGCTCGCCCTCGGCGCCGCGCCGGGAGGCGAACCCGAACAGCCCGCGCCCAGCCGCACGGCCAAGATCGTGTGGCTCGCCACCGCCGGTACCGCGTGGGTGGCGCGCCGGTGCACCGACCTGCTGCCCCAACTGCTCGGCCTCGCCGGCGCCGAGCTGGGGCACTGGGCCCGGGGCACCAGCGCCCGACTGGACCACATCGCCGAAAACGCCCTCACCTCCGCCCTCGCCTCGCTGTCCCCCGTCCCGCCGCTTGCCAGAATGGGGGAATGAGCGGGCGCTGGGAGTTCTGGATCGACCGTGGCGGGACGTTCACCGACATCGTCGGCAGACGGCCCGACGGGCGTCTCGTCACCCGGAAGCTGCTGTCCCACAACCCCGAGCACTACGCCGACGCGGCCGTCGCCGGCATCAGGCTTCTCCTCGGCCTCGGACCGGACGATCCCGTGCCGGCGGACCGCGTCGAGGTCGTGAAGATGGGCACGACCGTCGCCACCAACGCGCTGCTGGAGCGCCGCGGCGAACCCACCGTGCTCCTTGTCACGGAGGGCTTCCGGGACGCGCTGCGCATCGCGTACCAGAACCGCCCCCGGCTCTTCGACCGCCACATCGTCCTTCCCGAGGCCGTGTACGACCGCGTCATCGAGGTCCCCGAGCGGATCGCCGCCCAGGGCGAGGTGGTCCGACCGCTGGATCTCGCCCCGGTGCGGGACCGGTTGCGGCAGGCCCGCCGGGACGGCTTCGCGAGCGCGGCCGTCGTGTTCATGCACGGCTACCGCCACCCGGACCACGAGTCGGCCGTCGCCGCCGCGGCGCGTGAGCTCGGCTTCACCCAGGTGAGCTGCTCCCACGAGGTCAGCCCGCTCATCAAGCTCGTACCCCGCGGCGACACGACCGTCGTGGACGCGTACCTCTCGCCGATCCTGCGCCGCTACGTCGACGAGGTCGCGAGTGAACTCCGTTCCATCCGCCTGATGTTCATGCAGTCCAACGGCGGACTGCGCGAGGCCGCCCACTTCCGGGGCAAGGACGCCGTGCTGTCCGGTCCCGCCGGTGGGGTCGTCGGCATGGCCCGCACCTCGGAACAGGCGGGTTACCGCCGGGTCATCGGCTTCGACATGGGCGGGACGTCGACCGATGTGTCCCACTACGCGGGCGAGTTCGAGCGGGAACTGGGTACCCAGGTCGCCGGTGTGCGGATGCGCGCGCCGATGATGAACATCCACACCGTCGCCGCCGGCGGCGGCTCGGTCCTCCACTTCGACGGCCGGCGCTACCGCGTCGGCCCCGACTCGGCGGGCGCCGTACCTGGCCCCGCCTGCTACCGGCGCGGCGGCCCGCTCACCGTCACCGACGCCAACGTGATGCTCGGGAGGATCCAGCCGGGACACTTCCCCGCCGTCTTCGGACCGGACGGCGACCGGCCGCTCGACGCCGACGCCGTACGGGAGGGGTTCGAGCGGCTGGCCGAGGAGGTCCGGGAGGCCACGGGCACCGAACGCAGTCCGGAGGAGGTCGCGGCGGGCTTCCTCGAGATCGCGGTCCTCAACATGGCCAACGCCGTCAAGAAGATCTCCGTCCAGCGGGGCCACGACGTGACCCGCTACGCCCTGACCTGTTTCGGCGGCGCCGGCGGCCAGCACGCCTGCGGGGTCGCCGACGCACTCGGCATCGACACCGTCATCGTGCCCCCGCTCGCCGGAGTGCTCTCTGCATACGGCATCGGCCTGGCCGACGCCACCGCCATGCGCGAGCAGTCCGTGGAAGCGGAACTCGGCGACGACACCCTGACCCGGGTCCGGGGGCTCTGCGACGAGCTGGCCGGACGCACCCGGGCGGAACTGCGGGAGGACGCCGTCCCCGACGAGGCGATCGGGACCCGCGCCCGCGTGCTCGTCCGCTACGCCGGCACGGATGCCGGGATGTCCGTGCCCCTCGGGACGGAGAGCGAGATGCGCGAGGCGTTCACCGCGGCGCACCGCGCACGGTACGCCTTCACCATGGACAAGCCGCTGGTCGTGGAGGCGGTCTCGGTCGAGGCGGTGGGTACGGCCGGGCCCCATGGGACCGTCGTCGTCGAGGAGGCCGCCGGCGGCACGGGGCCGCGAGTGCGGGACACCGTGCGGATGTTCCTGGACGGCCGTCCCGCCGACGCTCCGCTCCTCCGGCGGGTGGACCTCTCACCGGGCGACACGGTCGAAGGGCCCGCGATCGTCGCCGAGGCCGATGCCACCACCGTGGTGGACCCCGGCTGGCGGGCCGCCGTCGGCGAGGGAGGACATCTGCTGCTCACCCGGGTACGGCCGAGGCCCGGCCGTACCGCCGTCGGCACGGACGTCGACCCGGTGCTGCTGGAGGTCTTCAACAACCTCTTCATGGCGATCGCCGAGCAGATGGGACTGCGGCTGGAGAACACCGCCCACTCGGTCAACATCAAGGAGCGGCTCGACTTCTCCTGCGCCCTGTTCGACGCCGACGGCAACCTCATCGCCAACGCGCCCCACATCCCGGTGCACCTGGGCTCGATGGGCGAGTCCATCAAGGAGGTGCTGCGGCGCAACGCGGGCGAGCTGCGGCCCGGCGACGTGTACGCCATCAACGATCCGTACCACGGCGGCACCCATCTCCCCGATGTGACGGTCGTGACGCCGGTCTTCGACGAGGCCGGCCGTGAGCTGCGCTTCCTCGTGGCCTCGCGGGGGCACCACGCGGAGATCGGCGGGATCACACCGGGCTCGATGCCCGCGTTCAGCCGCACCATCGACGAGGAGGGCGTGCTCTTCGACAACTGGCTGCTCGTACGGGACGGGCGGCTGCGCGAGGCCGAGACCCGGGCCCTGCTCACCGGTGCCCGTCATCCGTCCCGCGACCCCGACACCAACCTCGCCGACCTGCGGGCCCAGATCGCCGCCAACGAGAAGGGGATCGGCGAACTGGGCCGGATGGTGGAGGAGTTCGGACTCGACGTGGTGCGGGCGTACATGGGGCATGTGCGCGACAACGCCGAGGAGTCCGTACGCCGTATCGTCGCCGGGCTCGGCGACGGCTCCTGCCGCTACGAGACCGACAACGGCGCGGTCATCGAGGTCACGCTGACCGTGGACCGCGAGGCACGCGGGGCCGTCCTCGACTTCACCGGTACCTCCGGGCAGCAGCCGGGCAACTTCAACGCCCCCAGGTCGGTGGTGATGGCGGCGGTGCTGTACGTCTTCCGCACCCTGGTCGCCGACGACATCCCGCTCAACAGCGGCTGCCTGGAACCGCTGGACGTACGTGTGCCGGACGGCTCGATGCTCGCTCCGGTGTACCCCGCGGCGACGGTCGCGGGCAACGTCGAGACCTCGCAGGCGGTCACGGGCGCCCTGTACGCGGCGCTCGGGGTCCAGGCGGAGGGCTCGGGCACGATGAACAACGTCACCTTCGGCAACGACCGCGTCCAGTACTACGAGACCGTGGCGAGCGGTTCCGGCGCGGGCGACGGCTTCCGTGGCGCCGATGCCGTGCAGACCCACATGACCAACTCCCGGCTCACCGATCCCGAGGTGCTGGAGTGGCGCTACCCGGTACGGGTGGACGCCTTCTCGGTGCGGGACGGAAGCGGGGGAGCGGGCCGCTGGAACGGCGGTTGCGGTGCCGTCCGCCGCATCCGCTTCCTGGAGCCGATGACCGTCACCCTGCTGACCGGCCACCGGCGGGTGAGGCCGTACGGGATGGCCGGCGGCGAGCCCGGGGCGGCGGGATCGAACGCCGTCGAGCGCTCGGACGGGACGATCGAGGAACTTCGCGGCGTGGACTCGGTGGAGGTCGGCCCCGGCGACGTCCTGGTCGTACGGACCCCGGGCGGCGGTGGCTACGGGCACCCTGCCGGCTGAATCGGAACGCCGGACCGGTGGCGACCCGTTGGGCGCCCGAGGACCGCGCGTCCGGTGCGCGTTGCCCGGGCGGCCGAGGTGGCGCGATCTGTGCGGTCGCGGATCCGTGGTCGGGCCGCCGGACCGGTGGCGACCCGTTGGGCGCCCGAGGACCGCGCGTCCGGTGCGCGTTGCCTGGGCGGCCGAGGTGGCGCGATCTGTGCGGTCGCGGATCCGTGGTCGGGCCGCCGGACCGGTGGCGACCCGTTGGGCGCCCGAGGACCGCGCGTCCGGTGCGCGTTGCCTGGGCGGCCGAGGTGGCACGATCTGTGCGGTCGCGGATCCGTGGACGGAACGCCATCCGGGCGCCGCGCGGTGGGCCGGAGAGTCCGGTGCTCGGCCGCCCCCCGGCCCGCGGAGCGCCGGGGCGGAGTGCTCGTGCGACTCGGCCGGGCCACCGTGCCGCCCAGCCCGGGGGTGCCTCTGCGGCCGAGGGCGGCGTCCGGTCCCCGGTTCAGCCGGCCGGAACGAATCGCACGGGTGTGCCCGGGACCGCCTGGGCCGCCGCTGCGAGGTCGTGCTCGCGGACGACGGCCACCACCGGATAGCCGCCCGTGGTGGGGTGGTCGGCGAGGAAGACCACGGGCCGGCCGTCCGGCGGGACCTGCACCGCGCCGAGCACCATGCCCTCGCTGGGCAGTTCGTCGTGGACGGCCCGTTCCAGCGCCGGCCCCTCCGTCCTCAGGCCGATGCGGTTGCTCGCCGCCGACACCCGGTAGCCGCCCGTCGCCAGCGTCCGGCGTGCTCCCTGCGTGAACCAGTCGTCCCGCGGGCCGAACCGCACCCGCAGCACCAGCTCGGACGGCGGACCGGGCCAGGGCGACCCGTCCACGTGGGGGGCCGGCCCGGCGGGCCGGCCCAGCGGAAGGACCGCTCCGTCGGAGAGCGGTGCCGGACCCAGACCGGAGAGCAGATCCGTCGAGCGGCTGCCCAGAACCGGCTCCGTCGCGATTCCCCCGGCGAACCCCACGTAGGTCCGGACGCCCCGGACGGCCGCGCCCACCTCCAGCAACTCTCCTGCCGCCACGCGCACCGGCGCTCCCCAGGCCACGGGCCGCCCCCCGACCCGCACCGCGCACGGCGCGCCGCCGACTGCCACGGTCACCTCACGCCGCGGCCGTACCGCGCAGCCGGTGAGGGTGGTCTCGAGCACCGCAGCGTGCCCGGGGTTGCCCACGAGACGGTTGACCAGGCGCAGCGCGAACGGGTCCAGAGCTCCGGAACGGGGTACGCCGAGATGCGCGTACCCCGGGCGGCCGAGGTCCTGAACGGTCGTCAGCGCCCCGGCCCGCACCACGAGCAGGGCCAGATCGGTCACGGGCCGGCCTCCGCCCCGGCCACGAACCGCACCCGGGCGCCGGGGGAGAGCAGTGCCGCAGGCTCCCTCGCGGAGTCCCACAGGACCGCGTCCGTCGTCCCTATCAGCTGCCAGCCGCCGGGCGAGGCACGGGGGTACACGCCCGTGTACGTCCCCGCCAGGGCGACGGCGCCGGCGGGCACCGCGGTCCGCGGTGTGGCGCGCCGTGGCACCGTGTACTCCTCACCGAGTCCGGTGAGGTAGGCGAAGCCCGGTGCGAAGCCGCAGAAGGCGACACGGAACTCGGCCGCCGAATGGATGGCGGCGACATCCGTCACGGAGACGCCCCACAGGGCGGCGACCTCCGCGAGGTCCGGTCCGTCGTAGCGGACCGGTATCTCCGTCACCGAACGGCTGCCGGCGGCGAGCGGCGGTACGGTCCACCGGGGGAGTTCGCCGGCCAGCCGCTCCGGCTCCTCGACGCCGTCGAGCAGGACGGTCCGTGCCGCCGGGACGATCTCCCGTACCGGGGGCAGCGTGCCCGCGGCGCGGCGGCGCAGCAGCTCGGCGTGGAGCGCCCCGGCCTCCTCGCCGCTGCCGAGCTCCACCAGCAGTGCCCGTTCCCCTACGGGCAGCAGCCTCATACGAACGCCTCCACCCGGACGCCCGACTCCTCCAGCTGTCCCCGCACCCGGCGGGCGAGGGCCACCGCGCCCTCGGTGTCCCCGTGGAGGCAGAGCGAGCGGGCACGGACGCCGACGGACCGGCCGCAGTGCGAGGTGACGACCCCGAACCGGGCCATCGACACCGAGCGTTCGACGACCGCGTCCGCGTCGGTGAGGACGGCGCCCGCCCGTCCTCGTGGCACGAGGGTGCCGTCCGCCGCGTAGGCGCGGTCCGCGAACGCCTCCGCGACCACCGGGAGTCCGGCCTTCTCGGCCATCGTGTGGAGGACCGAGCCGGGCAGCCCCAGCAGCGGCAGCCGTTCGCCGGTCAGCATCACTCCCTCGACCACGGCCTCGGCCTGCTGTTCGTCGTGGACGACGCGGTTGTACAGCGCCCCGTGCGGTTTGACGTACGAGACGCGTGCGCCGGCGGCGCGTGCGAAGACCTCCAGCGCGCCGATCTGGTACGCCACTTCGGTGGCCAGCTCGTCCGCGGGGACGTCCATGGAGCGCCGGCCGAAGCCGGCCAGATCGCGGTACGAGACCTGGGCGCCGATCCGCACCCCCCGCTCGGCCGCCAGCGCGCACACCCGCCGCATGGTGGCCGCGTCCCCGGCGTGGAAGCCGCAGGCCACGTTGGCGCTGGTGACGACGGAGAGCAGTTCCTCGTCGTCGGTGAGCCGCCAGCGGCCGAAGCCCTCGCCGAGGTCGGCGTTGAGGTCGATCGAGACCCAGGTCATGGGGGAAGATCCTTTCACGCGAGCTCTCGGCCGCGGGTCTCCGGCAGTCCCAGCAGTGCGACGACGGCCAGTCCGTAGCCCACGGCGCCGAAGACCAGGGCACCGCCGACGCCCCAGCTGCCGGCCAGGAACCCGACCAGTGTGGGGAAGAACGCCCCCACCGCACGGCCGGTGTTGTACGTGAAGCCCTGGCCGGTGCCGCGCACGGCCGTCGGGTAGAGCTCCGCCAGGAACGATCCGAAGCCGCTGAAGATGGCCGACATGCAGAATCCGAGCGGGAACCCGAGCACCAGCAGCAGCCCGTCCGCGCCGGAGGGGATGTTGGTGTACGCCAGGATGCAGCCCGCGGAGAGCACGGCGAACAGCGCGATGTTCTTCTTGCGGCCGAGGACGTCGGTGAGGTACCCGCCCGTCAGATAGCCGATGAACGCCCCGGATATGAGGAGGGTCAGATAGCCGCCGGTGCCGACGACGGTGAGGCCCCGCTCCGTCTTGAGGTACGTCGGCACCCAGGTCGCCAGTGTGTAGTAGCCGCCCTGGACACCGGTGGACAGCAGCACCGCGAAGACCGTCGTCCGGGTCAGGTCCTTGCGGAATATCGCGGTGAACGATCCGCGGTCGCGGCTCGTCCTGCGGCGCTCGGCGGCCTCGGGCGCGTCCGTCACGTTCCGGCGGACGTAGATGATGAGGAGGGCGGGCAGGGCGCCCGTCCAGAACATGACGCGCCACGCGGTGTCGGCGTCGAGGAACTGGAAGACCAGCGTGTAGACGATCACGGCGAGGGCCCAGCCGGCGGCCCACGAGCTCTGGATCGCGCCGAGTGTGCGGCCGCGGTGCTTCGCCGTGGCGTACTCCGCCACCAGGATCGCGCCGACGGCCCACTCGCCGCCGAAACCGAGGCCCTGGAGCGCCCGGAACACCAGCAGCGTCTCGTAGTTGGGCGCGAAGCCGCACAGCACGGTGAACAGGGCGTAGGTGATCACCGTGATCATCAGGGCCCGGACCCGGCCTATGCGGTCGGCGAGGATTCCGGCGAGCGCTCCGCCTATCGCGGAGACGACCAGGGTGACGGTGGTCAGCAGCCCGGTCTGGCCGCTGTCCAGGCTGAAGTAGGCGGCGATGGCCACCATGCTGAGCGGCAGCGTGAAGAAGTCGTAGGAGTCCAGCGCAAAGCCGCCGAACGCGCCGGCGAAGGCCCGGCGGCCCCGCGGCCCGAGTGCGCGCAGCCAGGCGAACGCGCCGGCGTCCTCGGGCAGTTCGCCTTGCTCCGGCTGGGTCTTGGTCGTGCTCATCGGCACCTCGCAGAGGGGGAGAGGGTGCGGCGGGGATGGTGATGCTGTGTGACGCACTGGTCCTGCAGAGTGACGCTCGCCACACCGTAGAGGATTGTTCAACGATCCGACAAGAGTCTCGTCGTCTCTTGTTCGGGCGGATCCTGCTTCTACGATGGGTGCCGGACGCCGACGGGGCCGCCGGCGGTGACGGAGAGCGGAATAGAGGGCGCTGTGGGCACGACGGGGTCCGAGCTCGGTGAACTGGCCGGTGACCGCCGGCTCCTGGGGCGCACGAGCACGGCGGAGCGGGTGGCGGACATTCTGCGCACCCGGATCGCGGAGGGCTTCTTCCCGCCGGGGGCGCGGCTCTCGGAGGACGGCATCGGCAAGGCGCTCGGCGTCTCGCGCAACACCCTGCGCGAGGCGTTCCGGCTGCTGACGCACGAGCGGCTGCTGGTCCACGAGCTCAACCGCGGGGTGTTCGTCCGGGTCCTCACGGTCGAGGACGTCGAGGACCTCTACCGGACCCGGCGGCTGATCGAGTGCGCCGTCGTCCGCGGGCTCGGCGAGCCGCCGTTCGTGCTCGACGGGCTGCGCTTCGCGGTGGTCGGCGGTGAGCAGGCGGCCCGGGAGGAGAACTGGCCGGGCGTGTCGACCGCGAACATCCACTTCCATCGCGAGCTGGTCGCGCTCGCCCGCAGCGCCCGCACCGACGAACTGATGCGCGGCGTACTCGCCGAACTCCGCCTCGTCTTCCACGTCGTGGACGACCCCCGTGGACTGCATGAGCCGTATCTCGTGCGAAACCGGGAGATTCTGGAAGCGCTGAAGGCGGGCAGGCGCGACGACGCCGAGCGGCTTCTCGCCCGCTACCTCGACGACTCCCGGGCCCGGCTCGTCGAGGTCTACGCAGGGCTCGTGGCGGACGGGGACGCGGTGGAGCGCTGAGCTCCGGGGCGCCCGTGCCGCGCACGGGGTTTCTGCGCCGTTTCGACCGGTGTCGGTGCGAGGACCTAGTCTGTGCACCGTGACTTCGCCTGCCCCGACGGAATCCGTTCCGCCCCAGCTCAGCGCGGGGCCGCGCCCCGCGCAGGGCCCGGCCGCCGACGAAGGGCTCGCGCGGCGACTCCGCGCGCTCGCGTGCACCGCCCCGCTGCACGATCTCGACACCCGCAAGGCGAACCTCGCGGGCGAGTACTCGGTCTACGCGATGGCGGAGGTCGCCCTCGCCGCCATCGACCTCGTCACGCTCAACATGGACTTCGACACCGGCGCCGACCACGAGCAGATAGTGGCCAGGCTCCTTCCGCGGATCGCGGCCCAGGCCCCGCGGCGCCCCGCCGCCGAACACGAGCGGGTGGCGCGCTGGGTGCTGGAGAACCTGATCAACGTCGGCAGTGTCGACCGCGGCTTTCGCGCCGTGTACGGCACCTTCGGCCCGGACGGGGTGTACGTCCGGCGGGACTACGACTTCAAACTCATCGAGGAGGTCCCCGGCTACGGCGGCGGTGTCTATCTGCGCACCACCGACGAGGCGGTGAACGTGCTCGTCGGCGCTCTCGACACGGACGTCACCAGCGCCCAGATCGCCGCGGAGGTGAAGCTGGAGGTGCTGATCAGCCGCGGCCGGCTCGCCGACGCCCAGCTGGCCGCGGAGCAGGCCCGCTACCGGACCGTGCAGTACGCCGAGACCCTGCGCAGGACGCTGGAGGCCACCCGGCGCAATGTGCGCGCCGTCGACTGGCTCAACGCCGTGCCCGACATGATCGCCGAGGCGCTCGACCACGTCGCCGACCGCTACCGCCACGAGAACGCGATCCTCACCAACATCCGCAAGGCCCGCGACGAGGCCGAGGACCCCGAGCACAAGCGCCGGGCCGCAGAGCTCGTCGACATAGTCAAGGACTGCATCCGCCGCCACACCCAGCTCCAGTCCCGGCTCCTGGAGGCCGGCCCGCTCTTCCGGGCGGAGCAGGACCGCCAGGCGTTCGCCGCTCCGGCGGCGCGCTCCGGCGTCGATCTGTACGGCCATCTCGTCGCGCCGCTGCTGCCCCTGCCCGTCGACCGGGCCATCCGCGTCACCGACGCGTACTTCGCACACGGCACCGGGCTGCGCACTCCCGCGTCCGTCCGGGTCGCGGACCTCGTCGACCTGCTCCTCAGCCCGCCCGTCGAGCGGGAGCACCTGGGCGCCGAACTGCCAGAGCCGGATCTGATCGCGACTCCGGACGACAGCCGTTTCAGCGAGGAGCAGCTGACGAGCGCCATGGAACTGCTGGACCTGGAGCACGACGCCCCGCGCCGGCTCTCCGGTCTCCTCGCCGACGCCCGCCGCCGCGATCCGGACCTGCCCTACCTCGTCGCCCTCCTCGCCGTCCACGCGGCCAGCCCTCCGGTCGGCACGGCCTACCGCCAGGGCGAGGAGCGGCTGCTGTTCGCCGTCGACGACGGCACCGAGCTGGACGACCCCGAGTTCGGCGGCGCGGACCTGATCGTGGGCACGGCCCTGCTGGACGCGGCCGGCATGGCCGCGGACCGCACGGAGGCCGCGTGACGCCGAGCCCGGGGCACGGTGTCCCCGCGTTTCCGTCTCCGCCCGTCCGGCGTGCGCACCGTCCGCCCGCCCGGGAGTTCCGCCCGGCCGGCGGCCCGGCGCGCCGCGCAACCGCCCGGCACCGCACCCAAGAGCCCCACCACCGCACAGAGGAGCCCCAGCCGTGAGCGACCAGCACGCAGAGCACGCCGGGCCCCGGCGTGAGCCGGACGTGCCGCTCGGGCCGCCGTCCGGGCCGATGTCCGCTACCACCGCCACCACCGGCGTCACCCCCGCCGACGCGGCCGACGCGGCGCGGCTCGTCTCCTTCGGGCTTCAGCCCAAACTGCTGCCCGCCCGCGACGCCGAGTACGCCGACCTGCTGCGGCGCTACCGCGAGGAGCCCGCCTTCGCCCGCCTCGCCGACGCCGTCGCCACCGGGCTCGGACTGGTCGTCCTCGAGGTGTCGCCCCGCGCGGGGATGGCCGTGACCGCGGCCGAGGACTCGGTCTTCGCCGTCCGTATGGGCGACTACGCCCGACGGGCCTCCGCCGAATCGGCCGACCGGTTCCTCCACGGCCTCGCCCATCTGGCCGTCGCCGCACTGGCGTTCCCCCGCCCCGAGGACCTCGCCGACGACGGCTACATCGGCCGGATCACCGTCAACGGTGTCGACGCCTTCGTACGGCAGGCCTGCCGCCGTCTGGAGGAGCGGGCCGAGGAGCAGGGAGAGAACACCGACCCGGCGTCCGGCGCCCCGGGACTCGAAGCCGCCTGGCGCATCTACGCGCGGCGCAGCGCCACCGGAGCCACCAAGGACGCCCGCCGCCTCGCCGGCTCCACCACCGGCATCATCGCCAAGGCGGTCGCCTTCCTCACCGACTCCGGCTTCCTGCAGCGCACCGGGGAGGACTCCGGCGGCGCGTACCGGACCACCGCCCGTTACCAGCTGCAGGTCCGCGACATGGCGGGCAGTGCCGCCATGGCCGAGCTGCTGGAGCTCGGAGTCGTCCCCGTCACCGACGGCTCCGCCACTCTCGTGCCGGCGCCGGACGCCGACGACCTGGAACTGGCCGCCGACGCCGGCCTCCCGTTCCACCCATGACCTCGCGGCGGGCCGCCCGCCGTCCACCTTCGCCCCACCGCCTCAACCCCCCTGAGAACGACGAGAGTCCGCCGCCATGTACGAGCTGTCCCGGGTACGCCTCTACTCCATCGGGCCCGCCGGTGCGCGCTATGCCGACACCGTGCTGGACCTGCGCGGAGTCGGCGCGCCCGTGCCCGACCCGGCCCCGACGCAGGCCGAGTTCTTCGAGGAGGAGCCGGTCGGGCCGCCCCGCCGCCCCGCCCCCGCGGGCGTGCTCTTCCTGGAGAACGGCGGCGGCAAGTCCGTCCTCCTCAAGCTGATCTTCTCGGTGATGCTGCCCGGTCACCGCAACACCCTCGGCGGGGCCAGCTCCGGTGTGCTGCGCAAGTTCCTGCTCGCCGACGACTGCGGCCACGTCGCCCTGGAGTGGCAGCACACTCTGACCGGCGAACTGGTCGTCGTCGGCAAGGCCAGCGAATGGCGCGGCCGCCAGGTCTCCAACGACCCCCGCAAGTTCGCCGAGGCCTGGTACTCCTTCCGGCCCGGGCCAGGTCTCAGCCTGGACTCGCTGCCCGTCGCCGAGTCCACCGCCGTCCGCCCGCCCGTCGAGGGCGCCTCGGGCGCGCGGGGCCGGCGTCGCACCATGAAGGGCTTCCGCGACGCCATCACCGAGGCGGGCAAGGCGTATCCGCACCTGGAGGTGTACTGGGAGGAGATCCACGACCGCTGGAACGAGCACCTCGGAGACCTGGGCCTCGATCCCGAACTCTTCCGCTACCAGCGGGAGATGAACGCGGACGAGGGAGAGGCCGCCGGGCTGTTCGCGGTCAAGAAGGACTCCGACTTCACGGACCTGCTGCTGCGCGCGGTCACCGACACCCGTGACACGGACGGGCTCGCCGACCTCGTCAGCGGCTTCGGCAGCAAACTGGGCCGCCGCGCCGAGCTCATCGCCGAACGTGACTTCACAGCAGGCTCCGTCGACCTCCTCGGGCGCATCGTGGAGGCCGCCGACACCCGGGCCAGGGCCCGCGACATCCACCTCGGGGCCGAACGCCGCACCCGTACCCTCGCGCACCGGCTCTCCGCCAGGGCCGGCGAGGAGCGCGCCCGTACCGCCGAACTCGCCCAGCAGGTCACCGCCGCCGCACACACCGTCACCGAAGCGGAGCGCTCCCGCAGCCACAGCTCCCTCATCGCGGCCGAACTGGCCTACCGGCACGCGTCGCTGGCCCTCACCGCGGCGGAGAAGGCCGCCGCCGCCCAGCGCCGCGAGCTGACCGACGCACGCACGCTCCACGCCGCCTGGCAGGCCGCCGAGGCGGTGCTCCGCCACCGGGCCGCCACGGACCGCTCCGCACGGGTGGCCGCCGCCATCCGCGAGGCCGAGCGGGACGCCGCCCCCGCGCTCGCGGCCCGCGCGAAGGCCGCCGCCGATCTCGTGCGCGCCCTCCACTCCGCCGCCGAGGACGGCGAGCGCCTGGCCAACGAGGAGGAGGAGCGCTCCGCCGGTCTCCAGGAAGCCGGCGAGGCCGCCCACCGCGACGCCACCGCCGCCGCCACCGACGCCCAGCGGGCCCGCAGCGAGGCGGGCCATCTCCGCCAGCGCCTCGCCGAGGTCGAACAGGAGACCGCGGAGGCCGTCCGCGCCGGCTGGCTCGACGACACGGCCCCGGACGCCGACCCGGCGCGGGCCGCCCTCGCGGCCAGCGACGCGGAGAAGACCGCGGTCGCCGCCTGGGACGCGGCCCGCGACGCCGCCCGCACGGCCGCGGAACGCGCCCGTGAGACGGCGGCCGCCGAGACCCGGGCCGAACTGACCGCGGCCCGCGCCGCGGACGCCGCCGAGGCAGCCGCCCACGCCTACGAGGCCGAGCGGCTCGCCGCCGCTTCCCTCGCCGGGTCCGAGCGCCTCGGCGAACTGCTCGGTCTGCCGGCGACCGCCGGGCCGGCGGAGGTCCCCGGGCCCCGGCGCGAGCCGTCCACCGAGCCGTCTGCTCCCGCCGCGACGGACACGCGGACGGCGATCCCGGCACAGACGACCGGCCCCGAGGACGGCCGCCCCGCGAACGCTCCGGCGGGGACCGCGGCAGCGGACGGCCCCGAGGCCGTCCGGCGCGAGCACGGCACCGAAGGCCCCCTCACCACCGAGGAGTTCGACCGCTACGCCGACGAACTGCGAGAGCTCCTCGACCAGGGCGTCGCGGCCGCCGAGCGCCAGCTGTTCGACCTGAGGACCGCGGCCGCGGACGACTCCCGCATCCTCGGGGCGCTCGGCGACGGCGGGCTGCTGCCCCCCGGGCCCGACGTCCTCGCGACCGTCGAGTTCCTCGGTGAGCACGGCATCCCCGCACTGCCCGGCTGGCGCTACCTCGCCCAGGCCGTCGCCCCGGCCGACCACGCCGCCGTGCTCGCGGCGCGGCCCGAGCTGGTCGACGGTGTCGTCATCACCGACCCCGTGTCGTACGCCCGCGCCCGCGAGGTGCTGAACGGCGCGGCACTGCTGCCGCGTTCCGCCGTCGCCGTCGGAACCGCGGCAGCCCTGCTCGCCCCCGTACCGGGGCCGGCCGCCGGAACGGACACCGACGTGTTCCTCGTGCCGCCGAACCCCGCCATGCACGACGAGCACGCCGCGGACGAGGAGCGGCAGGCACTCCGGGCACGCGCCGCGGAGCGGGACGAGGAGATCAGGAACCTTGCGGCCCGGCTGGCGGGCGACCGAGCTCTCGCCGCCCGTATCGGCTCCTGGCGTGCCGACTGCCCGCCCGGCATGCTCGCCGAGCTCGCCGGGGCCGCGCGCACCGCCCGGGAGGCGGCCGAGGCCGCCGAGGAGGCGCTCGCCGAGGCCCGCACGGCCCGGGCGGAAGCCGAGGAGGCCGCCGCCGACACCGCCCGGGTGCGCGACGAACGGCAGGACACCGCCCAGCGGGCCCGCCGCGCCGCGGACGCGCTCGCCGGACTCGCCTTCCGCCTCCGCGAGCGCGCCGGCTGGCAGGCGAAGCTGCGTGAACTCGCCGACGAGGCCGCCGAGTCCGACGCCCGCGCCGCCTCCTGCCTCGATCGGGCGAGAGCCGCCGACCAGGACCGCCGGGCAGCCCAGCGTGCGGCGGACGACGCCCGGCGCACCGCACGCGCCCTCCGCGCCGAGCGCGCGGAGATCGCGGGCGCGCCCGAGCAGTTGCCCGACCCGGACGAGACCGACGACACCCCCCGCCCTTCGCTGCCCGCCCTGCGGGAGGCGTACCGCGCCGCGTCCCAGTTGTACGAGAAGGTCGGCGTCGGGGCCGACCTCCGTGCCGAACAGGCCCATGCCGAGAGTGACGAGAGCGCCGCGCTCGCCGAACTCGACCGGCTCACCAACAAGGTCCGCACGCGCGCCGCCCAGCTGCTGGAGGGCACCGACGGGGCCGACGGCCCCTCCCGCCAGGCCGCCGCGGCCCGCGCCGAGTCCCATGTGCAGACCCTGGAGACCCGCGCCTCCGAGGCCAGCGAGAAACTCGGTCGGCTGCGCGGTGAGGCCGAGCGCCTCGCGCCCGTGGACGGTGACGCACACACCGGGCTTCCCGAGGAGATGGAACCCTCGGACGCCCAGCACGCCCAGGCACTGCTGCGGACGGCCACCGGTGAGCTGGCCGCCCGTACCGAGGCGCTGGACACCGCCCGGGCGAGGCACGCCGAGCTGCTGCGCGCGCACCGCGCGGCCGAGGACGCGGCGAGCGGCTTCGACGAGACGGCGGCCCTCCTGCGCGATCTGCTCAGGGACCACACCGACGAGGAGCAGGAGCAGCCCGAGCCCTACGCGGGCAGCCTCGAGGAGGCCAGGCACTCGGCGGCCGAGGCCCGCCGCTCCCTGCGCGGCTGCGCGGCCGATCTGTCCTCCGCCGAGTCGGCGGTGCGCGAGGCGAGCGACGTGCTCGTGCGTCACGCCAACTCCACCCGCTACGAGGCGGTGCGTACTCCGGCCCGTCTGCAGATCCGTGAGCTGCCCGCGTCCTCCCTGCCGGAGCACGCGGCGCGCTGGGCCGAGGCGTTCGCACCCCGGCTGCGCGTACTCACTGACGAGCTGGCGCAGTTGGAGCGCAACCGCGACTCCATCGTGGACCGGCTCCGCGGGCTGGTGGAATCGGCGCTCACCACGCTCCGGTCGGCCCAGCGGCTCTCGCGGCTGCCCGAGGGCCTGGGGGAGTGGTCGGGCCAGGAGTTCCTGCGCATCCGCTTCGAGGAGCCCGACCAGGCGACCCTCACCGAGCGGCTCGGCGAGGTCGTCGACGAGGCCACCCGCGCGGCGGTGAGGAAGAACTCCGATCTGCGCCGCGACGGCATGTCCCTGCTGCTCCGCGGCGTCCAGGCGGCTCTCGAACCGAAGGGCGTCGCCGTCGAGATCCTCAAGCCGGACGCGGTGCTGCGCGCCGAGCGGGTACCGGTCGGTCAGATGGGCGATGTCTTCTCCGGCGGCCAGTTGCTCACCGCGGCGATCGCTCTGTACTGCACCATGGCCGCGCTCCGCAGCAACGACCGGGGGCGGGACAAGCACCGGCACGCGGGCACGCTGTTCCTGGACAATCCGATCGGGCGCGCCAACGCCACCTACCTGCTGGAGTTGCAGCGTGCCGTGTCGCACGCCCTCGGCGTCCAGCTGCTTTACACCACGGGCCTGTTCGACACCACCGCCCTCGCGGAGTTCCCCCTGGTCGTCAGGCTGCGCAACGACGCGGACCTACGGGCGGGCCTGAAGTACATCAGCGTCGAGGAGCATCTGCGCCCGGGCCTGCCACAGCAGCGTGCCGAGGGCGAGACCGTGCACGGGGAGATCACCGCGACCCGGATGTTCAAGAGGGCCGCGGACGAGCCGTCGCCCGCGCCGGTCGAGAGCCCGAGTGGGCTCCACCACGAGACGGGGACCGCGCTTCCGACGGAGGCCGTGCCGCAGTCGCCGACGCCGGCAGTCGCTCCTGAAGGCGCCGGTACCGACCCCCGGCCGGGGTCCGGCTCACCCGAAACCCCCGTCCGTCGCGAGGAGTAAGCGGACGCCCGTCCACGATGAGCCGCACCGGTCAGGGGCCGGGCCTCCGGCGCTCCCCCGCCCGGGCGACCCCGGGCCGGGGAAACCCCGGACCTCGCAAGTCCTCAGGCCTGGGACAGCCTGCCCGCACCCCTTCGCCGTATCCGCGCGGATTCACGCGCCTCCGCGCGGGCGACCCTTCGTGCCTCCCGGCGCTCGCGCCGCAGTTGCCGCGCCGTGCTGCTCGGAACCGACACCACGCCGTTGCGCTGGTTCCACACCTGGCGCGTCACCCACACGTCCAGCACCGCCCAGGTCGCACCGACCGTGCTCGCCACACTGCTCAGGACCATGGGAAAGGCCAGCCACGAACCCGTCACCGAGAAGAAGAAGGCCATCAACGCCTGGGTCATCGTGACCGCCGTAACGATCACGGCCCGCACGGCCGCCGTGCGCACCGGGTCGGGCATCCGCGGTCGCCCCACCGGCTCCTCGACCCAGAGCCGCCGCGGTGGTCCCGTCTCGTCCGCCGTCGCCATGGTCTGCGCTCACTCCCCACGAATGTCCGATGCAGGGTCTCGGGTACCCGCTTCCGGTCCGTGCACGCGCCGGCGCGGCCCGTCGGTCGACCCGTAGGCCGATTCCCCCGCAACTCCCGTTTCCCGTACACAAAGACGCACGGAAGCCACGGAAGATTCCCGCTGGAGCGAAGATATCCGGCCATACGTCCATGAAGGGTTTGTGACGTCCGGCCAGGTGTCATCGGCCACGTTCCGAGTGGCAAGTCCGCGAATACCAGGACAACCCATGATCAACGACTTGACGCCCGGCTGAAAAACGTCCCGCCGGGCCTTCGAGTTGTCACTCCGTCAGTAGTAGGCTCGCGCCGTTTGTTGACGCAGGAAGAACAACTCCTGGCACGACGACGTGCAGCTCCTGGCACAACTCGGCACCACTCACCACAGACAACGGCACCACACGCCAAGCGGACATCATTACCCGCGCCTTCCGCGCGGGTCGAGCTGGGGGAGGCCATGCGCTTTCGCGGGAAGTCCATCCGCCGGAAGATCGTGGCGTTGCTGCTTGTGCCGCTCGTCTCCCTGACCGCGCTGTGGGGGTTCGCGACCGCACTGACCGGCCGTGAGGCAAAACAGCTGCTGGACGCCGGGTACATCTTCGAGAAGGTCGGCCTTCCCCTCGAGGACACGGTCCGCGTCATCCAGAAGGAACGCCGCCAGACCCTCGTCTACCTCGCCGACCCCCGCGCCGCCGACTCCCTGATCGCCCTGCGCGGACAGCGGGCGCAGACCGACGATGCCGTGGCCGAAATCCGCGCCAGCGCACAGGACTCCGGGGTCAGGAACTCCCTCAGCCCGGACGCCTCCCGGCGCCTCGACCGGCTCGTCGACGCACTCGACGGCCTCGGCTCCCTGCGGCGGAACGTCGAGCAGAGCGCCATCACCCGTGCCCAGGCGATGGAGTTCTACAACCGCCTCGTCGACCCCTGCTACGGCTTCCTCGGGTCCCTCAACGGCCTGGAGAGCGTCGAACTGGAGAAGCAGGGCCGCGCCCTCGTCGGCATCATGCGCGCACGCGAACTGCTCTCCCGCGAAGACGCGCTCGTGACCTCGTCGCTGGTCGCGGGCAAGATCACGGCTGCGGAGATCCGCGCCGTCACCGATCTCGCCGCCAACCGCAAGCTGCTGTACGAGATCAACCTCGAGGTGCTGCCGGCCTCCGAGCGCGAGATCGTGGAGCGGTACTGGAGAAGCCCCGACACCCAGCCGCTGCGTGAGACCGAGGAGAAGCTGCTCGCCGCCGGCCCCACCGGCAAGCCGCGCGTGGTGGACGCCGAGCGGTGGCAGCGGATCGCCGGGCCCGTCCTCGACGACCTGGCCCGCCAGTCGAGCGAGGCCGGCGACCGCTACCAGGATCGCGTCGAGCCCGCCGCGTACGGCGTGCTCGTCAAGGCGGGCATCGCCGGCGTCCTCGGCTTCCTCGCCCTCCTGGTGTCCCTCGTGATCTCCGTGCGCGTCGGCCGCGACCTCGCTCGTGCGCTGTCCCGGCTGCGCAAGGAGGCCCACGAGGTATCCGGCGTCCGCCTCCCCAGCGTGATGCGCCGCCTCGCCGCGGGCGAGAACGTCGACGTGGAGACCGAGGCGCCCCACCTCGAGTACGACAAGGACGAGATCGGCCAGGTCGGCCAGGCGCTCAACACCCTCCAGCGGGCTGCCGTCGAGGCCGCCGTCAAGCAAGCCGACGTGCGCCGCGGCGTCTCCGAGGTCTTCGTGAACCTGGCCCGCCGAAACCAGGTACTCCTCCACCGCCAGCTCACCCTCCTCGACACGATGGAGCGCCGCACCGAGGACGCGGAGGAACTGGCCGACCTGTTCCGGCTGGACCATCTCACCACCCGAATGCGCCGGCACGCCGAGGGCCTGGTGATCCTCTCCGGCGCAGCCTCCTCCCGGCAGTGGCGCAAGCCGATCCAGCTCATGGACGTCGTCCGGGCAGCTGTCGCCGAGGTGGAGGACTACGAGCGGATCGAGGTCCGGCGGCTGGCCCGCGTCGGCGTGGCAGGGCCCGCGGTCTCCGACCTGACCCACCTCATCGCGGAACTGCTGGAGAACGCCACGGTGTTCTCGCCCCCGCACACCGGTGTGCAGGTGCACGGGGAGCGCGTCGCCAACGGTTTCACCCTGGAGATCCATGACCGGGGCCTCGGGATGGCCCCCGAGGCACTGCTCGACGCGAACCTCCGTTTGGCGGAGACGCCCGAGTTCGAGCTCTCCGACACCGACAGGCTCGGCCTGTTCGTCGTCAGCCGGCTCGCCCAGCGGCAGAACGTGCGCGTCTCCCTGCAGCAGTCGCCGTACGGAGGGACCACCGCGGTCGTCTTCGTCCCGGCGGCGCTGCTCACCGACGCCCCCGACACCGAGGGCACCGGTTTCCGCCTCGACCGCAAGCACTCCCCGGGCGGGCGCGACGGCTCCGCCCGCCGCGCCGAGGCCGGCCGTCTCGCGGCCCTGGCCCAGGTTCCCGCGGGGCTCACGGGCCCCGCCGTCCTCGACGGCCCGGTCGAACTCGAGGCGCCCGTCGGCAGTCTGGGCTTCGAGGACCGGCAGGCCCCGGGCCCCCGGACGGACCGCATCGACACGGCCGAGCCGATCAACGCCGTGCCCGACCACGCGGCGGACATCGAGGACACCGAGAGCGAGCGCGGCGGACTGTTCCGGGCCCGGGACTTCCTGCGCACCCCTGACGAGCAGCACCAGCAGGCCTCCGACCAGGCGCCGGAGCGTCCGGGGAACGGCCCGCGCCCGGTGTCCCGGGGCCCCGTTCCGCTGCCTCGCCGCAAGCCTCCGACCCTGGTCGCCGACAACGGTCGCCGGGTCGCCGAGCGGGGCCGCCCGCACCCGCTGCCCGGACTCGGCGGGGACGGACCGGAGGTCCCCGGCGCGCGCCGGGGCTCCGACTCCGCGAGCCCGGCGCCGGGCCGTCCGCCCTCCGCTCCGGTGCCGCTGCCGCTGCGGAGCAGGCCGCTTCGCGGTACCGGCGGCCCCGAGCGGTCCGCCGGCCCCGCGCAGGTGGACGGCCCGGGGAGCGGCTCCGGCGCCGGTACGGGCGCCGCCCGCCCGGCGCGCGGCTCCTCGGGACCGACGGCCGGCGGGCTGCCCCGCCGGGTCCGTCAGGCCAGCCTCGCGCCGCAGTTGCGCGAGACCTCCGGCGCCCGCGCCGCGCCCGGCTCGGCGGAGGACGCCCAGGACTTCGAACGCGACGCGGAACAAGTACGCGACCGCATGGCCTCGCTGCAACGCGGCTGGCAGCGCGGACGTCGCCAGAACGCCGAGGACGCCACCGGCTCCGGCGAGACAGCACCAGGAACGACATCGGAGGGGGACGGTCGATGACCGCACCGAACGCCGCAGCAACCGACACGACCAAGAACGGCGAGCTCAACTGGCTACTCGACGAACTCGTCGAGCGCGTCGGTTCCATCCGCAGGGCCCTCGTGCTCTCCGGAGACGGTCTCGCCACCGGCGCCTCCAAGGACCTCACCCGGGAGGACGGAGAGCATCTCGCGGCCGTCGCCTCCGGGTTCCACAGTCTCGCCAAGGGCGTGGGCCGCCACTTCGACGCCGGCCGGGTGCGCCAGACCGTGGTCGAGCTCGAGGACGCCTTCCTCTTCGTCACCGCCGCCGGGGACGGCAGCTGTCTCGCCGTCCTGTCCGACGCCGACTCGGACGTCGGCCTCGTCGCCTACGAGATGACGCTGATGGTCAAGCGCGTCGGAGCCCACCTCGCGACGGCACCCCGGACCGGGCTCTCCGCCGGAGGATGAGTGGACCGGCCATGACTGACGGCAGACAGCAGGTCCGGCAAGCCCCCCGGTGGTACGACGACGACGCGGGTCCGGTGGTCCGTCCGTACGCGATGACCCGAGGCCGGACCACGAGTACCACGGAGCACCGGCTCGACCTGATCGCGCTCGTCGTGCCCGAACCGGCCGCCCAGGACCCCGGCCGGGACCAGACGCTCTCCCCGGAGCACGTGGAGATCGTCGAACGCTGCTGCACAACCCCGCAGTCGATCGCCGAGCTCGCCGCGGGCCTGGACCTCCCCGTCGGGGTGATCCGGGTCCTCGTGGGCGATCTCGTCGACGACGCCCTGGTCCACGTGACCCGTCCCGTTCCGCCGGCCGAGTTGCCGGACGTCAGCATTCTCCGCGAGGTGATCAATGGTCTTCGGGCGCTCTAGCCGACGGGAGACGCCGGTGGAGCCGGTGACACTGAAGATTCTTGTGGCCGGCGGCTTCGGGGTCGGCAAGACCACCCTCGTGGGGGCGGTCAGCGAGATCAAGCCGCTTCGTACCGAGGAGACCCTGAGCGAGGCCGGCCGGCCCGTGGACGACCTCGACGGCGTGGAGTCCAAGAGCACGACGACCGTGGCGATGGACTTCGGCCGGATCACGCTGCGGGAGGACCTCGTCCTCTACCTCTTCGGCACCCCCGGTCAGGACCGGTTCTGGTTCCTCTGGGACGAGCTGGCGCAGGGCGCGCTCGGCGCGGTCGTGCTCGCCGACACCCGCCGCCTGGAGGACTCCTTCGCGGCGATCGACTACTTCGAGCGGCGCGGCATCCCGTTCACCGTGGGGGTCAACCGCTTCGAGGGCGCCGACGAGTACCCGGAGGAGACCGTGCGGGCCGCTCTCGACCTCGGCCCCGAGGTACCGCTGATGACGTGCGACGCCCGCGAGCGGGAGTCGGTGAAGTCGGTGCTGGTGGCGGTCGTGGAGCACGCCCTGGTGCGGTCCACCAGGGAGCGTGAGCCCGCGGCGACCTGACGCCCGCTCCGCCCGGGGCGGCGGCAACGCCACGGCGTGGCAACGGCACGGCCCGTACCCCCACCGACAGGGGTACGAGCCGTGGTCCACGGGGTGGGCGGCTACGCGCCGTCCTCCTTCTGCCAGCCGAAGCTCCGTTCCACGGCCCGGCGCCAGTTGTCGTACTCGCGCTCCCGCACGTCCGCCGGCATCCGCGGCGACCACTCGGCGTCGCGCCGCCAGTGCGCCTTCAGCTCGTCCAGCCCGCCCCAGACCCCGGTGGCCAGGCCCGCCGCGTACGCGGCCCCCAGGCACGTCGTCTCGGACACCTTCGGCCGGATCACCGGCACGCCCAGCACATCGGCCTGGTGCTGCATCAGCAGCCCGTTCGCGGTCATGCCGCCGTCCACCTTCAGCGTCGTGATCGTTACCCCCGAGTCCTGGTACATCGCGTCGACCACCTCGCGCGTCTGCCAGCTCGTCGCCTCCAGCACGGCCCGGGCGAGATGCGCCTTGGTCACGTACCGGGTGAGTCCGGTCATCACCCCTCGGGCGTCGGAGCGCCAGTAGGGCGCGTACAGCCCGGAGAAAGCCGGCACGATGTACGCCCCTCCGTTGTCCTCGACGCTCGCGGCCAGGGTCTCGATCTCGTCCGCGGTCCGGATGATCCCCAGCTGGTCGCGGAACCACTGCACCAGGGCGCCCGTGATCGCGATGGAGCCCTCGAGGCAGTAGACGGGGTCGGCGTCACCGATCTTGTAGCCGAGCGTCGTGATGAGCCCGTTCTTGGAGGGCACCGGCCGGCCGCCCGTGTTGAGCAGCAGGAAGCTGCCGGTCCCGTAGGTGTTCTTCGCCGTTCCCGTGTCGTAGCAGGCCTGGCCGAATACGGCGGCCTGCTGGTCCCCGAGCGCGGAGGCGACCGGCACACCGTCCAACTGGCCGACGGCGGTCCCGTAGACCTCCGCCGAGGAACGGATCTCGGGCAGCACCGCCTCCGGGATGTTCATCGCGGAGAGGACCGAGGCGTCCCACCGGAGGCTCTCCAGGTTCATCAGCATGGTGCGGGAGGCGTTGGTGACGTCCGTGACGTGGACGCCGCCGTCCGTCCCGCCGGTCAGGTTCCAGATCAGCCAGGAGTCGATGGTGCCGAAGGCGATCTCGCCCCGCTCCGCCCGTCCGCGCAGCCCCGGCACATGGTCCAGCAGCCAGGCCGCCTTCGGGCCCGAGAAGTAGCTCGCCAGCGGCAGGCCGGTGGTGTCGCGGAAGCGGTCCTGTCCGTCCGCGCCGCCGAGTTCGGCGCAGAGCGCCGAGGTGCGGGTGTCCTGCCAGACGATGGCGTTGTGCACGGGCCTGCCCGTCGACCGGTCCCAGAGCACCGTGGTCTCGCGCTGGTTGGTGATGCCGAGGGCGCTGAGCTGCCCCGCGCGCAGTCCCGCTCCGGCGAGCGCTCCGGCGACCACGGCCTGCACTTTCGACCAGATCTCGGTGGCGTCGTGCTCGACCCAGCCGGGCTTGGGGAAGATCTGACGGTGCTCCCGCTGGTCGACGGCGACGATCGCGCCGTGCTGGTCGAAGATGATGCAGCGGCTGGACGTGGTGCCCTGGTCGATGGCGGCGACGTATTTCGCGGAGGTGTCCGTCATGACGTCCTCTTGTCGGATGGCGCTGCCCTGAGGCTGCGGTGGGAAGAGTGCTGTCCGGTCGGCGCTCCCGGAGCACGCCGTGCGGCGGATCAGAAGACGATGTTGAAGATCACGCCCGAGAGGAGTCCGCCGATGAGCGGCCCGGCCACGGGCACCCAGGCGTAACCCCAGTCGGACGTTCCCTTGTTGGGGATCGGCAGCACCGAGTGCGCCAGCCGGGGGCCCAGGTCGCGGGCGGGGTTGATGGCGTATCCGGTCGGGCCGCCGAGTGACAGCCCGATGCCGACGACGAGCAGCGAGACCAGCAGGACGGAGATCCCGGACCCGTAGATCCCCGCGGCCTCGCCCGGGACCTGGCCGATCCCGATACCGGCGTTCCGCCCGAAGGCCAGGATCGGCAGCACCAGCCCGACCGTGGCGACGGTCTCGGTGACGAGGTTGGCGGCGGGACTGCGGATCTCCGGCGCGGTCGAGAAGATCCCCAGCGTGGGCTGGGCGTTCGCGGGGTCGGCGTTCGCCCGGAACTGGGCGTAGTAGGCGAGCCAGGCCAGTACTGCTCCGAGGAGCGCCCCGATCAGCTGGGACAGGATGTACAGCGGCACCTTGCCCCATTCGCCGGTGTCGACGGCGATGCCCACGGTCACGGCAGGGTTGAGGTGGCCGCCGGACAGCGGAGCCGCCGTGTACGCGCCCGCCAGTACGCCGAAGCCCCAGCCGAAGGCGATGACGATCCAGCCGGACGCCTTGGCCTTGGAGTGGTTGAGGGTCACCGCGGCGCAGACCCCCGCGCCGAACAGGATCAGTATCGCGGTGCCGATGACCTCGCCGAGGAAGATGTCTGCGTTGCTCATGGCGGCTCCAGGGCTGGGTGCGGTTCCCATGGCTACGGAGCGCGGAGGCAGGGCGGAGTGCGGGGCCGTGCCGTGCCGTGCGCGGTCTCCGTGACGAGCGTGGTGAGCGTGCCGGAACGCGGTGCTGCCGTGGGCAGCGGCGCCGACGAAGAGGCAGTTTTCCCCCGGGTTACCGCCCCGTCAAGGTCGCCTGCACCACAGGGGCTTCCGGGAGCGACTCCGGTCCCCGCACGCGAACGGGCCGTCGGGTGGCCGGGGTTGCTCAGCGGACGGCGACGACCGCCGAGCCGTGGCCGAACAACCCCTGGTTGGTGGTGATCCCGGCACGCGCCCCGGCCACCTGGCGTTCGCCCGCGGTTCCGCGGAGCTGCCAGGTCAGTTCGCACACCTGGGCGATGGCCTGCGCGGGGACGGCTTCCCCGAAGGAGGCCAGGCCACCGCTCGCGTTGACCGGTATCCGGCCGCCCAGGGCGGTCGCGCCCTCGCGCAGCAGCGCGGCCCCGTCACCGGTCCCGCACAGCCCGAGGTCCTCGTACCACTCCAACTCCAGCGCGGTGGACAGGTCGTACACCTCGGCCAGGGACAGGTCCTCCGGTCCGAGTGCGGCTTCCTCGTAGGCGGCACGGGCGATCGACTCCCGGAAGCCCGGCGCCGGCGGCTCGACGGCGGCCGCCGAGTCCGTCGCGATGTCCGGGAGGTCGAGCACGGTCCTGGGGTAGGTGGGAGTCACCGTCGAGACCGCGCGGATGCGGACCGGGTCCCCGGCACCGTGCCGGCGGGCGTACTCCATGCTGGACAGCACCAGCGCGGCGCCACCGTCGGACGTGGCGCAGATGTCGAGGAGCCGCAGGGGATCCGCGACGACGGCGGAGGACGCCACCTGCCCCGCGCTCACGGCCGTCCGGTAGCGGGCGTACGGGTTGAGCGCCCCGGCCGCCGCGTTCTTGACCTTGACCCGGGCGAAGTCGTCCAGGGTGTCGCCGTGGAGGGCCATGCGGCGGCGCGCGTACAGGGCGAAGTACGCCGGGTTCGTGGCCCCCAGCAGCCGGAAGCGCAGCCAGTCGGGGTCGTCGGGCCGGTCGCCGCCGGCGGGGGCGAAGAACCCCTTGGGCGCGGAGTCGGCGCCGACGACCAGCACCACCTCGGCCATGCCCGCCAGAATCTGGGCCCGCGCGGAGTCGATGGCCTGGGCCCCCGACGCGCAGGCCGCGTACACGCTCGTGACGCGTGCGCCCTGCCAGCCCAGGGCCCGGGCGAAGGTCGCGCCCGCGACATGACCGGGGTAGCCGCCGCGAACCGTGTCGGCGCCGACGACCGACCGGACGTCCTGCCAGTCGATCCCGGCGTCGGCGAGCGCGGCCCGGGCGGCGGCCGTGCCGTACTCGACGAAACTGCGGCCCCACTTGCCCCACCGGTGCATGCCCGCGCCGAGCACCGCGACATCGTTCACCGGGCCTCCTCCACCGGGCGCCAGTACCAGGTCGTCCACTCCGTGTCCGCGTCCTCGGAGAGGATCCCGGCCACCACCTCGACCTCCGCGCCGACGCTCAGATCCGCGACCGCCACCCCCGTCACCGCCTGGCCGAGCACCACCATCCGTTCGGCCTCGAGCTCCACGGCGACGAGGGTGTACGGCTCCCATTCGGCCTCCGGATCGGAGACGTACGGCGCCGGCGGACGGTAACGGCCGGCCGTGTACGACCACACGCGTCCCCGCTTCGACAGCGGCACCTCCGTCAGTTCGCCGCCCGCGCACGCGGGGTTGCGGCAGAACGAGTCCTCCCGGGGGAAGAAGACGGCGGAGCAGGCACCGCAGCGGGTGCCCAGCAGCCGGAACTCCCGGTCGTCGCCGCCCTCGGTGAACCAACCCGCCACCACCGGTCTGCGCACACGCGTCAAGGTCCCTCCCCGGATGTCCGCGCGGTCCCGTCAGAAACTGACGGTTCGTCAGAACAAGGTCATTGTGCCACGCCGGACACGCGGACACGACCCCGCGCGCAACCCGCGGCCGGAGACGGGCGGGAGGTCCGTGAACCGATCCGCCGAACACCAGAACCGCGCGGGCCCGTTCGGCGTCCGGTACCGGTGAACGGGTGGCCGGAACCCACGGGGGTGGTCCCGGCCACCCGATCCTGATAGACGGTGCGCATGATGCGCACGAGAGGACCCGCCGCAGCCCGCCGAGCCCTGACCGCCCTCGCCGTCACCGGCGCCGCCCTGACCGCCCCGGCCGTCGCCGCTCCGCCCGCCGCTCGGGCCGCCTCCGGTCCGAAGGCCCCCGGGGAGTTCGTCGCCCTGCGCTCCGCTGACCCGACGATCCTCCACGACATTCGCTACACCACGGCGCACAACTTCGTGGGCGAACCGATCGACGGCTACCGCCGGCCGGTCTGCATCCTCACCCGCCCCACCGCCCAGGCGCTCCGCAAGGCCCAGCGCACCCTTCTGCGCAAGGGCTACTCGCTCAAGGTCTACGACTGCTACCGGCCACAGCGGGCCGTCGACCACTTCGTGCGCTGGGCCGAGGACCTCTCGGACGAGCGCATGAAGAAGGAGTTCTATCCGCACGTCGACAAGTCGAGACTCTTCGCGGACGGCTACATCGCCGAGAAGTCGGGCCACAGCCGCGGCAGTACCGTCGACCTCACCATCGTCCCCCTCCCGGCGAGGAAGACCCGCCCGTACGTCCCCGGGGAACCCCTCGTCCCCTGCCATGCCCCGCGGTCGGAGCGGTTTCCGGACGACTCCGTCGACATGGGCACCGGGTTCGACTGCTTCGACACGCTCTCGCACACCGACGACCCGCGCATCCAGGGCGCCCAGCGCACCAACCGGCGGCTACTGAAGGAAACCCTCGCCCGCTTCGGCTTCGTCAACCTGCCCGAGGAGTGGTGGCACTTCACCCACAAACCCGAACTGTTCCCCGACACCTACTTCGACTTCCCGGTCTCGAGGCGATCCCTGACCCGATCGTGAGGACCGCGGGGCCCGGCGTCGCGTACAGTCCGCGTGTGACCGAGCCCCGCGAACCCGCGCCCGAACCCGGCACCGCCGGAAGGGCCCCCGCGCCCGCCCACCCGACGCCCGTGCGGGACTCGCACTGCTCCAGCTGCGGCGCCCCCCGCAGCGGCCCCGCGGGCTGGCCCAAGACCTGCGCCGAATGCGGTGACATCGCCTACCGCAACCCCCTGCCCGTGGCCGTCGCCCTCCTCCCCGTCACCGGCCCGCACCCCACCGGACTCGTCGTCATCACCCGCACCATCGAGCCCCAGCGCGGCCGGATCGCCCTCCCCGGCGGGTTCATCGACCACACCGAGGACTGGAGGCACGCCGTCGTCCGGGAGCTGAAGGAGGAGACCGGCATCGACGCCGCGCACGAGGACGTCCGGCTCGCCGACGTCCTCAGCTCGCCCGGTGGACACCTCCTGGTCTTCGGCCTCCTCCCGCAGCGCCCGGCGGACGAACTCCCCGCATCGGCCCCGACCGCCGAGACGGAAGGCTGGCACGTCCTGCACGAGCCCGCCGAACTCGCCTTCCCGCTGCACACCACGGCGGTCCGGAACTGGTTCGCCGGCCGCTACGGCTGAGAACCGCGGGGCGACCGCGCCCCCACCCCGCCGCGCACCCGCAGCGGACGCCCCGGCCGCACGGCACCGGCGTCGGACACCCGTTCCACGACCACCGCGCCGTCCACCAGCCGTGACGTGTAACGCTCCACCGCCGGCCGCACCCCCGGGGCGGCGCGGTCCTCGACGACCAGACCGCTGCCGGTGCGGCCCGCGGCCGGCGCCCACACCTCCAGCTCCGTCCCGCCGTCCCCGCCGCGTACCGGAACCACCGCACCGGCCCGGGCCAGCACCGGGATCCGCGACAACGGTGCGTCCAGCAGGACCTGGCCCGGGCCCTCGTACGCCTCGCCGGACACCGTGTCGTACCAGCGCCCCCGCGGCAGCCGCACCGCACGCCGGTCCGCCCCCGGCTCCAGTACCGGCGCCACCAGCAGCGCGTCGCCCAGCAGGAACGCGTCCTCGCAGTCCCGCAGCGCCCGGTCGGTCGGCGTACCCCACCACAGCGGCCGCACGTACGGCGCCCCGGTCAGCCGAGCCAGCTGCGCCAGGGTCACGAAGTACGGGCGCAGGCGCTCCCGTTCGAGCAGCGCCGCCCTGGCGTGCCCCAGGACCTGCGGGCCGAACTCCCACGGTTCCCTGCGCCCCGCCCCGATCGCCGCGTGCGTACGGAACAGCGGCAGGAACGACCCCAGCTGGAACCAGCGCAGGAACAGCTCGGGCGACGGGCTCCCGTCGAAGCCGCCCACGTCCGGACCCGAATAGGGCACCCCGCACAGGCCGAGCCCCAGCACCAGCGACAGCGACGCCCTCAGTCCCGGCCAGCCGGTCGCCACATCACCGGACCACGTCCCGCCGTACCGCTGCATGCCCACCCAGCCCGAGCGCGAGAACAGGAACGGCAGCTCCTGCGGACGCAGCCTCCGCAGTGCCTCGTGGCCCGCCCGCGCCATCGCCAGGCCGTACACGTTGTGGGCCTCACGGTGGTCCCCGCCCCGGCCCTCCAGGCAGTGCCGGGCCGAGCGCGGCAGGGTCATGTCGCCGAAGGGCGTGAACGACACCGGCTCGTTCATGTCGTGCCACACCCCGGAGAAGCCCTGTGCCAGCCGCTCCTCGTAGAGTCCGCCCCACCACGCGCGGACCTCCGGATCGGTGAAGTCCGGGTACACGCACTCGCCGGGCCACACCTCCCCGCGCACCTCACGGCCCCGCCCGTCCCGGACGAACGCGCCGGCCGCCGCGCCCGCGTCGTACACCTCGTTGCCGGGCTCCGCCTTCACCGCCGGGTCGACGATCGACACAAGGCGCACCCCATCGGCCCGGAGGTCCTTCGCCAGCCGCGGGAGATCGGGGAAACGCTCCGCGTCCACGGTGAAGACCCGGTGGCCGTCGTAGTGGTCGATGTCCAGGTGCAGCGCCGACAGCGGCAGTCCCCGATCCCGGTAGCCCGCCACCACCCGGCGCACCTCGCGCTCGCCGCCGAGGCCCCAGCGCGCGTGCTGCGGACCCAACGCCCATGACGGTGGCGGCACGGGCGCGCCCGTGAGCCCGGTCCACCTCCGCAGCACCCGGGCGGGTGTCCCCACGACGACCCAGCAGCGCAGCGGCCCGCCGCCCATCCGCACCTCGCTCGTGCCCGGACGGTCGTGCCCCGACCCCGCGCCCTCCTCACCCTCACGCAGGGTGACCAGCCCCTCCCAGGAGTTGTCGAGGAACGCCAGATGCGTGCCCGCGTCCGCGACCACCAGCTGCACGGGCATCGTGATGTACAGCGGGTCGTCGTCAGGCCCGAAGCTCCCGCGCGGATCGGTGTTCCACAGCCGGTACGTGCCGTCCCTCAGCCGTGGCCCCGACGCACGGCCGCCGAGGCCGAAGAACCGCGCGTCCGCGGACACTTCACTGCGCTGGAGCCAGCGGGCCGGCCCGCCGCCGGACGGCTCCCACCAGCGCGGCGGCAGCTCCCTGCGCAGAACCACCCCGCCCGGTGTCCGGATCTCGATCCCGCCGTGCCGGGACACGGCCACCGTGACCCGCTGCGAGACGATCCGCCAGCCGCCGTCCTTGTCCGGCTCGAGCTCGGCCCGGGGATCGGGCCGCGGAGGCGTTCCGTCCAGCGCGTACGACGGTTCGGGCTCCGCACCGTCCCACCCCCAGAAGACGACACCCGAGGCCGCCACCCGCACCCGCAGCTCCGAACGCGCGAACCGGACGATCCCGCCACCCGGCGACGGCTCCGCCCCGGACACCGGTCCCGGCACCCGCGCCCGCTCCGCCCCCCGCGGCGGCAGCCCCCAAGCGTCCGTACGCCTCCGGCGCCACGCCGAACGCGCCGCGCGCAGCCCGCGCACCGTGCCGAAGACCCTCACCACACGCACCAGATCACGACCGTCCATGCCGCTCACCCTGCCATCCGCGCAGGCCGGGGCGGGATTCGTTCAACTGCCGTTCACCCGCGGTGCCGGCCCCCGCCCACGGTCGCCCGGAACCCATCACCCATGGTCGGAGCACACAATCAGCCACCCGGCCATGGGCGGGGAACCCTGGTGCGGAAGACGATCACATGGCATCGTCCCTGTCAGCCGCGCGAAGGCACACCCACGCCCCGCCGGCCACACACGTAGACCACGTGCCGACCGAGTGCCCACCACGCACAGAGCCGCACAGCCGCCCGGGAGCCGCCCCATGACCTCAGCAGCGAACCCTGCCCCCCTCTGGCAGCCGGACGCCGACCGCGTCGCGGCGGCCCGGATCACCCGCTTCCAGGCATGGGCCGCCGAGCACCACGGCGCACCCGCCGAGGGCGGCTACCCGGCCCTGCACCGCTGGTCGGTCGACCGGCTCGACACCTTCTGGCAGGCGGTCGCCGACTGGTTCGACGTACGGTTCTCCACCCCTTACGAGCGCGTCCTCGCCGACCGCGGCATGCCCGGCGCCCAGTGGTTCCCCGGCGCCACCCTCAACTACGCCGAACACGCCCTGCGCACCGCCGAGGACCCAGCCCTCGCCCATGAGCCGGCCCTCATCCATGTCGACGAAACACATGACCCGACCCCCATCAGCTGGGCCGAACTGCGCCGCCAAGTCGGATCGCTCGCCGCCGGACTCCGCGCTCTCGGCGTCCGCCCCGGCGACCGGGTCAGCGGCTACCTGCCCAACATCCCGCAGGCCGTGACCGCCCTCCTCGCCACCGCCGCCGTCGGAGCCACCTGGACCTCCTGCGCCCCCGACTTCGGCGCCCGCAGCGTCCTCGACCGCTTCCAGCAGGTCGAGCCGGTGGTCCTCTTCACCGTGGACGGGTACCGCTACGGCGGCAAGGAACACGACCGCGCCGACACCGTCGCCGAACTCCGCCGGGAACTGCCCACCCTGCGGGCCGTCGTCCACATCCCCCTGCTCGGCACCCCCGCCCCCGAAGGCGCCCTCGAATGGTCCGCCCTGACCGCGGACGACACCGAGCCCGTCTTCGAGCATGTCCCCTTCGACCACCCGCTGTGGGTCCTCTACTCCTCCGGCACCACCGGGCTGCCCAAGGCGATCGTCCAGTCCCAGGGCGGCATCCTGCTGGAGCACTACAAGCAAATCGGACTGCACTGCGACCTCGGTCCCGGAGACCGCTTCTTCTGGTACACCTCCACCGGCTGGATGATGTGGAATTTCCTCGTCTCCGGCCTGCTCACCGGCACCACCGTCGTGCTGTACGACGGCAGCCCCGGCCACCCGGACACCGGCGCCCAGTGGGCGATCGCCGAACGCACCGGGACGACCCTCTTCGGCACCTCCGCCGCCTACGTCATGGCCTGCCGCAAGGCCGGCGTGCACCCCTCGCGCGACCACGACCTCTCAACGGTCCGGTGCGTCGCCACCACCGGATCCCCGCTGCCGCCCGACGGCTTCCGCTGGCTCCACGACGAGGTCCGCGAGGACCTGTGGATCGCGTCCGTCAGCGGTGGCACGGACGTCTGCAGCTGCTTCGCGGGCGCCGTGCCGACCCTGCCCGTCCACATCGGCGAGCTCCAGGCCGCCTGCCTCGGCACCGACCTGCAGTCCTGGGACCCGCACGGCAAGCCCGTCGTCGGCGAGGTCGGCGAGCTCGTCGTCACCAACCCCATGCCGTCCATGCCGATCCGCTTCTGGAACGACCCCGACGGCAGCCGCTACCGCGAGAGCTACTTCGAGATGTTCCCGGGCGTCTGGCGGCACGGGGACTGGATCACGATCACCGACCACGGCTCCGTCGTCATCCACGGCAGGTCCGACTCCACCCTGAACCGCCAGGGCGTCCGCATGGGCTCCGCCGACATCTACGAAGCGGTGGAACGGCTCCCCGAGATCAAGGAGTCCCTCGTCATCGGCCTCGAGGAGCCTGACGGCGGCTACTGGATGCCGCTCTTCGTCCACCTCGCCCCCGGCGCCGCCCTCGACGACGACCTGCGCTCCCGGATCAAGCGGACCATCCGCGAACAGCTCTCCCCGCGCCACGTCCCGGACGACATCATCGAGGTCCCCGGCGTCCCGCACACCCTCACCGGCAAGCGCATCGAGGTCCCGGTCAAGCGCCTGCTGCAGGGAACCGCCCTGACGAAGGCGGTGAACCCCGGCTCGGTGGACGACCTCGAGCTGCTGCGCTTCTACGAGGACCTGGCGCGCGAGCGCGGCACCGAGCGCGGCTGAACCGGGAGCCCTCCCCGAGGCCACGATCCCCCGTTGTCAGTGCCCGCGATTACGGTGAGTGAGCACCGAGCAACAGCGCTCACGCGACCAGGGGGATCCCATGCAGCACCGCAAGCACAACGCAACGGCCCGGACCACGGCCCACGGCACGGAGGGCGCACACCGCGGGTACGACGGCCCGGACCGCACCAACGCCGGCACCCGCTCCGGGCAGCGCGGGCGGACCGGCGCGCGCGCCCGTGCCGGCGACTCCCGTCGAGCCCGCCACCGGGCGCTGCGCCGCGACGTACCCGCGACGGTCGGACTCCTCGTCGACGACCAGGACTTCGCGGCCATGCGCCGGTACCCCACATTCGCCTTCGACGACCATCCGGACTATCTCCGCCATGCGGAGGGCCTGCTCAAAACACTCTCCGCCCAGGGCGGGCACACCGCCGTCGCCCTCTTCGACCCTGAGGAGTTCGCCGACTACTGCAGGGACACCGGGCTCGACCCCGACTCCTCGGCGAGCCGCAGCCGCTACACCGCGGAGGTCGCCTCCACCGGTGCGACGGTCGCGTACACCGGACAGCCGCTCGATGAACTCGTACCGCTGCTCCTCGACCGCACGGCCCGGCAGACCACATGGGAGTACGCCACCTCACTGCTCGCCGCCCTCGGCACCTGCGCGGACTGCGGGGAGGACGCCGGCCGATCGGCCTTCGACCGGGCCTCACGGCTGCTGATCGACCTGCTCGACGGCGCCGGCCCCGGTACGCACCACCTCGTCTGCAGCGTCCCGGCCGAAAAGGGGCAGCAACTCCTGGCGGTCCTCCACACCACACGCCCCGCCGACGCGCCGGCCGTGCTGGACTCCTCCGAAGCCGCCGAGTTCGCGACGGTCCTGGCGGTCGGGATCGCCCTCGACAGTCCCGGCGGAGTCGTTCTCAGGACATCCACGGCCGAGGCCCCAGACCGGCTTCACGGCTGGCGCCTCCACGGTGGCCGGCTCGTCGCGCTCACCGAGGCCGAGGTCTTCAGCGCCTACTGCACGGACGCCGACACCGGAGAGCCGCTCTCCCCGGAACCGGGCGTCGAGTACCGCGCGGGCTTCCCCCTCGGCGACGGACAACCGTAGAGGACGGAGGCACGGGGGAACCCTGCACGCGTGCAAGACCCCCACACACGGAAGTGGGGCTCCCCGCCGCACGGCGGGAAGCCCCCTCACGCTCAGGCCGTCACTCCCCGGACAGCACCGCCTGCGCGGCACGCCGCGCCTCGTCGGCGGAGTCCGCGGCCCGTGCCGCCGCGGCGGCACGCTCGCACTGGGCCAGCGTGTACTTCGCCAGCGTCCCCCGCACGTACGGGATCGACGCCGCACCCATCGAGAGAGAGGTGACCCCCAGACCCGTCAGCACACACGCGAGCAGTGGATCCGACGCCGCCTCACCGCACACGCCACAGCTCTTGCCCTCGGCCCTCGCCGCCTCGGCGGACAGCGCCACCAGGTCGAGCAGCGCGGGCTGCCATGGGTCCTGCAGCCGGGACACCGCACCCACCTGACGGTCGGCGGCGAAGGTGTACTGGGCCAGGTCGTTCGTGCCCAGCGACAGGAACTCGACCTCCTGAAGGACCGACCGCGCCCGCAGAGCCGCCGACGGGATCTCGACCATCACGCCGCACTTCGCGTCGAGCCCGGCCTCACGGCACGCGTCCGCGAACGCCTTGGCGTCCGAGCGGTCGGCCACCATGGGCGCCATGACCTCGAGGTACACGGGCAGTCCCTCGGCGGCCTTCGACAGTGCGGTCAGCTGTGTCCGCAGCACCTCCGGGTGATCGAGCAGCGACCGCAACCCCCGGACGCCCAGTGCCGGGTTCGGCTCGTCGGCCGGAGTCAGGAAGTCCAGCGGCTTGTCCGCACCGGCGTCCAGAACCCGCACGACCACCCGCCCCTCGGGAAACGCCTCCAGCACCTGCCGGTACGCCTCGACCTGCTTGGCCTCCGACGGCGCCTGGCTGCTGTCGTCGAGGAACAGGAACTCTGTGCGGAACAGACCCACACCCTCCGCACCTGCCGCCAGCGCGGCCGGAACGTCGCCGGGACCGCCGACGTTCGCCAGCAGCGGTACCTTGTGGCCGTCCGACGTCGCACCCGGACCGGTGGAAGCCGCCAACGCGGCCTTCCGCTCGGCTGCGGCCTCGGCCAGGAGCGCACGCCGCTCTTCGCCCGGTGCCACGAACACCTCGCCGGTGCTGCCGTCCACCGCGACCACCGTGCCCTCGGCGAGTTCGCAGGCACCCGCGAGCGCCACCACGGCCGGCACCCCGAGCGCCCGGGCCAGGATCGCGCTGTGGCTCGTCGGGCCACCCTCCTCGGTGACGAACCCGAGCACCAGGGCAGGGTCGAGCAGCGCCGTGTCGGCGGGCGCGAGATCCCGGGCGATCAGGACATACGGCTCGTCGCTGTCCGGTACGCCCGGCATCGGTACGCCGAGCAGCCGCGCCACGATGCGGTTGCGTACGTCGTCGAGGTCGGCCACCCGCCCGGCCAGGTACTC